>NZ_UFQQ01000046.1 GCF_900218015.1 Rhodopseudomonas pentothenatexigens | reverse complement strand
TGAACATGGAAGCCAATGTGGCCCCTCTGTCCCAGGGGTCCCGATTGGACGCCGATCACCCCGAAAACGGGGTCCTTATTCCACGCCGATTCACACGCTGATCGCCTGATCGGCGAGAAGACGGCGCACGTGCGCCGGCAGGCGCGCCGAAGGAGCGAGATCGTCCCTGCCGTTCGCGAAACCATGCCTGTAGGAGTTCGACCTGTTCGACGACGGCTCCGGGCTAGTCGTTGGGACTCTCGAGCCTTCCTCCGGAGAGCGGTTATGGTTGGCGCGAGGACGGAGAAACATCCAGAAGAGATTCACGGCGGGATCAAGCCCAGGCAAGCTAACTTGCTCCAGCACCGCGTCCATCACGGATGAGAGTCCGCAGGGCCGCTCGGACCTGATCGGTCCTCATCCCAGGTCGCAGGGTTAGAGCACCGCCAGTGCGCGCTAACCGCGTCCTCAAATCGGTCGGCAGCCGCGATGAATTTAGCCTCTTACGCAGTCGCGCTGCACGCAGCCGCAATGCCGCTGTCCAAACCCGTCGACTGCTAGATTTTTCGCTGTCGTCCCTGCGGGCTGCGAACCAAGAGGAAGCGCAACTCGGGCTGAAGATCTAATGAAATCTGCAGACTGTCTCGACTCGTTGCTCAGCTCCGAGACCAAGAGACGTCCTTTTGATCCATGTCCGCTACTATAGGCCCTTCGGACATGAACAGCGAGCGGCATGAGACCGCTCCTGACCCATAGCTGACATCCGATAAGGCCGTTCGGGTTATAACCCACCACCTATTCCGACCTGCTTGAACAAACTGACTATCTTCGCAGTAGAGAACAGCCGCATGAAATGCGCGATCCGAGTAGTGCCACAATCGAAGATCTGGATGTCGGGCCGCAGTCGTTATAAAAAACGGGGCACATGCGCATCATTGTTCATCTGATTGTGCGGGTTGATCAGCATACACCTTTTCGAACCGGAACGACTCTCCGTCCGGAATGCCCTCTCGCGTTTCGGGATGCGGATCCGGGTGATGAACGTTGTAAAATTCGACGATCTTGAAGCCGCATTTGTTGACATAGAAGTGGATATTGCGCTTCTCGAAATACGGTGTGTGGGTTTCCCACGCCAGTGTGTCGGGATACATCGCTTCGATCGCACGCCACGCTCTGGAGCCGATGCCTTTTCCGTGATGTTCGGCGGAGACGAAGAACAGATCGAGCGAATTGTGATGCGTGGCGCTGTCGATCGTCAGCACGGCCCCGCCGACCCGCACACCATCGAGCACGATGTGATACGTGGCCGCGCCAGGGGCATGGAAGAACTCGCCGAGTTCTGCATCCGACGGGATCGGACCTTCGGGCAGCGTTCCGAACGCCGCCGTGAATCCGGCCGCGAACGCATCCTGCAGACTTAGCTGGAAATCCGCCAGATCCGCTTCCTGCGCCGGGACCAGGATGACACGATTTGCCTCGTCCAATTTCATTGCTTCGTCTCCTGCATTGTCGACCTAAATTTCCCAATCGTCTCACTCATAGACTCGCCGATGCGTGATCGGGCCGGCTGGACGCGGTCCGGTTTCGACGTCGATCACCTCCGGCGTCGGCGCATCGACCTCGCCGTCTCATCCGCTGCCGGTGCTCGGCAGCGGCGGCCCTAGCGAAAGGCCTCGGCTTCCGGCAGCGCGAGCAGTAAGACCCAGCGATCCGGCGGCAGGCTTTGTCCGAACGCGTCCCGTTCGGTGGTCACGGCGATCCGCTCGGCCCATGGTCGCAGCGCGATGACCCGGTCGATACAGGCCGGTGTTGAAGCCGGACATATCCCGACGAAGCCGCTGCGACCGAGCGTTTCGGCTGAAATCCACGGCGTCAGTTCGGGCGTGCCGGCCGAGAACATCCGCGGATGGTCGGCGCTGTAGAACGATACGGTCGCGACCTCCTCGATGTCGCCGGCCACGAACCTGAGCGGCGTGCCGACGCGTTCGCGCCACAGGTCGGTTGCAATCGCAGCCAGGCGATCCAGCCGCGGCGACAGCGCGCGGTTCGGTTCGAACAGCACCTTCACCGTCGCAAGCCCCGGCGCCACCATCAACGCTCCCACCCCGAGCACCATCAGGATCACCGCAGTCCTGGCCACGGCACCCAGCGGCACGGCGAGCCGCGGCAGCGCCAGAACGGCGAGCGGGACCAGTGAGAACAGCGGGATGGCCCAGTCGCTCTTCATCCGGAACGGCAGCGCAATGGCGGCGACGAGCGGGCCGATCACCAGCACGGCGACGATGATCCAGATCTGGCGGCCGCGCTCCAGCGCGTCGTCCTGCGGCGCCGTCACGCGCCTGAGCCGCGGCAGCAACACGGCGACGGCGCCGGCCACCAGCGCCGGCAGCAGCAGAGCGAAGGCATGCAGCGTGGAGTCGATGGCATCCCGTGCCGCCGTCCCGCGATCGACCACAAGAGATTGCGAAGCGTAGCGGAACGGCGTGAAGCCGACCGTAGAAAGCCAGTCGAGATGTGGAGCCATCGCCAGCACGAACACCGCGACCGCCACATAGGGCACCGGCGAGCGGAACAACTGGTTACGATCGGGCCGCGTCACCGCCGCAACCGCGATCGCCACCAGCGCCCACACGCCCCAGTATTTCGTCATCACCGCGCCTGCGCCGGCGAGCCCGATCACCACTCCCCACAGCGCGGTCCGCCGTTCGGCTGCGACCATGTAGGCCCAAACGATCAGCACCACGAACGGCAATAGTAACAAGTCGGGATTGAACTTGTAGCCCTTGAAATTCAGGATCGGGTAGATCATCGCCAGCAACGCGGCGAGGACGGCGCGCCGGCGATCGACCACCTCCCCGGCCAGCAACCTGATCAGCAGGACGGTAGCGCCGGTGACGGCCATCGCCAACGCGTAGAACGCCCAATCCTTGGTGGGAAACACGCTGAACCACGCCCGCGCCAGCCACCCTACCATCGGCGGGTGCTTGCCCGAGCCCCAGGCCAGGGTCTGACCCCACGCGAAAGCTTCGGTGCTGTCGGAATGCAGCACCTGAGCAAATTTAAGGATGGTCAGCACAGCGACCCACAGCAGCGCATTGCCGAGCACAAGCCCCAGCAGCAACGGAGTCCCGAGTCGGTGATGCAGCAGCGCCGCTGCGCCGCGGCGAGAAGCACGTCGCAAGCAGCTATAGCGGATCACGGCCGGCCGGGATGAGGCCGCACCCAGATCGCGACGAAGCGCGTCGGCATTCGCGAGATTCATGGGCTTACGACGACGAACGTGATGCGCAGCGAAGTCGATCGTCGTCCTGCAGGCCGATCCGACAATCCGTCAGGTCCGCTTCCTGCGCCGGGACCAGGATGACGCGTTTTGCCTCATCCAATCTCATTGCTTTGTCTCCTGCATTGCCGACCTGTGTTTCCCAATCGTCTCGCTCATAAAGCCGCACGCCGATGCGTGATCGGACCGGCTGGATGCGGCCCGGTGTCGACGTCGATCACCTGCGGCGTCAGCGCATCGACCTCGCCGTCCCATCCGCCGCCGAGCGCCTTGTTCAGTGCGATGTAGTCCGAGACGATCCGGACCCGGCTCTGCAGCAGCGCGTCTTCGGCGCCGTAGAGCGAACGTTCGGCGGTCAGCACGTCGAGAAAGCTCGACGATCCGGATCGATACAGCGACTGCGACAGGCTCACTGCCTGCCGATAGGCGGTGGTCGATGTCGCTAGACTTCGGCTCCGCACGCGCTCGTTGCTCAGCGCCACCAGCGCGTCTTCGACGTCCTTCAACGCGGTGAGCACGGACGCCTGGTAGGCCAGAAACTGCTGGTCGCGCTGCGCCTGAGCGATCTCCACCGCCGCGCGCAATTTGCCGCCGTTGAAGATCGGCACCGTCAGGGTCGGGCCGAGCGACCAGCTGATCGACGAATTCCTGCCGAGATCGCCGAGCCTGGTGCCTGAGGTCGCGATGTTTCCCGCCAAGTTGACGCTGGGATACAGCGCGGCTTCGGCCTGCCCGATACGGGCCGTGGATTGCGCGTAGCGGCGCTCCGCCAGCCGCACATCGGGCCGCGTCAGCAGAACATCGGCCGGAATCCCGGCCGGCACCGGCAGCTTCGGCGCCGGGATCGGCTTCGGGCGTGCCAGGAGAGCCGACAGCGCGGCCGGCGGCCGTCCGGTCAACACCGACAGCCGGTGCACGGTTTGGGCGTAGGCCGTCTCGAGCGTGGGAATGACGGCGCGCGTCGCCGCCGCCTGCCCGGTGGCGGTGGCGAGGTCCACGGCCGACGCGGTGCCCGCGGCCAGGCGGTTGCGGGTGATCGTGGTGGTTTCGTCCTGCGACAGCGCGGTGCGACGGGCGAGCGCAATGCGCGCCTGATAGCCGCGCGCCTCGACGTAGCTCGACGCGACGTCGCCAACGAGCGTCAGCAACACGGCGCGCAGATTTTCGTCCGAAGCATCGATGCCGTAGGCCGCAGCCTCGACGGCCCTGCGGTTGGCGCCGAACAGATCGAGCTCCCAGCTCGCGTCGAACCCGGCCTGATACAGACCGGAGGTGCCGTCCGATCCCAGCAACGACGACGGACCGCCGAGGTTGAGACCGCCGGGTGCCGCCGACGTCCCCCCCGTCCCCTTTGCCAGCCGGGCCGAGTCGCTGTTGGTGATCGCCGGAAGCAGCGCGCCCACCGCCTGCCGATAGCTCGCCCGCGCCTCGCGCACGCGCGCACTCGCCGTCGCGACATCGAGGTTGCCGTCCACCGCCTCGACCACCAGCCGATCCAGGGTCGGATCGCGTAACCGGGTCCACCACCGTGGCAACACGGGCGGCGCAGGGGTCGAGGCGCCCGCCCGGCTCCACTGCGCGGGCGTCGCGAGAAGTGGCGTCCGATAGTCGGGACCGACAGCGCATCCGCCGAGCAACACCGCGGCAAGGATCATCAGCGTCGCAAACGACGGCGCGACCGCGGGCTTCGCAGGTGTCACGGGTTTCGCAGGCGCCTGAACGGGCGGTGGCGTCTTTGCAGGGTCCAGGGGAATCTCGATGGCGCACCCGCTCAGCGCGGTGGCTATCGAGGCCAGCGACGCGGACGCGGTGAGCAGCACTCCGGCTCTCCGGCAACGCGCGAGCCATCGGCGCGGCCGCATCATCGGCGTTCGTGCTTGCATCATTGCTCTGCTCACGAGTCTTTCGGGCCCGAAAGGCCGAACGCGGCGGGCGGTGTCGGGCTCACGGCGATCTCGCTGCCGGCCGCGCTCTTGAACACACGCCGGACCACGACGAACAGCAGCGGCACGAAGAAGATGCCCAGCAGCGTCGCCGCCAGCATGCCGCCCATCACGCCGATGCCGATCGAGTTCTGCGCCGCCGATCCGGCGCCGCTGGCGACGACCAGCGGCGCGACGCCGAGGATGAACGCAAACGAGGTCATCAGGATCGGCCGCAGCCGCTGCCGCGCGGCGAGCAAAGTGGCGCGGTGCAATCCCAGCCCCGCCTGCTGCCGCGCGATCGCGAATTCGATGATCAGGATGGCGTTCTTGGCGGCAAGACCGATCGTGGTCAGCAGACCGACCTTGAAGTACACGTCATTGCTCTGACCGAGCAGCAGCGCGGCCGCCAGCGCGCCGAACACGCCGACCGGCACCGACAGCATCACGGCGAACGGGATCGACCAGCTCTCGTACAGCGCGGCCAGACACAAGAACACCACCAGGATGGAGATCGCGTACAGCGACGCCGCCTGACTGCCGGAGAGCTGTTCCTGCCGCGACAACGCGGTCCATTCGTGGCCGAAGCCGGCAGGCAGGCCGGCGACCAGGCGATCGATCTCCGCCATTGCGGCGCCGGAGCTGACGGAGGCCGCAGCGTCGCCCTGGATCTGAACTGCGGCCGCGCCGTTGTAGCGCTCGAGCCGCGGCGAACCGAAGGTCCAGCGCCCCAACGCGAAGGCAGAGAACGGCACCATCGCGCCGGCGTTGTTACGGACGTACCAGAGGTTCAGGTCCTCCGGCTGCATCCGGAAGTCCGCCGCAGATTGCAGATAGACCCGCTTGACGCGGCCACGGTCGATGAAGTCGTTGACGTAGCTGCTGCCCCAGGCGATCGACAGCGTCGAGTTGACGTCGGCGAGATTGAGGCCGAGCGCACTCGCCTTCTCCCGATCGATGTCGATCGAGAACTGCGGCGTGTCGTCCTGCCCATTGGGCCGGGTCCCGCTCAGCAGCCGGCTTTTACCGGCGGCGCCGAGCAGCTGATCGCGCACGGCCATCAGTCTGTCGTGCCCCGCGCCGTTGATGTCCTTCAGATAGAAATCGAAGCCGTTGCTGGTTCCGAGCCCTTCGATCGCCGGCGGCGCCAGCGCAAACACCTTCGCGTCGCGAATGCCGGCGAACACCGCCATGGCACGTTCGGCCACGGCATTGGCGGAGAGGTCGGTGTCTTTGCGTTCGGCGAAGTCCCTCAGACGCACGAAGGCCATGCCGACATTCTGGCCGGCCCCGGAAAACGAGAAGCCCGTCACCGTCATGAGGCCATCCACCGCCTTGGTCTCATGGTCGAGGAAATGGCGGGTGACCTGGTCGAGCACGCGCTCCGTGCGGTCGGTGGTGGCGCCGACCGGCAACTGCACCGACACCATCAGCAGGCCTTGGTCCTCTTCCGGCAGGAACGAAGTCGGCAGGCGGATGAACAACGCCGCGGCGGCGACGATGACGAGCACGAACGCGATCAGACCTTGCCGCGGACGCCGCAGCATGCCGCGCGCCCCGGCCTGATAGGCATCCGTGCCCCGGCCCAGCACGCGGTTGAACCATCCGAACACGCCGCGCTTCTCGTCGTGCGGCTTCGGCCGACGCAGAATCGTCGCGCACAAGGCGGGCGTCAGCACCAGCGCCACGATCACCGACAGCACCATCGCGGAGACGATCGTCACCGCGAACTGCCGATAGATCACCCCGACCGAGCCGCCGAAGAACGCCATCGGCACGAACACCGCCGACAGAACCGTAGTGATTCCGATCAGCGCGCCGGTGATTTCCGTCATCGATTTGGCCGTGGCCTCGCGCGGTGACAGCCCCTCGTCGTGCATCACGCGTTCGACGTTCTCGACCACCACGATCGCGTCGTCGACCAGAAGGCCGATCGCCAGCACCATCGCGAACATGGTCAGCGTGTTGATCGAATAACCGGCGAGCGCCAGCACGCCGAAGGTGCCGAGCAGCACGACCGGCACCGCCAGCGTCGGAATCAGCGTGGCGCGAAAGTTCTGCAGGAAAACCAGCATCACCACGAAGACGAGGACGACCGCCTCGACCAGCGTGCGGGTGACGTCGCCGATCGAGATTTCGACGAACGGCGTGGTGTCGTAGGGGTAGACGACCTTGATGCCTTGCGGCAACGTCGGGGCCATCTGGTTGACCACCGCCTTGACTGCAGCGGCTGTCCTGATCGCATTGGCGCCGGTCGCCAGATTGATGGCGAGCCCCGTCGCCGGCAGGCCGTTGTAGGTCGACGCGCTCGTGTAGTCCTCGGCGCCGAGCTCGACGGTGGCGACATCGTCGATGCGCACCATCGATCCGTTGCTGTCGCTCTTGACGACGATGTTGCGGAACTGCGCCGGCGTCTGCAGCCGGCTCTGCGCGGTGACGGTCGCATTGAGCTGCTGGCCCTTGCGCGCCGGCAGGCCGCCGAGCTGGCCGGCCGAAACCTGGGTGTTCTGCGCCTGAATCGCCGCGGTGACGTCGGCCGGCGTCAACGCGTATTTCAGTAGCTTCTCCGGATCGAGCCAGATCCGCATCGCATAGCCGCCGCCGAACAGCTGGGTATTGCCGACGCCTTCCACCCGCTTGAGTCTGTCGTTCAGCGAGCTCTTCACATAGTCGGCGATATCGGTCTCGCTCATCTTGCCGTTGGTCGAAACGAAGCCGACGATCATCAGAAAGCCGTTGGTCGACTTGGTGACCGAGAGCCCGGTGGTCTGGACGATCGACGGCAGCAGCGCGGTGACGAGCTGCAGCTTGTTCTGCACCTGCATCTGCGCGACGTCGGGATTGGCCTTGTTGGTGAAGGTGATCGTGATCTCGGCCTGGCCGCTCGAGGTCGACGACGCAGTCATGTAGTCGAGGTTGTCGAGTCCGGTCATGCCTTGCTCGATCACCTTGGTCACCGAATTCTCGACCGTCTGCGCGTCCGCGCCCGGATAGCTCGCGCTGATCTGGATCGTCGGCGGCGCGATCTCGGGATATTGCGACACCGGCAGCGTGATCAGCGCCAACAGCCCGCCGAGCATGATCACGATCGCGATCACCCAGGCGAAGATCGGCCTTTTGATGAAGAATGCGGAGATCATGGCTCCGCCCCCGGACGCGCCGCACGTCGTTGCCGCGGCAGCCGTTCGCGCACTTCGCCGGTCGTGTCGTCGACCACGACTTCGGTGCCGGCGGCCATCTGCCCGGGACGCACATACTGCGTGCCTTCGACGATCACCCGGTCGCCGTCGCGAACGCCGGCGCCGATCAGCCAGTTGTTGCCGACGCTGCGAATCACGGACAGCACGCGTTCCTCGGCCTTGCCGTCCTTGTCGAGGAACATCGCGACCGCCTCACCCTTGGTGTTTCGGGTGACGGCGCGCTGCGGCACCAGGAAGCTGTCGGGCGCGACGCCTTCTTCGACCACGGCGCGGGCATACATGCCGGGCAGCAGCAGTCGCTGCGGATTGGGAAACACCGCGCGCAACGTCACCGTGCCGGTCGAAGTGCTGACATTGGCCTCGGAAAATTCCAGCTTGCCGGTCAGCGAATAGATCGCGCCGTTCTCCAGCTTCAGTTTCACCGCGACGTGCGGACCGCTCACTTTCAGGCGCCCGGAGTCGATCGCCTGCCGCAGGTTCAGCAGGTTGGTGCTCGACTGAATGACGTCGACGAAAATCGGGTCGAGCGTGCGGATCGTGGTCAGCAAGCTGGTCTGGCCGGCCGTGACCAGCGCACCCGGCGTCAAGGACGAGCGGTCGGTCCGGCCGCCGATCGGCGCCTTGATCGTCGTGTAGTCGAGATTGATCCTGGCGGTCTCGACGGCGGCTTTCGCAGTGGCCACCTCCGCCTTCGCTTGCGCGAGCGCGGCGACCGCGTCGTCGAAATCCTGCTTGCTGACGGCATTCTGTTTGACGAGGCCCTGATAGCGCTCCGACTTGGCCTGCGCGCTGGGTACGGCGGCTTCCGCCTTCTGCAAGGCCGCGACGGCGCTGTCATAGGCCGCCTGGTAGGGCGCAGGATCGATCTGGTAGAGCGCCGCGCCTTCGGCGACTTCGCTCCCCTCGGTGAACAGGCGCTGCTGAACGATGCCGGACACCTGGGGACGCACCTCGGCCGTCTGCGAAGCGACGACCCGACCGGGAAGCTCCGCGGTCATCGCCACCGCCTGCGGGCGCAACGTCACGATGCCGACCTCGGGACGGTCGACGCCGGCGGAATCGGCGCCGTGATCGTCCGGCTGGGGCTTGCAACCGGCAAGCGCCACGGCAAACGCCAGGGCCGCGACTACGGCAACCGTTGAATGGGATGACACGGGCTACGTTCTCGAGGGAGTGCGATGGGACGACGCCCGGCCGAAGCGTGGGGGCGCGATGCGATGACGCGCGAGACTTACCTGCAGCGCATTGGTCGCGTGTGGAGACTATGTGGAGACTTGATGGAGACGGCGATCCGCCAGCCGCCTGACGCTACCCGCCCACTGTCAATTCGAACACGTTTTCAATTGATTATGAGATATTCGACGTTACCCGAGCACGCTCGCCGTCTGCAGGATTTTGGCCGCGATCTTCGCTAACAACAGGCGGGTCGCCGATCGCGACATTGTCAGGGAGCTCTGTGATCCGATGAAAAACTTGCTGTTGAAAGCCGCGGTACTGATGGGCACGTTGTCGCTGTGGGGCGGCGGTGCAGTGGCGATGCCGTTCGGCCATGCGCTGCAGGCGTCGCCGGATGTGATCCAAGCCGACTGGCAATGCGGCCGCGGTTGGCATGTCACGTCCTGGGGGACCTGTCGTCCCGATCGCCGCCTCGGCTATCGGTTTTCATCGTGGCCGTACCGCTATGATGGCTACCGCGCCTACGACTGGAGTGACGATCACGACTGGCGCCATGACCACGACCCGTCCGACGACGACGCTCCGCCCGCATACGACTGGTCATGGGACCACTGAACCGGGCGTGTCCCAAGCCGGGCCGATCCGGCAAGCCGTCCCGATCGGCCCGCCCCTGTTGGACGATGCACTATGAACGAACTCATCCTGATCGCTGAAGACGAGCCGGAAATCGCCAAGATTCTCGACGCCTATCTGGTGCGCGAAGGATTCCGCACCGTGAATGCGGCCGATGGGCAGACGGCGCTCGATCAGCACGCGATCCTGAAGCCGGATCTGGTGCTTCTGGATGTGAAGATGCCGAAAATCGACGGCTGGGACGTCCTCGCCGAACTGCGTCGTCGGGGCGAGACGCCGATCATCATGATCACGGCGCTCGACCAGGATCTCGATCGACTGCAAGGGCTACGTCTCGGCGCGGACGACTACGTGGTCAAGCCGTTCAACCCGCTCGAAGTCGTTGCCCGCACCAAGGCGGTTCTGCGGCGGTCGGGTCACGCGGCCAGCCGAACGATTCTCCGCATCGGCAAGCTCGAAGTCGACCTCGAGAGCCATCTTGCGAAGGTGCACGGCGACGACGTCTCGTTGCCGCTGCAATTGACCCTGACCGAATTCCGGCTGCTGGCTCACATGGCAAAGGCGCCGACCCGGGCTTTCGGCCGCAACGAACTGATCGACGCCTGCCTTCCCGGCGGCGATGCGCTGGAGCGGACGGTCGACAGTCATGTCAGCAATCTGCGCCGCAAGCTCGACGAGGCGGGCGCAACCGGCATGATGTCGGTGGTGCGCGGCGTCGGCTACCGACTGACGGCCGCATGAGACACTATCGCCTCAGTCGCCAGATCACACTGTCGATGAGCATCGTCGCCGCCATCGCGGTGCTGATGGTGTTCGTCGGCACGTTCATCTTCTACACCATCTATCTGATCTGGTTTCCGCCGCCGCCCGGCCCGCCGCCGCTGCTGCCGGAAGCATCCGACTTCATCCTGATCGCGATCTTCCTGCTGCTCGGCCTCGCCATCGCGATCCACACTGCGCTGCGGCTGACGCGGCGTATCCTTGCGCCGCTCAATTCGCTGGCCGAAGGCGCACGCAAGATCGCAGCCGGCGACCTCACCGCGCGTGCTGTGGCCGGCGATCGCTCGCTCGGCGAGACGGCGCAACTGGTCGACGATTTCAACGCGATGGCTCAGCGTCTGCAGGATGTGGCGCAGTCGATGGCATCGTGGAACGCGACCATCGCTCATGAATTGCGGACACCGCTGACAATTCTGCGCGGGAGCCTGCATGGCCTTGCGGACGGCGTCTTCGAGCCGAACGACAAGTTGTTCAGGAGCCTGCTGACCCAGGTCGAGAATTTGTCGCGTCTCGTTGAGGATCTGCGAGTCGTGACCTTGTCGGACAGTCAGCGCCTGGACTTGCGTGTCGAGCGCACGGACCTCGTCAAAGAAGTACAGCAAGCTGTCAACGCAATGCGCCCCGCCCTGGAAGGTGCCGGTTTCTCTGTTCAGATAACGACCGAGCCGCTGACGCTGCCATGTGATGGCGCGCGGATCCGACAGGCACTTCTCGCGCTCTTGGAAAACGCCCGCCGCTACGCAACGCCTGGGACAATCGAAATCCGGATGAATCTGGACAAACAAGACGTCGTCATCGCCGTCGCCGACGAGGGGCCCGGCTTGAGCGCAGAGTTCGCCGCGCGAGCTTTCGATGCCTTCGCACGCGCCGAACCCTCTCGGTCTCGGAAATTCGGCGGCTCGGGTCTCGGATTGTCGGTAGTGCGCGCGATCGCCGAGGCGCATGGCGGACACGCCCGATACAGCACCTCGGAAAAAGGCGGCTCTGTATTCGAGATCGTTTTTCCCATCGACGGCGCCCCAGCCGACTCCAATGCGGCATCTTGCGCGCCGAAGGTCTGACGACTGCGTGACTACGCGTCCAACCGTCGCAGCTGAAAATCGAAAGTCGCGCACCGAATGTCGAGCCTGTCCCATTCGGGGACGACCAACTCCCGCTTGTGGCCCAAAGCGGAATTTAACGATGATGCACCGGTTGAATCGGTCGACGATGGTAGGTCGAGTACGGACGCAGCATCACTGCCTCACCTCCACTTTCTCCCGCGCATTCATCATTGCTTCGACAACCCGGCGCAGCTTCCTGACTGATCCCCCATGCCAGAAGCGACGGGCCGCGGCGACTTCGTCTTGTGTAAGCGGCGTCACCCAACGCGCGTCGAGACCGCGTTCCACAGCAATATTCGCAATGACGGCGGGTAGCAGCGCCTCGAGATCTGCGGGCCTCGGCTTCGGGAATTCGATCACCCGAAATCGGTCCCTGATCGGCGACGGAAGCTGGTCTATTGAATTGGCCGTGGCGATATAGCTGACCATCGATAGATCAAGCAGCGTCTGCAGCGCCGGATCTGGATAGCGCGCGGCAGTCTCGGGTTCGAGAAATCCCAACAACGCGTCCCAAAATCGACCATAGTCCGACCGGGTCGGAGCCTTCTCTATTTCGTCGAGCAGGACGATTGGATTCGCGACTCGGCCCCGCGCAATTGCGAGAAATGGATGGCACGGTTCGGCCGAGTGCCAGCGCTTGTCTGTACCACCGAAGGCCGCGCCATCGGAACGTGCTGCGTCGACGCGCCAGACATGTACGCCGAGCACTTCGCCCAGACGGCGGCCGAAGCGTGACTTACCGCTACCCGGCGAACCGACAAGCAGCAAGGGGCGCAAATGAACGTAGGTGCGCCCAACGAGATCCGTTAGGCAGAAGTCGATCACCTCCTGTGCATACGGAAATTCGAAAAGCAGCTGCCGCCTTGCCTCGTGCAGCGGAGGCGCCCCGGCGATCGGGACGGCCGTATTGATAGCCGCCTTCAGCGGCGTCACGATCTCCTTCAGCTTCGGGCTTTTCAGACTGGCGTCTTCGAGCTCGCAAACCACGAGGGAGCCATCGAGAGCACCATCGCTCTTGTGATCAGCAGGCGCTCTATCCTCGTGGACCACCTTCTGTGCCTTCTCCTCCTGGGCTCGCTCTTCATATTCTTGGCGCACCGCTTCAATGGCTTGTTCGATGCGCTGACGCGCCATCTTATCGGCCACACGGTAGGCATTCGTTAAGGCCCGGGTGTCTGCGTACAGCGGCAGTTGCGGAAGCGCGATCAGCAAAGCGGCCCATCCCCACACCAGAGCTTCGACATCAGCTGCCATATCAACATCCAGCTCATCGGGCACAGCCTTCGCGGCCATGACGAGAGACTTTCCGACGCGACGGTGCTCGGCAATCAACGCCTCGCTATGCGGAACCGGGAGTGAAACCATCCGCACGCAGTCGGCGATCGAGCGCAGCTCAGAACAGTCGTTAGCTGCCGCCGCTCGGTCCAGCTCCGCAGCCAGATTGATGGCGGCGTCCGTGGTATTCGCGTTAGCCCAGATCGTCGTCTCGGGCAGGTTCGGGCACAACTCAGCAATTTCGCCGATTAAGCGCTCTCGCACGTAGCTGTCGGCGCGGCCCCGCAGCATTGCGATCCGCAGGATCCGCGGCAATGCCTTCACCGCCTGGTTGGTCTCTGCGGCATCTGCCGCCGCGCCGGTTGAAGCGGCCTCCTGCTCCGAGACTGCAAGAGTCGCCAGAGTATCGTCGTCATCGTAGGGATTGGTCATAACAGACACTCTACAGTTTCTTCGCGGTCTCTACCGACCAGGGCCCGCGCGCGTGCTTCGGAAACGATCTGGACTCGCACTATTAATCCTTCTGGCGATGATGATCGCGGTCGACACAGCCGTTGTTGGTTCTCTGGTGTAAAGGCGCCTTCACTGCTCTCCGCGAACCACGCGATACAACAGGCGCGTTGAACGAGAACCACGATCCGGTAAGCCACGCCCGTCGGTCGTGTTCGAAGCAGCAGCTCTTGATGATATTCGCCATCACGATTTTCGCCGGAGCGGAGCCGTCGAAGGCACAACGCATCAACGCGGTCATCACCAGGTCCGTGGTAATCGCAAACGGGGGGCGGGCACCCAGTTGGCGGATCGCAATCCTGACTGCAGCGGCGACGTCCCCGCGCAGCGCGCTACGGAAGTCCAGATCAGCTGCGCTCAAGCGATCAAGCTCAGCGCCAATCATCGCCGCGTTCGGCGCGATCTGGTCGGCGGGGTATCGCCGCCACGAAGGATCGACTGACAACCCTCGGCGCCAGCAAGTGTGCTCCAAAATCCGAGATGTCTTAGAGCGCGATTTTGCTTTGGAGTTTGTCTACTCGAACAAGTCACACGGAGAGGGTGTCATTATCAACGACGACAAATAGCCGGGTCGGAACAAATGGATGTTAGCTGCCTGACTACGGTTCTCGATCATTTTTGCGCTAGACTAAAGGGCGGCCGACCACAGGCTCCTTTGCAGCGACCTGCGCACGGAAAGGTCAGGCCAGCAATCGCTCCAACGCACTCTTCCGTTTCTCCCAATCCGGCATCATTTGCGCCAAGAGATCGAAGAAGGCTCGGCCGTGATGCGGATGGCGGCGATGTACCAACTCGTGAACAATAACATAGTCTACACAGGGTAGCGGTGCCCGCACGAGATCTCGATTGAGTGTGATCCGTCCTTTGGCACTGTGGCTGCCCCATCGTCGCTTCATCGGACGGATGGATAGGTCGGGCCGCCTCCCTACGATTCGTCCAAATCGCGCCGTGATGGCCTCGAACCGCTCCTTGAGCTTCCTGTCGGCACGCTCCCTGTACCAGGAGGCTAAAAGACCGCTGACACGGTCGGGTGATGGAACTCCGGCGACCGAAATCAGGAAGTAGCCGCCCTTCAGCCGGACGCAATCCTCGGTGGCGCGTTCGATCTTCAATCGATACTGCTTACCGAGATAGAGGTGGGTTTCACCGCCAACGTAGCGTCGGGCCGGCGTTCGAGGAAGAAATTGCTCGAAATAGCGGCGCTGTTGCAGGACCCAGCTCGCGCGGCGGATCAGCCGCTTCTCGATGACCTGCTGGCCGATGCCCGCGGGCGCGACAATCTCGACCCCGCCGTCCGGATGAACCGTAATCGCCAGCGTCTTGCGAGATGAGTGGCGCGCCGAATAGTCGATCCGTTGGTTCGCATAGGCAACCGACCCCCGCATCCTCATGCCATCCGCGCGCGGGCGATCTTCAGAACGCCATCGACAAGAGCGTCGATCTGCTCAGGCGAAAGATCGACGCTGTGCTGGTCCCTGACAACGTCGAAGAAGTAGTCGTCCATGCGGTTCCGCATTGCGTTCTGGACATCAACGTTCTCGGTCCAGTTGACGACCTTCAGCGCTTTGACGATCGACACCAACTCCAGCGCAGCAGCGGCCAGAACAGGTCGAATACTGCTCCCGTGGAGACCCGCGGAGCCGTTCATCGCGTTCTGAAGGGAGTTGAACACAGCCACGGCATGTTCGTCCGACCGAACCTCAGCAGGCACGTCGTCGTGCTTCGGACGCCGGACCTGCTCGGCAGCCTCCCTGATCTTCTTGAGGTACTCGTTGTCGCTGAGCCGCTTCGCTCGATGCTCTGAAATGGCCTCGGCGATAAGATCGGAGATCTTCTTGAAGAAGACCGGATCTTCTTCCATGCGTTCAGTGATGGTGCGCTTGGTCTGGCTGGCGATAAGGTCAGCTTTCGAGGCTGGCGTCGTCTGCTCGTCCACCGCACGGTCGAAGGCGGCGGTATCGAAGATGTTGACCGGCTCCGTGACGACCTCGACGGCGTCGGCGCTGATATGGGTGTCGAGCAGCTTGCGGATACGGGCCTCGTACTGCTCGAAGTCGATCGCCTCTCGGTACCGATTTCGCACCGCCGTGCGGAGCTTCTGAAAGCGGCGCAGATCGTCCTTGTAAAGCTGGGCTTGCGTCTCGTTCTTCGGATCGTTCACCCAATCGGATGTGGCGAGAGCTGTTGCCAGTAGCCGGGCGAATTCGGCGAGCAGCGCATAGAACTCCTTGCGCACCGCTTCGTCGGCCAGGAATACCTCATAGGCCTCCTCGTCGCGTCGCTTCCCCACACCCTTGAAATGGTTGATCAGATTTGCGTGTGCCTGCGGCAACCGGGCGATCTGCGCATGCACGTCGATGATCGCATGGCCGACATCGAGATCGTCCGGGTCGAACTCGGCCAGCGCCGAATACGTCCGCATGGCCGTATCCAGCTCACCAAGGACGCCGGCATAGTCGACGATGTAGCCGTATTCCTTATCTTCCTCGACGCGGTTCACGCGAGCAATGGCCTGGAGGAGGTTATGCCCGGTCAGGGCCTTGTCGATGTAGAGAACGGTATCAACCGGGACATCGAAGCCGGTGAGGAGCTTGGAGACCACAATCAGAAGCTCGGGCTCCTCCCGCTTCTTGAATCCCTCGGTGATCTGGCGGTTGTACTCCTCCTCCCCGCCGTACTTAGCCATCATCGTCTTCCAGAACCGGACCACCGGCTCGGTGACTTCCTCGGCGGGATCGTCACCGGTGGAACGGTCGTCCGGCCCCGATATGATGACCTCGGCCGAGATGGTCCCCATCTCCTTGAAGATCTCGTAGTACTTCACAGCGGCATCGCGCGATCGGACGGCGAACTGCGCCTTCCAGCGCGTGCCCTTCCAGAATTTTGTGAAGTGCTCGGCGATGTCGTAGGCGATGGCCGTGATGGTCTGCTCGCCCTGGGCGATCTCGCTGTAGCGGGTGAGCTTGCGCTTGAGGTCGGCGCGCTGCTGGTCGGAGAGGTCGCGCGTCACCCGGCCGAACCAGGTGTCGATGCCGTCCCGGTTCACCTCCTGGGCGACCTGCCGGCCCTCGTAGATCAGCGGCAGGACGGCCTTGTCCTTCACGGCCTGGTCGATCGTGTATGCGTCGATGATGCCGCCGAAGCGCGCCGCCGTGCTCTTCTCGGCCTTGGTCAGCGGCGTGCCCGTGAAGCCGATGTAGCAGGCCCGCGGAAAAACGCGCTTCATGCGCGTGTGCATTGCGCCGTATTGTCCACGGTGGCTCTCGTCGACCAGCAGGAAGACCTCAGTCGATTCGTCCTTGAAGTCGCCCTTGGCGACCGCAGCCTCGAATTTATTGATGACTGTGGAAACGATCGCCGCCTTGTTGCGGCTGATGAGCTCGAGCAGATGCGTTCCAGTTTTTGCCTGGATCACGTCGGTCCCGCAGGCATCGAACGTGTCACGCAACTGCACATCGAGATCGATGCGGTCCGTCACCAGCACGACGCGGCGGTTGGTGATGGTGTCGTCAAGCCCGAGCGCCTTCGCGAGCATCACCATGGTGAGCGATTTGCCGGAGCCTTGCGTGTGCCAGACCACGCCGCCGCGCCGGACGCCGTTCGCGTCGCGCTCGGTGGTCACCCGCTTCAGGATCTTGCGGACGGCGAAGAACTGCTGGTAGCGCGCGATCTTCTTGATGCCGAGATCGAACAGGGTGAAGCGGCGGGCGAGATCGAGCAGGCGATCAGGCCGGCAGAGCGCATGGATGACGCGGTCCTGCTCGCAGATCGTGCGCCCCTCCTCGCGCCGGGCCTCGAAGGGCGCCTGCTCCTCGGCGAATCCGTCGCCAAAGGTGCGGCGAGCCTGCGCGGCGTCGAGCGGGGCATTGACGAGCGGCGCCACGGCCGCGTCATCGAATTCCTTCTCCTTCCAGACGGCCCAGAACTTCGCCGCCGAGCCGACGGTCGCGTATTTGGCCTCGGACGGCTTGACGGCGAGAACGAGCTGCACGCTGCGGAACAAATGCGGGATCTCGCCGGCGCGCTGATAGGTGATGATCTGGGCGACGGCCGTGCCGAGGTCGACATGCGGCGCCTTGCATTCGATCACGGCGAACGGGATGCCGTTGACGAACAGCACGATGTCGGGCCGCCGCGTCTCGTGGCTGCCGGACTTTTCGACCTCCAGCTCCGCGACGGCATGGAAGGCGTTGTTCGCCGGCGTCTCCCAGTCGATGTAGCGCAGCGATCGGCCCCGGGTGACGCCCTCGATGGTCTGGTCGAGCGCCGTACCGAGCTGCAGGAGGTCGGTGGTTTTCTCGTTCAGGGTCATCAGGCCGAGCGGCTCAGGCGTGCGCAGCCGCTCGATTGCGGTGCGGATGTTGGCCTCGGAGAAGGGGTGGAAGCGCCCGTCCTGCTCGATCTGGTTGAGTTTGGCGAGTTGCGCGGCGAGGATGTCCTCCAGCAGCACGCTGCCGAGCCGGCCGCGGCGCTCGCGGTCCACCTCGGCCCGCGTCAGCAGCCTCCAGCCCGGCGTCATCGTCTGGAGCAGATGGAGCGCCGAGAGCTGGGACGTATGGACCTCGCCGCCGCGGAACGTGCTCACTCGGCCGCCTCCTGCGACTCAGGCACCTTCACGGTCCACTCGCCCGTCAGCAGCTTTTGCATAAGGCCACGTTTCTGCTTAGCGAGGGCATCGCGCTGACGTTCGAGGATGGCAATCTCTCGCCGGCCTGTGTCCAGAACTTCGATGATGCGCGCCTGCTCATCGAGCGGCGGTAGCTCGAGGATGAAGTCGGCGAGGTCGTCGTAATAGATTCGAACGCGGACCCCACCACTGCCTGCGGTCTTGACGAAGCGGCTCCACATCGGCGTCCGCCGGAGGTGATCGAAGTACGCAGGCAACAACGAATCCGGGCGAATCTCGAACGCCACATAGTCGGGACTGACGAGCACATCACGTCCGTGAAGGTTCTGGGCGATGGAGCCGATGTTCAGCCGCATCGGGTTGTAGGCGAACGCCCCCGGGCGAACGATCTTATAGCGCGAGAGATCGGCAGCCCGAACGTGATCCTTCATGGGGATC
Organism: Rhodopseudomonas pentothenatexigens; assembly: GCF_900218015.1. GTDB lineage: Bacteria > Pseudomonadota > Alphaproteobacteria > Rhizobiales > Xanthobacteraceae > Rhodopseudomonas > Rhodopseudomonas pentothenatexigens. The sequence goes on along the minus strand of NZ_UFQQ01000046.1, from coordinate 5,899 downwards.
ATGCCGTGCAGCTTGTTCACGCCCATAACGACATCGACGTCGAATTGAGTCTTTCCATTACGGGCTGTCGCCTCCCGCGTGACCTCAGTCAAAGCGACGGACGGCCAATTCGTGCGCCTCCCACCGAGCCGCCGACGACCGGTCAGGAGTGTGCTCGCCACCCAGCTAAATGCGGCGGCTTTAACAGAGAGAAGCCGCTCGGTCTTCTCAAGGGCATCATCCCAGGTGCGCAGAATACCGGCGATACCGCGCTGCTCCTCCAGTGGAGGGATGCAAAGCTCGATTGGATAGATAAAATTGCGATTGAGAGATGGCTGCAGGCCTCCCGAATTGTAACTTGCGAAATTTAAGGCTGAGAGCTGGTAGTAAACGAATCTCTGATCGTTCCCCTTGAAATCAGTCACATATAGTCCGGTGTTGTGAGCCCAAAACGGCACATCAGACCACCAGACATTGCCGAAGCCAGACCCGCTTCTTCCGACCACAACCCCCGGAGCACTCACGTTTGCTGCCGAATGATAACCATTTGGCCCTCCGGCTCCGATTACCGGAACTATTCCGACGTCTCGAACTTGCGTTGGTAGATCATGCCCTCTCTGCAACGCGACCAAATCCGCCAGCGTTGCTTTTCGCCAGCTCTTACGCATCCGCCCCGAGCTCCCGCAGATACCCCGCCATCCGCTTCTTCACCTCGACAAGCTCGGCTTCGAGCTGGTCGATCTCGGCCTGCACGGCCTTCACGTCGATCTCGGCCTCGGCCTCGAAGGTGTCGACATAGCGCGGGATGTTGAGGTTGAAGCCGTTCTCCTCGATCTCGGCGACGGGCACGACGCGGGCGTATTTGTCCACGTCCTTGCGGGCCTTGAACGTGTCGACGATCTTCGCCGTGTGCGCGGCTTCGAGAATGTTCTGGGTCTTGGCCTGCTTGAAATCGCGGCTGGCGTCGATGAACAGCACGTCGGTCGTTCCCGAACGCGCGCCACCCTTCTCGCGCCGCCGGTCGAACACCAGCACGGCGACCGGGATCGAGGTCGACTGGAACAGGTTCGACGGCAGGCCGATCACCGCATCGAGCAGGTTCTCGCGGATCATCGCCTCGCGAATCTTGCCCTCGGCACCGCCGCGGAACAGCACGCCGTGCGGCACCACGACCGCGACGCGGCCGAGCTTCGGCTTCGCCGTCTCCACCATGTGGGTGATGAACGCCCAGTCGCCCGTGCTCTTCGGCGGGATACCGCGCGTCCAGCGCTTGAACCGGTCGGTCGGCGCGTTCTCGGCGCCCCACTTGTCGAGGCTGAACGGCGGGTTCGCCACCACCACGTCGAACGCCATCAAATGGTCGTCCTCGATCAGCAGCGGGTTGTTGAGCGTATCGCCCCACTCGATCCGTGCGCCGTCGATGTCGTGCAAGAACATGTTGAGCTTGGCGAGCGCATGGGTGCCGCCGTTCACCTCCTGCCCGAACAGGGCGAAGTCCTTGCCGCCGACCTCGTAGGCCGTCTCGATCAGCAGCGAGCCGGAACCGCAGGCCGGATCGCAGATACGATCGCCGGGCTGCGGCGCTACCAGCTTGGCGAGAACCTGGCTCACCTGCAGCGGCGTGTAGAATTCTCCCGCCTTCTTGCCGGCCTCGGAGGCGAAGCGCTCGATCAGGTAGATGTAGGCCTCGCCGATCGCCTCGTCCTCGACGACATGGCCGGGCCGGAGGTCGAGCTTGGCGAAATCTTCGAGCAGGTTCTTGATCCGGCGGTTGCGATCCTTGGTCTCGCCGAGCTTGGTCTGCGAGTTGAAGCTCACGTTGCGGAACACGCCGCCGAGCTTGGCCTTGTTGGTGTTCTCGATCGCCTCCAGCGCGATGTCGACGCGCTCGCCGATGTTGTCGGCATCGCGCGCGGCATAGAGCTCGTCGAAGGTCGAGCCCTCGGGCATGACGAAGCGCTCGCGCTGCATCCGTCGCTGGATGCGGACTTCATCGCCCTTCAGCTCGCGCATGTTCTCTTCGAGATGCTGCTTCCAGACGTCCGAGACGAATTTCAGGAACAGCATGATGAGGATGTAGTCCTTGTACTCGGCCGGGTCGATCAGCCCGCGAAATGAATTGCAGGCTGCCCAGGCGACACGCTTGATGTCGTCCATGGAGGTCTTCTCTGCTTGAGGAATGTTGTTGGTCACACCAATTCTCTTTTCACTTGTCTTGTGGTCCGACATGTTTCGGCGGCCGGTCAGGGGCGAGTTCTTCCTCGCCCCTGACCATGCTCGTGGCCGATTCGCCTAGCGGTCCCCGCACGGCGGATTGTACCGCGCCCGCAGTTCCCGCTCGATCCGCATCCGCGCGACCTCGTCGCAGTAGAGTGCAGCATAGGAGAGCGGCAGCCCCCGCCTCGCCCACGCCGGAGCGCGGTCATGCGCCTGGACGCGAGTGCGGATCCAGCCGGATTCGCCGATGTCGACGACCGTCAAGCCGGTCATCGTGGAGCCGAGCACGGCGTAGACGCCGGACCTGTCGGCGAGCTGGCTGGGCGACGCATGAGCGCCATCGAACGTGTAGTTGCCGATGTTGATGGTCATGGATAGATATATCCTGTCTTAGCAGTCCTAGGACATGGCCTGGCGGCGCGCCAACGCCTGACCAGACCGGTTAAAGGAACCGGGGACGGGCTAACGTCCTCGGTTCCTCTCCGCCCGCTCCTCGAGGAGCGCACGAAGCTGAAGGCGGCGAAGCTCCGCAAGGCGAGCTTCGATCCGCGATTGCTGGCGCAGGGCGTCTCCCAGCGCGACGATTTTTTCCTGATCCTCCAATGAGGGCACGAGGACGGGGAGCTGCTCGAGCTCGCTCCGCTTGAGATTGGCAATGGTCGCCCCGGTCGCTCGGGCGCGCAGCTCAGCCTGGGTGGCAGGGTCGTTAAGGAATTGGGCAAGGTAAGCCGGCCTCAACACGGGACCAGGGGTGATGATCAAGACGCTGGCCGCAGCCACCAGGGGGCCGACATGAGGTGGCACGACGCCCGCCCTGTAGCTGAGGCCCCGGGACTGCAGCAGAACCTCGCCCGCCGCCAAGGTCGAAAGCTTGCCCTGGACGGGGACCGAGGCGATCCGGTGCAACTCTGCCAGCTTAATGTCGCCATCAGCCCCAATGTCGCCGGCCTGCACCACGGCAAGGGGAGCGCCTTCGACATTCCTGATAGCCTCTCGAAAGGCGATCCCTTGTCGAACTCCAGCAAGATTGACGAGAGATTCTATCAAGCAGTAGACCCTTTCGAAGTACAATAATCCGATAATGCGGCTGCCATCTCCTGTCAACAATGCAGTAGACGCTTTCGTGCATTTTTTTATAAAGGTAATAAAACACCTCTTCAGGGATGCTCCAGGCTCGGCCGGAGATCCACCTACGAGGCGTCAGCTGATCGGAGGATCGGCTTTTCGCTGCAAGGTGTGGCTGCAAGCCGCCACATGCGACGCCCATTTCGAAGGCTCCAAGCAGCCCCCCCCCTAGCGACGATCGCATCGACTTTGAGACGGTCCTCTACAAACGCACCGCATTGAAAGGTCCCCCAAGCCGCGGCTCCTGACCCGTGCAGCCAATAGATTGGCTTGCAGCGCAGTCCCGCTCCATGGGCCGAAAGGCACGAGGCGCGTCCACTTTTGGAGTCAGTTGGTTGGAGGGTTAGAAGGCGGGCGCTATCGAGGAAAGAGATACACCTAGTGAAACCGACTAGGTGTATCTCCGCTGGAGCGGACATCGAACCAAAGACTTTTGTAAAAAGTATTTCCGACTTGCAATGGGAGAGCGGACGATCCTCGCAAACAAGCGAGGCAATCATGTCCTACCAATTTATCCACGTCGAGGCCTTCAGCCGCCAGGGCGCGCACCGGAAGAACTCCACGACGCGTAAGCCCTCGATGTTCGACATCCGCGACGAGATGATCCGTGCGCCGCATGCGTGTCCTCATGTGCCCGCCCCTCAGCCGCCGAACGTGGTATTCGGCCTGCAGCCGGCCGCCGCGTTCGATCTGGCATCCGCCCGCGCGGCGCAAGCCGTCGACAAGCTCGGGCGAAAACTGCGGCCGGAGGCTCTGGTCGTATTAGTGGGAGTCGTCACCTGGCCCGAGCTGACAGCCAACATTCAAGAAGATGCTGAAGCGCGCAACCTCTATCTACGGTGGCGGAACAGGACCATCGACTGGCTGAGATCACAGTGGGGCGACTTGCTGGCAACCGTGATCGAGCACACGGACGAGCCCCGCCCGCACGTGCACTTTATCGTGGTCCCCGAACTGGAGCCGAACAAGCGCCTCCACATCGCGAGCATTCATGCCGGATATCGCGCTGCCGCTGAGTGCAAGGATGCCGGCGGGAGCCCGCGTGACCAGCGCACTGCCTACGAAGGGACCATGAAGATCTTCCAGGATTGCTACTACAAACAGGTCGCGGTGCGGTTCCGCTTCACGCGCATAGGACCACGGCTGCAGCGCCTGACGCGGGAACAATGGAAAGAACGGAAGCACCAAGCGAAGATTCTTGCCCGTGAATATGCGCGCCTCGATGAAAAGCGCGCCTCAATCGAGCGGCGCGCGAGAGACTTCGTGGCTACTAAAGTCGCGGAGGCCGAGGCGGCTGCGCAATTGAAGATCGACAGCCTCGCGTCACAATCACGGCAAAACATTTTGATGCTGAAACAGGAGGCGAATAGGCGCATCGCGATCCTGAAGGGGCAGAGGTTGGCCCTGCAAGATTCACTCGAAGAACGGGAAGCGCTGATCCATAAGCAGGAGGAGAAGATTTCTCACCTGCTTGATCGCTTGGCAAATTACGAAGGGAAATTTCAACGAAACGCCAGACCGTAGTGGGCTCCGCAGATAGCACGCCGATCGGTTCAGCGCGCCCCAAGCGCGTTGGGGCTCGCGGTCGCTCGCTTCGGTACTGCAACGACGACGGCTTTCAACAGTCAATGACATACTTGGGGATTTTCATAATCTCCCGGTATGCTGTGTCGATCCAGGCATCACCGTAGTCAGACGCGACTTTGTCACCTGTATGCCCCTGGATGATATTTTGCACGTCGATATGCATGTCGACGTGGCGTGCGAGTGATGAGAAACGATGCCGCCATCCATGGTTGGGCGCCACCCTTTTGTCGGTGACGCCGATCTGATTGCTTCTGATCCACTCCGCAAGTCGCTCGCCTGCCTTTCTGAAGTGCTTGCCGTCGTCGCGTCCCCCTCGACTACGATCGGGACTGTAGAAAAGCGGCCGTCCCTTGCACGAGTCAACGAAAATGAGCAGGCCTTGTTCGATCAGATGATCATGTAGCGGGACTTCTCGATACTCTCCTGACTTAGCCGCTTCTGCATCGATACGGATGTAGTGGATACCCTTGTTGACTTTGAAGTCCGACGGCGCGAGTTGCGTGATTTCGTTGACTCTCGCACCGGTGTACGCACAGATCCAAGGTACCCACCGCCTTGCGGACACGTATTCTTTCGATAGACCGCTCGGAGGCAGCGCAAAAGTACCCTTGAGGATGGCCATTGCCTCCTCTTCGGTGAAGCCTTTTTCGCGCTGCTTTTTCTTCTTCTTGACACGCACCGAGATGCCTTCCGCGACATTCTCAGTCAGCTGTCGTTGCTCTTTCGCGTAGTTGAGTGTGGCCTTGACTGCGGCGAGATAAGAATTCCTGATTGTACCTGGGCTAAGGGTTTCCTCTGGCTTTCCGGCCAGTTTGTCTTTCTTCGATTGCGGCTTCTTTGTCTTTAGCAGGTGATCCTTCCACTCGATAACTTTCGTAGCGGTGAGGCGCGCTAGGTGTGGAGCCTCAACAGGTTGTCCTCGGACAGGCCGAGGCGGCTGATGGGTATTTGTGACTTTATGCCGCCGTGGGGCCGGTGCCAATTGTATCGA
>NZ_UFQQ01000042.1 GCF_900218015.1 Rhodopseudomonas pentothenatexigens | reverse complement strand
TGTGAATGTTCATCCGGTCCCTCCCTGGATACTGAAGCATCGCAACCTCAGCATCCCCGGTCCGGACCGGATGGACAACCTAATGAAAGCTCACACCTAGAGCGCCGGCCCGAATCGCCTGGCCGCGCCGAGCGCCGTCGCCACGACGTTAACGAAGGCTTTACAGCCGTGCCGCACGGTCGCGGCGGGTGGGAGCATGTCGAACTGGCGGGAAGAACACGCGAAGGCGAACGCTGCAGCGCTGGCGCGGCTGACCGGGCGGCTGCCCGATCAGTTCCCCCAGGCCGTGCTGATCCATGCCAAGGCCCGGCGCTATGTACCTTCGACCCTGCGGGCCGCGGTGGACTCCTACTGGCGCGCCCATCCGCTGCGCGCCGAGCGACTGGCGCGGATGCTTGCAGCGCGCAGTGGCGCCCCGGCCGACTGGCAATGGCAGCTCGGCGAGTCCGAGGCTGGACTGCCGGCCACGTTTCGAATTCCTCCTGCGCCGTATCGGGAAAAGGCGTACCAGCGCGGTCCCGGCTTCTGCTGCGTGTGCGGCCAGCCGGTGTATCGGTTCGGTTGGCACGCCGATTTGTGGCAAGCCGGCATCAACACGAACGCCACCTGGCACAGCGCGTGCGTCACCGCCTGGCAGTTCTGGAACGCCCCGAGTGGCCACACCAAGCTGCTGCGCCGTCTGCAAGGCCGCCGCTGTCGCGAAACCAACCGTCGGCTGCTGCGAACCGCCGAGGTCGATCACCTGGTGCCGCTGTTTCAAGTGTGGCGGCAGCATCGCGACCTCGGCTGGCCGGAGCTGCTCGGCTATTGGGGCTTGCCGAACCTGCAGGTGATTAATCGCGAGGTGCACGCTGCGAAATGCGCGAATGAGGCGCGCGACCGACGCTCGTTGCGTGCTGCGGCGGCCGTGCCCGCCTGATCCCGATCGCCCTCCGACGCGTTGGGCGTCGTGCTTACTGCGAGACTTCGGGGACCGGCGGTGCGGCCAGGCCTGCGGCCGCGGCGATCTGGTTGCGGGCGCGGACCTCGCGGAACGACACTAAGCGACGCTGGGCCTCGTCCCACAAGGCCAGCGGGACGCAGCGGAAGCTCTGCCACAGCGTGACACGCCCGATGGTGCTCAGCTCGGGATGATCGCGCAGCACGCGCGGCAGGCGATAATACGGAATACGGCTGCACAGGTGATGAACGTGGTGCATCCCGATATTGGCGGTGAACCAGCGCAGCGGCGCGGGCAGGTCATAATACGAGCTGCCGTACAGCGCGGCCTGATGCAGGGTCCAGCGCTCGCTGCGGTCCCAGGTCGTGGCCTCGAACTGGTGCTGGATGTAGAACAGCCACACGCCGGCGGTGGCGGCCAGCAGCATGATCGGCAGATGCACCAGCAGGAACGCCTTGATACCGATGAACCAGGCGAGTGTCACCACGATCACCGCGATTGCCGCATTGGTCGCCATCGCGCTCACCCAGGGGCGCAAGCCGTCGCGCATCAGCCCGACCGGAAGCCGCTGCTGCAGCAGAAACAGATAGGCCGGACCGAGGCCGAACATCACCAGCGGGTGGCGGTAGAGGCGATATTTCACGCGGCCCCACCAAGTCAGCTCGCTGTATTCACGCACGGTCAGCGTATCGAGATCGCCGACGCCGCGGCGATCGAGATTGCCGGTGGTGGCGTGATGCATGGCATGCTGGCGGCGCCAGCAGTCGTACGGCGTCAGCGTCAGCACACCGATCACGCGGCCGACCCAATCGTTCGCCTGCCGTTGGCGGAAGAACGCGCCGTGGCCGCAGTCGTGCTGGATCATGAACAGGCGGAGCAGAAAGCCGGACGCGGGAATCGCAATCAGCAGGGATGCCCAGCCGTGCCCGATCGAGTACGCGAACCAGGCGGCTCCCCACAGCACCACCAGCGGCAACGCCGTGATTGCCAGTTCGGCAATGCTGCGCGAGTGATTCGGCGTGCCGTAGTTGGCGAGAATGCGGGTCCAAAGCCGCATGTCTGCGGCCGGAATCTCAGTGTCATGTGTCGTGTTCGGGAGCATGGCGACGGTCCTGCGTTCGCACGTGGTGAGAGGAGGCAGGGTGCGCGTGCGTGCGCCGCCTGAATGTGAAGTGAACGAGAAAGGCGATGACGGTCGGTGCCGGGTGAGTCGTCTCGCCGGCCGCCGACCGTTGTTTTTGCCGATGCTGGACGGGCCCGACGATTGGACTGACGTGACAGTCGGTTGCGAATCTCAAGGGCCGCGAGCGGCCTGCATCGTGCGCATCCGACCACGACAAGGCCTACAAGGCATGCCTCGTTGACGTTTCCCAGCACAATACGCGCATGAGTCGTGTCTCAAAGGCGATCAACTAGCCGGATATGGGGTCGATCGAATCGAGCGCAAGCGCTCGGTCTTCGAAATCCTGACGCTGGAGGTGCGGGCGTCGCTTATTGCGGGCATCGAGCTCTCAATCGGCTTCGATCGCATGCACCGAGAACATCGCATCCGGATCGGTCCAGCAACGCATCGGAGTCCAGCCGGCCTGCTGCGCCAGCGTGCGAAATCGCGCCAAACTGTATTTGTAGCTGTTCTCGGTGTGGATGGTCTCGCCGGCGCGAAAGCCGATGCGTTCACCGAACAGATGCACGGTCTGGTCGCGCAGGCTGACGAGATGCATCTCGATGCGGTGCTGATCGCGGTTGTAGATCGCCCGGTGCGCGAATGCCGACAGGTCGAAGTTGGCGCCGAGCTCGCGGTTGATCCGGATCAGCAGATTGAGATTGAACCTGGCGGTCACTCCGGCGGCATCGTCATAGGCCGGCACCAGCACGCGCTCATCTTTCTCCAGATCGACGCCGATGATCATCCGCGCGCCGCGGCCGAGGATGTCGCGGGCGCTCTCAAGGAAGCGCCGCGCCTCCTGCGGTTCGAAATTGCCGAGCGTCGAGCCGGGAAAGAACCCGACCTTGGGCATATCGCGCACCGCAGGTGGCAGCGCGAACGGCTTGGTGAAATCGGCGGCGAGCGGATGCACGGCGAGCCGCGGAAAATCCCGCTGCAGCGCTTCGGCCTGAGTGACGATGAAATCCCCCGAGATGTCGACCGGCACGTAGGCCGCGACCTGATGCGCGGCCAGCAGCAGACGGATCTTGGTGGTGGCGCCGGCGCCGAATTCGACGACCGCCGCATCGGGCGGGATCAGCTCCGCGATCTCGGCGGCGCGGTCGTGCAAAATGCCGAGCTCGGTGCGGGTCGGATAGTATTCGGGCAGGCGGGTGATGTCGACGAACAGCTCGGAGCCGGCGTCGTCGTAGAAGTACTTCGGCGACAGCTCCTTCTGCGACCGCGTCAGCCCATCCAGCACGTCGCGCGCAAACGCGGCCGTGTTGGGATCGAGGCGATGCGTCTGCGTTTGCACGGCGACGTGCACGTTCATAGGCGGTCCTCCGGGCTGCGCACGCGGCGCAATTGGATTTTCAGATCAGGCGCCGTAGTCGGCGAGCCGCAGGCCGGTGAACTGCCAGCGGTGATACGGATAGAAGAAATTGCGATAGCTGACGCGGCTGTGGCCTTCGGGCGTGGCGCAGGATGAGCCGCGCAGCACGAGCTGATTGACCATGAACTTGCCGTTGTATTCGCCGAGCGCGCCTTCGATCGCCTTGTAGCCCGGGTAGGGTGCATAGGCGCTGCGGGTCCACTGCCAGACGGTGCCGAACGCATCGGGAAGATGCCCGGCGCGCGCCGCGACCTCCCACTCCATCTCGGTCGGCAGATGCTTACCGGCCCAACGCGCGAAGGCGTCGGCCTCGTAGTAGCTGATGTGGCAGACCGGGGCGTCGGGATCGATGGCCTGCAGGCCGCCGAGCGTCATGATCTTCCATTCGCCGTCGACCTGCCGCCAGTGGCCGGGCGCTTCCCAGCCCTCGCGCTCGGCGCAGGCGAAGCCGTCCATCAGCCACAGCGTGGCTGTGCGATAACCGCCGTCGGCCATGAACGCCAGCCACTCGCCATTGGTGACCAGATGTCGCGCCAGCCTGACCGGCCCGACCAGGGCGCGGTGCACCGGCTTTTCGTTGTCGAAATGGAAGCTGTCGCCGGCATGGCCGATCGGGTGGATGCCTTCCGGCAATGCGACCCAATCCTCGCCGCTGTGCTCCGTCGCCGGCAGCCGCCACGACGGATCGTAGGCCGGGGGAATCGGGTTCTGCGCGAAGGCGTGCAGGATGTCGGTGAGTAGCAATTCCTGGTGCTGCTGTTCGTGATTGAGCCCGACCTCGATCAGCGGCGCGATTTCCTCGAGCTTCGCAGTGTCGGCGGTCGCGAACCAGTCCAGCATCGCCGCGTCGACGTGGCGGCGATAGGCCGCGATCTCGGCGACGCCGGGGCGGGTCAGCAGTCCGCGTGCCGCACGGGTGTGCCGCGGCCCGGCCGAGACGTAATAGGAATTGAACAGGAAGGCGTAATCCGGGTGAAACACCTGATAGCCCGGACAATGCGGCCCGAGCAGGAATTGCTCGAAGAACCAGGTGGTGTGGGCGCGGTGCCACTTCGCCGGGCTGGCGTCGGGCATCGACTGCACCACCTGATCCTCCGGCGACAGCGGTGCCGCGCGGCGCTCGGTCTCATCGCGCACGGCGCGATAGGCGCTGGCAAGGCGATCGGCGAGCTCGCGGTCGGAGACGGGCGACGGGGAAGATTCGGCTGCTGATGTCGCAGCGGAGGACAGGATCGTCACGAGCATCTCCGGTTTGGAGGAAAAACGCTGCTGTTCGGTGTGAGTTCCAGGCTGATCAACATAGGGTCTGAGGATCGGGATGTAAGACCGCCGGCGTACCAGCGGCGATTTTGCGCCCCCGGCCCCCGACCCGTCCCGCGCAGCGGTGCCGACGAAAACGGTAACGAAGTCAAGGCGACAGCCTGCCTCAATCGGTTTTGACTTGGGCTATTCGCCGGTTTCAGGATACATATATGGCCGGTCGACCCGGCCGCTGGTGGTCAGCCGGCCGCGCCGCAAAAGGATTCGCCATGAGCATCGAGCAATTCATCGACAATGAAGTGAAGGCCAACGACGTCGTGCTGTTCATGAAAGGCACGCCGCAGTTTCCCCAGTGTGGCTTTTCCGGTCAGGTGGTGCAGATTCTCGATCACATTGGCATTCCGTATAAGGGCCACAACGTGCTCGAGAACGCCGAGCTGCGCGACGGGATCAAGCAGTATTCGAACTGGCCGACGATTCCGCAGCTCTACGTGAAGGGCGAATTCGTCGGCGGCTGCGACATCGTGCGCGAAATGTTCCAGGCCGGCGAGCTGCAGAAGCTGTTCACCGACAAGGGCATCAAGGCTGCCGCCTGAGCCCCTTCGTCCGCCAGATCGGCACGGCGACCTGTGAGGTCGTCGTCGCCGACATCACAACGCTCGCCGTCGATGCGATCGTCAATGCCGCCAATGCGTCCCTGCTCGGCGGCGGCGGCGTCGACGGTGCTATCCATAGCGCGGCCGGCCCCGAACTGCTCGCCGAATGCCGCACGCTCGGCGGCTGCGACACCGGGGATGCCAGGATCACCCGCGGCTACCGGCTGCCGGCGCGGCATGTGATCCACGCCGTCGGCCCGGTCTGGCACGGTGGCGGCCGTGGCGAGGACGCCGCGCTGGCCTCGTGCTATGCCCGCGCCCTGCAGCTCGCGAACGATCATGCGCTGAACTCGATCGCGTTCTCGGCGATTTCCACCGGCGTTTACGGTTTCCCGCCCGAGCGCGCGGCGCCGATTGCTGTCCGGATCACCCTCAATGCGCTGCGATCCACCACCTCGGTTACCCGAGCGGTGTTCTGCTGCTTCTCGGCCGCCAGTGCCGAGCTGCATCGCGTCGCGCTTACGGATGCGGCCCCTTGAAACCGCTCCAAGCGCCGCTACCATCCCATTCCCGAAGAAGACCTCAGGAGGATACGAGAATGCTGCATCGCGCCGCGCGCTGGTTGATGGCAGGAGCGCTGGCCGCGATGGCCGCCAGCCCGGCGATTGCCGAGACCACTTTCGACCTGCCGCCGAGCGTGCAGTTCTCCGACAAGAAGCTCGAACGGATCGACGAGTTCTTCAACAAGATCATCGCCGAGGGCAAGATTCCCGGCGCGATCGTGTATATCGAGCGCCACGGCAAGCCGGTCTATCACAAGTATTTCGGCGTCCGCGACGTCGCCACCAAGCAGCCGATGACCGACGACACCATCTTTCGGCTGGCGTCGCTGACCAAGCCGTTCACGGCGTTCGCGGTGATGACGCTGGTCGACGACGGCAAGATCAAGCTCGACGATCCGGTGTCGAAATACATCCCGGCATTCGCCGACACCAAGGTCGGTGTCGAGAAGAAGCGCGAGGACGGCGAGAAGTATCTCGATTTCGTCGCGCCGAAGCGTCCAGTCCTGATCAGCGATCTGTTGCTGCACACCTCCGGCATCACCTACGGCTTCTATGGCGACAGCCTGGTGCGCAAGACCATCGCGGCGGCCAAGATCTACGACGGCGATCCGAGCAATGCCGAATTCGCCGAGCGGATCGCCAAGCTGCCGCTGCAGGAGCAGCCGGGTACGCTGTGGGACTACGGCAATTCCTACGAGGTGCTCGGCCGGGTGATCGAGGTCGCTTCCGGCAAGTCGTTCTACGAATACCAGAAGGAGCGGCTGTTCGATTCGCTCGGGATGAAGGACACCCGCTATTATCTGACGACCGATGAGCAGAAGGCGCGGATGGCGCAGCCGATGCCGAACGATGCCGATTTCCGCGTGGGACGTCCGAGCCGGCCGGATATCGTCAAGAAGTGGGAATCCGGTGGCGGCGGCCTGACCTCGACACCGTCCGACGTGATCCGCTTCGTCCGCATGCTGCACAACAAGGGCGAGCTCGACGGCAAGCGCTATCTCAGCGAAGCCGTGTTCAAGGACATGACCACCGATCACATCGGTCCGAATTCCGGCGTCGAGCGCGACTACTTCTATTTCCCGGGTGACGGTTTCGGCTACGGCTATGGTCTCGGCGTCCGCACCGATGCCGGCAACGCCAAGCCGCCGCCGCCCGGCTCGCTCGGCGAATTGAAGTGGGACGGCGCCTCCGGCTGCTACTTCGTGGTCGATCCGAAGCTCGACATGTTCTTCGTGCTGATGGAGCAGACCCCGTCACATCGCCAGCCGATCCAGCGCGAGCTGAAGAAACTGGTGTACGAGGCACTGGACAACTGACGGGCGCGGCGACCGGCCGCATGGCCGGTCGCGATAGCCCGTTCACGAACTCATCGTCCGATTTGGGCCGTGGCAGGCCCGTACATTGCGCCGCTGCGGCGAGTTTCGCCGTACGGAGCTTGCAATTCCGCCGGGTAGCCCCTCTACTCGGCCGTGCTGCTTGTATTCTTCGCCCGATCGGACCCCTCCGGGAAGCATCGACACGATCGGCGCACGCATTTGATTGCTCTGATCTTCGGCTCGATACGGCCCTGTTGTGTATGGCCGTAGACCTCCGACGCGCCGCCATGACGATCTCGACAGCCGGTTCGACGGTTTCCCGCGCGGGCGCCTGCCGTCTGTCTCTTTCGACCGACCTGCGCGGCAACCGGCTTCATGCCATCACCCAAAGGACTCCCATGACCAATCACCAATCCGGCCGCCGAAGCTTCGTGTCGCGGGCGATCGCCGCGATGATCCTGACGAGCATCTATTGCTTCAGCATGATCGGCGTGACGGCACTCGTCTCGGGTGCAACCGGCACCGCCGCCAACGCGCAGCGTGGTGACGGACGCGGCCGAGGCCGGGGCGAGATGCGCGGCCGTGGCCGGGGCCGCGGCGAGATGCGCGGACGCGGACGTGGCCGTGGTCGTGGCCGGGGCCAACGCGACTGCTTCATCAACGCCGGCGGCTTCCGCGTCTGCTACTGAGTCGGCATCGCGGACGTTTCGAGCGGCGGCGGTGTTCGCCGCCGCTCAGGCGCCGCATCGGCGGCTCAGCCGTTGCGCGCGTAGAGCATCGGCACCGAGCTATCGAGCATCGCCTCGACCACGCTGACGCCGTCCCATGCAAGGGCGCGCGTCAGCGCCGGCGCCAGCTCCTCGCTGCGCGTCACCCGCACCGCATCGCAGCCGAGCGATTGCGCCAGAGCGGTGAAGTCGATCCCGGGCAGCTCCAGTCCGGGCACGTTCCGCACCTGCATCACCTGGCTGAACGAGCGCATCGCGCCGTAGCCGCCGTTGTTCAGCACCACCACGGTCAGCGGCAGCCTGCGCTGCGCCGCGGTCCACAGCGCCTGGATCGAATACATCGCCGAGCCGTCGCCGATCAGGCAGACGGTGCGGCGGGTCGGATCCGCCAGCGCGAAGCCGACCGCGGCCGGCAGCGACCACCCGAGCCCGCCGCTCGACATCGTGGCGAAACTGTCCTGGCCGGGCATCAGCATGTATGTCTGCATCGCCGGGCGATGCGACGGCGCCTCCTCGACCAGCATCGCGTCGTCCGGCATCGCGGCGCGCAGCGTATGCAGCAGATATTCGGCCGGCATCGGCTCGGCTGACCGCGGCGCTGGCGGCGGCACACGGGCCGGCGGCGCGGCGCGCTTGGTTTCAGGCAGCAACGCCAGCAGCGTGGTGAGTGCCGGCGTCACGGTCGCGATGATGCTGGTGCCGAGGGGCGTCACCGTGGCGGCGTCGGCATCATCGGTGATCTGGAACAGCTTCGAGGCGTCCTCGAAGATCGCGGCATGGCCTTCGACATGGAAGGTGAACACCGGTGCGCCGATCACCACGACGACGTCGTAGGCGCCGAGCACTTCGGACAGTTGTCCGGGAGACGCGTGAAGGAAGCCGGCGAACAGCGGATGCCGTTCGGGGAAACTGCAGCGCGCCGAGAACGGCGACACCCACACCGGGGCCTTGGTGCGCTCGGCGAGCTGGACCATCAGATCGACCGCAGCGGCGCGGTCGATCGCGGGACCGACCACCAGCGCCGGCTTCTTGGCTTTGGCCAGCGTATCGGCGAGCGCCTGCATCGCTGTGCGGTCCGGGCCGAGCTCGCGGGTGATCGTGCGCGGCGGCACCGGCGCCGCAGGCCGGGCCCAATCGTCGATCGGCACCGACACGAAGGTCGGCCCGCATGGCGGCTGCATCGCCACATAGTAGGCCCGGGCAATCGCGGCGGGCACGTCTTCGGCGCGCGCCGGCTCGACGCTGTATTTCACATAAGGCCGCGGAAATTCGCTCGCGCGCTCGGCGCCGAGGAACGCCTGCAGCGGCAGCAGGCTGCGTGCCTGCTGGCCGGCGGTGATCACCAGCGGCGTCTGGTTCTTGAACGCGGTGTAAATGTTGCCGAGCGCGTTGCCGACGCCGGCTGCCGAATGCAGGTTGACGAAGCCGGCGTTGCGCGTCGCCTGCGCATAGCCGTCCGCCATCGCCACCGCCGAGGCCTCCTGCAGCGCCAGCACGTAGTCGATATCGTCCGGCCAGTCGCTGAGGAACGGCAGCTCGGTCGAGCCGGGATTGCCGAACACCTTGTCGATCCTGAAGGCGCGGAGCAGATCGAGGGTGGCGGATTTGACGGTGCAGACGGCAGCGCTCGGCTGCCTGGACTTCTTCGCGGGCAAAGACGGTTTCCTCGGGCGGCGGATGCCGGTGTTGTTGCTTGCACCGATCAAATCCGCAGGCGGCGAGGGGAGTCAACACGGATCACGCGTCATTCTGGGGCGCGAGCGCGCGAACACCGCACAGTCATTCCGGGGCGCGCGCCCTTCGCGCGCGAACCCGGAATCCCGAAATTGGGGAAACGTCGGAGTCGCAGAACAGCTCGGGATTCCGGGTTCGCGCCTCACGGCGCGCCCCGGAATGACGTGCATGTTGCAAAGCGCTACCAGCTCGCCGTGGCCTTCATGGTCGGCACGCCGTCGGCGTTGGCGGTCCACAGCTCGAGGCCGGTTGCGGTCTCGTTGGCGTTGACGCTGAAGTCGGCGCCGTCGAACAGCGGCTGGACGCCGCGATAGCTGAACGTCTTCGGCGCACTGCCTTTGAGCTTGGCGGCGAATTCGACCAGCAGCGCGGCCTGCATCGGGCCGTGTACGATCAGGCCGGGATAGCCCTCGACCTTGGTGACGTAGTCGCGGTCGTAGTGGATGCGGTGGCCGTTGAAGGTCAGCGCCGAATAGCGGAACAGCAGCACCGGATCGGCGAGATGGCTCTCGCGATGCTGCGCGGCTGGCGGCGCCGCAGCCGGTTTGGCGGGGGCCGCGGGCGCCGAGGAGGGCGGCGGCACGTCGCGATAGACGATGTCCTGACGGTCGCGGATCGCGATCCCGCGCGGCGTGGTGATCTCGTGGTTGACGGTGACAAAGCACAGCGTGCCGGTCGAGCCCTGCTTGATCGTCACGTCGCCGATCGTCGAGGTCCGTGTCACTTCGTCGCCGACCTTGAGCGCGTCGACGAATTGCAGTTCGCCGCCCGCCCACATCCGCCGCGGCAGCGGCACCGGAGGCAGGAAGCCGCCGCGGGTCGGGTGGCCGTCAGGACCGAGCTGGTCCATCGGGTACACCGGCTGGCCGAGGCACCAGTGCACGGTGAACGGCGCGGCATCGCCGGTCGCGGGCTTGCCGATGTCGAGGAACAGCGTCGCGCGCAGCCCCTTCACGAGCTGTGGGGTGACGACGTCGGTGGCCTGTTCGCTGCGGCCGATCCACTGCCGCAGATGATCGATGTCGAGCGCGTCGGTCATGTTGGTCCTCGCTTACTTGCCCGCTTACTTGCGCTTGTCGCCGATGCCCGGCACGGCGCCGTAGTGCCGGTCTTCGCCGACGACGATCGCCGCCGGCGCCGGATAGGTCACCTTGCCGTTCGGAGTGTCGACTTCGATCCGGCGCAGGTGCGGATGCTGCGACAGGTCTTCCATGGTGTTGACTTCGGCGAACGCGATGTCGGCGCTGGCGAGATGTTCGAGCAGATCGTCGCGGGTCAGCGATCCGAAGATGTCGGCCACGATCTTGTCGGTGTATTCGCGGTTCCTGACGCGCTCGACGCCGTTGCACAGGCGGGGATCGTTGGGCAGATCCGGCTGGCGCAGCACATCCGAGCACAGCTTCTTCCACTCGCGCTCGCTCTGGATCGAGATCAGAATGTCCTTGCCGTCCTTCGAGGTGAACACGCCATACGGCGCGATCGACGGATGCGCGAGGCCGAGCCGCTTCGGCGGATTGCCGGCCTCGGCGTTGAGCAGCGGCACGGTGAGCCAGTCGGCCATCACGTCGAACATCGAGATCCGGATGTCGGCACCGTGGCCGGTGCGACCGCGGCCGATCAGCGCTTCGAGGATCGCGGCGTGCGCGGTGGCGCCAGTCGCGACGTCGACGATCGACATGCCGACGCGCGAAGCGCTTTCCGGCCCGCCGGTGATCGAGGCGAGGCCGCTCTCTGCCTGGATCAGCAGGTCATAGGCCTTGCGATGGGCGTAGGGGCCGTCGTCGCCGTAGCCGGAAATCGTGCAGATGATCAGCTTCGGATAGTCTTTGCGCAGCCGCTCGCGGGCGAAGCCGAGCTTGTCCATCGAGCCGGGCTTGAGGTTCTGCAGCAGCACGTCGGCCGAGGCGATCAGCTTCTCCAGCTCGGCGCGGCCCTCTTTGGTCGAGAGGTCGACCACCGCGGATTCCTTGCCGCGGTTGAGCCAGACGAAGTAGCTGCTCTGGCCTTTGGCGGCGGCGTCGTAGCCGCGGGCGAAATCGCCTTCGGGGCGTTCGATCTTGATGACATGGGCGCCGGCATCGGCCAGCCGCGAGCTGCAATACGGCGCCGCGACCGCCTGTTCGACGGCGATGACGGTCAGTCCTTCGAGCGGAAGCATTGCTCAGTCCTTGCGATGGTCATTCCGGGGCATGAGCAGCGTAGCTGCGAAATGAGCCCGGAATCCATAACCACCGCAGGGAGTATGGATTCCGGGCTCGCCGCTACGCGGCGCCCCGGAATGACGATTTCGATGTTAGCGGGCGCATTGCACGCGATGGAGAGGGTTCAGTACGACCGCGGCATCCCTAGCACGTGCTCGGCGAGATGCGACAGAATCAGGTTGGTCGAGATAGGCGCGACCTGATACAGTCGGGTTTCGCGGAACTTGCGCTCGACGTCGTATTCCTCGGCGAAGCCGAAGCCGCCATGGGTCTGGATGCAGGCGTTGGCTGCCTCGAACGAGGCGTCGGCCGCGAGCATCTTGGCCATGTTGGCCTCGGCGCCGCAATCCATGCCGGCTTCGTACTTGCGGGTGGCTTCCTTCACCATCAGCTCGGCGGCGCGCATGTTGGCGTAAGCCTTGGCGATCGGGAACTGGATGCCCTGGTTCTGGCCGATCGGCCGGCCGAACACGGTGCGGTCCTTGGCGTAGGCGCTGGCCTTGGCGATGAACCACTTGGCGTCGCCGACGCATTCACTGGCGATCAGGATGCGCTCGGCATTCATGCCGGACAGGATGTAGCGGAAGCCCTTGCCTTGCTCGCCGATCAGGTTCTCCTTCGGCACCTTGAGGTCGGTGAAGAACACTTCGGTGGTGGCATGGTTCATCATGGTGCGGATCGGGCGGATCTCAAGGCCATGGCCGCGCGCCTCGCGCATGTCGACCAGGAACACCGAGAGTCCCTCGGTCTTCTTCGTCACCTGATCCTTCGGCGTGGTGCGCGCGAGCAGGATCATCAGGTCGGAATATTCCGCGCGGCTGGTCCAGATCTTCTGGCCGTTGACGACGTAGTCGCCGTTATCGTCCTTCTTGGCGAAGGTCTTCAGCGAGGTGGTGTCGGTGCCCGAGGTCGGCTCGGTGACGCCGAACGCCTGCAGGCGGAGTTCACCGCTGGCGATCTTCGGCAGCCACTTGGCCTTCTGCTCGTCGCTGCCGTGCCGCAGCAGGGTGCCCATGGTGTACATCTGGGCGTGGCAGCCGCCGCCGTTGCAGCCGGCGCGCTGGATCTCTTCCAGGATCGCGGCCGCCGCCGACAGCTTCAGGCCGGCGCCGCCGTATTCCTCGGGGATCAGCACCGAGAGGTAGCCGGCCTCCGTCAGGGCGTCGACGAACGCCTTGGGATAGGCCATTTCGCGGTCGAGTTTGCGCCAGTATTCGCCGGGAAACTGCGCACACAGTTTGGCGACGGCGTCGCGGATGTCGTGGTATTCGTCCTGCTCCGCGGCATGGTGTTTCATCGGCTGCGTCTTCTTGTTGGTTTTGGGGGAAGGGTCATGAGACCCGGACCGGCAAGGACTCGTAGCCCTTGACGAAGCTCGAATACACCCGCTTCGGCTCCCCGACAACTTCAATACGCTCGAAACGCTTGAGCATCTCCTCCCATACGATCCTCAGTTGCAATTCGGCCAGACGCATCCCGACGCACCGATGGATACCGAAACCGAACGACAGGTGGATCCGGGCGCGGGGGCGGTCGATGATGAATTCGTCCGGCCGCTCGATCACCTCGTCGTCGCGGTTGCCGGAGACGTACCACATCACCACCCGGTCGCCCTTGCGGATGGTCTTGCCGCCGAGCTCGGTATCCTGAACGGCGGTGCGGCGCATATGCGCCAGCGGCGTCTGCCAGCGGATCACCTCCGGCACCATGGTGTCGATCAGCTTCGGACTGGCCCGCAGCTTGTCGAATTCCTGCGGGTTCTCGTTCAGCGCCAGCACCGAGCCCGACATGGTGTTGCGGGTAGTGTCGTTGCCGCCGACGATCAAGAGCAGGATGTTGCCGATCAGATTGTCGCGGTCCATCTCCCGGGTGGCGTCGTGATGCGCCATCATCGACAGCAGGTCGTTGCGTGGCTCCGAGTTCACCCGCTCGTTCCACATCCGGGCGAAATACGCCGCGCATTCGTTCAGCTCGTCGCGGCGCTGCTGTTCGGATTCGACCACGCCGCTCTTCGGCAGCGCGGTGGCGACGTCCGACCAGCGCGTCAGCTTGCGGCGTTCGTCGAACGGAAAATCGAACAACGTCGCCAGCATCTGGGTGGTCAGCTCGATCGAGACGCGGTCGACGAAGTTGAAGGTCTCGCCCCGCGGCAGGCCGTCGAGCACCTTCTGGGTCCGGCCGCGGATCAGCACGGCGAGTTCGTCCAGATGGTCCGGCGTGAACATCGGCGACACCGTCTTGCGCTGTGCCGAATGCCGCGGCTCGTCCATCGCGATGAAGCTCGGCCAGTCGTAGCCGACCGGCGCGTCGCGGATCGAGATGCCGCCGAGCGTGGAGTCCGACGAGAAGATCTGGTGGCTGGTGTCGACATGCATGATGTCGTTGTACTTGACGACGCTCCAATACGGCTCGATCGGCGCGTTAGTGCAGAAATGCACCGGCTCTTCCTTGCGCAGCCGTTCGAACCACGGCCACAGCGTGTCGTCGCGGAAGTGCCGCGGGGCGCCGGGGTGGAAGTCCTTCAGCGGGGTCGCATAGGCTTCCTCGCGTGCCGCCCGCAG
Source organism: Rhodopseudomonas pentothenatexigens (assembly GCF_900218015.1). GTDB lineage: Bacteria > Pseudomonadota > Alphaproteobacteria > Rhizobiales > Xanthobacteraceae > Rhodopseudomonas > Rhodopseudomonas pentothenatexigens. Next base: position 13,463 of record NZ_UFQQ01000042.1, on the reverse strand, counting down.
CCGCGCCGCCTTTCCGGTCTCGATGGTGCCGTGCATCGTCGTCCTCCCTGGCCATGTCATGAGCGCGCCGCGGGTTATCTGCGGCGGTCGCGGTCGGATTTTCGGTCCCGCCATGGTTCGGTCCGGCGGGTTCGACCGTCTGATCAGATCGTCAACCGGCGGCTGCGGCAAGGCACCTTTGCGGGACTTGCCCGGCGGTTCGAACAAATTGATTTGACGGTAGAAAAGTGCCCGTCCGGCGACTTGCGTCGACAAGCTGGACGGGTTGCTGCGGCGCCCCACCATTGGAGCCTTCTCAGGCTCCCGGCGCCGTGACATGGTGCGCGCAAACAACATACGGCGGCGCTGCCAGGTGCCGCCGAGCGGAGCGAGCACCCAGCATGATTCCCAACGCGCAGAGCCTGTTCAACTTCGATCTCGGCGACACCGCCGACGCGATCCGCGAGACCGTTCGCGACTTCGCCGCCAACGAGATCGCGCCGCGCGCCGAGGCCATCGATAAGACCAATACGTTCCCGCGCGATCTGTGGCCGAAGCTCGGCGCGCTCGGTCTGCACGGCATCACCGTCGAGGAAGACTACGGCGGCGCCGGGCTCGGCTATCTTGAGCACTGCATCGCGATGGAGGAGATCTCCCGCGCCTCGGCCTCGGTCGGGCTGTCCTACGGCGCGCACTCCAACCTCTGCATCAATCAGATCCGCCGCAACGGCAACGAAGCGCAGAAGCGCAAATATCTGCCCAAGCTGATCTCGGGCGAACATGTCGGCGCGCTGGCGATGAGCGAGCCCGGCGCCGGCTCCGACGTGGTGTCGATGAAGACCCGCGCCGAGAAGAAGGGCGACCGCTTCATCCTCAACGGCAGCAAGATGTGGATCACCAACGGTCCGATCGCCGAAACGCTGGTGGTCTACGCCAAGACCGATCCGAACGCCGGGCCGCGCGGCATCACCGCGTTCCTGATCGAAAAGGATTTCAAGGGATTCAGCACCGCGCAGAAGCTCGACAAGCTCGGGATGCGCGGCTCGGACACCGGCGAACTGGTGTTCGAGGATTGCGAAGTGCCGGAGGAGAACGTGCTCGGCGAGGTCGGCCGCGGCGTCAACGTGCTGATGAGCGGGCTCGACTACGAGCGCGCGGTGCTGGCCGCCGGCCCGGTGGGCATCATGCAGGCCTGCATGGACGTGGTGCTGCCCTATGTGCACGAGCGCAAGCAGTTCGGCGAGCCGATCGGCACCTTCCAATTGGTGCAGGGCAAGGTCGCCGACATGTATGTGACGATGAACGCCTCGCGCGCTTACGTCTATGCGGTGGCGAAGGCCTGCGACCGCGGCGAGACCACCCGCGAGGACGCCGCCGGCGCGATCCTCTACGCCGCCGAACGCGCCACCCAATGCGCGCTCGACGCGATCCAGTTGCTCGGCGGCAACGGCTACATCAACGACTATCCGACCGGCCGCCTCTTGCGCGACGCCAAGCTCTACGAAATCGGCGCCGGCACCAGCGAGATTCGCCGCATGCTGATCGGTCGCGAGCTGTTCACCAAGACGGCGTAGGGAGTCCCCCTCGCGCCGAGGACGCCACTTCGGCGCCCTTGCTTTGACATCGGCCGCCTCTAAAGCTCCTCCCTTGCTCCGAATTGAGGGAGAAGACATGGACGCGAAGGAAGTCGCCGCGCACTGGGAGAGCAACGCCGAGACATGGACCATGCTCTCCCGCGCCGGCCACGACCGATACCGGGATGCGTTGAATACGCCGGCCTTCCTCGCGATGCTGCCGCCGGTTGCTGGTTTCGAAGGGCTTGATGTCGGCTGCGGCGATGGCACCAACACGCGCGCCGTCGCGCGGCTGGGCGCGTCGATGACGGGCCTCGACATCGCCCCGACCTTCCTGCGTCATGCCCGCGAAGCCGAGCGACGTGATCCTCTCGGCGTCGACTACGTGCTGGGAGACGGGCTCACGCTGCCGTTTGCCGATCGAAGTTTCGATTTTGTGACGGCCTTCATGTCGATGATGGACATGGTCGATCAAGCGGCTGTGCTGCGGGAGGTGGCGCGACTGCTGAGGCCGGGAGGCTTCCTGCAGTTTTCCATCCTGCATCCCTGCTTCGTTCCGCCGACACGCCGGAACATCCGCGATGCAGAGGGCGCTCCGATAGCCGTCGAAGTAGCCGATTACTTCGACGAGAGCGATGGCCGTGTCGAACGTTGGTTGTTTTCCGGCATTTCGGCCGAGCAGCGGGCTACACTCACGCCGTTTGCCGTTCCGCGTTTTCACCGCACGCTGTCGACCTGGGTCGCGACGATCGTCGGGGCAGGGCTCTCGATCGAGGCGTTCGGGGAGCCGATGGCCTCGGAAGAGGCCGCTGCAACAGAGCCGATCGTGGCCGACACGCGCGTCGCGCCGATCTTTCTGCATGTCCGCGCGAGGCTTCCGAAGGCGCTTTAACGCGCCAGCCTGTTCACCCTGGCGACGTAGCTGCGGACGTGGGCAAGGACCTGCGGCAACACGGCTTTGACTTCCGGCACCGTCATGCCGGGGCGGATCGCCGGGTGGTACAGGATGTTCAACAGGTACTGATCGTAGACGTCGAAATAGCCCTTCTGCACGTCGTCGTTGAACATCGTCCACGGCACCTCGTCGGTGTCGTTGATCGGGCCGAGCGACTGCAGCAGCTCCTCGTAGGCGCAGTCGCGGAACACGAAGTCGCCGTTGTCGACGGTGAGGATGACGTCGGAGCGCTCGATTTCGAAACGGTCGTTCTTGCGGAAGCCGGACAGGCACTGCGGATCGAGGCTGTCGCGGATCTCGCGGGCGCGTTCCTCGCCGTAGAACGTCGCGATGGTCTTGCCGAGATTGCGGTCGCGGACGAGGTGGACGGTGACGTTGGCCTCGTCGGCATTGTCGGTCATCGCGATGTCGAGATGCTCGACCCGGCCAGCGATGTCGGCGACGATGTAGGCGAGCTCGGCGCGGCGGCGGGCATGGCCGTCGCCGTCGGCATAGACCCGCACCGGCCCATCATATTTGCGGATGCGGTCGACCCGGCCGGCGAGATGATATTCGGCGCCGAACGCGGTCTTGAAGAAACCCTCGACGATCTGGCCGTCGGTGAAATCGGTCTTCTCGGTGCGTTGATGCGCCGAGAAATCGGTCGCCTCGGCGGCGCCGGCCGGCGCCGCGGCGAGCAGCGTGATCGCGGCGGCGATCGCCGCGATCACAGATGGGAGATGCCGGGGGCCGTATCGCATCGCGAAAGGCTGCCGCATCCGCGGTCGCGGCACAACCGGCAATTCGGCAGAGGCCGGCTGTGCACGCGGGCGAGCGCCCGGAGACCTCAGTTCTTGACCACCACCACGGTGCCGACCCGGACCCGGTCATACAGGTCCTTGACGTCGTCATTGGTCATGCGGAAGCAGCCGGACGACACCGCCTGGCCGATCGTTTCCGGCTCGTTGGAGCCGTGAATCCGGTACAGCGTCGAGCCGAGATACATCGCGCGGGCGCCGAGCGGATTGTCCTCGCCGCCAGCCATGTGGCGCGGCAGGTCGGGGCGGCGGCGCAGCATCTGCGCCGGCGGGGTCCAGCTCGGCCATTCCTTCTTGGCGGTGATGCGATGGGTGCCGGCCCAGCGGAAGCCGTCGCGGCCGACGCCGATGCCGTAGCGCAGCGCGGTGCCGTCGCTTTGGACCAGATAAAGCCGGCGCTCCCGGGTGCTGATCACAATGGTTCCCGGAGCGTAGTTGCCCTGGAACATCACCGTTTCGCGCGGGATCGGATTAGCGCTCGGGCCGGAGCGATAGAACGGGCCGAACCCCATCACCTCGCGCAGATCCATGCCCTGCGCCGACGCCTTGGTCGGCACGGCGGTGACGATCGAAAACAGCGCGAGCGCACTGACGGCAAGTCGACGAACCATTCCGAAACCTCGCAATCTTCGTTTCGCTCAGAACTGGCCACAATCGCGCCGATTGCGCAAGCCGGCGGCGGTACGTCGCAGCACGCCGCGCGCCGGCCGCAGTCCTGCCGCGCGTCGCCCCCCTTTGACGAAGCGGTGGAACAATGATTGATCGGGCGCACAAACAGCCAATGAGGGAGAGAAGCATGAATGGTGCCGAGAGTCTGGTGCGGACGCTGGTCAAGGGCGGCGTCGACGTGTGTTTCACCAATCCCGGCACCTCGGAAATGCACTTCGTCGCCGCGCTCGACCGGGTCGAAGGGATGCGCTGCGTGCTCGGCCTGTTCGAGGGCGTGGTCACCGGTGCGGCGGATGGTTACTACCGGATGAAGGGCACCCCGGCCTCGACGCTGCTGCATCTCGGCCCCGGTCTCGCCAACGGCATCGCCAATCTGCACAACGCCAAGAAGGCGGCTTCCGGTATCGTCAACATCGTCGGCCAGCACGCCACCTATCACATCGATTACAACGCGCCGCTGACCTCGGACATCGAGGGACTGGCGCGGCCGATGTCGGCCTGGGTCCGCACCTCGCCGGACGCCAAATCGGTGGCGCGCGACGGCGCCGCCGCGATCGCCGCGGCCAAGAGTTCGCCGGCGCAGATCGCCACCCTGATTCTGCCGGCCGACACCGCCTGGAACGAGGCCGACGGCATCGCCGAAGTGCCGGAACACAGCCAGCGGCCGACCTATTCGCCGCAGGCGGTGGAAGCCGCCGCGCGGGTGCTGCGCTCCGGCGAACCGACACTGCTGCTGCTGTCCGGCAACGCGCTCACCGAGCACGGCCTGGCGCTGGCGCAGCGCATCGCCGGCAAGACCGGCGCCAAGGTGATGGCGCAGACCTACAACGCCCGGATGGCGCGCGGGCAGGGGCGCTACTGGATCGAGCGTATTCCTTACGTAGTCGATGCCGCACTGCCGATCCTGAAGCCGTTCCGCCACATCGTGCTGGTCGAGGCGATGGATCCGGTGGCGTTCTTCGCCTATCCGGACAAGCCGAGCCTGCTCAAGCCGGAAGGCTGCGAGGCGCACCGCGTCACCGAGGTCGGCGAGAACTCGGTCGCGGCGCTGGAAGCGCTGGCCGGTGCGCTCGGCGCCAAGGCGAGCGACGCCGCGCAGCAGAAGCTGGTCGAGATCGCGAAGCCGACCGGCGCGTTGACGCTCGACAACATCGCCCAGGCGATCGCAATGGCGATCCCGGAAAACGGCATCGTGATCGATGAATCGATCACCACCGGCCGCGGCTTCTTCCCGCCGACGGCGGCCGCCGCGCCGCACGACTGGCTGCAGAATCTCGGCGGCTCGATCGGTTTCTCGCCCCCCGTCGCGGTGGGAGCCGCGGTGGCCTGCCCGGACCGCAAGGTGCTGTGCATGGTCGGCGACGGCAGCGCGATGTACACGCTGCAGGCGCTGTGGACCCAGGCGCGCGAAAATCTCGACGTCACCACCGTGGTGTTCGCCAATCGCAAATATCAGATCCTGCGCGGCGAGTTCGACGGCGTCGGGGCCGGCAAGCCCGGCCAGCGCGCCGAGGACATGCTGACGCTGGACCGCCCGGACCTCGACTGGGTGGCGCTGGCCAAAGGCATGGGCGTGCCGGCCCGGAACGTGTCGACCGCCGACGAATTGAACGCGGCGCTCGCCGCCGGCCTTTCAAGTGGCGGCCCGAACCTGATCGCGGTGCAGATGTAGCCTCGCCAGCCTCTCCGCATTCCCGTTTCGGACAGTTGTCGAACCCGTGGCCGGCAGCGTAGCCTGCCGTCCGCGGCCGGGCGTGGCCGCGGGTGGAGCAGACATGAAGCGCTATCTGATCTTTGCCGCGATCGGTCCGTTGATCGGCGGTCTGCTGTTGTTGTTCGCGACGACCTATCTGTCGGGCTATTGGGCGCACACCAATCTGATGGAAGTGAAGAAGTTCTTCGTCGTTTTGTTCAAGTCGCTGCAATACAGCTACCTGTTCGGCCTGCTCCCGGCGCTGATGATGGCGGCGATCGACGAGATCGTCTGCCACATCCGCCGCATCGGTCCCGCCGTCCGCGTGGTGATCGTCGGCGTGATCGGCTTCGTCGCCACCGCTTTCATGTACGGCAATCGCGGCGCCGATGCCGGCGTCCTGCAATTCGTGCTGTATGGCCTGGTCGGGTTGGTGCCGGCGATGCTGTCGTCCTGGCTGGCCGGCAAGCTCTGCGCGCCCGTCACTGCCGAGGCCAAGCAAGCCCAGGCGTGAGCGAGTAGGCACTCAGCGAACTAACTGCCGCAGGATGGGTTGAGCGGAGCGCAACCCATCACCCCATCGCATGCTGGTGTCGAGCGCTTACGGCACCATGGTGAGAAAGCGTGTCGCCCCGTCTCGGATGATCCGGGCTGGCAATATCGTCTTGGCGGCTCAGCGGGTTGCCGCCGCCGCGTCGCCCCAGCCGCTCAGACTCTCGATTGCATTGTCCTGCAGAGCGTTTTCGAGCTTGGCCTTCAGCTCGGCATGGCGCGCCCGCGCTGTGGCGGCGTCGCCCGATGTCATGCCGCTGTCATGGGCACGGACCAGCGGGCTCAGCAGCAGAAAGTCCTCGGTCTCCTTCTGCGTCAGGCCGGCGATCACGGTGGCGCCGCGGGCATCTTTGGTCAGCGCCCGGATCTGCTCCAGCCACTGCCGCAGCGACGTCTCCTGCTCGAGCAACGCGTTGATCTTCTGATCGATGGTGTGAGGCATGGATCGCTCCCTTCCCGACGATGGACAGATGCCATCTGCGATCGTCGCTAAACGAGCGTGCAGTGCGGCCGCATTGTGCCGGATCAATTGCTGCGGTGCGAAATTTCCGGCCGGGGCTATGGGACGCGGCGCTTATCCGGGGGCACTATCAGAATCGCCTTCGAGTACGAATTCAGGTTCTTCGACCACTGGATCGTAGTAGGCGATTAGCTGTTTCCTCATAACCCGCTCAACCCTGGCATCGACGATCGTATATTCGTTGACTGGTCTCCCTATTGCACCCTCGATCGTCCGTGTACCGCTCAATCGAACAATTCCCGCATTTTCCCAAGATTGAATTCGGGTGCGCGCCGATTGAGAGCCCGTTCGAAACGTGTTCTGAACGTCCTTGTTCGTGAAGCTCGTTTTGTTTAGTCGAAAGATCTGAGCCAGAAGTCTCTCACCAAAGGTGGCGGTTACAACATCGGTTGCGTAGGTGTTGAGTCCGATCTCAACAGAGCGGTCGTCAAGAAGTTCTGGTCCGTTCTTGTGAAGATGGGTGATGTCGTGCTCTCGTAAAATGACGTCCATCAGCCTAATGGCTTCGCGCGGAGATCGCATCGCCACTCTTATGACTTCTGCTTTCACGGCGTCGACGTCAGTTTCCGCGGTGAATAATCCTTCAAATCCGTATCGTTTTTCAGAGTAGTACCTAAGTCGGTTTTCGAGCATCAGCGAGAGGAAGTCATCGCTCCAGGACACTGTCGCGTGACCAATTTTATCCAATCTAACCGGTTGTCCGGCGCCCTCGAAAATGGCTTTCAATCGATTCCACAAAAAGAACACCCAGGAAAAATTAGGTATTTCCATTAATTGGACGCGTGAAAGTAAGGGGTAAACCAAAGATGCGGTTTGGTCTGCCGAATTTGTAGTTGCTTCGGTTTCGTCGACTTTATCTACGAGTGCGACAATTCCAGAAAAACCAAAAATGCGAACAAGATCTATTAATTTCTGCAGCGTGAGTACTGAATCGAAGCCGTCCTGCGAGTTCCCGGCCAATAGGCTTGCAGCATCCTTGCCGACACCGCCAACGCCGACAAATCTTGCTGAGATTCCCTCCGCGATAGCGCCCACAAGCGTCGCAACCCGATCCCACCTTTGTTCGACCCAGAGTTTGTTGCCGGAATAGAAGGCCTGGTTGAGGAGGTGCATCGCCTCGCGAACAGAGCGACTGCGTTTCGCCTCAGGTCGATTAAGATAGTAATCTCTAAGTAGCGCGTAGCAGAGATCGTTCTCTTCTTTTGTTGTGGCTTCAAGATAGATGCTTCGGTCGTCGTCACTCAATGAGCTCAGCCAAGTCAGGAGGCTTTCGATCACCGCAAAAGCAACTTCCTTGATTAGGGCTGCTTCAGAGACGCCCTGCAGAGACTTGCCCTGGACGACAGAAGAGAAGTCGATGATGTTGACGGCTAAAGGGACTTCTTCGTTTGCCGATTTAGCTTTCCACAGCTCTTTGTAAATCGTGAGCCGTGTTGCGCTCTTGCCGGCGCCCCGATCCCCAAAAAGAACATAAGTTGATCTGCTTTGAGCTCGCTGTTTGATCTCTTGGAAATAGGGGGGTTGTACCGCGTACTCCGCAATATTTGGCTCTGTTTCGGCAACATAGTGCTCGAATGGATTTCCTTTGAGATTCAGGGCCTGAAATAGTTTTTGCACTAATGATGCTCCTAATAGCTCCGCCGCAATAGCCGGGGTGAATTGATTTCGGCAAACTGCAGGTGTCGAGGTCGTCGCAAAGTGGCGCGTTACCGAACGTGCGGCATCCTAGCCGAATGATTGGGGTAGGTCGAATGCCGGTTGCAAAGAGTTGCTGAAGCAACCGATCTCGTTAAGTCGAGCTAACAATAGGAAATGGTGGGCGCACAAGGGATCGAACCTTGGACCTCTCCCGTGTGAAGGGAACGCTCTCCCGCTGAGCTATGCGCCCGGGACCGGTCGGGGACAGGGGCCGCGAAGCGGCCGGTCGAACCACCGTAGAGGCGCGATTTACGAAGTGCGGGGGGGGGGTGTCAAGCGGCAACACCCGGGTTCAGCAGATTTGCCCAGGTCGTCGGTCGCGGCGGTGCGCGGGTCAGCCGGTCTGGCGGGCGCGCGAAGCGTGGGATTGCAGCGCGCGGATGCGGTCGGCCAGAGTGCCGCCGCCGACCACCGGGGCGACACCGGCGCTCTTGCTGCCGTTGGCCGCCTTGCCCTTCGCCGGCTTGGCCGGTTCCGGCTGCGCCGTCAGCATTGCCTGGATCGGCGAATCCGGGCCTTCCAGCGTGATCGCCAGCTTGGCGACCTCGGCGGCGATGTCGTTGATCCGCTCGCGCAGCAGCGCGTTCTCCATCCGCTCGGTCTCCCACGAGCTTTCCGCCTGCTGCTTGAGCGCCACCAGCTCGCGCTGCGCCTTGGCGCGTTCGTCGCGGGCCTCGGCGAGCTGGTCTTCGAGCGCGGCCTTGTCCTTGCGGATGCGGGCAAGGTCGGGCGATTTGCCGCTGGCGGCGTCCAGCTCGTTGCGCAATTCGCCGACGGTGCGCAGCGCGGCCTCGTTGGCGGCGCGCAGCTGATTGTTCTCGAATTCGCGCTCGGCCAGCAGCTTGCTCTGGGCGGCGAGGCGTTCTTCCAGCTCGTGGACGCGGCCGCCGAGCGTCTCGGCTTCCTTGACCTGCGCCAGCAATTGCCGGTCGAGCTCGCCGACCCGCTGGCTCAGCGCCTCGACCCGGCCACGGGCCTCTTCCAGCTCGCGCGTGGCGGCGGCGGATTCGCCGCGTTGCGCTTCGAGCCGGCCGCGGGTCTCGGCAAAGTCCTTCTCGGCCTCGCCGACCCGCGCCTGCAACTCCTCGATCTTGGTGTGCAGCGCCACCAGTTCGACCTGCCGGGTGTCGGCCAGACTGGCGCGCTCGTTGAGCTCGGCGTTGATCCGGGCGAGCTCGGCCTGTTTCTCGGCCAGCGCGGCTTCGGCGCTGCGCAGCTCCTGGGTCTTGGCAGCGAATTCCTGCTCGGTGGCGCGAAGCTGCTCCTGCACCGCCTTCTCGCGCGCCGACAGCGAGTCGATTGCGGCGTTCTTCTCGGCGAGTTCGAGCTTGAGCCGGTTGATGGCGTCGGTCTTCTTGCCGATCTCGGCGAACTGGCTGGTGGTCTTGTTCTTGAGCTGGTCGACGCTGATCTCCAGCCGCCGTGCCGACATCGCGAATTCGGCCCGGAGCTGGTCCTTGTCGGCCTGGATCTCCGCCATCGACAGCGGCGTCGCCGCCTCGAGCCGCTTGGTGGTCAGCCGCACCGCGCGATTGTGCACCAGCGGCGCGATCATCAGCGCGAGCAGCATCGCGACCAGAAAGCCGATCGCCAGATACATGATCTGTTCGACCATCGATGTCTCCCACACGCGCTTCGGCAAGGCGCGCGCGTTCCGCGGGGCTGGGCGCGGAGCGCGTCGGCGCGAATTCGGACGATGAACCGGTCATGGCGCGGCGAACGTCGCCGTCCGGCCGCAAATCCATTTGCGGCACAATGCCATAAGCCGGCGCCTTCGCGCCAGTGCATTGCGGTGTTAACGTGAATCGGTAGTCGGTTACGCGCCCTGGCTGTAGGGCGCGGGCGGCCTGGATCAGAACGGATTCCAGGTCGCCGTGGGGGTGAACTTCAGATAGCCGATATTGGCGCCGAGCCGCAGGCCGATACCCGACTGGATCGGCACCAGCACGATGCCGTTGGCGGTCAGCGCCGTCATGCCGAAACCGCCGACCACATAGGCCGAGCCGTCGATACCGCCGAACCGCTGATAGATCGCGTTGGTGGAGGGCAGGTTGTACACCAGCGTCATGGTCCGGGCGCCGTTGCCGCCCCAGTCGAAGCCGACCGACGGGCCCTGCCAGTACACTTTCAGGTCGCCGGCGTTCTTGGTGTACAGCGTACCCTCGCCGTAGCGCAGGCCGGCTACGAACGCGCCCGAGCCTTCCTCGCCGAGTACATAACCGTTGGGCAGGCCCCATTGGCTGACCGCGCGTTCGATCACCGAGGCGAGGCCGCGCGAGACGTTGCCGAAGAAGCGGTGGCCGGCGCCGACCAGTTCGTCCGGCCCATAGGTGTTCGGGCCGGCCTGCGACTTCGGCGGCAACGGCTGCTGCTGGGCCGCAGCCGGCAGATGCAGGGCCGCCAGCGCAACAAAGGCCAGCGCGGCGCGACGCGTCACGAAGCTCATGCAATTCACCCCTGGGTCTTCAAATCCCTAGCGCCGCTTTAACCGGATGCTGACAGGCATCCGCTATGAGGCGTTTGTCCCCGACTCGGAACGTTATCGGCAGCAACTATGACGGCACAACGGCAGGAACGGAACCGGATCCGCCTTCGAATCGCCTTGATCGGACTGCTCGGCCTCGTTGCCGTGTGCAGTTTTGCGCCCGTGATCGTGCACGCCGGCACGACCGAGCGACTGGTGGTCGATCGCAACACCGGGCTCGCGATCGACGGGTTCGATCCGGTGGCGTATTTCACCGATCGCCAGGCGCGGCAAGGCCAATCCGAGTTCGAAGCCTCCGCCAAAGGCGCGGTCTGGCGGTTCTGCAACGACGACAATCGCAAGTTCTTTCTCGCCCGGCCGGACATCTACGGCCCCCAGTTCGGCGGCTACGATCCGGTCGCGGTGGCGCGCGGTGTGCCGCTGGCCGGCAATGCGCTGATCTGGCTGATCAGCGGCCAGCGGCTGTACCTGTTCGACCGCGAGGACAACCGCGACGCGTTCGCGGCCAACCCGGAGCGCTATCTCGGCGCCGCGCGCGAACGCTGGCCGGGACTGATGGCGACGCTGGCCGAATAGAGCGTCGTCGGGTGCTCGGTAGACCGGTTACGCCGCGCAGCATCAGCGCCCGTTACGATCGCCCCAGGCGATGAAGTCCGGCACGATGAAGTTCGGTCGCGGTTCGTCGAACCGCAGCGGCGCGCCGCTGGCGTCGGTCACCTTGCCGCCGGCGGCGATTACCAGCGCGGCGCCGGCCGCGATGTCCCATTCGCAGATCGGCGCCAGCCGCGGATAGATGTCGGCTTCGCCCTCGGCGATTCGGCAGAACTTCAGCGACGATCCCAGCGTGGCGTGCACCGCGCCGGGGCGGCCGGTGATGAAGGCGAGCGTGCGCGGATCGAGATGCGAGCGGCTGACGGTGGCGGTCCACGGCTGGCCGGGCTCAGGCAGCGGGCGGGTGCGGATTGCGGACGTCGTGAAGCCGATGCCGTTCGCGGCGATGGTCAGTCGCTCGGCGTTCTGCCCGACCACACCGCGCCACGCCAAGCCGAGCGCCGGCGCGCCGACGAGACCGAGCACCGGCACGCCGTCGCTCACCAGCGCCAGGTTGACGGTGAATTCGTCGCGGCCGGCAATATATTCCTTGGTTCCGTCGAGCGGATCGACCACGAAGAAGCTGCCGGTGGTTGGTCGTCCGCGGTCGCAGCTTTCTTCCGACAGCACCGGGACGCCCGGCGCGATCGCCGCGAGGCCTTCGGCGATCACCCGATCGGCGGCGAGATCGGCAGGGGTCACCGGCGAGCCGTCCAGCTTCTGCGTCACCTTGGCGTCGCGCGGGATCGCCATGATCGCCGCGCCGGCGCGCAGCACCAGATCGGTGAGCGGCGCGAGCAGAGCAGGCAGACGGTCGGGCGAGGCAGCGGTGGGATGTTCGAACGCGGCAGTCATCAGGCTGTGTCATCCTCCGTCGGCGGACCGGTTGGCGCCGGACCGTTGTGTTGGCACTGCCAGCGGCCGCAGTGTATCAAGCCATTAACCAAGGCTGATTCGTCTTGCGAGCGGTTTTCGAGGAACAGACTGATGTCCGACGCCCAATCTCCCGCTGTGCAGGCTCCCGCTCCCGACGCGCTGGAGCTTGCGGCGCTGCTGTGTTCGCGGGTGTGCCATGATCTCATCAGCCCGGTCGGCGCCATCGTCAATGGTTTGGAGGTGCTCGACGACAGCTCCAAGCAGGAAGACCGCGATTTCGCGCTCGATCTGATCCGCAAGAGCGCCAAGACGGCGTCGGCGCGGCTGCAGTTCTGCCGGCTGGCGTTCGGCGCGGCCGGCTCGGCCGGCGCTCAGATCGACCTCGGCGACGCGCAGAACATGGCGCGCGGTCATCTCGAAGACGACAAGACCAAGCTGACCTGGAATCTGCCGCGGCTGTTGCTCGCCAAGAACCGGGTCAAGCTGCTGCTCAACATGCTGATCATCGCGCAGCAGACGATTCCGCGCGGGGGTACGCTGACGGTCGATCCGATCGGCGAGGGCGACAATTTGTCGTTCCGCATCGTCGCGGCGGGTATCAACGCCCGCACGCCGCACAACATCGTCGATCTGCTCAACGGTACGCAGAGCGGCCCGATCGAGTCGCACGGCGTGCAGCCGTACTACACACGGCTGCTGGCGCAGGCCTGCGGATTGACCGTGTCACTCGCGCCGGAAGGCGACACCATGGTGGTAACTGCGTCCTGAGCAGCGCCGCCACATAGTAAACGTTGTATTGACGCGCGGCCTCGGAAACGTCCGAGGGCCCTAACTATTTGAACTTCCGCCGCATCAGTCCGCGGCCCGCAACCAATATTAAACGCTTTCCGCACACAGTGGCCGCATCAGTCGGGCATTGGCGACGGTCGCATGCCCGCGTGCAGTGAAGGCCACGCGTATGGACGATCTTCTTCGTGAGTTTTTGACGGAGACCTTCGAGAGCCTGGACACGGTCGACAACCAGTTGGTCCGGTTTGAGCAGGAGCCGAACAACGCGAAGATATTGGACAATAT
>NZ_UFQQ01000043.1 GCF_900218015.1 Rhodopseudomonas pentothenatexigens | reverse complement strand
ACGCTGACCGCCAGGGGTAAACCACACAAGCTCGCCTTGGTCGCCTGCGCCCGTAAGCTGATTATCTTCATCAACACAGTCGTCGCCCGCGGCACTCCTTGGATCGCTAAATCTGCCCCGATCTAATGGTTGCTCAGGATGAGGACTCAGTGCCTTCGGAAAGGTCGGATCGTTTCAATCAAACGATGAACCGCTCTCAAGCCCGCCTTTTTCAAATTGCGGGCTGCTGAGGTTCATCGCGTCTGCGGCGTGGTCCGGTCCTCGGCCTTGAAGTACTTGCGGGCGTAGGCGACGACCTGACCGTCGCTGGGATGGTCGACGGTCTCCACCGCGGCGATCTTGGCCTTCAGCGCGGGATTGTGGTCGGCGATGTATTTCTCCAGCGCGTGCTTGGTCTGGGCCGGCCCGACGATCAGCACTACGCCGGCGTCGGCGATCGCCTCCATCGCGGCGTGGAGGAAATGTTCGTCGACCGCCTCGTGGCCGGAGCCGACCGCGCGGTGATGGTGGATGTGCCGGTTCGGATTGTCGGCGTGCACCACCAGCTTGTCGGCCTCTGACGGATTGAAATGAAACACCCGCGCTTCGCGATGGTCGATCCAGATCACGGCGTGGAAATGGGGGCTGGTCATGGGGCGGTCTCCCGGCTTCTGATGCGGTCCGCTGGCAACAACGATCGCGCGGGCCGCGTGTGGAACCGAGACTACGATCCGCCGTGGCGCTCCGGCTTGATCGGCCGCAACTTTGGCCCGGAGCCGGATGGCGCTCAGCCCGCGTGGCGCACGGGGCGGCCTTCGATCGGATAGGCCGGATCGTTGTAGCCGGGTGTGGAGGGATGGCCGCTCGCCACCAGGGCGTCGATCAGCGCCTCGTCCTCGGCGGTGAAGCGGTAGTCCAGCGCCCGGACGTAGTCGTCCCACTGCTGTTCGGTGCGCGGCCCGGCGATCACCGAGGTCACCAGCGCGTTGTTGAGCACCCAGCCGACCGCGAACTGTCCGGCGATCGCGCCCTTGGCTTCGGCATGGGCACGGATCTGCTGCGCCAGCTTGAGCGATTCGGGCCGCCATTCGGTCTGCAGCATCCGCTTGTCGGCACGGCCGGCACGGCTGTCCTTGTCGGGCTGTGAATCGGGCGCGTATTTGCCGGTGAGCACGCCGCGCGCCAGCGGCGAATACGGCACGATGCCGAGGCCGTAGAAGCCGCAGGCCGGGATGTGCTCGACCTCCGGCATCCGGTTCATCGCGTTGTAATAAGGCTGGCTGACCAGCGGACGGTCGATGCCGAGGCGGTCGCAGATGTTGCAGATCTCGGCGACGCGCCAGGCGCGATAGTTCGAGACGCCGAAATAGCGGATCTTGCCGGCGCGGATCAGGTCGCCGATCGCCCGGACGGTCTCGTCGAGCGGCGTCGCATGGTCTTCGCGGTGCAGATAGTAGATGTCGATCCAGTCGGTGCCGAGGCGCTTCAAGCTGTCGTCGGCAGCCTGCAGCACGCGGCGGCGCGACAGCCCGGCGCGGTTCGGCCCGTCGCCCATCGGATTGGCGACCTTGGTGGCGAGGATCCAGTGCTCGCGATGCGCCGCGATCGCGCGGCCGACCACCTGCTCGGAGGCGCCCATCGAATAGACGTCGGCGGTGTCGATGAAATTGATCCCGGCGTCGCGCGCCTTGTCGATGATCCGCGCCGAGGCCGGCTCGTCGGTGGCGCCGCCGAACATCATGGTGCCGAGGCACAGCGGCGACACCTTCAGGCCGCTGCGGCCGAGCGAACGATAGTCCATGGGGTGCCTCGTCTTTTGATCGTGGTATCGATCCCGGTTCTCATCTCATGGCCGGGCTTGTCCCGGCCATCCATGCTTTTGCGGGCGCTTGAAGACGTGGATGCCCGGCGCAAGGCCGGGCATGACGATATCGGATGCGAGTGCGGCCCGACAGGGTGCTACTTCTTCACCAGCGAACATGCCGGATCGGGCGGGCCGAAGGCGGCATCACCGGGGATGTGGGCCAAAATCTTATAGTAGTCCCACGGATATTTCGACTCCTCCGGCGTCTTCACCTGCACCAGCATCAGGTCGTGGACCATCAGCCCGTCCTCGCGCAGCTTGCCGCCGCGGGCGAAGAAGTCGTCGACCGGCTTCTCCCGCATCTTCGCCGCGACCTTCAACGGATCGTCGGTGCCGGCATCCTTGATCGCCTGCAGATAATGCAGCGTCGCCGAATACACGCCGGCCTGCCACATCGTCGGCATCCGGTTCATCTTGGCGAAATAGCGCTTGGACCATTCCCGGGTCTTGTCGTCCATGTCCCAATAGAACGACGTCGTCAGCAACAGGCCCTGCGCTGTCGGCAGTCCGAGCGAGTGCACGTCGGTGATCAGCGCCAATAGCGCCGCCATCTGCTGGCCGCCCTTGAAGATGCCGAATTCGCCGCCGGTCTTGATCTCGTTGACGTTGTTGGGCGGGCCGGCGGCGATGCCGATGATCTTCGCCTTCGAGGCCTGCGCCTGCAGCACGAACGACGACACGTCCGAGGTCGCGAACGGCGGCCGCACCGAGCCGAGCACCTTGCCGCCGCTCTTGGTCACCATCGCGGCGGCGTCCTTCTCCAGCGACTGGCCGAAGGCGTAATCGTCGGTGATGAAGAACCAGGTGTCGCCGCCGCGCTTCACCACCTCCTGCGCGGTGCCGACCGCGAGCGCGTGGGTGTCGAATACCCATTGCATCGCATAGGGGCTGCAGGACTTGCCGTGGAAATCCGCCGCACCGGTCGACTGGGTGATGAACAGCCGCTTCTTTTCGTTGGCGATGGTCTGGACCGCGAGGCCGACCGCGGAGACCGGCACGTCGAGGATCAGGTCGACCTGCTCGACGTCGTACCAACGCCGCGCCAGCGTGGCGCCGATGTCCGGCTTGAGCTGATGATCGCCGACGATCACCTGGATCGGCTTGCCGAGAACGGTGCCGCCGAAATCCTCCACAGCCATCTGCGCGGCGGTGACCGAGCCCTGGCCGGTCGGCGTCGAGGCGGGGCCGTTCATGTCGGTGAGCACGCCGAGCTTGACGACGTCGTCGGAGACTTGCGCGCGGGCCGCGGACGACGACAGCAGCGCAGCCGTCATCATCGCCGCCGCGATCGATCTGGCGATCATTCGGTTTCTCCCTTGTTCCGGCTCTGCGGCCGTGTTGTGTTGACGAAACTTACACCATTCTGACGCCGCCGCAATTTACCGGCGGCGCCACCGCCGGGGACCGATGTTCGCGATTTTGGGGTTGGGTTTTCTGCTCGGGATGCAGCACGCGCTCGAGGTCGATCACATCGCTGCGGTGTCGACGATCGCTGCCCGGCGCAGCGGCGTCGCCGACATCGTCAAGCACGGGCTGACCTGGGGGCTCGGCCACACGCTGACGCTGTTTCTGTTCGCCGGGATCGCGCTGGCGATCGGCCAGTCGATTCCGGAGCATATCGCCCAGCCGCTGGAGGGCGCGGTCGGCTTCATGCTGGTCGGGCTCGGCGGCCATCTGCTGTGGCGGCTGTGGCGCGACCGGGCTCACGTTCATGTCCATCAGCACGGCGACGGGGTCCGTCACATCCATCTGCACAGCCATGCCGATCGCGTCAGCCACGACGCGCCCGCCGCACACGGTCATGCGCACGGCTTCCGCTGGCGCACGCTGCTGGTCGGGCTGATGCACGGCATGGCCGGCTCGGCGGCTCTGCTGGTGCTGGCGGTGTCCCAGGCGCCGGATGCGGCGCAGGGGCTGCTCTACGTCGCGCTGTTCGGGGTCGGCTCGATGGTGGGGATGGGGGCGCTGTCGGCGGTGATCGCGGTGCCGGTAGTGATTTCGGCGCGGTCGCTGACGGTCGCCAACCGCTTTCTTCAGGTCGCCGTCGGCGTGCTCACCATCGCGATCGGACTGACCACCATCCACGCGACGCTGCTGGCCTGACGGACGCCGGCCGCCAAGGGGGTACTGACGCGGCGTCAAGCGATCTTGCGCAGCGTTTCTGCCGCGGCGAGGCGAATTTCCGGCGGCGGCTCGGGAGCCGGCTCGTACACCGCGTAGCGGTCCTTGCCGAGTCTCTTGGCATTATACAGCGCGACGTCCGCCGCCGCGATCAACCGTTCGGGGTGCTGGCCGATCTGCGGGGTCCACTGCGCCACGCCGATCGATGCGGCGATCCTGATCCGCGCGTCACTGCGCGCCGAGACGGCGCGGCTTTCTTCCAGGATATGACGGGCGATCATCGCGCCTTCGCGCAGCGTCGTGCCGGGCATTACCACGCAGAACTCGTCGCCGCCCGCCCGCGCCAGCAGATCGCCGGGCCGCAAACGCGACTGTGCCACGTTCGAGAACCGGCGCAGGCACTCGTCGCCGGCGGCATGGCCGTGCCCGTCGTTGATCGCCTTGAAGCCGTCGAGGTCGATCGCCAGCACGGCGAACGGCTCGCCGGTGCGCATCGAGATCGCACACTGTTCCGACATCCGCTGCAGCAGATGCCGCCGATTGGAGACGCCGGTTAGGTCGTCGAGCAACGCCAGGTTCTCGACTTCCGAGCGCAGCCGGTCGATCGCCATCAGCAGGAAGGCGAAATTCCAGGTCATCGACAGGAACACCAGCGCCAGCACCAGTGTCGCCTGGAAGGTGTTGAAGTGAACGATCGACAATTCGCCGCCGACGCCGATCAGTGCAGCGATCGAACGCACGACGTAGACCGCGAGGATCAGCCAAGCGATCACGGCGGCCATCCGCGCGCCGGGGTTGCGACGCCCGGACTCGGACATCACCAGCGGCAGCGTCATCGCGATCGGGATCAACTGTGCGATCGAGTACACCACGATCCGCATCGCCATCGAGTCGATGATGAAAGCAAAGAAGGTAAGCCCGACCGCAACCGCACCGGTGACGATGATCGAGGTCGTCCACGGCACGCGCCGGCCGTAGAACTCGAACATGCCCATGGAGGACAAACAGCAGGCGAAGACAACCAGTGTGCCGCCGCCGATCAGCGACAATTCGAGGTTGATCACGACCCGCAGCATACCGACGACCGAGCCGGTCGCGAGCACGAAACAGGCCGCTGTCATGTAGCGGGCGGGGGTGAAGTTCGGATAGCTGCGGGTGACGTGGACCCACACCAGGCCCAGCGAAACGAAATTGATCAGGAAGACGATCCACAGCGTCGGCATGCTCAACATGCGCGCCTCCGCCCGATGGAGGCCACCCAACCACCTCCGATTGCTATCTGCCGTCCGCCCATCACTACTCCTAAAGTTGGGGCGGAGGGTGCGCCGCGAGCGCTTAACGGAGTCTGAGTAGGCTTCGCAAAAATACGAGTTGGTTTTGAATCGGTGAACGGCGCCGCAGCATTGCCCGCTGACCAGCATTCACCTCGCGTTAACGCTGATGCCGCGCGAAACAGGCGAACAATTGTGGATAACAATGCGAAATATCAATCGTGGCCGATAGAACAGGCAGCGAATCTGCTCGGATCAAATTGGAGGCGGTTGCGAGATCGGCGAGTCCGGTCCCGTCTCGCGTGGCGTTAGTATCCATCAGCTCGAGAGGACGAGATGGCGAAGAAAGCCAAGAAGGCGAAGGCCGTCACCAAGGCCAAGAAGGCCAAGACGGTGAAGAAGGCCGCCAAGAAGGTCACGAAGAAGGCCGCCAAGAAGGCGCCGAAAAAAGCGGCGAAAAAGACGGTCAAGAAGACGGTGAAGAAGGCCAAGACGGCAAAGAAAGCCAAGAAGGCCAAGAAGTAACTGCCACGGAGGCGCCCGCGTCGGGCGCCTCCGCCGGCGCGCACGGGGCGCGCGCGGAGCCGCCCTGGAGCGCAGCGCCGGGACCGGCGGGGGCGGGACGGCATTGCGGCCAGCGGGGTTGTCCGGCGGCTGTTTTGGGGGCATAGCCGGCTTCAAATGCGACAGCCGCTCCTATAGGGTCCGCCGGCGTACCGGCCGAGCAGCCGCCCCAACCCCCGAAACCGATGAAGATCACCCAAGCGTTCCGCTTCGAAGCCGCCCATTATTTGCCCAACGTGCCGGAAACCCACCGCTGCAAGCGGATGCACGGGCATTCCTATCGGGTCGAGCTGCAGCTGTGCGGTCCGGTCAATCCGGACACCGGATTCGTGCTGGATTTCTTCGAGATCGAGGCGGTATTCGGGCCGCTGCTGAAGCGGCTCGACCATTATTGTCTCAATGAGATCGAGGGACTGGAGAACCCGACCGCGGAAAACATCGCGGTCTGGATCTGGCGCCGGACCAAGCCGGAGCTGCCGCAGCTCTGCGGCGTGCGGGTGTATGAGACGTCGGACTGCTGGGCCGACTACGCCGGCGAAGACGACTGACAATAAGGGCGGCGCTCCCGCCGCCCGATCAGCATGGTTGGTGGATGATTGCGAGGCCGGCAGCGCCGATCAGGCGCGCACCGGCGCCTTGCTGCGCTCGGCTTCTGTCTCCTGCTCCCAGCGCAGAATGGTTGCATAGAGATTCTGGAATTTGCTGGCGGTCTCGCCGTCGAACATCGGATCCTTGCGGTCGTCGATCCGTGCGTCGATCTTGGCCCAGTCTTCCGCGGTCAGCGTTTCGAGCGCGGCCGGGAATAGCAGCTGCTCTTCCTTCAGCATGTGACGGCGCTGGTGCTCGATGAAGTCGCGCGCGGCGGCGTGGAAGGTCTGGCGCGGCAACTCCTGATCGGCGAGCACGTCGTCGACGACCTTGGCGAAGTTGGCCAGCCGGTCGACTTCCAGCTCGTGCTCCTTCTCGATGTCGCCGACGGTGCCGGCCACCGCAGGATTGCGCTCCTTGAGGATACGATAGACGACGTCTTCCTTCGGATGGTGACAGGCTTCCGGGTACTCCTTGAAGTACTGAATGATCGCCTGGAAGATTTCGTAGTCGGGACGCTCGCGGCGATCGAACACGCTGAGCTCTTGTTCGAGCACGTCGAGCAGGCGCGCGATGTTGCGGTGCTCTTCGTTCAGCAATTCAATGATTCGTGACATGGCCGACCTCGATGTCGCTATCCGCAAATACGCAGCGATTTGCAGCAAACCTTCGCGACCGCAAAATACGTCCAATCGACCGCCAATCCTTGCGTTAGATCAACTGGACGCAGGCGGCTATCAGTCGCAACCACAAGCGTTACAACGCGGTGCGGCGCAGCCGCAGCGCGTTGCCGATCACGCTCACCGACGACAGCGACATCGCGGCCGCGGCGATGATCGGCGACAGCAGCAGGCCGAAGCTCGGATACAGAATACCGGCGGCGATCGGGATGCCGGCGGAATTGTACACGAAGGCGAAGAACAGATTCTGGCGGATGTTGCTCATCGTCGCCTGCGACAATTTCCGGGCGCGCACGATGCCGCCGAGATCACCCTTGAGCAGCGTGACGCCGGCGCTTTCCATCGCCACGTCGGTGCCGGTTCCCATCGCGATGCCGACATCGGCCGCGGCCAGCGCCGGGGCGTCGTTGACGCCGTCACCGGCCATCGCGACGACGCGGCCCTGGCCGCGCAGCTTCTCGACCACCGCGCTCTTCTGATCCGGCAGCACCTCGGCCTCGACATCGGCGATGCCGAGCTTGCGGGCGACCGCGTTCGCGGTGGTGCGGTTGTCGCCGGTCAGCATGATCACCTTGATGCCCTCTTCGGCGAGCGCCTTCAGCGCCTCCGGCGTCGACGGCTTCACCGCGTCGGCGATCGCGAACAGGCCGGCGAGGCGGCCGTCGATCGCGACCTGTACCACGGTGTCGCCGTCGCCGCGCAGCTCGTCGGTTTTCGCAGCGAGCGAAGCGGTGTCAGTGCCGAGCGACGCCAGATACGCCGGGTTGCCGATCACCACCGCGCGGCCCGCGACCCGGCCGGTCGCGCCCTTGCCGCTCGGCGCATCGAATTCGGCGACGTCGGCGAGATCGAGACCGCGCTCCTTGGCGGCGCGGACGACGGCGTCGGCGAGCGGATGCTCGCTGGCGCGTTCGACGCTGGCGGCGAGCCGCAGCAGCTCGGTCTCGTCCGTTCCGTTCGCAGGCACGATCGCCACCACGCTCGGGCGGCCTTCGGTGAGGGTGCCGGTCTTGTCGATCACCAGGGTGTCGATCTTCTCCATCCGCTCCAGCGCTTCGGCGTTGCGGATCAGCACGCCGGCCTGGGCGCCGCGGCCGACGCCGACCATGATCGACATCGGCGTGGCGAGGCCGAGTGCGCACGGGCAGGCGATGATCAGCACGCTGACGGCGGCGACCAGCGCGAAGGTCAGCCGCGGCTCGGGACCGAAGGCGGCCCAGGCGGCGAAAGCGGCGATCGCGGCGAGCAGCACCGCCGGCACGAACCAGCCGGCGACCAGATCGGCGATGCGCTGGATCGGCGCGCGCGAGCGCTGCGCCTGCGCCACCATCTGCACGATGCGGGACAGCATGGTGTCGCGGCCGACCTGATCGGCGCGCATCACGAAACCGCCGGACTGGTTCAGTGTGCCGGCCACCACCTTGCCGCCGGCCTCGCGGCTCACCGGCATCGACTCGCCGGTCACCAGCGACTCATCCAGGGTGCCGCGGCCTTCGACGATGGTGCCGTCGACCGGCACTTTCTCGCCGGGGCGCACACGCAATTTGTCGCCGGTGCTGAGACTGTCGATCTCGACTTCGTTCTCGCTGCCGTCGGCCTCGATCTTGCGGGCGGTCTTCGGTGCCAGGCCGAGCAGCGCCTTGATGGCGCCGGAGGTCGCCTCGCGGGCGCGCAGTTCGAGCACCTGGCCGAGCAGCACCAGCACGGTGATCACCGCGGCGGCTTCGAAATACACCGGAACGGTGCCGCCATGGCCGCGGAACGCGGGCGGGAACAATTGCGGCGCGACGGTCGCGACCAGACTGTAGATGTACGCCACCCCGGTGCCCATCGCCACCAGGGTGAACATGTTGAGGTTGCGCGTCACGACGGATTGCCAGCCGCGCACGAAGAACGGCCAGCCGGCCCACAGCACGACAGGCGTCGCGGAGACGAACTGAATCCAGTTCGATAGCGCCGGGTCGATCAGGCCGTGGCCGCCGACGAGATGGCCGCCCATTTCCAGCACCACAGCCGGCAGCGCCAGCACCAGGCCGATCCAGAACCGCCGCGTCATGTCGATCAGTTCGGGATTGGGCGCATCGTCGAGCGACACCAGTTCGGGCTCCAGCGCCATGCCGCAGATCGGGCAGGTGCCGGGGCCGACCTGGCGGATCTGCGGATCCATCGGGCAGGTGTAGATCGTGCCTTCCGGCACGTCCGCGGCTGGCTTCGCCCTGCTCTTGTCGAGGTACGACACCGGATCGGCGGCGAACTTGGTCTGGCAGGCTTCGCGGCAGAAATGATAGGTCGTGCCCTTGTAGGCGAAGCTGTGCTTGCTGGTGGCGGGATCGACCTTCATGCCGCACACCGGGTCGATCACCTTGCCGTCGTCGGCGGCGCCGTGATCATGACCGGCGTGATCATGCGATCCGCCGCAGCACGACGAGGCGGAGGCTTTTGCCAGATAGCGTTCAGGATCGGCCGCGAATTTGCTGCGGCAGCCGCCGCAGCAGAAGTGATAGGTGGTGCCGTCGTGATCGAAGCTGTGCTTGTTGGTCGCGACATCGACGGTCATGCCACAGACCGGATCGATCGCCTTGGCGGGCGCGTGATCATGCGTATCGCCTCCGCCGCAGCACGACGACTTCGCCGGCAACTCCGTCAGCTGGTGCAGCTTCGGAGTCGCTTTCGGCGGCAGCGCGAACGGCGTCGCCGCCGTGGCCAGAACGCCGGCCGGATCGGCCGCAAACGTCTGGCGGCAACCGCCGCAGCAGAAATAGTAGGTCTGGCCGTCGTGATCGAAGCGATGCTGCGCGGTTGCGGTGTCGACCGTCATGCCGCACACCGGGTCGATCACGGTCGCCGCGGCGGCGGACGAGCCGCTCGCCGTGCCGCCACAACAGGACGAGGCCGCCGTCGCGTTCGAATCCTTCGATCCGCAGCAACCCGTGTTCTTGACAGAGGCGTCGTGCCTCGCATGCTCACCGTCGCGCATCGCGTCACCCTGGCGCTTGTAACCCATACCGTGTAGGGGTATATATCCGGCATGCACAAGGACATCAAGGAGTCGTGTCAAAAACGGCTGGGCCGGATCGAGGGGCAGGTGCGCGGCATCTCCAAGATGGTGGAGGAGGGACGCTACTGCATCGATATCGTCACCCAGATCTCGGCGGTCCGCGCCGCGCTGCGGCGGGTGGAGGAAGAGGTGCTGAAGGATCACGTTGCGCATTGCGTCGAGCATGCGATCGCCAGCGGCGACAAGGCCGATCAGCGCCAGAAGATCGCGGAACTGATGGACGTGATCCAACGTTCCGGCCGCTGAACCGGCGGCGTGAGCCGGCGCAGGTTGCGCTCAGCGGCGCTGCGCGGTCTTCGCCGGCGTGCCGAACAATGAGGTCTTTACCGCGGTGAAGCCGGCTGAGAGCTGGGTCAGGCCGCAGGACACCGGATCGTTGCTGCCGCAGGCGTAGCGCTGCGGCTCCGCCGCAGGTTTGCGGTGAGCGCGCCTGGTCTCGGGTCGCGGCCGCGGCTTGCCGGCGACGGCGCGCGTTTTGTCTGTTGCAGAACGCGGCTTGTCGGCGGCGACGCGCGGCTTCGGCAGTGGCGGCGGTGGCTCGGCGACGGCCGCCTGTTGTTGCAGTGCGGCGATCTGCTGCTGCTTGGCGGCGAAGGCGGCGGCGATCATCTGCCGGCGGCGCTGGTCGAGAAACGCGGTGTACTCTTCGTCGATCTTACGCAGCTCTTCGGCGGTCGGATTGGGACCGGCGATGTCGAAGCTGCGGTTCTGCATGAAGTCGAAATAGGTGTAGCCGCCGCCGGGTTTGCGCCGGCCGGCGAATTTGGAGTCGCAATGGGTTTGCAGCGCCGCCTTGGCGTCTTGGGTGGTCGCCTCGGTCTCGCCCTTGGCGATGCAGTCTTCGAAGTCGATCGGCTCCTTGTTCGGCCACCACTGCGCTGGGGCAGGCGAGATCGGCGCCGCGATCCCGATCAGGATCGCGAGCTGAAGCGCTCCGAGCTGGCGTACTCGAGTCATCCCTGTCCCGCGCCTTGGATAGCGGCCCATCGATCTGGATTCCGCCGGGGCCGAGCCTGTTTGTCAAGGCGCGTGGGAGGCTTCGCGGCCGCAATGCACCTGCAATTTAACTCACATGAAATTCGACATTGATCTGGCCGCTGCCGCTGGAGGGGAAATAATCGCACAGCGGCTCGGCCTCGCCGGTGTAATCGTCCCACCCGAGCGCCGCGAACAGCATCACGGTATCGGCCATGCCGCCTTCGCCGTTGCACTTCACCGCATAGTCCGGGAGCATCGCGGTGAATTCACGGTAGCGGCGCTCCTGCCAGAGCTGCAGCACCCGCAGATCGACCTGGCGGTTGAACTCACTGGCGATCGTGGTCCAGGCGTCGGGGCCGAGATCCTTGTTCGGCCACAGCCGGTGCGACAGCGAGCCGGAGGCGAGAATCGCGACGCGTTCGTCGGAGGCGTCGATGGCGCGGCGCGTCGCTTCGCCGAGCGCGCGGCTCTCCTCGATCGAGGTGAACAGTGGGCAGGCGATCGATACCACCTTCGCCCAGCCGTCGGGATTGAGATAGTGCATCGGCACGATGGTGCCGTATTCGAGCCCGAGCGTCGGCACCTGATGCGCCAGAATTTTCAATCCGCGGCTCTGCGCCTCGGCGGCGATCGCCTGCGCGAATATTGGATCGCCCGGCAGCTCGTAACGCAAATCCTGGATCATGTGCGGCGCCTCGTGGCTGGTAAACGAGCCGCTGTGCCGCGCATTGGCGTTGATGTGATAACCGAAATTCGACAGCCAGTGGGTGTCGAACACCACGAAGCTGGTGACCTCGCGCTCCTTCGCGCGGCGACCGAGTTCGCGCAGCGCTGCGACCGCGCCGGCGCGCGCCTGACGCAGCGGGCTGTCGGAGGTCTCCGACAACATCAGTGACGGTACGTGACTGACCTTGGCCGCCAGCACCAGCTTGCCCATCGTGCAACTCCCGCTTCGCGCTGGTGCTATTCGACTTCGGCGAATTCCTTCTGGTGCAGCCAGGCGGTGTGGCGCGGCGGCTTCTTGGTGACGGCCCATTCGTCGACCATCGCGTGGGCGACGCTCTTCATCTGGGAGAGTTGCTCCGGCGTTGCGGTCCAGGCAGCGACTTCGAGCCGATGGCCATTGGGATCGCGGAAGTAGACCGACTTGAAGATGGTGTGATCGGTCGGGCCGACCACCTCGAGCCCCTCGGCCTCGGCGCGCTGCTTGGCCGCCATCAACGCATCGACGTCGTCGACCTGAAACGCGATATGCTGCACCCAATCCGGGGTGTTCGGATCGCGGCCCATCGGCGGCGAGTTCGGCAGCTCGAAGAACGCCAGGATATTGCCGGCACCGGCATCGAGGAAGATGTGCATGTAGGGATCGGGCGCCTTGGTCGACGGCACCTTGTCCTCGGCGATCGCGCCGATCAGCTCCATCCCCATCACCCGGCCGTAGAACGCAACGGTTTCCTTGGCGTCCCTGCAGCGATAGGCGACGTGATGGATATGCTGGATCTGCATGGTGTCCTCCCGATTTGTTTGGTGCGTTTGATCCGCATTGGATCAAACGTGCCGGTCGGGAGGTTGACGTGGATCAAGATGCGGCGCCGGCGCGGGCAGCGCCGGTCGACGAGCGCAGCGCCGGCAGCAGCCGGCGCGCGACGAGCGTGGCTCAGGCGGCGCGGTTATCGGCGAGGACCGACTCGCCGCGCTCGATGTGCTCGAGTTCGGACAGCTTGCTGGTGGTCTTGCCCCGGCACGACCACGAGATCTGCGCTTCGTCGCCATTGATCGATAGGATAATACCGGTGGCGCCGCCCTGGGTCGTGACTTCGTCGCCGACCGAGAACGTCTCGTTGGCGAGTGCGGCTTCCAGCGCGGCACGGAGGCAGAACAACTCGTTGCCGTTGGCGGCGCGGAATGCGGCGGCGGCCTTGGCAACCATGTCTTCTGTGACTTTGAGTTTGTGGGCCATTGCACGTACCTCGATTGGTCCGATCGTGGAGAGCTGCGACGCTGCAGACCCGCACGGAAGAACCACGCGGCGATTAGGCTGCAAGATGTGGTAATTTCCGTTAAAGATGCAGCTCCGTAAGGATACTGATGCTTGCTCCATTACCGTCGACGGTAATAATCCACCCGGCAGCGGAATTGCAATTGAGCTGCATCAAAACGACAAACGCGCGCCGAGGCGCGCGCTGTCTCAGTCGAAGAGTTGCGGCCGGTCAGACGGCGATCGAATGCCGGACCGACGAATTGCGCAGATAGGTGTCGAACACCGAGGCGACGACACGCGACAGCCGCAGGCCGTCCGACGTCAGGGTCAGCTTGCTGCCGTTGCACACCACCGCGCCGTCGCGCTGCAGTTCGGCGAGCGAGTCCAGCTCCGGTGCGTACCAGTCTTCGGCGTAGCCGAACGCCTTGCCGGCGGCGGCGAGGTCGACCTTGCCGTCACACATGATGCGTTCGATCACATGGGCGCGCAGATTGTCCTGCTGGGTCAGCGCATGGCCGCGCGCGACCGGAATCTGGCCGGCGTCGACGGCGCGTGACCAGGCGCCGGTCTCGCTGATGTTCTGCACATAGCCGCTCGGCGTTCGGCCGATTGAAGTGGCGCCGAGCCCGATCAGGGTCTGCGCCGCGTCCGCGGTGTAGCCCTGGAAGTTGCGATGCAGCTCCCCGGTCTTGGCGGCGATCGCCAGCGAGTCGCCCGGCAGCGCGAAATGATCGAGGCCGATCCGGACATAGCCGCCCTTGACCAGCGCCTCGGCGGCGGTGTCGGCCTGGGTGGCGCGCAGCTCCGGCTTCGGTAGCGACTCGTCCGGGATCATCCGCTGGTTCTTGGCGACCCACGGCACGTGCGCGTAACCGAACAGCGCCACCCGGTCTGGCCGCATCTCGACGCACTGCTCGACGGTGCGGCGCAGATCCTCGGCGGTCTGATAGGGCAGCCCATAGATCAGGTCGAAATTGATCCGCTCGACGCCGGCCGATTTGAACTGCTGCATCGCGCGCGCGACCATCTCGGGCGGCTGGATGCGGTTAATCGCTTCCTGCACCTTCGGATCGAACTCCTGCACGCCGAAGCTGGCGCGAGTGAAGCCGAGTTCGCCGATCTTGGCGGCCATGGTGTCGGTCAAGGTACGGGGATCGCTTTCGATCGCGATCTCCGCATCGGGTAGGAATTCGAACCGCTCGCGCAGCAGCGTCATCACCGCGCCGAGATCCTGCGGATCGATCACCGTCGGGGTTCCGCCGCCGAAATGCAGATGGCGCACCGGCATGGTGCCGGGCAGGGCGTCGGCGACGAGGTCGATCTCGTCGATCAGATGCTCGACATAGTCGGCGACCGGGTCGTATTTCGCCGCAAGCTTCATGTTGCAGCCGCAGTACCAGCACATCTGCTTGCAGAACGGCACGTGCAGATACAGCGAGATCGGCTCGTCGGTGTCGAGCTGCGCCAGCCAGCCGCGATAGATCGATTCCGGAAAATCCTTGGCGAAATGCGGCGCTGTCGGATAGCTGGTGTAGCGCGGCACCGAGCTCTTGGCGTATTTGTCGAGGGCAGACGACATCGTCGTGATCTCTCTGATCGCCCGCGGATCAACGCGCGGAGAGGGTTTCGGATTGGCCTGCGATCGGCTCTGATCGCCTGCTGGCGTAAATATTGGCGGCGTCGGGGATCGAGGTCCAATCCGCCACGAAGCGACAGCAATCGTCGCCATGCGCTCCGCACGCCGTCTCGGTGACCCGTGTATAGGGCGACACCAGCGACTGGAATAGCCGTTGGAATACGGAGGCGTGCCAGACGCAGACATTGTGATCGGCGTGTTCGCCGGCGCACAACGGATTGGCGGCGATCTCGAACGTCACCGTCTTGCCGGCCTGCGCCGAGAACTCGCCGGAACCGGCGAAGGTCCAGGCGTGCGCGGTGATCGCCTTGGTCAGCATCCTGGCCGCGATCGAAGCCGGCATGATCTTCAGCACCGCCTGGGCGAGCTTCGGAATCCGGTTGGCCAGGATGTAGTCGCCGGTGCGCAGCCCGGCGTCGGCGAGGATCGCCGCGGCCTGCTGCGGCGGCAAAACGCGCCGCACCGCCTGATGGATCGCCGCCACCGGGCGCTCGTCCACCATCGCCGACGGCGGCTGCGCGAGCCAGTCGCTCGCCGCCGCCTCGGAGAAGATCTCCTTCGCGGCCGGCTGGAGGCCGGCCGCGTCGAGCGCGTGGATCAGTTGGATGACGGCATTGGGCCCGATCTCGGACACCGCCGAATGCGTCTCCACGTCAGTGGCGGGTGGCCGAACCTGCGTCATGGGTTGTATCCGCCATGCGGCTGGTTACGGACTTGGCGAGCGCCGCCTTGGCATCGGCTTCGCTTTCTTCCATCTGCTCGGTGCCGCCGCCGCAGGCCGAGACGATGGCCATCTGCGAGGCGGCCGCCTTGCGCGAACGGTCGGCGTTGGCTTCCCAATCGGCCATCTGCGCGTGCGAGATCTTCTTGGTTTCGTCGAAGTGGAAGTCGACCTTCTTCTTCGACTGCGGACCCCAATAGCCGACGCGGCCGAGGTCGTAGAATTTGCGCTCGAAGCCGGCCTTGAGGAACGCCTTCAGACAGCCCAGCAGGTAGCGGCGCCGGCGTCCCGTTCCCGACCAGGGATACGAGAAGAACGCCTTGTACATGTAGAACCGGCGATAGTTGTTCATCACCCGGTCGAGCAGTTCGCCACGCTCCATCGCCGCCGGCTTCACGATCGGCGTGACGAAGTTGTACTTGGCGAAGTCGAACACCTCGACCTTGTCCGACAGTTCCTTGAACAGCGGCGTGAACGGCCAGGGGGTGTACATCGACCAGTTGGCGAGGTCCGGCTTCCAGTCCATCGCCATGCGATAGGTCTCTTCCAGCGTCTCCGGGGTTTCGGAGTCGAGACCGACGATGAACTGCGCTTCGACGACGATGCCGGCTTCGCGGAGCAGGCGGATCGCCTTCTTGTTGTCGGAGATCTTGGTCTCCTTGTTGAACAGGTCGAGCTTGAGCTGCGCCGCCGCTTCGGTGCCGAGCGAGACGTGCATCAGGCCGGCTTCGTTGTAGAACTTCAAGAGCTGCTCGTCGCGCAGGATGTCGGTGACGCGGGTGTTGATGCCCCACTGCACCTTCTTGTTCAGACCGCGCGCGATCAGCTCTTCGCAGAACTGGATGAACTTCTTGCGGTTGATGGTCGGCTCTTCGTCGGCGAGGATGAAGAAGCCGACATCGTACTTCTCGACCAGTTCCTGGATCTCGTCGACCACCTTCTTCGGGTCGCGGACGCGGTAGTCGCGCCAGAATTTCCACTGCGAGCAGAACGAGCAGGTGAACGGACAGCCGCGCGCCATGTTCGGGATCGCCACGCGGGTGTTCATCGGAATGTAGCGATACAGATTCCAGTTGAGCACGCCCCAGTCCGGCTTGATGGCGTCGAGGTCCTTGACCGTCGGGGCCGCCGCGGTGGCGACGATCTGGCTCTCGCCGTTGGACCCTTCGGTGTAGGCGAGGCCCTTGATCTCGGAGCGGTTCGCCGGCCAGTTGCCCGAGGCAACGGCGCGCGCCAGCTCGACGACGATCTCTTCGCCTTCGCCGCGGACGATGACGTCGACCCACGGCGCTTCGCTCAGCACCTGCTGATACATGAAGGTCGCGTGCACGCCCCCCAGCATGGTGACGATCTTCGGATTGACCTGCTTGGCGACTTTCAGCGCCTCTTCGGCCGCATAGATCGACGGCGTGATCGAGGTGGCGCCGACCAGATCAGGCTGGTATTCCGCAATGATCTTGGCGAGACTCTCATTGGAGATCTCCTCCGTCATCGCATCGACGAATTTGATGTCGGTGAACCCGTTGGCTTGCAGCGCACCGGCCAGATAAGGGGCCCATGCCGGCGGCCAGTGGCCGGCGATCTCTGCGCCACCGGAATGATAATTCGGGTGAATGAGAAGGATGCGCACTGACTTTCTCCCATGATTGTCAAGAAACGATGACATACGCACTGTCAACGTTTATTGACGCAGATCAAACGAAATGGTGCTTTGGTACTAGGCGATCCGTCGTTCGCGTCTCGCCTATGCGAAGGCGCGGCACGTATCGCCGCGCAGATCGGAAGGAGTCACGACTCCGCTACGAATTTGGCGTCGTGGCTGAGAGCGTCCAGCGTGTCGACGTTCAAACAGTAGCGCTGATAGCTGGGGATCAGCGTACCGGCTGCGATGTCGGCGTCGCATTCCTGCTTGTGGTCGCAGATGGCGCAGGTACGCCGCAGATCGTTGAGCAGCATCGGCTCTTTTTCGGCGAGCGCACGGATGCTGATGCGCAGCGCTTCGAGCAGGCAAGGTAACTCCTTGGCGCTGGTGCCCTTGGTCGCCAGCGCGCGGACTTCGGCCGGCGACAGCCCAAGGTCCTTGACCATGTTGGCCATCGCGCGCCCGAACGCTTCGAGCTCGCTCGGACTTCCTGCAATCTCTTCCCACTCTCGGACGACGTCGGCGACGGCTTCTGTCACGGGCGCGTTTTTTGTCGGCTTGCCGGGTGCGGTCATGAGCGCCTCCAACGTAACTTGCCGCGCGATATACTCACACAAGCACGCGGCTCCCATTGCGCTGGATCAAGGAGTGCAACGCGGTTGCGATCGATCAAAGACAGGCCGTAAACTTCGGATGCGTCGCAGAAAATCCGCCTGATACGAAAGCGGCCGGTGAGGCTGGGACGAGCAACGGGGCCGCCCTTTCGGGCGGTCGGGGAAGCAGGAGGGGACGCGGTGCTGCTGGGGCTTTTCGCCGACATTCACGCCAATCGGCCGGCGTTCACCGCATGCCTTGCCGACGCGCGACAACGCTGCGTCGAGCGCATCGTCTTGCTCGGCGACTATGTCGGCTACGGCGCCGATCCGGACTGGTCGGTCGACACCGTGCGCGAGCTGGTGGCGGACGGCGCGGTCGCGGTGCTCGGCAATCACGATGCTGCGATCGGCCAGCCGAAGGTGCAGATGAACGCCGAAGCCGAGGCGGCGATCGAGTGGACGCGCGGTCAGCTCGATTCGGCGCAGCGCAGGTTTCTCGCCGAACTGCCGATGCGCCACGAGGAGCACAGCCTGCTGTTCGTGCATGCGGAGGCGACCCGGCCGGAAGGCTGGATCTACGTCACCGACAGTTCGATCGCCTCACGCAGCATGCAGGCGGTGTCGGCCCACGTCACGTTCTGCGGCCACGTCCACAAGCCGGCGCTGTATTCGCTCTCCGTCACCGGCAAGATGACGACCTTCGTGCCGACCACCGACGTGCCGGTGCATCTGCTGCCGGGGCGGCAATGGCACGCGGTGCTGGGTTCGGTCGGTCAGCCGCGCGACGGCAACCCGGCGGCGGCCTACGCGCTGTACGACACCGTCAAGCACGAGCTGACCTATTGCCGGGTGGCTTACGACGCCGCCGCGGCCGCGCAGCGGATCCGCGACAACGGCCTGCCGCCGTGGCTGGCCGATCGCCTCCTGGTGGGACGCTAGGCGATGGACCAGGTCACGTTCGAGTCCGGCTCGACGCTCGACGGCTTCATCATCGAGGAGGCGATCCATCGCGGCGGCATGGCGACGCTGTTCAAGGTGCGCCGCGACGACGACCCGATGCCGATGGTGATGAAGACGCCGCGGATCGGCGAGGGCGAGGACCCGGCGGCGATCGTCAGCTTCGAGATGGAGCAGATGCTGATGCCGCGGCTGTCGGGTCCGCACGTTGCGAAATTCGTCGGGATGCGGGACTTCTCCAGCCATCCCTACATCGTGATGGAGCGCATCGCCGGCGAGCCGCTGTTGGCGCGGCTGCCCGAGCTGCCGCTGCCTTACGACGAAGCGGTGGCGATCGCCGCCAGGATCGCCACCGCGATTGCCGACCTGCATCGCCAGCACGTCATCCATCACGACATCAAGCCGAGCAACATCATGTTTCGACCCACGGGCGAGGCGGTGCTGCTCGACATGGGGCTGGCCTGCAGCGATCAGTTGCCGGACCTGATGCAGGAGGAATTCCGGCTGCCGTTCGGCACCGCGCCGTATATGGCGCCCGAACGGTTGCTGGGCGTCCGCGACGAGCCGCGCAGCGATCTGTTTGCGCTCGGCGTGCTGCTGTATTTCTTCACCACCGGGGTGCGGCCGTTCGGCGAGACCGAGACGATGTACGGCATGCGTCGCCGGCTGTGGCGCGATCCGCATCCGCCGCGAAGGCTGCGGCCCGACTATCCGCCGTGGCTGCAGGAGATCGTGCTGCGCTGCCTGGAGATCCAGCCCGAATGGCGCTACCCGACCGCAGCGCAACTGGTGTTCGACCTCACCCATCCGGCCGAGGTGAAGCTGACCACGCGTTCGGAGAAGCTGAAGCACGATCCGCTGCGCACCGTGCTGCGGCGTCGCTTCAACAAGGAATTGACGCGGCCGCGCGCGGTCGAGTCGATGGCGGCGCATCTGGCGTCGGCGCCGATCGTGGCAGTGGCGATCGACGTGGCCGAGGGCTCGCCGGCGCTCAACGAAGCGCTGCGCGTCACCGCCTCGCGTATCCTAGCCACGCTGCCGTCGGCGCGGCTCGCCTGCCTCAACGTGCTCAAGCTCGGCCGGATGACGATCGACCGAACCCTGGACGAGCACGGCCACAACAAGCACGTCGACCGCCTGGTGCAGCTCAGGCACTGGGCCGAGCCGCTGAAGCTCGAAGACGAACGTCTCACCGTGCACGTGCTGGAGGCGATCGATCCGGCGTCGGCGATTCTCGAATTCGCGCAGGCGAGCCGGGTCGATCACATCCTGATCGGCGCCCGGCGCAGCTCGGTGCTGCGCTCGCTGCTCGGCAGCGTCTCGGCCAAGGTCGCCGGCGAAGCGGGCTGCACGGTGACGATCGTACGCGAGGCGCAGGTGGCGCCGCCGCGCAGCGCGCCGCGCGCGACCGCGCAGGACGCGTGATCCCGCGTCACGCGCGGGAAGCCTGCCTCAGTTGATCATCAGGCGGTCATCGACCGCTGCTACGCCGGGTGTCGACCATGCGGCATTTTGCGCCGCACGGCGTTCGTCCCAGGTGTCGACTCGGCCTTCCAGGATCACGATGTTGCCGTTCTTCACCGTGACTCGAATGGTCCTGGAATCGATCTCGGCGTGGCGGCGCAGCGCGGACTCGATCTTGTCGCGGATGCAGGAATGATCGGCCAGCGGATTGTTGATGACGATGTTGTTGGTGACGCCGGTCACGCCCGCCAGCTTGCGAACGTCGTCCTCGGCTGCGGCGCGCTCGAAGTGCCAATCGACCGTGCCGCTCAGCGTCAGCCAGCCGTTCTCGACCTGCACCTCCACCGAACTGGCGGGAACCAGCACGTTCCAGTCCAGCAGATCACAGGCGCGCTGCGCAATCTGGTCGTCGGCGGTGCGATTGAACGGATAGCGGACCTCGATGTGATCGGTGATCGCATGCACGCCCTTGACGCGCCGCGTCGCCGCGATCGCCGCCACCTTCTCCGCGTAACTGATCACGTGACCGCTGAGGATCACGTTGTCGTTCTCGACAGCAACCCTGATGTGGCCGCTGTTGAAGCTCGGATCGAACTCGAACTCGTCAAGGATGTTTTGACGAAGCTGGGACTCGGACATTCGTGGCCTCAGGAGTACCGCTACGCTGACGCGCGGCATCTTGGTTGGTCGCGCTGCAAACACATTGATCAGAATCAACAAGATGGCACCGTCGCGATTGATCCGCATCAAACATCGTGCCGGTTCCGGCGCGGCGGCGCTGTCGTTGACGTGGACGCGTGGCTCGTATGCGGGTCGCGACAACGATGGCTTCGTGACGCATGATTGGTCACAATGCGTTGCGTTCGCGCAAGACTATGTCACGCAAAGCTGACATTGTTTGCGACCATCATCGCCGTGCGCGGGGGCGCGCCGCAACGTGTGACGTGGAAGCGAACCCGCCTGCGGGGCAAAGCCTCGCATCTGCGCCGATCCGGCGCGCATCAGCCTGATGATTTGGAGATGATGATGTCCGACGTGTTGTCCAACGATCTGTTGCAGAAGATGGACGCCTACTGGCGCGCTGCGAACTACCTGTCGGTCGGTCAAATCTATCTGCAGGACAACCCGCTGCTCGATCAGAAGCTGCAGCTCGATCACATCAAGCCGCGCCTGCTCGGTCACTGGGGCACGACCCCGGGTCTCAATCTGCTCTACGTGCATCTCAACCGGCTGATCACCGCGCACGACCTCGACATGATCTACATCATCGGTCCGGGCCATGGCGGACCGGGTCTGGTCGCGAACGCGTATCTCGAAGGTACCTACACCGAGCGCTATCCGGCGATCGAACGCAGCCGCAATGGCATGCAGCGGCTGTTCCGGCAGTTCTCCTGGCCGCACGGCGTACCGAGTCATGTCTCGCCGGAAACGCCCGGTTCGATTCACGAAGGCGGCGAGCTCGGCTACTCGCTGGCGCACGCTTACGGTGCGGCGTTCGACAATCCGAATCTGTTCGTCGCCTGCGTGGTCGGCGACGGCGAGGCCGAGACAGGCGCGCTGGCGACGAGCTGGCACTCCAACAAGTTCCTCAATCCGGCGCGCGACGGGGCGGTGCTGCCGATCCTGCACCTCAATGGCTACAAGATCGCCAATCCCACGGTGCTGGCGCGGATCACGCCGCAGGAACTGACCGATCTGATGCGCGGCTACGGCTACGAGCCTTACGTCGTCGAGGGCGATGATCCCGCGATCGTTCACCAGACGCTCGCGGCGACGCTGGAGCGCGTCCTCGCCGAGATTAGAGCTATTCAAGACAAGGCGCGCAATCACGGCGCCACCGAGCGGCCGCGCTGGCCGATGATCGTGCTGCAGACGCCGAAGGGCTGGACCGGTCCCAAGCAGGTCGACGGCAAGCCGGTGGAGGGCACCTGGCGCGCCCATCAGGTGCCGATCGCAGACTTCAAGAACCCCGAGCACCTGACGCTGCTCGAGGACTGGATGCGCAGCTATCGTCCGGAAGAGCTGTTCGACCAAACCGGCAAGCTGCGCGACGAACTTCAGGCGCTGGCGCCGACCGGCCGCCGCCGGATGAGCGCCAATCCGCACGCCAATGGCGGCGAGCTGCTCGAGCCGCTGTCGCTGCCCGATTTCCACGACTATGCGGTGACACTGACCGGGCCTGGAGCGCTGAAGGCCGAAGCGACCCGTGTGCTCGGCACCTTCCTGCGTGACGTGATGAAGAACAGCCTCGACAGCCAGAACTTCCGGCTGTTCGGGCCGGACGAGACCGCGTCGAACCGGCTCGATGCGGTGCTGCAGGTGTCGCCGAAGGAGTGGATGGCGGCGATCGACGACGTCGATGTCAATCTCGGCCCCGACGGCCGGGTGATGGAAGTGCTCAGCGAGCATCTGTGCCAGGGCTGGCTCGAAGGCTATCTGCTGACCGGCCGGCACGGCTTCTTCTCGTGCTACGAAGCGTTCATCCACATCGTCGATTCGATGTTCAACCAGCATGCCAAATGGCTGAAGGCCTGTGCCACGATTCCGTGGCGGAAGCCGATCGCGTCGCTGAACTATCTACTGACGTCACACGTCTGGCGCCAGGATCACAACGGCTTCTCGCATCAGGATCCGGGCTTCATCGATCACGTCGCCAACAAGAAGTCGAACGTGGTGCGGATCTATCTGCCGCCGGACGCCAACTGCCTGCTGTCGGTGGCCGATCACTGCCTGCGCAGCCGCAACTACGTCAATTTGATCGTCGCCGGCAAGCAGCCGGAATGGCAGTGGCTCGATATCGACGCCGCGGTGCGTCACTGCACCGCCGGCGCCGGGATCTGGCACTGGGCCAGCGACGAGGGCGAGCCCGATGTGGTGATGGCCTGCGCCGGCGACGTGCCGACGGTCGAGACGCTGGCGGCGGTCAAGCTGTTGCGCGAGTATGTGCCGGACATCAGGATCCGGGTCGTCAACGTCGTCGACCTGATGGTGCTGCAGCCGAGCTCGGAGCATCCGCACGGCATGGACGACCGCCGCTTCGACGAACTGTTCACCACCGACAAGCCGGTGATCTTCGCCTTCCACGGCTATCCGTGGCTGATCCACCGGCTGACCTACCGCCGCCGCAACCACGTCAACATCCACGTCCGCGGCTACAAGGAGGAGGGCACCACCACCACGCCGTTCGACATGGTGGTGCTGAACGATCTCGATCGCTACCGGCTGGCGCTGGACGCCATCCTGCGGATCCCGCGGCTTGCCGACCAGCGCGACGCCGCCACCTCGCGCTACTGGGCGACGATCCAGCGTCACAAGCTGTACATCGGAGAACACGGCGACGATCTGCCCGAAGTCCGCGACTGGCGCTGGTCGGCCTGATCCAGTCGGGCGGATCGCCGGCGCAATCTGTATAATTGCGCCGGTTCGATCAACGCCGCGTCAACCACCCGGGCATTGGGCTGCGCGTCGGCGGCGCGGTGTGCGATCGAATTAACCCCTGGTTGCACAGGGCTCGATATTGCTCGGCGACCGATTGACGGGGAGCCGAGTGATGCACAGCGAAGAACGGACCGATCTGGCCCAGGCCGAAACGAACGCCGACCGCGTGCTCGGGCTGCTCGACCTGCTGGTGGTCGACGATGACCTGGTGCAGCGCATGCTGATCGGCGGCGCAGCCGAGAAGGCCGGGTACGCAGTCACCCATGCGGCGACCTGCGCCGAGGGGATCGCCTTGGTCCGGGTCAAGCACTTCGACTGCATTACCCTCGACCTGAAGCTCGACGACGGCGACGGAGCCGACGTGATGCGGGCGATGGCGGCGGCCAAGTATCAGGGCCCGATGATCGTGATCAGCGGCATGAGTTCGCAGCACCGCCGCGCGTCGCGCGATCTCGCCAAGTCGCTCGGCATGGAACTGTTGCAGAGTTTCCCCAAGCCCATCGACCTCGCAGCGCTGCGGATCTCGCTCGCCAATCTGCGCAGCACCGTGGCCGGGCTGCCGATCGTGCATTCCTGGGGCGAGGTGTGCGGCCCGCGCTTCGAGCGCAACGGCTGAAGCTGCGGTGTGCATCGGTGCGGCCCGTCTGAAATTGCTGTGCGCGACCCTCAAACGTTGTCTTTCGACTTAAGTCTGATCGCTCACTCGATTCACGATCGCGCTTCACTGATTGCGTCGCTCCGATAGCGAACCTCCCACCCAGGAGCGGCAAATCGCGCGGTTTTTCAGACAGTTTTACGAATAGGATAGATTTGGCTTTCTATCCTCGGATTCTTCCCAAGTAACGACCCATCCCTTGGGCAGCGTGCGTACTTCCGTTTCCTCGGTGCAGTCCGGTGAAGCGTCGACGAGTGGCGCACCATGGAGATATTGAATGTCGAGCATCATTCTAAAGTCGAATTCCGATGAGGATTCTGTTGGTGAACGAGTAGTCGATCTGACGACGTTTCGCCGTTGCGGCGAATGTCTGAAATTGGCCTGAACGCCGGCGAGGCAACGCGGCCTTGTCGCTTTCCAAAACGTTCACGCGTCGGTTGTAGCACCGCGCCCTCGCCGCGGTCGTCGGGCTCCGGAAGCCCGACATCGGCCGGATGACCTGCAACGAAGCAGCCCGCGCCCGGGTGTCGGAACGGCTGCGAACTCGAACAATACGATCACGTCAGGCGAGCTTATCGGCTCGTAGCTGTTTGGAGTCTGAAATGCGCAAGAACTTGCCCGTCACCAGCGACGAGCACGTGCTCGAAGACGGCACGCTTATCGTTTCAAAGACTGATCTCAAAGGCAAGCTCACCTATTTCAACGACCAGTTCGTCGCTGCGTCCGGTTTCAGCGAACAGGAATTGATCGGCCAGCCGCACAATATCGTGCGCCATCCGGACATGCCTGTCGAAGCTTTCCAGAACCTGTGGGACACGCTGAAGGCCGGCCGGCCGTGGGTCGGCGCGGTGAAGAACCGGCGTAAGAACGGCGGCTTCTATTGGGTGCTCGCCAGCGCGACGCCGCTGTGGGAGAATGGCGAGGTGACCGGCTACATGTCGGTGCGGACCAAGCTGCCGGCGGATCAGCGCGCCGAGGCCGAGCACGTCTATGCCTTGCTGCGGGACAACAAGGCGCACGGCTACAAGATCGACGACGGCATCATTCGGCGGCGATCGTGGCGGGACCGGTTCTCCATCTTCACGCGGACGCTGAAGGCTCGGCTGACCTCGCTGGTGACGGTGCAGGCGGTGCTGCTGGTCGTCGTCGGCGCGGTCGGACTGTGGTCGACCCGCGACGCCAACCTGCGGCTGAGCACGATGTTCGGCCACCGCGTCATGCCGCTGGAGCAACTCTACGTCATCAACGATCGGATGCTCGACAACGCGATGGCGCTGAGCGGCGCCGCGCTCCTCGCCAAGGCCGGACAGCAGGTGCCGGATCTGACCCAGCGGATCGAGACCAACTCCAAGACCCTGCTCAAGACCATCGCCGATTATCTCGCCGCGGATTTGAGCCCGGAGGAGCGGCGGCTGGCGGACTCGTTCGTCGAGCGCCGTCGCGCCTATGGCGAGCAGGCGACCCGTCCCGGCCTGCAACTTCTCCGGGACGGCAAGATCGACGAGCTCAGCGCGCTGGTGACCGGAAAAGGAAGGCGGCTCTACGACCTCGCCAAGGCCGACCTCGACGGGCTGGTGGCGATCCAGATGCGCGAGGGCGGGGCGGAGTACGACGCCGCTCAGCTGCAATACGCCCGGCTGTGGGCGATCTCGCTGGTGCTGCTGACGCTCGGGCTGCTGCTCGGCATTCTGAACGGCCGCTCCACGATCCGCGCGATCACGGTGCCGATCGGCCGGCTGAACACGGCGATGTCCAACATATCCCAGAGCAAGTTCGACAGCCGTATCGTCGTCGATTGCGACGACGAGATCGGGGTGGCGCTGCGCAACATCCAGGCGATGCAGAACCAGCTCTACTTCACCCGCGAGGAGGAGAAGGATGCTGCCCGCAGGATCGCGCTGCAGCGCAAGCTCGACATGCAGCGGCTGGCCGGCGAGTTCGAAGCCGCCGTCGGCGAGATCATCGAGACCGTGTCGTCGGCGTCGACGGAGCTGGAAGCCTCGGCCGGCACGCTGACCGGGACGGCGGAGCGTTCGCAGGGATTGACCGTCGCGGTGGCCGCAGCGTCCGAACAGGCGGCCTCCAACGTGCAGTCGGTCGCCTCGGCGACCGAGCAGATGTCGTCGTCGGTCCACGAGATCAGTCGCCAGGTGCAGGAGTCGGCGCGGATCGCGATCGAATCCGTCGCCCAGGCGCGGCACACCAACGATCGGGTGAGCGAGCTATCGCAGGCCGCGGGGCGGATCGGAGCGGTGGTCGAACTGATCAACAACATCGCCGGCCAGACCAACCTGCTGGCCCTCAATGCCACGATCGAGGCGGCGCGGGCCGGCGAGGCCGGACGCGGTTTCGCGGTGGTCGCGCAGGAAGTGAAGGCGCTCGCCGAGCAGACCGCGAAGGCGACCGGCGATATCAGCCAGCAGATCGCCGGCATCCAGGCCGGCACCGAGGAGTCGGTCGCCGCGATCCGGCAGATCGGCGTCACCATCGACCGGATGGCGGAGATCGCCTCCACGGTCGCGTCGGCGGTCGAGCAGCAGGGCGCCGCGACCCAGGAGATCGCCCGTAACGTTCAGAAGGCTGCGCACGGCACGATGGAGGTGAGTTCGAACGTCGCCAGCGTGCAGCAGGGGGCGGCGGAGACCGGTTCGGCGGCGTCGCAGGTGCTGTCGGCGGCGCGGGCGCTGTCCCAGGACAGTAACCGGTTGAAGGCCGAAGTCAGTCGTTTCCTCGACACGGTCCGGGCTGCCTGAGCGGTGTCGGCTTCGCTCGATAAGAAGCCGCGCCGCCGACTTCGTACTCCTACGTAGCTCAAAATTAACGAGAGCGTAGGCCACCGCCGGATATGGCTGGCAGTGGACCTAACTTCCGCTCGCTGGGCGGAGGGCTGTCCGGTCGGCAAGGGTGCAGGCGAAAGGCGTAACGCGTATGGACGATCTTCTTCGTGAATTTTTGACGGAGACCTTCGAGAGCCTGGACACGGTCGACAACCAGTTGGTCCGGTTTGAGCAGGAGCCGAACAACGCGAAGATATTGGACAATAT
>NZ_UFQQ01000035.1 GCF_900218015.1 Rhodopseudomonas pentothenatexigens | reverse complement strand
GAGGCAATGCTGCGCGAGCTCGGCATGTGCACCGTTACACTCGGCCTTACCGCCCCCAGACCAACGGCAAGATCGAGCGCTTCTGGCGGACCCTGGACGACGACGTGATCGACGGAGCCACCTTCGACAACCTCGACCACTTCGCCAACGAGTTGTTCGAATACATGGTCTATTACAACAACTTCAGGCCCCACCAGGCCCTCGGCGGCAAAACCCCGAAGGACTTCGCCGCCGACAAAAAAACCGATCAACGAATTAGTGAACTCGCACAATTGCGAGCCGATGGCGAAGCAATCCAGAAGCTCCATACAAGGTCTCTGGATTAGTCGGCGGCAAAATCACGCCGCCTTCTTGGATTCGGCGAGGTCGGCGAGTTGCTTGAGGATGTCGGTCGTCCCCATCAGCCGCTCTTCCGGCGTCTTCCAGACCTGGAAGAACACCACCTTCATGTCGGGCCGCACTTTGGCGGCTTCGCCGTGGCGCTTGATGAAGAACACCAGCTTGTCCGGCTGCGCGAAGGCGTTGTCGCGGAAGCTGATGACGACGCCCTTCGGACCGGCATCGACCTTCTCGACATTGGCACGGCGGCAATACGCCTTGATCGCCGCGATCTTGAACAGATAGCGCACCTCGTCCGGCAGCGGACCGAAACGGTCGCGCAGCTCGGCGGCGAAGTTCTCGATCTCCTCGTCGGTGTCGAGATCGGCGAGCCGGCGATACAGCGACAGCCGCACCGCAAGATCGGCGACGAACTCCTCCGGGATCAGCACCGGCATGCCGATGGTGATCTGCGGCGACCAGCGATCGGCGACCGGCTCGTCGACGATGCCGGCCTTGAGGTTGGTGATCGCCTCCTCCAGCATCTGCTGATACAGCTCGAAGCCGACTTCCTTGATGTGGCCGGACTGCTCCTCGCCGAGCAGATTGCCGGCGCCGCGGATGTCGAGGTCGTGCGAGGCGAGCTGGAAGCCGGCGCCCAGCGTTTCCAGCGATTGCAGCACTTTCAGCCGTCGCTCGGCCTGCGCGGTGATGTTGTGCTGCGGCAGCGTGAACAGCGCGTAGGCGCGCAGCTTGGAGCGGCCGACGCGGCCGCGGAGCTGATACAATTGCGCCAGGCCGAACATGTCGGCGCGATGCACGATCAGTGTGTTGGCGTTGGGAATGTCGAGGCCGGATTCGACGATCGTGGTCGACAGCAGGATGTCGAACTTGCCGTCGTAGAATGCCGACATGATGTCCTCGATCACCGCCGGCGGCATCTGGCCGTGCGCGACCGCGACCTTCATCTCCGGCACGTGCTTGTCGAGGAAGTCCTTCACCTCGGCGAGATCGTCGATCCGCGGCACGA
The DNA here is from genome assembly GCF_900218015.1 of Rhodopseudomonas pentothenatexigens. Classification (GTDB taxonomy): domain Bacteria; phylum Pseudomonadota; class Alphaproteobacteria; order Rhizobiales; family Xanthobacteraceae; genus Rhodopseudomonas; species Rhodopseudomonas pentothenatexigens. Next base: position 42,350 of record NZ_UFQQ01000035.1, on the reverse strand, counting down.
CGTAGAACGCCTGACCGCCGCGATAGCGCTCGCGCAGCAGCGCCTCGCGGATCATCAACGGATCGTGCGGCGCGACGAAGGTCCGCACCGCGAGCCGGTCGACCGGCGGCGACGCGATGATCGACAGATCGCGCACCCCGGTCATCGCCAGTTGCAGCGTGCGCGGGATCGGGGTCGCGCTCAGCGTCAGCACGTGGACCTCGGAGCGGAGCTGCTTCAGCTTCTCCTTGTGGGTGACGCCGAAATGCTGCTCCTCGTCGACGATGACGAGGCCGAGGTCCTTGAACTTGATCGACTTGCCGAGCAGCGCGTGGGTGCCGACGACGATGTCGAGCGTGCCGTCGGCGATGCCCTTCTTGACCTGCGACAGCTCCTTGGCCGAGACCAGCCGCGACGCTTGGCCGACATTGACCGGGAAGCCGCGAAACCGCTCGGCAAAGGTCTTGGCGTGCTGCCGCGCCAGCAGCGTGGTCGGCACCACCACCGCCACCTGCTTGCCGTCGAGCGCGACCGCAAACGCCGCACGCAGCGCCACTTCGGTCTTGCCGAAGCCGACGTCGCCGCAGACCAGGCGGTCCATCGGCGTGCCCTTCTCCAGATCGCCGAGCGCAGCGTTGATCGCGGCGAGCTGATCCTCGGTCTCGTCATAGGGAAAGCGCGCGCAGAACTCGTCGTAGAGCTGCGGCTGAATCGGCAGCTTCGGCGCCTCGCGCAGATGGCGTTCGGCCGCGACCTTAATCAGTTCGCCGGCGATCTGCCGGATGCGGTTCTTCAGCTTGGCCTTGCGCGCCTGCCAGCCCGAGCCGCCGAGCTTGTCGAGCTCGACCGTGGTGCCGTCCGAGCCGTAGCGCGACAGCAGCTCGATGTTCTCGACCGGCAGGAACAGCTTGGTTTCGTTGGCGTAGTGCAGCTCGACGCAGTCGTGCGGCGCACCGCCGACCTCGAGCGTCTGCAGCCCGACGAAGCGGCCGATGCCGTGCTCGACATGCACCACGATGTCGCCGCTCGATAGGCTGGTGACTTCGGAGATGAAGTTGTCGAGCTTCTTGCTGGCCTTGCGCTGGCGCACCAGGCGATCGCCGAGCACGTCCTGCTCGGTGATCACCGCGAAGGCGGCGGTCTCGAACCCGGCCTCCAGCCCGACCACCGCCAGCATGGTCTCGTTGCGCGGCGTCGCCTGCACGGTGCGCCAGGAGTTGACGCTGGTGAGCGCGACCAGCTTGTGGTCCTTCAGCATGCTCGCCATGCGGTCGCGCGAGCCTTCGCTCCACAGCGCGATCACCACCTTCTTGCGCGCGGCCTGCAGCGCGTAGACGTGCGCCACCAAGGTCTCGAACACGTTGACGTTGGCGTCCGTCCGCTCCGGCGCGAAGTTGCGCCCGGCCCGTGCGCCGGCATCGATCACATCGCTGGTGTCCTCCGGCAGCGCGAACGGCGTCAGCCGCGCCAGCGGCACGCCTTCCAGCCGCGCGGTCCACTCGCTGTCGGTGAGATAGAGCTGGTCCGGCGGCAGCGGCTTGTAGATCGCGCCGGAGCCGGGCTGATCCATCGCCTCGCGGCGGGCATCGTAGTAGTCGGCGATCTGCTTGAAGCGCTCGCGCGCGGCGTCTTCGCTCTGCGGCTCGATCGCGACCGGCGTCGCTTTCAGGTAGTCGAACAGCGTCTCCATCCGCTCCTGGAACAGCGGCAGCCAGTGCTCCATGCCGGGATGGCGGCGGCCTTCGCTGACCGCGGCGTAGAGCTGGTCGTCCGGGCTCGGCGCGCCGAAGGTGGCGACATAGCCCATCCGGAACCGGCGGATGGTTTCGGTGACGAGCTGGAATTCCGACACCGGGACCAGATCCAGGCCGCGCATGGTGTGCAGCGTGCGCTGGGTCTCGGCGTCGAAGGTGCGGATCGATTCGAGCTGGTCGCCGAAGAAGTCGAACCGCACCGGCTGGTCGAGGCCGGCCGGAAACAGATCGAGGATGCCGCCGCGCACAGCGTATTCGCCGGCCTCGCGCACCGTCGAGGCGCGGCTGTAGCCGTTGTGTTCGAGCCAGGCGACGATCGAATCCATCGGCACGACGTTGCCGGGGGCGACCGACAGCGCCTGCGCGGCGACGATCTCGCGCACCGGCACCCGCTGCACGGCGGCGTTGACCGTGGTCAGCACGATCAGCGGCTTGTCGCTGCCGGTCAGCCGCGACAGCTTCGCCAGCGTGGTGACGCGCTGCGCCAGGATCCCGGCGTGCGGCGAGACGCGGTCGTAGGGCTGGCAGTCCCACGCCGGGAACTGCAGCACCTCGAGGTCGGGCGCGAAGAACTCCAGGCTGCGCGCAAGCTGCTGCATCCGCGGGCCGTCGCGGCAGATCACCGCCAGACTGACCGCCGGCGCCTTCGGCTTGGCCGCGACCGCGCGGGCCAGATCGGCGATGATCAGCCCCTCGGCGCCCTCGGCGACGTTGGCGAAGGTCAGCGCCTTGCCGGGGGCAAGCTGGTCCGCAGGCGACCTGCTTGGAGTCTTCATGCGGCGCCGTCCTGATGGCCGTAGGTCTTGATTCGCTCGAACAGCCCGCCCTTGAACTCGGCCGGCAGCGTGTCGCCGCCGGCGACGGCGGCGTAGAGATCGTGGTCGTTGACCTCGATCAGCCGCTCCAGCTCGTCGAGTTCGGCCTCCGAGAGCGTGCCGATCTCGGCGTCGGCGAACTGGCCGAGAATCAGATCCATCTCGCGCGTGCCGCGATGCCAGCAGCGGAACAGAAGCCGCTTGCGGCGGTCGTCGAGCCCGCCGCTCGACCGTGTCGTCCCCGTCATGTCGAAATCCACCTCAACGCCGAAAGCCCGGACGTGCCGGGCGCGGTTCATATAGCGGTCGCAAACGCCGCTGTCAGCCTGCACGGACGCATTGCAATCGGCCGCAAATGCGGCCAACGCTGCGGGCCAACCGCCATCCACCCGCCTTGGTTCGATGCGCCCTGCTCTGCTCAATCCGCTGTTCGCCCCCGTCACCAGCCTGACCGGGGTCGGACCGAAACAGGACAAGCTGTTCCGCTATCTGCTGGATCGCGACGACACCCCGCGGCTGGCCGATCTGCTGCTGCATCTGCCGACCAGCGTGATCGACCGCCGCGCCCGGCCGAAGATTCGCGACGCGGTGCCGGGGACGGTGGTGACGCTGGAGGTCACGGTCGACCGCCACCGCGCGCCGCCGCCGGGCCGTTCACGCGCGCCGTATCTGGTCTATGCCAGCGACGACACCGGCGACGTGGTGCTGACGTTTTTCCGCGCCAAGCCGGACTATGTGCAGAAGCTGCTGCCGGTCGGCGCCAAGCGCTACGTCTCCGGCACCGGCCAGCTCTACGACGGCACGCTGCAGATCGTGCATCCCGACCGCGTCGTCGACGAGGAAGGCTTCGCCAAGCTGCCGCAGATCGATCCGGTGTATCCGCTGACCGAGGGGCTGGCGATCGGCTCGCTGCGCCGCGCGGTGGCGCAGGCGCTGACTAAGCTGCCGGCGCTGCCGGAATGGATCAGCCCCGAGGTGCTGCGGCGCTGCCGGTTTCCGTCGTTCGCCGATGCTCTGAAGCATGTCCACATCCCGGATCAACCGACCGACATTCTGCCCGAGGGGCCTTATTGGTCGCGGCTGGCCTATGACGAACTGCTCGCCGGGCAGCTGGCGCTGGCATTGGTGCGGGCGCAGCTCCGTCGCCCCGCCGGCAGTCGCAACGCCGGCGACGATCGGCTGCGCCACAAGATCATCGACGCGCTGCCCTACGCGCTGACCAATTCGCAGCAGCAGGCCGCCGCGGCGATCGCCGAGGATCTGCTGCAGCCGGTGCGGATGCTGCGGCTGCTGCAGGGCGACGTCGGAAGCGGCAAGACCGTGGTGGCGCTGCTGGCCGCTGCGGCGGTGGCCGAGGCCGGCAAGCAGGCGGCGCTGATGGCACCGACCGAAATCCTCGCCCGCCAGCACATCAAAACCATCGCGCCGCTGGCCGAACGCGCCGGCATGCAGGTCGCGATCCTCACCGGCCGCGAGAAGGGCAAAGAGCGCCGCGAGATCCTGGAGCGGCTTGCCGCCGGCGAGATCGACTTTCTGGTCGGCACCCACGCGCTGATCCAGGACGACGTCATCTACAAATCGCTGGCGCTCGCGGTGGTCGACGAACAGCATCGCTTCGGCGTCCGCGAACGATTGGCACTGACCAGCAAGGGCGCCGATGTCGATGTGCTGGTGCTCAGCGCGACGCCGATCCCGCGCACGCTGGTGCTGACCTATTTCGGCGACATGGACGTCTCGGAACTGCGCGAGAAGCCCGCCGGCCGCCAGCCGATCGACACCCGCACGCTGTCCGATACCCGGCTGCCCGAAGTCATCGACGGCATCGGCCGCGCCATCGCCGCCGGCAAGCGGGTTTACTGGATCTGCCCGCTGGTCGAGGAATCCGAGAACGTCAAACTGACCGATGCCGAACAGCGTTTCGAGTCGTTGCGACAGCGCTTCGGCGACCACCAAGTCGGGCTGGTGCACGGACGGATGCGCGGCAGCGACAAGGACCATGTCATGGGCCAGTTCGCGCGCGGCGAGATCAGCGTGCTGGTCGCCACCACGGTGGTCGAGGTCGGCGTCGACGTGCCCGAAGCCAGCATCATGGTGATCGAGAACGCCGAACGCTTCGGCCTGGCGCAATTGCATCAGCTCCGCGGCCGGGTCGGTCGCGGCAGCGAAGCCTCGACCTGTCTGCTGCTGTTTCGCGAGCCGCTGGGCGAGCTCTCCGCGGCGCGGCTGCGGGTGATCCGCGACACCACCGACGGTTTCCGGATCGCCGAGGAAGACCTCAAGCTGCGCGGCGAAGGCGACGTGCTCGGCACAAGGCAGAGCGGCCTGCCCGGCTACCGCATCGCGCGCTCCGAAGTCCACGCCCAGCTCATCACCCAGGCGCGCGACGAGGCGCTGCGGATCCTCAAGGACAATCCGAAGCTCGACGGCACCTCCGGCGAAGCGCTGCGCTGCCTGCTGTATCTCTACGAGCGCGACGAAGCGATCCCGCTGCTGGGAGCTGGTTAGTTACCGAGCGTCATTCCGGGGCGCGAGCGCAGCTCGCGAACCCGGAATCCCGAAGTTAGTGGAACGTAGTCGCACGCAGAACATGTCGAGATTCCGGGTTCGTTCACTGCGTGAGCGCCACGGAATGACGAATGTGGAGATGAAGTCTAACTACTCGACCTTGTCGGGCGCCTTTTCCGGCGGCTTGACCCGTCGGCGCGAGAACGCCGATTCCGGCTCGCCGGGATCGCGGGCCTTCTTGGCGGCCAGCGCGGTCGCGGCCAGTGCGGCGATCTTCTTCTGCGGATCGGACCCCGGCTGCACCACGCCCGCCGACATGATCAGCGTCGCGGCTTCCTCGGCGCTCATGTCGACCGGGATCACCTTGTGCCGCGGCACGTAGAAGAAGAACCCGGTGGTCGGGTTGGGCGCGCACGGCAGGAACACCGAGATGTGCTCGTCCTGGCTCGGAATCTTGGTCGCCACTTCCTTGTTCGGCGGCAGCGAGATCAGCACAATCGACCACATCCCCGGCGACGGGAATTCGACCAGCCCGACCTTGCGCAGGCTGTTGCCGCTGCCGGAAAACAGCGTCTCGAACACCTGCTTCAGGCCGCGATAGATCGCGCGCACCACCGGCATCCGGCCGAGCAGCCGCTCGCCGAGGTCGACCAGGGTGCGGCCGATCAGATTGGCGGTCAGGAAGCCGAGCAACGTCAGCGCCACGAAGGCGATCACCAGGCCCGATCCAGGCAGCGCAAACGGCAGATAGGTTTCGGGGCGATAGTCCGGCGGAATCAGCGGCCGAACGAAGCCGTCGACCCAGTTCACGAACCACCAGGTCAGGTAGAAGGTGATCAGCACCGGCCCGGCTACGATCAGCCCGGTCAGGAAATAGTTCCGGACCCGCGCCATCACGCCGCGCGGCGGGTCCTGCGGGGTCTCACCGGGTGGGGGCGACAGCTTGTCGTTCATCAGGAGTCCAGGTCGGTGCTACCGGCGTCGCGGCCAGCGGCCCGACGCGACTTGCAATGTAACAGAGCTCCAATGGAGTGTGCGATCGAAACGACCCGGCCAGTGTCGATCGCGGCACGTCGGCGCCCTGCCTCGGAGCCAGATATAGGGGGTCGGCGGCCGGGCAACAACCGGCGGTGTGGACAGACAGCCGCGACGCGTCAAATTGCCTATTCGACGGTCACCGACTTCGCCAGATTGCGCGGCTGATCGACGTCGGTGCCCATCACCACGGCAGTATGGTAGGCCAGCAGTTGCACCGGAACGGCATAGACCATCGGCGTGAACGCCGCCGCCATGTCCGGCATCACGATCGTCACCAGCGATTCGACGGTGGCCTCCTCCGCGCCCTTGGCGTCGGTCATCAGGATGATCCGGCCGCCGCGGGCCGCCACCTCCTGCATGTTGGAGACGGTCTTCTCGAACACGCGGTCGTATGGCGCGATCACCACGACCGGCATCTTCTCGTCGATCAGCGCGATCGGTCCGTGCTTCAGTTCGCCGGCCGCATAGCCTTCGGCATGGATGTAGGAGATCTCCTTCAGCTTCAGCGCGCCTTCCAGCGCCAGCGGATAGGACGTGCCGCGGCCGAGATACAGCACGTCCTGGGCTTTGGCGATGTGGCGGGCCAGCCGCTCGATCTGCGGCTCGTGGGTCAGCGCCGCCGCCATCAGCCGCGGCAATTCGATCAGGCCGTGCACCAGCTTGGCCTCGTCGGCATCGCTCAAGGTACCGCGCGCCCGTCCGGCGGCGACCGCGAGTGCTGCGAGCGCCGTGAGCTGGCAGGTGAACGCCTTGGTGGAGGCGACGCCGATCTCGGGCCCGGCCAGGGTCGGCATCACCACCTCGCTTTCGCGGGCGATGGTCGAGGTCGGGACGTTGACCACGGACAAGGTGTGCAGTCCCTGCTCCTTGGCGTAACGCAGCGCTGCCAGCGTGTCGGCGGTCTCGCCGGACTGCGAGATGAAGATCGCCAGGTCGCCGCGATGCAGCGGTGCCTCGCGGTAGCGGAACTCGGAGGCGATATCGATTTCGACCGGCAGCCGCGCGAACCGCTCGAACCAGTATTTCGCGACATAGCCGGCGTAATTGGCGGTGCCGCAGGCCGAGATCGACAGATGCTGCACGTCCTTGAAGTCGAACGGCAGCTTCATCGGCAGCGCGATCCGCTCGCTCGCCATGTCGAGATAGCGCGCCAGCGTATGGCCGACGACCTCGGGCTGCTCGTGGATCTCCTTGGCCATGAAGTGGCGGTAGTTCGCCTTGTCGACCACGAACGACGACGCGCCCGACTTCATCACGTCGCGCTGAACCACATCGCCCTTGGCGTCGCGGACTTCCGCCCCGGAGCGGTGCAGAACCACCCAGTCACCGTCGTCCAGATAGCTGATGTCGTCGGTGAGCGGCGCCAGCGCGATCGCATCCGAGCCGAGATACATCTCGCCGTCGCCATAGCCGATCGCCAGCGGCGAGCCCTTGCGGGCGCCGATCATCAGGTCGTCGTGGCCCTTGAACAGGAACGCCAGCGCGAACGCGCCGCGCAGTTTCGGCAGCGCCGCCTTCACCGCCCCGGCCGGCGTGGCGCCTTTCTTCAGCTGCGAGTCGACCAGATGGGCCACCACCTCGGTATCGGTTTCGCTTGTGAATTTCGCACCGTGCGCTTCGAGCTCGTCACGCAGTTCGCGGAAGTTCTCGATGATGCCGTTGTGGACCACCGCGACGCTGCCGGCAGCATGCGGATGGGCGTTGGCCTCGTTCGGCTTGCCGTGCGTCGCCCACCGGGTGTGGCCGATACCGGCATGACCGGCGAGCGGCTGCTTCTTCAGCACCGCCTCCAGATTCTTCAATTTGCCTTCGGCGCGGCGGCGCACCAGCTCGGCGCCTTCCAGCGTCGCGACACCTGCCGAGTCATAGCCGCGGTATTCGAGCCGCTTCAACGAATCGACCAGTTGCTCGGCGACCGGTCCACGTCCCAAAATGCCGATGATGCCGCACATGCGGTTGGAATCCCCCTCGCGCCGCTCGATCACGGCGCCCATGCTGTCTTAGCGGCTTCTGCGAAGGCCTTGGTAGTCAACAATTATTGCGATTTGAGACAAGGTTAAGCCAACCTCGGCATCAGTGCGCCTTCGGCTTGCGGTCGCGCGATTTGGCGTCGCGGAAACGCTTGGCCCAGCCGTCGCGGGTGCGTTGCTCGTTGCGTTCGACCGCCAGCGCGTCGTCCGGCACGTCCTTGGTGATCACCGAGCCGGACCCGATATAGGCGCCGGCGCCGATCTTCACCGGCGCGACCAGCGACGAGTTCGAGCCCACGAAGGCCCCGGCGCCGATCTCGGTCTTGTGCTTGCCGAAGCCGTCGTAATTGCAGGTGATGGTCCCTGCCCCGATATTAGCGGACGGTCCGATATGGGCGTCGCCGATATAGGTGAGATGATTGACCTTGGCGCCGGCATCGATCTGCGCCGCTTTGGTCTCGACGAAATTGCCGATCTTGGCGCCGTCGCCGAGCGAGGTGCCCGGCCGCAACCGCGCATAGGGCCCGACCTGCGCCTTGCTGCCGATCTTGGCCTCGGCAAGGTGCGAGAACGAATGGATCACCGCGCCGTCGCCGATCGACACGCCGGGACCGATCACCACGAACGGCTCGATCACCACGTCCCTGCCGAACGTCGTATCCACCGCAAGATACACGGTCTCCGGCGCGATCAGCGTCACGCCCGCCGCCATCGCCGCCTGACGAAGGCGAGTCTGCATCACGGTCTCGGCCTCGGCGAGCTGCGCCTTGGTGTTGATGCCGCGGACCTCGTCCTCGCCGGTCTCGATCACGCTGGCGCTCAGGCCGAGGTCGCGAACGATTCCGACCGCGTCGGTCAGATAGTACTCGCCCTTGGCGTTGGCGTTGCCGATCTTGCCGAGCACGTCGAGCGCGACCTTGCCGTCGATCGCCATCACGCCGGCGTTGCACAGCGTGATCGCGCGCTCGGCCTCGCTGGCGTCGGCCTGCTCGCGGATCGCGACCAGATCGCCGTTCTCGACCACCAGCCGGCCATAGCCGGTCGGATCGGCCGCGCGGAAACCGAGCACCACCAGCGCGGCCCCGTTGCGGAGCGGCTCGCGCAGCCGGCCGAAGGTCTCGGCCGAGATCAGCGGCGTGTCGCCGAACGCGATCAGCACATCGTCGGCGCCGGCGGCGATCGCCTCGCGCGCCGCCAGGACCGCGTGCGCGGTGCCGAGCCGCTCGGCCTGCACGAAGGTCGCCGCGTCGGGACGAACCCGCTTCGCCTCGGCGCCGACCGCCTGATGATCCGGGCCGATCACCACCGCCAGCCGGTCTTGACCACCGTGCGGCGCCGCGCTCAGCACATGCGCGAGCAGCGAACGGCCGGCGACCGGGTTCAACACCTTCGGCAGCGAAGATCGCATCCGCGTGCCCTCGCCCGCGGCAAGCACGATCGTCAGGCTGGTTCTGGCAGTCATTCCAACATCCGTGATTTGCTGATGCGGCCGTCATAGAGCGTTTTGCGGCGAAGTGGAAATCGCTTTCCGGTCGCCGCAGCCGGCGCGGCCCACCTGAAAACGACAATTCCCTGATACTCTTGGCGAGGTGATTCGCGCCTAGCGCCTTGGGCTTTGAGACCTTCCGATGGCCAGAAAGACCGACGATCTGGCAGACAGCTTCGCGACCGAGGAGTCGGGCGGCTGGCTGACGCGTCTGCTGGCGGACGAGGACCCGCTCGACAGCCAGGAAAAATGGCGGCTGGGGTCGTGGGCGGCGGCATCACTCGGGGCGGTGGTGATCGCCATCATGGCAGTCCAGAACGTCACGGATCGCCGCCGCGATCAGACGGTTGCGGCCGACGTCGCCCAGCAGTCGCAGATGGTCCAGCGGCTCGCCAAGGACACCCAGACCGCGACCAGCCGGCTGACGGCGGCGATCGAGTCGCTCAACAGCGACCGCGACCGGTTGTTCGCGCGGGTCGGCAGTCTCGAACAGGGTCTGGATTCGGTCACCGGGTCGATCGCGCGGGTGCAGGCGGGCGCGACCAGACCTCACGCCGGCTCGGACAAGCCGGCCGACCGCGCCGCGGCTGCGCCGCTGCCGGAGATTCCGCCCAAGGAGCCGGCGCCGATCGCCCCGACGGTCGCCGCGGTCGAAGCGAAACCGAATGTCGCCTCGCCGCCGCCCCGGAAGCTCGGGGCGATCGAACCGCCTGCATCCGCGATCACGCCGGTCACGGTCGCGGTGCAGTCCGAGGCGGTGCCGCTGCCGCAGGCCAAGCCAGACGAGGCGCCTGCTGCGCCTGCCCATGGCTCTCCGCCCCCCACCGCCGAGGCCAAAAAGCCGACGGAAGACAAGGCGGTGGCCGAGAAATCTCAGGACAAACCTCGCCACGACAGGGTCCGGCTCGAGCCAGCCCCGGCGGAGAAGCCGACGGTTCAGAACGCCAGCGCGGCGATGATCTCGAGCACGCCGCTGATGCCGTCGCGTTCGATCCTGGCGCCCCCCGATCCGGGCGCAGCCAGACTGCAGGAGGCCAAAGCGGCGACGCAGGAGCCCGCCGAGGAACCGGAGGCTGTCGAGGAGACCCCGGCGCCGCGCACCGAATTCGGCGTCGATCTCGGCACCGCCAATACGGTCGAGGGCCTGCGCGGGCTGTGGCGCAAGCTGTCGAAAACCCAGAAGGCACTGAAGGGCCTACAGCCGATCATCATGATCAAAGAGAACGGCAACGCCACGCAGTTGCGCTTGGTGGCGGGCCCGATCGCGGATGCTGCGGCCGCCGCCAAAGTCTGTGCGGCGCTCGGCGCCGCCGACCGCGGCTGCGAAGCCTCGGTGTATGACGGCCAGCGACTGCCGATGATCGCGCCCGCGGCGGCGCCGCAGCAGGCGCCCCAGCGTCCGGTGCGGCGGACTCGCGAACGCGTCACTCTGCAGACGCCCGAACCGCCGCCGCCTCCGGCGCCGCCCCAAGAGCCGCCACCGCAGCGGCAGTCCACCCTGTCGTCGATCCTCGGGATCCGCTAAAAGCCCCGGCGGCCGTCGCCCGGTCGCATCAGCTTGTCCGACATCCCGAAGCGCAGCATAGTCACGCCATGAAGAAGAAACCGTTCCGCCTCACGCCGTACCAGGTGCAGTTCCTGCTGATCGTCGGGTTCTCGACCGTCGGCTATGCGCTGTATCTGCGCTACCTCGCCATCGAACTGTCGACCGTGGCCCTGGCGTGCGACGCCGGGCTGCGCTCGATGCTGTGCAAGTCCCGGATGCTGATGACCTATCTGTTTCAGAATTCGGTCTTCGGCATCGCCGCGCTGGTGATCGCCACGCTGCACTTCATCCGGCCGTCGATCGTGCTGCTGACCGGCGGACTGATCTGCGCCGGATTCGGCATCGTGCTCTACAACATCGCGCTGTCGGGGATCGCGATCGGCCTGCTCATTTTGGGGTTTGCGCGACCCGCGCCCGCCACAGCGTGAGCGCCAGCATCGCATAGACCGCGCAGGTCCACAGCGACTGCCAGTTCTTCGGCCCCTCGTTGAACACCGTGTACAGCGCACAGGCGACGAACAGCCCGGCGAACGAGGCCTCGGCGATCGGCCGCGGCCCCTGTTGCGGCCGGTTCAGCAGCATCAGCAGGAACAGCGGCATCACCGCCATGGTCAGCGACGCGAACGGGAAATCCCGGTAGCGCGGATCGAAGGTGAAGCCGAGCGCGGTCTGGGCGGCGATCAGCACGGTCACCGCGACCGACAGGCCGAGCGCCCAGGTCGTCAGCGAACGCGAACGATCTTCCTTTGGCCCGAACAGGTCGAGAAAGGTCGGGATCGACCGGCCGGACATCAGTGCGCGCGCGGCGAGGATCGGCGTCAAAATGCCGCTGGCGAGCAGCAGGCCCCATTGCGCCCAGCGCCCAGCGCCGTAGCTTTCGACCAACAGCTTGTCGACCGCCACGCCGAGAAGAATTCCCGCCACGGTGGCAGAGGTGCCAACCGCCAGCCACGACACCAGACGCGGCGACCACGGCCGCCGGCGCAGCGTCAGCATCGCGGTGACGAACACCGCCAGGCTGAGCGCCATGCCCGCCGCCATCGCCAGCTTCCACTGCGGGAAGTTGCTGATCGGCTCGCCGGCCGGGTACTTCAAGGCGCGGTTGTCGGCGTCGATCAGCCCCCAATAGCCGCCGACGGTGCCTTCGAGATTGCGCTTCCACGGCTGGTCGTAGGCTTCGATCAGGTTGACGCGGAAATGCTCGCGCTTGGCGAGGGTGAGGATCTCGGACACCACCCGCGCCTGATTGGTGAGCGACGGCAGCGCGCCCTCGCGCATCCGGCCGGCGCTCGGCCAGCCGGTCTCGCCGATCAGGATCTCCTTGCCCGGAAACGCCACCGCGACCTGCTTGCGGATCGCATCGACGTGGTTGGCGGCGTAGCGGGCGCGGACCGGCATGTCCTCCCAGTACGGCAGGATGTGAATGGTGACGAAATCCACCGCGTCGTAGATCTCGCGGTTGCGCAGCCAGTACTCCCAGACGTCGGCGTAAGTCACCGGCACCTTGGCCTGCGCTTTCACCAGGCGGATGGTGGCGGCGAGATCTGCTGCGGTCATCTCGCCGCGCAGCAACACCTCGTTGCCGACGACCAGACCGGTGATCACGTCCGGATAGGCCTTGGTGAGGCCGACCGCGGTGGCGATCTGCGCCAAGTTCTTCGAGCGGTCGTTGGACAGCCAGATGCCCTGCAGCACCTTCAGCCCGACCTTGGCGGCGAGCGGCGGCAGCTGGTCGAGGCCGTTATCGATCGAATAGGTCCGGACGCAATTCGAGATCTTGGCGAGCTGCGCCATGTCCTGGGCGATCTGCTCGGCATCGATATGCGTGGTCGGATCGAGCGGCGTCTGCGTGCCGCGAAACGGCGCGTAGGACACGCATTCCAATTTCGAGTCGGCCTCGAGCGGCGCGCGTTCGAGTGTGATCGGCGTGGCGATCCACCACCACACGCCGAAGATCACGGCCAACGAAATCGGGATCAACAGCAGCGGCGTGCGCAAGGATTTTAATTCCGTCCGTTGCAAAAGGGTCCCGTCGATTAGCCGCTCGCGATCGATCTGCCAAGGCCGCCTTACGCACCGCCCGCTCCCGGCACCGCTGCGACCGTCGATCGTCCGCCATCAATTGGTCGCCATGCACCGAATGACCAACTGCCATTGCTGGACAAAATCCAAAATGTCCGTCATGGGATTCTGCCGAGGGCCACGCCCTATCGGCGACGAATTCGAGCGGCATCAGGTGGATGGGACCGGTGCCGCGATGGCCCGGCAACGAGATCGGGGACACGATGCGACGAGTTTTCCTTGAGTTCCGGAACGCGATGCTGCGTTGCCTGGCCTTGACCGGCCTTGCCTTGTCGATCGGGATCGGCGGCGCGATCGCCCAGAGCGGCGATCTGCGCGCCCAGGACCAGACCGCCAAGCCTCCGGCGACCACTAACAACCAGGCGACTCAGTCCACCGCCGACGCCCTCAAGGAAAGCCAGCGCAAGACCGACGAATTCGCCGAGGCCGCGCAGGCGATCAATGGTCCCGCCGGCAATCCGGAATGCGTCTGGCTCGGCCGCCGCGTCGTGGTGCTGATGTGGCGCGACGACCTCGACACCGCGTTCCGCCACCTCGACATGTACGACCGTTTCGGCTGCCCGACCGGCCACATTCAGGCGGCGTTCAGGTGCGTCGTGCGATCCGGTCCCATCGATCCGAAATCTCCGGACAGCCTGAGCGGACGCGTACACGCATGCTGGATCAATCCGACCGCCCAGCAGCAGCCCGCGGCAGCCGCCGCGACGCCGCCGGGACCGGCCGCCAAGCCGGCGCAGGCGCCCGCTCAGCAACCGGCGACTCCGGCGCCCGCTCCCGCGAAATAGCGCCACCGCGCGGGAACGATCGGGAATTTATCGGGTTTGGTCGCCGGACGCCCTCAATTCGCCATGGGGTCGGCCGAGTTGCTTGGACACCGGACGCATCGCAACCGTGATGCGCCGACGCTGTGGACGGACCTCGGGGACGGGTTAGTCCACCTGCCAACCTGGCCCCTTATGGTTTAGTCGCGATGCGCGTCGTCGTCGCCGTTCTGTTTCTCGTCACTGCCGCACACGCCGGGCTCTGGGGCCTCCTTCGGGAGAAACAACAAGCCGCCGATTTCACCGGCATCCTGCCGAGCGTGTCCTACGCGCCGTTCGACGGCTCCGGTCATCCGGACGTCGACAATTTCCCGACCGCCGAGCGGATCCGCTCCGACCTCAAGAAGCTGGCGCCGCAAACCCGCGCCGTCCGTCTGTATTCGTCGACCGGCGGCCCGGAGATGGTGCCGCCGATCGCCAACGAGTTCGGCCTCAAGGTCAATGTCGGCGCCTGGATCGACAAGGACGTCACCCGCAACGAGCGCGAGATCCAGGCGGCGATCGACCTTGCCAAGCACAATGCCAATGTCAGCGGCATCGTGGTCGGCAACGAGACGGTGTACCGCGGCGACCAGATCCCGCTCGAAAACCTCGGGCTCAGCGACGAAGAGCGCTACCGGCTGGTGGCCGAAGAAAACCAGCGGATGCGCGACGCCGAAGCGCAGCCGGCCGACAAGCGCGACGAAGCGGTGCGGTGGGCGACCGCCGAGAACAACGTCCGGCGGCTGACCCGGCTGATCCAGCGCGTGAAGTCTCAGGTCAAAGCGCCGGTTACGTCTGGCGAAATCTGGAACATCTGGCTCGAGCATCCCGAGCTCGCCTCGTCGGTCGACTTCATCGCCGCGCACATCCTGCCCTACTGGGAAGGCTTTTCCGCCAAGCAGGCGGTCGACCAGGCGATGATCATCTATCAGAAGCTGCGCGACGCCTTCCCCGGCAAGCGCATCGTGATCGCCGAATTCGGCTGGCCGAGCGCCGGCTACAATCGCAAGGCCGCGGTGCCCGGCCAGTTCGAACAGGCGGTGACGCTGCGCAACTTCGTCAGCCGCGCCGACGCCGTCGGCATGGAGTACAACATCGTCGAAGCGATCGATCAGCCCTGGAAGTTCTTCGAGGGCGGCGTCGGTCCGTATTGGGGCTTCCTCGACGCCTCACGCCAGCCGAAATTCGCCTGGACCGGCCCGGTGGTCGATCCGAACTACTGGAAGCTGGCCGGCATCGCGCTGCTGGTCGGCATCCTGCTGTCGCTGCCGATTCTGCAGCTCGCCGCCCCGACGGCGATGCAGACGCTGCTGCTGTCGGCCGCCGCCCACGGCGCCGGCGCCTGGGCCGCGACGGTGTTCGCCTATTGGAACGGACACTACTTCCTGTTCGGCTCGGCTTTCGCGCTGACGCTGGGCATGATCCTGCTGGTGCCGCTGGTGGCGATCGCACTCGCCCGGGTCGAGGAGATCGCGGCCGTCGCGTTCGGCCGCAAGCCGCGCCGGCTGATCACCCGCGCCCTCACCGACGCGCAGGAAGCCAAGCGTGCGGCCGCGCTGGCCAGCGGCGAACCGATCAAGGCCCCGAAGGTGTCGATCCACGTCCCGGCCTATTTCGAACCGCCGGAGATGCTGAAGCAGACGCTCGATGCGCTGGCGCGGCTCGACTACCCGAACTTTGAAGTCGTGGTGATCATCAACAACACGCCCGACGCCGCCTTCACCGATCCGATCCGGGATCACTGCCGCGAACTCGGCGAACGCTTCAAGTTCATCAACGCCCAGAAGGTCAAAGGCTTCAAGGCCGGCGCACTGCGGATCGCGATGGAGCGAACCGCGGCGGACGCCGAGATCATCGGCATCATCGACGCCGACTATGTGGTGACGCCGGACTGGCTGAAGGACCTCGTCCCGGCGTTCGATGATCCGCGGGTCGGCCTGGTGCAGGCGCCGCAGGAGCATCGCGACGGCGACCGCTCGCTGATGCACTACATCATGAACGGCGAATATGCCGGGTTCTTCGACATCGGCATGGTGCAGCGCAACGAATACAACGGCATCATCGTGCACGGCACGATGTGCCTGATCCGGCGCGCCGCGATGGACATGGCCGGCGGCTGGTCGAGCGACACCATCTGCGAGGACTCCGATCTCGGCCTCGAGATCATGGAGCACGGCTGGCTCACGCACTACACCAACACCCGCTACGGCTTCGGCCTGCTGCCGGACACCTACGAGGCGTTCAAGAAGCAGCGCCATCGCTGGGCCTATGGCGGCTTCCAGATCATCAAGAAGCACTGGCGCCGCTTCATGCCCGGCAACAGCCGCCTCAGCCGCGACCAGCGCCGTGAATTCGGCGTAGGCTGGCTGAACTGGCTCGGCGCCGAGAGCCTCGGCGTGGTGGTGGCGATTCTCAACCTGATCTGGGTGCCGATCGTCGCCTTCGCCGACATCGCGATTCCCGACAAGATCCTGACCCTGCCGATCATCGCCTCCTTCATCGTGACGCTGGCGCACTTCCTGGTGCTGTACCGGCTGCGGGTCAAGGTCGGGGTGCCGCAGATGTTCGGCGCGATGATCGCGGCGATGTCGGTGCAATGGACGGTGTCCCGCGCCGTCGCCCAGGGCCTGATCACCGAGCATCTCGCCTTCGCCCGCACCTCCAAGGGCGGGCTGACGATGATGTCGGTCGAATTCCAAGCGTTCTGGGAAGCCGTGATCGGCGTGCTGCTGCTGATCGGCGCCGCGATTCTGGTGGTCTCCAACAGCAACATCCAGATCACCGAGATCTACATCTTCGCCGGCGTGCTGGTGCTGCAGAGCCTGCCGTTCCTGGCGGCGGTCGCGATCGCGATTCTGGAGAACTCGCGAATCAACCAGTTCGGCTGGTGGACCGCGACCGCGGTGCGGACCGCCGAATTGATCGGCCTGCGCCCCGTCGCACTGCCGACCGCGATCCCGGCGCAGCAGAAGGTCGCGTCGGAGCTGCACCGCGACGCGTAACCGCGCGGCGCGACGCCCCTCGCAAGCTGAATGGTTGCGCGAGGAAGACACGATAAATAGCTGTGGGCTTGAGCCAATTCGGCTTACACGGAGGCGACTGCGGCCACCGCGGGTATTGACCCCGCCGGCCCCGCCCCCTACACAGCGCCTCACGTGAGCGCGTAGCTCAGCCGGTAGAGCACGTGACTTTTAATCATGGGGTCGAGGGTTCGAGTCCCTCCGCGCTCACCAACCCCCGAGACATTCAACTCCGGCACCCAGCACGCCCACCCGGCGCCATCGCAGGCGTCCGCCGCTTCTCGCGACACCGCTCCACGGACCGCCGATTCCCACTGGCCGCCCCCGAGAGCAAGCGTGATCCTGATACCGCTCTGCGACCAACGGATCACGCGGCGCTCACGAAAATTTGTTCCTGCTCAATGTCCGGACCAGGCGGGCCGGTCAATATGCGCGCCATCGAGGGCCGCACCGCGGCTCGGCGATGGCAGAAAACCCATTATGAGGTCTCAAAATGGCTGACAAGACGCTGACCGGCCTGACGGTCGAGGAGTCGGAAGAGCTCCACAAGCACGTGATCGACGGCACCCGCATCTTCGGTGCGATCGCGATCGTCGCGCACTTCCTCGCCTACGTTTACTCGCCCTGGCTGCACTAATTAGCTGCCCTAAGGAGTATCAAATATGAATCAAGCTCGTATCTGGACCGTTGTGAAGCCGACCGTCGGCCTTCCGCTCCTGCTCGGCAGCGTCACCGTGATCGCGATCCTGGTGCACTTCGCTCTCCTGAGCAACACCACCTGGTTCCCGAAGTACTGGAACGGCAAGACCGCCGCGATCGAGTCGTCGGTCAACGTCGGTTAATCGATACTGCTCGTCTGAGCCGTATTGCAGAACCGGGCTCCGCAAGGAGCCCGGTTTTTGCGTTTCAGGCTGGCGTCTCGGATTCGCGTGTCAGGGCGGCACCCCGGCGCCGCCCTTGGCTTCCCCACCGCGCGAGCCGTCACGCCCGCTGCTTCGGCGCCGCCAGCGCGGTGGCGGTGCGCTTCATCGTCTTCGCCACCAGCAGGGCCTGCTCCTTGGTCAGGGCGAAATCCTGCACGCCCTTCTGCGTGGTCAGCGAAAGAATCATCACGTCGGGCTGATTCTCCGGCCATCCGGTCGCGAAGGCGGTGACGAAATCGGCCGAGGTCGAGCGCTGGGTCATCGAACGAAACTCCTTGCAAAAGCTGGCGGCTCATTGGCCGAAACCGGCCGCCCTGGCAAGCATCCGCAAGGCTGATGACCCGGACGACGCCGCAGCCCCGTCACCGCGCCGGCACGAAGGCCGTCACCTCGAGCTCCACGTTGGCGCGGGGATCGACCAGGCCGCCGATATAGAGCAGCGTCGACGGCGGAAAATGCCGCCCGAGGGTGTCCTTCCACGCCGCCGCGATGCCGGCGCCGGCGGCTTCGTAATCGGCTCGGCTGGTGAGATACCAGGTCAGCCGGACGATGTGCTCAGGACCCGCCCCGGCCTCCGCCAGCAGCCGCGTCACGCGCCGCAACGCGGCGCCGACTTGCGCCGCCAGATCGTCCGATTCGTATTCGCCCTGATCGTTGGTGCCGGTCTGGCCGGCCAGCACCAGCCACTGCCCCGGACCGTTGAACGCCACGCCGTGCGAAAAGCCCCGCGGCTTGGCCCATCCCTCAGGTTGCAACACCCGCATCGATTATCCTCCCCTGCATCGTCGGCTTGACCGCCGCTCTGAAGCTCTGTGTCGACGCGCCGCCCTCCGCGAACCGGCGTTCGCTTCGCCGGGGACGGCGTCGAGCGCGATTGCGCGCACATCAGCCGGCGGAAATCAACCGCGACGACCGCAAGCCGATCTCCGCCGGGCGACGGTTGCCAAGCCTGCCGTTGTCGAAGATAGAGCGCTTCAAGGAAACGCCGACGCCATCAACGAGCCGAACCGCCGCGATGACCCGCTCTCCCTCGATCCTGAAGGCCGCGCTGTGGATGGCGGGGTGGCTGGCGCTGATGGTGATCGTCGCCGTCGCCGGCCGCGAGACGCTGCGCGAACTGAGCGTGTTTCAGGTGATGGAACTGCGCTCGCTGATCGGCTTCGCGATGCTGTACCCGCTGATCCACAAGGCCGGCGGGCTGACCGCGATGGCGACGTCGCGGCCGCTGGCGCATCTCGGCCGCAACCTGGTGCACTACGCCGCGCAGCTCGGCTGGTTCTACGCGCTGACGCTGATCTCGATCGCCCAGGTGGTGTCGATAGAGTTCACCATGCCGATCTGGATCGCGATCCTGGCCGCGACCTTCCTCGGCGAACACATGAACGTCTGGAAGATCACCGCGATCGTGCTCGGGCTGATCGGCGTCGTGGTGATCGTCCGCCCGGCCACCTCCTCGGTCGATCCCGGTCAGTTGATCGCCCTCGGCGCCGCGGTCGGCTTCGGCATCTCGGTCACGCTGATGAAGTCGCTGACCCGCACCGAGAGCACGCTCGCGATCATCTTCTGGATGCTGATCATCCAGAGCGCCGCCGGTCTCGGACCGGCGCTGTGGACGTGGCAGTGGCCGTCGGCCTACGTCTGGGTCTGGATCGTGATCCTGGCGTTCTGCGGCACCTTCTCGCACTACTGCATGGCGCGGGCGCTGTCCCATGCCGACGCCACCATCGTGGTGCCGATGGACTTCCTGCGGGTGCCGCTGTCCGCCACCGCCGGCTGGCTTATCTATGGCGAGCGGCTCGACGCCTACACGGTGATCGGCGCCGCGCTGATCCTCACCGGCAATCTGCTCAATCTGCGCGGCGCGCCGAGGCCGGCGCGCGAGCCGATCCGGCGCTCGCGCTAATCCAGCCCGGCGGCCTTGCGCAGCGCGGCGTTGATCCGATCCTGCCAACCCGGGCCGCCCTCCTGGAAATGTTCCAGCACCGCCTGATCGATCCGCAGCGACACCATCTCCTTCACGCCGGGCAAGGCCTGACGCTTCGGCGGCGCTTCCACCGGCTTGGCGGTGACCTTCTTGAAGGCAGCTTCCGCCTCGGTGCGGGCGTCGTTCAGCGTGCGGGGACGGCGGGGTGGCTGCGACATGGCGGTTTTCTCGGCAGGTTGGGCGGAGTTGAGGCGTTGACGCGACTGATGACGGGCGGCAAGGCTGCGCGACAGCTCAACGAAAGCCATAGCTTCGCGATGCACAAGACTCAGTGATGACAGACTTCGTGACTGGTTGATCACGCCGCCTTTCGGGTCGCAATAGTAATTGAATCGCTAACGACAGCGTTCACAATCGAAACGTCGGCAGGGCTGCTCGCGCGAGGCGTGCAGTGCAGAATCGAATTTCTCAAAACGAACGCATTTGTGTTGCGACATCGTCAGAGTTCCTGGTGTATAGTTCGTGCAACTGAGGTGGTGATCACTTCGGTCGAACACGTGCCTGAGCGCTGAGTTCATTTGGATCAGTCGCCTGAATCAGCTCATCTGAATCAGTTCGTCTGAATCAGCGCGTCTACGTCAGCAACCAGGTTCAACGCTTTGGAAGATGAGGAGGTCACGATGCCGGCGATTGCTGAAGTCCTGTCGACCAACGTTCCTCGTCCCGCGCCGCGCGGCAGCGATCTGCCCACCTGCCCGGTCTGCGCCGACTCGATGGTCGCAGCCGAAGCTTCGGCGTATCTCACCGAAAGCGTCGTGAGCTACCTGTGGACCTGCGACACCTGCGGCTATGGCTTCGTCACCAAGCATTCGGTGAAACGCTTCTCCTGCAACTAACCCGATCGGTCCATCAGCCGCCGGCAAGGTCCGCGGTGGAAGGTCGATCGTCGCGCCCGCGGCGGATCAGCGCGGCGGCAGATCGCCGCGCTCCCACGCCTCGCGGGTACGCAGCCTGAATTCCTCGAACCGGCCGGCGGCGATCGCGGCACGGATGTCGCGCATCAACCGTTGATAATAAGCGGTGTTGATCTCCGACAGCAGCATCGCGCCGAGCGTCTCGCTCGACTTCACCAGATGGTGCAGATAGGCCCGCGAGTAGTTGCGGGTCGACGGCCAGTCGCTCTCTTCGTCGAGAGGTCGCGGGTCGTCGGCATGCTTGGCGTTGCGCAGGTTGATCGGGCCGTATTGCGTGAACGCCAGGCCGTGGCGACCGTTGCGGGTCGGCATCACGCAGTCGAACATATCGATCCCGCGCGCCACCGCTTCCAGTATGTCCTCGGGCGTGCCGACGCCCATCAGATAGCGCGGCCGGTCCGCGGGCAGGATCGGCGCCGCCTCCTCGATCATCGCCAGCATCACCTCCTGCGGTTCGCCGACCGCGAGGCCGCCGATCGCATAGCCGTGGAAGCCGATGTCGATCAGCCCGCGCGCCGAGTCGTGGCGCAGCTCCGGCACGTCGCCGCCCTGAACGATGCCGAACAGCATGTAGCCGTCCGGCGCGGTTTCGAAGGCGCGCTTGCAGCGCTCGGCCCAGCGCAGCGACAATTGCATCGCCCGTTCGATATCGGCGTGATCGGCCGGCAGCCGGACGCATTCGTCGAGCTGCATGGCGATGTCCGAGCCGAGCAGCCGCTGCACTTCGATCGCGCGCTCCGGCGACAATTCGAGCGCGGCGCCGTCGATATGCGAGCGGAACGTCACCGCCTGCTCGTTGACCTTGCGCAGCTGTGCCAGCGACATCACCTGGAAGCCGCCGGAGTCGGTCAGCATCGGCCCGTTCCAGGTGGTGAAACGCTGCAGCCCGCCGAGCGCGGCGATCCGTTCGGCGCCCGGCCGCAGCATCAGGTGATAGGTGTTGCCGAGCACGATATCGGCGCCGGCGTCGCGCACCTCGCGCCAGTGCAGACCCTTCATCGCGCCCGCGGTACCGACCGGCATGAAGGCCGGCGTGCGCACCACGCCGTGCGGCGTGGTGAGCCGACCGGTGCGCGCGGCGCCGTCGGTCCCGAGCAGTTCGAAGTGATTGGGCACGGTCATGGGGTGATGTCGTTCCGGAACAGCAGGCTGGCGTCGCCGTAAGAGTAGAACCGATAGCCCGTTCGAATGGCGTGGGCGTAGGCCGCCTGCATGGTGTCGAGACCGCAGAATGCCGACACCAGCATGAACAGCGTCGACCGCGGCAGGTGGAAATTGGTCATCAGCACGTCGACGGCACGGAAGCGATAGCCCGGCGTGATGAAGATCGAGGTCTCGTCGGCGAACGGCGCGATGCGGCCGTCATCGCGCGCCGCACTTTCCAACAAGCGGAGCGAGGTGGTCCCCACCGCAACGATCCGGCCTCCCGCCGCACGCGCCGCGTTCAGCGCATCCGCGGTGCCGGAGCTGATCGTGCCCCATTCGGCGTGCATGCGATGCTCGCTGGTGTCCTCGGCCTTCACGGGCAGGAACGTGCCTGCCCCGACATGCAGCGTGATCCGGTGCAGCCCGACGCCCCGCGCGGCCAGCGCGGCTTCGAGTTCGGCGGTGAAATGCAGCCCCGCGGTCGGCGCCGCGACCGCGCCCTCATTGGCGGCGAACATGGTCTGATAATCGGCGACGTCCTGCGCGTCGGGCGGGCGCTTGGACGCGATATAGGGCGGCAGAGGGGTGGCGCCGATCTCCGCGATCGCCTGGTCGAGCACCGGGCCATGGAACGAGAACGCCAGCGTCACCTCGCCGGCTTCGCCCTTGGCTTCGACGGTCGCGTCGAGATGACCGAGCAGACAGACCCGGCCGTCATGACCGAAGCGAACGACATCGCCCGGCAGCAGCTTCTTGGCGGGTTTGACCAGCGCCTGCCAGCGCGCGCCGTCGAGCCGCTTGATCAGCGTCGCTTCGATCTTCGGCTCAGGGCCGCGGCCGATGCGGCGACCGGTGAGCTGCGCCGCGATCACCCTTGTATCATTGACCACGAGTTGATCGCCGGGCGCCAGCAGCGACGGCAGATCGCGCACGATCCGATCCTCGAGCGGCGCGCCGGGGCGCACCACCAGCATCCGCGCGGCATCGCGCGGGCTCACCGGCCGCAGCGCGATGTTCTCGGCAGGCAGATCGAAATCGAACAGATCGGTGCGCATACGGTACCCGTCATCGCCGGACTTGATCCGGCGATCCATCCTCTTCGAAAGATGGATGCCCGGGCCTCCGCCGCGCCGAAGAGGGCTACGGCCCCGCAGGCGGGTCAAGCCCGGGCATGACACCTTCATTGTAGTGATGTCAGCCTTAGTTGGCTGACGCGAGCGACGCTTAGGCAGCGTCGGCCGCGATGCTCGCCTTGACGATCTTGTCCGGATCCTTGACCGGCTCGCCGCGCTTGATCTTGTCGACGTTCTCCATGCCTTCGGTCACCTTGCCCCAGACGGTGTACTGCTTGTCCAGGAAGCGGGCGTCGTCGAAGCAGATGAAGAACTGGCTGTCGCCGGAGTCCGGATTGGCGGCGCGGGCCATCGACGCGGTGCCGCGGACGTGCGGCTCGGCGTTGAATTCGGCCTTCAGCTTGGTGCCGGAGCCGCCCATGCCGGTGCCCTGCGGGCAGCCGGTCTGCGCCATGAAGCCCTCGATCACGCGGTGGAACACGATGCCGTCGTAGAAGCCCTCGCGCACCAGCTCCTTGATCCGGGCGACGTGGTTCGGCGCCAGATCCGGGCGCATCTCGATCTTCACGGTGCCCTGGGTGGTTTCCAGGATCAGGATGTTGTCGTTGTCAGCCATGCTCTCTTCTCTGTTGGTTTGGGACTTTGTCTGCGATCGTCGAATCGCAGCGTGAACGGACGTCCGGCGACGGCACCCCCCATCGAGGGCGTGAACGGCAGCGGCGTGCACCGCTGCAGCGCCTCCATCACCGCGACGCGATAGGCCAGGCTGTCGTCCCGGCCGGCCTCCGGGCTTTCAAAGGTGATCCGCGGCTTGCCGAGGATCTCGCCGTTGCGCTTGAAGCTGACCAGCACGGTGATCTGCATTCCCGGATCACCGGCCGGCAGACGCGGCGGACGCCAGCATTGTTTCAGCGCCGAAAACAATCCGTTGAGATTGTCGATCGGCGCGTCCTGCGCCGACGCGGGGCAAACGCTGAGACCGATCGCCCCGGCGATCAAGGCTACCGCGACTGCACTTTGTCGACGCGGCAGCATTGTGATCGCCTATTTCACGTCGGAGGCGACCTGGACCTTCACCATCTTGTCCGGATCGGTCACGGCGCCGCCGGGCGAGGTCGGCGAAGCCTTCTTCAGCTTGTCGACCACATCCATGCCGGACACCACATTGCCGATCACGGTGTACTGGCCGTTCAGGCTCGGGCCGTCGGCGAACATGATGAAGAACTGCGAATTGGCGCTGTCGACGCTGTCGCCGCGCCGGGCCATGCCGACCACCCCGCGGGTAAACGGCACGTTGGAGAATTCCTGCTTCAGGTTCGGATATTTCGAACCGCCGGTGCCGTTGAAGTTCTGGCCGTCGCCGGTCTGCGCCATGAAGCCACCCATCACGCGGTGGAACGGCACGTTGTTGTAGAAGCCTTCGCGGGCAAGCTGCTTCAGCCGCTCGGCGTGCTTGGGCGCGATGTCGGCGCGCAGCGCGATGACGATGCGGCCCTTGGTGGTGTCGATGACGAGCGCGTTCTGCTTGTCGAGATTGGCGGGCAGCGGCTGCGCCAGCGCCGGCAGCGCGAACAGCAGCGCCGCGAAGATGCCGATCAGACGGATCATGAAAACTCCGGGTCGGTTAGGCCGGCGAGCCGGCGGCAAACTTGGATGTCAGAGCGGACGCCACCTCGGCCGGAACGAAGGCCGAAACATCGCCGCCCATCTTGGCGATCTGCCGCACCAGTGTGGCGGTGATCGGGCGCACCCCGACCGAGGCCGGCAAGAACACCGTATGGATTGCCGGCGCCATGGTCTCGTTCATGCCGGCGAGCTGCATTTCGTAGTCGAGGTCGGTGCCGTCGCGCAGGCCGCGGATCATCAGCGTGGCGCCGATCTGCTGCGCCGCAGTGACCGTCAGATTGTCGAAGGTGATGGCAGCGTACTCGCAACCGGCCGCCTTGGCGATCGGGCCGAACACCCGCTCGGCCATCGCGAGGCGCTCCTCGGTGGTGAACAGCGGCGTCTTGCCGGGGTGGATGCCGATCGCCAGCACGAGCTTGTCGCACAGCGCCACGGCGTGGCGGACGACGTCGAGATGGCCGTTGGTGACGGGATCGAAGGAGCCCGGATAAAGCGCGATGCGTGACATCCGGCCCCTCTAGCGCGGCGCGCCTGCAGGAGCAAGCGGCCCCGGTTCCTTCAAAACTGCAGCCGAGGGGCGGATTTATTTCGCGCTGCGAACCGAACCGGATCGCGCCTTCGCGCGTCTTCTGTGTGGTAACGGGAGGCGCCTGAAAACACTGGCGTTTTTACCGGTTTGTTTCACGCGCCCGAAAGCCAAGAAACAATTCGCCGCCGCGGCGAAACCTGAATTGCCCGGCGATGAAGACGTTCTGAAACCAGCGCTGGGTAAACCAGCCGCATCGGGAAGCGACAAAGCAATCCAGGCCGAAACGGCCGGACTTCGAGACCACAGGGGACACCGTCATGATCAAGGCTCTTTCCGTGATCGCGATCGCCGCCTTTGCTGCCGCGGCAGTCACCATTCTTCCGGGCTTTGCCCCGCAGGTCGAAGCCAGCGTTCCGCAGGCTCTGGCCAAGGGCGACCGGCTCGACATCCGTCCCCTCGGCACCGCCTGCTCCGAGCAGGCCTGGCCGAATTTCGAACCGTCCTGCCTCCGCAATGCCCATGCCAGCCACGCGCCGATCGGTCAGGCTCGGCTGGTGACCGCGGAACGCCATTAAGGTTTTGGCGTTATCCGACAGCTAGTTTCCGCAAAGCGCTTCCCTCCAAGGGCGCTCTGTACCGAAGACCCCCGAGTTGCCCCCTCGGGGGTCTTTCGATTCCAGCCCCTGCCGTCGCGACGTTCGCTGGACCATGGTCTCGGAACCGGTAACATGATGAAGCGATGCAATGGTCCGAACACGTTCTCGAATGGACGGCTGACGGCCGTCCGCTGCAGCTCGGCCTGACCCGGTTCGGCTCCGGGCCGAACTTGCTGCTGCTGCCCGCGCTCAGTTCGATCTCGACCCGCGGCGAGATGCGCGAGCTTCAGCAACGGCTCGGCGCGCACTATTCCACGACGTCGATCGACTGGCCCGGATTCGGCGATCTGCCGCGCCCGAAAACCGACTGGCGCCCCGCACTGTACAGGGAGTTTCTCGAGTTCATCCTGAACTCGGTGACGCGTCCGGACGTCACGGTGGCGGCAGGGCACGCGGCCGGCTACGCGCTGGCGCAAGCCGCGGATCATCCCGGCTCGCTCGGCCGGCTCTGCCTGCTGGCGCCGACATGGCGCGGACCACTGCCGACCATGGCGGGCAAACGCATGCCGCTGTTCGGCACGCTGGCAAGGGCCGTCGATCTGCCGGTCGCGGGCGCGGCGTTCTATCGGCTCAACGTCAACCGGGCGGTGATCGGCATGATGGCGCGTGGCCATGTCTATGCCGACCCCGCCTGGCTGACCGACGCCCGGATGGCGAACAAGCGCCGCGTCACCGAGGCGCGCGGCGCGCGCTACGCGTCGTTCCGCTTCGTCACCGGCGAGCTCGACCTGTTCACGACGCGCGACGATTATCTCGCCGCCGCACGTCGCGTGCCGGGAAACATTGTGCTGCTGTATGGCGAGGCCACGCCGCGCAAATCCAAGGCGGAGATGGCCGCCCTCGCGGCGCTGGACAATGTCAGCGCCACCGTGCTGCCGCGGGGCAAGCTGTCGTTCTACGAGGAATGTCCCGACGACACCGCGACGGCGCTGCTGAGCGCCCTCGCCTAGCCTGAACGCCGCGGCGGCTCAGCCGCCGTTGCCGCCCTCGCCCTCTTCGGTCTCCGGAATCCGCTCGACCGACACCACCTTCTCGTCGTCGGCGGTGTTGAACACGATCACGCCCTGGGTGGAGCGGCCGGCGACTCGGATGCCTTCGACCGGGCAGCGGATCAGCTGGCCGTTGTCGGTCACCAGCATGATCTGGTCGGAGTCCTCGACCGGGAACGACGCCACCAGCTTGCCGTTGCGGCCGTTGACCGACATCGCCACGATGCCTTTGCCGCCGCGTCCGGTGGTGCGGTACTCGAACGACGAGGTCCGCTTGCCGTAGCCGTTCTCCGAGATCGTCAGCACGAACTGCTCGGACGCCGACATCTCGGCATAGCGCTCGACGCTGAGCGACGTCACCGCATCGCTCTCCTCGGCTTCGACCTCGGGCGCGTCGACGATTTCGGCCTCCTCGCCGGTCGCGGCACGGCGGCTGGCTCCGGATTGCTTCAGATAGGTCGAGCGTTCGGCCGGCGTCGCCTCGAAGTGCCGCAGGATGCTGAGCGAGATCACCTTGTCGCCGGACGACAGCGCGATGCCGCGCACGCCCATCGAGGTGCGGCCGCTGAACACCCGCACGTCCGGCACCGGGAAGCGGATGCACTGGCCGCCGGCCGCCGTCAGCAGCACGTCGTCGCGCTCGGTGCAGATCTGGACGTCGACGATCGCCTCGCCGTCGTCGAGCTTCATCGCGATGATGCCGGAGCGGCGGACGTCGACGAAGTCGGACAGCTTGTTGCGGCGGACGTTGCCGCCGGTGGTGGCGAACATCACGTCGAGCGCCGCCCAGGACGCTTCGTCCTCCGGCAGCGGCATGATGGTGGTGATGCGCTCGCCCTGCTCCAGCGGCAGAATGTTGATCAGCGCCTTGCCGCGGCCGTTCGGCGGCGCCAGCGGCAACCGCCACACCTTCTCCTTGTAGACCTGTCCGCGCGACGAGAAGAACAGCACCGGCGTGTGCGTCGACGCGACGAACAGCCGCGAGACGAAATCCTCCTCGCGGGTCGCCATGCCGGAGCGGCCCTTGCCGCCGCGACGCTGCGCCCGATAGGTCGACAGCGGCACCCGCTTGACGTAGCCGGCGTGCGACACGGTCACCACCATGTCCTCGCGCTGGATCAGGTCCTCGTCTTCGACCTCGCCTTCCTGTTCGACGATCTCGGTCCGGCGCGGCGTTGCGAACTCGGCCCTGACCTCGCCGAGCTCGGTCTTGACGATCGTCTGAACCCGTGCGCGCGAGCGCAGGATTTCCAGATAGTCGGCGATTTCGACCGCCAGCTTGTCGAGCTCGTCGGAAATCTCCTCGCGTCCCAGCGCGGTGAGGCGCTGCAGCCGCAGATCGAGGATGGCTTTCGCCTGCTCGAACGACAGCCGCGCGGTGCCGTCCGGGTTGAGCTTGTGGCGCGGATCGTCGATCAGCGTGATCATCGCCGCGACATCGGCCGCCGGCCAGTCGCGCGACATCAGGGTCTCGCGCGCCGTGTTCGGATCGGGCGAATTACGGATCACCCGAATGATCTCGTCGATATTCGCCACCGCGATCGCGAGGCCGACCAGGATGTGGGCGCGGTCGCGCGCCTTGTTGAGCAGGAATTTGGTGCGCCTGGTGACGACCTGCTCGCGGAACGCGACGAAGACCTGCAGCAGATCCTTCAGGTTCATCAGTTGCGGCCGGCCGCCGTCGAGCGCCACCATGTTGGCGCCGAAATTGGTCTGCAGCGGCGTGAATTTGTAGAGCTGGTTGAGCACCACCTCCGGCACCGCATCGCGGCGCAGCTCGATCACGACGCGGAAGCCGTCGCGGTCCGACTCGTCGCGCAGGTCGGAGATGCCTTCGATCTTCTTCTCGCGCACCAGTTCGGCGATGCGCTCGACCATCGTCGCCTTGTTCACCTGATAAGGAATCTCGGAGACGATGATCGCCTCCCGGTCCTTGCGGACGGTCTCGATCTCGACCTTGCCGCGCATCACGATCGAGCCGCGGCCGGTCTGATAGGCGCCGCGAATGCCGGCGCGGCCGAGGATGATGCCGCCGGTCGGAAAGTCCGGCCCCGGGATGATCTTGTTGAGATCGTCGATCGTCAGCGCCGGATCGTCGATCAGAGCGACGCAGGCGTCGATCACCTCACCGAGATTGTGCGGCGGGATGTTGGTGGCCATGCCGACCGCGATGCCGCCGGCGCCGTTCACCAGGAGGTTCGGGAATTTGGCAGGAAGAACCTGCGGCTCCCGTTCCGAATTGTCGTAGTTCGGCTGGAAGTCGACGGTGTCCTTGTCGATGTCGTCGAGCAGCGTCTGCGCGATCTTGGTCAGACGCGATTCGGTATATCGCATCGCCGCCGGCATATCGCCGTCGACCGAACCGAAATTGCCCTGACCGTCGATCAGCGGCACCCGCATCGAGAAGTCCTGCGCCATGCGGACCAGCGCGTCGTACACCGACTGGTCGCCGTGCGGGTGATACTTACCGATGACGTCGCCGACGGTGCGGGCCGACTTGCGATACGGCTTGTTCCACTCGAAGCCGTTCTCGTACATGCCGTAGAGGATACGGCGATGCACCGGCTTCAACCCGTCGCGCGCATCCGGCAGCGCCCGCGCCACGATCACGCTCATCGCGTAATCGAGATAGCTGCGCTTCATCTCGTCGAGAATGGATACGGGGCGAATATCCGAGGGCGCCTGCGGCTCCCCGGGCTTCTCGTCGTCTTTGTCGGACAAGGGTGAATTCCGGTCAGAATCTGATCGGATTCGTATAGCGTATCGGGGTGTTGCAAACCACCCTTTCGCGGCTTGTTTTCGAAGGTTTTTCGGCCCGTCTTTTCAATATCTTACGCGATATTTTCGACGTGCTCGAAAAGCCGTTCGGCAAGGCATCGGGATCGGCGCCGGCGGCGCCCCTGGGAGGCGCTGATTCGCGCCCTTAATCCGGCCGCGGCACTGCGCCGAAGCGGTCGATCACGACGTCGCGTTTATTGTCTTCGACCCGCACCGTCATGACGTACCGGCCATCGACCAGATCCTTCGCCAGCACCTCGGCATTGCGATGCAGCCAGCTCACGCCGGCGCCGTCGGCGGCGTCGATCGACAGATCGAGCACGGTGCGGGTCGCCGCCAGGCGCTGCTCGATCGCCAACAGCAGCTCGTCGACGCCCTCGCCGCTCACCGCCGACACCAGCAGGCACGGATGATCGTCGGGCCGGCGGCCTGCGATGTTTCTCAGCTCGTCGCGCTGCTCCGGCTCGAAACGGTCGATCTTATTCCAGACTTCGAGAATCCGTCCGCTCGCGGCATCGACGCCGAGCTGGCGCAGCACGTTGTCGACGTCGCTCTGCTGCGCCTCGGCGTCTTCGTGGCTGATGTCGCGGACGTGCAGGATCAGATCGGCTTCCAGCACCTCTTCCAGCGTCGCGCGGAAGGCGGCGACGAGCTGGGTCGGGAGATTGGAGATGAAGCCGACGGTGTCGGACAGCATCGCCTTGCCGCCGTGCGGCAACTGGATCGCGCGCAGCGT
The DNA here is from genome assembly GCF_900218015.1 of Rhodopseudomonas pentothenatexigens. Lineage (GTDB taxonomy): Bacteria > Pseudomonadota > Alphaproteobacteria > Rhizobiales > Xanthobacteraceae > Rhodopseudomonas > Rhodopseudomonas pentothenatexigens. The sequence goes on along the minus strand of NZ_UFQQ01000035.1, from coordinate 11,998 downwards.
CGGGTCGAGCGTCGCGAACAGCATGTCGGCCGCCTGCACGTCGGCGCGCGTCAGCCGGTTGAACAGCGTCGACTTGCCGGCATTGGTGTAGCCAACCAGCGCCACCACGCGATACGGCACACGCTGCCGCCCGGCGCGATGCAACCGCCGTGTCGCCTGCACTTTCTTCAGCTCGGCTTCGAGCTTGGTGATGCGCTCGCCGATCAGCCGGCGGTCGGCCTCGATCTGGGTCTCGCCGGGGCCACCCATGAAGCCGAAGCCGCCGCGCTGGCGCTCGAGATGGGTCCAGGACCGCACCAGCCGCGAGCGCTGATAGTTGAGATGCGCCAGCTCGACCTGCAGGGTGCCTTCGCGGGTCTTGGCGCGGCGCCCGAAGATTTCCAGGATCAGGCCGGTGCGATCGAGCACCTTGGCGTTCCAGGCTTTCTCCAGGTTGCGCTGCTGGATCGGCGACAGCGCGCAATCCATCACCACCAAGTCGGCGCCGTGCGCCGCGATCAGCCCGACGATGTCCTCGACCTTGCCCTTGCCGAGATAGGTCGCGGGACGGATCTGGCTGATCGGAGTGAGCACCGCCTCGACGACGTCGAGATCGATCGCGCGCGCCAGACCGGCGGCTTCGTCGAGCCGCGCGTCATTGTCGCGGACGGCCGTATCCGCCGCGTCGGGATCGCCCCGGCGCGTGCGCAAATACGGACCGACGACGATCACGCGTCCGGTCTCTCCGCCGTTCCCCGATCGCGGACGATCGGCGCCCTCGTCGATGCTGCGCGGTTCCAATCAGGCCCGCCTCAAGCTGGCGAGTCCTCGCCGCTTTCGAACAGCTGGATCGGCGCCCCCGGCATGATGGTGGAGATCGCGTGCTTGTAGACGAGCTGCGAATGACCGTCGCGCCGCAACAAAAGGCAGAAATTATCGAACCAAGTCACAATGCCCTGCAACTTCACCCCGTTGACCAGGAAGATCGTCAGAGGAGTCTTCGTCTTGCGTACGTGGTTGAGGAAAGTGTCTTGAAGGTTTTGTGCGCGGTCTGCCGCCATTTTTTATCCCGCAATTGGTTTTGTCTTTTCTTGCCGGTGCGCGTCTCTCTGTCGGAGCTTCACCCCGGTTGCCGACTCCTCCGAGATCCCCCTCCGGAAGCCGACGGTCCGATTAGAGGGTAGGCATGGCTTTTAAGCAAGCAACTAAAACCCCGAGCGGATGCTCCCCGCGCCGCAAAGCTTAAGAAAACACCGCAAATCGGTGAAACTGCTCTCTTAGACGTTTGGCCAATGCGCCCGGCTTGCCGTCGCCGATCGGCTGGCCGTCGATCGACACCACCGGCATCACGAGCTGGCTCGAAGCCGTGACGAACGCTTCGGCGGCGCTCGCCGCCTCGGCCGGCGTGAACGGCCGCTCCTCGACCCGCACCTGCAGCGCTTCGCAGGCATCGATCAGCACCGCACGGGTGACGCCGGCGAGGATGCCGGCGTCGGCCGAACGGGTCACCACCCGGCCCTCTTTGGTGACGATCCAGGCGTTGCTGGAGGAGCCTTCGGTGACGTAGCCGTCGCGGTCGACGTACCACGCCTCATAGGCGCCGGCCTCGCGCGCCGCCTGCTTGGCGAGCACGTTCGGCAGCAGCGCCGTCGATTTGATGTCGACCCTCGGCCAGCGGTTCTCCGGCAGCGTGATCACCTTGATGCCACGCGCCGCGTTGGCCTGCCCCTTGGCGGGATCGATGCTGCGCGCCGTCACCACCACGGCCGGCTTCACCGACTCGGCCGGAAAGCCGTGATCGCGCCGCGCCACGCCGCGGCTGACCTGCAGATAGACGATGCCGTCGTTCACCCGGTTGCGCCGCACCACTTCGTGCATCACGACCGACAACGCCGCCAGCGGCATCGGCTCCTTGATCCGCAACTCACCGAGCGAACGCTGCAGCCGCGCCAAATGCCGCGGCATGTCGACCAGCCTGCCGCCGCGCACTTCGCAGACCTCATAGACGCCATCGGCGAACTGATAACCGCGATCCTCGATGTTCACGCTGGCATGGCGCATGTCGAGATAGCGGCCGTTGACATAGGCGATGCGCGACATCGAGGAGATCCGGATCAGAGGTGAGAGTTGAAGGAAAAGTCAGCCGACGCCGAGCGCCTTGAGCTTGCGATGCAGCGCCGAGCGCTCCATGCCGACGAACTCGGCAGTGCGCGAGATGTTGCCGGAGAACCGGCTGATCTGCGCGATCAGGTAGTCGCGCTCGAACGCTTCACGCGCCTCGCGCAGCGGCAAGCCCATGATGTGCTCGCCGTTGTTGCCGGTCGGCATCGTCGGCACCATCGAGCCGACGTCCTGCGGCAGCATATCGGCGGTGATCACCGCATCCGGCCCGCCGCCGGCGAGGATCATCAGCCGCTCGACGTTGTTGCGGAGCTGGCGGACGTTGCCGGGCCAGACGTGCGACTGCAGCACCGCCATCGCATCCTGGCCGATCTGCCGACGCGGCAGACCGGTCGTGGCCGAGATCTGCTCCATGAAGTATTCGATCAATTCCGGAATGTCGTCGCGACGCTCCGACAGCGGCGGCACCCGGATCGGCACCACCGACAGCCGGTGATACAGATCCTCTCGGAACCGCCCGCCCGCGATCTCCTCTTCGAGGTTGCGCGCGGTCGAGGAGATGATGCGGACGTCGACATTGACCTTGGTGGTGCCGCCGCAGCGCTGGAACGTCTGCTCGACCAGAACGCGCAGGATCTTGTTCTGGGTCTCGCGCGGCATATCGGCGATCTCGTCGATGAACAGCGTGCCGCCGTGCGCTTCTTCCAACGCGCCGGACTTTCGCGCGTGCTCGCCATTGGCCTCGATGCCGAACAGCTCGGTCTCCATCTTCTCGGGCGTGATCGCCGCGGCGTTGATCACCACGAACGGCCCCTCGGCCCGCGAGGACGAATTGTGCAGCGTTCGGGCCGCAAGTTCCTTGCCGGACCCCGACGGGCCGACGATCAGAATGCGGCTGTTGGCCTTGGCGGCGCGTTCGATGGTCTGGCGCAACTGGTTGATGCAGGCGGAGCGCCCGACCAGCGACGAGGCGGACGGCGCGAGCTGCTTCAGCTCGCGCACCTCGCGCTTCAGCCGCGACGTTTCCAGCGCGCGCGTCGCCACCAGGATCAGCCGATCGGATTTGAACGGCTTCTCGATGAAGTCGTAGGCGCCGCGCTTGATCGCCGCGACCGCGGTTTCGATGTTGCCGTGGCCGGAGATCATCACCACCGGCATGTCGGCATGATCCTTCTTGATCTGCTCCAGGAGTTGCAGACCATCGAGCTTGCTGCCCTGCAGCCAGATGTCGAGGAAGATCAGATTGGGCCGCCGGTTGGCGATCTCGGCCAGCGCCGAATCGCTGTCCCGCGCCGTCCGGGTGGAAAAGCCTTCGTCCTCGAGAATACCGGCGACGAGATCGCGGATATCCGCTTCGTCGTCGACGATCAGAATGTCATTCGCCATGGTCGCGCCTGTCGCTTTAGCTGCCGCCGGCAGCCGCTATCCTTGGTTCGTTCTCGGCCTGCTGTTTTGGTTCACCCGATCCGGGAGGTGACGCCGGTTGACCGGACATCGCGAATCGAAGGCGCATCCATGCACCGCGCTGGCCAGGACGAACGTGGGATGCGTCGTTGAGTTCGATACCGCCGCCGTGATCGACCAGCACGCGACCGACGATCGCAAGACCGAGGCCGGTGCCTTTCTCACGGGTGGTGACGTAGGGTTCGAGCAGCCGCGAACGGCTTTCTTTGGGCAGCCCGATGCCGTTGTCGATCACGTCGATGACGACATCGTCGCCGTCGCGCGCCGCCACGACTTCGATCTTGCCCTTGCCGAGCTCCTGTTCGGGTACCACTTCGATCGCTTCGGTGGCGTTCTTGATGATGTTGGTCAACGCCTGCGAGATCAGCCTGCGGTCGAACCTTGCGTGCAACGGTTCATCCTTGATCTCCGCCTCGATTTCGACGTCGGGATGGCCGACCCGCATCAAGAACACCACCTGCCGCACGGTGTCGCCGACGTCCTCGCCTTCGATCACCGGCTTCGGCATCCGCGCGAAGCGCGAGAATTCGTCGACCATGCGCCGGATGTCGTCGACCTGGCGGACGATGGTGTCGGTGCACTGCTCGAAGATGTTCTTGTCGTCGACGATCACCTTGCCGAACTTGCGCTTGATCCGTTCCGCCGAGAGTTGAATCGGCGTCAGCGGGTTCTTGATCTCGTGCGCGATGCGACGGGCCACGTCGCCCCACGCCGAGGTGCGCTGCGCCGACACCAGTTCGGTGATGTCGTCGAGGGTGATGATGTAGCTGTCGCTGGTGTGACCGGTCTGTTCGGCGGTGACACGAACGTTGAGGATGCGCTCGCGGCCGTCGCGGGTGATGGTGATCTGGCCTTGCACCAGCCGCTGCGCGCCTTCGCGCGCGCTCGCCATCATCTCGTCGAGCTCGGGAATGACCTCGGACAGCGGATGGCCGAGCGCTTCGGCTTCGGAGTGGCCGATCAGCTTTTCAGCGGAGCGGTTGAGGATGCCGATGCTGAGCGAGCCGTCGACGCCGATGATGCCGGCGCTGGCCGACGACAGCACCGCCTCGATGAACCGGCGACGGCTGTCGATCAGTTCGCTGGCGTTGACCAACTCGTCGCGCTGGGTGCGCAATTCCTGCGTCATCTTGTTGAAGGTCATGCCGAGCTGCGACAGGTCGCCTTCCGATTTCGACACCGGCACCTGGACGTGCAGATCGCCGGTCGACACCAGCTGCGCCGCCCCCATCAGCCGCCGGATCGGCGCCACCAGCCAGTTGGCGAAGTTGAGGCCGAGCAGCACCGCCGACATCAGCACCGTGAGCGCGATCACCGTGAACATCAGCGCGAAGGCGACCTGAACGCCGAGCCGCCGTGCCTCGAGTTCGGAGTATTCGGCGACGCTGGCCTGAGTCTGGCGAAGCTGCGCGACCACGCGCGGGTCCAGGAAACGCGCGACGTAGAGGAAGGTGTCCTCGAACCCCTTCAGCCGGATCACCGCGGCGACGTAATTGGCTTCGATGAACACCGCGATCTGCGGTTCGGTGTCGTCGACGTTCTTCAGAAACTCCGGCGCCGGCACGTCGAAGTCGCGGCGGATGCCGTTCTGCGCCGCCTCCAGGATGTTGCGATCCTTGTCGATCAGCATCGCGCCCGGCAGGTTGCGGGTGGCGGCGTCGTTGGTCAGGAATTCGCGGAAGGATTTTCGGTCGAGATCGAACAGCGCCCGGGCGTGCGAGATGTCGTTGGCCATGCCGAGAATGTCGCCGCGGATCAACTGGCCATGCTCGTGCAGGTAGGCATTGGCGACGATCAGCGAATTCTCGATCACCGCCCGGGTCGGCCCGGAGAACAGCCGGTCGAGACCGCGGTCGAGCGTGACGTTGGCGACGATCGACACCAGCACCGCCGGCAGCACCGCGATCACCGAAAACAGGCTGACGATCTGGATGTGCAGCCGTGACGCCGCCCGCCCGCGCCGGCGGGCCTGGACCACCTTCCAGACTTCGCGGGCGATGATCGCGACCAACAGCAGGATGGTCGCGCCGTTGATCAGCAGGAAGCTGACGACGACCTCCCGGCTCGGCGAGATCGGGGTCAGGCCGGTCAGGACGATGAAGGTCAGAAACGCCGAAAACAGCGCGACGCCGACTGCCATCGGCGCCAGCAGCTTGCGCCAGGTGCGCAGCCGCGGCTCGGCAATCGAGGGGTCGTCAACGGGTTGGGCCGACGTCTCTGCGCTGGTCATTCCGGCAATAATCATTGAATGCGTTCGGCCCGCGCCGCCGGCGAGCCGTGTGATGCATTCGTACAACAATGTTGCTCAATTGCGACAATATCGCGGCGCTTCGCCCGAGCCACCTCGGGCGAGCACGCAGTCCACAGCCGAAAACCTTGCTCCGGCGTCTCAGCCGCCGGTGCGGTAAACCTGAATGTCGAGGTCGCGGATCTTCTTCCGCAGGGTGTTGCGGTTGAGGCCGAGCAGGTCGGCGGCCCGGATCTGGTTGCCGCGGGTCGCCGCCAGCGCGGCGGTGAGCAGCGGCACTTCGATCTCGCGCAGCACCCGGTGGTAGAGGCCGGGCGGCGGCACGCCGTTCGGGAAGCCCGAAAAGTGCGACGACAAATACATCTCCACCGCGCCGCCGAGATTGTCGACGGTGTGGGGAGCGTTGCCGCCCGCCACGACCGGCGGCGGCGCCAGTTCGCCGTCGATCACCGAGGCGGTGATCACCTCCTGCGGATACAGCGCCGCCAGGCGCCGGGCGAGATTTTCCAATTCGCGAACGTTGCCCGGCCAGCGATGCTGTTTCATTCGCTCGAGCGCCGCGGCATCGAGCTTCTTGGCGGGAAGGCCGTCTTTTTCGGCCAGCGCGAAGAAGTGCCGGACCAGATCCGGCAGATCCTCGATGTGCTCGCGCAGCGGCGGCAGCCGCAGCGGGACCACGTTGAGGCGGAAGAACAGATCTTCGCGGAACAGCCCCTGCTGGATCAGGACCCGCAGGTCCTTGTTCGACGCCGCAACGATCCGGACGTCGGTCTTGATCGGGGTACGGCCGCCGACCGTGGTGTATTCGCCCTGCTGCAGCACCCGCAGCAGCCGGGTCTGGGCCTCCATCGGCATGTCGCCGATTTCATCGAGAAACAGCGTGCCGCCTTCGGCCTGCTCGAACCGGCCGGAGGCGCGGGTGTTGGCGCCGGTGAAGGCGCCGCGCTCGTGACCGAACAGTTCGGACTCGATCAGATCGCGCGGGATCGCCGCCATGTTGACGGCGACGAACGGACCGTTGCGGCGCTTGCCGTAGTCGTGCAGCGCCCGCGACACCAGTTCCTTGCCGGTGCCGGACTCGCCAGTGATCATCACCGTGAGGTCGGTCTGCATCAGCCGCGCCAGCACCCGGTAGATTTCTTGCATCGCCGGCGAGCGGCCGACCAGCGGGATCGAGTCGAATTCGCCCTCGTCGTTGGCGCTGGAGATGCGCTCCTTCGGCTCCGCCAGCGCGCGGCCGACGATCGCGATCAGTTCCTTGAGATCGAACGGCTTCGGCAGATATTCGTAGGCGCCCTTCTCCGACGCACGGATCGCGGTCATGAAGGTGTTCTGCGCGCTCATCACGATGACCGGCAGGTTCGGCCGCAGCTTCTTGATCCGCGGCAGCAGATCGAACGCGTTCTCGTCCGGCATCACCACGTCGGTGATCACCAGATCGCCCTCGCCCTGGCTCACCCAACGCCACAGCGTCGCCGCGTTGCCGGTCAGCCGCACTTCGTAGCCGGCGCGCGACAGCGCTTGGTTGAGCACCGTGCGGATCGCGGTGTCGTCGTCCGCGACGAGAATACTACCTGCAGGCATTGGGTGTCCTCATCTTGAAGTCTGCGAGGCATCGGACGACGCCGGCGCGTCCTCGCCGTTCGGGGATTGAAGGGCCTTGGCGGTGTTGAACATCGGCATCAGCACCCGGAAGGTGGTTTTGCGCGGCTGCGATTCACATTCGATGATGCCGCCGTGATCGCCGACGATCTTGGCGACCAGCGCCAGACCGAGGCCGGAGCCCGACGGCTTGGTGGTGACGAACGGATCGAACAGGTTCGGCAGCAGATCTTCGGGGACGCCGGGCCCATTGTCCCGCACGCAGAACTCCAGCGGCAGCGACACCCGCGTCTTCTTGCCCGGCACCGACAGCCGGACGCCAGGGCGGAACGCCGTGGTGAGTTGGATCTCGCCGTCGGAGCCGAGATCGACCACGGCCTCGGCGGCGTTCTTCACCAGATTGAGGAACACCTGAATCAGTTGATCCTGATTGGCGAGCACCGGCGGCAGCGACGGGTCGTAGTCCTCGATGAACTTGATGTTGCGCGCGAAGCCGGACTGCGCCAGCCGCTTGACGTGATCGAGCACCGAATGAATGTTGACCGGCCCGCGCGCCACCGGGCGATCGTCGCCGAACACTTCCATGCGGTCGACCAGCGTGACGATGCGGTCGGCTTCGTCGCAGATCAGCCGAGTCAGCATCCGGTCCTCTGCGGAAGCCTGCTGCTCCAGCAGTTGCGCGGCGCCGCGAATGCCGGACAGCGGGTTCTTGATCTCGTGCGCCAGCATGGCGGCGAGCGCGATCACCGAGCGCGCCGCGCTGCGATGCGTGAGCTGGCGGTCCATCTTGTCGGCGATGGTGCGTTCCTGCAGCATCACCACGATATGGCCGGGCCGTTCGTTGAGCGGCGCGACGTGCAGATCGACCTGGCGGTCGGCGCCGATCCGCGGCGTGCCGAGATCGACCTTGTATTCGTTGACCGGCGAATGCCCGACCCGGACCTGCTCGATCAGCGCCAGCAGCGGGCTGCCGAACGGCACCAGATCGGTCAGCGACTGCCGCCGCAGCAATTGCGCGGAGATCTCGAAGAACGATTCCGCCGCCATATTGGCATCGGCGATCTTGCCGTCGGGGCCGATCAGCAGCACCGGATTGGGCAATGCGTTGAGGATCGCGTCGCTGTCGGTCGGCTGAGCCCGGCGCGGTTCGACGATGGCGTTCATGCGGCGGCCCTCCAGGCGAAATCATCGTAGGCGTCGGCGAGCGCGCGTTGGACGCGGGCCGGGCTCTCCTCGGTCAGAATCGCGGCGCGCCAGTGCTTCAGGACCGCCGCGGGCGCGCCGGCGCCGGCGGCCGCCACCTCGAGCGACCAGCCGAGATGCTTGCGCGCATGGCGAAGCCCGATCTTGACGCCGTACAGCGCCAGAATGTCGTCGTAGAGCCGGCGCAAGTCATCGCGCTGCGCGGCGAGCGGAGGCTCGGCCTCGGCCTTCCCGGTGGTGAGCTGGCGGCCGACCTGCCCGGGCAGCCACGGCCGCCCCTGGGCGCCGCGCCCGATCATCACCGCGTCGGCGCCAGATCGTTTCAGCGCCTCGATCGCGCTGCCGTGGCAGGTGATGTCGCCATTGACCACCAGCGGGATCGAGATCGCGTCTCTCACGGCACGCACCGCGTCCCAATCGGCTTCGCCCTTGTAGAACTGCTGCCGCGTGCGGCCATGCACCGTGACGAGCTGCACCCCTGCGTCCTGCGCACGCCGCGCCAGCTCCGGCGCGTTGCGCGAGCGATCGTCCCAACCGAGCCGCATCTTCAGCGTCACCGGCACCCGTACCGCGCTGATCGTTGCTTCGATCAGCGTCAGCGCATGGTCGAGATCGCGCATCAAGGCCGAACCGGACAGTCCGCCGGTGACGTGCCGAGCCGGGCAGCCCATGTTGATGTCGATGACATCGGCACCGCCGGCTTCCGCAATCCGGGCGCCCTCCGCCATCCAGCGCGCCTCGCAACCGGCGAGCTGCACGACGTGCGGCCCCTGCCCGACCTTGTCGCAGCGACGCACCGACATCCGGCGGCCGGCCACCAGATCCTCGCTGGCGGTCATTTCCGACACCACCAGACCAGCCCCGAACTCCGCCACCTGGCGGCGGAACGGCGCGTCAGTAATGCCTGTCATCGGCGCCAGAACTACCGGACAGGCCACCGCAATATTGCCGATCCTCAAAGGCGGCGAACCTGTTACAGTGGATCCAGTCACGGGTTGCTCATTCTGTAGTCAGCGCGGTTGCACACTCGGCTTCGCTCAATGTTTGAGCATTGTAGATCATTGCCTACAGTTTAGCCAATCATATCAGACATGCAAGTGCGTTGCAGCATTTGTCCCCTGGACGCCTGCGCCTGCGGCGATGGAATCATGCTGCTTTCCCGGCTCGGCATGGTAAGGGCTGTGCACCGGCGCGACCAGCGTCGGACATTCCGAATCCGTATCAATTGATCCGATGCCGAACTCGCCCCGTACTGCTGCCATCATCGTCGCCGCCGGTCGCGGCCTGCGCGCCGGCGCGGGCGGCCCCAAGCAATACCGCACTCTCGCCGGACGGCCGGTGATCGCCCGCGCGATGGAACCGTTCTGCACCCATCCGGGGGTGATGGCGGTGCAGCCGGTGACCAATCCGGACGACACCGAGATGTTCAACGCGGCTGTCGCCGGCCTGAAGTTCCGGCCGGCGGTAGGGGGAGGTGCGACCCGGCAGGGTTCGGTGCGCGCCGGGCTGGAGGCGCTGGCCGAGCTGAAGCCGGACATCGTGCTGATCCACGACGCCGCGCGCTGCTTCGTCACCCCGGAGCTGATCTCGCGCGCGATTACCGCCGCCGGCGCCACCGGCGCGGCGCTGCCGGTGGTTGCGGTGACCGACACCATCAAGCAGGTCGACGCCGAGGGCGCGGTCGACGCGACGCCGGACCGCGCGACCTTGCGAATCGCCCAGACCCCGCAGGCGTTCCGCTTCGACGTCATCCTCGATGCCCACCGCCGCGCTGCCCAGGACGGCCGCGACGAATTCACCGACGATGCCGCAATCGCCGAATGGGCGGGATTGACGGTGTCGACCTTCGAAGGCGATGCTAACAACATGAAGATGACCACCCCGGAAGATTTCGCGCGCGAGGAAAGCCGGCTGATGGCCGCGCTCGGCGACATCCGCACCGGCACCGGCTACGATGTCCACGCCTTCGGCGACGGCGATCACGTCTGGCTGTGCGGCCTGAAGGTCCCGCACACCCGCGGCTTCCTGGCGCATTCCGACGGCGACGTCGGCCTGCATGCGCTGGTCGACGCGATTCTCGGCGCGCTGGCGGACGGCGACATCGGCTCGCACTTCCCGCCGACCGATCCGCAGTGGAAGGGCGCGGCCTCCGACAAGTTCCTCAGATACGCGATCGACCGCGTCACCGCGCGCGGCGGCCGCATCGCCAATCTCGAAGTGACGATGATCTGCGAGCGGCCGAAGATCGGCCCGCTGCGCGACGCGATGCGTCAGCGCATCGCCGAGATCACCGGCGTGCCGGTGTCGCGCGTCGCGGTGAAGGCCACCACCAGCGAGAAGCTCGGCTTCACCGGCCGTGAGGAAGGCATCGCGGCGACCGCGTCCGCCACCATCCGGCTGCCCTGGGGCGCCGACGGACTGGCCGGCTGACGATGAGCGGCAACGATGCCCGCGCCCTCGCCCGCTCGTTGCTCGACCTCTGCCGCTCGCGCAAGCTGATGATTGCGACCGCCGAGTCGTGTACCGGCGGTCTGGTCGCCGGCGCGCTGACCGATATCCCCGGCTCGTCCGACGTCATCGACCGCGGCTTCGTCACCTATTCCAACGCCGCCAAGCACGACCTGCTCGGCGTCGAGAACGCCACGCTCAACAACTTCGGCGCCGTCAGCAAGGAAACTGCGATCGCGATGGCGGTCGGCGCGCTGGAGAACGCTGACGTCGATCTCGCCGTCTCGATCACCGGGATCGCCGGACCGGGCGGAGCCACGCCCGGCAAGCCGGTCGGCCTGGTTCATTTCGCGGTGGCGGCGCGCGACGGGCGGATCTCGCATCGCGAGCAGCGTTTCGGCGCGATCGGCCGCAGCAACGTCCGCCAGCGTTCGGTGGTGGAAGCGCTGCGCATGCTGGTCGAATTGGCGCGCGGCCCGAAGCCTCCCGCCAAGGTCAAGCCTGCTCCCGCCGCCGGCGTCCACAAGCGCGTCGCCCGCTCCCCCCGCCGCGTCGCCACCAAACGCCCGCAGCCGAAGCGTCCGGTCAAGCCGAAGAAGACTTAACGACGAAGCAGCTGATCGGGCGACTTGAGGCGCACGGCATCGCCCCACCACCGCCGTCACCCTCCGCGAAAGCGGAGGGCCCAGTATCCCAGAGCGCTCGTAGTCTTAGGAAGCGCTCTGGGATACTGGGTCGCCCGGACAAGCCGGGCGATGACCGCGGAGTGTGGGGATATTCAAATATTCAACCTCTCCGTCATTGCTGTGCAAGTTCAATAATTCGGTGATCGAATCCACCCATCAGGGAGGCTTCGATGCGCGACAACAGTTTCGACCGGACGATCGAGCGGAATTACATCCAGAAATGGCGGTTTCTGATGGCCGAGTACGA
>NZ_UFQQ01000034.1 GCF_900218015.1 Rhodopseudomonas pentothenatexigens | reverse complement strand
AACTCCTCAGCGCCAATGGTACTCCGTCTCAAGACGCGGGAGAGTAGGTCGCCGCCAGGCCTGCAAAGAACAAGAGATCCTCAAACACCACGATGACAAACACACACAAAACGCCGCCTCAAAACCGAGGCGGCGTTTTTGCGTTCGGCGATGCGCGCGTCTCTCGGGCACAGGCCTCGTGGCGAGGAGGCGCCAAGCGCCGTCTCGAACCGTGAGACACCGCATCCCGGATCTTTTCATCCGCCGAGACGCCAGGCCTCGCCTCGCTCCCCGGTGCTCGGGATCCTCCGGTCGTTGCCGACCGTGGTGTCCTGGCCGGTTCAGAACTCCAGCATCATCGCAACGCGCCGCAGCGGGTCGAGCCCATTTTCGATCTCGGTCTCCAGGATCCGGCGCAGGCGGAGCGAAGCGTTCTGCTGCTCGATGAGGCGGAATCCCAACGTCGCGTAGAATGGTGCATTGAACGGGACGAGACGATCCGTGGTCAACGTGGCCCCGTCGAGCTTCCGGGCTCGCCCCTCAGCCAGCAACGTCGTCACCAGCACCCGACCCAGGCCCTGTCGCTGATAATCGGGATGAACGTCCAGCTCCCCGATGTGCAGAAAACCGTCGGCGATGTAACCGCCACAGAAACCGACGGCAGCGTCGTTCCGATCGCCAGCCAGATAGAGCAAGCCGTGGTCGAGATAGTGCTGCAAATCCTGGTGGGCGCTGGCCGACGCCGGGCCGCGAACCGCGCCGGCCTTTCGCAGGGTCTCGAAAGCGGCGAGCTCGACTTTCCGAAGCGCGTCAAAATCCTCGGACGTCGCCGGTCTGATGTGCATTCCGTCCACCGGTTAGTGCGCCGCCTGGGACTGCGACGCGATTTCCCGAGTAGAATGCGACATCATCCGCTGCGCGCAAGACGTCCTCCAACATCCACGACAGCAGACCGGGCGAGTCACCGCGGCATCAAGACGATGCGGCCGCTTTCACGTGCGAGGAGTTGGATGGCGCCAGTTCCTTGTGGGTTCTGCGCGGCATTTCGCAGCGGTTCATCTCGATCAGTCTAGTCTCGCCCCCGTTCCGACTCGATCCGGCGCCAGATTGGCTCGTGAACCGCGACGCCTGCGCCGACGACTCACAGCGGTTGCTGCGCGCGCCTTGGTCCCACTCGAGGAGACAGTCATGCCCCTTAGCTTTCGTCCGGTCGTCGTTGCTCTCGGCGTCGGTGTGTTCGCGGTCGCAGTCGCGTCGGTGTCCAGTTCTGCCGTGTTCGCTCAGGCCAACAAGGCGGCGCCGGCTGCACCGGCCGTCGCCGAGCCGGCGATGAAAGAGATCACGCTCACCGAGAAGCAGGTCCAGGGCGTCCTCGCCGCGTACAAGGACATCGATGCTGTCGCGGCCAAGCTGCCGGATGATCAGGACACCAAGCCGGATCCGAAGGTGCTGAAGCAGCTCGACGATGTCGCCAAGAAGCACGGCTTTGCGTCCTACGACGAATACAGCGACGTGATCGAAGCGATCGGCATGGTCCTTGCGGGCGTCGATCCCAAGACCAAGACCTATGTCGGTCCGGCCGCAGCCCTGAAGGATCAGATCGCGGCGGTCGAGGCCGACACCAAGATGTCTGCCGACGACAAGAAGCAGGCGCTGGCCGACCTCAACGAGGCGGCGAAGGACCCCGGACCGGCGGTGACCAACAAGACCAATATCGAGTTGGTGCTGAAGAACTACGATGCGCTGTCCCAGGCGCTGGATGACGACGAATAGCCCGTCACCGGAAAATTCGAGCTCGCTCAACGCCGCCCCTCATCCGAGAGGCGGCGTTGTCGAGTCGGGTGTCCGCGCACTGGTTGCAAAGGTTGGGTCGCTGGGCTGGCGGTGACCTGTGCCGAGACGTCGCGGCCGGTGCCCTTAGACCGATTCCACGCCCGCGCGAATTCTCTTGGTGGACTGCTTCTGCTAGGCGATCGCATCTATTGCGATGCAGCAGAAGAGCCAGATGTCACACCGATCCACTGCCTGCCGCCGAGCCCATCGGGCTCTCCTGACCAGTTGCGGCGCTGTCGTCGTCCGTGTCGCATTCGGCTCCGCGGTGTTCTGGGTGGCGATGCTGCCGCGAGTCGCGGACGCGCAGGCGCAAACTCAGCAGTTGCCGAGCGTCACCGTCGAGGCGCCGAATCGTGCGGTCGCGACGCGGCCGGCGCCCGCCTCGCAGCGGAACACCCGCGCTCCCGTCCGAAGGCAGGCCCGCCGCACCCCGGTTGCGGCGCCGCCGAGCCCCTCCGAGCGGCCCGCGGCCGCCGCCGCGCAACTGAACGAAGCCAAACTCGGCTACCGCGCGATGCCGAGTCCGACGACGCTGCGGACCGGCGCGTCGCCCCTCGACTCGTCGCAGGCCGTCGCGGTCGTCCCCGAGCAGGTGCTCAAGGATCAATTGCCGCGCAATCTCGACGATGCGCTCGCCAATGTCAGCGGCGTCACTCAGACCAATACGCTGGCAGGCTCGTTCGATGCCGTGATCCGCCGCGGCTTTGGCGAGAACCGCGACGGCTCGATCATGCGCAACGGCATGCCGCTGGTGCAGGGACGGAGCCTAGGCGCGACCGTCGAAAGCGTCGAGGTGCTGAAGGGACCAGCGTCGCTGCTGTACGGGATTCAGTCGCCGGGCGGAGTCGTCAACACCATCAGCAAGCGGCCGGAGCTGTATCAGCACGGATCGCTCACCGTGATCGGTTCGACTTTCGGCGGCGGCCACAATGGCGCCAATGCGATCTTCGACCTCACCGGCCCGCTCGGCACCCAAGGCCTCGCCTATCGGGTGATCGGCTCGGGGCTCGACGAGGATTACTGGCGCAACTTCGGCGCCAACCGCGAACGGCTCTTGGCGCCGTCGCTGGCCTGGTACGGCGAGTCGACCACGGTGCAGTTCTCCTATGAGCACCGGGATTTCAGCTATCCGTTCGATCGCGGCACCGCCTTCGTCAACGGCGCTCCACTGGCGATCCCGGCGACGCGCCGGCTCGACGAGCCGTTCAACCGCACCTGGGGCCAATCGGATCTGCTGCAGGCATCGGTCGAGCAGCGCCTCGACGATACCTGGAAGCTGACCGCCGCCTACAGCTACAACCGCGAGATCTACGAAGCCAACCAGCTTCGCATCACCGCCGTCGATCCGGTCACCGGTGTCGAGAAGCGCAGCAACGACGGCACCCATGGCGCGCTCGCTTATGTCGGCTACGGCACGTCCTATCTGCGCGGCGATCTCTGGATCGGCGGGGTGCGCCACGAAGTGCTGATCGGCGGCGAGGCGCAGCGACGGCTGATCTATCGCCAGGACCTGATCCGCCAGGCGACGCCGACCTTCAATTTCTACGATCCGGTCTATGGCCGTGTCGGCCCGGGCACCACGGTGTCGGCATCGGACAGCGACCAGACCGACCGGCTGGAAACCCGCGCGGTGTTCGCCCAGGACACGCTGCACCTCACCGACCGGCTTTCGCTGGTCGGCGGCCTGCGCTGGATGGACTATGAGCAGCTTGCAGGCCGGGGACGGCCGTTCAGCGCCAACACCGACCTCAGCGGCAACAAGCTGCTGCCGCTCGGCGGCGCCGTCTTCAAGCTCACCGATCAGGTCTCGCTCTACGCCAGCTACACCCAGTCGCTGCAGCCGACCTCGACCATCGCACCGCTGAGCGGCGGCTACGTGATCGGCTCCAGCGTCGCGCCGGAGGAGGGCACGCAGTACGAAGCCGGCGTCAAGTTCGACCTCGACAAGCGTCTCTCCGGCACGCTCGCATTCTATGACATCGAGAAGAAGAACGTGCTGGTATCGCAGTTCAACGCCGCGACCGGCCTCAACGAATATCGCGCCGCAGGCAAGGTCCGTTCGCGCGGTGTCGAGTTCGACGTCACCGGCCGGCTGAGCGAGCATTGGAGCACGATCGCGAGCTATGGCTACACCGATGCGATCGTCACCGACGATCCGGTGCTCACCGGCAAGCGCCTGCAGAATGTCGCAATGAACACGGCGTCGCTGTTCCTGGTCTACGATTTCGGCACAACGCTGCCTGGTCGGCTCCGGCTCGGCGGCGGCGCTCGCTACGTCGGCGACCGGCCCGGCGACAGCACCAATTCCTTCGTGCTGCCGTCCTACACGGTGGCCGATCTGTTCGCAACCTACGAGGTCAAATACGGCCGCACGCCGGTGATCTACCAGTTCAATGTCAAGAACCTGTTCGACACCGTGTACTACCCGTCGGCGGTGAACACCCTGAACGTCGCGCTCGGCGACGCGAGGCGCTTCTCGCTGGCCGCTACCGTCAAGTTCTAGCCCGATGCGGGCGCCGGCGCTCAAAGCCATCCTGCTGCAACTCCATTCCGTCGCGGGATTGGTGCTCGCGGCGGTGCTGGTGCTGGTGGCAGTGACCGGCGCGGTGATGAGTTTCGAGGATGAGATCCGCGGGGCGTTGGATGCCGGCCGCGTGCAGCTTGTATCGGACGCCGCGCCGAGGATGCTGCCGGACGCGCTGATCGCGAAACGGCAGGCCGGCGGCGATCCGGTCGCATCGATTACGATGCCGCGGGTTGCGACGTCCGCCATCGAGGTTCGGTTCGCCCGCAAGCCGGATCACACCCGGCCGGCGCCGCTCTATCTCGATCCCTACACCGGCGACAGTCTCGGTCATCCTGCCGCCGACGCGTTCTTTGTGACGGTCCGCAAGCTGCACCGCTGGCTGCTGCTGCCGGGCGACGGCAACGGTTACGGCCGGATCGTCACCGGCGTTGCCGCGCTCGGATTGCTGACCATGCTGCTCACCGGCCTGGTGCTGCGATGGCCGCATCGGCCCGGCAGCATCAAGGTGTGGCTGAAACCGCACTGGCAATTGCGCGGACGCGGACTGCACCGGTCGCTGCACGCCGTCATCGGAACCTGGGTGTTGCTAGTCTACCTGATCATGACGCTGACCGGTCTGTGGTGGTCGTTCGACTGGTACAAGGCCGCCGCAACCTGGCTTCTGGCGCGATCGCCGGTCACGACACAGCGTACGCATCGTCCCGCGGTGCCCGCCCCGCCGTCCGCAGAGGTCTCGCTGGATCGCGTCTGGGCGGCGTTTGTGACCGAGCGTGGGGACAGGTTCGCCGCCGCCCGGCTGACGCTGCCGTCTGGACGCGACAGCACCGTCCGGGTCCGCGCCTGGCTGACCGACGCCCGCGACGGCGTGCATGACGATTTCCGGATCGACGGTCGGACCGGCCAAATCCTGTCCGCTGACCTCTATGTCGACAAAACGATCGGCGAAAAGCTATTGGCGCGCCTGCTCGACATTCACCGCGGCAGCATTTTCGGCTGGCCCGGTCAGCTGGTGTTCATGCTGGCAGCGGCGGCGATGCCGTTGTTCGGTGTGACCGGCGTGCTGCTGTATCTGTCGCGTCGGCGTCACAAGCGGATGCAACTCGCCGCCCGCGGCACCGCCGGCCAGCGCCGATGTCGGGGATGAGCCCGGCGGCCGAAATGTTGCGCCGCGCCGATCTGCCGCGTTATAAGCCCTCGGTCAAATCACCCCGACCCGTCGCGAACCAACCGCCGCGTCATGAAAATTCTGCTGGCGGTCTTCCAACTCGAAAAGCAGAGCGGCAAGGAGCGCGATTGCCTCGCTATCGCGAGCCATCTCGCAGGTCGCGGCCACGACGTCACCATCGTCACCACGAGCCCGTCGCCCGAACCGCTCGAGCGCATCGCGGTCGTTCAAGTGAAGGCCCGCGGCCTGACCAATCATCGGCGGGCGCGCAATTTCGCCCGCGCGGTCCGCGAGCACCGCCGCCAACAACAACCGGACGCGCTGCTTTCGTTCGAACTGGTGCCGGGAGCGGACTTCCACTACGTCGCCGACGATGCGGCGATCCTGCGTGATAGGCTGTGGGCTTGGCCGCCACGACAGCGGATCCGGCTGGCGCTGGAGCGCGGCGTTTTCGCCGCGGCCTCGCGCACCGAGCTCTGGTTCCTGCGGCAGGACCAGCACGATGCCTATCATATCGCTTATGATTTCGATCCCGCGCGCGCCGTGGTGCTGCCGGCCGATCCGGACAAGCTGCTCGCGACCGTCGCCGCGCGCCTCGAGCAGCACGTTCCGGCGTCGTGAATCGGGTGGCCTCGCCACGCTACGCCGCGTAGGCTCGTCCGCCTGGCACCGGATGGTCACGATGAGCGAGTACCGCTACGCATTGTTCGACACAGCGATCGGTCGCTGCGGCATCGTCTGGGGGCCGCGCGGGATCGTCGCCGTGCAGCTGCCCCAGCCGACCGAAGCGCAGACCCGCGCCCGCATTACCCAGCGGCATGCCGACAGCCTCGAAATAGCGCCGCCGGCCGACGTGCAGCGCGCGATCGACGGTATCGTTGCTCTGCTTGAAGGTGCCGCGTTCGATTTCGCGGGCATTCAGCTCGATCTCGACGGCACCTCGGCGTTTCAGCGCCGGGTCTACGACATCGCGCGCGCCATTCCGGCCGGCAGGACGCTGACCTATGGCGACATCGCCAAACAGCTCGGCGGCGTCGAACTGTCGCGCGAGGTCGGACAGGCTCTGGGGCGCAATCCGTGCCCGATCATCGTGCCGTGCCACCGCGTTCTCGCCGCCGGGGACAAGCCCGGCGGCTTTTCGGCCAATGGCGGAGTCGCCACCAAGCTGAAGCTGCTGGCGATCGAAGGCGCGGCGGTCAACTACACGCCGAGCCTGTTCGACTGATCTCGATCAGGCGGCGGCTCAGGCCGCCGGCGGCACCGACACCTTCACCGACTCGCGCTCCGACATCCGCTGGAAGAACGCGTCGAGATTGGGATAGGCCGCACGCCAGCCGCAGTCGGCAAAACGGAAATCGGCGTAGCCGAGCACGCAGGCGAGCGCGATCTGCGCGATCGTGAGCGGTCCGTTCAGCATCGCGGTGTCGCGATCGAACCGCGCCATGCCGGCCCAGGCGCGCGCCCAGTGGTCGTCGTACCAGCCCTGCCAGAACAGCTCCTTCGGACGCACCAGCTTCTCGTAGCGGCACAGCAGCATCGAATCCAGCATGCCCTGCAGCAGCGAGTGGTCGCTCTTGACCCGCCAGCGCTCCTGGCCAGAAGCCGGGATCAGTCTGCCTCCGCCGGCGAGCTCGTCGAGATATTCGGCGATCACGTAGGAGTCGACGATCACCTGGCCATTGTCGAGGATCAGCGCCGGCAGCTTCTTCAGCGGGTTGACCTCGCGCATGTACTGCTCGTTGGCCTGCGCCGGGATCACGGTCGCGGTCACGAACTCGATCTGGTCGATCAGTCCGAGTTCGATCGCCGCGATCCGCACCTTGCGGGCGAACGGCGAGGCTTGGGAGAAGGTGAGTTTCATCAGATAAGGTCCTCAGGGACGAAGCGTTGTTTGCTTTCGCCGTCATTGCGAGGAGCGAAGCGACGAAGCAATCCAGTCTCGCTCGAATGGCCCTGGATTGCTTCGCTTCGCTCGCAACGACGGCGTGGATAACCTTACGCCGCGACGATGGTCTGTTTCTGCTCGCCAAGGCGGTCGATGCCGAGCGTGACGACGTCGCCGACTTCGAGGAACTGCGGCGGCTTCTTGCCCATGCCGACGCCGGGCGGCGTGCCGGTGGTGATGATGTCGCCGGGCATCAGCGTCATCAGCTCCGACAGATACGATACGATCTTCGGCACCTTGAAGATCATGGTCGCGGTCGAGCCGGTCTGGCAGCGCCGGCCGTTGACGTCGAGCCACATGTCGAGCTTGTGGACGTCGGCGATTTCGTCCTTGGTGACGACCCAGGGACCGAGCGGGCCGAAGGTGTCGTGCGACTTGCCCTTGGTCCACTGCCCGAGCCGTTCGATCTGAAAGTGTCGCTCGGAGACGTCGTTGCACACCGCATAGCCGGCGACGTAGTCCAGCGCATCCGCCTCGCTGACATATTTGGCGCGGCTGCCGATGATCACCGCAAGCTCGACTTCCCAGTCGAGCTTGGTCGAGCCGCGCGGCTTCTCGACGTCGTCGTTCGGCCCGCACAGCGCATTGTTGGCCTTCATGAATACGATCGGCTCGGCCGGAATCGGCATGTTGGATTCCGCCGCATGATCGGCATAGTTCAGTCCGATCGCGATGAATTTCGGCGCACCGCCGACCGGTGCACCGAGGCGCGGCTGACCGGGCACCACCGGCAGGCCGTCGACGTCGAGGGCGCCGAGCCTGGCGAGGCTCGCGGGCGAAAATGCATCGCCTGCAAGATCGGCGATCTGCCCCGACAGATCGCGTAGCTGGCCGGACCTGTCGATCACCCCCGGCTTTTCGTGGCCGACCGCACCATAACGAACGAGCTTCATCCCGCTTGTCCTCCGCAGTTTTGCAGGCTGTCCCAACCGATGGATCAATGGTGGATTGAATTCAACACATGCCGGCGCCGGCGCCCCATGCGTGGCGCGGCTGAGTCATTGCAGCGGGACGAGGCGGAAGGCGTCGCCGTCGCGGACGATCCGGCCCGGGCCGAAATGCCCGCCGAACAGCAAAGCGGGTGTCTCGGCGAAGCGTGAGAACAATTGCCGCCGGCTTTCGATCGATTGCAGCGGATCGGAGTCGAAGCTCGACGACCAATCCAGCCGCGCCATCTGGCAGGGATGATGTGCGACGTCGCCGGACAGAACCGCTTCTTCGCCGTCGGAGCGAATGTGCAGCGCGACATGGCCGGGGCTGTGGCCGGGCGTCGGAATCAGCGTGATCTCGTCGGCGATCTGCGCCTCGCTGCCGACCAACTCGACGACGCCGGCCTCGATCACCGGCTGTACCGAGTCGGCGAACACCGCGGCGTGCACCGGATCGGTCGAATGCGTCTTCCAGTACTCGTACTCGATGCGGCCGAACAGATAGCGTGCGTTGGGGAAGGTCGGCACCCACTGGCCGTTTACCAGCCTGGTGTTCCAGCCGACGTGATCGACGTGCAGATGGGTGCAGATCACCGTGTCGATGCTGTCCGCCGCATAGCCGGCGTTCGCCAAGTCCTGCAGAAACGGTTTGTCCAGGCCGTTCCAATGCGGCACGCCGCGGCCCTGTTTGTCGTTGCCGAGGCCGGTATCGACCACGATGCGCCGGGTCGGCGTTTCCACCACCCAGCTGTGGATCGACATCGTCAGCCGGCCTTCGGCGCTGGCGAACTGCGGCGTCAGCCAAGGCATGGTCTGGATTTCCTGAGGGGGCGCTTGCGGCAGGATGAACCGGGTGCCTCCGGTCATTTCCATCTCGACGATTTTTGTGATTTTGACCTTGCCGATCGTCCAGGCCATCCCACGTTTCTCCCGGGCTCTTGCTGTTTTGCCCGAACATGCGGGTTTTGCGGTGGCGGCGCAATGGATCATCTCGCGCCGCGACGCGTTGGCTTGCTCGCGGAGCGTGCCGTGAGCGGCGCGAAGACGGAGGAACGACGATGCCCGAGCTCGCGATTTCGACCGACAAGGTCGCGTTTCTGATCGAGAAGGCGCGCGAATTCGACGTCAAGGAAGGCGTCAGCGACGCCGATTCCGGCTCGAACGCCGCCGACGACAACATGATCGACGTGCTCGAGGACACCGGCAACGACCCGGTCGTTCAGGAGATCACCAGTTTCATCAACGCCATGACCGAAGAGGAGCAGATCGACCTGGTGGCGTTGATGCGGCTCGGCCGCGGCGACGGCAGCATCGAAGAATGGGACGACCTGCGCCGCGAGGCGGCCGATGGCCGCAACGGCCGCACCGCGCGCTATCTGCTCGGCGAGCCGCTGCTCGGTGATTACCTCGCCGAGGGGCTCGAGGCGTTCGGCCTGTCCTGGAACGACGAGCGCACCACACCCGTAGTTTGAGCGCGAAGCCGCAATCACGACGGGTGCTGCGCGCGGCAGCCGCGCTCCCGTAGCATTCCGAGGGAAACCGATTTACCAGCGATTTCAGCGCTGTGCGGTCTAATCTGGGGGCGACTTGACCGGCACGAGCGGATGCCGGTCGACCCGTGGAGGCGACCATGAAGCAGGAGGCTGGTTTCGATCCCCGTGACCTGTTGCGCAAGCTTGGTCAGGGCCATTCGATCGCCAAATTCGCCAAGAACCAGACGATCTTCGCGCAAGGCGATCAGGCCGACAGCGTGTACTTGCTGCTGCAGGGACGTATCAAGGTCGTGGTTCTGTCGGCGGAGGGCAAAGAGGCGGCGACCGGGATGGTTGCGCCCGGCCAGTTCTTCGGCGACGGCTGTCTGGTCGGGGAGGCGATACGCACCACCACTACGATCGCGATGCAGGATTGCCTGGTCGCTTCGATCGCCAGTGCGCGACTGATCGAGATGTTGCGGGCCGAACCCGACTTCGCCGAGCTGTTCGTGCGGCATTTGTTGCTGCGCAATCGGCGCATTGAAGAGGATCTGCTCGATCAGCTGCTCAACTGCAGCGAGAAGCGGCTGGCGCGGCTGTTGCTCCGCCTCGCGGAATTCGAAGAGGGAGGTCGGCCACAGCCGATTGGGCCGCACATCAGCCAGGAGACGCTGGCAGAGATGATCGGCACCACCCGCTCGCGGGTCAGCTACTTCATGAACAAGTTCCGCAAGCTCGGCCTGATCAGCTACGACCGCACCATCGAGGTGCATCCGGCGCGGCTCGCTGCCGTGCTGCACGATCGGGCAGAGGCGCGAAGCTAGCTTTCCGCCGCTAGCAGTCCCGTGCTGGAGAACGTTGCACCGCAACGTCGCGATGCTGTTCTGCGGAATGATGCGCCTGATGCAAGCGTTGCGCCGTCTGCCACACAGAATACGCTGTCCCGACAGTCTCCGATCGAACGAAAAGCCGAACTCGACAGGCGATTCCCTCGAACGTCTGTACGCGAGCGGCGCGAAGTGGTTGAAAGGCGAGCGCTGGATCGCTGACGCCAACTGCGTCAGTGGTCCTTTCGCTCCTCGCAACGACGCGCACTTATTCGAGTTCGATAACCAAGAAACGTGGAGACCGAAATGCCCGACTTCATCACTCTTCCTGCCCTGGTTCGCGACACCGCGCAGGCGCGGCCGGACCGGATTGCGGTGATCGACGGGGAACGGCAATTGCGCTACGCGGAATTCGATGCGCTGATCGATCGCATCGCCGCGACCTTCCAGCGCGACGGTCTGAAGCCGACCGACACCATCTCGATCTGCGCGCTGTCCTCGATCGAATATGCGGCGACTTTCCTCGGTGCGCTGCGCGCCGGTATCGCGGTCGCGCCGCTGGCGCCGTCGTCCACCGCCAAGGACTTCTCCGCGATGGTGCGGGACTCCGGCGCCAAGATCCTGTTCACCGACGACTTCGCCGCCAATGCGATGAAGGATGCCGAGATCGATGCTGCCGTGAAGCGCGTTGCGTTCGACGATGGCACGAGCGGCGAAGCGTTCACACGCTGGCTGGCGCCGGAAGGTACCAAGCCCGCACCGGTAACGATCGATCCGGAATGGGTGTTCAACATCATCTATTCGTCCGGCACCACCGGGACGCCGAAGGGCATCGTGCACAGCCATCAGATGCGCTGGGCGCAATATGGCAAGCTCGATCCGATCGGTTATGGACCAGACGCGGTGACGCTGTTGTCGACGCCGCTCTATTCCAACACCACGCTGGTCTGCTTCAACCCGACGCTCGCCGGCGGCGGCACTGTCGTGCTGATGAAGAAGTTCGATGCCCGCGGCTTCCTGGAGCTGGCCCAGAAGTATCGCGTCACCCACGCGATGCTGGTGCCGGTGCAGTATCGCAGGATCATGGCGCTGCCGGAGTTCGGTCAGTTCGACCTGTCGTCCTTCCAGATGAAGTTCTGCACGTCTGCGCCGTTTGCGCCGGAGTTGAAGGCCGACATCCTGAAGCGCTGGCCCGGCGGTCTGACCGAGTATTACGGCATGACCGAGGGGGGCGGTTCGTGCACGCTGCTCGCACACGAATTTCCGAACAAGCTGCACACCGTCGGCCAGCCGCGGCCCGGCCATGAAATCCGGATGATCGACGAGGACGGCAACTTCCTGCCCAATGGCGAGGTCGGTGAAATCGTCGGCCGCTCCGACACCATCATGAAGGGCTATCTCAATCAGCCGGAGAAGACCGCCGAAGTGTTCTGGACCGACAAGGACGGTAACCTCTGGGTGCGCAGCGGCGACGTCGGTCGGTTCGATGCCGACGGCTTCGTCACGCTGATGGACCGCAAGAAGGACATGATCATTTCCGGTGGTTTCAACATCTATCCAAGCGATATCGAGGCCGTGGCGGCCAAGCACCCCGACGTGCTCGAAGTCGCTGTGGTCGGCATGCCGTCGGAAGAGTGGGGCGAGACCCCGGTTGCATTCGTGGCGGCGCGCCCCGGCCGCAGCATCGATCCGGCCGAGCTGAAGAGCTGGACCAACGGACAGGTCGGCAAGACTCAGCGCCTTGCCGACGTCGTCCTGGTCGACTCGCTGCCGCGCAGCGCAATCGGCAAGGTGCTGAAGCGCGAACTCCGCGACCAGCGCCTCGGCATGAAGGCGGCGTCGTAACTCCTCGGCTCAACGTCATTCCGGGGCGCTCACGAAGTGAGTGAACCCGGAATCTGGAGCTTGTGGAAATGCGGTGCCCGCTAATTCGAGATTCCGGGTTCGCCGCTACGCGGCACCCCGGAATGACCAAGCGGAGAGGCCGGAGGCCTTTCCTCAATAATGCGGCGGGCGCTCGTTGGCCGGAGCGCCGGCGCCGCTCTCGGCCTGGTCGAGCCGTTCGCTCAGCGCTGCGAGTTGCCGGGTCAGCGCGTCGATCTGCTTCCACTGCGTGGTGACGGTCTGGTTCAGCGCCTCGATCGTCTCGTCCTGGTATGCCAAGCGGACTTCCAGCGCCTCGACGCGTTCGTTCAGATCCTTCTCGCCGGCCATCGCCCGCTCCATTTCGGCTCGGTCTTCCCGCTCACGGCCGGCAAGACGCAGGTTGTTGCCGGCCCGAATACGCGAGCGCGGCATTGCACGGGCGGTTTAACAGCGCGGGTGCCGGCGGGAAACCGACGCTTTCCGGGCAAATCACGGCCGCCCACTCCGGGCGCGGCGAGGATTGCTCGGCGGCCGTGGAATATGCCAACTAGGCCGGCGCCGGAGCGCGGCGTAACCAACCCAACGAGCTTGTGCCTATGAGGAATTTCCATCTCGCCGGCCGGTCCACCGTGCACGCCCGCAACGGCATGGTTGCGACCTCGCACCCCCAGGCGGCGCTGGCCGCGATCGAAATCCTGAAGGCCGGCGGCACCGCCGCCGACGCCGCGATTGCCGCGTCCGCCCTGCTGGCGGTGATCGAGCCGCAATCCACCGGCATCGGCGGCGATTGCTTCGCGCTGATCCAGCCCAAGGGCACCGGCAAGATCACCGCCTATAACGGTTCGGGCCGGGCCCCGGCAGCCGCCAAGGCCGAGTGGTTTTTGGAAAACGGCATCGACGCCATCCCGCTGACCAGCCCGCATTCGGTGACAGTGCCCGGTGCGATCGACGCATGGGCGACGATCCTGCGCGATCACGGCCGTTTCGGGCTCGACAAGGTGCTGCAGCCGGCCATCAAGGCCGCGGCGGAAGGCTACGTGGTGGCGCCGCGGATTGCGTTCGACTGGGCCAACGGCTTCGCCAAGCTGAAGAAGGGCGCCAACACCGAGCGCTACCTGCTGCCGCACGGCGCGGCCGCCAAGACCGGCGACGTGATCACCCAGCCCGAGCTGGCCAACACGCTGAAGCTGATCGCCGACAAGGGGCCGGATGGCTTCTACAAAGGCCCGGTCGCTGAAGACATGGTCGAGACGCTGCGTGGGCTCGGCGGTCTGCACACGCTGGAAGACTTCGCCGAGCACTGCACCGAAACCACCTCGCCGATCGGCACGATCTACAAGGGCCTCGACGTCTGGCAGTGCCCGCCGAACGGCCCGGGCATCACCATGCTGGTGATGCTGAACATCCTCAGCCGGTTCGATCTCAGCAAATTCGATCCGCTCAGCGTCGAGCGCTTCCATCTGGAAGCCGAGGCGGCTCGGGTCGCCTACATGATGCGCGAGCAGCACATCGGCGATCCGCAGCATGTCGAGGTCGATGTCCTGCGCATCCTGGCCAAGGAATTCGCCGACGAGCACTGCAGCAAGATCGCGCTCGACAAGCTGCTCGACCTGCCGCACGTCGCGCCGCCGATGAATCCGTCGACGGTGTACATCACCGTGGTCGACGAAGAGCGCAACGTTTGCTCGTTCATCAACTCGATCGCGCATTCGTTCGGCTCGGCGATCGTGTCGAACAAGACCGGCGTGCTGCTGCAGAACCGCGGCGCCGGCTTCCGCGTCCAGCCCGGCCATCCGAATTGCATCGCGCCGAAGAAACGCCCGCTGCACACCATCATTCCGGCACTCGCGACCGAGAACGGCCGGGCCCGGATGTCGTGGGGCGTCATGGGCGGTCAGTACCAGCCGGTCGGCCAGGTGCATGTGCTGACCAACATCCTCGACTACGGTCTCGACGTGCAGGAGGCGATCGACCTGCCGCGCGGGCTGCACTACGAAGGCGAGTATCAGCTCGAGGACGGCGTACCGTCCGAAACAGTGGAGGGCCTCAAGGCGCTCGGTCACAAGGTCGTGCCGATCGGCACGCCGCACGGCGGCGGCCAGGGTATCTGGATCGATTGGGACAAGGGCACGCTCACCGGCGGCTCCGATCCGCGCAAGGACGGCTGCGCGCTCGGCTACTGAGCCGCTGGCGAACTGCCGCAGCCGGACTCCAGACATGCGAAGACCGGCCCGAGGGCCGGTCCTGCATTGATCTGACGCTTGCGCAGCGGATCACAGATTCTTGTGCGCGGCGCCGGCCGCCTTGTCGGCGGTATCCTTCACGGCTTCCTTGGCATCGCCGAGCGCCTGCTGGCCGTGACCCTTGGCTTCCTGCATCACGCCTTCGCCCTGCAGCTTGTCAGAACCTGTGGCTTCGCCGAGGCCCTGCTTGCCCTTGCCGGCGAGTTCGTTGGCCTTACCCTTGACCTTGTCCATCGTGCTACCCATCGGATGTTCTCCTTTGCTTCGTGAGCTTCGCAGGGACAACCGGTTGGAGCCTGGGATGTTCCGGCTGTTTCGGGTTGCAACAAGTCGTGACCACGTCTCTCCATCGGAATACTAATTTACCGTAAGGTAGGGTGTTTCGCGGATTGTTAACCGAGGCGCCGTCGTGCTGTAGCTTCCGCAGTCGAGTTAACGGTCGCTAAGCACCCGCGCAGCATGGTCGATACCAGTCTTGTGCCGGTCATCGATCACCAAGGAGGCGGCACAGGGGGCCGCATGCGAGCGAGACTCGGTCTTCTCGGGCGGTTACACTGTCCGGGCGAGGCCGCGCTCGAGATGGCGACGACCTGGATCTGACGACGGCCGAGAGAGCGCTTCGAGATGTCCGGCCTGTGGCAATCGATGACAACGGCCTGGCTGTCCCGAACCGACGGGGCCGCATTGTTGGACTTCTGGCTCGGTGGGCGCGGTGCCGGTACGCTGGTCCAGCAAACCGATATCGACGAGCACGAGATGCGGCGGATTCGCGCCGCACAGGTCGACAGCGTCACCCGCCTTACGCCGGTGACGATGAGTATCAACGTCGCCAATGCATCCCTGATCCTGTTCACCTTCTGGGGCAGCGAGGCGCGCCCGCAGTTGTTGGCCTGGATGGCGATGATCGTATTCGCCGCCGCCATGGCGGTGAGGTCCTGGCTGCAGACCAGGCACGAGCCGAGAATGGAAGCTTCGGCTCATGCGATCCGGCGGATGACGTTGCACGCATTGCTGCTCGGTCTGATCTGGGGGGCAATGCCGGTGATGGTGTTCATCACCGCCGAACCGGGCGACCAGCTGATCGTCGCCTGCGTCGCGGCTGGCATGATCTCCGGCGGCGCGTTCACGCTGTCGACGGTGCCGCGGGCCGGCCTCGCCTACACCTGGGCGCTGGCGGCCGGCTCGGCGTTGTCGCTGGCGCTCAGCGACGGTACGGCGTACCGCATCACCGCGGTTTTCCTGCTGCTCTACGCCGGCTTCATGTCGCGTAACCTGATCTCGCACGGCGAGATGTTCTTCGACAATCTGCGCGCGAAGTTCGAACTGGAACGGCAGACCGAGATCATCTCGCTGCTGCTGAAGGATTTCCAGGCCAACGCCAGCGACTGGCTGTGGCAGACCGACGCCCAGGGCCGGCTGGTGCATGTGCCCGAGCGGTTCGTCGAGGTCGCCAAGCTGCCGCCGGCGCTGATGACGGGCGCGCTGCTGTCGGACGTGATCGGCATGCTGTGCTCGGAGGATGGGCGCTGCGCGATGGGCGTCGCGGCGAAGATGGCGCAGCGCGAGCCGATGAACGATCTCGTCGTGCACGTGGTGATCGGCGGCGGGGTACGGCTGTGGTCGCTCACCGCCAAGCCGATGTTCGATTCGAACGGCGAGTTCACCGGCTATCGCGGCGTCGGCCGCGACGTCACCGAGCGCTGGCGCGCCGAGCAGGCCGAAGCCGAGAACCGCGCCAAGTCCAGCTTCCTGGCGATGATGAGCCACGAAATCCGCACCCCGATGAACGGCGTGCTCGGCCTCGCCAACTCGCTGCTGGAGACCAAGCTCGATCCCGAGCAGCAACAGGCCGTCACCACCATCCGCGATTCCGGCGACGATCTGCTCCGCATTCTCAACGACATTCTCGACCTGTCGAAGCTGGAATCCGGGCGGCTCGAGTTCGAGCAGGCCGATTTCTCGCCGGCGACGCTGGTCGAATCGGTTCGCGCCATCATCGAGCCTGAGGTCAGGGGCAAAGGCATCGAGCTGAAGATCGACATCGATCCGCGGCTGCCGCCGTCGCTCAGCGGCGACGCGGCGCGAATTCGCCAGGTCCTGCTCAACCTCGCTTCGAACGCCGTGAAGTTCACCGAGCACGGTTCGATCGCGATCGTGCTGACTTGCGTCAAGCGCAACGACAGCCACGCCACGGTCGAGTGGCAGGTCACCGACACCGGAATCGGAATTTCGCCGGACCGGGTCGGCAGCCTGTTCACTGACTTCGCCCAGGCCGATGTGTCGATCAATCGAAGGTTCGGTGGCACCGGACTCGGCCTGGCGATCAGCCGGCGGATCGTCGAACAGATGGGTGGCGACATCGCCGTCACGTCGCGCGAGGGCGCCGGCTCGACCTTCCGTTTCAGTCTCGACCTGCCGTGGAGCAACGCCTGGATCGCCGACCACCGGCTCGACCGGCTCGGCAGCGACGATCTGCGCACCCGCATCGTCATGCTCGGCCGGCCGCTGCGTGTGCTGATCGCGGAGGACGACGCCACCAATCAGATGGTGGTGAGGAAGATGCTGCAGGAATTCGCCGCCGAGATCACCATCGTTTCGGATGGAGCCGATGCAGTGCAGGCCGCCGGCGAGGGCGAGTTCGACGTGGTGCTGATGGATGTGCGGATGCCCAACATGGACGGCCTCGCCGCCACCAGCGCGATTCGCAACAAAGGCGGCGCGCTCGCCAAGCTCCCGATCATTGCTCTGACCGCAAATGCGTTCCCGGACGACGTCAAAGTCTGCCGCGAAGCCGGAATGAACGACTTCCTTGCCAAGCCGCTGCGCAAGCCTGCGCTGGTTGCGGCGGTGTTGCGCGCGTTGCGCGGTGCGCCGACGCCCGCCAAGGTGGTGGCGCCGCCAATGCAAATCGATCTCGACACGCTGGCGGAGCTGACCGAGGAGATCGGCCGCGATCAGGTCAACGAGATGGTGACCCTGTTCTTCGCGGAAACCGAGCGGCGGATCGCGCTGTTTCGGCGTTGCGTCGACCACCTCGACCGCGAGGCCGTCGAGGTCGAGGCGCATTCGATGAAGGGCGGCGCGCTGACGCTCGGCTTCCACGCGATTGCCGAGATCGCCCGCACGATCGAGCGCGAGTCGGGTTCGCTCTCGGCGGAGGCGCTCGATTCCCTGGTCGGCCAGTTGGCCAAGACCCTGGCCGAACTCCGCCGGCAATGTGAAGGCGGCTTGAAGCTGGCGAGCTGAAGCTCACCGATCGCCACATTCGCAATATTCGGCGCTGCCTGTCGGCTGGCGGCGCTCGAGATCGTCCTTGGTGCAATGCAGATGCATTGTGCGGGAGGATGTGGGATGTCGAAGATCGTTCCTTGCTTGTGGTTTGCCGGCGACGCGGAGCAGGCGGCCGAGTTCTACGTGTCGTTGCTGCCGGACTCGCGGATCGACAACGTCCAGCGCAGCGTCGTCGACACCCCTGGCGGACCGGAAGGCTCGGTGCTGGTCGTGGAGTTCACGGTCGCCGGCCAGCCGTTCATGGCGCTGAACGGCGGCACGCCGCTGCCGTTCAATCATGCGGTGTCGTTCAAGATCGATTGCGTCGATCAGGCCGAGGTCGACCGGCTGTGGGACCGGCTGCTCGCGGATGGCGGCGAACCGGTGGTGTGCGGCTGGCTGCGAGACCGCTACGGCCTGTCGTGGCAGATCGTCCCTGCCGCCGCCCTCAAGCTGTTCGCCGGCCCCAACCGCGAAGGCGCCAAGCGCGCGATGCAGGCGATGATGCAGATGGTGAAGCTCGACGTCGGCGCCCTGCAGCGCGCCTATGAGGGGGCGTAGCCAGGCAGCGACCGAGCCGGAGCGGAGTCCCGGGCGCAGCTCCATCCATCACGAACACATGATTTCTGACGATTATTGACAATCGTCAGAGATCATTCGACAGTTCCGGTGGTCGCAACGGAGGCTGTCATGCGGGCGATTCCACTTTTTGACGGACTTTTCAGACTGTTGGCGGGTGCGCTATTGGCCGTCGCGTTGGTCGGCCTGGCCGGGTGCAACGGAAAGGACGCCAAGCAGGAGCTGTCCAAGCGTCCGGTCCTCGTCACCGCCGTCCATTACGTCCCGCAGGCGCCGGAGCGCAGCTTCGTCGGCACCATCAAGCCGCGCACCGAGACCGATCTCGGCTTCCGGGTCGGCGGCAAGGTCGCCAAGCGCCTGGTCGACGTCGGCCAGAGCGTCGAAGCCGGCCAGAAGCTGGCGGTCCTCGACCAGACCGATCTGAAGCTGCAGGCGGAGCAGGCGGAGGCGGAGCGCAGTGCCGCCAAGGGCGTGCTGGCGCAGGCGATCGCTTCCGAGAACCGCGCCAAGGACCTGCGCGCCAAGGGCTGGGCGACCGACGCCCAAATGGACCAGGCCCAAGCCGCAGCGGACGAAGCCCGCTCCCGTTTCGCCCGCGCCGAGCGCTCTGTCGAACTGACCCGCAACGCGCTGTCCTACGCGACGCTCGAAGCCGACGGCCCCGGTGTCGTCGCGGCCGTGATGGTCGAACCCGGGCAGGTGGTGGCGGCCGGTCAGGCCGCGTTCCGTCTCGCCCGGATCGGCGAGAAGGAGGCCGTGGTGGCGATCCCGGAGACGCTGATCACGCGCGCCACCAAGGGGCTGGCCGATGTCACGCTGTGGTCGGAGCCAGGCCGGCACTATGCCGCCAAGCTGCGAGAGGTCGCGCCGCTCGCCGATCCCGCGACCCGCACATTCCTCGCCAAGTTCTCGCTGCCCGATGCCGATGACCGTGTGGTGCTCGGCATGACCGCGACTTTGACCCTCACCGACCCGGACAAGATCCGTATCGCGCGGGTGCCGCTGTCGGCGCTGTTCAACCAGGGGAGCCAGCCCTCGCTTTTCGTCGTCGATTCCACCGGCGAGGTGAAGCTGAAGCCGGTCGCGGTGAAGGCCTTTGAGAGCGAAGACGTCCTGATCGCCGGCGGCGTCGATGAAGGCGAGCAGGTCGTCACGCTCGGCGTGCAGAAACTCGATCCTGCCGAAAAGGTGCGGGTGGTGTCGGCTCTGACGTTCTGATCTGCGCTGGGGAGTGCGGCGATGCGTTTCAATCTGTCGGCCTGGGCGGTCCGACATCCGGCGCTGATCCTGTTTCTGATCTGCGCGCTCGGGCTCACCGGCATCTATTCGTATCAGCGGCTCGGTCGCGGCGAAGACCCGTCGTTCACCGTCAAGGTCGCGGTGGTGTCGGCGATCTGGCCCGGCGCCACCGCCAAGGAGATGCAGGAACAGGTCGCCGACCCGATCGAGAAGAAGCTGCAGGAACTGCCGTACTTCGAAAAGGTGCAGACCTACTCGAAGGCGTCGTTCACCGCCATGCAGGTGACGTTCCGCGACTCGACCCCGCCGGCGGAAGTGCCACATTTGTTCTATCTGCTGCGCAAGAAGCTGTGGGACGTCGCGCCGCAACTGCCGGACAATCTGATCGGGCCGTCGATCAACGATGAATACGGCGACGTCGATTCGATCCTGTACATGATCACCGGCGACGGCGCGAACTATGCGCAGCTCAAGAAAGCCGCGGAAGGGCTGCGGCAGCGGCTGCTCAAGGTCGCCAACGTCACCAAGGTCAATATCTACGGCACCCAGGACGAAAAGATCTACGTCGAGTTCTCGCACGCCAAGCTGGCGACGCTCGGCCTGACGCCGCAGGCGATCTTCGATTCGCTCGCCAAGCAGAACGCGGTGGTGCCGGCCGGCACGGTCGAAACCTCGTCGCAGCGCGTGCCGCTGCGTGTCACCGGTGCGCTCGACGGCGTCCAGGCGGTGGCGGAGACACCGGTCGAGAGCGGCGGCCGGGTGTTCCGGCTCGGCGACGTCGCCGAGATCCGCCACGGCTATGTCGACCCGACCGACTACCAGGTCCGTCAGAAGGGCAAGCCGGCGATCGGCATCGGTGTCGTGACCGCCAGGGGCGCCAACATCCTGCAGCTCGGCGAGCAGGTCGGCGCGGCGACTGCATCGTTCATGGCCGACGTGCCGCAGGGTATCGACATCGAGCAGATCGCCGACCAGCCCGAAGTGGTGAAGCACGCGGTCGGCGAATTCATGCGCTCGTTCGTCGAGGCGCTGGTGATCGTGCTGTTCGTGTCGTTCCTGGCGCTCGGCTGGCGCACCGGCATCGTGGTGGCGCTGTCGGTGCCCTTGGTGCTGGCGATCGTGTTCATCGTCATGAACGCGATGTCGCTCGACCTGCACCGGATCACGCTCGGCGCCCTGATCATCGCGCTCGGCCTGCTGGTCGACGACGCCATCATCGCGGTGGAGATGATGGTGGTGAAGATGGAGCAGGGCTGGGACCGCGCCAAGGCGGCGTCGTTCGCCTGGGAGTCGACCGCATTTCCGATGCTGACCGGCACGCTGGTCACCGCGGCCGGCTTCCTGCCGATCGGCTTCGCCAATTCGGGCGTCGGCGAATATGCCGGCGGCATCTTCTGGATCGTGGCGATTGCGCTGATCGCCTCGTGGTTCGTCGCGGTGATCTTCACGCCGTATATCGGCGTCAAGCTGCTGCCGGACTTCGCCGGCAAGAAGGGCCACAATCCGGACGAGGTGTATCACACCCGGATCTATCGCGCGCTGCGTGCCGCGGTGACGTGGTGCGTGCGCTGGCGCGGCACGGTGGTGATGGCGACGGTTGCGATCTTCGTCGCCGCGGTGGTCGGATTCGGCCACGTGCAGCAGCAGTTCTTCCCGCTGTCGGAGCGGCCCGAGCTGTTTCTGCAGCTGCGCCTGCCCGAAGGCACCGCCTTCGACGTCACCATGAAATCGGTGAAGGAGGCGGAAACGCTGCTGAAGGACGACGGCGATATCGCGACCTACACGGCCTACGTGGGCAAGGGCTCGCCGCGGTTCTGGCTCGGCCTCAATCCGCAGCTTCCGACCGAATCGTTCGCCGAGATCGTGATCGTCGCCAAAGACGTCGCGGCGCGCGAGCGGATCAAGGCGCGGATCGAGCAGGCTGCGCACAGCGGCCGGCTCGCGGCAGCGCGAGTGCGGGTCGACCGCTTCAATTTCGGCCCGCCGGTCGGCTTCCCGGTGCAGTTCAGAGTGATCGGTCCGGACACCGCGAAGGTCCGCGAGATCGCCTATCAGGTCCGGGACGTGGTGAAGAAGAACGCAAACGTCGTCGATCCGCATCTCGATTGGAACGAGCAGTCGCCGTACCTGAAGCTGGTAGTCGACCAGTCGCGTGCCCGTGCGCTCGGCCTGACGCCGCAGGACGTCTCGCAGGCGCTGGCGATGCTGATTTCGGGTGCTCAGGTCACCACGGTGCGGGACGGCGTCGAAAAGATCGGCGTCGTTGCGCGCGCGGTGCCGAACGAGCGGCTCGATCTCGCCCGGATCGGCGAACTCACCATCACGGCCCGCAACGGCATGGCGGTGCCGCTGTCGCAGGTCGCGAAGGTCGAGTATTCGCACGAGGAGCCGATCCTGTGGCGGCGCAATCGCGACATGGCGATCACCGTGCGCGGCGACGTCGTCGACGGTGTTCAGGCGCCGGACGTCACCAATGCGATCTGGCCGCAACTCGAGAGCATCCGCGCCAATCTGCAGCCGGCCTACCGGATCGAAACCGGCGGCGCGATCGAGGAATCGACCAAGGGCAACGCCTCGATCTTCATCCTGTTTCCGGTGATGGTGATCGCGATGCTGGCGCTGCTGATGATCCAGTTGCAGAGCTTCCCGCGGTTGCTGCTGGTGTTCCTCACCGCGCCGCTCGGCATCATCGGCGCCTCGCTCGGTCTCAACGTCGCGGCCGCGCCGTTCGGCTTCGTGGCGCTGCTCGGCCTGATCGCGCTCGCCGGCATGATCATGCGCAACGCGGTGATCCTGGTCGACCAGATCGAGAGCGACGTCGCGCACGGCTCGACCCGGCGCGAAGCGATCGTCGAGGCCACGGTACGCCGGGCGCGGCCGGTGGTGCTGACGGCGCTGGCGGCAATTCTGGCGATGATCCCGCTGTCGCGCTCGGCGTTCTGGGGCCCGATGGCGATCACCATCATGGGCGGCCTGTTCGTCGCCACCTTCCTGACGCTGTTCTATCTGCCGGGCCTGTACGCGCTGTGGTTCCGCAACAGCCTGGACGAGCGCGGTGCCGGCGATATCGATCTTGCGCCGCAACATGGCGCCGATCTCCAGAGCAGCTTTCCGCTTGCCGCTGCGGCGGAATAATTGAATATCGGGACATGATGACTCTTGTGACTGACGCCACCGAAGCCGACATGCGCCGCCGTATCCTGGTGGTGGCCGAGCGGCTGTTCCGCGAGATCGGCTACCAGAAGACCACGGTGGCCGATATCGCCAAACTGCTGCAGATGAGCCCGGCCAACGTCTATCGCTTCTTCGATTCGAAGAAGGCGATCCACAAGGGCGTGGCGCGGCACCTGATGGGCGAGGTCGAGCAGGCGGCGGAAACGATCGCGCGGGCGCCCGGCTCCGCCCGGCAGCGGCTGTGTGATCTGCTCACGACCGTGCACCGGATGAACTGCGAGCGCTACATCGGCGACGCCAAGTTGCACGAGATGGTGGCGATCGCGATGGAGGAGAACTGGGATGTCTGTATCGCCCATATGGAGCTGGTCACCGGCACCATCGGCGAGGTGATCGCCCAGGGAGTCGAGAGCGGCGAATTCGAAGTGTCCGACGTGCCGCAGGCGGCGAGCTGCACCTGCGCGGCGATGGTCCGGTTCTTCCATCCGCAGATGATCGCGCAGAGCTTCACCAAGGACCGGCCGACGCTGGAGCAGATGATCGATTTCGTGCTGACCGCACTTGGTGCTAAGAAGCGCGCTCCGTCTTCCCCGTAAAGCAGGGACCCTAGCGTGAGCGATCTGCATTCCTACCAGCCCGCGAGCGGCCACGGCCTCAAGCACGACCCCTTCAACGCCATCATCGCGCCGCGGCCGATCGGCTGGATTTCGTCCTGCGATGCCGAGGGCCGGGTCAACCTCGCGCCCTACAGCTTCTTCAACGCGTTCAACTACACCCCGCCGCTGATCGGATTCTCCTCCACCACCTGGAAAGACACCGTCGCCAACATCCAGCGCACCGGCGAGTTCGTCTGGAATCTGGTGACGATGGATCTGGCGCAGGCGATGAATGCGACCTCCGCCACCGTGCCGCACGACGTCGATGAATTCGCGCTCGGCAATCTCACCAAGCTCGATAGCAAGCTGGTCAAGCCGCCGCGCGTTGCCGAGAGCCCGGTGTCGTTCGAATGCAAGCTGTCGGAAATCGTCCGGCTGAAGGGTGCCGACGGTGTCGAGGTCGACGCCTGGCTGACGATCGGCGAGGTGGTGATGGTGCACATCGACAAGCGCTTGATCCAAGACGGCGTCTATCAGACCGCGGCGGCACGGCCGATCGTGCGCGCCGGCCGGCGCGGCGACTATTTCGAGATCCGCCCCGACGCCATGTTCGAGATGCCGCGGCCGGCCTGATCTGCCTTCCGATTCCAGCAAAGAACTTCGCTTACGTCATGGCCGGGCTTGTCCCGGCCATCCACGCCTTTTCTAAACTCTATATACCTGTGTGACCCGTTGACGGCGGATGTTTTCAGTAGTTCGATTTCATTTGGATGATCGATTCGGTCGTCGAATAAGTCGATAGCTGCCAACTAGGGAAAACGCATCATCCAATCAGCCACGTTGGGAGACACCCTTGGTGCCGCCCAAAGTGCGAAGCTTTTGCCAGTGCTCGGGTGCGCCTTGATGCTCGCCTGATGTTGGCGGGTGCTTGCAGGTCCACGACCGCAGCAACCGCTTACGCCTGCCGGCCTATTGGGCGGGGCACAACACCCGGTTTTGGGTGATTGGGAAATGTTGCCCGAAAGGAGGCATATCGGACCTTTAGAACTTCAGTGCCGTCCCCGGCCACTCCTAATGTCACCAGCACATGCTGGCTCTCGGCGCCGGTCTGCATATGGGCAGACGAGCGGCGGAATAACCGCCTGACAGAAGGAGCCGATGCCATGGGCAAGATCCACGGCAAAGGGCCCAGAGACGTGTTTGTTCGTTCGTATTCGCGTTGGAGAAACGGTAAGAGGCATAAGGTGCCCTCTGGGCGCCGGTCCAATCGCCTCACCACCAGCCTGCGTAGATCGAAAGACCAGCTCGACTTTGGGTTCTGACCTATCAGCCCCGGGCTGAGAGGGGTCCGGGGACGGCGCTGATCCTTGTTTACGTAGAGAACCATCAAATCAGGTGATGGCACGCCACGCGAGTTAGCGTCCCGTGCCAAGACCGAACAGATCAAGTTTCAATGCCCCGCTGTGCGGGATTCCTACCTCTAGTCTGTTCGGCGGCGATGAATATCGCTCACCAAAGGCGGAAGCCGCGTAAAGAGCGGTTTCGGCCATTTGGAGAGAATTGCCTAAAAGAAACGGTGTGTAAGGGCACCCACTTTGGAGTCCGTGCCCTGAGATCGAACAGGACGGATCGACCCCGCGATCTTCGAACTATTCGACGGCAGGGAGACTTGCTCACCAGGGTGAGTGGATCTGACCGATCCAGTTGCCCGAAAGCGAAGCTATCCCCGTCGTTTTAGCGCTAGTTTCCCAAAAGCCCGGCCTTGTGCCGGGCTTTTTCATTCAAGGATCAGGAGGCTTTGCCGCTGACACGGCACACCTCCGAAAGCCCTCAAAATTAGTTCCGAGGCCGCACGGTGCACTGGTCCACCAACGATCAGATGCGCCGTCGCGCGTGGCGTTTGCGTTCCGTTCAACCTCAGAAAGGAACTGCCCATGATCGCAAATGGTCGCATTTGGATTGAGCCGTACTATCGCATTCGCGATGGGAGGCTGCAGCATGTCCGAGGCCACTGGCGGCGGATGCCGTTCGGTCGCAGATCAGCAGCCGTGATTCCGTTTCTGTTTCCGAGTCCGCCTGTCGCGTAAGGAAACTAGGTTGGTCTGATCAACATCGCCGTCGGACGAGGTCATTCGCCCGGCGGCTTTTTCTTTCTGGCTCGCTTGATGCCGAGATATTGAAGGGCGCGCGCCTCGTCTGAAATCAGACGGGCGCCGCGCTGGACGTTCGCAAGGACGTGATCCTTCATTTCGCTGGTGGTCACACAAGCATAAAATCCCCTCTTCTGCGTTTCCGTCAGCAAGACGTGTATGCCTGGCTGACGATCGGCGAAGTGGTGATGGTGCACATCGACAAGCGCCTGATCGAAGACGGCGTCTATCAGACCGCCGCGGCGCGGCGACTATTTCGAGATCCGTCCCGACGCCATGTTCGAGATGCCGCGGCCGGCATAGCGGCTTGTGAGTCCAGACGGCCGTCGCCTCCGTTTTGGCCCGTCATGCGGCCTTGCTGCGGTCACTGAGTCCTCACCCTGAGGAGCCCGGCGCAGCCGGGCGTCTCGAAGGGTGGGCCGCGCAGTACCAGCAGCCCATGGTTCGAGACGGCGCTTCGCGCCTCCTCACCATGAGGCCGTGCGTGTTGCGGAGCGAAGCCGTCTCGCGCCGCGCGTTGACCTGAGGCGCGAACCGCCGCACCATGGCGCATCAACGTTGCAAGGTGCGTGCGTGACGGCCCTGACCCATCGCCAGTCTGAAATCCTGAATATCGCCCGCGCCTCGGGCCGGGTGATGGTCGAGGATCTGGTGCGGCGCTTCGAAGTGTCGGCGCAGACCATCCGCAAGGATCTCAACGATCTGTGCGACCAGCGCTCGCTGACGCGCATCCACGGCGGCGCGATCATCGCCTCCGGCGTCGCCAACCTCGCCTACGAGGCGCGCCGCTTCGTCGCCGCCGAGGAAAAGAAGGCGATCGGCGCAGCGGCCGCGGCGCGGATTCCCAACGGCTGCTCGCTGTTCATCAACATCGGCACCACCACCGAAGAAGTCGCCGGCGCGCTGTCGTCGCACCAGGATCTGCTGGTGATCACCAACAACCTCAACGTCGCGATGCTGCTGTATCGCCACCCGCGGATCGAGGTGGTGGTCGCCGGCGGCACCGTGCGCCGCGCCGATGGTGCGGTGATCGGCTCCACCGCCACCAGCCTGATCGGCCAGTTCAAGGTCGACTACGCGATCATCGGCGCCTCGGCGATCGACGAGGAGGGCGCGTTGCTCGACTTCGACTACCGCGAAGTCCAGGCGTCGCAGGCGATCATCGCCAATGCCCGCAGCGTGATGCTGGTGGCGGATTCGACCAAGCTGGAGCGCAACGCGCCGGTGCGGATCGCCCATCTCAGCCAGATCCAGACCTTCGTCACCGACCGGGCGCTGCCGCCGTCGCTGCAGGCGATCTGCGATACGAACGGTATTGAGGTAATCGAGGCCTGTCCGGCGAAACCCGAGCTCGACGAATCCGCGGCCTGAACGGCGTCTCCACCTCGCCAGTTGTGCCTGTCTCCCAGCGTTCGGGCGCGATTTCGTGCCGGAAACGCGATCCCGTCGCAGATCATAGTTGCTTTCGTTTCGGTTTGTGATTTATTCGCTTTCCAGCGTAAATCGACAGAAGCGAAAGTGCATTGCAGCAAATTGTTGCAATGCGGTGAGGAGCGTCGGTGGGAACGGTGTACGACCTCGCGATCATCGGGGGCGGGATCAACGGCTGCGGCATCGCGCGCGATGCGGCCGGCCGCGGACATTCCGTGTTCCTGTGCGAGATGAACGACCTCGCCAGCGGCACCTCGTCGTGGTCGACCAAGCTTATCCATGGCGGCCTGCGCTATCTCGAATATTTCGAGTTTCGCCTGGTGCGCGAGGCGCTGATCGAGCGCGAGCGGCTGTGGCAGATCGCGCCGCACATCATCGGGCCGCTGCGTTTCGTGCTGCCGCATCACGACGGTCTGCGGCCGGCGTGGCGGCTGCGGCTCGGGCTGTTCATGTACGACTATCTCGGCGGCCGAAAGCTGCTGCCGCCGACGCGTTCGGTCGATCTGGCGCATGACGAGGTCGGCAAACCGCTGATCCCCGGCCGCTACACCAAGGGCTTCGAGTATTCCGACTGCTTCGTCGACGACGCCCGGCTGGTGGTGCTCACCGCGCGCGATGCCGCCGAGCGCGGCGCCAAAATTCGCACCCGCACCCGCGCCGTCCAGGTCAGCCAGCAGGGCGGCATCTGGCAGGTGACGCTGGAAGACGTCGGCAGCGGCGCGCGCAGCACGATCCAGGCGCGGGCGCTGGTCAATGCCGCCGGACCGTGGGTCGAAGGCGTGCTCGGCTCCGGTGCCGGGGTCGATGCGCGCTACAAGGTGCGGCTGGTGCAGGGCTCGCACATCGTCACCCGCAAGCTCTACGACCACGACCGCGCCTACATCTTCCAGAACGCCGACGGCCGCATCGTGTTCGCGATTCCGTATCAGGGCGACTTCACCCTGATCGGCACCACCGACCGCGATTATCACGGCGATCCGTCGCAGGTGAAAGCGACGCCGGAAGAGATCGACTATCTGTGCAAGGCGGTGAGCGGCTATTTAGCCAGGCCGGTGACGCCGGCCGATGTGGTGTGGACGTTCTCCGGCGTGCGGCCGCTGTACGACGACGGCGCCAGCGAAGCCAAGGCGGCGACCCGCGATTACGTGTTCGAGCTCGACACCCCGGGCGGCGCGCCGCTGCTGTCGATCTATGGCGGCAAGATCACCACCTATCGCCGGCTCGCCGAAGAGGCGCTGGAGAAGCTGTCGTCCTACCTGAAGGGCGGAACCGCCAAGCAGGGCTGGACCGCGCATCAGCCGCTGCCGGGCGGCGATTTTCCGGTCGACGGCGCGCCAGTGCTGATCGGCGATCTGTTGCGCGATTATCCGTTCCTCGCCTCGGCTCATGCCTCGCGTCTGGTGCATGCCTACGGCACCCGGGCGCGTGACGTGCTCGGTTCGGCCAGGTCGGCCGCCGACCTCGGCCGCGACTTCGGCGCCACATTGACGGAGGCCGAGGTCCGCTATCTGATGAGCCGCGAATGGGCCTGCAGCGCGGACGACATCGTCTGGCGGCGATCCAAGCTCGGTCTGCGGCTGACGCCGGCCGCGATCGCCGCGCTCGACGAGTGGGTCACCGTCCATCGCGCCGCCGAGAAGCCCCAGCAGCAAGCGGGAGCAGGGGCATGAGCGTCAGCCTGGAGAATGTCACTCGCGTGCTGGACGGCGTTCCGGCGATCCGCAACGTCTCGCTGACGCTGGAGCGTGGGACGCTGAGCGTGCTGCTCGGGCCGACGCTGTCCGGCAAGACCTCGATCATGCGGCTGCTCGCCGGCCTCGACAAGCCGACCGAGGGGCGCGTGCTGGTCGACGGCAAGGACGTCACCGGCGCCGACGTGCGCAGCCGCTCGGTGGCGATGGTGTATCAGCAGTTCATCAACTACCCGTCGCTGACGGTGTACGAGAATATCGCCTCGCCCTTGCGGGTGCAGCGCAAGCCGCGCGCCGAGATCGAGCGCCGCGTCGCCGAGGCCGCCAAGCTGCTGCAGCTCGAACCGTATCTGCAGCGCACCCCGCTGCAGCTCTCCGGCGGCCAGCAGCAGCGCACCGCGATCGCCCGCGCGCTGGTGAAGGGCGCTGACCTGGTGCTGCTCGACGAGCCGCTCGCCAACCTCGACTACAAGCTGCGCGAAGAGCTGCGCACCGAGCTGCCGAAGATCTTCGAGGCCTCCGGCGCGATCTTCGTCTATGCTACGACCGAGCCGTCCGAAGCGCTGCTGCTCGGCGGCCGCACCATCTGCATGTGGGAAGGCCAGGCGCTGCAGGTCGGGCCGACCCCGCAAGTGTATCGCCAGCCCGACACCATGCGTGTCGCCCAGGTGTTCTCCGATCCGCCGCTCAACATCGTCGGCGCCGAGAAGAAGGCCGGCACCGTGCATTACTCCGGCGGCGTCACCGCGCCGGCGACCGGCGTGTTCGCCGGGCTCTCCGACGGCGCCTACCGGGTCGGCTTCCGCGCCCATCAGATCGCGGTGAAGCGCGCCGATCCGGAGCGGCATGCGTTCCAGGCGACCGTGGCGGTGACCGAGATCACCGGCTCGGAGAGCTT
Source organism: Rhodopseudomonas pentothenatexigens (assembly GCF_900218015.1). Taxonomy (GTDB): domain Bacteria; phylum Pseudomonadota; class Alphaproteobacteria; order Rhizobiales; family Xanthobacteraceae; genus Rhodopseudomonas; species Rhodopseudomonas pentothenatexigens. The sequence continues at coordinate 14,592 of NZ_UFQQ01000034.1, read as the reverse complement.
CGTGCATCTGAAGCGCGGTGACGATTATTGGGTCGCGGTGCTGCACGGCATCCACGAATTCGAGCCGGGCCAGACCCTCGACGCCATCCTCGATCCCGCCAATCTGTTCGTGTTCGACGCGGCCGATCGCCTCGTCGCCGCGCCGAAGCCGATCTGAGGGGACAGCCCGATGGCGCGCATCGATCTCGTCGATCTCGCTCACTCTTATCTGGTCGGTGACGACCTGCCGCCCCAGGCTTATGCGCTGAAGCCGGTGTCGATGACCTGGCGGCAAGGCGGCGCCTATGCGCTGCTCGGCCCCTCCGGCTGCGGCAAGACCACGCTCCTCAACATCATTTCCGGGATCGTGACGCCGTCGCGCGGCAAGATCCTGTTCGACGGCCAGGACGTCACCAGGCTCTCCACCCGCGAACGCAACATCGCGCAGGTGTTCCAGTTTCCGGTGATCTACGACACCATGACGGTGCGCGAAAATCTGGCGTTCCCGCTGAAGAACCGCGGCGTGCCGAAGGCCGAGATCGACAGGCGGGTCGCCGAGATCGCCGATCTCTTGGATCTCACCCCGAACCTGACGCGCAAGGCGACGCGGCTCACCGCCGACGCCAAGCAGAAGATCTCGCTCGGCCGCGGCCTGGTGCGCAGCGACGTCGCCGCGATCCTGTTCGACGAGCCGCTGACGGTGATCGATCCGCACCTGAAGTGGGAGCTGCGTAGCAAGCTCAAGGCGCTGCACCGCGCGCTCGACCTGACCATGATCTACGTCACCCACGACCAGACCGAAGCGCTGACCTTTGCGGATACGGTGGTGGTGATGCACGACGGCCGCGTGGTGCAGAGCGGCACGCCGGAGGAGCTTTTCGAGCGCCCGGCCCACACCTTCGTCGGCTACTTCATCGGCTCGCCCGGCATGAACATCGTGCCGGCCGAGGTGAAGGGCCGCGAGGCGCTGGTCGCCGGCCACCGCGTGCCGCTCGCCCGCAGCTACGAGAAGCTGCCCGCCGGCAAGATCGAGATCGGGGTGCGGCCGGAATTCGTTCACCTCACCGCCAAGGCGCCGGGCCTGATGACCGGCCGGGTCGAGCGGATCGACGATCTCGGCCGTATCCGCTTCGCCTCGGTGCGGGTCGGTGACGTCAAATTCGCCGCGCGCGTCCCGGACGGTTTCTCGCCGAGCGGGGACGAGGCCGCGCTGCGGTTCGAGCCTTCCCGCATCCACGTCTATGCCGACAGCGAGATCGTCGAAGGCAGCTCACTGGAGCAGGTCGCCTGATGGACAAGGTCGTCAACCAGAAAGCCTGGTTCCTGGTGCTGCCGGTGTTCGCCATCGTGGCGTTCTCGGCGATCCTGCCGCTGATGACGGTGGTGAACTATTCGGTGCAGGACACCTTCGGCAACAATCAGTTCTTCTGGAACGGGGTGGGCTGGTTCAAGGAGCTGCTCGATCCGTCGACCGATCTCGGCGGCCGGTTCTTCGCCTCGCTGTGGCGCAATCTGGCGTTCTCGGCGATCATCCTGGCCATCGAGGTGCCGCTCGGCATCGTGGTGGCGCTGGCGATGCCGCGCCACGGCTGGTCGGTGGCGTTCTGCCTGGTGATCATGGCGCTGCCGCTGCTGATCCCGTGGAACGTGGTCGGCACCATCTGGCAGGTGTTCGGCCGGCCCGACATCGGCCTGCTCGGCTACACGCTGAACAGCCTCGGCATCGATTACAATTACGTCGCCAACGAGTTCGACGCCTGGGCCACCGTGGTGGTGATGGACGTCTGGCACTGGACCAGCCTGGTGGCGCTCTTGTGCTACGCTGGCCTGAAGTCGATCCCGGACGCGTATTACCAGGCGGCGCAGATCGACGGCGCCTCGCGCTGGGCGGTGTTCAAGGCGATCCAGCTGCCGAAGATGCACCGCGTGCTGCTGATCGCCGTGCTGCTGCGGTTCATGGACAGCTTCATGATCTACACCGAGCCGTTCGTCGTCACCGGCGGCGGGCCGGGCAACTCGACCACCTTCATCTCGATCGAGCTGGTCAAGATCGCGCTCGGGCAGTTCGACCTCGGCAAGGCCGCGGCGCTGTCGATCGTCTACAATCTGATCATCATCATCGTGTGCTGGGTATTCTACACCGTGATGACCAACGCCGGCGCCGAGCGGCGGCCGGCCGAAGGGGGCATGTGATGCATTCGATCCCCGGCCGCCGCATCGTCATGGCGCTGTATCTGCTGTTTCTGATGTTGCCGATCTACTGGCTCGTCAACATGAGCTTCAAGACCAATGGCGAGATCGTCTCGACGATGACGCTGTGGCCGCACCAGCCGACGCTGGAGAACTACCGCACGATCTTCACGGATCCGAGCTGGTATTCGGGCTATATCAACTCGCTGCAATACGTCGTCATCAATACGGTGCTGTCGATCTCGTTCGCGCTGCCGGCCGCCTACGCGTTCTCGCGCTACCGTTTCCTCGGCGACAAACATCTGTTCTTCTGGCTGCTGTCGAACCGGATGGCGCCGGCCGCCGTCTATGCGCTGCCGTTCTTCAATCTGTATTCGGCGCTGAACCTGTTCGATACGCCGTGGGCGGTGGCGCTGGCGCACTGCCTGTTCAACGTGCCGCTGGCGGTGTGGATCCTCGAAGGCTTCGTCTCCGGCGTGCCGAAGGAGATCGACGAGACCGCGTTCCTCGACGGCTACTCGTTCCCGCGGTTCTTCGTGAAGATCCTGATGCCGCTGATCGCCAGCGGCATCGGCGTCGCGGCGTTCTTCTGCTTCATGTTCTCCTGGGTCGAGCTGCTGCTGGCCCGCACGCTGACCTCGGTCAACGCCAAGCCGATTTCGGCGGTGATGACCCGGACGGTGTCGGCCGCCGGCATGGACTGGGGCCTGCTCGCTGCCGCCGGCGTGCTCACCATCATCCCGGGCGCGCTGGTGATCTGGTTCGTCCGCAACTACATCGCGCGCGGCTTCGCGCTCGGACGGGTGTGAGGGCACGATGATGGACTCCTTCGCCTGGATGGCCTGGACCTGGCCGACCGCGATCTTCTTCATCGCGCTGGCCGGCACGCTCGCGACCATGACCTGGCTGGCGGTGGCTTATCCCGAGGTCGAGCGCGTCGGAATCTTGCGGATTCCGACGACGCGCGGCGACCGGCTGTTCGTTTCGCTGATCCTGGCCGCGGTGATCCATCTGGTGTGGATCGCGCTGGTCGGGAGCGATCCGATTGCGACGCTGCCGATCGGGGAAGGAGTCGAAGTGTCGAGCCTGTGGCTCGCCACGCTGCTGTCGCTGGTGTCGGCCGCTGCGATCTTCCGCACCGTCTGATCCCGGCGAACGAGGAACAGATCCGGGAATCAACCCGGGCCTGAATGGTGTCGCTCAACGGAGGAAACGAACGATGACTGGACCAAAACCCCACCTCGGCCGTTCGCGGCTGATGACGATGGCGAGCGCTGCGGCGCTGATCGCGGCGTCGATGATGGTGTCGCCGGCCCGCGCCGCGGACGATGCGGTGCTGAAGAAGTGGATCGACGAGGAATTCCAACCCTCGACGCTCTCGAAGGAAGACCAGCTCAAGGAGCTGCAGTGGTTCGCCAAGGCGGCCGAGCCGTTCAAGGGCATGGAGATCAACGTCGTCTCCGAGACCATCACCACCCACGAATACGAAGCCAAGACGCTAGCAAAGGCGTTCAGCGAGATCACCGGCATCAAGCTGAAGCACGATCTGATCCAGGAAGGCGACGTGGTCGAGAAGCTGCAGACCCAGATGCAGTCCGGCAAGAACGTCTATGACGGCTGGATCAACGACAGCGACCTGATCGGCACGCATTTCCGCTACGGCCAGACCATCGCGCTGTCGGACTACATGAAGGGCGAGGGCAAGGACGTCACCGATCCGATGCTCGACATCGACGACTTCATCGGCAAGTCGTTCACCACCGGCCCCGACAAGAAGATGTACCAGCTGCCGGATCAGCAGTTCGCCAACCTGTACTGGTTCCGCTACGACTGGTTCACCAATCCGGAGTACAAGGCCAAGTTCAAGGCGAAGTACGGCTACGATCTCGGCGTGCCGGTGAACTGGTCGGCCTACGAGGACATCGCCGAGTTCTTCACCAACGACATCAAGGAGATCAACGGCGTCAAGGTCTATGGCCACATGGACTACGGCAAGAAGGACCCGTCGCTCGGCTGGCGCTTCACCGACGCCTGGCTGTCGATGGCCGGCAACGGCGATCGCGGCATTCCGAACGGCCTGCCGGTCGACGAATGGGGCGTCCGCATGGAAGGCTGCCGTCCGGTCGGCTCGTCGATCGAGCGCGGCGGCGACACCAACGGCCCGGCGGCGGTGTATTCGATCGTCAAATATCTCGACTGGATGAAGAAGTACGCCCCGCCGCAGGCCCAGGGCATGACCTTCTCCGAATCCGGGCCGGTGCCGGCGCAGGGCAACGTCGCTCAGCAGATCTTCTGGTACACCGCCTTCACCGCCGACATGGTGAAGCCCGGCCTGCCGGTGGTGAACGCCGACGGCACGCCGAAGTGGCGGATGGCGCCGTCGCCGCACGGCGCGTACTGGAAAGAGGGCATGAAGCTCGGCTACCAGGACGTCGGCTCCGGCACGCTGCTCAAGTCGACGCCGCCGGATCGCCGCAAGGCCGCCTGGCTGTATCTGCAGTTCATCACCTCCAAGACCGTCAGCCTGAAGAAGAGCCATGTCGGCCTCACCTTCATCCGTGAGAGCGACATCTGGGACAAGTCGTTCACCGAACGCGCGCCGAAGCTCGGCGGCCTGATCGAGTTCTATCGCTCGCCGGCCCGCGTGCAGTGGTCGCCGACCGGCAACAACATCCCGGACTATCCGAAGCTGGCGCAGCTGTGGTGGCAGAACATCGGCGACGCGTCGTCCGGTGCCAAGACGCCGCAGGCGGCGATGGACTCGCTGGCGGCCGCGCAGGACTCCGTGCTGGAACGCCTCGAGCGCTCGAAGGTGCAGGGCGACTGCGGTCCGAAGCTGAACAAGAAAGAGACCGCCGAGTACTGGTACGCCAAGGCCGAGAAGGACGGCAACATCGCACCGCAGCGCAAGCTGGCGAACGAGAAGCCGAAGGGCGAAACCGTCGATTACGACACCCTGATCAAGTCGTGGCCGGCGACCCCGCCGAAGCGCGCCGAAGCGAAGTAAGCGCTCTGCCGACAGGCACCAGCAACGCGAAAGGCCGGGAGCGATCCCGGCCTTTTGTTTGCTGAAGGTGAATTGACCCGCTGAGGCCGCCGAGCTGTGAGCGCGCTCCCTCGCCCCGCTCTTGCGGGGAGAGGGGTGGGGTGAGGGGCGGACGCGAGCACTGAGTCTCGGCCGCGTGGACGCGCCCCCTCACCCGACCGGCCTCGCTGCGCGATGCCGGTCGACCTCTCCCCGCACGCGGGGAGAGGTAACAACTACTGCGCCGCCTGCGCCGACTCCAGCGTCGGATAGTCGGTGTAGCCCTTGGCGCCGCCGCCGTAGAACGTCGACTTGTCGGGCTCGTTCAGCGGAGCGTTCCGCTTCAGGCGCTCGACCAGGTCGGGGTTGGAGATGAACGGCTTGCCGAACGCGATCAGGTCGGCCGCATCGGCGTCGAGCTGCTTGTCGGCGAGCGCGAGGTCGTAGGCATTGTTGCCGATGTAGCTGCCGCTGAAGCGCTTGCGCAAGGAGGCGTAGTCGAACGGCGCGATATCGCGCGGACCGCCGGTGGCGCCTTCGATGACGTGGATGTACATCAGCTTGAGCTTGCTCAGCTCGTCGACGATGTAGTCGAACAGCGCCTGCGGGTTGGAATCGGAGACGTCGTTGGCCGGGGTCACCGGCGAAATCCGGATGCCGGTGCGGTCCGGTCCGATCTCCTTGGCCACCGCCGCGGCGACTTCCAGCATCAAGCGCGCGCGGTTCTGGATCGAGCCGCCATAGTCGTCGGTGCGCTTGTTGGAGCTGTCGCGGGCGAACTGGTCGAGCAGATAGCCGTTGGCGCCGTGAATCTCGACACCGTCGAAGCCCGCCGCGATCGCATTGGCGGCCGCCTTGCGGAAGTCCTCGATGATCCCGGGAATTTCAGTCAGCTCGAGCGCCCGCGGCTCGGACACGTCCGCGAACTTGCCGCCGACGAAGGTCTTGGTGTTGGCGCGGATCGCCGAGGGTGCGACCGGGGCGCCGTGGTTCGGCTGCAGGTCGACATGCGAGATGCGGCCGACGTGCCAGAGCTGGATGAAGATCTTGCCGCCGCGCTTGTGCACCTCGTCGGTGATCTTGCGCCAGCCTTCGACCTGGGCCTGCGAGTAGATGCCGGGGGTGTCCTGATAGCCCTGGCCCTGCTGCGATACCTGGCTGGCCTCGGTGATCAGCAGTCCGGCGCTGGCGCGTTGGCCGTAATACTCCGCCGCGAGCGGGCTGGGGACGAGGCCCTCGGGCACGGCGCGATTGCGGGTCAGCGGCGCCATCACGACGCGATTGGCGAGGGTGATCGGGCCGAGCTGGTAGGGCTCGAAAAGCTTGGAATTCGACATGGGGGCCGTCCTGGACAGTTATGATGCCTGGAACTTGGGGCGCATAACCGGAAACACAATGGCCCTGCCGAAAAATAGATGCATCGGCATGAAATTGTGAAGGACGGATCTCGACAATCCAGCTCGATGCGAAAGCGAGTTGCCGGACATGCGGCTCAGCCGGGACGATGTTCACCGGCCCTGATGTTCGGCGGCGTGGGATCGCCGCCGAACCAAGCGCCACGAACGCAGTCGGTTCGTGGCGCTTGGTGATCCTCAGGCCGCCGCAACCGTGCGGCGCTGGCGGCGGAACAACCAGAACGCGATCGGGCCGACGAACAGCGTGCCGAATGCCGGCAGAGCCGCGGCGCGCAGGGTGGCGGCGACGTCGAGCACTTCGCCGCCGATCCCGGCCTTGCCGAGCACGAAGGCGGCGATCAGCGTGATGAACGGCCCGACCACCATCGAAGCGGCACCTGCCGCCTGGCAGTACAATTTGCCTTCCGGCGCAGAGGCGGCCAGCACGCGCGCAACCACGGCGGTGGCGACGAAGGCGATCGCGGTAAGGACCAAGAGCAGCATCATTCCAACTTCCTGTTTGGTCGGACGATCCTCGCCTGCCGCAGCAGAAAGTGGTGCTGGAGGAGGGAGGATATCCGAGGTCGACAAAGGCGCGACTACGGAAGGGCGCCTGTTCAGTGGCAACAGGATACTTTGTGCGCTGCACATGAGTATTGATCGAGCGCAGAAATTGCTTCTCATTTTACCGCGGCGGGTAAATGCCAGAGAGGTATCGCAACACGCGAAGAGGCAATTAAATACCGTAAATTTGCAATCATTCGCTGAGTTACGGCGTTGTCCTCAACTCCTGGGGGCGTAAGCGGCAACCACCGCGCGAGGCTGGAATTGTTCGGCACGATCCGCCTTGATGCTCCGCTCCTAAGACTTTCGTCGGGTTACTCCGCCGGCTTCGGCGCCCCGCGCAGCCGGCCGACGATGCCGGTCGGGAAGAAATACACGCTGGCGACGAACAACAGCCCGAGCCACAGCAGCCAGCGGTCCGGATGCAGCAGGTTCGGCAGCAGTGGCAGGCCGACGGCCGCGGTCGCCTCGGAAGCGGCGCCCATCAGCGCCTGCAGATAATTCTGCGCCAGAATGAAGATGGTGGCGCCGATGATCGCGCCGTAGATCGTGCCCATGCCGCCGATCACCACCATCAGCAGGATGTCGAGCATGATCGAGAAGCTCAGCGAGGTGTCCGGTCCGGCATAGCGCAGCCACATCGCGTTGAGCACGCCGGCCGCGGCCGCGACCAGCGCCGCGATCACGTTGGCATAAGTGAGGTGGAACACGGTGCGATAGCCCAGCGCCTCGGCGCGGAAGCGGTTTTCGCGGACCGCCTGCAGCACCCGGCCGAACGGCGAATTCACCACCCGCAGCAGCGCCAGGATCATGCCGGCGCAGCCGACCAGGATGATGTAGTAGGTGAGGGTCCGGCCGTTGATCCGCACCCCGAAGAAGTCTTTGACGAACACGGTGCCGGGCCGCAGCAGCTCGGGGAGGCTGAAGCTGCGGCCGTCCTCGCCGCCGGTCAGCCACGACAATTGCGACGCCAGCACCAGGAACGCCGAGGCGACCGCGAGCGTGATCATCGCAAAGAAGATCGCCTCGACCCGCAGCGAGAACAGCCCGATGCCGAGCGCCAGCAGCGCCGCGAGCGGCAGCCCGATCGCGATGCCGGCAGCGATCGCGGCCCAGCTCGGCCCCATCCCATACAGCGCGATCGCCACCGCGTAGGAGCCGATGCCGTAGAACATGGTGTGGGCGAACGACACCGTGCCGGTGTAGCCGAGCAACAGGTCGTACGACGCCACTAGCGCCGCGAAGATGCAGATCTTGGCGGCGACGTTGAGCGGCTTGGCGCCGGGGAACAGGAACGGCGTGAGCGCCAGCACCACCACGATCGCGACCAGGATCAGCGACAGCACCCGGCTGCGCGGCGGATCGCCCGACAGGATCATCATCGACTTGTCACCGCATAGAGCCCGCGCGGCCGCCACATCAGGATCGCGACCATCAGCAGGATGTTGGACACCAGCGCCAGCTTCGGCACCAGGAAGCCGCCGTAATTGGCGACCATTGCGACCAGCAGCGCGCCGATGAAGCAGCCGCCGACCGAGCCGAGCCCGCCGATGATCACCACGATGAAGATCAGCACGGTGAGCTCGTTGCCCATCGAGGCGTGAACCTGTTCGCGATACAGCGCCCACATCACGCCGCCGAGCCCGGCGAGTGCCGAGCCGACCATGAACACGCCGAGGAACAGCCGCTTGACGTGATAGCCGAGCGCCTCGACCATCTCGCGGTTCTCGACGCCGGCGCGGATCAACAGGCCGATCTTGGTGCGGTTCAGCGTCAGCTGGATGCCGACGAACACCACGAGGCCGACCAGCATCACCAGCAGGCGATATTTGGCGATGGCGATGTCGCCGATGATGAACGAGCCGCGCAGCGATGTCGGCAGCGGCAGCGGGATGATCTGCGGCCCCCACAGCGCGTACAGCGCCTGCTCGGCGACGATCAGCCCGCCGGTGGTCATCAGGATCTGCTTCAGATGCTGGCCATACACCGGCAGGATCAGCACGCGCTCGACGACAAGGCCGAGCGCGCCCGACACCGCCATCGCGGCCAGCACCGCCGGCACCAGCACGGCGAGGTTGGTCAGCAGCGAATCCGCCCCCGACATCGCGGCGAGCGGTAGCAGCACCAGCGTCGCCACATAGGCGCCGACCGCGATGAAGGCGCCGTGACCGAAATTCAGCACGTCCATCAGCCCGAACACCAGCGTCAGGCCGGACGCCATGATGAAGATCATCATCCCCATCGCCAGCGACGCGATCGTCAGCGTCACCCAGGACGAGAACGAGCCGACCAGCGGCAGCATCACCAGCGCCAGGATCGCCGGCAGCAGCACGGGAAGAAGATCGCGCTTGGCCTGCGGCAGCGGATCGGACGCGGAGGGGGCGGGGATGTCGGTGGTGGTCACTGATGCGCCTCCAAGCCGAGCGCGTAGCCCGCATGAGCGAAAGCGACATGCGGGGGGGAGGCGACAACCCGCATATCGCTGCGCTCATGCGGGCTACGCATTTCGCCCTCGGTTCGCAATGACGGGGAAAGGGTGGTGGTGATCATCACTGATGCGCCTCCAGGCTGAGGCCGAGCAGGCGCTCCTGCAGCGGCACGTCGGCGGCAAGCTCGGCCATGGCGCCGCGATGCACGATGCCGCCATTGTCCATCACCACGACGCTGTCGCCGATCTGTTGGGCGACGTGGAAGTTCTGCTCGACCAGCAGGATGGTGGCGCCGGTGCGCTTGAGTTCGGCGAAGCACTCGATCAGCGATCCGATGATCGCCGGCGCCAGCCCCTTAGTCGGCTCGTCGATCAGCAGCAGCTTGCGCGGCTCGACGATGGCGCGGGCGATCGACAGCATCTGCTTCTGCCCGCCCGACAATGAGCCGGCGCGTGACAGCCAGAACTTTCGCAGCGCCGGGAAGAAGCCGAAAATCCAGTCGAGGCGTTTTGTGTCCATCTCGCCGTCGCGCGCCGCGAGGATCAGGTTCTCCTTCACGGTGAGATCGGAGAACACCGCCATGGTCTCCGGCACGTAGCCGACCCCGAGCCGGGCGATGTCCGGCGTCGCCATCGCGTCGATCCGTCGGCCGGCCAGTGTGATCTCGCCGCGCGAGGCCGGCCACAGCCCCATGATGGTGCGCAGCGTCGTGGTCTTGCCGGCGCCGTTGCGGCCGAGCAGCATCGTGGTCTGCCCTTCAGGCACCACGAAATCGACGCCCTGCAGGATGTGATAGCGCCCGATATTGGTGTGGACGCCGGAGAGAGACAGCAACTCACTCATGCAACGCTCGCCATGTCACGAGGCGCCTCTGCTCCCCTCCCCCTTGCGGGGAGGGGTCGGGGGTGGGGGTGCCCCAAGGATGGCGTCCCGTTGCGGACCCCCACCCCAGCCCTCCCCGCAAGGGGGAGGGGGCGCACTGAAGCAAGGGGAGAGGTCGCGAGCAACATCCGCGCTAAATCTATCATCATCACTCTCACGCCGCACTCCTGCCCGGCGCGATGCCGAGATAGGCTTCCTGCACGATCGGTGAGGCGATCACCTCCGCCGGTTTGCCGTCGGCGACCAGCTTGCCGTGGTGGAGCACGATGATGCGGTCGGCGAGCGAGCGGACGACGTCCATCTTGTGCTCGACCAAGAGGATGATCTTGCTGGGATCGGTCTTCAGCCGCGCGATCAGGTCGAGCACCACCGGGACCTCGTCGACGCTCATGCCGGCGGTCGGCTCGTCGAACATGTAGACCTTGGGCTCCAGCGCCATCATCAGCGCGACCTCGAGCTTGCGCTGGTCGCCGTGCGACAGCGCGGTGGCGGCGACGCTGCGGCGGCTGCCGAGCGCGACGCTGTCGAGGATGGCGTCGGCGCGCTCGATCAGGTCGCGCCGGGTGCGCCACGGCCGCAGCATGTCGTAATGCGTGCCGCTATGCGCCTGCACGGCGAGGCGAACGTTCTCCTCGACCGACAGATTGGGAAACAGATTCGTGAGCTGGAACGCGCGGCCGAGCCCGGCGCGGGTGCGCAGCGGCGCGGTCATTTGGGTGATGTCCGCGCCGTCGAACAGGATGCGGCCGGCGCTCGGGCGCAGCTGGCCGGAGATCAGATTGAAATACGTCGTCTTGCCGGCGCCGTTCGGCCCGACGATCGCGGTCAGCTCGCCGGGGCGAAATGCACAGCTCACCGCATCGACCGCGACATGGCCGCCGAACCGAATGGTGAGGGATTGGGTTTCGAGGGTGGTCATGGGGGCACGTCATCATCGTTGAGCCAGAGCGTCCTCGAGCAGTCGTGAAGCGGGCGGCCGCTTACACGACGTCGAGCGGCAGTGTGGTCCACCGCGCTGACCCCAAACACGCCGTCATCCTCCGCGAATGCGGAGGATCCAGTACGCCGCAGCGTTGCGGTCTTTTCACCGACGCTCTGGGATACTGGGCCACCCGCTTTCGCGGGTGGTGACGTTTGTGAATGAGGATGGCGACGTGCACCAAATCCGGAGCCGAGCTACTTCTTGTTCCGGATCGGGATCTCCATCTCCTCGATCTTGAGTTCGCGCACCGGCTCGAGCACCGCCCAGGCCAGCGCCGGGTCGACCTTGACCTTGAAGTGATACATGCTCTGCAGCGCCTGATGGTCTTCCTTGCGGAACACCATCTTGCCCTTGGGCGTGTCGAACTCCATGCCCTCCATCGCGGCGATCAGCTTCTCGGTGTCGGTCGACTTCGCCTTCTGCACGGCGGTGACCACCGCCATCGCGGCCGAGAAGCCGCCGGCGGTGAAGAAGTCCGGCGGGGCATTGAAGCGCTTCTGGTGCTCCTTCACAAGCCAGTCGTTGATCGGGTTTTTCGGGATGTCGTAGTAGTAATAGGTCGCGCCTTCCATGCCGGGCAGGCGCTTATAGGCGGCGAGCGCGGGCAGGATGTTGCCGCCGGTCGACAGCTCGATGCCGTAGCGCTTGGGGTCCATATCCTGCAGCTTGGTCAGCGGATCGCCGCCGCCGGCCCAAATCACCCAGATGATTTTCTTGCCCGGCTTGTCTTTGAGCGCATCGAACAGCCGCTGGCCGACCGCGGTGAAGTCGGTGGTGGTGGTCGGCACATATTCTTCGGCGGCCAGCGTTGCGCCGGTCTTGGCCAGCGCTTCCTTGAAGGCGGCGACGCCGTCGCGGCCGAACGCGTAGTCCTGCGCCAGCGTGGCGATGGTGACGCCCTGCTTGCCGATCGCGACCGCGTTGGAGATCGCGTCCTGCGACGAGTTGCGGCCGGTGCGGAAGATGTAGCGGTTCCACTTCTCGCCGGTGATCTGGTCGGCGACCGCCGGCTCGACGATCAGGATCTTCTTGTTTTCTTCGGCGACCGGCAGATCGGCGAGCGCTGCGGCCGACGACGAGGTGCCGATCGCGATGTCGGCGCCGTCGTCCTGATAGGCTTCGGCGAGCGCGGCCTTGGAGAGGTCGGGCTTCGACTGATCGTCCTTGGTGATCACCACGATCTTGCGGCCGTCGAGCGTCATCGTGCCCTTGGTGGCGTATTCCAGGCCCATCATCAGGCCGGTCTCGGTCTGCTTGGCGTAGGCCTCGAGCGGGCCGGTCTTGCCGTAAATCAGCGCGATCTTGAGATCGTCGGCGGCATGGACCGCGGTGGTGGCGAGCGCGACAGCCGCGGCTGTCATGATCAACAGATGACGCACGTCGTTTCCTCCAGGATGTTATTGCGTCGCACCCTAGAGCAAGTCGGCGGAATTTGAAAAGCCGTGGGACGGATTTTTCCGTTATTGCGGCAGCGGCGCGACCGGCCGGGCTCGTCTGGCGCGCCGCGGTTCGGCGGCCGGCTCCGGTTCGGCGGAGGCCGACGGAGCCGATACCGTGCCGCCCATCCGGGCGAGCAGTTCGGCGGTCGGCCAGGAATCCGCAGGCAGACGATATTTGATCTGCATCGCCTTCACGGCGCTGCGGGTGTTCTGGCCGAGCACGCCGTCGACCTTGCCGACGTCGTAGCCGGCGCGCACCAGAAGCTGCTGCAACTGCTTCATCTCGTTGAACGACAACTGCGCCACCGCGGCACGCGGCTTCTGCATCGGCGGCGCTCCGGCGATCCGGGTCGCCAGGTAAGCGGCTGTGGTGGCGTAGATCAGCGAATTGTTCCACTCGGTATAGGCGTCGAAATTGGCATAGGCCAGGAACGCCGGGCCGTGCCGTCCCATCGGCAGCAGCAGCGAGGCCGGCAGGGCATCGCTTTGCAGCGGACGCCCGTTTGGGTAGGTCACGCCCCATTGCGCCCATTGCGAGCGCCGATGCTTCACGGTGAGATCCGCCTGATCCCACGGCAGGTTGTCCGGAGCCTGCACCTCCTGCAGCCACGGCTCGCCGCGCCGCCATTTCAGCCCGGTGGCGATGTAGTGCGCGGTCGAGCCGATCACGTCGGGTGCGCTGCGCAGCATGTCGCGGTGGCCGTCGCCGTCGTAGTCGACCGCGTAGTCGTAATAGTGTCGCGGCAGAAATTGGGTCTGGCCGAGCTCGCCGGCCCAGGAGCCGATCATTTCTGCCGGCGTCAGGTCGCCGCGGTCGATAATCTTCAGCGCCGCGATGGTCTCGTCCTGGAACATCTCGGAGCGGCGGCAGTCGTAAGCCAGCGACACCAGCGAGCGCAGCGTCGACAGGTTGCCCTGCACCGCGCCGAAGTCGCTCTCCAGCGCCCAGAACGCCGCGATCACCGCCGGCGGCACGCCGTATTCCTTCTCGGCCCGCGCGAATGCGTTCGCGTATTGCCTGATCAATTGCTGGCCCTTGACCCGGCGGCCTTCGGACGCCATCCGCCCGGCGAACACCGTGAAGATCTGCCCGAACACCCGCTGGCCGCGGTCGCGATTGACGATGCCCTGGTCGTAGACGAGATACGGCGAAGCCTCCGCAATCGCCCGCTGCGACACCCCGGCGGCGACCGCCTTCTGCTTCAGCCCGGCGAGGAACTGCGGAAAGCTCTGTCCGCCATGGCACGACGCGCCGCGCTGGGCGAGGGCGGGGGAGGCGAGCGCGGCAGTCACCAAAAAAGCAGCACAGGCTGAGAGCTTCCCTTGCCAACCCTTACGGGAATCACATGTCATCTTCGCCTCGTCCCTAATGGAGATCGCGATCGGTAGAAATTCACCGCGAGGTAGCTAACATGGATTTCGACGACGTCAAAAAGCGGTACGTCTGGAACCAGAAGACGATTCCTGTGGTCCTCAGACGGAATAAGACTGGTCAGCTCTTGCGGCTAAGACTGGCCTACGGACCCGACAACAGAAGCTGGCTCAAAAGCATCCGACCGAACGGCCATGCTCCCATTTGGAAGAGTGTAGATCGGTATTGGGAGCTTCCTAGATGTGGAGCCTCAACAGGTTGTCCTCGGACAGGCCGAGGCGGCTGATGGGTATTTGTGACTTTATGCCGCCGTGGGGCCGGTGCCAATTGTATCGA
>NZ_UFQQ01000020.1 GCF_900218015.1 Rhodopseudomonas pentothenatexigens | reverse complement strand
ACCGGCGCCCCGTCCCGGATGGCCGTCCGGGACGGGGCATTCCCCGAAGGGAATGATGAAGGATAGCAGATCGCGCTAATACAAGGAGCCCGGCGAAGCCGGGCGTCTCGAAGGATGGGGCAACGCATTCCGTGCGTCACATGGTTCGAGACGGCGCTACGCGCCTCCTCACCATGAGGTTGTGCGTGTGGCAGGCGGTGCGGATCAGCTCTGATTCGATGAAAAGAAGAACTGCTCTAGGTTTTTGACCTTTGCGGAGGTGCCGGCCCGCGCACCTCCTATGTGCCGATTGATCTTTCGATACATCCCGCTCTCTCAGCCGCTCGGAATTCGGGTGGCTGGGCGACGCTGCATCGCTGATGACTGACGCCGAGAGGTGCACTCGTGTCGTCAGCCGTTCATCCGATTCATCCGCGAGACTGGGTTCTGCTGATCGCGCTGTCGATCCTGTGGGGCGCGTCGTTCTTTTGCGTCGGTGTGGCTCTGAAGGAGCTGCCGCCGTTCACCATCGTTTTTCTTCGTGCCGCGATTGCCGCGTTGGTACTGCTCTTGATCGTCGGGCTCCGTGGAATTCCCATGCCGCGCGGCGTCACCGGTTGGCTACCTTTCGTCGGAATGGCCTGTCTCAACTTCGTCGTTCCGTTCTCCTGCCTCGTCACGGGCCAGACCTTCATCTCGACCGGCCTCGCGTCGGTGCTCAATGCGACGACCCCCTTGTTCACCGTCGTTGTCATGGCGGCGGCCGGAGAGGAGCGACTGACGGCGCAGCGTGTGATCGGTGTCGCAGTCGGCATCCTTGGAGTCGCGATCCTGCGCGGCGTGGATTTGGGCGAAGCCCAGACCGGGATCGGCGTCGGGCTGTGCCTGCTCGCGGCGATGTCGTACGGCTTATCGGCGCTACTTGCCCGCCGGCGATTGGTCGGCTTTGCGCCGCTCACCACCGCCACCTCGCAAATGGTGGCGGCGGCTATCATCACCGGCGTGATCGCGGCGAACGTCGATCAACCGTGGCGCCTGCCGGCTCCGAGCTGGCCGGTGATCCTGGCGGTGGTCGCACTCGGCACGCTGTCGACCGCGCTGGGGTACGTATTGTTCTTCCGGATCGTCGCGCGGTCCGGATCGACCAACGTCATGCTGGTGACGCTGCTAATCCCCGTCACGGCGATTCTGCTCGGCACGGTCGTGCTGCGCGAAGCCATTGGGATCCGTGAGCTAATCGGTGCAGTTGTGATCGCCAGCGCGCTGCTGATCATCGACGGGCGCGCTTTGGCGTGGCTCCAACCGCGGCGTTGGCGGAGCGAACGGTCCTAACCCGCCCCCGCCAGCCGCACCCCCGCCCGCAGAAACTTCTGCGGGTCGACCGGGTCGCCGTCGATGCGGGTTTCGTAGTGCAGATGTGGGCCGGTGGAGCGGCCGGTGGAGCCGATCTCGCCGACCACCTGGCCGATGCCGACCTGCTGGCCGACCTTGGCGATGATCTTCGACAGGTGACCGTAGCGTGTCGACAGGCCGTTGCCGTGGTCGACCTCGACCATCTGGCCGTAACCGCCGGCCCATCCGGCGCTGACCACCTTGCCGGCGGCGGTGGCGCGGACCGGATCGCCGGTCGAGCCGCGGAAGTCGAGGCCGGTGTGCATCGCCGGCCGGCCGAGGAACGGATCGGTGCGCACGCCGAAGCCCGACGACAATTCGACGTCGCCCACCACCGGCTTGCGATAGGGGACGAGTGTCAGCACCCGGGTGAGGCGGTCGACCTGGGCGCGGCTGACGCTGATGCGATACAGCTGGCGGTCGAAGCTCGAGGCGTTGGCCGACGGCGCCCGCACCGGCACGAACGGGCCGCCGACGGCGCCGCGCGGCGCCGCGGCTTCGAGCGAGCGGGAGTTGAGGCCGAGGTTGCCGAGCACGTCGCGCATCCGCCGCGCGCGGGATTCGTAGCTTTCTTCGACCGCGCCGAGGGCGGCGATCTGCTGCTTCTCGACCTGGTCGAGCGAGTTCTGCAGCCGCGTCAGCACGGTCTCGATGCCTTGCGCCTTGGCGTATTGGGTCGGCGGCCGCTCCAGCGCCGCCGGCGGGGTGCGCGACTGCAGCCGCGCTTCGCGATCCGGCGGAGCGACGAAGATCACCGTGTCGTTGATCGGCGACGGCTTCGGCCGGCCGGCCGGCTCGCTGTCGAACGACGGGGTGCGGGCCGGCTTGATGCTGCCGGTGACCGCGACGTCGGGCAGGGCGCCGAGCGCGCCGGCGCGGGATTCGAGCAGCGACTGCCGTCGCATGATCTGTTCGAGCTTCTTGTCGAACTGCTCCTGGTCGAGCAACTGCCGGCTGGTGGTGCGGTCGACCTTGGCGCGCAGTTCGGCGATCCGATCCTCGTAGGCGTATTGCATCTCGGCCTGGCGGGCGATCAGCCGGGTCAGCACGTCGTCGCGGAAGGTGAAGTAAGTCGCGGTGACGCCGGTCCAGCCACCGAGCAGCACGATGGTGCCGACCACGATCCAGAACAGCACAGGGCCGATGCGGACCTGCTTGCCGGCATGCGCGATGGTGTAGCTGTTGCCGTCCGCGGCCGGCCGCTGTGCCGGCCGGGCCGGACGCACCGGGCGCTGCGCTGCGGGGCGGGCCTGATTGTGAGCGTGGGGCTGCGGCACTGCGGATGGGTGGCCGGAACGGTACGACATCGGAACTCCCGCGCCGATCGGAAACTCGCAACGGTTCCGCTCGAGGCGCGGGCAGATTTGACCCTTCCATGGTTAATTTTCAGAAAATGAAAACTATAGAGATTGCGCCGCGGCGAGCACCTGGTCGGCGTGGCCGTCGACCTTCACGTTGCGCCAGACGCGCGCGATCCGGCCGTCGCCGCCGATCAGAACCGTGGTGCGAATGATCCCTTCGAACTTGCGGCCGTACAACGTCTTTTCGCCCCAGGCGCCATAGGCTTCGAGCATCGTATGGGTGCTGTCCGAGAGCAGCGGCGTCGCCAGCCGATGCTTGTCGCGAAACGAGTCCTGCGCCTTCACCGAGTCCGCCGAGACGCCGAGCACGGCGGTGCCGCAGGCTTCGAAGTCGGGCGCGAGGCGGGTGAAGTCCACGGCCTCGCGGGTGCAGCCCGGGGTGTTGGCGCGCGGGTAGAAGAACAGCACCAGCTTGCGCCCGGCGAAGTCCGCCAGCGAAACCGTGCCGCCGCCGTCGCGCGGCAGCGAGAAATCCGGGGCGGCGCTGCCTTCGCCGGGACCGGTCGGTTGGACCGCGGGCGAGGTCGCGGCGGTGGCGGACTTTTTCGCGGCCTTGGCCGCAGGCTTGGCGGACTTCTTTGCGGCGGCGGCCTTGGCGGCGCTCCCGGCCTTCGCCGCCGTCGCCGGCTTCGAGGATTTCTTGGGCGTTTGCTTGGGCATGCGCCTTCCTTTCGTCGCTTTCAAAAGGTCAACATCGGGCATCGCCAGACGCAATGCGACCATGCCGCTGCTGGGCAAATCCGTCGACCTCGGGGTATGGTTGCAGGGATTCGGCGTACCGACCATCCCCGTTTGTTCAATGGGCCCGTTGGGCCGGCGGCGAGTAGAGGTCTCTAACGAGGATGGGCAGCAATGCCGCCACAGGAGCGCATCCTGCGCGACGGCGCACATCCCTCACTCGACAACCAGGCTCCCCACGCGCGCGTGCAACGAGAGGCAATGGCGAAACATCCGACGCCGGACCAGTCCGACCCGCACGCCGGCCGTGATTGCATCGATCCCCATTGGCATGACGACCAGTGGGATCACGAGCACGACGAAGACGCCCGGCATCGCGCGCGCAAGCTGCTGAAGCGTCGCAACCTGGGTCTGCACCGCATCGACGATTGGTCGCGCCGCCGCTCGGCGGGCAGCCCCTGGCTGAAACGTGCGGTTCTGACGGTCGCGGTGATCGGCGTCGTGCTGGCTGCCGCATTCGCCGGTCTGTGGCTGCGGCTCGGTGCAGGGCCGATCAATGTCGACATGGCGACGCCGTGGCTGGCGGACGCGATCGAAGAGAACATCGGCCACGGCAACTCGGTGGAGATCGGCGGCACGCAAATCGAGCGGGCAGGGCGGATTCGGGTCGCGGTGCGGATTCGCGACATCGTGGTCCGTGACCGCGACCACGTGGTGATCGCCTCGGCTCCGAAAGCCGAAGTGCGCCTGTCCGGCTGGGCGCTGCTGATGGGCAAGCTCCGCGCCGAGAGCCTGAGACTGGTCGGCGCCGAGCTGGCGATCCGGATCAATCCGGACGGCCAGGTCACGGTGTCGGCCGGCGCCACCGAGCGGCCGCTCGCCACAGGCGTCGCCGCCGGTGGCAGGCCCGCCGAATTCAAGCTGCCGACCCAGCCGCAGGCACCGGCAGCACCCGCCGCCCCGGATGCCGCGTCGCAAGCGCCGTCCGCCACGCCACCTGTGGCGGGGGCGGACAGTCCGGATCCGATGAAGGGCGTACTCGCCGGGTTGGCATGGCTCGACAGTCTGAGCCTGACCGGGCTCGACGGCCAGAACCTCAACGAGATCGGGCTCAAGAACGGCAATCTGGTGGTCGATGACGAACAGCGCGGCGACCGCTGGACCTTCGAGAACATCTCGCTCAGCCTGCGCCGTCCGAGCAATGGCGGCGTGGCGCTCAGCATCGGCGAGGAAGGTCGCAAGGCCTGGTCGCTGCGGGTTCAGGTCGGCCCGGCACGCGACGGCGTTCGCTCGGTCGAACTGCATGCCAACCAGGTGCCGACCCGCACCGTGCTGCTGGCGCTGCGGTTGAAGAACCTGACCTACAGCGCCGACTTCCCGCTCACCGGTGACCTCAAGGGTGAGATCGGCCGCGACGGCGTCCCGACCTATTTCCGCGGCAAGCTGACGGCCGGCGCCGGCACGGTGATCGATTACGATACGCCGGATTACCCGATGGCGATCGACCAGATCGAGACTTCGTTCGAATGGGACGCCAATCGCCGGGTGTTGATCGCACCGTTCAAGGTTTTGGCCGGGCCTAACCGGATCACGCTGCTGGCCTCGCTGGAGCCGCCGAACGGCAGCGTCAACGATTGGCAACTCGGCCTGTCCGGCGGCACCATCGTGCTGCCCGGCGCGCAGAACGAAGCGCCGCTGATCTTCAATCGCATCGCCGTGCGGGTCCGGTTCGACAACGCCAACCGCCGGGTGTTGCTGACCCAGGCCGATGTCAGCAACGGCGAGATCGGCGTCGCCGGATCGGGCAGCATCGATTATGCCGGCGAGCCGCGGCTGACGCTCGGTCTGGCCGGCACGCCGATGTCGGTGTCGGCGCTGAAGCGGATGTGGCCGGTGCTGATCGTCCCGGAACTGCGCGAATGGGTGATCGAACGGATTCTCACCGGATCGATCCAGACCATCGACGTTGCCGTCAATTCGCCGATGAAGAACCTGTCGCGCCGCGGGCCGCCGATCCCCGACGAGGGGCTGCTCGTCAACATTCTCGGCAACGGGGCTTCGATCCGCCCGGTCGACGGCATGCCGATAGTCAAGGACGCCGACATGCGGGTGCGGGTGACCGGCCGCACCGCCACGGTCGCGATCAATCAGGCCAGCGCCGACACCGACGCCGGCCGCAAGATCGCGCTGTCCGACATCCTGTTCGAGGTCCCTGACCTGGCGCCGAAGCCGGCGCCGTCGCGGATCAGGTTCAAACTCGACGGACCGGTGCCGGCGGTTGCCGAAGTGCTCGCCTCCGGCCGGCTCAGCGATGCTGCCGCATTGCCGATCGATCCCGCCACCAGCAAGGGCAACGTCTCGGCACAGGTCGCGCTCGGGATGCCGATCCAGCGCGAGCTGACCAAGCAGGACACCAGTTACTCGATCACCGCCGACCTCGCCGGGTTCTCGGCCGACAAGCTGGCGATGGGGCAGAAGCTCGAAGCCGCCGCGCTGAAAGTGACCGCCAATAATCAGGGCTACCAGGTCAAGGGCGACGTCAAGATCAACGGCCAGGCGGCGGCGCTGGACTATCGCAAGCCCGCCGACGGCGATGCCGACGTCAAGCTGCAGGCGACGCTCGACGACGCCAGCCGCGCGCGGCTCGGGGTCGATTTCGGCAGCGGCCTCTCAGGCCCGCTCGGCGTCAAGCTGACCGGCAAGATCGGTGACAACGATCAGGACTCCAAATTCGCGATCGACGCCGATCTGACGCCGGTGAAGCTCGACAATCTGCTGCCGGGATGGAGCAAACAGCCCGGCAAGCCCGGCCGCGCCACCTTCAACGTCGTGCGCAAGCCGCAATCGACCAGGTTGGACGACGTCACCATCGAGGGCGGCGGCACGCTGATCAAAGGATCGCTCGAGGTCGACCCCGACGGCGATCTGATCAACGCCAACTTCCCGGTGTACTCGCCGTCCGAAGGCGACAAGGCGATGCTGAAGGCCGACCGCAGCCCCGACGGCGTGCTGAAGGCGGTGATGCGCGGCGACGTGTTCGACGGTCGCGGCTTCATCCGCTCGGCGCTGTCGGGCAGCTCGGGCGATACCAAGGGCAAGAGCGTCGACTTCGATCTCGACCTGAAGTTCGGCGCGGTCGCCGGCTTCTACGGTGAGGCGCTGCGCAGCCTCGAGGTCAAGACCACCCGCCGCAACGGCGCGATCCGCAGCTTCACCATGACCGGCAAGCTCGGCCGCGACACCCCGATCACCGCCGATCTGCGTGGCCGCAATCAGGGCCGCGAGGTGATCTATCTGGAGACCAACGACGCCGGCGCGTTCTTCCGCTTCACCGACAGCTACGCGAAGATGTACGGCGGTCAGCTGTCGCTGGCGGTCGAGCCGCCGACCGCCGAGCCGCGCGAGAAGGAAGGCCTGATCAACGTCCGCGACTTCACCGTGAAGGGCGAGGCGGCGCTCGATCGCGTCGCCGCGGGCGCGCCGGGCGGACAGCCGCAGGGGCTGGCGTTTTCGCGGCTGCGCGCCGAGTTCAGCCGCCAGAACGGCCAGCTCACCATCCGGGACGGCGTTGTGAAGGGGCCGACGATCGGCGCAACCATCGAAGGCTCGATCGATTACGGCGCCAACCAGGTGCGGATGAGCGGCACTTTCGTGCCGATGTACGGGCTGAACAACATGTTCGGGCAGATCCCGATCGTCGGCCTGTTCCTCGGCGGCGGCAGCAACGAGGGTCTGATCGGCGTCACCTACGAAGTGGTGGGCACCCCGGGCAAGCCGGTGCTGCGGGTCAACCCGATCTCGGCGATGGCACCGGGCGTGCTGCGCAAGATCTTCGAGTTCAACACCGGCCGACAAAACAGCGGCGCCGATTTCCCGGCGCCGCCGAACTGATCGATCTTAGTTCGAGACGAACCGGGGTCAGTCCGCGGAGACGATGCCGCCGAGTGGCTCCCAGGATTCGCCGTTGAACTTCATCATCTGCATCGCCTTCAGCGGGCCGTGATCGTCCTTGGTGATGGTCGCGGTGATGCCCGGAATGAGCATCGGCACCTGCAGATCGCGCACGCTTTCCATCGCCGCCATCAGCGTCTCGCGCGTCAGGTTCTTGCCGGCCTTCTCCAGCGCCTGGTGCATGACGTAGGACATGCCGTAGGCATAGGCATTCAGCCAGTCCTTCTTGGATCCCGACGGATAGTACTTGTCCATGAACGCCGACCAGGTCTTGAAGTCCGGGTCGTTCTGCCACTGCGGATCGGTCGGCTGCTTGACGTAGGAGGTCGATATGATGCCGGCGGATTTGTCGAGGCCAGCGCTCGTCAGCACCGGATCGACGGAATTCGATACGCTGGGGAGCACGAACAGCGGCTTCCAGCCGAGCTGGTCCACGACCTTGATCGATTGCGCCGCGAATTTCGGTGTCGTCGCGCTGATGAAGACGTTGGCGCCGCTGTGCCGCAGTTTGGCGATCGGCGAGTCCACGGTCGGATCGGACAGCTCGTAGGTCGCGGCCTGGACCAGCGCAGCCTGCTGGTCGCCGAGGCCCTGCTTGAGGCCGGCGAGGATGTCCTTGCCGTAATCGTCGTTCTGATAGAGCAGGGCGATCTTCGGCTCTTTCACATTCGCCAGAATGTACTTGGCGTAGATTCGCCCCTCGGTGACGTAGTCGACGTTCCAGCCTACCGTCCAGGGAAACTTGCGCGGCTGGTTCCATCGCGACGCGCCCGACGAGACCAGCAGTTGCGGCACCTTGTTGCTGTTGAGATAGGCCTGCGTCGCCGCCGAGGTCGGCGTACCGATGGGGAGGAAAATGGCCAGGACATTGTCGCTGTCGACCAGCTTGCGGGTCTGCTCGACGGCCTTGGGAGGCGTGAAGGCGTCATCGAGGCTGATGATCTCGACCTTGCGGCCGTGAATGCCGCCGGCCTGGTTGATCATGTCGAAATAAGCGAGGCCGGCTTTTGCGATCGTCGCGTAAGCCGAGGCGGGCCCGCTATAGGGCGCCGTGTTGCCGAGCTTGATCGACGTCGCGGTGACACCCGGCGCGGCGTCCTCGGCCATCACCGGCGTCGCCAGGGCGACCACGGCCGTCACCAGAATTGCAACGGTCTTCAAAGACATCTCCATCCTCCCACTTTTCTATGTTTTACGATGTTCTTGTTTTGCGTTGTTCGCGTGCGCCTCGTTCACAGGTTACGCGCGATGATTTCCTTCATGATCTCGTTGGTGCCGGCGTAGATGCGCTGTCCGCGCGCGTCGGCATAGGCGCGGGCCACCGGGTAGTCGCGCATGAAGCCGTAGCCGCCATGCATCTGCACGCACTGATCGAGCACCTCGGCTTCGACGTCGGTGATCCAGTATTTGCACATGGCGGCTTCATCGACCGACAGCTGACCGGCTTCGAACCGGGCGATGCACTGATCGAGAAACGCGCGCGCCACCGTGATCTTGGTCTTGAGCTCGGCCAGCCGGAACCGCAGATGCTGAAACTGCGAGATCGGCTGGCCGAAGGCGTGGCGCGTGTTGGTGTAGGCCAGGGCTTCGCGGAACGCGGCCTCGGCTCCCGCGATCGCGGACATGCCGACGAACAGCCGCTCGCGCGGCAGCTGCGCCATCAGATATCCCAGACCCTCGCCCTCGACGCCGAGCAGGTTGGTGGCGGGGATGCGCGTTTCATCGAAAAACAGTTCGACGGTGTCCTGCGCGCGCTGCCCGAGCTTGTCGAGCACGCGGCCGCGCGAGAAGCCCGACCGGTTTGTCTCGACCAGGAACAGTGACTTGCGTCCCGGCGACATCCCCTCGGTGCCGGCGAGCACGATCACGAGATCGGCGTGCAGTCCGTTGGTGATGAACGTCTTCTGACCGCTGATGACGTAGTCGTCGCCGTCGCGGCGGGCCACCGTCCGTGCACCGCGCAGGTCGCTGCCGGCGCCGGGTTCGGTCATGGCGATCGACAGCACGCAGTCTCCGGTCACACAGCGCGGCAGCCAGGTCTGCTTCTGCTGCTCCGTGCCGTATTTGAGGATGTAGGGCGCGATGATTTCGGAATGCGTGTAGAAGCCGGGCAATGCGACGAAGGCGTCGGCGAGCCCCTCGATCACCACGCGCGCATGCGCCAGGCCGGCGCCGGGCCCGCCATAGGCTTCCGGAATCGAGGTGCAGAGCAGGCCGGCGGCTCCCATCGTGCGCCACAATTCGCGCGGGATCGCGCCCGCCCGTTCCCAGTCGGCGTAATGCGGCGTCATCTCGCGCGCGATCAGGCGGCGCATGGCGTCGCGCAGCGCGTCGAGCTCGGTGTGTATCTCCGGTGCTGTCGATGTCACTGTCATGGGCTCCTCACGCGCCGCCATAGGCCGACCACCCGCCGTCGACCGGCAACACGACGCCGGTGACGTAGGACGCCTCGTCGGAGACGAGGAACGCGACCGCATGGGCGATCTCGTCTGGCGCACCGAACCGATGCATCGGCAGGCGCTTCTCGACGGCGTCCCGGTTGGTCTTTCTGTCGGCGAACATTTCGTGCGCCATCGGCGCGTCGATGAAGCCGGGGGCGACGCAATTGACGCGCAGGCCCTTGGCGGCGAACTCGCAGGCCATGGTCTTGGTCAGGTGAATGACGGCCGCCTTCGAGACGCCGTAGCCGTTCGAACTCGGGATGGCGCCGATGCCGGCGACGGACGCGATGTTGACTATGGCGCCGCCGGCCTTGCGCGCCAGGGCGTGGCGGGCCATGGCGCGCGACACCAGATACGTGCCTCGCAGATTGACGTCGATGACGCGTTGCCAGTCCTCGAGGCGCTGGTCGATGGTGCGCGCGATCGATTCGGCGATGCCCGCATTGTTGACCAGGATGTCGATCCCGCCGAGCGCGGCGGCGGCATCGGCGACGAGCGCGTCGGCGCCAGCTTCCGAGCCGATGTCGCCCGGGAGGGCGATGGCGCTCGCGACGTGCGACTGTGCCTGAGCCAGACGCTGGGCGTCGCGGTCGGCCAGGACCACGCGCGCGCCGCGCGTCGCCAGTCGCGCCGCGATGGCGAGGCCGATGCCGCCGGCGGCGCCGGTGACGAGCGCGCCGCGGCCGGCGAGGCTGTCGTCACTCATGCCTTGGCCTTTCCGGCACGCGCGCGGAACTTGTCCACGAGGTCGCGGTGATCCTTGCTGACATTGGTCAGCGCCTCATAGGCGAGGCCGACATCCATCATGCTCGCCGCGAGCTGCCGCAGCGCGACATTCGTGGTCACCTTGGTCCAGCGGATCGCCTTGGTGGCGCCGTTGACCATGCGGTCGGCGAAGGCGTCAACGGCCGCATCGAGCTCGGCCGAAGGCACACAGCGGTTGATGAGGCCGAGGTCGGCGGCTCGAGCAGCGCCGATGCGATCGCCGGTGAAGAGGAATTCCTTGGCGCGCGCGAAGCCGATGAGCTGCGGCCAGATCACCGCGCCGCCGTCGCCCGCTACCATGCCGATCGAAACGTGGGGATCGGAGATATAGGCGGTGTCGGCTGCGAACGAGACGTCGCAGAACAGCGCCATCGTGGCGCCGAGCCCGACGGCCGGACCATTGATGCGGGCGATGGTCGGCTTCTCGCATTCGATCAGCGAAAACACGATCGCCTTGGCTTCAGCCACCGTGACCTCGAAGGAGTCCGGATCGTCGATGGCGTTCTGCATCCATTCGACGTCGCCGCCGGCGCAGAAGGCACGGCCGGCGCCGGTGAGCACGATGACGTCGGAATCGGGATCGCGCGCGGCGTCGGTGAACACCTGCGACAGTTCCGAGTGCAGCCTAGCATTGACGGCGTTGAGCACGTCCGGCCGGTTCATGGTGATCGTCAGCACGCGACCGCGCCGATCGATCTGGATGGTTTCGTAGTGAGAATGATTCATGTCAGCTGGCTGCTTTCTCGATCACATGCTTTCGGAGTTCAGATTTCAGGATTTTACCCATCGGACCGCGCGGCAGAGCGCTGCTGAAACTGATGCGGCGCGGGATCTTGTAGTCGGCGAGGCGATCGACCAGGAAGGCGCGCAGGTCGTCGACGGTGGCGGTGGCGCCGGGGCGCAGCACGATGAAGGCGTGAATGTCTTCGCCAAGCTTCGGGTGAGGGACGGCGACGACGGCGGCTTCCTGCACGGCCGGATGCGCGAAGAAGTTCTCCTCGACCTCCAGCGAACCGATGTTGTGGCCGCCGCGGATGATCATGTCCTTCTTGCGGTCGACGTGGAACAAATATCCGTCCGCGTCGATGTAGCCGATGTCGCCCGTCATCATCCAGCCGTCGCGGAGCGCGGCTTTCGTCAGTTCGGGTTCGTCGAAGTACTCGCGCATGACGCTCGGGCTGCGCACCGCGATTTCGCCCGTGGCGCCGGCCGGCTGGATGGTGCCGTCGTCGCCGACGATGCGCACTTCGGTGAGCGGCCAGGGCCGTCCGACGGTGCCGATCTTGGCGAGATTGTCGGAACCGACGGCGACCGTGCCGGCCGGGCCGGTTTCGGTCATGCCGTAGGTCTGGCGCAGCTCAGCGGTTGGGAAAGTGGCGGCGAGCTGCCTGATGACCTCGACCGACATCGACGCGCCGCCGTAATCGAACAGCCTGATGCGGCTGAGATCGTCGACGTCCGGGCGATAGGCGTCGAGCAGGAAGATGTAGAAGGACGGCGCGCCGATGTACTTGGTCGTTCGCTCGCGTTCCATTCGGCGCATGATCGCCTGGATGTCGAGGCCCGGATCGAGCACCGCGGCGGCGCCGGCCCAGATCGCCGGCAGGATCAGGCAGTGCAGCGACGCCGTGGTGAAGAACGGAAAGAAGCTCTCGTAGACGTCGGTGTCGTCGAGCGACAGCGCGGCCGCAAACCCGTAGGCCGAGACCAGCGTGCGCAGATGCGTCATCACCGCGCCCTTGGGATGCGCCGTCGTTCCCGAGGTGAACAGGATCTCCGACGTCGCGTCGGGTGAGATCGTCGGCCAGCCGCCCGCATTGGCCCGGCCACGATCGCCCACGGCATGCCAGTCGGTCGACCCATCAGGCGCCGGTCCCACGCAGATGACGTCGCGGATCGCGGTCAGGCGAGGGCGAAGCGCCGTCATCGTGGCGAGCAACGCCGAGGCGACGAGTAGTGCGCTGCATCGCGCCTTGTTGACGACGTAGACGATTTCCTCCGCGGCGAACCGGGTGTTGATCGGCACGACCACGGCGCCGAGCCGGTGCAGGGCGAACATGGTGATCACCGCCTCGAGTCCCGCTTCGTTGTCGAGCATCAGTCCGACGTGATCGCCTTGCGCAATGCCGAGCTGCCGCAGGCCGTCGGCGAGCTTTGCCGACCACCATCGTAGTTGCTCATAGGTCAGCCGATACTCGCCGCCATAGGCCGAAGCCGCCGTGAGCGCGTGGGCGTTGGGGCGCGCGGCGGCGCGCGCGTCGAGCAGGTCGATGATGGATTTGCCGACGAGGTCGCTCGGCAGCACCGGCTGGGTCACGTTGTCCTCCATAGCCGCGACGTTGATCCGTCGTTTTGCATGTTATCGATTTTCGATTCACTAGTCGAAATTGTTGACGGTGCCAAGCGCCGAATGTATGGCTACGCGCAATCACCAAGTCAGACAGGGAGGGAAAGATGCGGCTCGTGCGTCCTGCGGCAATTCTGATAGCGGCCCTGCTGGCTGCGGCGCCGGCCGGTGCCGAGACCGAGACGGCTGCCGTCAAGGTCGGCGTGCTCACCGACATGAGCGGCATTCTGGCGTCCGGCCTGGGACCGGGATCGGTCGACGGCGCGCGGATGGCGATCGAGGATTTCGGCGGGACGCTGTTCGGCAAGCCGATCGAGCTGGTGTTTGCCGACCACCAGAACAAGCCCGACATCGGCTCGACCCTTGCGCGGCGCTGGCTCGACGAGGGCGGCGTCGACGTCATCGCCGATGTCGGCAATTCGGCCGTCGCACTGGCCGTTCGTGAACTGGTTCAGAGCAAGGACAGGCTCGCTCTGTTCGTCGGCGCGTCGAGCTCGGCGCTGACCGCCGCGTCCTGCTCACCCAACACGGTGCAGTGGAGCCACGACAGCTACATGTTCGTCAAAGCCGTGCCGACGCGATTGCTGGCGGAAGGCAAGAAGAAATGGTTCCTGATCATTCAGGACTGGGCGTTCGGCCACGCGATGCAGGCCGACATCACGCGGGTGATCGCAGACGGCGGCGGCGAGATCGTCGGCAGCGTCCGCCATCCGCCGGGCACGATGGATTTCTCGTCCATCCTGCTGCAGGCGCAGGGCTCCGGCGCCGATGTCATCGCGTTCCTGAGCGCGATCCAGGATCTGTCGACGTCGATCAAGCAGGCGCACGAATACAATCTCGGCAAGGACGGCAAGCAGACGCTGTTCGCGCCGGCGTTCCTGCTGCCGGATGCGCGCGGGCTGGGTCCTGAAGCGGGGCAGGGCATCATCTTCTCCACCGTGTGGTACTGGAACCTCAATCCCGAAGCGCGCGCGTGGTCACAGCGCTTCTTCGCGCGCAACAAGGTGATGCCGGCCGAAGCCCACGCCGGCACATACAGCGCCGTGCTGCATTATCTGAAGGCCGTGCAGGCCGCCGGCACCAAGAAGGCCGACGTCGTCATGGCCAAGATGCGGGAGATGCCGGTGAAGGATTTCTATACGGACAACGCCAAGCTGCGCGCCGACGGCCGGCTGATGCGCGCCGCCTATGTGGCGCGCATGAAGACGCCGGCGGAGTCCAAGGAACCTTGGGACTATTACCAGATCCTGTCCGAGATTCCCGCAGAACAAGCGTTCAGGCCGGCGAGCGAGAAAGCCTGTCCGCTGCTGAAGTAGCCGCCTCGGGTGCGTCTTGTTTGACGATCGATGCCGCATCCCGTATGGCCGATCGATCGACGCAAACGGCGTACCTGACGACCAGAGCGGAAAGACATTGATGCCGAACCGAGCAGCGGGCGCCGCCCCGAAGAAGAAGCCCGCGGCGCGCAAACCGGGCGTCGCCGCGGCCGGGGGGCCGGTCGAAGCTAAGCGGGTGCGGAAGCCCAAACTGACCCGCGTCGAGAAGTCGGAGCTGACGCGCAACGCGATCGTGCAGGCGGCGGCCGAGATCGTCGGCGAGTACGGCTACGCCGAAGCCTCGATCGCGCGCATCATGGAGCGCGCCGGCTTCGGCCATGGGACGTTCTACGCCTATTTCGAAAGCCGCGCCGAGCTGTTCGATCAGCTGCTGCCGCTGAAGGGCGTCGAGGTGCTCGACCTTTTGCACGAGCGCGTCAAGGGATCGGCCAATCTGGTCGAAATGGAGTACCGGGCGTTCCTGGGCTTCCTCGAATTCGCCCAAGAACATCCGTGGTTCTTTCGTCTGTTGCACGAGGCGGAAGTCGCGGCGCCCGATGCCCACCGGCGCCACATGGACAACATCATGGCGCGGTTTCGACGCGCGCTGAAGCGAAGCTACGACCGCGGCGAGCTGCCAGGCTACGAGGAGAAGGAACTCGACACGCTGGCCTATCTGCTGATCTCGGCGCGCGACTACGTCTATTCCCAACACGTCGGACGCAGCGCCGACGTGTCCAGCGCGCTACGCGACGCCGTGCAGACCTACCGGAAGTTCATTTCCTTCGGTTTGCGGGGCAAGGCGTAAGCACGGCGCGTCGCGCCGTGCTGTCCCGCGTCGACGGCGACCGTTGTGCGCTTACTTGCCGCGCAGCCACGGCACCATGCGGCCGAGGGTGGCGTCGTGGCGGCCGTATTGATGCCACAGTGCGCCGACGATGTGGATGAACACCACGATCACGGTGGCCAGGAACAGCGGTCCGTGTGCCGCATGCAGCGCGCCGGCCACCGCCTTGTTGGCTTCGAACAGCGGCGGAATGCCGAGCAGGTCGATCCCGCGGCCGGAGAACAGCGTCATGCCGACGCCGGTGGCGGGCAGGGCGATCAGCAGCAGATACAGCAGGCCGTGGCTGATCCGGGCGATCACTTCGGTGATGCGCGGCGACGGCACCAGCTCCGGAGCGCCGTGGATCCGGATCCACAGGACGCGGAGCACGGCGAGGCCGAGCACGCAGGTGCCGATCGCCTTGTGCCAATTGTACATCGTGCTGCGCAGCGGGTCGGCTTTGTCCAGCCCCTGCGCGTAGTTCATCGAGGCGAACAACGCGATCACGGCGAAGAAGATCACCCAGTGAATGGTGACGGCGAGCGCGCCGTATTCGCTGGGTTGTTTGTCGGCGGAGGCGATGGTTGTGGTCGTCATGATATCTCCGAAGGAAAATCGCGGCACGTCGAAGCCCGCGGCGCGAGCTGCCCACCGGACGATGATGCCCGGCAGGGCGGCGGCAGCGATGTGATCGAGCGCAATTCCGCCGAACACATTTTGCTGATCGCCGGGGTAAGAGGCCGCCAATGGCCCGGTCTATGCCACGCGAGGATTGCGAAGTCATGACCCAAGGTTGCGAATGCCTTGCAATTACAATGGCTTATTGTCGCTCCCGGAGGGCCGGCACCACCAGAAACGGAATCATGCCGAGCACCACGCTGACCAGCGCGAAGCCGAGCACCGGATTGTAGCTTCCGGTCAGGTCGTGCAGCAGGCCGCCGCACCACGAGCCGAACGCCGAGCCGAGGCCGCTGCCGATCGAAATCGTGCCGTAGATCGTGCCGACATGCTTGCCGCGGAACACGCTCATCGCGGTGGCGGTGATCAACGGGCCGCGCGAGCCGATCATCGAGCCGAAGCAGATCACGAAGCCGCCGAGCAGCACCGGGTTCGGATACCATTGCAGCAGCCAGAGCAGCGCGAGGCCGGTGATCGAGACCGCATAGGAGAACAGGATCGACGGCCGCCGCCCGATCACCCCGTCGAGCCAGCTCACCCCGAGCATGCCGGCCACCAGCACCACGCCGGAAAAGCCCCACGCGGTCGCGGCCTGCAGCGGCGCAAAGCCGGCGTCGACCAGATAGGCGACCACCTGCGCCGCGATCGAATACATCCCGATCGCGGTGAAGAAGAACGTCGCGAACAGCGCCCAGAATGCGTGGTGGCGCATCGCGCCTCGCAGCGTCCAGCCGTCGTTGCCGTGGTCGACCGTCTGCTGCCGCGTCAGCGAAGCGGCGCCAGCGGCAAACCGCCGCCACGGTAGCAACGACAGCGGCACCAGCAGGACCAGCATCGCGCCGCCGAGGATCAGATACGCCTCGCGCCAGCCGACCCGTTCGATCAGCAGTTGCGCGATCGGCAGCATCACCAGCACGCCGGCGCCGATCGCCGAATACACCACCGCCATCGCGGTCGGCAGCTTGGCGCCGAACCAGCGGCCGAGCAGGATCGAATTCGGCACGTTGCCGGTGAGGGCGATACCGAGTCCGGCGCACAGGCCGACCGTGATCTGCAATTGCCACAGCCGCTCGGCGTAGGCCGCGACGACGAAGGCGCCGCCGAGCAGTATCATGCCGAGCGTATAGACCGCGCGCGGACCGGAGCGATCGAACAGCCGGCCGACCAGCGGCGAGGCCAGCCCGGTGCACAGCGCCGTCAGCGAATAGATCGACACCACCTCGGCGC
Organism: Rhodopseudomonas pentothenatexigens; assembly: GCF_900218015.1. Lineage (GTDB taxonomy): Bacteria > Pseudomonadota > Alphaproteobacteria > Rhizobiales > Xanthobacteraceae > Rhodopseudomonas > Rhodopseudomonas pentothenatexigens. Next base: position 72,692 of record NZ_UFQQ01000020.1, on the reverse strand, counting down.
GGTCCCAGCCGAACGAGGCCGAGATCGGCAGCAGGAACACGGTGAAGCTCTCACCGAGTCCGCGGCCGAGCAGGGACAGCACGAAGCACAGGCCGAGAATGAACAGGCCGGTGCGCGAGGCACGGTGATCCAAGAGCGGTCCTTCCCGAACAACAACGCGTTTTTGCTATCGAACGCGGTTTCTTCGGAAAGGAGCAGGGCCGGGCCGCGAATGGGGCTATGCAAGCCGCAGCAGCACGTGCTTCTTCTTGCCCATCGACAGCTTGATCACGCCGTCGGCCGACAGATCGGTCGTCGTCAGCGTCATCTTCTCGTCGGTGACCGGCGCATCGTTGACCTTGAGGCCGCCGGCCTTGATCTGCCGCCGCGCTTCGCCGTTGGAGGCGACCAGCCCGGTCTTCTCCGCGAACGCCGCCAGCACGCCGATTCCTGCATCGAGTTCGGCGCGGGCGATCTCGACGCTCGGCAGATCCTGCGCGGTGCCGCCCTGTTCGAAGGTGGTGCGCGCGGTGGCTTCGGCCTTTTCGGCGGCGTCGCGGCCGTGCATCAGCGCGGTCGCCTCGGTGGCGAGGATCTTCTTGGCGTCGTTGATCTCGGCGCCCTGCAGCTTCGCCAGCCGTTCGATCTCGTCGATCGGCAGCAGCGTGAACAGCTTGAGGAAGCGGCCGACGTCGGCGTCCTCGGTGTTGCGCCAGTACTGCCAGTAATCGTACGGCGACAGCATGTCGCCGTTGAGCCAGACGGCGCCGGCGGCGGTCTTGCCCATCTTGGCGCCCGACGCGGTGGTCAGCAGCGGGCAGGTCAAGGCGTGAAGCTGATGCGTGCCCATCCGGCGGCCGAGATCGACGCCGGTGACGATGTTGCCCCACTGATCCGAGCCGCCCATCTGCAGATTGCATTTGTAGCGCCGCGCCAGTTCGACGAAATCGTAGGACTGCAGGATCATGTAGTTGAATTCGATGAACGACAGTTCCTGCTCGCGGTCGAGCCGCAGCTTCACCGAGTCCATGGTCAGCATGCGGTTGATCGAGAAGTGGCGGCCGATCTCGCGCAGCATCTCGATGTAATTCAGCTTGGTCAGCCATTCGGCGTTGTCGGCCATCAGCGCGTCGCTGTGGCCGTCGCCGAAGGTGATGAACTTCGAGAACGTGCCCTTGATCGACTCCTTGTTGGCGTCGATCTGCTCGTAGCTGAGGATCTTGCGGGTCTCGTCGCGTCCCGACGGATCGCCGACGCGCGTGGTGCCGCCGCCCATCAGCGCGATCGGCTTGTTACCGGTCGCCTGCAGCCAGTGCAGCATCATGATCGACAGCAAATGACCGACGTGCAGCGATGGCGCGGTGCAGTCGTAACCGACATACGCGACCACTTCGCCCTTCGCCGCGAGTGCGTCCAGCGAGTCGGGATCGGAAATCTGATGAATGAATCCCCGGCTCTGGAGAACATTCATAAAATCAGACTTAAAAGCGGTCATCTGTATCGGTCTCTGATCACGGTTATTTCACGCATCGCGCAGATCGCGCGCGACGACGCCCTGGAAAGTCTTTCGGGCGCGTTACCCTGTGGCATTATAAGAACTAGGTGTTTGACACAAGTTGGACCTTCCGCAGCGGGCAGAAAGGCGCGTCGCCATGATGATGACGGCGATCGGACTGATGAGCGGCACATCGCTCGACGGCGTCGATGTCGCTCTGATCAAGACCGATGGACGGCGCATCGCCGCGCTCGGACCGTCGGGCTACCGGCCTTACACCGAGACCGAGCGAGGCCTGCTGCGCCAGGCGCTGGCCGAGGCGGTGAGCCTCACGACGCGCGACGTGCGTCCGGGCGTGCTCGCCGAGGCCGAACGCGCCGTCACGATCGCCCATGCCGAGGCGGTCGCCGCCTTCGTGGCGCAGAACCGGCTCACGCCGGAAAGCGTCGACGTCGTCGGTTTCCATGGCCAGACCGTGCTGCATCGGCCGGCCGACAAGCTGACGGTGCAGATCGGCGACGCCAAGGCGCTGGCCAAGGCCATCCGCATTCCGGTGGTGTGCGACTTCCGCGCCGCCGACGTCGCCGCCGGTGGGCAGGGGGCGCCGCTGGTGCCGGTGTATCACCGCGCGCTGGCGCAGTCGCTCGGTCGCGACGGCCCGGTCGGCATCGTCAACATCGGCGGGGTGTCCAACGTCACCTATGTCGATGGCCTCGACTCGCTGATCGCCTGCGACACCGGCCCGGGCAACGCACTGCTGGACGACTTCGTATTTCGCACCCTCGGCCAGCCGTTCGATCGCGAAGGCCGGCTGGCGGCGCAGGGCATTATCGACCAGGCATGGCTGACGGAAGCTCTGCAGCATCCGTTCTTCGCCAAGCCGCCGCCGAAGTCGCTCGACCGCAATGCGTTCGCCGGGCTTGCCTTGCGCGACTGGTCGGCGGCCGACGGCGCGGCGACGCTGACGGCGTTCACCGCCCGGGCGATCGCGGCAGTCGTGCCGCTGCTGCCGAAGCCGCCGGCGAGCTGGATCGTCACCGGAGGTGGTGTGCGCAACCTGACGATGATGCGGATGCTCCGCGACGCGCTGGCGCCGGCCAGTGTCGACAGCGCCGACGCGCTCGGCTGGTCGGCGGACGCGATGGAGGCGCAGGCGTTCGGCTTCCTCGCGGCGCGCGGGCTGAAGGGCCTGCCGCTCAGCTATCCGGCGACCACCGGGGTCGCGTTCCCGATGACCGGCGGGCTGCTGGCCCGGCCGTAAGCCCGCGCGTCAGCGGACGTTGGCGAGCCGCATATCGAGATAGGAGGTGATCGTCTCCATCAGCGGCTCCATCTTGTCCTCGAAGAAGTGGTTGGCGCCGGGGATGGTCTGCTGGTCGATGACGATGCCCTTCTGGGTCTTCAGCTTCTCGACCAGGGTGTTGACGTCCTTGGCGGGCGCCACGATGTCCTTCTCGCCATGGACGATCAGGCCGGACGACGGACACGGCGCCAGGAACGAGAAATCGTAGCGGTTCGGTTCCGGCGCGATCGAGATGAAGCCTTCGACCTCGGGCCGGCGCATCAACAGCTGCATGCCGATCCAGGCGCCGAACGAGAACCCGGCGACCCAGCAGGCGCGCGCCTCGGGATTGATGGTCTGGGCCCAGTCCAGCGCCGAGGCGGCGTCGGCGAGTTCGCCGGTGCCGTGGTCGAACGAGCCCTGGCTGCGGCCGACGCCGCGAAAATTGAACCGCAGCACCGAGAAACCGCGGGCGACGAAGGCGTAATACACCTGATAGACGATCGGGTGATTCATGTTGCCGCGGAACTGCGGATGCGGGTGCAGCACCATCGCGATCGGCGCGTTCTTCTGCTTGGCGGGGTGGTAGCGGCCTTCGAGGCGGCCCGCCGGACCGGTGAAAATGACTTCGGGCATCAGCGATCCTTGCGCGACATCGTGGGATTGGCCTGGCGCGCCGGGCGCGCGCGGTTCCTGCCAGCAACGGCCGCCGGCTGCCGCAAAGCGGATCGGGCAGGCGGCCGGAGGAAACGGGGAGCTGCGTTCTAGCATGGAGCGCAGGGCCAAATGCAAGCATATTGAGCAGGGTGGCACGGCCGCCCTGGATGCCTGCGGTGCGGTCTGGCCTTGGGGCGCGTGAAACGGGCGGAGTCGATGACGGAACGGATCTATCTGGATGCGAATGCGACGACACCGCTGCGCCCCGAGGCCAGGGCCGCGATGGTGGCGGCGGCGGAGCTGATCGGCAACCCGTCCTCGATCCACGCCGAGGGCCGCGCGGCCCGCGCCGTGCTGGAGCAGGCCCGCGCGGATATCGCCGCGGCGGTCGGGGCGGCGGCGCGCGATGTGGTGTTCACCTCCGGGGGGACCGAAGCCAACGCGCTGGCGCTCACGCCGGGGCTGAGCATCGGGGCGGAACCCGCTGATCGCCTGCTAGTTTCCGCGGTCGAGCACCCGTCGGTGCTGGCCGGCGGGCGGTTCCGCCCGGAGCAGATCGAGCCGATTCCCGTGGACCGGCGCGGCGTGGTCGAGCTCGGAAGCCTGCGCCGGCTGCTCGGCGAGGGACCACCCGCGCTGGTGTCGGTGATGCTCGCCAACAACGAGACCGGCGTGCTTCAGCCGATTCGCGAAGTCGCTGAGATGGTGCATGAAGCGGGCGGCGTGCTGCACGTCGACGCGATCCAGGCGCTCGGCAAGATTCCATTCGGAATCAAGCAGCTCGGCGGCGATCTTGTGTCGCTGTCTGCACACAAGATCGGAGGCCCGAAAGGTGTCGGCGCGTTGGTGCTCGGCGACAGGCTTACCGGACTGGAGCCGCTGCTGCGCGGCGGCGGCCAGGAGCTGGGGCGGCGGGCCGGCACCGAGAACCTGACCGGGATTGCCGGGTTCGGCGCGGCGGTGGCTGCAGCGATGTCGGCCATGGCGGCCGACATGGCGCGGATCGAGCGGATGCGAAACCGGCTCGAGGCGGGATTGCGACAATGCGACGACGGGCGGGGTGGGATGGTGGTCGCAGACGACACCCCGCGGCTGCCGAACACCACGCAGCTTGTGGTTCCCGGGCTGCGGGCCGAAACCGCGGTGATCGGCTTCGATCTCGCCGGAATCGCGGTGTCTTCCGGCTCGGCCTGCTCCTCCGGCAAGGTGCAGCCGTCGCACGTACTGGAGGCGATGGGGCTCGGTCCGGAACTTGCAAGATCGGCGATACGGATCAGTCTCGGCTGGTGGAGTAGCGAATCCGACATTGATCGTTGCCTGGAGGCTTGGAGAAAGCTGATCGGCAACCTAGCTAGAAGGGATCGTGAAACAGTGCTTGAACGGTTCTAAGAGGGTTTCATCCCGTGACGGATCGTGTAAGCATGTCTTTCGCAGATCCACCGCGGTCCTTGAAACCGTGAGCGGAGGTTTATATGGCTGCCGTCCAAGAGACCGTCGATCGGGTCCGCCAGATCGACGTCGATCAATATCGCTATGGATTCGAGACCCTGATCGAATCCGAGAAGGCTCCCAAGGGGCTTTCCGAAGACATCGTCCGCTTCATTTCGGCCAAGAAGAACGAGCCGGACTGGATGCTGCAGTGGCGGCTGGAGGCCTATCGCCGCTGGCTGACGATGACCGAGCCGACCTGGGCGCGGGTGGATTATCCGAAGATCGATTTCCAGGATCTCTACTACTACGCCGCGCCGAAGCCGAAGAAGACCGTCGGCTCGCTCGACGAGATCGATCCGGAAATTCTCAAGACCTACGAGAAGCTCGGCATCCCGCTGCGTGAAGTGGCGCTGCTCGAGGGCGTCGAGCCGGCGCCGGGCGGGCCGGATTCGCCGAGCCGCAAGATCGCGGTCGACGCGGTGTTCGACTCGGTGTCTGTGGCGACCACGTTCCAGGCCGAGCTGAAGAAGGCCGGCGTGATCTTCATGCCGATCTCGGAGGCGATCAAACAGCATCCCGAGCTGGTGAAGAAATATCTCGGCACGGTGGTGCCGACCTCCGACAATTTCTACGCCACGCTGAATTCGGCGGTGTTCTCCGACGGCTCGTTCGTCTACGTGCCGCCGGGCGTGCGCTGTCCGATGGAGCTGTCGACCTATTTCCGCATCAACGAGCGCAACACCGGCCAGTTCGAGCGGACGCTGATCATCGCCGACAAGGGCTCCTACGTCAGCTATCTCGAAGGCTGCACGGCGCCGCAGCGCGACGAGAACCAGCTCCACGCCGCGGTGGTCGAACTGGTGGCGCTGGACGACGCCGAGATCAAATACTCGACGGTGCAGAACTGGTACCCGGGCAATTCGGAAGGCAAGGGCGGCATCTACAACTTCGTCACCAAGCGTGGCGACTGCCGCGGCGCCAATTCCAAGATTTCCTGGACCCAGGTCGAGACCGGTTCGGCGATCACCTGGAAATATCCGAGCTGCATCCTGCGCGGCGACAATTCGCGCGGCGAGTTCTACTCGATCGCGATCTCGAACGGCTATCAGCAGGTCGATAGCGGCACCAAGATGATCCATCTCGGCAAGAACACGTCGAGCCGGATCATCTCGAAGGGCATTGCGGCCGGCAAGTCGCAGAACACCTATCGCGGCCTCGTCACCGCGCATCGCAAAGCCGCCGGTGCGCGTAACTTCACCGCCTGCGACTCGCTGCTGATCGGCGACCAGTGCGGCGCGCACACCGTGCCGTACATCGAGGCCAAGAACGCCTCGGCGCTGTTCGAGCACGAAGCCACGACGTCGAAGATCTCCGAGGACGTGCTGTTCTATTGCATCCAGCGCGGTCTCAGCCAGGAAGAGGCCGTCGGTCTCGTGGTCAACGGCTTCGTCAAGGACGTGCTGCAGCAGCTGCCGATGGAATTCGCGGTCGAAGCGCAGAAGCTGATTTCGATCAGTCTCGAAGGTTCGGTCGGGTAACGCCGGCACGCTTCACGAGGTGGCCGCGCCGCGGCCGCCTCGCTGGACCCGCAACGATAAACTCATATCAACTCATCCTTCGAGGCGCGCGCCGCCGTCGATCCTCAGGGTGAGAGCCAAACAGGAAGGTCGTTATGGCTGCATTGCTGGAAGTGAAGGATCTCCAGGTCAGCGTCGCGGATCGCGAGATTCTGCACGGGCTGACGCTCACGGTGAACCAAGGCGAGGTGCACGCCATCATGGGGCCGAACGGCTCCGGCAAGTCGACGCTGAGCCACGTCATCGCCGGCAAGCCGGGCTATGAAGTCACCGGCGGTCAGATCCTGTTCAAGGGCGAGGACCTCTTGGAGATGGAGCCGAACGAGCGCGCCGCCAAGGGCGTGTTCCTGGCGTTCCAGTATCCGGTCGAAATCCCCGGCGTCGCCACCATGAACTTCCTGCGCACCGCGCTGAACGCACAGCGCAAGGCGCGCGGCGAGGACGAATTGTCGACACCGGATTTCCTCAAGCGGGTGCGCGAGGTCTCGGCCTCGCTCGGCATTCCGCAGGAGATGCTGAAACGCGGCGTCAATGTCGGCTTCTCGGGCGGTGAGAAGAAGCGCAACGAGGTGCTGCAGATGGCGCTGTTCCAGCCCAGCCTGTGCATCCTCGACGAGATGGACTCCGGCCTCGACATCGATGCGCTGCGGATCGCCTCGGAAGGCGTCAACGCGCTGCGCTCGCCGGAGCGGGCGATGGTGGTGATCACCCATTACCAGCGGCTGCTCGACTACATCGTGCCGGACTACGTTCACGTGATGTCGAAGGGCAAGGTGGTGAAGAGCGGCGGCAAGGAGCTGGCGCTCGAACTCGAGGCCAACGGCTACGCGCAGTATCAGGAAGCCGCGGCCTGACGGCCGCTGATCGGGACACGGCCATGAACATCGCAGTGGCGAAAGCCGAGAAGCCGGACACAGCGAGCGACAATTTCGCCGCGGCCGGCGCCCGTCTGCCCGTCGCCGGCAAGCTCGTCGACGCGCGCCGCCAAGCCTTCGACGCTTTCCAGCGCGTCGGGCTGCCGCACCGCCGGATCGAGGATTGGAAGTACACCGACCTGCGCGCCTTGATGCGCGAGGTGCTGCCGGTTGCGCCTGCGCCCGACGCCTCCGCGCTGGTGCGGGCCGAGGCCGCCGCCGGCTTGCACGCGATTGCCGGCGTGCGCCGGCTGGTGCTGGTCGACGGCGTGCTCGCCGGCGGCCTATCCGAGTTGTCCGACCTCGAGGCGGGATTGTCGGTCCGCAGCCTGCGGGAGGCGCTGGAGGCGGGTGAGAATGCCGCGCTGGCGCTCGACACCGCCGATCCGATGGCGGCGCTCAACACCGCGCTGATGACCGACGGCGTCGTGATCGAGATCGCCGCCGGGACCAGACTGGCCCGGCCGCTGCACATCCTGCACATCGCGTCCGGCGGCGCGCCGGTGGCGATGTTCACCCGGTCGCGGATCGCGCTCGGCAACGACGCCGCGGCGACCGTGGTCGAGAGCTACGTGGCGGGCGAGGGCGCCGACACCTACCAGGTCCATGATGCGGCGGTGATCGCGGTCGGCGACAACGCTCGGCTCGACTACGTCCGGATCGTCGAAGACTCGCGGGAGGCGTTCAACGTCACCTCGGCGGCGGTTTCGGTCGGCACGCATGCGCACTTCAACGCGTTCGGCATCACCACCGGCGCGCTCGTCAGCCGCTATCAGGCGGTGGTGACGGTCGCCGGCTCGCATTCCAAGGTCGAAACCAACGGCGTCAATCTCCTCAACGGCAAACAGCACGCCGACACCACGCTGGTGATGAACCACGACGTGCCGGACTGCGTCAGCCGCGAGGGCTTCCGCGCTGTCGTCGACGACCGCGGTCACTCGGTGTTTCAGGGCCGCATCAACGTCCGCCAGCCGGCTCAGCAGACCGACGCCAAGATGATGACCCGGGCGCTGCTGCTGTCCGACGAAGCCGAGGTCGACAACAAGCCGGAGCTGGAAATCTTCGCGGACGACGTCGCCTGCGGCCACGGCGCCGCCGTCGGTGCCCTCGACGATTCCTTGCTGTTCTATCTGCGTGCCCGCGGCCTGCCGCAGAAGGACGCCGAGGCGATGCTGATCCAGGCGTTCGTCGGCGAGGCGATCGAAGCAATCGCAGACGACGATCTGCGTGAGCTGGTGACCGCGGCCGCGGTGCGCTGGCTGGAGGCGAGGCGATGAGTACGCATCCGGCGGTCAGCAACGGCAGCTATGACGTCGCCCGCGTGCGCGAGGACTTTCCGGCACTGTCGCTGGACGTCTACGGCAAGAAGCTGGTGTATCTCGACAACGCCGCCTCGGCGCAGAAGCCGCGTCAGGTGCTGACGCGGATGACGCAGGCCTACGAGAGCGAATACGCCAACGTGCATCGCGGCCTGCACTATCTCGCCAACGCCGCGACCGAGGCCTATGAGGGCGGTCGCACCCGCGTGCAGCATCTGCTGAACGCCAAGCGGCCAGAAGAGATCATCTTCACCCGCAACGCCACCGAGGCGATCAATCTGGTGGCGTCGTCGTGGGGTGCGCCGAACATCGGCGAGGGCGACGAGATCGTGCTCTCGATCATGGAGCACCATTCCAACATCGTGCCGTGGCACTTCCTGCGCGAGCGCCAGGGTGCGGTGATCAAATGGGCGCCGGTCGACGACGAGGGCAACTTCCTGCTCGACGAGTTCGAGAAGCTGCTGAGCGCCCGGACGAAACTGGTCGCGATCACCCAGATGTCGAACGCGCTGGGCACCGTCGTTCCGGTCAAAGAGGTCGTGAGGATCGCCCATGCCCGCGGCATTCCGGTGCTGGTCGACGGCAGCCAGGCAGCGGTGCACCTCACCATCGATGTCCAGGACATCGATTGCGATTTCTATGTGATGACCGGCCACAAGATCTACGGTCCGACCGGGATCGGCGCGCTGTACGGCAAGTACGATGTGCTCGCCAAGATGCGGCCCTTCAACGGCGGCGGCGAGATGATCCGCGAGGTCGCGCAGGACTGGGTGACCTATGGCGATCCGCCGCATCGATTCGAGGCCGGCACGCCGGCGATCGTCGAGGCGGTCGGGCTCGGCGCGGCGATCGACTACGTCAATTCGATCGGCAAGGAGCGGATCGCCGCCCATGAACACGATCTTTTGACCTACGCCCAGGAGCGGCTGCGCGAGATCAATTCGTTGCGGATCATCGGCTCCGCCAGGGACAAGGGGCCGGTGATTTCCTTCGAAATGAAGGGCGCTCACCCGCACGACATCGCCACCGTGATCGACCGCCAGGGGATCGCCGTCCGCGCCGGCACCCATTGCGTGATGCCGCTGCTGGAGCGGTTCCAAGTCACTGCGACGTGCCGGGCGTCGTTCGGCATGTATAATACCCGTGAGGAAGTGGACCAACTCGTCAGTGCGCTGATCAAGGCGCGGGATCTGTTCGCATGACCGATACGATCGAAGCCAAAGCCAACATGCAGACCGTCTCGGCTCTGCCGCCGGAGGAGACCGAGCGGCTCGGCACCGAGATCGTCGGCGCCCTGAAGACGGTGTTCGACCCGGAAATTCCGGCCGACATCTACGAGCTCGGGCTGATCTACAAGGTCGAGATCAAGGACGACCGCACCGTCGATCTCGACATGACGCTGACGACGCCGAACTGCCCGGCTGCGGCCGAACTGCCGACCATGGTGGAGAACGCGGTCGCCAGCGTTCCCGGCGTCGGGGTGGTCAACGTCAACATCGTCTGGGAGCCGCCGTGGACGCCGGAGCGGATGAGCGACGAGGCCCGGCTCGTGCTGAACATGTGGTGAGGACGGATTGGGTCTGCGTCTGAACGGCGTGATCGAGACGGCGCTGTATGTCGATGACCTCGATCGCGCCCGAAGCTTCTACCAGGACGTCCTGCTGCTGAGTCCGATGTCGAGCGACCAGCGGTTCTGTGCTTTCGATGTGGGCGGCCGCAGCGTGCTGCTGTTGTTCAGGCGGGGGAGCACGCTGGAGACGGTCGAACTGCCGGGCGGCACGATCCCGCCGCACGACGGCAGCGGACCGGTCCACATGGGCCTGTCGGTCGATCGCGACCGGCTCGGCGAATGGGAAGCGCGCCTTTCGGAGCATGGCGTGGCGATCGAAGGCCGCACGGAGTGGCCGCGCGGCGGGTCGAGTATCTACTTCCGCGACCCGGACCGCCATCTGTTGGAACTTGTGACGCCGGGTGTCTGGCCGATCCATTAGGCCGCATACGGCGACGACGTGGTAACACCTTTCGAACTGGCATTTGCGTGACTATCTGAAGGTCCGGCTGGTCGCCGGTGAAGCGGCGAACGTCTCCGGGCAGGCCCGGCAACAGGAGTGGGAAACACCATGGCTACGGCACGTCCTCGGCCTCAAGTGATGCGCCTCACCGACGCGGCGGCCGGCCGCGTCAAGGAACTGATGGGCCGCGCCGACAGCGAGATCCTCGGCCTGCGCGTCGGGATCAAGAACGGCGGCTGCGCCGGGCAGTCCTACACGGTCGAGTACGCACACGACGTCAAGCCGAACGACGAAGTGATCGAAGACAAGGGCGTCAAGATCCTGGTCGATCCCAAGGCGGTGCTGTTCCTGCTCGGCACCGAGATGGACTACAAGGCCGACAGGATGCAGGCGCAGTTCGTCTTCAACAACCCGAACCAGATCTCCGCCTGCGGCTGCGGCGAGTCGGTGGAGCTCAAGCCGGCTTCGATCGACGGTTGATCGCGGGCTGACCGGCAGCCCCACCGGCGAGCTGGGGCCATCCGGTGGCGCTCCCGCTGCATACCTGCTGCCTGAGCGTACAAATCGCTCATTAAACGCTCTTTAATCACCAGTAAGCCAATACCATCTCCGTCATATCGATGTCGGGGAGGGCAACAGGTGAAGCGTCGCGATTTTCTGCTTGGGGCTGCGGCCATCGGGCTGGGTGGGCCACTGCTGGCGAAGGCGGCGATTTCGTCGCTGCACGCGCAACCGGCGGCGCCCAAGGGGGCCAAGATCGCCAAGGTCGCGATCTTCCCGGCGATCGGTTTCTCCCGCGTCGGCAATGCCGAGGAGTGGTTCCTGGCGCCCGAAGTGCCGGGACTGCTCGACGAGCCCGAAGGCGGATTCAAGGACAAGCAGGGCCGGATCAAGAAACAGGTGCAGCGTTTCCGGCTGTTCGGCTACGACGACCAGGGCCGCGTGGTGCGCGAGCTGGACGGCGCCGATGGCGTGACTTGGAGCGTACACGTCGCCAACACCAAGGCGGCTTGGTACGGCTTCGTCAACGCAATGGACCGTGGCGACAGCGCGCCCGGCGTCCCGGGTGCGCAGCGCAATCCCTTCATTGCGGCGGACAAGCGCGAGGCGATGCTGTGCATCGACGGCGGCCGGCTGGAGATCGCCGGCGCCTCGACCAACCCCACGGGCGGCGACGACCGATATCGGATGAAGGGCCGGTTCTGGCAGACGCTCGACGTCTCGCTGGGCCATCTGCGCACCGACGACAAGGGGCGCCTGTTGGTGTTCGCCGCCGACGGTGTGTCGCGCACGGCACTGCCGCAGAATCCGGTGCGCGACTTCACCAACAATGACGGCTGGCACGACGACTGGGCCGACGGCTGGGTCAAGGCGACCGTCACCGTCGACGGCCGGAAGCTGGATTGCGATCCGGCCTGGGTGGTGTGTTGTGGGCCGAAATTCGCGCCGCAGCTCGAGCCGATCGTGACGTTGTACGATGCTGCGCGCGAAGCGATGGTGGCGCTCGGCCAGTTGCAGAGCCCCACCGACAAGGTGTCGTTCCGCCGCGACGTGTTGCCGATCCTGCGCCGCGCCGGCGCGATGCAGTGGGTGGCGACGGCGTCGTTCCTCGGCGCCGCCTGGAACGACATCGGCGATCTGTCCAACCCGGCGACGATCGAGACGCTGGCCAAGCCCGGCGCCGATGCCAAGGCCGAGCGCAAGAAGGTGTTCGATGCGTTCCGCAAGCCGGACGGCAGCGATCAGCGCGGCTACGCGATTCCGATCATGCTCGGCGACGGCGTCAACTATCAGGACAGCCCGCACGCCTGGCTGGCGCTGACGCCGACACAATATCGCGTGCTCGAACTGTGGGCCGACGGCAAGTTCGAGGCGGACTACGCCGACAAGAGCGCGGACTCGGTTCGCACGCTCGACGATCTGCCGACCGAATTGCGCCCCGAAGCGATGACGCGCGCCGCGCTCGACGCCTGCTCGGGCGGAGCCTTCCATCCCGGCGTCGAAATCACCTGGCCGATCCGCCACAAGGAGCTGTATCGCGGACCGAACGAGACCAAGCTGCCGTTCCGTCTGGCGCTGTCGAACCGCAAGAGTTTGGCGCAGGACGTCGGGCTGCAGCTCAATCCGGTCAACGTGTTCGCCGGCAATCCCGACAAGCCGGAGCAGGGCAAGCCGATCGGCCCGCAGGCGCCGGGCGATCTGACCCGCTGGATGGGCGTGCCGTGGCAGGGCGATGCCTTCAGCTGCCAGGCGGTGCTGACCGCGAGCGGCTTCCCGACGCCGGTGTGGTGGCCGGCGCTGCTGCCGGTCGATGTGCTGCCGGAAGCGTTCTATCAGCAGATGATGCGGACCGACCTGACCGAAGAGGAGCGGCTGCGGTTCTATCACACGCGGGTGCCGTGGGCGCGCGGCGCCGCGGGCATCGGTCTGCACGTCGAAGCCGGCTACACCGATGGCCTGCGCCGCATGATCGAGCTGTGGACGCAGATGGGCGTCGTGGTGCGTCGTCCAGGTCCGAAGGGGCTGCCCGGAGTGCCCGATCAGCTCTACGTCGAGGTCCAGCGCGGTTCGATGGACATCGCGGCGCCGACGCTGCCGCGCTGATCTCGATGGGCCGGATTGCCGTGATCGGCGCCGGGCTGGCGGCGCTTGCCGCCGCCCGCACTGTGGTGCTGGCCGGACGACGGCCGCTGCTGATTGCGCCGGATCGCGATGTGATCAGCCGTGGTGAGACGTTGTCGCCGGCGGCCGCGCCATTGCTCGACCGGCTGGATTGGGCCGACCTCCTGGACGCTGCAACCGCACTGCCGACTCACGGCAGGTTTTCGGTGTGGGGCGATGCGACCTTGCGGCGGGCCGCGCAGGGCGACGGCGGCTGGCACCTCGACCGCGCCGGCTTCGAGCGCCGGATGCGGGCCAAGCTGCACCGTGATGCGATCGAGTTCCATCCGATCATCGTCACCATGCTGGTACATCACTGCGACGGAGTCGTGCTCGAACTCGGTGACGGCCGCGTCGTGTTCGCCGACGCGGCCGTCGACTGCAGTGGTCGCGCCGCGCTGTCGTCGGGGGCCACCGCGGGGCGGCGCCGCACCGACCGGCTGGTGGCGGTGTGGCGTGTGCTCGACCTGCCTGACGAGACCGAGGCCGCCGCCGCGACGCTGGTCGAAGCGGTGGCGCTGGGATGGTGGTACATGGCGCCGCTGCCGGGCCGTCGCATGATGCTCGGCCTGTTCACCGACACCGATCTGTTGCCGCCCGGCGCCGCGCAGGACGGCGCCACATGGACCGGCCTGGCAGCGTCGACGATCGCGATCGCTTCGCGGCTATACAGCCTGGGGCTGGATGCGACCGCCGCCCGTGAACCGCCCCAGGTCGCGGCTGCCGCCACCGTGACGGCCAGCCGATTGATCGAGGGGCGGATCTTGCGCGCCGGCGATGCCGCGGCGGCGCTCGACCCGCTCGGCGCCAACGGCCTCGCCACCGCGCTGTGGAGCGGCATGGCGGCCGCCGAGGCGGCGCTGACCCTGACTGATGGCCAGTCTGAGCGGGCGGAAGCCTATGAGCGCGATTACTTGCAGGGGATCGCGCAGCACCTCGTCACCCAGCAGGCGATGTACGCCGCCGAGCCGCGCTTCGCCGATGCGCCGTTCTGGCAGCGCCGCCGCACCAATGCATCCTCCCATCCCCACCAGGAGACCTCGCCATGAACGCCTCTCTGCGAACGCTGCTTGCTGCTGCCGCCCTTGCCGTCGCGATACCGGCGGTGGCTGCCGCCGAATCCAGTGCGGTCAAGATCATCGCGCCGACCGACAAGACGATCACGCCGAGCGGCACCTGGAGCATCGGCGCCCGCGCCGGCGACTTCGTGTTCATCGGCGGGATGCGGGGCACCGACCGCGTCACCGGCAAGATGGTCGACGGCGACGAGGCGCGGATCCGGCGGATGTTCGACAACATGCTGGCGGCGGCCGAAGCTGCCGGCGCCACCAAGGCCGACGCGGTGCGGCTCACCGTGTTCGTCACCGACGTCGCCAAATATCGGCCGGTGGTCAACAAGGTGCAGAAGGACATCTGGGGCGACGGCCCGTATCCGCCGCGCACCGTGCTGCAGGTGCCGGCGCTCGACCAGGGCGACATCGCCGAGATCGACGGTACGTTCTACGCGCCGGCGAAGTAACACCGCCGCCCCGCGGGCTCACGTTTGAACCGGTGCGGGCCATCGCGCGACTGGAAGGAAGCACGATTTCCTTTCGGAGGCGCCGATGGCCCGGCCGTATTTTGCCCTTACGTCGATTTTGCTGGCGAGCTGTTGCTGGTTCTCGGACGTTGGTATCAGTTTGTCGGCCCGCGCCCAGAGCGAGGACGCGGCGCAGAAATGCCAGTTGCCGATCACCTCCGTGGAGGCAAGCTTCGCGGCATGCACGGCGGCGATCGATTCCGGTGCGCTGAGCGGCAAGGCGCTGGCCGGTGCCTATCTCAAGCGGGGCTTCCTGCGCACCCATCGACGCGATCTCGCGGGCGCCGAGGCGGATCTCGACGCGGCGATCGAGGCCAATCCGGACGCTGCGGACGCCTACACCACGCGCGCCAATTTCTGGAACGTCAGCGGCAAGCCCAACCGTGCGCTCGCCGATGCCGATCACGCGATCAAGCTCGACCCGAACCTGCCGTTGGCGCATTTCGTCCGGGGCAGCGCTGAACTGAAGCTCGGGCACTACGATCGCGCTGTCGCGGACTATTCGCGCGCCATCGAGCTGCGGCCGAAGGAAAGTGGCGAGGTTTATGCGGTGCGCGGCTTTGCGTATCATCGCAAGGGCGACGACGTTCGCGCCGTGGCCGACTACACCGAGGCATTGAAAGTGGCGCCGGAGGACGTTGGCACGCTGCTCAATCGCGGCGATGCGCGGCGCAATCTGCGCGACACCGCCGGCGCGGCCGCCGACTACACCGAAGCGATCAAGCTTGCACCGGCCGATGCCGGGGGCTTCAAGGGGCGCGGCTTCATTCGGCTGCTGACGCACGACACCGGAGGAGCGGTGGCCGACTTCACCGAGGCGATCCGGCTGTCGCCGAACGAGAGCGGCCTGTATCTCAACCGCGCCTCGGCGCTCGAACTGCAGAACCAGAGCCTTCGTGCGCTGGCCGACGAGGACATGGCGATCCGGCTGGAGCCGCAGCATCCGCTCGCCTACGTCAATCGGGCCGAGACGCTGAGGCTGCTCGGGGACAAGGTGGCGGCGCGCGCGTCGGTGACCAAGGCATTGTTACTCGCGCCGGGCTTTCCGCCGGCGGTCGATGTGCTGAAGAAACTCGGTGAGGCGAAGCGTAGCAAGGAGCCGTCACCCGAGGCGGCGCAGCAGGCGTATCGGCGCTGCACCTTCCCGGTGACGGATCTCGGCCCGGGTGAGGAGGGCATCAAGCAGATCATCAAGGTCTGCACGCTGCTGGTCAATTCGCAGGGCGGCAGCGACGCCAATCGCGCGCTGGTGCACCTGCAGCGCGGCAGCATGTATCGCCGGCAGGGCGACTATCAGCGCGCTCTGATCGATTTCAGCGAGTCGCTGCGTTACGATCCGAAATCGGCGCTGGCCTATAGCGGCCGCGGCAACGCCTATCGCGGGCTGAAGCTGCTCGATCAGGCGCTCGCCGATCACACCGAAGCGATCCGGCTCGATCCGAAATACGCCACCGCCTACAACAATCGCGGCAACGTCTGGCGCGACAAGAACGATCTGGCCAAGGCGATCGCCGATTTCGATCGTGCGATCGCGATCAGCCCGAACTACGCGATGGCGTATTTCAACCGCGGCAACTCGCGGCTGGAGTCCGGCGACAAAGAAGGCGCGGTCGCCGACTTTCAGCAGACCGTCAAGCTCAGCCCGCAGTTCAAGGAGGCCGCCGAGCGGCTGCAGGAACTCGGCGTGAAGATGTAGCGGCGCCACATCCGGCGGGGGCAAATGCACTCGCGTTCACGGCGTTTGTTGTTCTATCGTAGGATTGCGTGGCGGAGGCGCCGCTTCCGCCCGCGACCGAACCTGATGAGCCAGCCATGGACCGTGAGTTCCTCGCCGATCTGTTCGCTCCTTTCGGCCCGGTGACGATCCGCCGGATGTTCTCCGGCTTCGGGATCTCGGCGGACGGCGTCACGTTTGCACTGGTGATCCGCGATGCGATTTATCTACGCACCGATGCGGACGGTGCGGCGCGATTCGAGGGCGAAGGCAGCCGCCCGTTTTGTTACGACACCCGCACCAAGACGGTGACGGTCGGCTCGTACTGGCTGCTGCCGGAGCGGCTGCTCGACGATCCGGATGAACTCGCTGACTGGGCCCGAACCGCCTATGCCGCGGCCGAGCGTGCCGCTCTCGACAAGGCATCAAAGACGCGGCGAGTGGCAAAGAAGACAGCCAAGCCTGACAGCAGCAAGGCGTCGACGCGCACCAAGCCGACGGGCGCCCAGCCGAAGCTGAAGAAGGCCGCCAAGGCGGCAGGTCCAGCCAAGAAGGCGAAGACGGTCAAAGCCGCTGCGGCCAAACGCAGCCGGTCCGTGCGCTAGCCGCGCGTCAGGCTACCGCGGCCTGCGTCACGCAGGAGAATTCCGGGTCGCTCTCGCAGATCACCCGGTTGCGGCCGTTGCGTTTGGCCGCGTAGAGGCAGGAATCGGCGCGCTCGATCAGCGCTTCGGCGTCGTCGTGCGGCTTCAGCGTCGAGACGCCGGCCGACAGCGTCACCCGGCCGAGGATTTCGCCGGTCGACTTCTTCTTCAGCTCCTTGGACATCACCAGCCGGCGGATGTTGTCGGCGACGATGATCGCCTGGCGCAGCGGCGTGTTCGGCAGCACGACGGCGAATTCCTCGCCGCCGTAGCGCGCCGTGATGTCCTGACCCTTGATGCTCTGCTTCAGCGTCAACCCGACCAGCCGCAGCACCTGGTCGCCGGTGAGGTGGCCGTAGGTGTCGTTGAACGACTTGAAGTGATCGATGTCCATCATCAATAGCGACAGCGGCTGCTGGCTGGTGCTTGCGGTGCGGATGGCTTCGTGCACGGCCCGGTCGAAATGCTTGCGATTGCCGAGGCCGGTGAGCGGGTCGGTGAGGCTCTCGGCGCGGATCGCATCCAGGCTGACCTGGAGATTGGCGATCTCCTGCTTGGAGGTCGACAGCCGCTCTTCGAGCGCGCTGTTGGCCTGCTGCATGTCGCGGGTGGTGGCGACCAGGCGCTCGACGATCGCCTTGATCTGATCGTGGTCGGTCGCCAGCGACAGCTTCTGACTTTCGCCGCGCAGATCGTCGCCGAAGCTGGCGGTGCTGCCGAGGGTTTCGGCGAGCAGCGCCATGATGTCGTCGATCTCGCTGGCGACGCGCGCGCCGATCCGGTCGATCCGGTCGGTGGTGCGGCCGTGCGACAGATAGCTGTCGTGAAGCTGGTCGAGGTCGGCGTCGGTGAGGCTGCCGCGCTCCGCCAGCGTGTCGTTGATCGCCTTGTTCAGTTCCGGATTGTAGCCGGTGGCGTAGACGTACCAGATCTCGTAATTGCGCGGCACCGCGCCGTGGCGGAGGTTCTTGATCTGGGAGAGGGCCACCTCGGCATAGGCCATGGTGCGGTCATGGTCGTCCTGCAGCGCGGCCACCAGCCAGCCTCCGGTCGGGCGTTCTCAACGCGTGTTTGAAACGGTGTAAGGCTACGGCGCGGGTGGTGAAGACCTCGTAAACACCGCCAATCGCCCATCAGCCCCGCGCGCGCACCGGGCGCAACAGAAACGCCGGCAAATGCGAATGATCCCCTTCTTCCGAGGAGGGGTCGCGGGCGGGGGGGGCGGAGCCGAAAGATGCGTGGGCTGTCGGGCTCGTGGGCGGCTGGCTCGTGGGCGGCTGGGCGCTGCGCGGCTCGCGGCGCGGCTTGCGCTCGCGCGGTTCCCGCGGCTCGCGATGGCGGCCCTCCGGCGCGGCGCGGCGCGAGCGCGACGGACGCTCGGCCTCGGTCTCCGCGGCGGCGTCGGTGTCGACGCCGGGGCCGACCTCGGCGCGGGCAATGCTCTGGCCGATCAGCTTCTCGACCGCCGCGATCGACTTCTGGTCGGACGGCGCCACGATGGTCACCGCGGTACCGGCACGGCCGGCCCGGCCGGTGCGGCCGATGCGGTGCACGTAATCGTCGGGATGATGCGGCACGTCGAAATTGAAGACGTGGCTGACCTCGGGAATATCGAGGCCGCGCGCGGCGACGTCGGAGGCGACCAGGATCGGCAGATCGCCCTTGCGGAACGCTTCCAGCGCGGCCATCCGTGCGGTCTGGTCCATGTCGCCGTGCAGCGCGCCGACGCTGAAGCCGTGGCGCTGCAGCGACTTCGCCAGCAGCGCGACCTCGCGCTTGCGGTTGCAGAAGATGATCGCGTTCTTCAGGTCGGTGGCGGCGCGGATCAGCCGGCGCAGCGTCTCGCGCTTCTCGTGCGGCTCGCGGCCGCACGGCACCTGAGACTGCGTCACCGTCACCGCGGTGGAGGCCGGCTTGCTGACCTCGATCTTTTCCGGATTGTGCAGGAAGGTCTCGGTGATGCGCCGGATTTCGGTCGGCATCGTCGCGGTGAAGAACAGGGTCTGCCGGGTGAACGGCACCAGCTTGCAGATCCGTTCGATGTCGGGGATGAAGCCCATGTCGAGCATGCGGTCGGCTTCGTCGATGATCAGCATCTCGACACCGGTGAGCAGCAGGCCGCCACGTTCGGTGTGGTCGAGCAGCCGGCCCGGGGTGGCGATCAGCACGTCGACGCCGCGGGTCAGTTTGAGGTCCTGATCGCCGAACGACACGCCGCCGATCAGCAGGGCGACGTTGAGCTTCTGGCCGGCGCCGTATTTGTCGAACTGCTCCTTGACCTGGGCGGCGAGTTCGCGGGTCGGCTCCAGGATCAGCGTGCGCGGCATCCGGGCGCGGGCGCGGCCCTTTTCCAGCAGCGTCAGCATCGGCAGCACGAATGCGGCGGTCTTGCCGGTGCCGGTCTGGGCGATGCCGAGGACGTCCCTGCGGGCGAGGACGTGGGGGATCGCCTGCTGTTGAATGGGAGTGGGCGAAACGTAACCGGCGGCGGCGACGGCGGCTTGGACTTTCTCGGAAAGTCCCAGATTGGAAAAAGACATCGAGCCTCTGTTGTCGGGGCGCGGCCTGATCCTAACACCTTCGGCCGGAACTCTGGGTCACGCCACTAAATCGAACCGCCGCATGGATTCTTCGGAAATCACTGTCGCGCTCAACCCCGGAGCGGCTAGCAATCGTGCACGGGGAAGTCGGATCGCGGACAGGCGGCTCAATCAGGGCATCACTTGGACGCAATACCGGGCCGCATCACGGCCGGAACATAGTCCGGAATCGCGCAAAGTCAATGCGCCGGCGCATGAAACGGCTGAAAAAGCTTAATGTTTTTGCGTCTCGGGGCCCCGGTCTGGGCGGCAGCGGCGCAGCGTTTCGGTGGGTGATTCCCCGAACGCCTCCCGGTAGTCCTGGGCGAACCGGCTCGGATTGGCAAAGCCGCAGCGCAGCGCGACGCCGACCAGCGTGGACGCGGCGCCGGTCTCGAGCAGTTCCTTGGCGTGGTTGAGTTTGGCGCGCTTGATGTAGGCCGAAGGCGAGTAGCCGCGATGCTTGAGGAAGGCGCGGGTGAGGGTCGAGATGCTGACGCCGGCGATCCGCGCGACGTCCTCGACGCTGATGTCCTGGTCGCGGTGGCTCTCGACGTAGTGCTCCGCCGTCTGCACGTAGCGCGGCACGTCGTCGTTCGCCGCGTTGGCGTTCTCCAGCAGGTGGCCGAGATTGTGCCGGCTGCAATACAGCAGCGCGGTGATGCAGGATTGCTCCAGATGGAGCAACACGTTCTTCGGCCACACCGAGTAGCCGGAGTCCAGCCGCGCGGCGAGCAGGGTCGTCAGCTCTCTGAAGCCGAGATAGCGCGGCTCGTCGTTGGCGATCGCCGGCTCGAACAGGATCGGCTGGCGCGGCTTGAAGCCGAGCAGCGACGAGACCGTCCGCTCCAGCACCCGCTGCGGCATCCGCAGCAGCAATTGCCGCGAGTTCTGGCCGAATTCGAGCTGTGCGCTCACGCCCGGCGAGCAAATACAAGCTTCGCCTTGCGACAGTTCGACGCGGCGATCACCGCTGACGAGTAGCGCGTCGCCTTCCAGGCAAAGATGCACCAGAGCGATCTCGCGCTCCGGGATCAGCAGCCGGGTCGCTCCGGAGCTGTGGAGGAAATACAAGCCGATATGCGGCAGCTCGGCGAGGTTGGTCCGCATGAAGAAGTCGCTGGGACTCAAGGCGATCATCTCGACGCCGTAGCGGCGCAGGATGTCTCTCGCTTCATCCGGATCGTGGCTCCGCACCAGCGGAAAATCCTGAAGTAACTCCTGACCCGAATATGAAACGATGTCTTCCGAACTCATCTGACGCTCACGCTGACTCCAGTGGATGGTCGCGCTATTTCGACTCTTGCGACGGCTTTGTCGACCCGTCTCCCGGTTTTGTCCTAACTGACAGAATTTGTACTTACTCGCGCTTAGCTGCCCGCTGATACAGACGATGATCGATGTTGTGTGTTCGGGGCACCGTCGTCGGAATAGCGATCTGTTTGATCAATTTGCGCATCGCGCGACCATGTCGTGATGCGGTGAGTTTATCGGAAGTCCGCGCCGTCGACGCTAACAACATTGGCCAGTGCTCGAACGTTCGGTGCGACGGATCGGCACATTAAGGGTTGGGGTACCTTCCATGCAGCTTTCCAACGTCAAATTGCTCTACAAGATCATCGCGTGTTTCGTTTTGCTCAGTGTGGTGGTCGGGTTCGGACTGTGGTTCGCGACCTCGAAGATGGAGGAGATCAATCGAACCTACGCGTCGATGCTCGACAACGAAGTGCAGGGCATGAAAGCGAACTTCCGCGCCAACGCCCGGCTGTACAATTTCGGCCGGCTGTCGTGGCGGATCATCGCCGAGACCGATCCGGCCGAAATGCAGAAGCTCAGCCGGGAAATTGCGGCCAACCATAAGGAATTCAGCGATTTCGTCGCGCTGGCAAAAAAGGGGCTCCCGGCCTATGCGGCGGACTTCGATCGCATCGGTCTGATGTTCGACGATCTGATGACCAAGAAGTACCCGCCCCTCGAGAAGGCCACAATGGCCAACAACAACGAACTGGCGCTTCGTCTGGTCAAGGACATGGCGAGCGACAACCAGGCCGTGCGTGAGGCGCAATTTTCGATCAGCAATCGGTTGGACAAGGAGCTGGCCGAGCGGTCGCGTTCGGCGTCGGACGACGTCGCCGGCACCGTCAGATTGACCGTGATGCTGGTCGGCGGCGGCTTCCTCGCCGTGCTGGCGCTGGCGTTCGCAATCGTGCAGTTCGGCGTCGCCCGTCCGATCGGCCGGCTGGTCGGCGATCTGCAGGCGATGGCGCGCGGGCAGGACGTCGAGGTCTCGGGCACCGAGCGCGGCGATGAAATCGGCCAGACCGCCAATGCGGTCAACGGCATCAAGCTGATGCTGGCCGAAAAGGCCCGGCAAGAGGCCGCGGCCAAGGCCGATCAGGACCGCATCATCGCGGTCCAGCGCAAGCAGGAGATGGAGAAGCTCGC
This sequence comes from Rhodopseudomonas pentothenatexigens, assembly GCF_900218015.1. Taxonomy (GTDB): domain Bacteria; phylum Pseudomonadota; class Alphaproteobacteria; order Rhizobiales; family Xanthobacteraceae; genus Rhodopseudomonas; species Rhodopseudomonas pentothenatexigens. Next base: position 50,404 of record NZ_UFQQ01000020.1, on the reverse strand, counting down.
GCACCAGTTCGAGGCTGCGGTCGGCGAGGTCATCCGCGCGGTGTCGTCCGCCTCGACCGAACTCGAAGCGTCGGCGACGACGCTGACGTCGAGCGCGCAGCGTGCGCAGGAAGTCACCACGTCGGTCGCGGCGGCTTCCGAGCAGGCGTCGGCGAACGTGCAGTCGGTGGCGTCGGCGACCGAGGAGATGGCGTCGTCGGTGACCGAGATCAGCCGCCAGGTTCAGGACTCCGCGCGCATCGCTCACGAGGCGGTGACGCAGGCGCAGTGGACCAACGAGCGGGTCGCGGAACTGTCGCAGGCCGCGACGCGGATCGGCGACGTGGTCGAGCTGATCAACACCATCGCCGGCCAGACCAATCTGCTGGCGCTCAACGCGACCATCGAAGCGGCGCGTGCCGGCGAAGCGGGCCGCGGCTTTGCGGTGGTGGCGGCCGAAGTGAAGGCGCTTGCCGAACAGACCGCGAAGGCGACCGGCGAGATCAGTCAGCACATCGGCGGCATCCAGGCTGCGACCCACGAGTCGGTGGACGCGATCCGCGAGATCGGCGCCACGATTTCGAAGATGTCGGAGATCGCCTCGACGATCGCATCGGCGGTGGAAGAGCAGGGCGCGGCGACGCAGGAGATCTCCCGCAACGTTCAGCAGGCGGCGCAGGGCACCCAGCAGGTCTCTGCCAGCGTGGTCGACGTGCAGCGCGGCGCCAACGAGACCGGCTCGGCTTCGACCCAGGTGCTGTCCGCGGCGCAGTCGCTCGCCAACGACAGCAACCGGCTGAAGATGGAAGTCGGCAAATTCCTCGAGACCGTCCGCGCCGCATAGGCACGGCGCCGTTGTGATCAAGCTGGCGCCGAACGCGACGTCGGTCTCGGTGGAGCTGACTTATCGCGACGGCGGCGTGTCGGAGATCAAGACGTTCAGGAAGTAATCCGTTACGTCCCGACGCGCAGCAGCCAAAAACCATCATCACGAACGGAAGGGGCATCCCGCAGGATGCCCCATTTTGTGCATAAGCTTGTTAACGGGAGGCCCTCAATCACCAGTCCGCTAAAACCAGTAAGTCTGCCGATAAGGAGCATTGCACGTTAGAATTGTGCAGTGCTGTAATGCGTCCGTCAAGAGACGGAGCAGATAATGTTGGAGAGGCTTCCACAACCGTATCGCCTCGGGCTGGACCTCGGGTCCAATTCGCTCGGCTGGTTTGTCACCACTCTCCAACAACGCGGCGATCGTTTCGAACCGGTCGGCCTCGGGCCCGGCGGGGTGCGGATATTTCCCGATGGCCGCGACCCGCAGAGCAAAGCGTCCAATGCCGTCGACCGCCGGATGGCGCGGGGCGCTCGCAAGCGGCGCGATCGATTCGTCCTGCGCCGCAGCCAACTGATGGATGCGCTGGTGAAGCACGGCCTGATGCCCGAAGAGACCGCGGCGCGCAAAGCTCTGGCCGGGCTCGATCCCTATCAGTTGAGGGCCAGAGCCCTGGTCGACAGGCTGCCGGCGCATCATGTCGGTCGCGCGCTGTTTCATCTCAATCAGCGCCGCGGCTTTCTCTCCAATCGCAAGACGGACAACAAGAAGAACAGCGAGGACGGCGCCATCAAGCAGGCCGCGTCCCGCCTGCGCGACAGCATGGCGAGCCAAGGCGCACAAACCCTCGGCGAGTTCTTCGCGGATCGACGTCACTCGGATACCTACGCGGAACGGCAGACCGCGATCCGAGCTGAACTGCAGCGGATCGGCAAGGACCATCTGACCGGCAATGCCCGCAAGAAGGCGTGGGCGAAGGTGCGCAAGCGCCTATTCGGAGATGACGTGCTCGATCCGGCCATGGCACCAGAAAGCGTCAGAGCGCGTGCGATCATCACCGGAACGAAGGCCTCCTACGACTTCTATCCGACCCGCGATCTGCTGCTCCAGGAATTTCATGCGATCTGGAGAGCGCAGGCGCCACACCATGCGACGATGACCGAGGGGGCGTGCCGGGAGATCGAGCGGATCATTTTCTATCAGCGACCGTTGAAGGACCCGATCGTCGGCAAGTGCTCGCTCGATCCGGCGACACGACCGTTCAACGAGGACCCGGAAGGCTATCGGGCGCCGTGGGCGCATCCGTTGGCACAGCGGTTTCGAATTCTGTCGGAGGCGCGCAATCTGGAGATCCGCGAGACCGGCAGAGGATCGCGAAAACTGACCAAGGCGCAGAGCGATGCCGTCGCCCTCGCTCTGCTGGGCAGCAAGGAGGTCAAGTTCGACAAGTTGCGGACGCTTCTGAAGTTGCCTGCGGAATCCAAGTTCAACCTCGAGTCGGATCGCCGTGCTGCGCTCGACGGCGACGCGACTGCCGCACGGCTGTCGGACAAGAACGGGTTCGGCAAAGCTTGGCGGGGATTTCCCTTGGAGCGCCAGATCGCGATCGTCGAGAAGCTGATGACCGTAGAGGTCGAGGCCGAACTGGTGGACTGGCTGGAGCAGGAATGCGGCCTCGGTCCGGAAGCTGCCGCGCGGGTGGCGAACACCAGCTTGCCGGAGGGCCACTGCCGTTTGGGTTTGCGGGCGATCAAGAAGATCGTTCCGGTGATGCAGAATGAGGTTGGGGACGACGGCGTCAGCGGCGCCGGTTACTACGAGGCAGCTAAGCGCATCGGCTACGACCACGCCAAACTTCCGACCGGGGGCGATCTCGACTATCTGCCGTACTACGGCAAATGGCTCGCCGACGCCGTGGTCGGCAGCGGTGATGCACGCGACGGCAAGGAACGGCAGTTCGGCCAATTTCCCAATCCGACCGTTCATATCGGGTTGGGGCAACTGCGTCGCCTCGTCAACGAGTTGATCCGAACCTACGGGCCCCCGACGGAAATCTCCATCGAGTTCACCCGCGCGTTGAGATTGTCGGAGGATCAAAAGGCGCAAGTGCAGCGCGAACAGCGAAAGAACCAGGACAAGAACCGTGCCCGTGCGGCCGAGCTGGAGCAACTCGGTTTTCCAGCCAATCCGCGCAACCTCCTGAAGATGCGGCTGTGGGAGGAATTGAACTTGCGCGATCCACTGGATCGCAAGTGCGTCTACACGGGCGAGCAGATCGGCATCGAGAGGTTGCTGTCGGAGGAGGTCGATATCGATCACATCCTGCCGGTAGCGATGACGTTGGATGACAGCGCGGCCAACAAGATCGTCTGCATGCGCTACGCCAACCGCCACAAGCGGAAGCAGACTCCGTTCGAGGCTTTCGGCTCCAGCCCGCTTGTCCAGGGCCGCCGCTATGCTTGGGACGATATCGCAACGCGGGCGGCAGCGCTACCGCGCAACAAGCGTTGGCGGTTCGACGCCGATGCGCGCGAACAATTCGACAAGCGCGGCGGCTTTTTGGCGCGACAGCTCAACGAGACCGGCTGGCTGGCGCGACTGGCCAAGGAGTATCTCGGAGCTGTCACGGATCCGAACCGGATCTGGGTGGTCCCCGGCCGTCTCACTGGTTTGCTGCGTGGCAAATGGGGCCTGAACGCGCTGCTACCGGACCACAACTACGCCGGCGTCCAGGACAAGGCCGAGGCATTTCTGGCGTCCACCGACGACATGGAGTTCTCCGGCGTGAAGAATCGTGCCGATCACCGGCACCACGCCATCGACGGTCTGGTCGCCGCGCTGACGGATCGATCGCTGCTGTGGAAGATGGCGAACGCCTACGACGACGAGCGCGAGAAATTCGTCGTCGAATTGCCGTGGCCGTCGATGCGCGACGATCTCAAGGCGGCGCTCGACAAGATGGTCGTGTCGCACAAGCCGGATCACGGCGTGCAGGGCAAGCTGCACGAGGACAGCGCCTACGGATTGCTCGACCGACCCGAGCCTGTCGACGACGACGATCGTGAACCCGCGAATCTCGTCTACCGCAAAGCGGTGGAGACGTTGAACGAGAACGAGATCGGCCGTATCCGGGATCGGCGGCTGCGCGACATTGTCCGCGATCACGTCGATGCCGCGAAACGGAACGGTGTCGCTCTCGCAGACGCGCTGCGGCAGTTGACGGAGCCGTCCGACAATCCGCATTTCAGGCACGGGCTGCGCCATGTGCGGCTTCTCAAGAAAGAGAAGACGGACTATCTCGTGCCCGTCGTCGATCGAGCCACCGGTCGGCCCTACAAAGCCTACAGCGCCGGCGAGAATTTCTGCGTCGAGGTGTTCGAGACCGCCGATGGCAAATGGAGCGGCGAAGCGGTCCGGCGGTTCGATGCCAACAGGTCCAACTGCGGGCCGAAGACGCCGCATGTGCCGAGGTGGCGCACCGAGAGCGCGGGAGCGCGATTGGTGATGCGCATCCACAAGGGCGATTTGATACGGCTCGAACACGAAGGCCGGACCAGGATCATGGTGGTACACCGGCTCGACGCGGCAGCCGGCCGGTTCAAGTTGGCCGCGCACAACGAGACCGGCAATCTCGACAAACGCCATGCGACGGACAACGACATCGATCCTTTCCGTTGGTTGATGGCGTCCTACGGTACGCTGAAGAAGATGGCGGCCGTGCCGGTTCGAGTCGACGAGCTCGGACGGGTCTGGCGTATCGACCCGCGTTAACTACGTCACGATACACGCGTTGCGTGTGTGGTGGTCGAGTCCCATGCTCTTGCTCTGGTGCGTGTGCAGGACCAGCAGGAGAAGATGGCGATGGTCGGCCGAGTGGTTGAAGTGGCGACCGATGGACGGCACCTCGCGGTCAGTCGCGGTTTCATGACCATCGCTGAAAACGGGGCGGAACTCGCGCGGGTGCCGCTCGACGATCTTGCCGCAGTCGTCGCCAACGCGCACGGCCTGACGTACTCCAACAATCTCCTCGTGACACTCGCTGCTCGTGGAGTGCCGATGGTACTGTGCGGAGCCAATCATCGGCCCGCTGCGGTGGTCTGGCCGGTGGATGGCCACCACGCGCAATCCGGAAGGATGAGCGATCAGGCCAGAGCGTCGGCACCGCTGAAGAAGCGGCTGTGGCAGCAGATCGTGCAAGCGAAGATCCTTGCTCAGGGGGCGACGCTCGATGCGGTCGGTGCCGAAGCCGGCGGCTTTCGCTTGCTGGCCCGGAAGGTTCGCGCCGGCGATCCGGACAATGTCGAAGCAGAGGCCGCGCGGCGCTATTGGCCGTTGCTGCTGGGACGCGAATTCCGTCGCGATCAGGAGGGCGAAGGCCTCAATGCGCTGTTGAACTACGGCTATGCGATCCTGCGGGCCGCCACGGCGCGCGCCGTGATGGCGGCCGGCCTTCATCCGAGCCTCGGCCTGATGCATTCCAATCGCGGGAACCCGATGGTTCTGGTGGACGACTTGATGGAGCCGTTTCGGCCGCTCGTCGATCGCGAAGTATATCGGCTGAAGGAGAGTGGTGTCGTCGAGCTGACCAGCGAAGCCAAGGCCGCGCTGGCTCGCACGATGGTGGTCGACCTGCCGGTCGACGACGGCCTCAGTCCGATGATGACCTGCCTCGAACGTCTCGCAACGTCGCTTGCCAAGGCTTGCGCCGGCGAGACGGATCGCCTGATCCTGCCGAAACCCGGCCTGCCGCTCGGCTTTTGAAATGGCGACCGCCGAACACCAGGCGCCGCCCGCGCTGTCAGGTTATCGAATCATGTGGCTGTTGGTGCTGTTCGATCTTCCGGTGGGGACCAAGAAGCAGCGCAAGAGCGCGACCGGATTTCGCACAAAGCTGCTCGATCTCGGCTTCGAAATGTCTCAGTTTTCTGTTTATCTGCGCTTCTGCGCCGGCAAGGAGCAGGCTGAAGCCTATGCCCGAAAGGTCGAGCAGGCGATGCCGTCGTCCGGGAAGATCCACATCATCGGCATCACCGACAAGCAATATGAGAACATCCGAACCTATCGCGGAAGAAATCGCGAACAGAGCCCGAAAAATCCGGATCAATACGCGCTCTTCTAGCCCGTCAGGTGCGATTCGGGACCTCGTCGATCAGAAATTCTCCAGTATTTGCAAGCGGATGGTTCGGTAGGCAGTTTAGCGGACTGGTGATTGAGGGCCAACCGAAACGAAGCGCTCGGTTTCGTGAAGACGGCTGTAAGTTTAGCGGACTGGTGATTGAGGGCCAACCGAAACCATCGACTACAACGCCGGCACCTACATCTAAGTTTAGCGGACTGGTGATTGAGGGCCAACCGAAACGAATGTCGCTTGCTCCCTGATTGTGTTGTCAGTTTAGCGGACTGGTGATTTAGGGCCAACCGAAACAATATACCAACATTCCGCGTCGAAAGCATCAGTTTAGCGGACTGGTGATTGAGGGCCAACCGAAACTCATAGACTGATTTATCGACGCCGCGTCGCAGTTTAGCGGACTGGTGATTGAGGGCCAACCGAAACGCCGGATTTCTTCAAGCTGGCGCCCGGCGCAGTTTAGCGGACTGGTGATTGAGGGCCAACCGAAACTGATGTCATCGCCGCACCTCGTCCGTGGCAAGTTTAGCGGACTGGTGATTGAGGGCCAACCGAAACTTGAAACCGGAAGAATACAAAACTGGTGATAGTTTAGCGGACTGGTGATTGAGGGCCAACCGAAACGGTGAAGGCGGACGGCGAGACCTGGGTGTGAGTTTAGCGGACTGGTGATTGAGGGCCAACCGAAACAGCGGGGAGGGGCGGGAGATGGCGGACAAGAGTTTAGCGGACTGGTGATTGAGGGCCAACCGAAACCACGTAGTCACGACCATCATTCGCCATCGGAGTTTAGCGGACTGGTGATTGAGGGCCAACCGAAACAGGCCTTGATACGACGTCTCGCCCGACGAGAGTTTAGCGGACTGGTGATTGAGGGCCAACCGAAACGGCAATGATCCGGGCGTCGGTGTCGAGCAGAGTTTAGCGGACTGGTGATTGAGGGCCAACCGAAACAATTTCGACGCCGGTCACCTTGCCGCCGACAGTTTAGCGGACTGGTGATTGAGGGCCAACCGAAACGTGGCGCCGTGTCGCCTTCCCTGATCTTCGAGTTTAGCGGACTGGTGATTGAGGGCCAACCGAAACTGCGGCCGGCGCCGTAGCGTCGGGCTCGATAGTTTAGCGGACTGGTGATTGAGGGCCAACCGAAACCCGCGGCGGCCATGGCCGCGGCGCGCGGATAGTTTAGCGGACTGGTGATTGAGGGCCAACCGAAACCACGGTGGCGTCGGCGCCGCTGCGGCCGAGAGTTTAGCGGACTGGTGATTGAGGGCCAACCGAAACAGAAGCGGGCCGAGCGCGGCGCGGTCCGTGAGTTTAGCGGACTGGTGATTGAGGGCCAACCGAAACTCACGCAACGTCACGGTGCGCTTATCCAGGAGTTTAGCGGACTGGTGATTGAGGGCCAACCGAAACCATCGTGTCGGCCTTGATGCCGAAGCCGTCAGTTTAGCGGACTGGTGATTGAGGGCCAACCGAAACAAAAAGCAGCCGACGCAAACCTGAGGATGCAGTTTAGCGGACTGGTGATTGAGGGCCAACCGAAACGCGAGCCGAAAGCTCGACCATCCAGCCGCGAGTTTAGCGGACTGGTGATTGAGGGCCAACCGAAACGTATTGCGGTCGAACAGGATCGGCTGCGGAAGTTTAGCGGACTGGTGATTGAGGGCCAACCGAAACGGCGAGCGCGGACGGATTGGCGCGCAGCACAGTTTAGCGGACTGGTGATTGAGGGCCAACCGAAACGACCGCCTCGATGCATGGGCGCTGATCGGAGTTTAGCGGACTGGTGATTGAGGGCCAACCGAAACAGCGCGGTGAGGCACAGCGGCTTCGGAAACAGTTTAGCGGACTGGTGATTGAGGGCCAACCGAAACTCCGCAGGGCTCGGCGGAATTCGCCGCGTGAGTTTAGCGGACTGGTGATTGAGGGCCAACCGAAACAAGGCGATGGCCGAGGCGCAGAAGGCACTGAGTTTAGCGGACTGGTGATTGAGGGCCAACCGAAACCTTCTTGGCGGCCAGCACCGCGTCGAAGTAAGTTTAGCGGACTGGTGATTGAGGGCCAACCGAAACGAATCAAGTATGGAATCCTTCTGCATTCCCAGTTTAGCGGACTGGTGATTGAGGGCCAACCGAAACGCAGAGCTTCCGCACGAATTCGAGCATTTGAGTTTAGCGGACTGGTGATTGAGGGCCAAGCCGGATCGTAGCCGCGCCCGACGTCCTTTTCGGTTGAACCGTGCTCGGGTTCTGACCGACTATGGCGCAGGCGGCCGCGATCCGGCCGCTGCGTTTTGAGGGACTGGAATGCGACCGATCGAAAGGCCCTGCACGCGGCACGGAGCTGTATTGTTCGCGGCTGTCGCCTGCATGCTGGCGCTGCTGGTCGCCGGTCCGGCATGGGCTGCGAAGCGCGTCGCGCTGGTGATCGGGAACGATGATTATCGCAACGTGCCGAGGCTGCAGAAGGCGGTCAACGACGCGCGCACGATCGGCGATGCGCTGAAGAGGCTCGGCTTCCAGGTGATGGTGGCGGAGAACCAGACCCGCGCCGCCTTCAGCCAGAGCCTGCTGGCTTTCGACACCACGATCGAGCCCGGCGACACCGCGTTCTTCTTCTATGCCGGCCATGGCTTCGAAATCGCCGGACAGAACTACCTGCTGCCGACCGACGTGCCGGCCGCCACCGAGGGCCAGGAGGAACTGGTGCGCGACGCCTCGATCATGGCGGACCGCATCGTCGACCGGCTGCAGAACCGCGGCGCCCGCACCGCGATCCTGGTGCTCGACGCCTGCCGCAACAATCCGTTCGAACGCCGCGGCGTGCGCGCGTTGGCCGGGCGCGGCGGGCTGGCGCCGATGACCACGCTGCCGGAAGGCGTGTTCTCGATCTTCTCGGCCGGCCCGCGGCAGACCGCGCTCGACCGGCTGTCGGACAGCGACAGCAATCCGAACTCGGTGTTCACCCGGGTGTTCGTCAAGCAGTTGCTCGATCCCGGCGAGAACCTGGTGCAGGTGGCGCAGCGCACCCGCCGCGCCGTCAGCGAGTTGGCCGATCAGATCGGCCACAAGCAGGTGCCGGTGTATTTCGACCAGATGGTCGACGACGTGTTCCTGAACGGGCGGCGGCAGCCGGGCACGGCCGCCGCCGGCGCTGCCGAGCCGCCGCAGAAGGTCGCCGCGCTGCCGCCGGTGGCGCCTCTGAAGCCGCCGACCGCGGAGGCGCTGAATGCGCCGATCGCCAGCTTCTCCCGGCACAATGGCGGCTGGACGGTGTCGTTCTCGATCGCCGATCCGACGCTCGGGATCTCGTGGCGGATCGGCGACGGCGAATTCCGCGAGACCGGATTCATCGATGCGCTCGATCCGCGCACCCGCAAGCGGATGCCGAACCCGTCGATCCAGCTTCCCGCCGACGCGCCGGCCGGCATCATCGAGCTGCGCTACATCGATGCCCAGGGCGAGATGCAGGGGCCGTTTCCGATCAAGTTCGAGCCGGAGGCGGCGCTGCTGCGCGACCAGCGCAAGATCCTCGACATGACCGCGACGAGCTGGCTGTCGTTCCGCGAGTTCAACGGCCTCTTGGTCTACTACACGCATCTGATGTCGTATCGCTGCGCGATCCGCGAGGCGCGGATCGGCATCGACAGCGCGGTGCCCGACAAGGTGCTGAAGATGCCGCCGTGCGACATGCGCGACCCGGTGGCGATCCCGAGCAGCGCACAGCCGTATCTGAAGCTGGCGCCCGGGGTGAAATCAGTGTCAGTCGAGCTGACCTATCGCGACGGCAGCGTGTCGGAGATCAAGACGTTCAGGAAGTAGCTGCGACGTTGTCGCGGCCGTTCTCGTCTCAGGAGAGCAGGCTCCAGAATCCGGTCTTGCGGCCGTGCTCCACGCGCAGGCGAGTTTTGTAGGTGATGTGGCTGTCGAAGCCGCCGAAGTCGGAGATCGCGCCGGACAGGCTCTCGCATTCCAACAGATGCCGCGCGGCATGGCGGTAGCGGGCTGAGCGGCCCTGGACCAAAGTGAAGTCGATCATCGCCCGCAGCGCCAGCGTTGCGGCGAGCGGATACTTGCCGGCGAGCGCATCGGCGGCCGGGGAGAGAAGTTCGTAGTGATTGCCGTCGAGTTCTTTGGCACGCCGGGTCACCAGTCGGGCGGCGCGATCCAGCGCGGGCCACGCCACCAGAAAGGCCAGAGCCGGCAGCAAATGATCGAACCGCTCGACATGGTCCAGCGCGCGTCGTTCGGCTTCGACGTCGTCGAAATCCGGCAGGCGTTTGAGATGAGCGCGCAGATGGTCGACGCTCAGGAACCTCTCGAAACACGACCACCGCGCGGTCTGCGCTTGGTCGTGCCGGCCCAGCGCGTCGAGGACTTCGATCCGCGCGTCCTCCCAATCGAAATTGGGAAATCTGGATGAATGTGACTTGGCATCGTTCACAATCTGCAGCGCCTCGTCGGCGCGACCGGCCGCCAGCAGGCGCCGTGCGAGCTCCGCGGCGATGCCGGGACTCTTCCGCGCTTCGATGCTGTACTGGGCAATGTAGGAGTCGACGTCGCCCTGGACGTCGGCGATGGTTCGGAGGCTCGCGGCGATCATCCGTTCACGGCGGGAGGACATGATCTGATCGAGGTAGATCGGGCCCCGTGATCCCAAGCCGATCACCGTCCGGTCCTCGTCGGCAGGCACTTGCACAGGCTGTTTGGACAGCTCGATGAGCCGTTGTTTCAGATGGTCGAGACCGGCGCTCCCGAGCACCGGGCCAAGCGACTCGATCAGATCCTCCTCCATGCTGTAGGGGCTCTGTTCGAGTGCCTTGAAAGCTCGTTCGGCCAAGGCAATCGGATCGCACTGTGCGGCTTGTGCGAGCGGCCCGAGATCGCGGATCGCATCGACGAAGATCGGGAACAGGCGTCCGTTGCTGTCGTCGCTGCGCTGCAAGACATCGTCGGCCATGTCGACCAACTGCCACATCAGATCCTGTGCCGCCGCGGGATCATTGGCGGCGACATGGTCGACAATCGTGCGACGTTGCGTCTCCAGGTCCGCGGCGAGCTCCTTGACTTTGGGCCCTTCCAGCAGGCTTTGCGCGCGGGCGATCTGGCCCAGCCTCTTGCCGATTTCGCCGGCGACCGCCTTCGGCGAGGTGAGGGCCGTGATCTCCAGCTTGAGCCGCCGTTTTGCCGGAGCGTCGTTGGCGGTGATCTCCAACAGCAGTTCGGCCAGACGTGGCGCGCCGAGCGCTTCCAGTTGGCGAGCCGTCAACGTCGATTTCGGGGCCATGGTCGACGCTTCCGGCGGCTACGACCGTCGCGAAACGAAGATCAGCAGCAGCCCGCCGAACGCGGTCGAGGCGCCGTACCACATCCACTGCGACTGGTTGATCATGAAGCTCTGGGCCGGCCACTGGATCAGGCCGGCGCCCTGGCCGGTCCAGACCAGACCGACCAGCAGGGCGATGACACCGATGATGAGAAACAGTGTGCGCATAAGACAATTAGGCACCTTTTCGCGCGGCCGTTCAAGGGCGGCGAAGGTCGGACGGCGCTAGCCGCCGAGCGAGCGACTGATCCGGGTGACGATAGCGTCCCATTTGCGCTTCTCGGCGGCCGGATAGTTGATCAGCACGCAGTTCATCACGGCACGGCCGCGGTTGCAGCGGTTGTACCAGATGCGGCCGTTGCGGATGCTCGACACCGCGAAGAACCGCGGCGTGACGCGGCGATAGATGATTCCGGACGGCGGATTGCGGCGCGCCAGGAACGCGGCCGGGGAGGCGCCGTCGGGATTGGGCACCGCCTGGACGGTGAGATCGGCGCGGCCGTCGGCCGAGACGAATCGCCGGCCCGGGCCGTCCTGCGCCGGTCCGCCGTCCTCGCTGAAGATCGCACGCGGCACGTCGGCGGCCGCCGAACCCGCGGCGACGTTGTAGCGCTGCCAGTCGAGCGCGCCCGGCTGGGCGTAACCCAGGCCGGGGATCAGGACTATAGCGGCGGCGATTAGAAGCGCGTGTCGTGTCATCAGCGGTCTCCGACAATCGTTGCAAACGCCACCGCGACGGCAAGGTTGCGAAGGCAAAAGGTCAGGCAGCCTGCCGCAGCTTCGCCAACCGCTCAAGCCGAGCGGTACGAATGGCCTTGAGCCTTGCCGTTCGCCGTGTTGAGATTGTCGATAATCACAAAAAATGAGAAGAAACGAACATGCCTCCGGTCTCGCATCCAGGCCGACTGCTAAAACGCGAGCTTGCCGCACGTAAGCTCGGCGCCAGTCAGCTCGCACTCCACATCGGCGTGCCGTCGAGGCGCATCACCGACATTCTCAACGGTCGGCGGTCGATGACTGCGGATACTGCGGTGCGGCTGGGCCGTTATTTCGGAAACGCTCCGCAGTTCTGGCTCGATCTGCAGAGCCAGTACGACATCGCCGTCATCGAGCGTCATAAGGCGCGGAGATCGACCGGCAGGTGCGGCCGGCGGACGCCGCCTGACCGATCGAGTCCTCACACGTCCAGCATCTCTTCGCTGGCGAACTCGGCTTTCTCCGAGATGAAGGCGAAGCGGGCTTCGGCCTTGGTGCCCATCAGCCGTTCGACCGAATTGGCGGTGCCGTCGCGGTCGTCGGCGAGCAACACGACGCGCAGCAGGGTGCGCTTGGCCGGGTCCATCGTGGTTTCCTTGAGCTGCGCCGGCATCATCTCGCCGAGGCCTTTGAAGCGGCCGACATCGACCTTGGCGTTGGCGTTGAACTCCTTCTTCAGCAGCTCTTCCTTGTGGGCGTCGTCGCGGGCGTACACCGTCTTGGCGCCGTGGGTCAGCCGGTACAGCGGCGGCACCGCGAGATACAGGTGGCCCTCGTCGATCAGCTTCGGCATTTGCCGGTAGAAGAAGGTGATCAGCAGCGAGGCGATGTGGGCGCCGTCGACGTCGGCGTCGGTCATGATGATGATGCGCGAATAGCGCAGATCTTCCTCGCGGTAGTTCACCCCGGTGCCGGCGCCGAGCGCCTGGATCAGGTCGGACAGCTGGGCGTTCGCCACCACTTTGTCCTTGCCGGCGGAGGCGACGTTGAGGATCTTGCCGCGCAGGGGAAGCACGGCCTGGGTCGAGCGGTCGCGCGCCTGCTTGGCGCTGCCGCCGGCCGAGTCGCCCTCGACGATGAACAGTTCGGAGCCTTCGGCCGCGGTCGAGGTGCAGTCGGCGAGCTTGCCGGGCAGCCGCAGCTTCTTGACCGCGGTCTTGCGCGAGATTTCCTTTTCCTGGCGGCGGCGCAGCCGCTCCTCGGCGCGCTCGACGACGAAATCAAGCAGCTTGTTGGCCTGCACCGGATTGCCGGACAGCCAGTGGTCGAACGGGTCCTTGATCGCCTGTTCGACGATCTTCTGCGCCTCGGCGGTGGCGAGGCGGTCCTTGGTCTGGCCCTGGAATTCCGGCTCGCGCACGAACACCGACAGCATCACCGCGGCGCCGACCATGACGTCTTCGGAGGTGATCGAGGACGCGCGTTTGCCCTGGCCGGCACGCTCGGCGTGGTCCTTCAGGCCGCGGAGCAGGGCGCTGCGCAGGCCGGACTCGTGGGTGCCGCCGTCGGGCGTCGGCACGGTGTTGCAGTAGGACGACAGGAAGCCGTCGGCATCGGCCGTCCAGGCCACCGCCCATTCGCAGGCGCCATGGGCACCGTTGCGGCCGGATTTGCCGGCGAAAATGTCGGGGTGCACCAGGGTGTCGTTGTGGATCGCCGCGCCGAGGAAGTCCTTCAGGCCGCCGGGAAAATGAAATTCATCCTCGGCCGGAACGTCCTCGATGCCCTTCAGCAGCTCCGGATCGCACTTCCAGCGGATCTTCACGCCGCCGAACAGATACGCCTTCGACCGCGCCATCTTGAACAGGCGCTGCGGCTTGAACGCCGCCTTGGCACCGAAGATGTCGGTGTCGGGCTTGAACCGGACGCGGGTGCCGCGGCGGTTGTTGACCTTGCCGAGGCTCTCGAGCTTGCCCTTGGGGTGGCCGCGCTCGAACGTCATCCGGTAAAGCTGCTGGTTGCGCGCAACTTCGACCTCAAGACGCGACGACAACGCATTGACGACGCTGACGCCGACGCCGTGCAGGCCGCCCGAGGTCTCGTACACCTTGCTGTCGAACTTGCCGCCGGCGTGCAGCGTGCACATGATCACTTCGAGCGCCGACTTCTTCGGAAATTTCGGATGCGGATCAACCGGAATGCCGCGTCCGTTGTCGGAGACGGTGAGGAAGCCGTCGGCCGACAGCTCGACCTCGATGAAAGTGGCGTGGCCGGCCAGCGCCTCGTCCATCGAGTTGTCGATCACCTCGGCGAACAGGTGGTGCAGCGCCTTCTCGTCGGTGCCGCCGATATACATGCCGGGCCGGCGCCGGACCGGCTCCAGCCCCTCCAGCACCTCGATGTCGGCAGCGGTATAGCCGTCCTCGGCGCCGCCCGGCTTGGCGGCCGCCTTGGCCGCGGCCGGCTTCGGCGCGGCCCCGAACAGGTCGGTCGACGGTTTCGATTTCGAACTAGCCTTCAGTGCCTTGGCCATGAATCCTGCAGTCTGGTCTGAGATCTTGCGGGCGCGACGCGCCGTGCGAATCATTGTGGCTGACTATGCCATGGAAGGTTTGCGAATGTGACGCCGGGTGGACCGCCCGATGCAGCCCGGTGGTCTGCGGCGCATGGCGGCGGTCGACCGGGTGCGCCGCATCGCGCCGCGCCGGCATCGCTTCTGCGCGGGCGGTGCGGACGACGACCACGCCGAACAGCACCACCGCGGCGGTGACAATCAGCGAGCCGATGATCGGAACGGGCATATAGGCCGGACCCTGGGTGATGGAAAGGGCAATTCCGGCCGGGAACAGCACCGCGCCGGCGATGTGCAGGCCGCCCTGGACCCGGGCCAGCAAGGTGCCGCCAGCCGCAGGGAGCACGCGGTAATACAGCCCGAACAGGAACAGCATCACGCCGCCGATCAGATTCAGATGGGCGTGCGCCGGTCCGAGGGTGAAGTCATGGGCAATGCCCATCGCAATGCCGCCGAGCATGCCGAGCACCAGCAGCGCCGCGCTGGCGCACATCATTACCGATCCGATCATCGTGAGATCCTTCGAGGCTAGGAGGCGGCGGAGTCGCCAGGAATGGAGCGGCAGAGCGCGAGCCAAACGGGCGGCTACCGAGATACCTGCTTTAGCCGCGTGCGCTGCAAGAAGGTTCAATCGAAAAGCCCGGTCACCGCACGGGCCGGTTGCGGGCGGCGGCGAGATGCCGCGCAGCCGGCCGCATTGCGGCCATCACGGTTTGGTGCGGAAAGCCGGCACCGCATGTCGGTGTCCGCGAACTCCGTGCTATGCGACAGCGCGGTGACAGCCGGCACCCGCAGGTCAGAAGGACGATGGAAGCTCATATTCAAGACATTGCCGAGTTCGTGCGGCAGCATCAGGCTTGGGCGGCGCCCGTGGTTCTGGCGCTGGCGTTCGGGGAGTCGCTCGCGTTCGTTTCGCTGCTGGTCCCCGCCTGGGGCGCGCTGGTGGCGATCGGAGCCCTGATCGGGGTGTCCGGCATCAGTTTCTGGCCGGTCTGGCTGGCGGGGGGCGTCGGGGCGGCGCTCGGCGACTGGGTGTCGTACTGGTTCGGCTACCGCTACAAGGACAACGTCACCCGGATCTGGCCGCTGTCGAAATATCCCGGGCTGCTGCTGCGCGGCGAGGATTTCGTCCGCAAATGGGGCGTGCCGAGCATCTTCATCGGCCGGTTCTTCGGGCCGCTGCGCGCCTCGGTGCCGCTCGCGGCCGGGATCTTCGAGATGCCGTTCTGGCCGTTCCAGATCGCCAACGTGCTGTCGGCGCTGGTGTGGTCGGCGGTGCTGCTGCTGTTCGGGGACGGGCTCTCGATCGGGCTCGGCTGGATGCTGAGGTCGGTGTAGCGCCGATCAAATGCGCGTCATGACGTGATCGCGCCATCGGTTGCAGCTTAGACTGCGGCGCAAATCACCAGCGAGGACACGCCATGGATCTGACCCGACGTCACGCCCTCACTGCGACCGCCGCGCTTGCGGCGGCACCGTTGCTGAAGGCCGCGCCTGCCCACGCCGCGGCGCCGGCCGCCGACAAGCAGGCGCCGAGCTTCTACCGCTACCGGGTCGGCGACGCCCAGGTGAACGTGATTTCCGACGGCATCAATACGTTCCCGCTGTCCGACGGCTTCGTCACCAACGTGATGAAGGATGAGGTCAGCGAAGCGCTGGAGGCCGCGTTCCTGCCGAAGGACAAGATCTCGATCCAGTTCGCGCCGCTGGTGATCAACACCGGCGGCAAGCTGGTGGTGCTCGACACCGGCAACGGGCCCGGCGCGTTCGCGTCGAGCAAAGGCAATGTCGGCCAGTTCGGAAGCAACATGGCCGCCGCCGGGTTCGATCCGAAGGCGGTCGATCTGGTAGTGATCTCGCATTTCCACGCCGACCACATCAATGGCCTGCTCGATGCGTCCGGCAAGCCGGCGTTCCCGAACGCCGAGGTGCTGGTGCCGGCGGCGGAGTGGAAATACTTCATGGACGACGGCGAGATGAGCCGCGCGCCGTCGGGGCGGATGCAGAGCGTGTTCCAGACCGCGCGAAAAGTGTTCGACGCCGGGCTGAACAAGAAGGTTACGCCCTACGAATGGGGCAAGGACGTCGCGCCCGGCCTGTTGGCGGTCGAGACCCGTGGCCACACCCCCGGTCACACCTCGTTCGTGCTGTCGTCCGGCGCCGACAAGGTGTTCATCCAGTCCGATGTCACCAACCTGCCGGCGCTGTTCGTCGCGCACCCCGGCTGGCACCTGATGTTCGACCAGGATCCGGCGATGGCCGAGACCACCCGGCGCAAGACCTACGACATGCTCGCCGCCGAGAAGATGCGGGTGCAGGGCTTCCATTTCCCGTTCCCGGCGATGGGGCATGTCGCCAAGGACGGCGACGGCTACCGGTTGGTGCCAGCGCCGTGGAGTCCGGTGATCTGACGATCAGGCTTGCCTGAGAAAGGCGCGTGCACGCGCGCGCACCTCGTCGAGATGGGTGAACAGGCTGACGTGTTCGCCGCCTTCGATCGCCACCAGCTCGCCGCGCGGGGACTCCCGCGCGACGCGCTCGCCGTGCGCGAACGGCACGACACGATCCGCAGTGCCGTGGATCGCGAGTAGTGGCGGAACATGGCGCGCGGCGTCGATCGGCGGCATCGTGGCGAAGGTGGCGGTGTCGCTGAGCGTTCCGGGCAGACGCTCCGCCATCCGCACGAACACGCTGGTCTGCAGCGCCGCGAGCATCGCGCTGGCCGACGGATCGGCCAGCGTTCGCGCCCGCACGACCGGATCCGGAATAGCCCGCTCTGCGGCCCTGTCCGGATGGCGCGCGGCTCGCCGCGCCAGCCAGCTCGTCAGCCATGGCAGCCGTGCCATCCAGCGCATCATCGGCAGCCGTGACCGGACCTCCGGGGGAATAGCCAGAGTGCCGGTGCAGCACGATACAAGAACTACGGCTGCACAGCGGTCGGGATGGCGGAGGGCGAAGTGCAGTGCCGACGGGCCGCCGGCCGAGACGGCGATCACTGCGGCCCGCTCGATCGCCAGCGTGTCGAGCAGCGCCGCGTAGAGATCGGCCTGCGCGCTAGGGGACGAACCGCTCGATTGCGGCGTGCCGAGATAGCCGGGCCGCGACAGAGCCAGCACGCGATGCGCCGGCGCGTCGCCGAGCACCGCGCGGCCGAGCAGCAGGCTCTGGTCATAGCCGCCCATGCCCCCGTGCAAAGCGAGCACGGCCGGACCATTGCCGCAATGAGCGAGTTCGATCGGCCCGCGCGCGGTCCGATCGAGCGTGGCCGCGGGCAGGGCGAGCGGCAGCGCGCCGCCGCCCCAGGTCTGGGGAGTCGTCATGATGCGCCTCGTTTGTCTGGCTTAGCCGGCGATCAGGCCGCGAGCCGCGGGGCGAGGTGGCGGATCAGCGCCACCGCTTCCGGCGGCGGCTTCTGCTCGACCCGGCGATATACCCGCCCGTCGCGGGTGCGGGTCATCAGGCCGGTGTCGCACATCATGCGGCGCAGCAGCGCGTGATCGCCGAAGCCGTGATGGCCGAGCAGCAGCTCGTTGAGCTGCTTTTCGCTCAGCTCGCGTCCCGCCGGCACCCGCGACCACATCACCCACAGGCAGAGCAGGCGATGGCTGGCCTTCTTCGGCCATCGGGTGAGCACGCCGCCGGCGTCGAAGTAACGGGTCGCCTGCGCGACCTTCTGCAGATCGGCCACCGGTTCAGTTTCGGGCTGGCGTTGCAGCCGCTGCTCGGCGTCGAACTGCGCGCGAAAATGCTGGAAGTTGCGGTAGCCGGCCGAGCGCGCCAGCAGGTTCAGCATCTCGACATGGCCGAGCTTGTGGCCCTGGGCGTCGAGCTCGCGGTTGAGCGCACGCGCCAGCGCGGAGACATCCTGGGTGGCGAACGGGAAAACAGTTCTGGTCATGACCTCATCCTCGATCGTGCCGAACGAAGAATGTCGTTGGTCGCTGACTTACGACGGCGGCACGGGACAAGTGTCAGCCGATCGAGGAAACAGGCAGGTTTAGCTTCCCATGCGGGACAGCGACGCCTTGGTGAACTGCCGACCAGTGCGCGGGGAATACAGCCCAATAGTGCGATTGGCAAGCCGTGCGGGCGGCAGCGTCGTCATGATCGAGCCTGAGATCTGCGCGGATCGCGGGTTGACCGGGGCCGCGACCGCTCCTATCAACGCGCCATGCTCAACGCGCTCACCACCGCCAAAGCCCGCCGCCGCAGTCCCGCGGCATGGGTTGACGCGCGCGTCTGACAGCGTCGTCCCTGCCGCCGGTTACGGTCCGCGGCAGGTGAGCTTCACATCCCCCTTACGCGCACTCGATCCGGCGGCTCCCGTTCAAACCAGGAGCCTTTCGATGTATGCGCCACCCCAGTTCAAGCCCGACCGGTCCGCCTGCCTTGCGTTCGCGGCGGCGCAGGGTTTCGGTCTCGCTTGCGCCCATGACGCCGCCGGGCCGATCGCATCGCCGCTGCCGTTCGCGATCCAATATGCTAGCGACGGCACGCCGCTGTTGTCGTTCCACATTGCGCGCAACAATCCGCTGGCGCGCTGCGCCGATGCCCGCACCCCGTGGCTGATGGCGGTGACCGCCGGTCATGCCTATGTGTCGGCTGACTGGTACGCTTCGCCGGATCAGGTGCCGACCTGGTTGTACAAGAGCGTGCAGCTGACCGGTCCGGCGGCGGTGATGTCGGCCAGCGAACTGGACGCGCAACTCGACGACGTCAGCTCCTTGTTCGAGACCGCGCTGGCGCCGAAGCCGCCGTGGACGATGGCCAAGATGGCGGCCGGCCGGCGCAATGCGATGAAGCAGGCGATCGTCGGGGTGATGATGCGGGTGGATGCGGTGGCGGGCAGCTTCAAGCTCAACCAGCACAAGTCCGACGCCGATCACGTCGCGGTCGCCGCCGCGCTGGCGC
The DNA here is from genome assembly GCF_900218015.1 of Rhodopseudomonas pentothenatexigens. Classification (GTDB taxonomy): domain Bacteria; phylum Pseudomonadota; class Alphaproteobacteria; order Rhizobiales; family Xanthobacteraceae; genus Rhodopseudomonas; species Rhodopseudomonas pentothenatexigens. The sequence continues at coordinate 30,958 of NZ_UFQQ01000020.1, read as the reverse complement.
GCCAGCCCGACCCCGGCTCGCAGGAGATCGCGGCCGAGATGGTCGCGCTGCGGCCGCATCTGGATTACACCGTGCCGGTACTCGCCGGCGAACCCGCTTGATCAAGGAGCGATAAATGACCCTGACCGACAGCACCAATCCAGGCCAGACGCGGGCTGCGAGCGGCAAGCCGGTGGTGTTCATCGACGGCGCTGCCGGCACCACCGGTCTCGGCATCCGCGAGCGGCTGGCCCGCCACGGCCAGGTCACCGTCAAGGATATCGCCGAGGACAAGCGCAAGGACGCCGCCGCCAAGCGTGCGCTGATGGCCGAGGTCGATCTCGTCATCCTGTGCCTGCCGGACGATGCCGCGAAGGAGACGGTGGCGCTGATCGACGAGCTCGGCGCGTCAGGCCCGAAGGTGCTCGACGCCTCGACCGCGTTCCGGGTCGCGCCGGACTGGGTCTATGGCTTCGCCGAGCTGGCGCCGGACCAGGCCGACAACATCCGTGCCGCCAAGAAGGTCGCCAATCCGGGCTGCTATCCGACCGGCGGCATCGCGCTGCTGCGGCCGCTGGTCGATGCCGGCCTGCTGCCGGCCGACTATCCGGTGACGATCAACGCCGTCAGCGGCTATTCCGGCGGCGGCAAGTCGATGATCGCGGCCTACGAAGCCGGCACCGCGCCGGCGTTCGAGCTTTACGGCCTCGGCTTCGCGCACAAGCATCTGCCGGAAACCCAGAAGTATTCGGCGTTGTCGCGCCGGCCGATCTTCATCCCCTCGGTCGGCAACTTCCGCCAGGGCATGCTGGTGTCGGTGCCGCTGCATCTCGACACGCTGCCGGGCAAGCCGGCGGCCGCCGACCTGCACGCCGCGCTGGCGCAGCGCTATGCCGGCAGTATCTATGTGTCGGTGCCGCCGCTCGATGCTGCGCCCTACGCCGGCGGCCGGATCGAACCGGAAGCGCTGAACGACACCAACCAGCTTGAACTCTACGTGTTCGGCAGCGATGCCCACCGCCAGGCGGTGCTGGTGGCGCGGCTCGACAATCTCGGCAAGGGCGCCTCCGGCGCCGCGGTGCAGAACATGCGACTGATGCTGGGCTTGCCCGACACCGGTGGGGTCGACTAGCGGATCGCTCTCAGCATTGCGGCTCGCGGTTTCGCGACCGGGAGCCGCGTCACTCGGAAATCGCCATGACCCAAGCTTTCGACGACGACACGCTGCGGTTCTACCGCGGCAACGCCACCGCTTACGCCGAGCGCCAGCCACGCAGCGTGACGCTGACCAAGTTCCTGGACGAACTGCCGGCGGGCGCCAGGATCCTCGAACTCGGCTGCGGGGCCGGCTACCAGGCCGAAGCGATGCTCGCGGCCGGCTTCGACGTGGACCCGACCGACGGCTCTCCGGAACTGGCGGCCGAAGCCTCGCGCCGGCTCGGACGACCGGTCCGCACCATGCTGTTCCATCAGCTCGACGCGGTCGAAGTTTACGGCGCCGTTTGGGCTCACGCCTGCCTGCTGCACGTGCCGAGGGACGAGCTTGCCGACGTGCTGAAGCTGATCTGGCGGTCGTTGAAGCCCGGCGGCCTGTTCTACGCCAGCTACAAGTCCGGCGACGGCGAGGGGCGCGACAAGCTCGCGCGTTACTACAATTATCCGTCGGAGGAGTGGCTGCGCGCGCAGTACGCGGAAGCCGGCACCTGGGCATCGGTCGCGGTCGAGACCAGTGAAGGCAAGGGATTTGATCAGCAACTCGCCCGGTTCCTGCACGTGACGGTGCGGAAGCCGGAGTGACGACTTACCGCGACTGAGTTCCCAGCCCGCTGTGCAAATTGAGACACACCTGTTGCAGTTGCGTCTCATCGGGGCGGTCGCTGGCCAGTTAGCGTACGGTTAGTACCCCGGCCGCAACATATGCGATTAGTTTGCAGCGATAATTGAGTGAGTTGCGCCGGGCGTCCTTGCCAGCGCCCGGCGACCTGAGCCAAGCTCTTATGCGGGAGGCCGAGGGCGGGACCGCTTTCGGCTGCGAGAGCAGGTGAGGGCGGCAATGGCGAATGTGCAACCGGCGGCGCGGCCGTCGAAACGGTTCCAGATCGCACTGATCAAACCATCGCACTACGACGACGACGGCTACGTCATCCAGTGGTTCAGGTCCTTCATACCTTCGAACTCGCTGGCAGTGGTCTATAGTCTCGCGGAAGACGCCCGGCAGCGCCGCGTTCTCGGCGACGTCGAGATCGATATTACGGCGGCGGACGAGATCAATACCCGCACGCGTATTCCGCAGATCGTCGAGCGGTTCCGGGCTCATGACTTCTTCGGGCTGGTGTTCATCGTCGGGGTGCAGTCCAATCAGTTCCCGCGCGCGATGGATATCGCCCGCCCGCTACGGGCCGCCGGGGTGCCGGTGGCGATCGGCGGCTTCCACGTCTCCGGCTGCATCGCGATGCTGCCGGGCATTCAGCCGGATCTGCAGGAGGCGCTCGATCTCGGTGTCACTTTGTACGCCGGCGAACTCGAAGGCCGCTGCGACGAGCTGCTGCGCGACGCTGCCAGCGGCGCGCTGAAGCCGCTGTACAACTACCTGAACGACCTGCCGTGCCTGGAAGGCGCGCCGACCCCGGTGCTGCCGCGCAAATTCCTCAAGGGCACGTTCAGCCTGCAGACCTCGTTCGATGCGGGACGCGGCTGTCCGTATCAGTGCTCGTTCTGCACCATCATCAACGTGCAGGGCCGCAAGTCGCGCGGCCGCAGCGCCGACGATATCGAGCGCTTGGTGCGCGCCAACATGGCGCAGGGCGTCAACTGGTTCTTCATGACCGACGACAATTTCGCCCGCAACAAGGACTGGGAGGTGATCCTCGACCGGCTCGCTGCGCTGCGCCGCGAATTCGCCGCGACCGGGCAGAAGGACATCAAGCTGGTGATCCAGGTCGATACGCTGTGCCACAAGATCGACGGCTTCATCGACAAGGCGCGGGCGGCCGGCGTGGTCCGGACCTTCCTGGGGCTTGAAAGTATCAACCCGCAGAATCTCGCCTCGGCCAAGAAGCGTCAGAACAAGATCACCGAATATCGCCAGATGCTGCTGGCTTGGAAGAAGGCCGGGGTGATCACCTATGCGGGCTACATTCTCGGCTTTCCGCACGACACGCCGGAGAGCATCGCCGAGGATATCGCGATCATCCAGAAGGAGCTGCCGCTCGACATCCTGGAGTTCTTCTGTCTGACGCCGCTGCCGGGCTCCGAGGATCACCAGCGCCTGTTCAAGCAGGGCGTGGCGATGGACAGCGACCTCAACCGCTTCGACATCGAGCACGTCGTCACGCCGCATCCGAAGATGAGCCGGGAGCAGTGGCAGGGCGCATATTTGAAGGCGTGGGAGCTGTACTACTCGGCCGAACACATCGAGCGGATGCTGCGCCGTGCCGCCGCGACCGGCGTCGGCGTGTCGCGGCTGGCGTCGATGATCTTCCTGTTCTCGTCGATGGTCCGGATCGAGAAGGTGCATCCGCTGCAGGGCGGCATCATCCGGCTGAAATACCGGCTCGACCGCCGGCCGACGCTGCCGGTCGAGCCGGCGCTGGTGTTCTATCCGAAGCTGGTCGCCGGGGGCGCGCGAAAGCTGGTGCAGAACGTCCGGCACTGGTTCTGGATCGACGGCCTGCGCCGCAAGATCCGCAACGACCCGAACCGGCTCAGCTACACCGATACGGCAATCACCCCGGTCGATGACCGCGAGGTCGAAGAGCTGGAGCTGTTCACCCACAGCCAGGCCGCCCAGGACGCGGTGGAGCACATCCGCAAGATCAACCAGCTCACCCACGCCAAGTCGGTGGCGTAGGGGCCGCCGCTTGTTCTCGTCATTCCGAGGCGCGCGCCAGCGCGAACCCGGAATCTCGCGGTGATCGCCAAGGAAGATGCCGCAAGGTGCGCGGCGGCGCCGTGCACCAGCACGTCGGGATTCCGGATTCACGCGCTGCGCGCGTGCCCCGGAATGACGGGCAGAGAAACTGTTCTCAACCTGGGACCTCCATGCTTAAATCCAGCCTCGCAACGAAGTGTTCGGAGGCGGAATGACGGTGGCTCCTGTGCTGGTGATCCTCAGCGCGGCGACGGCGTTGGGGCTGTATCTCGGGCTGCTCTATCTGCGCGGCGAGCGGAAGCAGGGGCTGGTGGCGCTGCATTTGCTGCTCGGCTTCGGCGGCCTCGAAACCCTGGTGATGCTGCTGCACGGCACGCCCGATGGAGCCGCGACGACGGATAGCGTATCTTTCGGCAAGATCGCGGCCGGTCTGTTCGCGGTGTCGGCGTTCTCCGGCTTCATCGCCGCGCTGGCGCGGCGCTCGCCGGTCGGCGCGAACGTCCTGCTCGGCACGCACGTCACCGTCGGGCTCGCCGGCTTCGCGCTGCTGCTGGCCTGGGTGTCGGGGACGTAGCGCGCCCGCACGTTGGCCAGCGGCGCCGGCGTCGGCCTCAGCGGGCGGCGGAGAGAATTTCGTCGTCGTCGGTCGGCACAGGCGCGGACTTCAATTGCGCCTCCTGTTCGATCAGCCGCAGCGTCTGCGCCAGATGGCGTTCGGTGGTCGCCACCACGCCGTCGCGATCGCGACCTCGATACAGCGCCAGCAGTTCGGCATGATCGCGATTGTTCATGTCGCGGATGTCGGGATCGGCGAACAGCGACAGCACCACGTAAGGCGAGGCCGCGTGGGCCAGATTGTAGACGACGCCGCCGAGCCGGCCGCTGGTGGTGTTGCCGGTCAGCGCGGCATGAAACTCCTCGTTGAGGCCGGCCCAGCTCTGCGCCGACACCTTGCCGCACATCTTGCGATAGCAGATCTCCGCCCGCGCCAGATCGTCTTCGGTGATGCGATCGAAGGTGCGCGCGGCCAACAGCGGCTCCAGCCGGATCCGCATCTGATAAATTTCCTGGACGTCGTCCAGCGTCAGCCCGCGCACCACGGCGCCGCGCCGCGCGTCGAGCGAGATCAGCCCTTCGGACAGCAAGTCCCGAAACGCTTCCCGCACCGGCGTGGTGCTGACCTCGAGCTGGCGCGCGATCTCCTCCTGGCGCAGCCGCGTCCCGGCCGGGTAGCGCCCCTGCAGAATCTTGGTCCGCAGATCGAGCAGGACATGCTGGCGGACCGTCGTGGGCTGTCCGCGTCTCCGCATCGTTCACTCCCCTGATTGCCTTCGGCTCGTCGCGACCGCCCGGCTGCTCATCCAGGTTGTCGCGCAGCCGCCGTTAAATCCCGCAATATCACAGATCGGTCCGGGATCGCTGCCGCATCGCTGTGCATTATGCACAATGCATTACAGCCGGTGGCGGACCCCGGCGCGCAGCGGCGGCGATCGAGGCGACGGCGGGTGACCTCGCGCTAATCGTTGTGGCGCAACGGAAATTGACGCTTCTGCGACTTTGGTCGGAGCGCTGGCATGGCCTTTGCTAAGCATTCGCAAAGGAGCAAATCCATGGCAGAGCCGCAGATCCAACTCAGCGTTCGAGACGTCCGCAAGGTGTTTCCCGGAAAGGGTGGCGCCGTGCCGGTTCTCGACGGGCTGTCCTTCGACATCTACGAGCGCGACTTCGTCAGCATCATCGGACCGAGCGGGTGCGGCAAGACGACGATCTTCAACGTGATCGCCGGATTGCTCAACGCCGACAGCGGCAGCCTGATCTATCGCGGTGAGCCGGTCAGCAGCCTGCGCGGCCGCATCGGCTACATGATGCAGAAGGATCTGCTGTTTCCCTGGCGGACGGTGCTGGAAAACGTGCTGCTCGGCCTGCGCGTGCGCGGCGTCGCCGATGCCGAAGCGCTCGACACCGCGCGGGAGTATCTGTCGACCTTCGGCCTGTCCGGCTTCGAGAAGGCCTATCCGAAGACGCTGTCGGGCGGCATGCGCCAGCGCGTGGCGTTGATCCGGACGCTGATCATGGACCCCGACATCCTGCTGCTCGACGAGCCGTTCTCCGCGCTCGACTATCAGACGCGGTTGTATCTCGAAGGCGTGCTGATGGAGGCGGTCGAGACCTTCCACAAGACCGTCATCCTGATCACCCACGACGTCGACGAGGCGGTGGCGCTGTCCAAGCGCGTGGTGGCGTTGAGCGGACGGCCGACCAAGGTCAAGAACGTTCATCACATCGACATCGAGCGCGCCGGACCGGTCGAGGCGCGCAGCGATCACCGCTTCTCGGAGTATTTCCACATGCTCTGCGGCGAGCTCGACATTCAAACCCGAAAAGTGAAGTCCAACTGATGAGCAGCGCCACAGAAGTCGCATCCCGCGCCGGCGGCTCCGCCGTCCGACCCGCTCTCGAAAAGGTCAGCGCCACGCAGCGTCTGATCGTTGCGCTCGATACGCATGTCGGCCGCACCGCGCTGCAGACGCTGGCGGTGGTGGCGTTCTTCCTGCTGTGGGAGTTCGGCGTCCGGATGGGCTGGGTTTCCGAATTCCTGGTCGGCAAGCCGAGCGGGATCTGGTTGCGGTTCGAAGCCCAACTGCTCGACGGCTCGCTGTTCGTCGACAGCGGCTACACTCTTTACGAAGCGCTGATCGGCTTCGTCGTCGGCACGATCGTCGGATCGGTTCTCGGATTGGCGATGTGGTATTCGATCTTCGTGGCACGAATGGTCGAGCCGTTCATCGTGGCGCTGAACAGCGTCCCGAAGATCGCGCTGGCTCCGGTGATCCTGCTGTGGTTCGGCACCGGGCTGTTGTCGAAGGTCGTGCTGGTGGTGTCGATGACGGCGCTGGTGGCGCTGATCGCGGCCTATCAGGCCGCCAAGGACAGCGACAAGGACCTGCAGTCGCTGATGCTGTCGATGGGCGGCTCCAAGCACCAGATCTTCTACAGCGTGGTGGTTCCGTCGTCGCTGCCGGCGATCATCGCCACCTTCCGGATCAACATCGGCTTCGCGCTGGTCGGCGCGGTGGTCGGAGAGTTCATCTCGTCCAAACGTGGCCTCGGCCATCTCGTCTACAACGCATCGAGCCTCTACGACCTCAACTCGGTCTGGGTCGGCCTGTTCGTCCTGATGTTCATGGGCTTCGTGCTCTACCACGGGATCGATGCGCTGGAGCGCTACCTGCTACCTTGGAAGCAGGACGCCGGACACGTCCGGATCCAGGCCTAAACCCGGCCGCACCAACTACCACCATCCTGTTCACTCAACCTCGGAGCCGAAACCTCATGCGTTCGATCGGAAGACTCGTCGGTGCAGCCACAGTCGTGGCGTCACTCGTGATCTCGACGGCGGTGCCAACCGCCGCGATGGCCAAGCAGGTCAAGATCTCGCAGGCCTTTCAATCCATGCTCTACCTGCCGTTCTACGTCGCGCTGGATAAGGGCTTCTTCAAGCAGCAGGGCCTCGACGTCGACAAGGAAACCGCCGGCTCGCCGACCACGGCGCTGTCCGCCGTGCTATCAGGCAGTGCGGCGTTCTCGATCCACGGCCCGGAGTGGACCGCGATCGCCAATTCGAAGGGCGCCGACGTCGCCATCATCTGCAACGTCGTGAACGGAGCCGCGGTGTGGGTCGCGGCGACACCGGACTTCAAGTACGACACGCTGCAGGATCTGAAAGGACAGAAGGTCGTCGCCGGCCTGATGCCGACCACCAGCACCTCGCTGTTCATGAAGCTCTTGAAGGATAACGGCATGAAGCCGGACTCCGACGTCGACCTGCTGCAGGTGCAGATCGGCTCCGAACCGGGCCCGTTCCTCGGCGGTCAGGCCAAGCTGGCGGTGCTTTACGAGCCGGGCCTCGACCAGGTGGTGGCCAAGGGCATGAAGGTGGTGATCGGATTCCCGAAAGCCTACGGCCCGTATGCGTTCTCGTCGATCACCGCACGCAAGAACGTCGATCCCAAGGACGCGCAGGCGGTCGTCAATGCGATGGAATTGGCGTTGCGGTTCATGAAGAACAATCCGGACGAGACGGTCGCGATCGCCCAGAAGGAATTCCCGACGCTCGATCCCAAGATCGTCGAAGCGGCGGTGCGGCGGATGATGGCGGAGAACGTCTATCCGAGCAGCGTTCAGACGACCCAGCAGGCGTTCGAGACCGCGATGCAGACCCAGATCGCGCTCGGCAATCTGAAGCAGGCGCCGAAGTACGAGGATTTCGTCGTCCAGGACTACGTCAAGCCGGCGCTCGCGCTGAAGTAACGAAGCCGAAACGCCGGCGATCGGAGAGATCGCCGGCGTCTTGTTCCCGTGCCGAGGACCATCTCCACCATGTCGTATCCGTTGGGACTGCTTGCGGTCCATCGCGCGTTTCGTGAAGGAACGCTCAGCCCTGCCGACTATCTCGCCACCTGCATCCAGCGCGCCGACGAGGTCGAGCCGTGGCTGAAGGCGTTCTGTCATCGTCTGCCGGCCGATCGGCTCGCGGGCGGCGAGGGGCCGCTGGCCGGCATCCCGATCGGCGTCAAGGACATCATCGCCACCGCCGGCATCCCGACCACCAACGGATCGCGGGTCTACGCAGGTCACGTTCCGGATCACGACGCGCCGATCGTCACCCGCATCAAGCAGCTCGGCGGCATCGTGTTCGGCAAGACGGTGAGCACCGAGTTCGCCTGGCGCAGCCCCGGGCCGACGGTGAATCCCCACAACCCGCAGCACACGCCCGGCGGCTCGTCGAGCGGGTCGGCGGCTGCTGTGGCGGCCGGCATCGTGCCGATGGCGCTCGGCACCCAGACGGTCGGGTCGATCGTGCGCCCTGCCGCCTATTGCGGGGTGGTCGGATTCAAGCCGAGCTTCGGCGCGATCGTGCGCGATGGCGTCCACCCGCTGGCGCAGTCGCTCGACCACGTGGGCTTCCTGACCCGGTCGGTCGAGGACGCGGCGTTCGCGTTCGGGCTGCTGGCGGACGGGGCCGATGCTGCGGCGGCGGCGCAGGCGGTCGAGGGTGACGTCCTTCCGGCCGCCTCGTCGCTCCGCCTCGGCGTGGTGCGCCCGCCGATCTGGGATCGGGTCAGCGCCGAGCAGAACCAGGCGTTCGAGACGGCGCTGGAAAAGCTTCGGCGCGCCGGCGCCAGCGTCGAGCCGCTGGCGCTTCCCGATCGCTATTGGCAGGGCTTCGAAGCCGCCGAAATCATCCTGGCGGCAGAGGCGGCCGCGATCTTCGATGCGCTGGTCACGCAATACCCCGAGCTGACCAGCCCGCAGCTCAAGGAGCTGGTGGCCGCCGGCAATGCGATCAGCGCGCCGCGCTACATCTGGTCCCGTCAGTTGCAGGAATCCCTGCAGCAGGAGCTTCCGCGCCATCTGAGCGGTCTCGACGGCATCCTGACGGCGCCCGCGCCGGGAGAGGCTCCGGAAGGCCTGACCTATACCGGTGACGCCAGCTTCTGCGCTCTATGGACCATGCTCGGCGTGCCGGCGCTGACGATGCCGATCGCCCGGTCGGCACGTGGCCTGCCGCTCGGCCTGCAGGTGATCGGCGGCTTTGGCGAGGACGCCAGGCTGCTGCGCACCGCGCGGGTGGTCGAAGCGCAACTGACGAACTGACGCCGCTCCGCGCGGCCGCGGTCGAGCCGCCGCGCGGAGGTCAGGAGCGGACTTTGACGTAGCTGCCCGGCGCGTCTTCGAGCGGCGGGTAGACGTCGTTGCCGATGGCGCGGGCGGGGACCTGCTCGTCGTCGAACGCGCCGATCCAGCCGCGCCAGTCCGGCCACCACGAGCCCTTGTGCTCTTCGGCGCCGCTGAGCCAGTTGGCGACCGAGCCGGCGAAGATGTCGGGGTTGGTCCAGAATTGGTACTTGTTCGCCGCCGGCGGATTGATCACGCCGGCGATGTGGCCGGAGCCGGACAGCACGAACTTCACCGGGCCGCCGAAGAACTGCGAGCCGTACAGCACCGACTCCGCCGGCGCGATGTGGTCTTCGCGGGTGGCGAGGTTGTAGATCGGCACCTTGACCTTGGCGAGATCGAGCGTGGTGTTGTCGAGCACCATGGTGCCGGCCGACAGCTTGTTGTCGAGATAGCAGTTGCGCAGGTAGTAGGAGTGGTTCGCCGCCGGCATCCTTGTGGCGTCGGAATTCCAGTGCAGCAGGTCGAACGCCTGCGGCGGCTGGCCCTTCAGGTAGTTGTTGACGACGTAGGACCAGATCAGGTCGTTCGGCCGCAGCATGTTGAAGGCCATCGCCATCTTGGCGCCTTCGAGCACGCCGGTGACCTTCATCTCGCGCTCGACCGCTGAAATCTGCTCCTCGTCGACGAACACCATCAGGTCGCCGGCGTGGGTGAAATCGACCTGCGTGGTCAGGAAGGTCGCCGAGGTGACCCGCACCCGGCGGCGTTCGGCGAGCCAGGCCAGCGTCGAGGCGAGCAGGGTGCCGCCGACGCAGTAACCCAGCGTATGCACCTTCATCTCGCCGGTGACCTTCTCGACCACGTCCATCGCGGTCAGCGGGCCGAGCTTCATGTAGTCGGCGAAATCCTTGTCGGCGAGGCTCTTGTCCGGGTTGACCCAGGAGATCACGAACACCGTGAGGCCCTGGTCGACGCACCATTTAATGAACGACTTCTCGGGCTTCAGGTCGAGAATGTAGTACTTGTTGATCCACGGCGGCACGATCAGCAGCGGCGTGCGCTGCACCGTCTCGGTGGCGGGCGCGTACTGGATCAGCTGCATGATCTCGTTCTGGAAGATCACCTTGCCCGGAGTCACCGCCATGTTGACGCCGACCTCGAGGCCGGCCGGATCGGATTGCCGGATCTTGAGATGGCCGCGGCCGGACTGGATGTCGTCGGCTAGCATCTTCATGCCGCGCACCAGATTGTCGCCGCTGCATTCCAGGGTGTGGCGGGTCAGTTCCGGATTGGTCATCACGAAGTTGGACGGCGCCAGCGCGGTGGTGAGCTGCTGGATGTAGAACGCCGCCTTGCGTTTGGTGTGCGGATCGATCTCCGCGTTCTTCACCAGTTCGTCCGCCCACTGCGTGGTCAGCAGATAGGCCTGCATCAGGAAGTCGTAGAACGCGTTGGTCTTCCATTCCGGCGAGGCGAACCGCTTGTCGCGCGGCGAGGGGGCGATCGCGGGCTCCGTCTGTTCGCCGGCGAGGCGCTTGGAGGCCGCGCCCCAGAGCTCAAGGTAGGATTTGCCGAGCCGCTGTTGCAGCTCGTTGGCACGTGCCTGGTCGGACAGCCAGTAATTGGCGACGGTGGAAAAGCTCTTCACCATCTCGGTCAGACCGGCCGGCGGATGTCCGTCCGGTGGCACGGCACCGTTCTGCGACTTCATCATCGTCGCCAGCGCCTGGCTGCCGGTCTCCATCGCCTGCGCCAGATTGCGGGCGAACGCGTCGGGATCGAACTTCGGGGTCGCCTTGGGTTCTGCGAGCATGTCGGTCATGAATTAACACTACAATCCGGTGCAGAAAATCCGCTGAGATTTGTCGTCGCGCCCCGGGATGATGTCATAGTTCGGTAAACGCCGCTGATTTCGATGTGCTGCAGTGCGACAAATTGCGCTTGATTTGGCCACATTGGCATCCCACTGAGGCGGTTCGGTCGGGTATGGTCGCCGCTCGGCGCTGGCCGGGTCGCAGGCGATGAGCTAAGGCTTAATCCCGGAGTGCGACGATTGTTGCGAGCGGCGACGATCGAGACGGCAGAGCGGCGTGAAGGCGAATTGGTTGTGATGCGAGTGGCGGACGCTGGTGGGCGGATGGGACGCGGCATGCGGGGCACGTTGGTCGCCGCGCTGGTCGCGGCCGGCTGCGCGCTCGGCGGCTGCTCGGTCTCGCTCTCCGACATGCCCCTGCTCGGAAGCAGCGATCCGCCGGCCAAGACCAAGGGCGCCGACGCGTTTCCGGCCGTCAACGACCTGCCTGCTGATCGCGAGGAGGCGGTTCTGGCGCCGTCCGAGCGCAACAAGATCGAACAGGAATTGATCGCGGCCCGCGAACGGCAGGCGAACGCCAATGCCAGCGCCACGCCGCCGGCCGCTACCGCGGCCGCCAGAACGGCGGCGTCGAAATAGCCGGACCGACGCCGCCATCGACGACCCGCCGCCGGGGCAGGTGACGATCGCGAGCGGGCTGCATTTCAGCCCTGCCGCCAACAGCCGCAAATTCGATCGAATCAGGGCGTTGCTGCACGTTTATCGGATTCCCCTCCGATCAAGAACGCGGTAACGATCCCACCGTTACCCGGAGTCGAGGACCATGGAAGAATTCTACCGCATCCGCCGCCTGCCGCCCTATGTGTTCGAGCAGGTCAACCGGGCCAAGGCCGCCGCGCGCAATGCCGGCGCCGACATCATCGATCTCGGGATGGGCAATCCGGACCTGCCGGCGCCGCAGCACGTCCTGGACAAGCTGAAGGACACCCTCGGCAAGCCGCGCACCGACCGCTACTCCGCCTCCCGCGGTATCACCGGCCTGCGCAAGGCCCAGGCCGCCTATTACGACCGCCGCTTCGGCGTGAAGCTGAACCCCGACACCCAGGTGGTGGCGACCCTCGGCTCCAAGGAAGGCTTCGCCAACGTCGCCCAGGCGATCACCGCACCCGGCGACGTCGTATTGTGCCCGAACCCGAGCTACCCGATCCACGCCTTCGGCTTCCTGATGGCGGGCGGCGTGATCCGCTCGGTGCCGGCCGAGCCGACCCCCGACTTCTTCGCCGCGGCCGAGCGCTCGATCATCCATTCGATCCCCAAGCCGATCGCGCTGATCGCCTGCTATCCGTCGAACCCGACCGCCTATGTGGCCAGCCTCGATTTCTACAAGGATCTGGTGGCGTTCGCGAAGAAGCACGAGATCATGATCCTGTCGGATCTGGCCTATGCGGAAGTCTATTTCGACGACGCCAATCCGCCGCCGTCGGTGCTGCAGGTGCCGGGCGCGATGGACGTCACCGTCGAGTTCACCTCGATGTCGAAGACGTTCTCGATGGCCGGCTGGCGGATGGGCTTTGCGGTCGGCAACGAGCGGATCATCGCGGCGCTGGCGCGGGTGAAGTCGTATCTCGACTACGGCGCATTTACCCCGGTCCAGGTCGCCGCCACCGCGGCCCTCAACGGGCCCGACGACTGCATCAAGGAAATGCGCGAGACCTACAGGAAGCGCCGCGACACCCTGGTCGAGAGCTTCGGCCGCGCCGGCTGGGAGATCCCGCCGCCGTCCGCCTCGATGTTCGCCTGGGCGCCGCTGCCGCCCGCCTTCCGCGAGATCGGCTCCATGCAGTTCGCCACCCTGATGGTGGAGAAGTGCGGCGTCGTGGTGTCACCCGGCGTCGGCTTCGGCGAGCACGGCGAGGGCTTCGTCCGCATCGCGATGGTGGAAAACGAGCAGCGCATCCGCCAGGCCGCGCGCGGCGTCCGACGCTTCCTTGAAAGCGGCGTCGAAACGTTGCACAACGTGGTGCCTCTCGCCGTTCAGCGATAGGCCCTCATTGGAGGCCGCCCGCCGGCCTCCGGGTCTTTCCCCAAGAAAAGCCGTTCCGGGCAGCAGGTCAGCGCGTCATGGTCGCGCCACTCAGAGTGGGTATTGCGGGTCTCGGCACCGTGGGTGCCGAAGTCGTCCGTGTCATCGAACGGCAGGAGCGGACCTTGTCCGCGCGCTGCGGTCGTCCCGTGCGCGTGGTCGCGGTGACCGCGCGCTCCAAGGCGAAGAAGCGCGGGCTCGACCTCTCCGGCATCAAATGGGCCAAGAGCCCGCTGGCGATTGCCACCGATCCCGAGGTCGATTGCTTCGTCGAGCTGATCGGCGGCGCCGGCGATCCGGCCGGTCCGGCGATCGAGGCGGCGCTCGCCGCCGGCAAGGCGGTGGTCACCGCCAACAAGGCGCTGATCGCCAAGCACGGCCTCAAGCTCGCTTCGCTCGCCGAGAAGCACAACGCGGCGCTGAACTACGAAGCCGCCGTCGGCGCCGCGATCCCGGTGATCAAGACGCTGCGCGAGGGCCTCGCCGGCACCGACATCGACCGCATCTACGGCATTCTCAACGGCACCTGTAACTACATCCTGACCCGGATGGAGCAGGAGGGGCTGTCGTTCGACGACTGCCTCGCCGATGCGCAGCGGCTCGGCTACGCCGAAGCCGATCCGACCTTCGATATCGACGGTCACGACACCGCGCAGAAGCTGGCGATCCTCGCCAGCCTCGCGTTCGGCACCAAGGTGTCGGAGAGCTCGGTCTATGTCGAAGGCATCCGCTCGATCACGCCGGAAGATCTGCGCGCGGCCGACGATCTCGGCTACCGCGTCAAGCTGCTCGGCGTCGCGGTCCGCACCGCCAAGGGCATCGAGCAGCGCGTGCACCCCACCATGGTGCCGAAGACCTCGTCGATCGCCCAGGTGATGGGCGTCACCAACGCGGTGTCGATCGACGGCGACGGCATCCCGCCGATCACCCTGGTCGGCGCCGGCGCCGGCGCCGCTGCGACTGCCTCCGCAGTAGTGGCGGATATCGCCGACGTCGCCCGCGGCATCCGCGCGGTGCCGTTCGGCCGGCCGGTGGCCGGACTCAAAGCCACCGGGAAGGCGCCGATGCAGCGTCACGAGGGCGGCTATTATCTGCGGCTGTTGGCGCGCGATCACGCCGGCACCGCCGCCACCATCGCCAAGCGGCTCGCCGAGCAGGACATCTCGATCGAGTCGATCGTGCAGCGGCATCCGAACCGCAGCGTCGATGCCAACGGCAAGGCCGCCAAATCGTCGGTCCCGGTGCCGGTGATCCTGATCACCTACGCCACCGCCGAGGATGCGGTGCGCCGCGCCCTGCAGGCGGTGCAGCGCGACAAGGTGATCAGCGGCAGGCCGCAGGTGATCCGGATCGAGAAGAACTGAGTTCGACCATTCGTACAGCCCCCGCCGCAAGCGCGGGGGCGCTGTTTTGAGGAGCTGGGCCGATGTCGACCACCATTTCCGTTCCGCCGCAATTGCTGCTGGAGCGCATCCTGACGCTGGAGATCGTGCGCGTGACCGAGCGTGCAGCGGTGTCGGCGGCGCGGCTGCGCGGCCACGGCAACGAGAAGGGGGCCGACCAGGCTGCGGTGGACGCGATGCGCCGCGAACTCAACAAGATGCCGATCGAAGGCACCATCGTGATCGGCGAGGGCGAGCGCGACGAAGCGCCGATGCTGTTCATCGGTGAGAAGGTCGGCGCCGGCATCGACGCCGGTCCGAAGGTCGACATCGCGGTCGACCCGCTCGAAGGCACGACGCTGTGCGCCAAGAACATGCCGGGCTCGATCGCCACCATGGCGATGGCCGAAGGCGGCACGCTGCTGCACGCGCCCGACGTCTACATGCAGAAGATCGCGATCGGCCCGGGCTACGACAAGAACCTGATCGACATCGATGCGCCGCCCGAAGACAACATCCGCCGCCTGGCGAATGCCAAGGACGTGTCGGTGCACGACATCACCGTGCTGGTGCTCGACCGGCCCCGCCATGCCGAACTGATCGCCAAGATCCGCGCCACCGGCGCCGGCGTGCAGCTGATCACCGACGGCGACGTCGCCGGCGTGATCCACTGCGCCGATCCGGACAACACCGGCGTCGACATCTACATGGGCACCGGTGGTGCGCCGGAAGGCGTGCTGGCCGCGGCGGCGCTGCGCTGCATCGGCGGCCAGATGCAGTGCCGGCTGCTGCTCGATACCCATTCCAAGCGCAACCGCGCCGAGTCGATGGGCATCGAAGATCCGAACTTCGTGTACCAGATCGAGGACATGGTGAAGGGCGACTGCCTGTTCGCCGCGACCGGCGTCACCGACGGCTCGCTGCTGTCCGGCGTCAAGTTCCGCAAGGACGTGATCCAGACCGAGACCGTGGTGATGCGTTCGGTCACCGGCACGGTGCGCTACATCAAGGCCGATCATCGCCAGTTCGAAAAATTCCACCTGGATTAAGGAGATCGTCGGATGGCCGTCGAGATTCGTCCCGTCGGCCCCGACGAGCGGGCCGCCTGGGAGCCGCTGTGGGCCGGCTACCTGGAGTTCTACAAAGCGACTCTCGCGCCCGGCACCTCCGACGTCACCTGGGCGCGGTTTCACGATCCCGCCGAGCCGATGCATCTGCTCGGCGCCTATGTCGACGGCACGCTCACCGGCATCGTGCAGTTCATCTATCACCGGTCGTGCTGGACGGCCGGTGATTACTGCTATCTGCAGGACCTGTTCGTCGCCGACACCGCCCGCGGGCTCGGCCTCGGCCGCAAGCTGATCGAAGCGGTGTACGCCCGCGCCAAGGCCGACGGCTGCAGCCGCGTGCATTGGCTGACCCAGACCGGCAACGCCACCGCACGTCTGCTCTACGACCGCATTGCCGAGGATTCCGGCTTCATGCAGTATCGGAAGGTGTTTTAGCTCGTCATTCCGGGGCGCCCACAGCGTAGCTATGGGCGAACCCGGAATCTGAAGCCTGTTACTTGCCGATCGAGATTCCGGGCTCGCGTTGCGCGCCCCGGAATGGCACGAGAGGCGAGAGAAGAACAAGCAGGCAGGCAGCGACGACTGAATGCGTCGCAAGGGAGGACAACGATGGCCGGAAGCGCCGAACCGACGAACGTGCAAGCCCTGATCTTCGACGTGTTCGGCACCGTGGTCGACTGGCGCACCAGCCTGATCGACGACCTGACGGCCTATGCGGCGCGTCGTGGCATCGAAGGCGACTGGACCGCACTGATCGACGCCTGGCGCCAGGCTTACGTGCCGTCGATGGATGCGGTACGCCGAAACCCGCAGGCCGATTTCATCATTCTCGACGATCTGCATCGCCGCTCGCTGGAGCGGCTGGTCGATGAATTCGGCATCAGGGGGCTGACGGAGGACGATCTCAGCTACATGGTCACCGGCTGGCACCGGCTGAAGCCCTGGCCGGACGTGGTGCCGGCTCTGACCCGGCTGAAGACCAAGTACATCCTGTCGCCGCTGTCGAACGGCAACGTCGGCTTGCTGACGCGGATGGCGAAGAATGCCGGCCTGCCGTGGGATCTGATCCTCGGCGGTGACGTGTTCGGACACTACAAGCCGGATCCCCAGACCTATCTCGGCGCCGCGCGCCTGCTCAATCTGCCGCCCGAGCAGGTGATGATGGTCGCCGCCCACAACAACGATCTGGCCGCCGCGCAGGCGCTCGGCTTGAAAACGGCGTTCATCCCGCGTCCCACCGAATACGGCCCGCTGCAGACGCTCGACTTCGACGCCACCGGCGACTGGACCATCGTTGCCGACGATCTCGCCGGCGTCGCCGATCGGCTCGGCTGCTGACGCCACGCGCTCTCCGTCATCCTGAGGCGCCGCGCGTCGCGCGGCCTCGAAGGATGGGCCACAGTTGTTGGTCGTCGCCGTTCGAGACTCGCTTCGCTCGCGCTTCAGGATGACGACACCGTGCCGGTTGTGTGCGGAACGCCCTGGGACGCGCCGCCTCGGTTTGCGCCGTCCGCGCTTCGTGCTTATCTGCGCTGACCATGACGCCTCCCGTATCCGTCTTACCGCCCGAAATCGTGCCGGCGTTTCTCGGTGTGACCCGCTCGGCCACCGGCAAGGCGTGGCGCGACCGGCTCGACGCCCGTGCCACTGCCAAAGCGCAGGCGATGGTGCAGCGTTATCAATTGCCCGAAATGCTGGCGCGGGTACTGGCCGGGCGCGGCGTCGAGATCGACCAGGTCGAGGACTTTCTCGACCCGACCATCCGCAAGCTGATGCCCGACCCGGCGTCGCTGACCCAGATGGAGGAAGGCGCCAAGCGGATCGCCGACGCCGCGGTGCGCGGCGAGCAGGTGGCGATCTTCGGCGATTACGATGTCGACGGCGCGACTTCCGCGGCGCTGCTCGCCTGGCATCTGCGGCATTGCGGACTCGATCCGTTGATCCACATTCCGGACCGGATCTTCGAAGGCTACGGTCCGAACATCGACGCCATCCGCATGCTCGCCGGCAAGGGCGCGACGCTGCTGGTCACTGTCGACTGCGGCACAACCAGCCTGGAGCCGCTGGCGGAAGCGCGGCGGCTCGGGATGGATGTGGTGGTGATCGATCATCACCAATGCGGTGACGAGCTGCCCGAAGTCGCGGCGCTGATCAACCCGAACCGGCCCGACGATCTGTCCGGGCTCGGCCATCTCGCCGCGGTCGGCCTGGTGCTGATGACGCTGGTCGCGGTCAATCGCGAGTTGCGGCATCGCGGGTTCTGGAGCACCGAGCGGCCCGAGCCGAATCTCTTGGACATGCTGCACCACGTCGCGCTCGGCACCGTGGCGGACGTCGCGCCGCTGATCGGGCTGAACCGCGCCTTCGTGGCGAAGGGCCTGATCGCGATGCGGCGGCGCGATCATGTCGGCCACACCGCGCTGATGGATGTGGCACGTCTGAATGGTCCGCCTGAGGCGTGGCATCTCGGCTTCATGCTCGGGCCGCGGATCAATGCCGGCGGCCGCATCGGTCGCGCCGATCTCGGCGTCCGGCTGCTGCTGGAATCCGACGTCTCGGAAGCCGCTCGGATCGCCGCCGAGCTCGATCGGCTCAACAGCGAGCGCCGCGAGATCGAACAGAAGGCCGAAGCCCAGGCTGAGGCCGAGGCGATGGCGTCGCTCGGCCTCGAGGACAAGGGCGCGGTGATCGTCACCGCGTCGGAAGGCTGGCACCCCGGCGTGGTCGGGCTGGTCGCGTCGCGGCTGAAAGAGAAGTTCGGACGGCCGTCGTTCGCGATCGCGCTGGAGCCCGGCGGCATCGGCACCGGCTCCGGCCGGTCGATCTCCGGCGTCGATCTCGGCAAGGCGGTGCGCCAGGCGGTGCACGACGGGCTGCTGCTGAAGGGCGGTGGCCACGCCATGGCGGCGGGCGTGACGCTGCGGAAGGAGCGGCTCGCCGAATTCCGCGCCTGGCTGGAGACGACGCTTGCGGCCGACGTCGCCAAGTCGCGCCACGTCAACGAGCTGTATGTCGACGGCGCGGTGTCGGCGCGCGGTGTCACGCCGGAACTGGCGGCGACGCTGAACCGGGCAGGGCCGTTCGGCGCCGGCAATCCGGAGCCGATCGTGGCGCTGCCGGCGCATCAGCTGGTCTATGCCGACGAGGTCGGCCAGTCGCATCTGCGGCTGCGCTTCAAGGCCGGCGACGGCGCGATCGTCAACGGCATCGCGTTCCGCAGCGTCGGCCAGAAGCTCGGCAATGCGCTGACCGAGAACCGCGGCCAGACCCTGCACGTCGCCGGCTGCCTCAGCGTCGACCGCTGGCAAGGCGCCGAGCGCGTTCAGCTCCGCGTCATCGACGTCGCGGTGCCGGACGCCGGGCCGGCGATGATCCGCTAGCTCGGCGATTTCGTCTCGGACGAATTCCGCTTCACGGGCAATTGCCGATGGCGCCGGTTGATCGGCCGCGGTCGGCTCCGCCGAATCATCTGGCGGCCCTCATCCGAAAATCTCTCACGCTGTGATGGCGTCGAATTGGTGGAGTCGATCTGCGGTTGAAACGACAGGTTTAAAGCCCCGTATTAGTACGAGGTGCGGGATGCGATTAGTTGGTTGTGTTGAATGTATTCGCACAATGCCAAATTGAAAATCTTCTTGTCTCGCAAGTAATTCGTGCTCGTTTACTAATTGTTCGGTGTGCGAATGGAAGTTATTTTCAGCATAGCGATGGGAGCCGCTCGCATCGGTGTTCTGCGGGGGTGAACGCGACTTGCGTGTGAGTCGATCAAGTAATCGTTGGCCTCGCTGTCGCTGTGTCGGCGAGGCGGCGGTTGCGGATCTTTCGGTTATTGGCGTGCTGTACGACGCATCTCGCCAGCTCGCTCAAAAAGGAAAGAATTACAGCAATGTCGTCACTGCTCAACCTGAGAACGTCTTATAAACTGGCAGGCATCTTCTTCCTGATCGCTTTCGTGTCGATCGCGGCCAATGCGCTGATCGCCCGCAACCTGGCCATCCTGGCGCGCAACAACGACATGACCACCCACACCTATCAGGTGATGGAGCAAGCCAAGTCGATCGTCGCGGCGATGGTCGATGGCGAGACTGGTGTTCGCGGCTTCCTGATCAGCGGTGAAGACAAATTCCTCGAGCCCTACCGAGCGTCCGATAAGGAGTTTCGCAGGTCGCTGGCGGAGACGAAGAGACTGACATCGGACAATCCGGCGCAGCAGAAGCGACTCGAGCAGATCGACACCGCGGCCGCCGAATGGCGCAGCAATGTCGCCGAGCGAGAGATCGCTCTGATGAAAAATCCGCAGACGGTGAACGAGGCGAGGGGGCTCGAATCGTCCGGCGCAGGCAAGAAGTCGATGGACAGTATTCGTGGCTTGGTGCGCGAGCTCGTCGACGCGGAGTCCTCGCTGCTGTCGGTGCGCGCCGAGGCTGCAGCGACGGCGCTGTCCTCCTCGTACACGGCGATCGTCGTCAGCGCCGTGGTGATGGTGGTGATCATCGTCGCCGGCCTGCTGTTCCTGGGACGTGCGGTGACACGCGGCATCGTCGACATGACGGCGGCGATGGGGCGGCTCGCCCAGAACGATCTGACGGTCGATGTGCCGCATGCCGACCGCCGCGACGAGATCGGCAAGATGGCCGGCGCTGTCCAGGTCTTCAAGGACAACGCCATCCGCGTGCGCCAGCTCGAAGCCGAGCAGCAGGAGGCGGAGCGCCGTCAGGCCGAGCAGCGCCGAGTCGAAATGATGACGATGGCGAACGGGTTCGAAGCCGCCGTCGGGGAGATCGTCAACACGGTGTCGTCCGCCTCGACCGAGCTCGAAGCATCGGCGAGCACGCTGACGCAAGCCGCCGACCGCGCCCAGCACCTCAGTTCGACGGTGGCGGCCGCCTCCGAAGAGGCGTCGACCAACGTGCAGTCGGTGGCTTCGGCGACCGAAGAGCTCTCTTCGTCGATCAGCGAGATCAGCCGGCAAGTGCAGGACTCCGCACGGATCGCTGCGGATGCGGTGAATCAGGCACGCAGCACCGACGACCGCGTCAGCGAGCTGTCGAAGGCCGCGACCCGGATCGGCGATATCATCGAGCTGATCAACACCATCGCCGGTCAGACCAATCTGCTGGCGCTCAATGCGACGATCGAAGCTGCTCGCGCCGGCGAGGCGGGACGAGGATTTGCCGTGGTTGCGTCCGAGGTGAAGGCTCTCGCCGAGCAGACCGCGAAGGCGACCGGCGAAATCAGTCAGCAGATCTCGGGTATCCAGGCGGCGACCAACGACTCGGTGACAGCCATCAAGCAGATTACCGGCACGATCGAGCAATTGTCGGAGATCGCGTCGACGATTGCTGCTGCGGTCGAGGAGCAGGGCGCGGCGACCCAGGAAATCTCACGCAACGTGCAGCAGGCCGCGCAGGGCACCCAGCAGGTGTCCTCGAACGTGATCGATGTCCAGCGCGGCGCCACCGAGACCGGTTCGGCCTCCGCGCAGGTTCTGTCCTCGGCACAGTCGTTGGCCAAGGACAGCACGCGGTTGAAGAGCGAAGTCAGCCGCTTCCTCGACAACGTGCGCGCGGCTTGACGCGATTGACGACACGCCGGGACGCGCGGGTCGCGTCCCGGATGACTTCAAGGTGCGGTTCTTCAGGTGCAGATCTCGCCCTGCATCACCAGTTCGCGAAACAGCTCGACCGCCTTCGGATTGAGCGCGCCTTCGTCCGGCAGCACCAGGGGGAGATCGGGCGGGGCGAGGATGGCGAACTGCCGGCCCCATTCGTAGACCCAGGCCAGCCCGTCCTGGAACATCACCTCGTCGTCGTAGCGCGGCGTGCGACCGGAGCGGGCTTCGGCGAAGCCGCGTCGGAAGGTGGTGTTCCAGACGATTTCGTCCAGCGGAGCTTGGAAGGTTTCGGCCTGCGGGCGCACGTCGGTCATGGCTCAATCCGGCGAGACATCCTGAAGAAACGGCGGAAGGGTATTATTCCACGGCTCGGCCGGGGCAAAACCCTGACTTTCGGTCAATCGCCCCGGTCGTGCTTGGCGGGGATCAGATAGGCCGGGATCAGGCGGCGGATCAAGCCGGCCGCTGCCTTGCGGAACGCCGCATTGTGCAGGCAGACGCCGCCGATCAGGCCGACCACGCAGCCGATCACGGTATCGATGAATCGCGCCTCGATGATCTGGTGCACCGGCTCCTGGCCGAGCGTGGCGGCGTCGGCGAGGAAGATGGTGAGCGGGGTGATGAAGATCACCGCAAAGCCGTAGTGCCGGATCACCGCGGTCTCGATGACGAAGCTCAGTGCGATCACCGCGAAGGCGATGCTCCATTTCTCCAGCGGCAGCGCCAGCAGCACGGCGGCGAGGCCGAGTCCGATCGCGGTGCCGAGCAGACGGTGCAGATGCCGGTTCCAGACCGCGCGGACCGACAGGCCCTGGATCACCGCGAGACAGCTCACCGGCACCCAATACGGCCGCTCGAGCTGCAGCGCCTGGGCCAGCGCCAGCGCGCCGCCGACGAACACGCCGATCACCACCGCGTCGAGCACGACGTGCTCGAAATCGTCGGTCGCCAGCGGCGGCACCGGCAGCGGATCGCGGATCCGCAGCACCACCACCGAGTAGACCATCGCGATCAGGGTGGCGAGCAGGCTGCCGAGCACGAACAGCCCCGCCTTCAGCGGCACCTGCATCAGATCGCCCGGCGTATAGGCGGCGATCGCGGCGGCCATCACGAAGAACATGCTGCCGGGCGGGCCGACCCGATAGAACCGGCACAGCATCGTCACCAGGATCGCCGTGAAGGTGAGCGCCGGCACCAACAGCCAGGGCAGCAGATGCACGATCAGTCCGAGCGTGTAGCAGGCGGCATAGCCGAAGCCGGCCGCCATCATCGACACCATGCGATGGTGCAGCGGCGTGCGCGGCAGATACAGAAACGCCATGCCGCCGAGCGACGAGATCAGGCCGTAATCGAGATGGTCGAAGTAGGCGCCGATCAGCATCGGCACGCCGGCCGCCAGCGCCGCCGAGAACGGCATCTGCCACGGCCGGTCGCTCGGATTGAAGGTGACGAGCGCGCGCCACTCCTCCTGCGCCAGCGCCTTGATCCGGTGCCACGTCCAATGATGTTGAAGCATCGAAGAGCCTGCGGTCTCTATCCACCCTGCCGCAGTCGTGCCAGCACCTTCAGCCCGCCGTAGCCATCGGCGGGCAACAGGCCGGTCTTGAGCTGGAAGTCGCGGATCGCCTTCATGGTGTCGTTGCCGACCCGGCCGTCGGTGCCGCCGGTGTCGAAACCGGCACGGGTCAGCCGCGTTTGCATCTCCTGCACCTCGGCGAGCGTCAGCGCGCGCTCCGAGCCGGGGAACGGATGCACGAACGGACCGCCGCCGAGAATGCGATCGCCGAGATGGCAGATCGCGAGTGCGTAGTTCATCGACGGATTGTAGCTCTTTACCGCGTAGAAGTTGGGCCCGATCAGGAATTTCGGGCCGCCCTCGACCGGCACCCACATCGTCGCGCTGGCCGAGGAATTGGGAAACGGCTGGCCGTCGGCGCGGGTGACACCGGAACGCGACCACTCCGAGTAAGTGCGGCGGCCGCTGGCTGCGCCGCCGGGGGCTTCGACCTCGTAGCCCCAATGCTCGCCGCGTTGATACTTGCCGCGGCGGACCAGATACTTCGCGGTCGAGCCGAGCGCGTCGTCCGGCCGGCCGAACGGTGACACCCGGCCGTCGCCGTCATAGTCGATGCCGACGTTCAGCCACACCTCCGGCATCCACTGGCTGTGGCCCATCGCGCCGGCCCAGGAGCCGCGCATCTCCTCCGGCGTCGACCAGCCCTTGTCGACGATCCGTAGCGCGTTGATCAGTTCGGTTTCCCAATAGGTCCGCCGCCGCGGTTCGTGCCACGCCAGCGCCGCCAGCGACGGGAATACCGGACGCATATGGTTCTGCTGCACCAAAGGATCGCCAAAGGCGCTCTCGACGCCCCACAGCGCCAGCAGCGTGCCGCGCTCGACGCCGAAATCACGCTCGATCCGGGCGAACAGCGCGTCGTTCCGGCGCACCGCCTCGCGGCCGGCGGTGACGCGCCAGTCCGACACCCGGCGGTTGATGTACTGCCAGAGCTGCTCGTGGAACTCCGGCTGCTTCTTCAGCTTGGCGAACACCGACATGTCGGGCTCGATCGAGCCCATCACCCGGTCCCAGGTCCGGGGCGATATGCCCTTGGCCAGCGCCTTGGCGCGAAACCCATCGCGCCATCGGTCGAAATCGGGCGACGCAGCCGCGCCAGCGGCGGCCGGCAGCATCACGGCGGCGCCGAGCGCAGCCTGCAGCAGGCGACGGCGGGTCGGCGAACGATGGGAATCGCGATCTGACATGGCCGGCAGTGTAGCGGCATTGGCGGCCACGACCAAAGCGGGGCCGGCGAAGCCGACTGCGTGCCACGCAGATGCGGAATGGTTCCGGTGCCCGGCAGCGACACGATGTCCGCGCCTGTGCCCTTGTACCGCGGTGGTCGGCGCCCAATTGAAGTCACCATCGACTTTTTCCCGCCTCCTGCGTTCGAGGCATCTCGCCCGCTCATCGAGGACCGCAGTGGACCAAGAGCTCGACGTCGCTCCCGACCCGAACCGCATTGCCGGCCTCACCCCCGATGGGCCGGATGGCAGTGGCGCCCCGGAGGCGTCCGTGCGGCGGCTGTTGATGGTGATCAATCGCGGCAGCCGGTCCGGCAGCCAGGCGGTCGGTCTGGCCGGCTCACGGCTCAGCGCGGCGGGATTCGATCTGGTGGTCTCGGCGCCGAGCAGCCCGAACGAAATCGGTCCCTGGATCGAGGCGCATGCCGAAGGCGTGGGTGGGGTGGTGGTTGCCGGCGGCGACGGCACGCTGAACGCGGCGGCTCCAGCGCTGGTGAAGACCGGGCTGCCGCTCGGCATCATCCCGGCGGGCACCGCCAACGATCTGGCGCGGACGCTGTGCCTGCCGCTCGACATGGAAGCCGCGGCCGACGTGATCGTCGCCGGTCACCGCAAGACCATCGATCTCGGCGAAGTCAACGGCCACAAATTCTTCAACGTCGCCAGCGTCGGGCTGAGCGCCGATCTGGCGCGCGAACTCAGCGGCGAAAGCAAGCGGCGGTTCGGTCGGCTCAGCTACGCGCTGACTGCGGCCAAGGTGCTGAGCAAGGCGCGGCCGTTTCACGCGGTGATCGTATCGCCCGAGGAGGAAGTGCGGGTGAAGACGATGCAGATCGCGGTCGGCAACGGCCGCTACTACGGCGGCGGCATGGCGGTCGAGCACACTGCGGAGATCGACGACGCGCAGTTCGATCTGTACTCGCTGGAATTCGCGCGGGTGTGGAAGCTGCTGGCGGTGGCCTACGACTTCCGCAAAGGCCGCCACGGCCTGTGGAGCGAAGTACGCGCCGCGCGTGGCACCTCGTTCGAGATCCGCACCCGCAAGCCGCGCCCGGTCAATGCCGACGGCGAACTGGTGACCTTCACGCCGGCGCGGTTCGAGCTGCTGCGGAAGGCCGTCAGCGTGTTCGTCCCGAAAGACCCGCCGAGCCGCTGAATCGGCGGCCTGGCGGGCTCATGAAAAAGCCCGCCGGGATGCGGCGGGCTTTGGCGGTGATCGACGAGGCAGAGCCCGATCAGTCCTTGGCGCGCTCGACGTAGGAGCCGTCTTCGGTCAGCACGACGATGCGGGTGCCGGTGCCGATGTGCGGCGGAACCTGGGTGCGGACGCCGTTCGACAGCACCGCCGGCTTGTAGGACGACGACGCGGTCTGGCCCTTGGTCACCGGCTCGGTCTCCACCACTTCCAGCGTGGCGCGCTGCGGCAGGGTGATCGCGACGGCGGTGGTGTCGTGCATCGACAGCTTCACCACCATGCCTTCCTGCAGGTAGGGCGCGGACGAGCCGACGACGTCCTTGGCGACCTGGACCTGATCGTAGGATTCCGGCTCCATGAAGTGGAAGCCTTCGCCGTCCTCGTACAGGAAGCTGTAGTTGCGCTCTTCGATCGTGACCTTTTCGACCTGATCGGTGGTCTTGTAGCGCTCCGAGATCTTCACGCCGTCGCTGATTCGGCGCATTTCGATCTGGCTGACGGGCGTGCCCTTGCCGGGATGGATGTTTTCGGCAGACAG
Source organism: Rhodopseudomonas pentothenatexigens (assembly GCF_900218015.1). Classification (GTDB taxonomy): domain Bacteria; phylum Pseudomonadota; class Alphaproteobacteria; order Rhizobiales; family Xanthobacteraceae; genus Rhodopseudomonas; species Rhodopseudomonas pentothenatexigens. The sequence continues at coordinate 4,929 of NZ_UFQQ01000020.1, read as the reverse complement.
GACGACATACAGCTTCCCATCTTGCTCGAGGACGTTGCCCTTGCGAATAGAACTGGCGATGACTCTCAAAGGAATGTTTCCTGTCGTTCAGGTCCGGGCCCGATCCGGGCGTTGGTATCCCGAGGCCGAAACGGTTTCGGGGCGCAACATACTGATTTGTGGCGTTGATGCCAGTGTTTTGCGCGGCCGCGCGGGGGCGACTTGAGATGGAGGCGGAGGCGCGCCCGTCGCCCTGGTGGAACAGGGATAGGTATCTGGACCGTCAGCCGTTTTTGCGCGCGCGCGGGGCGGTGACCCGGGCCGCTCGGACTTGGTTCGAGGCCGCCGGCTTCACCGAGGTCGAGACCGCGATCCTGCAGATCTCCCCGGGCAATGAGACCCATCTGCATGCGCCGCGCACCGAACTGCTGGGGCCTGACGGCGAACGGCGGACCCGCTATCTGCGGACCTCGCCGGAATTCGCCTGCAAGAAGCTGCTCGCGGCCGGCGAAGCGCGAATCTTCGAGCTCGCCCGGGTGTTTCGCGACCGCGAGCGCGGCCGGGTGCATCTGCCGGAGTTCACCATGCTGGAGTGGTATCGCGCCGAGGCGCCGTACCAGCAGGTGATCGACGACTGCGTCGCGCTGATCCGCGTGGCGGCCGACGCGACCGGGATTGGCGTGTTCTCGTTCAAGGGACGACAAGCCGATCCGCAGGCCGAGCCGGAGCGGCTGACCGTGGCCGACGCGTTCGCCCGGTTTGCCGGCATCGATCTGCTGACGACGATTGTCGGAGGTGAGGGGGACCGCATGGCGCTGGCAAACGCCGCTGCTGCATGCGTGCGGATTGCCGACGACGACACCTGGTCGGACATCTTCAGCAAGGTGCTGGTCGAGCATGTCGAGCCGCGGCTCGGCGACGGACGGCTGACGGTGCTAAGCGAATATCCGGCGCCGGAGGCGGCGCTGGCGCGAACCAAGCCGGACGATCCGCGAGTGGCCGAACGGTTCGAGCTGTATGCCTGCGGCGTCGAACTCGCCAACGGCTTCGGCGAACTCACCGATGCGGGCGAGCAGCGCGCGCGGTTCGTCGCGGCGATGGACGAGAAGGAGCGGCGTTACGGCGAGCGCTATCCGCTCGACGAGGCATTTCTGGCGGCGGTTGCCGAGATGCCGGAGGCCAGCGGCGTCGCGCTCGGCTTCGACCGGCTGGTGATGCTCGCGGCCGGCGCCACCACAATCGATCAGGTGGTGTGGACGCCGCCGGCAGGCGAGGACGCATGACCGAGGTCACCCGATTGAACACCCCCGCGGCGGCGACGCTGCGGCAGCCCGACGAGCTGATCGCCGAAGGTCTCGCCACAGCGGACCAACGCGCGATGCTCGAAGAGGTCGCTGCGCGCTATGCGGTCGCGGTGACGCCGGCGGTCGCGGCGCTGATCGATCGCGATGATCCCGACGATCCGATCGCGCGGCAGTACATCCCGCGCGCCGAAGAGCTGTCGTCGCTGGCGTTCGAACGCGACGATCCGATCGGCGATGCCGCACATGCGCCGGTCGAAGGCATCGTGCATCGCCATCGCGACCGGGTGCTGTTCAAGCCGGTGCATGTCTGCGCGGTGTATTGCCGGTTCTGCTTCCGCCGCGAGATGGTCGGGCCCGGCAAGGACAACGCGCTGTCGCGCGAGGCGACCGCGGCGGCACTGGACTACATCCGCGCGCATGATGAGATCTGGGAAGTGATCTTCACCGGCGGCGATCCGCTGATGCTGTCGCCGCGCCGGCTCGCCGAGATCATGGCCGAGCTCGCTCGAATCGAGCACGTCAAGATCGTTCGGTTTCATACCCGGCTGCCGGTCGCCGACCCGGCCCGGATCACGCCGGAGCTGGTACGGGCGCTGCAGGCGGCCGGGAAGACCACGTGGCTGGCGCTGCATGCCAACCATCCGCGCGAACTCACCGCCGCCGCTCGCGCGGCGTGCGCGCGGATCGTCAATGCCGGGATTCCGATGGTCAGCCAGTCGGTGCTGCTCCGCGGCGTCAACGACGATGCGGCGACGCTCGAGGCGCTGATGCGCGCCTTCGTCGAGTGCCGGATCAAGCCGTATTATCTGCATCACGGCGATCTGGCGCCCGGCACTGCGCATCTGCGCACCACGCTGGCGGAAGGTCAGGCCTTGATGCGCGCGCTGCGTGGCAATGTGTCCGGACTGTGCCAGCCGGAATACGTGCTCGACATTCCCGGCGGCTACGGCAAGGCGCCGGTCGGCCCCAATTATTTGTCCGACGCCGATGGAACCGAAGCGGATTCGCGCTATCGTGTCGCCGACTATTGCGGCGAGGTGCATCTGTATCCGCCGCGATAGACGGTGGCGGTTTGCCGCCGCGATCGAACCCGGGCAACCGGGGCAGGTGTGATGCGTTGATGCGGGGGCGGGCGAGGACCGCAACCGCCGACGCGGACTGCCAGCGAGCTGGAGCGTTCGACGTCCGGCGTCGCAGCGTGGATGGAAGGAGAGCTCCGATGAAGACTGTGTTGATCGCCGCCGCAATCCTGGCGCTGAGCGGCGGAACGGTGTTGGCGCAATCCGGCTCCGGCGGCACGGGCGGTTCGACGAGCGCTCCGGGCGCCTCGATCGGCGGATCCGATATCAGGCAGGCGCCGATCGGGCATCGGCAGCCGCGGCGGGACGACACCCCGCCGGAACAGAGGATCGACCAGGTCGACCCGGCCGACGCGGCGCTCGACCGCAAGATCAAAAGCATCTGCCGCGGCTGCTGAGCGCGAGCCGCGGCAGACTTGGCCGGCTCGGATGCCGGCTCATCTGCTCTTGCGGGCGGCGAGCGCCATCGCGATCAGCGAGGTGCCGCCGAATACCAGGTTGATGCCGATCAGCAGGCCGATCGCCCACACGGTGCCGGGCCAGCCGGAGATGATGATGAACGCCACCAGGATGTCGGCGATACCGGCGGCCAGCATCCAGCCCCAGCGCCCCGACATCCGGCCGCGGTGCTGAAACGCATACATGATGGTCGCGACGCCTTCGGCCAGGAAGTAGACGCCGACGATGAAGGTCAGGGTCAAGGTGCCCTGCAGCGGCATCGCGATCAGGATCGCGCCGGCGACCAGCGCCAGCGTCGCCGAAATCAGCGACCACCAGAAGCCGGGCGCCTTGCGCGCCCAGATCGAGAACACGACACCGGCGCCGCCCGCGATCACGAACAGCCAGCCGAGCATAATGGTGAAGGTGATGCTGGCGAGCAGCGGCAGCAGGATGGCCGCCAAACCGATGACCAGCAGCAAAATGCCTTCGAACAGGTAGGCCTTCCAGTGATCGCGGATCGCGGCTTCGACGCGCGCTTGAATTTGCTCGACGTCTGCAGGACGAAGGCTGTCGTCTGGCAGGGACATGGGAGTTCTCCTTCAATGGTTCCCGGTCCGGAACTTACTCTGCGAAACGCACAGCGGCGTTAATGGTTCGGCAGAATCTGCGGTGGGCTCCGCCGGCTCACGCTCGATCGAATCGGCCGCCGTTCCCGGATGATCGCAGCCAATTGAGACGGATTTGTCAGGCGACGGCGACGGCAGGGTCGGGGGTTCAAAACGAGCCGGCGACCCGGCGTTTCGAATGGTCTTTGCGTGCAAAAACGATTCATGCAATTGGTGGTTGATGGAGCTGCAGGTTGGTGCAGCGTGTTCCGCCGAGAAGTGTCATGTGCAAAGACAAGCGACCACGTTGTACCCGATGCGGTTCTCGGACCGGCCTGGCGCGGGTGTCTCCGGTGCAGTCCATCGAACTGCGGATCTACGAATGCAGCAGCTGCGGGCAGACCGATTGTTACGAAGTTACCGCTGAACCCGGCGCCCCCTGGATCCTGCTGACAGGGGAGCGACTGACCGAAATCCTGTCGGCCTGGAAGAGGAGCAACAAGGAAGAGGGGCAATAAGGGAAAGGGGCAACAAGGATAGCGCTCACCGATCGGGGGCGCATTCCTAAAGCAGGGCCTGGTCCGCCAGATCGTCGGTGCAATCTCATATCTTGTGCAGCCATGTCTCTCGTCCGTCAGGCGATCGATTGGAAGCATCGAAGAGGCGTGGCAAGCGGTTTATTGTTACCGCTCGGCAGTGACGATCGACAACCAGAAACAACTGAAGCGCCACCCGCATTCAGCGGGCGGCGCTTCGTTGCAAAAACGAACTTAGCTGTTGGTCGTAATGCTCGGGTCAGACTTCAGCCGGTCGTAGGTTTCCTTTTCCCCACGAACATCCTGCTCAGCCTGTTCCCGGAATTCCTCGCGGCGCTCCTCGGGCAGACCCTTGGCCTGCTGCATCTCCTTAGTGCGATGATCCACCCGCTCTTCAAGCTTGTCCTTCATTCAAATCTCCTGGTTGTCAGTGGCGGTTCGGACCCGCCTGGCTACGAAAATCTACTTCCGTCCAACTCAACCAGGTGACGAAGCTCCAGTTCCGAAGTGGCCAGACATCTGCAAGCCGATCGGCCATATCCCGCCGGCCGAAGCCGAGCAACGCTACTAAGCCATGCTTGAGCAGCCAGCCATGGTTGCAAGAGGCCGTTGATGGTTTCGGCGAGAGCATTGTCGTAGGAATCCCCCGATGCTGCCGACAGAAGGTTCGATACTCGCTTCAGCCAGGCGTTCGGTCTATTTGATCGAGACGTATTGGCTGCCCCGATCGCTATAGTGGACGAGGCCGCCGCGATGGGCCGGCCGGCGATCGTGCAGGGCCTGCTCCAGCGCATCGAGCACGAAGCCGGCGTGCGCCGTGCGAGAGACCCGCCATAAGACGATCATCCTCACAGGAGTGGGGCCTCCGGCAAACCCAGGGCGGTTCAATTTGAACCGCCCCGGGTTTGCCGGAGGCCGTTTGGTTTAAGTTATGCCGCCATGTCGGGCTGTTCCATCATGGCGTAGTAGCGTTGCTCTGCTTCGG
>NZ_UFQQ01000067.1 GCF_900218015.1 Rhodopseudomonas pentothenatexigens | reverse complement strand
GTGCCGCGGGCGACGACTGTGTTGATGAAGATAATCAGCTTACGGGCGCAGGCGACCAAGGCGAGCTTGTGTGGTTTACCCCTGGCGGTCAGCGTTCGGTAGCTTGCGACGAGTTGGTCATTCCACTTGAAGGCGGCTGGCAGGGCGGCGGCGTAGAGGCTGGTCCTGAGCCGTTCGCGGCCGAACGCGATGTGGCGTTGGCCGGCCCGGCTTCCGCTGTCGTCGTCATAAGGAGCGAGGCCGGCCAGGGCTGCGGCTTGTTCGCGGCTGACGTTGCCGATCTCGGGCATCCGGATCAGTACGGCGACGGCGGTGCGCAGGCCGACGCCGTCGACGCTGGTGATCAGGTCGAGCCGCGCGGCGAGGTCCGGGTGGATCCGGATGTCGGCGACCAGCTGTTTGAGTTCGGTGCGGATGCAGCCTTTGAGGCGAGCAATCTCGGCGCGCCAGAACTCGAGACCGTGTGGATCGCGACAGGCTTCACATCGGGTCCTGAGCCGGGCGACGTCTTCGGTGAGTTGCTCGATCATCGTCAACCGGCAGGCCAGGGCTGAAAACCGCGGGTCCGGCGGCGGTCGAACCTCCGCGACCGCGGCCGTACAGGTCGCGATCAAGGCGGCATCGATCCTGTCGTTCTTGGCGCGTTGCAGCTTGAACGTCGCGTAGGCCCGGACCTGGACCGGCTGCAGACAAACGACGACGAAGCCGGCGCGGCGCAGGGCCGCCATCACCGGCTGTTCGTAGCCTCCGCTCGCCTCCATTCCGACCCGCTTGACGTGGTGCCGGCGCAGCCAGGCGGCCAAGGCGATGTAGCCGTCCGGCGAATTGTCGACCTGCAGGTACTCGTTGGTCCCGTTGATCGTGGCGTCGAGCTTGAGTTTGCCGATGTCGATTCCGGCGCAGACCATGCTAAGCTTGGCCATCTTCGTCATCCCCTCCTTGTGATGCGAACCCTCGGTTCCTTCAACCATCCGGGCCTGATGAAGAGCCGATCGCGATCTTGCTCAGGAACAGCCCACAAGGCTGGAAGCCCAACGATCCGACGACCGGCGCCCCGTCCCGGATGGCCGTCCGGGACGGGGCATTCCCCGAAGGGAATGATGAAGGATAGCAGATCGCGCTAATACAAGGAGCCCGGCG
>NZ_UFQQ01000033.1 GCF_900218015.1 Rhodopseudomonas pentothenatexigens | reverse complement strand
TCGATACAATTGGCACCGGCCCCACGGCGGCATAAAGTCACAAATACCCATCAGCCGCCTCGGCCTGTCCGAGGACAACCTGTTGAGGCTCCACATCTAGGGTCGCGGCGACAGTCGGACGAGGGCGTCAGGCTTCCGGCACGCCGGTTTGCAGGGCCAGCGCGTGCAGCACGCCGCCCATCTGCCCCTGCAGCGACTGATAGACGATCTGATGCTGCTGGACACGCGACTTGCCCCTGAACGACTCCGAGATCACCGTCGCGGCATAGTGGTCCCCGTCGCCGGCGAGGTCGCGAATCGTCACCTCCGCGTCGGGGATCGCGGCCTTGATCATGGCCTCGATGTCGCGGGCATCCATCGGCATTCGGTCGTCCTCCAGATCGTCGCGGCTGCCAGCGCGGGGCGCGCGGTGGCATTCCTGAACCGCCATCCTATATCGCAGTGCGCCCCTTTCAAAGCCACCACGCCGGCACATTGCGGCGAGGTGACCGTGACGCCGGCCCGAAACACACCCCTGAGGTCCGCCCATGAAGCTCCCCGGCCCCGATCATCCGATCACGATCACGGCAAATCCCAACGGCGTCCGGATCAGCGCAGACGGCAAGGTGATCGCCGAGACCCGCCGCGCGCTGACGCTGCAGGAGGCGAGCTATCCGCCGGTGCAGTATATTCCGCGGGAAGACGCGGACATGAGCCTGCTGGAAAAGACCACGCGTGTCACACATTGCCCCTATAAGGGCGATGCCAGCTATTTCAGCATCGTCGCCGGCGGCGAGCCGCAGCCCAACGCGGTGTGGAGCTATGAGGAGCCGTTTCCGGCGATGGCGGAGATCGCCGGCTATCTGGCGTTCTATCCGCAAAAGGTTCAAATCGAAGAATTCAAACCCTAGCAATTCGCCGAAGAGGCGATTCAGCTATTGCGCAGTATCGTAGTTCACCGGCGGCATCGCGCGGGGCTAATTCCGTGACCGTAACCTATCCCACCACCGGCGGCATGACCGCGCACGCGGCTTCTCATGTGCGCGACCTGTCGCTCGACCGCACCCGCACCTTCCTCACCATCCTGGTGCTGATCCACCATGCGGTGATTCCCTACACCTATTTCGGCCACACCGATCCGACCTCGTTCATCGGCTTCGATTGCGTAGTGCTCGCCACCGACAGCTTCTTCATGGCGATGTTCTTCATGCTGTCGGGGCTGTTTCTGTGGCCGAGCCTGGACCACCGGCCGAAATTCGGCTCGCTCGCACGCGACCGGCTGATCCGGCTCGGCATCCCGTTCGTGATCGCGGCCTTCACTGTGATCCCGATCGCCTATTACGCGCTGGCGCTGCGCGCCAATCCGACCGAGACCTTCGCGCAGTTCTACGAGCACATGATCGCGGTCGGTCCGTGGCCGAGCGGACCGTTGTGGTTTCTGTGGGTGCTGTTCATCTTCAGCGTGATCGGCGGCGTGCTGTACCGGATTTCGCGGCATTCGCTCGACCCGATCAATCATCTGGCCAAGCTCGGCTACAAATCACCGGCTCTGTTCATCGGCGCAGTGTTCGTGATCACCGCGATCCTCTACGTGCCGTCGCGGCTCTACTACGGCTCGACCTATTGGTTCGAATGGGGCCCGTTCGCGGTGCAGGCCAGCCGGGTGCTGCTGTACACCGCGTATTTCTTCATCGGCGCCGGCATCGGTGCCTGCCATCCCGAACAGAGCGTGCTCGGCGCCGGCGGCAGGCTGGCGAAGCAATGGTGGGTGTTGCTGCTGGTGGCGCTGGTGCCGTATCTCGGGATGTGGGGCCTGATCGGCATTAAGCGCGGCATCCTCGGCAATCCGGACGACCTGCCGATGTGGTACGAGGCGAGCTACAGCGTCGCGCTCACCGCCTTCAGCGCCGCGATCATCTTCGCCATCCTGGCGGTCTTCTTACGCTTCCGCCGCGGCGGCTGGAGCCTGCTCGATCCGCTGCAGCACGACGCCTACGGCATCTTCCTGGTGCACTACGCCTACATGCTGTGGCTGCAATACTGGCTGTACGACTACGATCTGCCGGCGATCGCCAAAGCCGCCATCGTGTTCACCCTCGGCCTGCTGCTGAGCTGGGCGACGACCTATCTGCTGCGGAGGATCCCGGGCGCCTACCGGGTGCTGTGAAGCAAGCTGCGGCGCCTACGGCAGACCGCACCCACGGCCGACATGCGCCGGTCAGCCGGCCATCCGGCGCGCTTCGCCGTTCGCCGCCGTCGAGGCGGTGAAGGCGATCGGCAGACGCGTCGGCCCCTGCAGGCCGTGCGGCGGCCGCCATTCGCACGGCCCGTCGAGCTCCAGCGTCACGAAGGCGCGCGACAGCACCAGCAGCGCCTCCTCGAGCTCCGCTTTCGCCAGATGCAGACCGAGACAGGTGTGCGGGCCGAAGCCGAAGGTCAGATGCGGCGCCCGCACCACCGGGCGTTCGATGTCGAAACGGTGCGGCTCGGCGACGATGGTCGGGTCGTAGTTCAGCGCCAGCAGCGACAGCGCGATCGCCGTGCCCTTCGGAATGGCGATGCCGTTGACGTCGACGTCGGTCGACGCGTAGCGCGAGATGAAGCCGCCGGCCGGCGCGCAGCGCAGCATCTCGTCGGCCGCGCGCCCGACCAGTTCGGGGCGCTCGCGCAGCTTCTGCCATTGGTCGGGATTCTGCGCGAACAGATACAGGCCGCTGCCCAGCACATAGCGCGTCGTGTCGGTTCCGGCGGCGAGGAAGCCGCCGATCATGTTGACGATTTCCTGCCGCGTCAGCCGGTCGCCGTCCTCTTCGGCGCGCAGCAGATGGCTGAGCATGTCGTCGCCGAGCCGCGTCTCGCGGCGCTCGATCACCGGAAGCAGATAGGCGTCCATATCCAGATGCGCGGCATAGGACACGGCGGCAGCGCCGGTGCCCATATGCATGAACGCGACCCAATCCGCGGAGACGCGGGAGAAGAAATCAATGTCCTGATCCGGAATGCCCATCAAGGCGCACACCACCGGGATCGGATAGGGCCGCAGCAGCGCCTCGACCGCTTCGCAGCGGCCTTGCGGCAGCACCGGCGCCACCAGGTTCTCCATGATAGACCGCATGCGCGCGCGATAGCCCTCTACGGCCCGCGGCGACATCGCCGTCATCGTCAATTGGCGCAGCCGCAGATGATCGGGCCCCTCCATACTGAGGAGCTGTTTGGTGCGGCGTTCGATGAACGCCGGGTCGACCGCGGGATCCGATCGCAGCATCGCCAGCGCCAGATTGACCAGGCGTTTGTCGCGAAACGCCGTGCGGACGTCATCCTGATCCTGCAGGAGAATGCCGTCGGGCAACCGCAGGGCGCGCGCATCGCGCGGCGGCAGGCGTTCCCAGAATGGCCCGTCGCCGGGCAGGATGCCGGCCGGTGCGGTCGGAAGCTCGGTCACCGCAATCCCTGCACTGCTCATCGCAATCTCCCAACCCGCCGTCGATCTGAACGGATGTCGTTGCCTACGAGGCAGGCCCGCGCACGCAGCGGACCTCGCCAATGGACGCTGGGTGATGCGCGCATGGACGCACTCCGCTATTCGGAGACGGGCTTGTCGGAAATGTCCCAGTCCGCGCCGTTGAACGTCGATACGAACAGCGTCTTCATCGGCGTGTAGTCGTCCGCCGTGAAGCTGTGACTGATGCCTTCGAGGAAATACGGCGGACGGAAGCCGGAGAGCCCGATCGCCTGCTTGAGCACGTTGGCGCGGGTGAGGTCGTCGCCGCAGCGGCGCAGCACTTCCGCCATCGTCACCGCCTGGCCGTAGCCCGCGAACGCGATCGTATTGTCCGGATCGACGTTGGGGAGGTAGCGCTTGCGCAGCTGTTCGAACGCCAGCACGTCTGGATCGTTGGACCACGTCGGGCCGCCGACCTCCTTGGCGTAGCGCACCGCGACGACGCCGGTGGCGTTCGCGATCCCTGCGGCGCTCAGGATGGACCGCCCGGTCGAGCTCGAGAACAGCAGATGCAGCGGCTTCCAGCCGAGCTCGGCGACCTTGCGGATCGACTGCGACGCCGCCTTGCCGGTCGATATGTTGAAGAACACGTCCGCGCCGGACTTGGACAAATTGATCAGCTGCGAATCCACCGTCGGTTCGGTGAGGTCGTAGCTCTGCTCGATGATCACCTGCGCGGTGCCGCCCGCATCCTGCAGCACCTTCTTGAATGGGCCGAGGAAGTCACGGCCGAAATCGTCGTTCTGATACAGAATGCCGATGCGGGCATTCGGCCTCGTCGCAAGGACGTGCCGGGCTAGGATCCGCGCTTCGGTCGGATACAGCGGCAGGCCCGCCATGGTCCATTTGAATTGCTTCGGGTCGTTCCATTTCGACGCGCCGCTGTTGAGCAGGAGCTGCGGCACGCCTTTCGAATTGAGATATTTGTGCACGGCCGTCTGCGGAGCGGTGCCGAGCGAGCCGAACAGCGCCAGCACCTCCTCCTGCTCCACCAGCCGCCGCGTCGCCTCGACGCATTTCGGCGCGCTGTAGCCGTCGTCGACGCTGAGGAATTTGACCTTGCGGCCGTTGATGCCTCCGGTCTCGTTGAGCATCTGGAAATACGCCTCGCCGACACGACCGAGCACACCATAAAGCGAGCCTGGCCCGGAATGCGGCACGGTCTGGCCGAGCCTGATCTCGGTGTCGCTGGCGCCCGGATCGTAGGCCTTGCCGGCGGCCTGGACGAACGGCGCCGGCAGTGTCGAGGCAAGGACGGTGGCGAGCGCAGTGACGCCGAATTCGCGCCGCGTCTGTCGGCCGGTCATGCCCGCCGCCCCGCGCGGAATGCGCCGGAGCGAGCTGTCGTGGCGGCATACGTCCCGCCCGACCGCGCGGTCGAGTGACGAAGATGTCGATGAAGGGAATCGAAGATGAGCGCCATCAATCAAGCCTCCCTGATCTTGATGCTGAACGCATCTGTCCGTTTTCGGACTTGGATCGACAGTAATTGAACGTGTTCAATTATGCAAGTGAGTTTCACTGGAGGCGATTTCGTCGGCCGAACGCGATAGGATCGCGCATGCTCAGAAGGTCTCCCCCGGCTCGCGGCGCCGTCCGCAGCCGCGCCACATCAGCCGAAGCCAAGGCTCGGGTCCGCGCTGCGTTCGTCGCCGCCGGTCGAAAGTTGCTCGCGAACAAAAACTCGGAAGCGTACTCGTTACGTGCCGTGGCGGCGGCCGCCGGTTACTCACCAGGCACGATCTATCAGTACTTCTCGGATCATCGCGACCTGCTGTTCGCAATCCGCGAACAGGACATGCTCGAAGCGACAGTCGCACTGGAACGCGTCGCTGAAGCGGAATCGGACAGCGAACTGCGCCTGCGAAAATTGTTGCTCGGCGCGATGCGTTACTGGCTCGATCATTTCGAACACTTCGAGACGCTGTTCGCGCTGGCGCCGTCGATGCAGATCGTGCAGAGCGGCGATGGCGTTGCGTTCGGCCGTTCGGCCGTGGTGGTGCGCGCCTATGCGGTGTTCGAGCGCGCCGTCGGCGCGTTTCTTCAGGAGCACACGCGATCCGAAGTCGACCCCAAGGCGGCGGTGGATTGCCTGATCGCCGCTGTCCACGGCATGATCTGGTTTCCCCACGCCACCCGGACGATGGCTTGGACGAAGACCGAGCCGATGATCGGCATGGTGATCGACGCCGTTCTGGCGAGCTGGAAACGCGGGGAGCACCAGAAGTAATCGCCCGTGCCGCTCGGCCACATGTTCTCTCTCTTTTGTCATTCCGGGGCGCGCGGAGCGCGAGCGCCCCGGAATGACACGGCGACTGCGGTTAGTTCTTCCCGCCCATGTAGTCCGGCAGCCAATGCTCGTGGGCGTGGCGCAGCGCCTTGAGGTCGATACTGCGCTCGCCTTCGATCTTCAGGGCATGACCGCCGGTGAGGCCGATCTGGGTGCAGGGCACGCCGACGGTCTTCAGCTTGGTCATCACCGCCAGCAGATCGGCTTCCTTCACCGTGATCAGATAGCGCGCCTGGTCCTCGCCGAACCACCAGGCATGCGACACGATCTCGGCCGGGGGCGCGTCGAGCGCGGCGCCGATATTGCCGGCAATCGCCATCTCGGCGAGCGCGACGAGCAGGCCGCCGTCGGACAGGTCGTGCACGGCGGTGGCGGTGCCTGCGTGAATCATGCCGCGGACGACGTCGCCGTGGCGCTTCTCGGTCGCCAGATCGACCGGCGGCGGCGCGCCCTCTTCGCGGCCGCAGACGTCGCGCAAATACACCGACTGTCCGAGCCAGCCCTTGGTTTCGCCGATCAGCAGGATCGCCTCGCCTTCGGCCTTGAAGGCGAGCGTCGCCGATTTGGTGAAGTCGTCGAGCAGACCGACACCGCCGATCGACGGGGTCGGCAGGATGCCGCGACCCGAGGTCTCGTTGTAGAGCGACACGTTGCCGGAGACGATCGGCGAGTCGAGCGCGATGCAGGCCTCCGAGATGCCCTTCAGGCAGCCGACCAGCTGGCCCATGATCTCGGGCCGTTCCGGATTGCCGAAATTCAAGTTGTCGGTGATCGCCAGCGGCTTGCCGCCGACCGCGGTGATGTTGCGATAGGCTTCGGCCACCGCCTGCTTGCCGCCCTGATACGGATCGGCCTCGCAATAGCGCGGCGTGACGTCGACGGTAAGCGCCAGCCCCTTCGGTCCGTCCTCGATCCGGACCACCGCGGCATCGCCGCCCGGGCGCTGCACGGTGTTGCCGCCGATGACGTGGTCGTACTGCTCCCACACCCAGCGCTTGGAGCACAGGTCCGGCGTCGCCAGCAGCTTCTCCAGCGCCTCGCACACACCGATCGGCGCGTTGACTTCGCGGGCCTGGACGATCGGCAGTTGCGGCGATGCGACGTGGGGACGGTCGTACACCGGCGCCTCGTCACCGAGCTCCTTGATCGGCAGGTCGGCCTTCACCTGCCCGCCATGCTTGACCACGAAGCGCTTGGTCGGGGTGGTGTAGCCGACGATCGCGAAGTCGAGGCCCCACTTCTTGAAGATCTCTTCGGCTTCCTTTTCCTTCTCCGGCTTCAGCACCATGAGCATGCGCTCCTGGCTTTCGGAGAGCATCATCTCGTAGGCGGTCATGCCGGTCTCGCGGGTCGGCACCATGTCGAGATCGAGCTCGACGCCGAGGTCGCCCTTGGCGCCCATCTCGACCGCCGAGCAGGTCAGACCCGCCGCGCCCATGTCCTGGATGGCGATCACGCAGTCCTTGGCCATGATCTCGAGGCAGGCTTCGAGCAGCAGCTTCTCGGCGAAGGGATCGCCGACCTGAACGGTCGGGCGCTTCTCCTCCGAGCCCTCGTCGAACTCAGCCGACGCCATGGTGGCGCCGCCCATGCCGTCACGCCCCGTCTTGGAGCCGAGATAGACGATCGGCATGCCGACGCCCGAGGCGGCGGCGAGGAAGATCTTGTCGGCGTCCGCGAGGCCGACCGCCATCGCGTTGACCAGGATGTTGCCGTCATAACGGGTGTGGAACCGGGTCTGGCCGCCGACGGTGGGCACGCCGAACGAATTGCCGTAGCCGCCGACACCGGCGACGACGCCGGACACCAAGTGCCGGGTCTTGGGATGGCTCGGATCGCCGAACGACAGCGCGTTGAGGCAGGCGATCGGCCGTGCGCCCATCGTGAAGACGTCGCGCAGGATGCCGCCGACGCCGGTGGTGGCGCCCTGATACGGCTCGATGTAGCTCGGATGGTTGTGGCTCTCCATCTTGAAGACCACCGCCTGATTGTCGCCGATGTCGATCACGCCGGCGTTCTCGCCCGGCCCCTGCAGCACCCACGGCGCCTTGGTGGGCAGCCCCTTGAGATGGATCCGAGACGACTTGTACGAGCAGTGCTCGTTCCACATCGCCGAGAAGATGCCGAGCTCGGTGAAAGTCGGCTCGCGCCCGATCAGATCGAGAATGCGCTGATATTCGTCCGGCTTGAGGCCATGGCTGGCGATCAGTTCCGGGGTGATCTTCGGCTCGGGAGCGGACATAGGGCAGCATTCCTCGGCACGCCGGAGGGGCCGGCGCGATGGCTGTTATGTAGAAAGATCGGCCCAAAGGGGAAAGGCTTTTCTGCGCGCCTGGGGATGGCGCTCGGGGCCGGCGATCGCTGCGAACCCGTTGATCTGGCGAAGGATCTTGCCCGATCCGTCATGGCCGGGCTCGTCCCGGCCATCCACGACCGCGGGCACCGTGGCCGAACACGTGGATGCCCGGGTCAAGCCCGGGCATGACGTCGTTCTTGGATGGGGCGTCCGAGGGGGACGCCCGTGCTGCTCAGGCCGCGACCGCCGGCAAGCCCGCCAGCGCGGTGGCGAGGTCGGCTTCGTCGTAGTCCTGATCGACCAGCTTGCCTTCGAAGTAGTTGATGTAGGCCTGCATGTCGAAATGGCCGTGGCCGGAGAGGTTGAACAGGATCGTCTCCGACTTGCCCTCCTCCTTGCAGCGCAGCGCCTCGTCGATCGCGCAGCGCACCGCGTGGGTCGATTCCGGCGCCGGCACGATGCCTTCGGTGCGGGCGAACTGCACGCCGGCTTCGAAGCAGCCGACCTGCTGATAGGCGCGGGCTTCGATCAGGCCGAGCTCGTAGGCGTGCGACACCATCCCGCTCATGCCGTGATAGCGCAGGCCGCCGGCGTGGAAGCCCGGCGGCATGAAGGTCGAGCCGAGCGTGTGCATCTTCACCAGCGGGGTGAGATGCGCGGTGTCGCCGAAATCATACGCGTAGGTGCCGCGGGTCAACGTCGGGCACGCCGCCGGCTCGACCGCGATGATGCGCCGCTTGCGGCCGCCGCGCAGCTGCAGGCCGAGGAACGGAAAAGCGAGGCCCGCGAAGTTCGAGCCGCCGCCGGCGCAGCCGATGATCACGTCGGGATCGTCGCCCGCCATCTCGCATTGCGCGATGGCTTCCTGGCCGATGATGGTCTGGTGCAGCATCACGTGGTTGAGCACCGAGCCGAGCGCGTATTTGATGTCCGGATTCTTCGCCGCGACTTCGACCGCTTCGGAAATCGCGATGCCGAGCGAGCCGGGGCTGTTCGGAGTCTTCTCCAGGATGGCGCGGCCGCAATCGGTCTCGTTCGACGGCGACGCGATGCAGCGGGCGCCGTAGGTCTCCATCAGCGCGCGGCGATACGGTTTTTGATCGTACGACACGCGGACCTGGAAGACGAGCACTTCCAGCCCGAACAGCGAGCCGGCGAACGCCAGCGAACTGCCCCACTGCCCGGCGCCGGTCTCGGTCGACAGCTTCTTGATGCCGGCTTGCTTGTTGTACCAGGCCTGCGGCACCGCGGTGTTCGGCTTGTGCGAACCGGCCGGCGAGACGCCTTCGTATTTGAAGTAGATCTTGGCCGGGGTTCCGAGCGCCTGCTCCAGCCGCCGCGCGCGGATCAGCGGCGCCGGCCGCCACATCCGGAACACGTCGCGCACCGGCTCGGGAATCTCGATGTAGCGCTCGGTCGCCACCTCCTGGAGGATCAGCTCCATCGGAAACAGCGGCTCCAGATCGCTCGGGCCGACCGGCTGATGCGTGCCCGGGTGCAGCACCGGCGGCATCGGCGTCGGGAAGTCGGCGTTGAGATTGTACCAGGACTTCGGGATGTTCTCCTCGTCCAGCACATACTTGATCTGGTCGCTCATTCTATTCTCCCTCACGCGGCCGGTTTTGCGGCCCGGGAGGGTATACAGCGGCGACCTGCCTGCCAATTGCGCAGTGTCAATTAGATTTGTGGATTTGCATTGCAGCGCGGCATCAGTTTTATGGACCAAACGATAGACCAAAGGATAACACCCCTTGCAGCCCACCGCCGAACCGATCCACCCAGGTCGCCCGGACCTCCTGATTGCAACCGAAGGCGAATTTGCCGGCTGGCGGACCTGGAGCCGCGACACGTTCGAATCCCATAACGGCCCGTTCTGGCACCGGATCGACGACGACGGCCGCGTGCGCTGCGCCTTCCGGGTCGAGAAGAAGCACCTCAACGGCATGAAGGCGGTGCACGGCGGCTGCTTCATGACCTTCGCGGACTACTGCCTGTTCGCAATCGCCGTCCGCGAGTTGCAGGGACCGGGCGTGACGGTGGCGTTCGGCGCCGAATTCCTCGACGCGGCATTCGAGGGCGAGCTGATCGAGGCGACCGGCGAGGTTACCCGGGCCGGCAAGTCGCTGATCTTCGTCCGCGGGATTCTGAAGAGCGGCGAGCGGCCGCTGTTCACGTTCTCCGGCACGATCAAGCGCGTGAAGCGGAAGGTGCCGCCGACCGAGGTCGCCGACAGCCACTGACCGGCGCGGCCTTGCTGCCTCCGCAGGTCAGCGTCGCGGCAAACACAACCGAAAGCTAACCAAGATCGGGTAAGGTCGCCGCGTGACCTCGCTCCCTACAATCCTGGTGTTCGATTCGGGCCTCGGCGGCCTGACCGTGCTGCGCGAAGTGGTCCGGGCCCGCCCCGACGCCCGCTACGTCTATGTCGGCGACGACGCGTTCTTTCCCTACGGCCAGCGCAGCGAAGAAGCGGTGATCGGCCGCGTCGTGCCGCTGATGGGCGAGTTGATCGCCGCGCACGCGCCGGACCTCGTCGTGATCGCCTGCAACACCGCCTCGACCATGACGCTGGCGCCGCTGCGGGCGAACTACCGGGTGCCGTTCGTCGGCACCGTGCCGGCGATCAAGCCGGCCTGCGCCGGATCGCACAGCAAGCGGGTCTCGGTGCTCGGCACCAGTGCGACGGTGCGGCTCGAATATACCCGGGCGCTGATCCGCGATTTTGCCCAGGGCTGCGAGGTGTCGCTGGTCGGCTCGGTGCGGCTCGCCACGCTGGCTGAAACCGCGCTCGGCGGCGGCGAGGTGACCGACGCGGCGATTCGCGCCGAGATCGCGCCGTGCTTTGTCGAAGCCGACGCCAAACGCGGCCGCACCGATGCGGTGGTGCTGGCCTGCACGCATTATCCTCTGCTGCTCGATCGGCTGGTTCGCCTCGCCCCCTGGCCGGTCGACTGGATCGATCCGGCGCCCGCGATCGCCCGCCGCGTCGTCACCTTGCTCGGGCCCGCCACCGGCCATGCCGATGCCCCCGGGGCGACGATGATCTTCACCTCCGGACGACATCCGCGCGCGTGCGCGGCGCTGGCGCCTTACTTCGGCGGCCGGGTTCCGGCCTGAGCGCTTTTCCGCCTGCGACGACGCTGCTAGTTTCGGCGCCGGAGGAGCCCAAATGACAATCAGATTCTCGCGTCACATCCTGGTCGCGTGCGCGCTGGTCGCCGCCTGCGGCGCCGCCGTCGCGCAGCAGAGCGGCATCAAACGCACGCCGCTGCAGAAAGTCGAATTCCCCGACGGTTACGTCACCGTCAGCGGGCTCGCCGAGCTGCCGCCGGGCGGCAGCATCGGACGCCACACCCATCCCGGCATCGAGACCGGCTATCTGCTCGAGGGCGAAGCGGTGATGAGCGTCGACGGTGAACCCGACAAGCACCTCAAGGCCGGCGACTCCTACGTCATCCCGGCCGGCGTGGTGCACGATGCCAAGGTGCACGGCGACAAGGGCGCCAAGGTGATGGCGGTGTGGGTGGTCGACAAGACCAAGCCGCTGGCGACGCCCGCGAAGTAATGCGGGGCAAAACTCGCCGGATCTCGGCACCGCGAAGGTTGATCGTGGATCTGATGCGCGCCTCGCAGGGCGTGCCGCTGATCAGCTATCGCCGCACCTTACATCTCGGCCCGCTGGCGCGGGCACGGGCCGCGGCGGCGTCGCCGCCCGGCTTCGCTGCGATCTTCGCCAAGGCGTTCAGCCTGGTGGCCCGCGACGAGCCGCTGCTGCGCACGCTGTATATCGACTTCCCGTGGCCGCACTTCTTCGAGGTGCCGAAGAGCGTCGGCATGATCGCGGTCGCCCGCCGCATCGACGGCGAAGACTGCGTGCTGATGCAGAAGGTGACTGCTGCCGACACGCTACCGCTGCCCGAGGTCGATGCGATCATCCGCAGCGCCAGCACCGCGCCGATCGACAGCGTGCCGATGTTCCGCAAGCTGCTGCGGATCAGCCGGATGCCATGGCCGCTGCGGCGGATCGCCTGGTGGGCCGGGATGTCGCTGGACCGGCCGCGGGCGAACTTCTTCGGCAGCTTTGGGCTGTCCTCGGTGTCGGCCTTCGGTCCCGGCGACCTCTACCCGGTCAGCCCCGGTCCCTACATCCTGAGCTACGGCCGACTCGCCGACGACGGCCGCCTGGAGGTGATCGTCCGGTTCGACCACCGGGTGATCGACGCTGCCCCGATCGCGCGGCTGACGACCCGGCTGGAACAGGTGCTGAACACCACGATCGCGGCTGAGATCGAGCGCCTGGACCGCCCAGCCCGGGCGCTCCGGACCGCAGCCGGGCCTTGAATTCGCAAGCCTGTTGACATATGTTAACAGCCGTCCAGCACGGGCGTCAGGATGGCAAAGCGGCCGTCCCATCCGAACAAGGAAATCGAGGCGGCGGTCAGCCACGCCGAAGCGCTGGGCTGGAGCTGGAGCAAAGTCGGCGGCCATGCGTGGGGCCGATTGCTGTGCCCGCATCACGATCGCGACGGCTGTGTGCTGTTCATCTGGTCGACGCCGCGCAATCCGGAGAACCATGCGCGGCAACTGCTGCGCCAGATCGCACGCTGTCCCCACGCCAAGCAGGAGGATGATAGTGAAGGCCTATGAATTCAGTATCGTTGCCTCCGGTCTCTCCCCCGCGGCCGAAGACTTCGCCGACCGGTTCTTCAACGCCGGATGCGACGACGCCGCCATCGCGTTCCAGAAGGGCCACATCGTGCTCGACTTCGCGCGCGAGGCAGAGTCGATGGGCGATGCGATCGCTTCGGCAGTTGCCGCGGTCGAGGCCGCGGGCGCCAAGGTCGAGCGGATCGAACCGGACCCGCTGGTCAATCTGTCCGACATCGCCGCGCGCTGCGGTCTCACCAGGGCAGCCCTGACCCAATACGCGAAGGGCCAGCGCAGCCGGGATTTCCCCGCGCCCAGCGTCCGGGTGACCTCGGATAGCCCGCTATGGGACTGGGCCAAGGTGGCGCGATGGCTCTACGCGCAGCGGAAGTTGAGCCGCGAGGCCGCTGTCGAAGCCGAGGCGGTGCGGCTCGCCAATACCGCGCTGGCTGCTGGCGACCGGCCACTGGCCGCGCCGCTCGCCCAGCGGCTGAGAGCGTACGAGCAGACCCTCGAAGCGGCCTGAGCCCGCTTCCGACTGCCCGGCCCGAATTGACATCCCCGGGCTTTGCCCCTAGAAAGCCCCCGCTCGCGGGCCGGTTTCGGCCCGCGTTGCGTTTCGCGACCCGTGGTCCTCCCCTTATGCTTTAAGGACGGACCTGTCGGCTGGGGAATTTTCCCGAGCACAGGAGGGCGCGTTTCCTCACAACTCCAACCCCAGAGGACGCGATGACAAAGCGCGCTGAAGCCAAGTATAAAATCGACCGCCGGATGGGCCAGAACATCTGGGGCCGTCCGAAGAGCCCGGTCAACCGCCGCGAATACGGCCCCGGCCAGCACGGCCAGCGCCGCAAGGGCAAGCTGTCCGACTTCGGCGTCCAGCTGCGCGCCAAGCAGAAGCTGAAGGGCTACTACGCCAACATTTCCGAGCGTCAGTTCCACGCTATCTATGTCGAGGCGACCCGTCTGAAGGGCGACTCGGGCGAGAATCTGATCGGCCTGCTCGAGCGCCGTCTCGACGCCGTGGTGTACCGTGCCAAGTTCGTGTCGACGATGTTCGCGGCCCGCCAGTTCATCAATCACGGCCACATCAAGGTCAACGGCAAGCGCGTCAACATCCCGAGCTACAAGGTGCGGGTCGGCGACGTGATCGAGGTCAAGGAAGCCTCCAAGCAGCTCGCCTTCGTGCTCGAAGCCAGCCAGCTCGCCGAGCGCGACGTGCCCGACTACATCGAAGTCGACCACAACAAGATGACCGCGAAGTTCGCGCGCATCCCGGCTCTCTCCGACGTGCCGTTCGCGGTGCAGATGGAGCCGCACCTGATCGTCGAATTCTATTCGCGCTAACAGCTGCTCCGCTGCAAGGCGAAGCGCTTTCTTCGTACTGATTGCTGCTCAGTCCGATGCATCAAGGCCCCGGTTCGCCGGGGCCTTTTTGTTTGCGCGGTGTGTTCGAAAGAGTTCTTGTCATTCCGGGGCGCGCGAAGCGCGAACCCGGAATCTGGAGGATATAGCGAAGGACCGTTCAGCGGGGTGAGTGGCAACGCAGCGTCCAACAATTGCGGGATTCCGGATTCGCTCGCTGACGCGACCGCCCCGGAATGACGTGTGTGGGGGGATGGTAGCGATCACATCCCGCTGACCTGATCGTGTCCGGGCAAATACCTTCCGCTTCGCGCCCGTCATGTTAGCCTCGGGTATGGCCTACACCCCTTCCCCGCCCGATCCGAACGCGCCGCCGGCGCGGATCAATCTGTTGTCGGACACCCAGACCCGGCCGACGCCGGCGATGCGCGAGGCGATGGCGCGCGCCGAGGTCGGCGACGAGCAGACCGGCGACGATCCGACCACCAACCTGTTGCAGGAGCGCGTCGCGGCGTTGCTCGGCAAACAGGCCGCGGTGTTCCTCCCCTCGGGGACGATGTGCAACGTCACCACCACGCTGGCGACCTGCCGCCCCGGCGACGAGATCATCGCGCATCGCACCGCGCACATCCTGTCGCGCGAAGGCGGCGCGCACGCCGCGCTCGGCGGCTTCCAGATCACCGGGCTGGACGGCGACGACGGCCAGTTCTCGCTGGACGCGTTTCGCGCCGCGCTGCATCCGAAGAACCGCTACGAGCCGCCGCAGGTGATGGTCAGCGCCGAGCAGACCGCCAATATCGGCGGCGGCACGATCTGGCCGCAGGCCACGCTCGATGCGGTCGCCGGCGCCGGCAAGGATTCCGGACTGTGGACCCACATCGACGGCGCCCGGCTGATGAACGCGGTGGTCGCCACCGGCGTCTCGACCGAGCGGATGACGAAGGGCTGGGATTCGGTGTGGATCGATTTCAGCAAGGGCCTCGGCGCCCCGGTCGGCGCGGTGCTGGCCGGGCCGCGCGACTTCATCGACGAGGTGTGGCGCTGGAAGCAGCGGCTCGGCGGTTCGATGCGGCAATCCGGCGTGATCGCCGCGGCGTGCCTGTACGCGCTCGATCATCACGTCGATCGCCTCGCCGACGATCATGCCAACGCGCGCCGCCTCGCCTCAGGACTGGCGCAGATCGACGGCGTCGAGGTGCAGACGCCGCAGACCAATCTGGTGTTTTTCAGGCCGGACCGAGCCGGCGTCTCCGGGCCTGCGTTGGTGGCCGGGTTGCGCGCCCGCGGCGTGGTGCTCGCGATGATGGACGGACGAATCCGCGCCTGCACGCATCTCGACGTCGACACGGACATGATCGAGGAAACCCTCGACCACGTCCGCGAGATCGTGCGGGCAGCCTGACGGTTACAGGCAGATCCGGACGCCGGCCGCGTTGACGACGCAGCGGCGGCCGTAACTCCCGCGCCCGCGTCCTCGACCGCTCTGCCAGCCGCGCCCGCGGCCCCGGCCGCGATAGCCTCTGCCGCGTCCACGCCCGCGGCCGCGCTGCGCCTGCGCTTCCGTACTCGTCACGCCGGAGACCACCGCCGCCGCGCCGGCGAAGCTGAAGCAATAGATGCCGGTGAGGACGATCGCCGCGAGGCTGCGCGACACGAGGCTTGGTCGACGATGGGGATGATCAGTCATGAAGATCTCCGTTGGCTGCCGAGAACAACGCGCACCGCCACGATCGACGGTACGCTGGCGTGCAAAGAATGGCGGATCGAGCCGCAATGATATGATCGCACCTGAGCGGAACGCGCGGGGACCGATCCGGACCCTGACGACGGGCGCGACATACTGAAGCGGGCCGGCAGCCTGCGCTGCCGCCCCGCGGCCGATCCGAACGCGGCCTGCTACGCCTTGCCGCCGAAGGTCTCGCGCAGCTTGGCCTGGATCTTGGCCATGCCGCCGATCCAGCGGTCGTAGTTCTCGGTCTTCTTGCGCATGTAATCGATCACTTGCGGGTGCGGCAGGATCAGGAAGGTTTCCTGCTCGATGCCCTGCAGCGCGTCCTTCGCCACCTGCTCCGGTGACAGATTGCCGTCGGCGGATTGCGGCCCCTCGGGCAGGCCGCGCAGCATGTTGGTGGCGACGCCCTGCGGGCACAGGATCGAGACCCGGATGTTGTGCGCCTTGTGGGCGATCGCCAGGCTTTCGGCGAAGCCGACCGCGCCGTGCTTGGTGGCCGAATAGGCCGGGCTGCCGACCTGCGACAGCAGTCCCGCCGCCGAGATGGTATTGAGGAAGTAACCGCCGCCGCGCGCCCGATAGCGCGGCACCAGATGCCGCGCCGCGTAGACATGCGCCATCACGTGGATCATCCAGCTCTTCATGAACGGCTCGTCGGAGGAGCCGCCGGCGTTCTCCGCCACCGGATCGAAGCCGCCGCCGATTCCGGCATTGGAGCAGAACAGGTCGATCGGCCCGAACTGGCGCTCGGTCTCCTCGATCACATGCTTGATGTCGGCCTCATTGGCCACGTCGCACTTGAAAGCCGCGCCGCCGATCGACGCGGCGACCGCTTCGGCGCGGGCCTGATCGAGGTCAGCGACCACGACCTTGGCGGCGCCGGCCTTGTGAAAGGCTTCGCACAGCGCCTGCCCGATTCCATTGCCGCCGCCGGTGACGACGACGACTTTGCCCGCGATCTGCATGGTTGTTTCCCCCGCTTGTTGTTGGCGGGGGCGTTCATATCGGAAAGATCCGGCGACCGCTACGCCAGCACCAGATCCATCACCGCGACGTAGTGGCAGCCGGCCGCGACCAGCACGAAGGCATGCCAGATCGCATTCTGGAACCGCAGCCGCCGCCAGGCGTGGAAGATCACGCCGAGCGTATACAGCAGTCCGCCGATCGCCAGGAACCACATCGCGGTGGTCGGCAATGTCTCGACCACCTGATCGTAAGCGATGATGCCGCTCCAGCCGAGCGCGAGATACAGCCCGACCGACAGTTTGTCGAACTTACCGGGCTTGAACAGCTTGAGCAGGATGCCGACCACCGCAACGCCCCAGACGCCGGCGAGCAGCGCCAGACCGAACATCTGATCCTTGATCTGGCTGATGATCGGCGTGTAGGTTGCGGCGATCAGAATGTAGATCGCCGAATGGTCGAACCGCCGCAGCAGCCATTTGCGCGGCGACACCGGCCACAGATTGTACGCGGCCGACAGTCCGAGCATCGCCAGCAGCCCGGCGACATACACCGATACCGAGACTATCGTGGGCGTGGAGGCGAACACGCCGGTCAGCGTGACCAGCGCGGTGGCGGCGATCAACCCGGCGACGAGGCCCAGCACATGCACCACGCCATCGGCGATCAGCTCGGCGCGATCGTAGTTCCAGTGGACCGCGCCCTTGGCGTCGATCCTGGCATGCGAAACGATTTGCTTCAGGCGGAAGATCGTCATTGCGGAGCAAGCATCCCTTTCGAGAACAGCCTATCTGAATTGATCTGGCGCATTCATGACGTGGTGTGGCAATGCGATACACGCAAGGCGACACGATCGGCCATGGCCGCCGCCGATGGAGCTCGAATTTTCCGCCCAGAAGGCGGCAAAGCCAAGACCGGCCGGGCAGGTCGGATTGTCGCACGAATCGGCGGTTTCCGGTTAGTTTCGCCGGCGACATCTGAAGATTGAACCTTGGCGCGCATGGCCTTCAATTTTTCCAATCTGCTCGAAGATGCGTGGCTGTCGGCGCGGGCGCTCAAGGACTACGGCGAGAACCTGTTCAATCCGACCATCCGGCTCGGCGTCACCGGTCTGTCGCGCGCCGGCAAGACGGTGTTCATCACCGCCCTCGTGCATGGGTTGTGCCGCGGCGGCCGGTTTCCGATCTTCGAGTCGATGTCGACCGGGCGGATCGCCACGGCGCGGCTGGCGCCGCAGCCCGACGACGCGGTGCCGCGTTTCGCCTACGAGAATTTCCTGGCGACGCTGATCGAGCAGCGGCAATGGCCGAGCTCGACGGTCGACATCAGCGAATTGCGGCTGGTGATCGACTATCAGCGCAAGAACGGTTCCGAGCAGACGCTGACGCTCGACATCGTCGACTATCCGGGCGAATGGCTGCTCGACCTGCCGCTGCTGACCAAGACTTACGAGCGCTGGGCGGCCGAGAGCCTGGCACTGTCGCGGCAGGACCCGCGGGCCCGGGTGGCGCGTGAATGGCACGCCCATCTCGCCACGCTCGATCCCAAGGGACGCGAGAACGAGCAGGAAACGCTGAAAGCCGCGCGGCTGTTCACCGCTTACTTGCGCGCCTGCCGCGACGAGCAGTTCGCGATGAGCCTGCTGCCGCCGGGCCGCTTCCTGATGCCCGGCAATCTCGCCGGCTCGCCGGCGCTGACCTTCGCGCCGCTCGACGTGCCGGCGGACGGCACCGCGCCGGACGGCTCGCTGTGGGCGATGATGCGGCGCCGGTTCGAAGCCTACAAGGACGCGGTGGTGCGGCCGTTCTTCCGCGATCACTTCGCCCGGCTCGACCGCCAGATCGTGCTGGCGGACGCGCTATCGGCGTTCAATGCCGGCCCCGAAGCGCTGCAGGATCTCGAAGCGGCGCTGACCGGCATCCTCGAGTGCTTCCGGGTCGGCCGCTCGACGCTGCTCAGCTCGGTGTTCCGGCCGCGGATCGATCGCATCCTGTTCGCCGCCACCAAGGCCGACCATCTGCACCATTCCAGCCACGACCGGCTGGAGGCGATCCTGCGCAAGCTGGTGGAGCAGGCAATGCAGCGCGCCGAGTACGCCGGCGCCAAGGTCGACGTGGTGGCGATGGCCGCCGTCCGCGCCACCCGCGAGGCCCAGGTGCAGCGCGGCCGCGACCGGCTGCCGTCGATCGTCGGCACCCCGATCGCCGGCGAAATAGCCGAGGGCGAGGTGTTCGACGGCGAAACCGAGGTCGCCACCTTCCCGGGCGATCTGCCGACCAACCTCCAGGGCCTGTTTCGCGGCGAGGACACCTTCCGCGGGCTGGCGGCCGGCTCGCACCAGGAGGCCGATTTCCGCTTCCTCCGCTTCCGGCCACCGCGGCTCGTCAGCCATGATCCGGAGGGGCCGGCGCTGCCTCACATCCGCCTCGACCGCGCGCTCCAGTTCCTGATCGGAGACAGACTGCAATGACCGAGCGGGTTCCTCCTCGCCGGCCGGCGACCTTCAAGCTCACCGACCCGAGCGTGGTGCTGATCGATTCCGACGACGGCGGCCACGCGGCCAAGTCCGCCGCAAAGGCCGAGCCCAAGCCCAGCGTCGCCGCCGCTGCGGCCCCGCCGCCGCCACCGCCGCCGCGCGCCCGGATCGAACTCGCCCGCGAGGCCGAGCCGCCGATCGCTGCGCCGAAAGCTCCGAAGAGCATCATCGACCCGAAGAAGGGCTTTCGCTGGGGCACGCTGTTCTGGAGCGCTGCGACCGGCCTCGCCACGCTGGCGTTCTGGCTGTGGATCAGCAAGCTGGTCGAGGATCTGTTCGCGCAGAGCCAGACGCTCGGCACCATCGGCATGGTGCTGGCGCTGCTCGCCGGCGGCTCGCTGGCGATCATCATCGGCCGCGAGGCGTTCGGGCTGATCCGGCTGGCGCGGATCGAACAGCTCCACGCCCGCGCCGCGCGGGTGCTGCAGACCGACAACAGCGCAGAAGCCCGCGCCATCGTCCGCGAGCTGCTGAAATTCGAGCATCCCAACCCGCAGCTCGCGCGCGGCCGCTCCACGCTGCAGAAGCACGTCGACGACATCATCGACGGTGCCGACCTGATCCGGCTCGCCGAGCGTGAATTGATGACGCCGCTCGACCTCGAAGCGCGTGCGTTGATTTCCAAGGCCGCCCAGCGCGTCTCGCTGGTCACCGCGATCAGTCCGAAGGCGCTGATCGACGTGCTGTTCGTGGCGATCGCCGCGACCAGGCTGATCGGCCAGCTCGCCCGGCTGTATGGCGGCCGCCCCGGCGCGATCGGGATGATGAAGCTGATGCGGCAGACGGTCTCCCACCTCGCGGTCACCGGCGGCATCGCGCTCAGTGACAGCGTGATGCAGTCCGTGCTCGGCCATGGCCTCGCGTCGCGGCTGTCGGCCAAGCTCGGCGAAGGCGTTGTCAACGGCATGCTGACGGCCAGGCTCGGAATCGCAGCGATCGACCTCACCCGCCCGCTGCCGTTCGACGCCCTGCCGCGCCCGCAGCTCGGCGACCTCGTCAAGGACCTGATGAAGAAGCGCGAGAAGGAAGAGTAGTGGTCAGGCGGGATGTTGCACGCGTCTGCAACACACTCTGCTGATCTTTCCTTGTGCTGATCGGCACCTGCTGACACAAACGTCGTCACTCCGGGGCGCGAACCAAGCAAGCCCGGTATCCAAAACCACCGATGGGGTTAGGGATTCCGGGCCTGCGCTGCTTGTGCAGCGTATCCCGGAATGACACGGTCGAGGTATGCAGTCATCCATGGCGACGCGAGCGAAGCCGCACAGCAACCAGGACGCAGCCGCCCCCGCCTGGCTCCGCCGTATCGGCGTTCGGCAGGTGCGGATGTTTTGCGGCCTGGTGCTGTTCGCCTACCTGCTCAGTCATTTCCTCAATCACGCGCTCGGCAACATCTCGGCCGAGGCGCTGCACGACGGCGTGATGTGGCATCTCGCGGTCTGGCAGTTTCTGCCGGTGACGATCCTGTTCTACGGCTCGGTCGCGATCCATGGCGGGCTCGGGCTGTGGGCGCTGTATCAGCGTCGCCAGTTCCGCTGGAGGACGCTGGAGCCGCTGCAGCTCGCGCTCGGCCTGTCGGTACCACTGCTGATCTATGGCCACGTCATCGCGATGCGCCTTGGCAACGTGCTGTATGACCAGGACCGGCTGTATCCGCAGGTCTTGTACAGCTACTTCGTCGCCGCTCCGCCCTATCGGGCCTGGCTGATGGTGGCGGTGATGCTGATCGCCTGGACCCACGGCTGCATCGGCCTGTACATCTGGCTGCGGATCAAGCCGGCGTTCCGCCGCGCGACGCCGTGGCTGCTCGCGGCCGCGGTGCTGATTCCGACGCTGGCGCTGCTCGGCTTCTACCAGGGCGGACGCGAGGTGGCGCGCGAGTCCGCCTCGCCGCAATGGCAGGCCGCCAATCTCGGGCCGGCCAATCTCGGCACTCCGCAGCAGCAAGTGACGCTGGACGCAATCGGCGGCGGATTCCTGATGGTCTATCTCGGCCTGATCGGATCGGCCCTGCTCGGCCGCGGGGTGCGTGCGATCGCCGAGCGGCGCGGCGGCATGATCCGGCTGAGCTATGGCGGCGACCGCAGCATC
Source organism: Rhodopseudomonas pentothenatexigens (assembly GCF_900218015.1). Taxonomy (GTDB): domain Bacteria; phylum Pseudomonadota; class Alphaproteobacteria; order Rhizobiales; family Xanthobacteraceae; genus Rhodopseudomonas; species Rhodopseudomonas pentothenatexigens. The sequence goes on along the minus strand of NZ_UFQQ01000033.1, from coordinate 26,762 downwards.
CGGGTGAGGAAGGGTCTCACCGTGCTCGAAGCCAGCCTGCGCCACAACATTCCGCACGCCTCCGCCTGCGGAGGCCGCGCCCGCTGTTCGACCTGCCGCATCCGCGTGCTCGGCGATCCGGCGATGTTGCCGCCGCCGTCGAGCCGTGAGGCGTTCGTGCTCGCCTCGATCGGCGCAGGCGACGATCCCTCGATCCGCCTCGCCTGTCAGCTCAGGCCGACCCACGACCTCGACTTCGTCCCGGTGTTTCCGCCGCGCAACGTGGCCGCGGCGCGGCGTGCGGCGCGGGCCGCGCGGATCGGGGAGGAGCGCTACCTGGTCAGCATGTTCGTCGACATGCGCGGCTCGACCAAGCTCGGCGAAACCAGGCTGCCGTTCGACACCGTGTTCATCGTCAACCGTTTCCTCGGCGCGGTGTCGCGCAGCGTGATCGCCTGCGGCGGCCAGCCCAATCAGTTCGTCGGTGACGGCCTGCTGGCGCTGTTCGGGCTCGAACATTCGCCGCGCGACGCCTGCCGCAACGCGATCCGCGCCGCCAGCATGATCGCCGCCGCGATCGACGAACTCAACAGCTTCCTCGGCCACGACCTGCCGGAGCCGATCCGCTTCGGCATCGGCATCCACGGCGGTGAAGTCGTGGTCGGCGAGATCGGCTACCGCGACCACATGGTGTTCACCGCGCTCGGCGACTCCGTCAACGTCGCGTCGCGACTGCAGGACATGACCAAGACGCTCGGCTGCGAGACGCTGCTGTCCGACGAACTACGCGCCACCGCCGGCGTCGCCGACGACGCGCTGCCGACCGAGCAGGTCGAAATCCGCGGTCGCACCGAGCCGATGCTGGTCTGTGTGGTGACGCGGTCGCGCGATCTCGCCGCGGCGCTCGACGACAGCGAGCTGGCGCTCGCCTGAGCGCGCGGCCTTGGTCGCGCCGAACGGCCGATCGTTCAACGCCAAATCCTCGAAAAATCCCGCTCGCACAACGTGAACCCGTCCGCGACGGCTTGCGACGAACGGGCGATGGGCGGGTCCGATCGGCCATCGACGGACCAGGCAGACTTGAATCGAACCGCACAATGAACCGCGCATCGCGCGTATCACGAGGAGAACGACCATGTTTCGCAAGATCGCCCTTGGGCTGTTTGCCGCCGCATCGCTCAGCGCCGTCGCGCTGGCGCCGACCACCGCCTCCGCCGGCGGCGGCTGGAAGCATCACCATCACCACGGCTGGGGCCATCATCACTGGCACGGCCCGGCCCTCGGGATCGGCTATGTCGGTTACGGCTACGGAAGCTGCTACGTGACCCGCCGCGTCCCGACGCCCTACGGCTGGCGCTGGCGGACCTTCAACGTCTGCGACTAAGCTTCGCCGACTCTCGACCCGATACGCGTGAGAACCGCGAGTCGCGATCGAAGCGCACGGCAGAACTCCGGTTCCGGCCAACCCGGAACCGGAGTTCCGTGACAACTACCCGAGGTTGACGCCGAATTCAGTCGAGCTTGACCCACTGATCGACGGGCATCACTTCCGGACTCTGCGCATAGGCGCGGGTCCACATGTCCACCACCCATTGCACGCCCGTGGCGCGCTCGATCAGCACCGCGGTGTTGTGCGGGGTCTGCAGCACCAGCACATTGCCGCGATACTTCGGATCGCCGACGCTGTGATACTTGAACAGCCCCCACTCCTGCATCACCAGCAGCAGGCTGGTGGTGTTGCGGGTGGTGTCCCAGCAATCGAAATTGTGCTTGTCGTCGAAGTAACGGAAATCGGCGCGCGCGATCCGCTTGTCGGTGCCGAGCACCGGCCCGAGTCGGCGATCGAGCCACACCACCGCCTTTTGCACCGCGGCGCGCTCCGCCGCGGCGGAGGCCTTGCCCGCGGCCATGATCCTGCTCAGCGCGGCACGATCTCCAGCCGTGAACGCCAGCTCGTAGCGACGGCGGCAGACGAAGCCGTAGCACACCGTCATGCCCTTGACGGTCGGCGGGAAGATCGACACCGAACTGTACAGATACGACACCTGCGAACTCAGCTCGGCGGCACCGGCCGGCGCGCCGAACCAGGCGGCAGCCAGCGTCGCGGCCGCTACGACGCCGAGCCGCCATCGGTTGGATTTACCGCGCGTCATCCTCATTCGCATTCCTCGGCCGCGATCCTCACGAGGTGACGCTAGCGTGGCGGCATGGTCGTGCCAATATGGGAGTCGGGCGGCACCGCATTTGTCGGCCACGCTGATGCAGGTCGTCCACACCTTCCGGGCCGGCTTCGGGGACCGATCGCCATGCCATCCGACTCGCCGCTTGCCACCTTCACTGCAGCCTATGCGCCCGATGACCTCGCGCTGGCGGCGGATCTGCTGGCGACCGCCGCGCTGCCGCCCGATCGCGAAGCGCGGATCGACCGCCTCGCCACCGAACTGATCTCTGCGATCCGGGGCAGTGAGCACGCTTTCGGCGGCGTCGACGCGATGCTGCGCGAATTTGCACTGTCGACCAAGGAAGGGCTGGCCCTAATGGTGCTGGCCGAAGCGCTGCTGCGGGTTCCGGATGCGGCGACGGCCGATGCCTTCATCGAGGACAAGCTCGGCCAGGGCGATTTCGCGCATCACCGCATCAAGTCCGACGCGCTGCTCGTGAACGCCTCGGCCTGGGCGCTCGGCCTGTCGGCGCGCCTGGTTCACGCCGGCGAGACGCCGCAAGGCACGCTGGCGGCGCTGACCAGGCGGATCGGTGCTCCGGCGGTACGCGCGGCGACCCGACAGGCGATGCGGCTGATCGGCAATCACTTCGTCCTCGGCGAAACCATCGCGGCCGCGCTCGCCCGCGCTGAGGCGCACGCCGGCGAAGGCTCGCGCTACTCCTACGACATGCTCGGCGAAGGCGCGCGCACGGCCGAGGACGCCGAGCGCTACTATCAGTCCTACGCCGACGCCATCACGGCGATCGGCCGCGCCGCCAGAAACGCCGCGCTGCCGGCGCGGCCGGGCATCTCGGTGAAGCTGTCGGCGCTGCATCCGCGATTCGAAGCGATCAGCCACGACCGCGTGATGCGTGAGCTGACTCCGCGGCTGCTTGAGCTGGCGCGGCTCGCCAGGAGCCACGACCTCGCTTTCACGGTCGACGCCGAGGAAGCCGACCGGCTCGAACTGTCGCTCGAGGTGTTCGCCGCCTGCTTCGCAGATCCATCGCTCAGCGGCTGGGACGGCTACGGCCTCGCCGTGCAGGCGTATCAGAAGCGCGCCGCTGCGGTGATCGATCATGTCGCCGACCTTGCGCGTGCACTCGATCGGCGTGTGATGCTGCGGCTGGTGAAGGGCGCCTATTGGGACACCGAGATCAAGCGCGCGCAGGAACGCGGCCTCGTCGACTACCCGGTGTTCACCAGGAAGCCGATGACCGATCTCAACTACCTGAACTGTGCCGGTAAGCTGCTGTCGCTGCGGCCGCGACTGTTCCCGCAATTCGCCAGCCACAACGCGCTGACGGTCGCGACCATTCTGGAACTCTCCGACGGCAGCGACGGCTACGAATTTCAGCGGCTGCACGGCATGGGCGAAGCGCTTTACGCGCGGCTGCTCGCCGAGCATCCGCAGGCGGTGTGCCGGATCTACGCGCCGGTCGGCGGCCATCGCGATCTCTTGGCCTATCTGGTGCGGCGGCTCTTGGAGAACGGCGCCAACTCGTCCTTCGTCGCGCAGGCCGGCGACGACAACGTGCCGATCGCCGAGCTGCTGACACGACCTGCCATACTGATCGGCCGGTCTGAGACCGCGCGAAACCCGGCGATCCCGTTGCCGTGCGATCTGTATCAGCCGCAGCGGCTCAATTCGCGCGGCATCGAGTTCGGCGATCGTGCTGCGCTCGCCGAACTGCTCGGCGAGATCGAGACCGCGCGCCGGCCGCTGCCGACCATCGCCGCCGCGACGCCCGCGCAGGTCGGAGCGGCGATCACTGCCGCGCGCGGCGGTTTCGAGTCGTGGAGCCTGACCCCGGTCGATCACCGCGCGGCCATCCTGGAGCGCGCCGGCGATCTGCTGGAGCAGCGCCGTGCGGCATTCGTCGCCCTCCTGCAAGACGAGGGCGGCAAGACGCTCGACGATTGCGTGGCGGAAGTGCGCGAAGCGATCGACTACTGCCGCTACTACGCCAGCGAAGGCCGGCAGCTGTTCGGCGAGCCGCTCGCCCTGCCCGGCCCGACCGGCGAACGCAATACGCTCGGCTTGCGCGGTCGCGGCGTGTTCGTGGCGATCAGCCCGTGGAATTTTCCGCTTGCGATCTTCCTCGGCCAGGTCACGGCGGCGCTGATCGCCGGCAACGCGGTGGTCGCCAAGCCCGCCGAGCAGACGCCGGTGATCGCCGATCTTGCGGTCCGCCTGCTGCACGAAGCCGGCGTGCCGCGCACGGCGCTGCATCTGGTGCAGGGCGACGGCAGTATCGGCGCGACGCTGGTCGAGCAACCCGACGTCGCCGGCGTCGTCTTCACCGGCTCGACCGAGGTGGCGCGGACGATCAACCGCACGCTCGCCGCCAAGGACGGTCCGATCGTGCCGTTGATCGCCGAGACCGGCGGCATCAACGCCATGATCGTCGACGCCACCGCACTGCCCGAGCAGGTCGCCGACGACGTGATCGCCTCCGCGTTTCGCTCCGCGGGCCAGCGCTGCTCAGCGCTGCGGCTCTTGTGCGTGCAGGCGGACGTTGCGGACCGTGTCATCGCGATGATCGCCGGCGCGGCCAGGGAACTGCGAATAGGCGATCCGCGCGATCCGGCGACGCATGTCGGACCGGTGATCGACGCAGAGGCGAAGGCCAGGCTCGACGCCCATATCGCGGCGATGACGCGCGCGGCGCGGCTGCACTTCGCCGGCACCGCACCAGCCAGTGGCAACTTCGTCGCGCCGCACGTCTTCGAGCTCAGCCGTGCCTCGCAGCTCACCGAGGAAGTGTTCGGCCCGATCCTGCATGTGGTGCGTTACAAGGCGACGCAGTTCGACAATCTGCTCGGCGACATCGCAGGGACAGGCTACGCGCTCACGCTCGGCGTGCAGTCGCGGATCGACGACACGATCGCACGGGTGATCGCGCGGCTGCCGACCGGCAACATCTATGTCAACCGCAACATCGTCGGCGCCGTCGTCGGAGTGCAGCCGTTCGGCGGCTCCGGCCTGTCCGGCACAGGGCCGAAAGCCGGCGGGCCGCACTATCTGCCGCGCTTCGCGCTGGAACAGATGGTGTCGATCAACACCGCAGCCGCCGGTGGCAATGCCGCTCTGCTGACGGACGGCGACTAGCCGTCGTCACCCCTCAACCTGCGCGCGTCGTCGGAAGACCTCCATGCAGGTTCCAATATTGCATCGTGCTGATAACCCGGTTCATATGCGACAGAGAACGGATCGACGCGCTTTCGCGCGAATTTCCGGATAACGAAATAACAAAAGCACGAGGGAGTTCACGCGCATGGACGACAACGGCATCTTCAGCGGCCTCAAGGTGCTCGATTGCGCGAGTTTCATCGCTGCACCGGCGGCCGCGACCGTGCTGTCCGATTTCGGCGCCGACGTCATCAAGATCGAACCGCCGGGTGCCGGCGATCCCTATCGCAACCTGCCGAACCTGCCGGGCTATCCGATCAGCGACCGCAACTACGCGTGGATGCTGGAGGCCCGCAACAAGCGCAGCCTCGCCCTCGACCTCGCCAAACCAGAGGGCAAGGAGGTGCTGCGCAAGCTGGTCGCCGAGGCCGACGTGTTCATCACCAACTTCCCGCCACCGGTGCGGGCGCGGCTCGGCGTGTCGTATGCCGACCTAGCGCCGCTGAACGAGCGGCTGATCTATGCGAGCTTCACCGGCTACGGCGAACGCGGCGCGGAAGCCAACAAGCCAGGCTTCGACAGCAATGCCTGGTGGGCGCGTTCGGGCATGATGGACCTGGTGCGGGCCGACGAAGACTCCACCCCGGCGCGATCGGTCGCCGGCATGGGCGACCATCCCTGCGCGATGTCGCTGTTCGGCGCGATCGTCACCGCTTTGTACAAGCGCGAGCGCACCGGCAAAGGCAGCGAGGTGAAGTCGAACCTGATGGCCAACGGGCTGTGGTCGACCAGCGTGCTGGCGCAGGCGAAGCTGGTCGGCGCCGAGTTCCAGCCGCGGCGGCCGCGCGAACGCGCGCTCAACGCGGTGGCCAACCACTATCGCTGCCGCGACGGCCGCTGGCTGATCCTGTCGCTGCTCAACGAAGAGAAGCAGTGGCCGATTCTGACGAAGTGTCTCGGCCGCGAGGATCTGACCGACGATCCGCGCTTCGCCACCAAGGCGGACCGTCACGCCCGCTCGATCGAACTGATCGGCATCTTCGACGAGACTTTCGCCACCCGCGACCTCGCCGACTGGCGCAAGGCGCTGGACGGCACCGGCATCGTGTTCGGCGTCGTTGGCATTCTCGACGATATCACCACCGACCAGCAGTTGATCGAGAACGAAGTGCTGGTGCCGTTCGAGAACGACACTACGCTGACCATCAACAGCCCGATCTGGATCGAAGGCAGCACCAAGACGCGGCCGCGCAAGCCGCCGGGCATCGGCGAGCACAGCGACGAAGTGCTGCGCAGCGCAGGCTACGATGACGCCGCCATCAAGGCGCTGCGCGCCTCCGGCGCCGTCGGCTAGGAGCCGCCGAGCTTGCTCGACGGGCCGGCTCCGGGATTCTCGGAGCGGCCTTGTCCCGCTAAAGCACCTCCGGCAGCGAATGGCCCTGCAGCTCGATGCTGAGCCCCTGCATGCCGAGATCGGTGATCTCGCCGCCCATCGCCTTCAGGCTCTCCTCGCGGATCAGCGACATCAATCCGCGCCGCAGCGCCAGGAATTCCGACGACATCATCATCGACTGCTGCCGCGGCCGCTCCAATGGGATTCGGATCTCCGCCTTGATCGAGCCGGGCCGCGCCGTCATGCAATACACCCGGTCCGACAGGAAGATCGCCTCGTCGATGTCGTGAGTGACGAACAGCACCGAGATCTTCAGCCGCTGCCACATGTTGGTGAGGATCTGCTGCATGATGATCCGGGTCTGGGCGTCGAGCGCGCCGAACGGCTCGTCGAGCAGCAGCACCTTCGGCCCGGTCGCCAGTGCACGAACGATGCCGACGCGCTGCTTCATGCCGCCGGACAGCCGCTCGGGATAGTGCTTCTCGAACGCCTCGAGCCCGGCGAGGCCGAGCAGCGTGCGCGCCGCCCGTTCGCGCTCGAAGCGGGACATGCCGCGCATCTTCAGGCCGAACTCGACGTTCTCGCGCACGGTCTTCCATGGAAACAGCGAGTATTGCTGGAACACCATGCCGCGCTCTGCGCTCGGCCCGGTCACCTTCTCGCCGTCGACGGTGACGACGCCACTGGTCGGCTTCAGGAAGCCGGCGACCGCATTCAGCAGCGTGGACTTGCCGCAGCCGGACGGGCCGACGATCGACACGAACTCGCCGGGCTCGACATGGATCTGGGTGTCGGTGACCGCCTCCACCGAGCCGTCGATGGTCTCGTAGCGGAGCGCGAAATCGCGGACCTCGATCCGGCCCTGACGGGCCTCGGAAGCAGACTGGCTCATCGTAGCCTCCATGGCATCACCAGTGTGCCGGCCGAGCGGATCAGCAGGCTGGAGCCGAGCCCGAGCACGCCGATTGCGATCATGCCGAGCGCGATGTCGGGATACTGCACCAGCGAGTAGGCTTCCCAGGTGAAGTAACCGATGCCGAACTGTCCCGAGATCATCTCGGCGGCGATCAGCGACACCCAGGCGACGCCCATCCCCACGGTCAGTCCGGTGAAGATGTGCGGCAGCGCCGCCGGGAAATACACCTCGCGGAAGATCGACGCCTCGCGGGCGCCGAGACATTTGGCGGCCCGCACCAGCACCGGATCGACCAGCGTCATGCCGTGCAGCGTGTTGACCAGGATCGGAAAGAACGCCCCGATGAAGGTGATGAACACGATGCTCTGCTCGTTGGTCGGCCACAGCATGATCGCCATCGGCACCCAGGCGATCGCCGGAATCGGCCGCATCACCTCGGCGACCGGAAACACGAACTCGTGCACCAGGCGAAAGCGTCCCATGATCAGGCCGAGCGGCACCCCGACGATCGCCGCCAGCGCGAAACCGAAGAAGATCCGGCGGCAGCTCAGCAGCACGTGCATCAGGAATTTCGGATCGTGCATCGCGCGGGTGAAGCTCTCGTACACCGCGAGCGGCGTCGGGACGTTGGTGAACTTCACAAACATCACGACCCGGTAGGTCGTCAGCAGATGCCACGCCAGAAGAAACAGCAGCAGCGACACGATGCCGATCAATCCGGCGCGCAGCCTGTTCTGGTTGAGCCGGTACCAGCGCGAGGCGCGCGTTGCGAAAGCCGGCGGGCCGGCTTCGCGTGGGGCGACCGGGGCGGCGGCCGCCGCCATCCGGTCGCGCGACGTCATCAGGGCGGGACTGCTCACGTCTTGTCTCCCGCCACCGCCAGCTTCAGTGCGTCGTCGAAGCCGACGACCTTGCCGCTGACCTTGGCGGCGTAGGCCTCGGCGTCCTTCTTCAGCAGGAACGGCACGATCTCGCCCTTGCCGGCGGCGTAGAACGCCTGGTCGGCGAACAGCTTGATGCCGCGGGAAGCGTCGAACACGTAGGCGACGTTGATCTTCTTGCTCTTGGCCTTGAAGTCCGCATAGGCGCCGAGCGTGCACAGCGTGCTCGAGAACGGCAGGATGCCTTCGCCATCGACCCAGACCTCGCCGGCCTTGCGCGGCTCGCCGATCGGCTTGTTGCAGAACTTGTCCTGACCGGAAATCTCGTAGTTGGCGGTCGAGGCGAGATCCTTGTCGTAGTCCAGCTTCAGCTCCGCATAGGCCTTGCGGACATAGCTGTCGTCGACCCACGTTTTCGGATCGAACTCCTTCATCCGCCCGAGGCTCTGCAGCACCTTGACGTCGGTCGCGGCGGCGTCGATCAGCGCCGGCTTGATGGTCGGGTCGGTGGTCATGTTGCCGCTCGGTCCGAGGAAAATGTACACCACCTCCTTGTTGATCCCGGTCCAATCCTGGATCTTTTCGGCGGCGACCTTCGGATCCTGGCGAAGCCAGTTATTGGCGGCGATCTCCGCCTTGATGTAGGCGACGACCACTTCGGGATATTTTTCGGCGAAATCGGTACGGACCACCGTGCCATGGAAGGTCGGCAGGTTGGTTTCGACGCCGTCGAAGATTTTGCGGGCGTAGCCGCGGAACGGCAGCAGCTCGGCGAATGGGACGAAGTCGGCGTGGGCGTCGATCTTCTTTTCCTGCAGATTGGTCGAGCCGACTTCCGGGCTCTGGCTCACCAGCTGGAAGAAGTCGGACGGATATTTGCGATCCTGCAGCGCCTTCAGCACCATGCCGTGCGCCGCCGAACCGAACGGAACGCTGACCAGCTTGCCCTTCAGGTCGGACAGCTCATAGTAGGGCGAGTCCTTGTGGACGACGATGCCGTTGCCGGATCCCGCCATGCTGTAGGCGGCGATCGAGATCAGCCGGCTCTTGCTCTCGGGATTGTTCTGAAAAGTGAAGCCGTTCACGATCAGCGGATAGTCGCCCATGATGCCGAACTGCAGCTTGTTCGCCATCATCCCGTTGGTCACCGGCGGACCGGACGTGAAGTTCTGCCACTCGATCTCGAACTTCACATTGGCGTATTTGCCGGTCGTGGGGAGATATTTCTCCAGCAGGTGAAGCTCCCGAATGACCGTGCCGGCGGTCACCGTGTTGGTCGTGGTGTCCTGGGTGCCGATCCCGATGGTGATCGTTTCTGCTGCGGCCGGCAGGGCCGAGATCCAAGTCAGGCAGGTGACCGATACGAGAAGTTTCTGAAAGCGGCTGACCATTCTCATCCCCGTTCGTTTGGATGGCTGATGTCGCCATGATTGGTAGCCCGGTCCTTTAGAGCAAATCCGGACTGGGCCATCGGGTGGATTAGTTGCCGCCAAAACGCTGGTTGCGTACTCCTTGGGCAATTTTGCTTCTAAGAGCCATTTGCATAGGCAGAGGGATTAGTCGGTGGCGTGGCCGCGCATCTCCTCGAGGATGTCGGGCCGGCACACCACGATCTGCGAGCGCCGGGTCTGGACGATGCGCTTTTCCTGCATCCGCCGCAGACTGATCGTGACCCATTGCCGTGTCGCACCGACCAGGTGGGCGATGTCGGCGTGGGTGAATGCGACTGCAATCACCTTGCCGTCGGCATCATCCACTCCGTAAAGGTCGACCAGTTGCAGCAGCAAATGCGCCAGCCGCTGGGTGATCGAGCGCGTTCCCAGCATCTGCGCGAGCGCCGAGTAACACTTGCCCTTGAAGCTCAATCCCTCGATCAGGCCGATAGCGAGATTCGGAACCTCGGCAACCAGCGAGCGTAGTTCCCTCCCCGGCAGATGCACGACGGCCGCATTGGTGGCGGCGACGCCGGACCATTGATGCACGCCGGTGTCGAACACTTCCGGGCCGCCGACGAAATTGCCGATGTGCCAGTAGGCCAGCGTGATCTCGCGACCCTGCGGCGAGGTGTAGAACACCCGGATTCGGCCGCTCTCGATCAGGAAGATGCCGTCGTGCCGCGCGCCCTGGCTGAACAGCGTCTGGCCGCGATTGAGGACTTTGCGGCGGCCCTGCCTGAGGACCAACTCGCGCTCGCGCAGGCTGAGCCGGTCGATCAGCGAAGGCGGTCCGGCGGTGGGTTGGTGGCTTTCGGTGAGAAGAAGCGACCGGCCCGTTCCGACACGCGCCGGGCCAAGGGTGGACGTCGAGTCCGCTGCCGATTTGGCTGCCTGCAGCACGATGATTTGCCTCTCGCGTTGATCAGACCGACCACACGCGGAGCAATGTTCGTGCCAGCAATCGCGATGAGCGGTGCCGCCTCAGTCGGCGTCGATCAGCGACGCCAGATACGCGTGCGGATAGATGCCGCGATCGTGGCCGTCGGAAAACTGCAGGTTGAGTCCGTAGCCGAGATCGCGGACTGCAACGATCGCCGCGCCGGGAAACTCGGCCGGGAAACGGCCGTCGATCCGCGCCCGTATGCAGTGGGCGCATTTGCAGGCGAGCCGCAGCCGCTCGGCAGGCAGGGAGGCTGTGCGGCCGTCCGCGCTCTGCAGAGTCAAGGACGCGAGATCGGCCTCGACTTCGCCGGAAGCGTGCACTGTCACCATGAGATCCCTCCTGTCGCAAGGGCCCCAGGCTAGGCACGAGGCCGCATCGGGCCTAGCAACAAATTGCTCAGACCCGCGGAAAAACAGCACGCCGCGCCTTTTGGAGGAGTTCTTCGGGAAATTTTGCAACTAATTGACGGCGACCGCGATTTCGAAATTGCGAAACGGGGCCAAGATCAGCGACATCCTCTCATCGGACGCAGGAACGCCTGCGCTTGAGGAGAAGAGGATGAGTGCATTCCAAACCGAAACGGTGTTGTCGGTCCGGCATTGGACCGACTCGCTGTTCAGTTTCACCGCGACGCGCGATCCGGGTTTCCGGTTCCAGAGCGGGCAGTTCGCCATGATCGGCCTCGAGGTCGACGGCCGGCCGCTGCTGCGCGCCTACAGCATGGCCAGCGCCAACCATGAGGAAGAGCTGGAGTTCTTCAGCATCAAGGTGCCCGACGGGCCGCTCACATCACGGTTGCAGAAAATCAAGCAAGGCGACCAGATCCTGGTCGGGCGCAAGGCGACCGGAACGCTGATCGCCGGCAATCTGATTCCCGGCAAGCGGCTGTTGCTGCTGTCGACCGGCACCGGACTGGCCCCTTTCGCCAGCCTGATCAAGGATCCCGAGATCTACGATCTCTACGAATCCATCGTGCTGGTCCACGGCTGCCGACAGATTCCCGAACTGGCCTATGGCGAGCAGCTGGTCGAAGGCCTGCGCGGCCACGAGTTCCTCGGCGACCTGATCCGCGACAAACTGCACTACTACCCGACCGTGACCCGCGAGCCGTTCCGCAACCGCGGTCGTGTCACCGATCTGATCGCGTCGGGCCAGTTGTTCGACGATCTCGGCCAGTCCGGGCTCGACCTCGAATCCGACCGGGTGATGCTGTGCGGCAACCCGGCGATGCTCGCCGAACTGCCGGCGATGCTGAGCGAGCGCGGCTTCCGCGAAGGCAATCACAGCGAGCCTGGCCACTTCGTGGTCGAGAAGGCGTTCGTCGAGCGCTGACACCCCGCTCGGAAATCGCGCGCCGGCGACAACTAATTGCTATCGTCCGGCGCGCGTCTGAACAACTCTGCTCCACAGCGGCGGTCCGCCGAGGAACCAGGAGCAGAAGATGGCGATGGATGAGATAGTCGACGGACTGTCGGAAGTATCGTGCGACGTGTTGGTGATCGGCGGCGGCACCGCCGGTCCGATGGCCGCTTTGAAGGCCAAGATGAAGAACCCGAAGGCGAACGTCGTCCTTCTGGAAAAGGCCAACGTCAAGCGCTCCGGCGCGATCTCGATGGGGATGGACGGCCTCAACAACGCGGTGATCCCGGGCTACGCCACACCGGAGCAGTACACCAAGGAAATCACCATCGCCAACGACGGCATCGTCGATCAGAAGGCCGTCTACAAATACGCCCAGAATTGCTACTCGATCATCGAGGAACTCGACAGCTTCGGCATCCGCTTTCTCAAGAACGAGAACGGCGATTATGCGGTGAAGAAGGTGCACCACATCGGCACCTATGTGCTGCCGATGCCGAACGGCGAGACCGTCAAGAAGGCGCTGTACCGGCAGTTGCGGCGGGCGCGCATCTTGATCTCCAATCGCTACATGGCGACGCGGCTGCTGAAGGGCGCCGACGGCCGGATCGCCGGCGCGGTCAGTGTCAACACCCGCACCGCCGAGTTCCTGGTGTTCAAGGCCAAGGCGGTGATCCTGTGCACCGGCGCCGCCGGCCGGCTCGGGCTGCCGACCTCGGGCTACATGTTCGGCACCTACGAGAACGCCGCCAATTCCGGCGATGGCTACGCGATGGCGTATCACGCCGGCGCCGCACTCGCCAATCTCGAGTGCTATCAGATCAATCCGCTGATCAAGGACTACAACGGTCCCGCCTGCGCCTATGTGGCCGGCCCGTTCGGCGCCTACACCGCCAATAACGAGGACCGCCGCTTCATCGAGTGCGACTACTGGTCGGGCCAGATGATGCTGGAGTTCTACAACGAGCTGCTGTCCGGCAAGGGCCCGGTGTTCCTGCAGCTCAAGCACTTGCACGACAAGACCATCGAGGAAATCGAATCGACTCTTCACAAGGTCGAGCGACCGACCCGCGGCCTGTTCCAGCAGGGCCGCGGCATCGACTATCGCCAGGAATCGATCGAGATGCACATCTCCGAGATCGGCCTGTGCAGCGGCCACAGCGCCTCCGGCGTGTTCGTCGACGACAATGCGCGCACCACGGTGCCGGGGCTCTACGCCGCCGGCGACATGGCCAGCGTGCCGCACAACTACATGCTCGGCGCCTTCACCAACGGCTCGTTCGCCGGGCTCGACGCGATGGAGTTCGCCGACAACCACGATTTCGCCGACATCGACGCCGCCGAGGTCGCGCGCGAGCGCGACCGGGTGCTGGCGCCGACGCGGCGCGAGGACGGCATCCCGCCGAACCAGATCGAGTACAAGGCCCGGCGCCTGGTCAACGACTATCTGCAGCCGCCGAAGGTGACGCGGAAGTACGAGCTCGGCATGCGCCGGCTCGCCGAGGTCCGCGACGACATGGAGCAGCGGATGATGGCGCGCAACTCGCACGAACTGCTGCGCGCGCTGGAAACGGCGTCGATCATGGACTGCGCCGACATGGCCGCGCACGCCTCGCTTTATCGCGAGGAGAGCCGGTGGGGCCTGTATCACTGGCGCACCGATTTCCCCGACAAGGACAACGAGAACTGGTTCTGCCACACGCTGCTCAGCAAGCAGAATGACAAGATGACCAGCGAGAAGCGGGCGGTCGAGCCCTACGTCGTGCCGATCGCCGACGAGGAGAAGGACCTCTACGACAAGCAGCGCATCCGCGCCACCGCCTGACGCCCACACCCAACCAGGAGAACGGACACATGCCTCTCGCCAGTTATCAGACTACGGTGCCGGTCGTCGTCGACGACGCCAAGTGCATCGCCGACAAGGGGTGCACCGTCTGCGTCGACGTCTGCCCGCTCGACGTCCTGCGGATCAGCGACATGACCGGCAAGGCCTACATGGCCTACGACGAATGCTGGTACTGCATGCCGTGCGAAGCCGATTGCCCCACCGGGGCGGTCACCGTCAACATCCCCTATCTGTTGAGGTGATCATGTCGAGCCCGTTCGAATCCTACGACGATCTCGACGACGCCGACGACCGCCTGCAGGCGGCAGACCCGGCGGAGCGACGGGTCGCGATCATCGCGCTCGGCCATTCCGGCGATCCGGCGGCCGTCGGCCACCTCGCCAACATGGTGGCGGATCCCGACGCCGGCGTTCGGCAGCAGACCGCGATGGCGCTCGGCGAGTTCGACGGACCGGAGGCCGCCGAGGCGCTGGTTCGCCTGCTGGTCGATCCGGAGCGCATCGTCGCCGCGGCGGCGGCCGACAGCCTCGCCGAGTTCAAGGACCCGGCGGCGGCCGACGCGATCCTGCCGCTGGTCAAACACGGCCACGCCTTCGTCCGCAGCGGCGCGCTGCGGGCGCTGAAGGAGCTGCGGCGCAAGGATACGCTGAAGCCGGCGCTCGAAGCGTTGCAGGACGGCGACGCCGCGGTGCGGGTGCAGGCGATCGGCGTGATCGGCTTCCTCAAACTCGAGGAATCGATCCCGGCGCTGACGGCGCTGATCGGCGATCCCGATCCGCATGTCCGCCGCGCCGCGGTGAGCGCGCTGGCGTTCTCGCACATGAAGATCGCCGCCGAAACCATCGTCCGCGCGCTCGAGGATGCCGACTGGATGGTACGCGAAATGGCGGCGGAAACACTCGGTCTCAACGCCCGCGGAGCGATTGCCATCGAGCCGCTGATCGGACGCCTCGCCGACGAGTTCTGGCAGGTACGGCTCAAGGCGATCCGCAGCCTCGGACGGCTCAAGGCGCTGCAGGCGGTGCGGCCGATCGGCCAATGCGTCACCCACGAACAGGCCAATCTCCGGAAAGAAGCAGCCGCCGCGCTGGGCGAGATCGCCTCCCCCGACGGCGAGCCTTATCTGGTGCTGATCGCCGACGACCTCGATCCGGATGTCCGCAAGAACGCCCGCTGGGCGCTCCAGCAGATCGCCGCGAGCAGGGCCAGAGCCGGGGCGTGAGCTGAAACAACCCGCGGTGGCAGCGAGGCTCCGCGGGGAAGCCAAATCAAAACGGCGCCGGCTGTCTTACAGCCGGCGCCGCTAAAGTTTTAGGAATGACGCTGCGCGCTCAGCGCGAGACGATCAGCCCGCGGCTGGTGACCACCACCCAGCGACCGTCCTGCCGGCGAATCGCATCGACCCGGCCGACACCCGGGAGCGGGTCACCGGCATAGACTTCGTAGGTGCCGGAGCGGCCTTCGACCACCGCGCCACCGTCATAGACGTCGCGCAGCACCCAACCATCGATCGTCGGCAACCGGCCCGGCTGCGACTTCGCCGGCTCGGGCTTGGGCGCGATCGAGCCGGTGACGTCCTTGGCGGCGACGGCTGCGACGTTGGCCGGTGCCGGCGTTGCGGCCGGTTGCGCCTGCGCGGTGCGCAGCTTCTCGACCGTCTCGGTCAGCTTGGCGAGCTTCGCCGCCGGTTCGGCCTGCGCCTTTTCCAGCTTTTCGATCCGGTCCGCCGTCTTGCCGAGCTGCGCCGAACTCTGCTTGGCGGCGCGATCGAGATCCGCCTTGAGCGCCGACAGTTCGGTCTGCAACTGGGCGACCTGCGTGTCAAGAGTCTTGACCTGCGCCGACGCCGCGGTGGTGTCGGCGTCGCTCCGCTGCGACAGCCCGGCGGTGGCGAGCGCGCCACCGACCGCGCCGGCGATCGCCGCGAGAATCACCGCGGCGGCGACGGCCGCGAGCTTGCGCAAACCGAAGCGGTGAGCGGCGGATTGGCTGGCCTCGTCCGGCGCCTCGACTTCGATTTCGTCGTCCCAATGCCGATACAGATCCTCACGGCGCGACGGCGCCATGATCGTCACCGTTCCGGGACGCGGACGGCTGCCGCCGGCTGCCGCATCGGCCTCCGACTGACCGGCGTCCGGCTTGGCGGCGTCTGTGGCGGCGTGCGAGTTGGCCGGCGTCGCGTGGTCCGCGGCCGAGCTGTCGTCCCGGGACGCAGCGGACTGCGCTCCTTCGGCCGCGGCGGCCGGGCCGGTCTGCTGTTCGCCGATGGGCTCGTTGCGATGCTCGTCCACGTCTCTCATCCTCCGGATCAAACTGCTACTAATCGCTAACTTTGATTACTTGCGAAATCGTTACTTCCCCCGACGGTTACGGAAATTTCACGAATCGTGAAGAGCGCGCACAGGAATTCTCACCGCGCGGCTTTGCACCGCACGGTGTCCCGGGCTAGGACAGATCGATCATCACAAGGCGCAGCCAAGCGCCGATCAGGGAGACGACCATGAAGCTGTACGATTCGATCGGACCCAATCCGCGCCTGGTGCGAATGTTCATCGCCGAAAAGGGTCTGACGATTCCGACCCAAACGCTCGACATCCGCGCCGGCGAGAATCGAAAGCCCGAACATCTCGTGCGCAATCCCCACGGCCAGACTCCTACTCTCGAACTCGACAATGGCAGCTTCTTGGCGGAGGTCACCGCGATCTGCGAATATCTCGAGGAGAAGCATCCAGAGCCGCCGCTGATCGGCACCACGCCGGAAGAGCGCGCCGAATGCCGGATGTGGACGCGGCGGATCGACCTCTACATCTGCGAGCCGCTGACCAACGGCTTCCGCTTCGCCGAAGGCCTGAAGATGTTTCAGGACCGTATGGTGTGCGTGCCGGAGGCGGCGCCGGGCCTGAAGAAGATGGCGGCCGACCGGATCCGGTGGATGAACCAGCAGATGCAGGGCAAGGACTACGTCTGCGGCTCGCGGCTGACGCTCGCCGATCTGCTGCTGTACGGCTGGCTCGATTTCGGCGCGAAGGTCGGCCAGCCGCTCGATCCGGCCAACACCACCATCGCGGAGTGGTTCAAGCGGATCGACGCCCGGCCATCGGCGAAGGCGTAGCGTCCGGTCCGGCGTGAGCGCGCTATACGGCGCTCATGCCTCCGGCCAGACCAGCGACCGGTGCAGGCCGGCGCCGGCCCAGGCCCCGTCGGCGATCGCCAGCGACAGCGAATGCGGCACCCGTGCCGCGTCGCCGCAGGCGAACGCACCGGGCACGCTGGTCTGCTTGCCGTCATCGGTTTGAATCTGGGTGCCGAACGGGGTTTCGGTGAGCGCGCACCCCAGCGCTTGTGCGATCGGCGTCGCCGGCGCGTTGCGGCTGGTGGTGAAGATGCCGGCGAACGGCAGCGTCCTTCCGTCGCTCAGCACGACATCGGCGTGGCCGTCGACCCGCGCGACCGGCGTCTCGTCGATGGTGACGCCACGCGCGGCCAGATCGTCCCGCCCGGCGTCGTCGAGCACCACCGCGGCGTTGGTGAACAGCGTCACCTCGCCCCATTCCGGCAGCAACTGCGCCTGATGCAGCGACATCGGCCCGGTGGCGATCACTGCGATGCGGCCTTTGTCGAGCTCGTAGCCGTGGCAATACGGACAGAGAAACACGCTGAAGCCCCAGCGCTCCTGCAGCCCTGCGATCGCCGGCAGCGTGTCGGAGACGCCGGTGGCGAACAACAGCCGCCGGGCGTGGTGTCGTGCGCCGTCGCCGGTGTCGACCACGAACGCGTCTTTGCGGCCGCTCGCTGCGTGCGCGGTATCGTCGACCCAGCTCAGCGTCGGGTAGGCTTCGAGCTGCCGGCGCGCGGTGGCAGCAATCGCCGCCGGATCGGCGCCGTCCTGCGACAGGAAGCCGTGCGAATGCGCGGCGAAGCGGTTGCGGCGCCGGCCCGCATCGATCACCCGCACGCTGCGGCGCGCACGAACGAGCTGGAGCGCGGCGGCCATTCCGGCATAGGAGCCGCCGATGACAATGACGTCGTGGTACATGTGAACTCCCTCAGGCGCGCGTCCGATGCGCAGCGTAGCGGCGGTTGAAGTCGGCCGACAATCTGGCCAGCGTGATCTTGCCGAGCCGGTCCAGCAGCAGCGCTTCAGCGTCGGCGAACGCGTCGTCGAGCGCGGCGTTCACCGCCTGCTCGACCAGACATTGCGGCGCTTCGTGGCGGTTGCCGATCGCGAACACCGTCGGCTCGCCGAGCGCATCGTAGAGATCGCGCAAGGTGACCGAGTTCAGATCGGCGACGATCTGCCACCCACCAGACGGCCCGCGGGCGGACGCGACCAGCCCGGCATCGCGCAGCAGGCCCATCGTCCGCCGCACCACCACCGGATTGGTACACATGCAGACCGCGAGCGTTTCGGAAGTCATCGGCTCGCCGCGCTCCGCCATATGCAGCAGCGCGTGCAACACCGACGACAGACGGCTGTCTCGTTTCATGTAACTTTTAATATTACGAATTAGTCGCAAGCGCAAGGGGCCGCGGCCCAGCGCATTCCAGAATGATGAACGAGAAGTTCGAAAAGGCCGCGGCCGAGACGACGCGGCGGGACGTCGCTTCGCGCCTCCTCAACCTCAAGGCTGCCCGTGGAGGGCATGCCGCGGCGCGGCTCTATCTAAAGCAGAGCCGCTCTACACCACCACCGGCGCGTCGGGCAGTTCGTTGTCGTTGGGGCCGTTACGCGGAAAGTGCTCGGCCAGATGCGCGGTGATACGGTCGATGCCGCGCAGCACGCCCTGCTCGAACCGGCCTTGGCGAAACTCCGCCTCCATCTCTCGGCAGATCGCTTCCCACGCCTCGGCGCCGACCCGCGCATCGATGCCGCGGTCGGCGATGATTTCGACGTTGTGGTCGGCGAGCAGCAGATAGATCAGCACACCGTTGTTGTGCTCGGTGTCCCAGATCCGAAGCTGCGAGAAGATGTCGAGCGCGCGTTCGCGCGCCGGCTGGTCGCGGAACAGCGGCGCGCCGTCGAGCGCCCCCTCGACGACGAAGCGGATCTGCCCGGCGTGGCGGGTCTCGCTCGCCTTGATGGCGCGTTCGATCGCGTCGAAAGCATCGGGCGAGAACGCGCGGTGAACCTTGCCGCGGCTGGTGAACAGGTGCTTGCCGATCCGCCGGATGCCCATCGCGTATCTCCGCTCACCAATTGCCCGAGGCGCCGCCGCCGCCGAAGCTGCCGCCCCCGCCGCTGAAGCCGCCGCCGCTGCTGCCCGACCCGCTCGACCACGCCCCCCCACCGCCGGACCAGCCGCCGCGGCGCCCGGAGGAGATCGTCGGTCCGCCGAACAGATCGATGAACAGCGCCAGCAGGAACGCGGCGCAGCCCGCGACCAGCGCGATGTACCACACCAGGCCGAACAGCATCGCCACCGCGCCGACGATGACGCCGGTGAGCCCGGAGGCGGCGACGCGGCCGAGCGCCGCCTTCAAGAAGCCATTGAGTACCAGCGTGCCGAACAACAGCGGGATCGCCCAGCCGGTCAGTTCGTCCATCGATTCCGGCGACGACCACTCGTGCTGCGGCTGCGGCGCCGGCAGCGGCTCTCCGTCGATCACGCCGATCATCCGGTCGACGCCGGCCTCGACGCCGCCGTCGAAATCGCCGGCCTTGAATTTCGGCGTGATGATCTCGTCGATGATGCGTTTGGCGGTGACGTCCGGCAGCGCGCCTTCGAGGCCGTAGCCGACCTCGATACGCAGCTTGCGATCGTTCTTGGCGATCAGCAGGATCGCGCCGTCATCGACCTTGTTCCGGCCGATCTTCCAGATTTCGGCGACCCGGATCGAGAACTGCTCGATCGCCTCGGGCTGCGTCGTCGGCACAATCAGCACCGCGATCTGGCTGCCCTTCCGCGCCTCGAACGCCTTCAGCTTCTGATCGAGCCGTGCCACCGCATCGGCCGACAGCGTGCCGGTCTGATCGACGACGCGACCGGTCAGCGCCGGCACCGCGACCTCGGCCCGCGCGAACGGAGCCAGCGCCGCGGCGATCACGCACAGCAGCAGCGCGAGGCCCGCGGCGCGGACGGCGCGCATCGTCGCGATCATCGCCTTACTTGGCCGGAGCCGGGGCCGGCGCCGGAGTGAAGTCCACCTTCGGCGCCGTCGAGATTTCCTTCTCGTTCTCCACCGTGAAGTTCGGCTTCTCCTTGTAGCCGAACAGCATTGCGGTGAAATTGGTCGGCACCGAGCGCACCGTGACGTTGTAGGCCGCTACAGCCTTGATGTAGCGGTTGCGCGCCACCGTGATGCGGTTCTCGGTGCCTTCGAGCTGCGCCATCAGGTTCTTGAACAGTTCATCCGACTTGAGCTGCGGATAGTTCTCGGTGACGACCAGGAGCCGCGACAGCGCGCTGGACAATTCGCCTTGCGCCTGCTGGAATTTCTGGAATGCGGCGGGATCGCTCAGCACCTCGGGCGTCGCCTGGATGCTGCCGACCTTGGCGCGGGCGTTGGTGACGCCGAGCAGCACGTCCTTTTCCTGCTGCGCGAAACCCTTCACCGAATTGACGAGGTTCGGCACCAGATCGGCACGCCGCTGATACTGGTTCACCACCTCCGACCAGGTCGACTTCACCTCCTGGTCTTCGCTCTGGATGGTGTTGTAGCCGCAATTGCTCAGGCTCAGGGTGGCGAGCGCCGCCAGCACCGTCAGAAACTTCCGCATCGATCTCTCCCGCACGCGAACCGGCGCAGCATAGCATGCGCCGGTGTGTCTTTGTCGGTATTGCGGGCGTTGAGGTTCTAAGCCGCCTGGGCCGACTTGGCATCCTGGATCGCACGCCAGACCTTTTCCGGGGTCAGCGGCGTGTTCAGCGTGGTGACGCCGAGCGGAGCCAGCGCGTCGAGCACGCCGTGCACCACGCAGGGCGGACCGCCGATCGCGCCGGACTCGCCGCAGCCCTTGGCACCGAGCGGATTGGTCTTGCACGGCGCCGACGGGTCGAGCGTAACGTTGATCGGCGGCAGATTGTCGGCGCGCGGGATGCAGTAGTCGAGATAGCTCGCGGTCAGGAGCTGGCCGTCGTCGTTGTAGGCGGCGTTCTCGTACAGCGCCTGGCCGACGCCCTGGGCGACGCCGCCGTGGATCTGGCCGGCGACCAGCATCGGATTCACCGCATTGCCGACGTCGTCCACCGTGATGTAGCGCACCACCCGGCTGACGCCGGTCTCGGGGTCGACCTCGACTTCGCAGATATGCGCGCCGTTCGGCCAGCTCGGGCCATCGACTTCGCCGGTGGAGTCGACGCTGAGGCGCGCGCCCTTCTCCTTGGCGGCGATCTCGAACAGGCTGATCTTGCGGTCGGTGCCGGCGATGGTCAGCATGCCGCCCGAATACTCGATGTCCTCGATCGAGGCTTCGAGGATGTTGGCCGCCTTCTCGCGCGCCTTCGTGATCATGTCGGCGCTTCCCACCGCCACCGCGGTGCCGCCGACAAACAGCGAGCGCGAGCCGACGCTGCCGAAGCCGACCGCCAAATCGGTGTTGCCCTGCACGACATCGATCTTGTCGAGCGGAATCTCGAGCGCCGCAGCGATCATCTGAGTGTAGGTGGTCTCCAGCCCCTGCCCCATCGCCTGGGTGCCGGAATGCAGCACGACGCGGCCTTCGGCGGTGGCGTGCAGCTTGACGTTCTCGGTGTGGGCGCGGCCGCCGGTCCATTCGATGTAGCTGGTGACGCCGCGGCCGTAGAGCAGGCCCTTCTTCTGCGCCGCCTTCTTGCGCGCCTTGAAGCCGTCCCAGTCGGACAGTTCGGCAGCGCGGTCCATCATGTGGGCAAACGCACCGCTGTCGTACACCTGCCCGACCGCGTTGGTGTAGGGCAGTTGCGACGGCTTGATGTAGTTGATCTTGCGGATCGCGCGCGGATCCATATTCAGCTTGCGCGCCGCAGCGTCCATCAACCGCTCGACGATGTACACCGCCTCCGGGCGCCCGGCGCCGCGATAGGCGCCGACCGGCGCGGTGTGGGTCATCACCGCCTTGATGTCGAAATGCACCACCGGCAGGTGATACACGCCGGTCTGCACGAACGGGCCGAGCACCAGCGGGATGATCACGCCGGCACCGGCCAGATAGGCCCCGGTGCCGCCGATCGAGGTGACGCGATAGGCCAACACCTTGCCCTTGGCGTCGAGCGCGAGCGAGGCGGTCGAGGTCAGGTCACGGCCATGGGTGCCGCCGACGAATTCGTCGGTCCGGTCGCCGCGCCAGCGGATCTTGCGGTTCAGCTTCACTGCCGCATAGGCGACCAGCGCGTCTTCCGGATAGACCCCGGTCTTCTGACCGAAGCCGCCGCCGATGTCGCCGACCAGCACCTGGATGCTGTCCTTCGGCCGCTTCAGAATGGCCTCGGCGAGCGCGTCGCGGGTCTGGCCCGGTGTCTGCGACTGGGTGTGCAGGATCAGCCGGCCGGTCTTCTTCTCGATCTCCGCAATGGTCGAGCGCGGCTCCATCGCCGACGGGATCAGCCGCTGGCTGACGAGATCGAGCGACACGGTGTGGGCGGCGCTGGCAAACGCAGCATCGACCTTGGCGGCATCGCCATAGCTCATCGCGGCCACGATGTTGTCGGGTGTCTCGGCCCACACCGCCGGCGCGCCGGGCTGGATCGCCGCGGTCGGATCGGTCACCGCCGGCAGTTCGTGGTACTCGACCGCGATCGCCTCGATCGCCGCCTGCGCGGCGAGCTGCGAGGTCGCGACCACGGCGGCGACCGGCTCGCCGACGAAGCGGACTTTCTCGTGCGCCAGCAGCCGGCGCAGCGGCAGCGCCATCGGCGAGCCGTCCGGCCGCTTGAAGATCGGCAGCGTCGGGATGGTGCCGACATCGTCGGCGACGAGATCGGCGCCGGTCAGCACTGCTTCGACGCCCGGCATCGCCTTCGCCGCCTCGGTGTCGATCGAAACGATATCGGCATGCGCATGCGGCGACCGCATCACCACCAGCCACAACGCCCCGTCGGCGGCCTTGTCGTCGAGATAGCCGCCGTGCCCGGTGAGCAGGCGCTGATCTTCCAGACGCTTGACGGGCTGACCCGCGCCGAACCGCATCGAGCCGGGGAGAATGTTCATGCCGTTTCCTTTTGTTGCTTGCTTGACCGCAGTTTTAGCGGAGAACCGAGCGGTACGCCAAGAGGGGTGCCTCTTCTCCCCTCCCCCTTGCGGGGAGGGGGCGGGGGTGGGGGTGCCACGAGCGAAGCGGTGCGACCGTCAACGTGACAACGGCAGAGTTGAACGACCCAAAGACAAGCCGTGCCTGGGGACCCCCACCCCCTACCCCTCCCCGCAAGGGGGAGGGGAGCGCGCTGCGACGCGTGGCGTACTTACGCGATCTCGGCCAGCACCTTCTCCACCGCTTTCCGCTCCTCGGTGGTCAGCGCGGCTTGCGGGGGGACGGGATCGCCGACGTCGTAGCCTTGCAGCGACAGGCCGGCCTTGATGCAGGCGGCGAGGTTGAATTTGGCGAAGGCTTCGTTGACGCGCCACAGCTTGCGCTGCAGCTTCAAGGCCTCGTCCCAGCGCTGCGCCTTGCACAGCTCGTAGAGCGCAACGCTCTGGCGCGGCGCGATGCAGGCGGGGCCGGCCATCCAGCCGACGCCGCCGATCAGCATCACCGCCGCGGGAATGTGCGCCGAGGCCGAGAACACCTGCAGTGCGTCGCCGCAGCGACCCATGATCGACAGCAGCCGCCCAGTATTGGTCGAAGCGTCCTTGATGTAGCGAATCCGCGGATGCTCGGCGAGCCGGGCGATCACGTCGAGCGTCAGATCCGAGCGCTGGAATTGCGGGTTGGTGTAGATCACCACCGGGATCTCGACCGCATCGGCGATGGCGCGGAAATAGCTTTCGATCTGCGCGTCCTTGAGCGGGAAATACGCTTCGAGAATCGCCAGGATGCCGTCGGCGCCCAGCTTCTCGTAAAGCCTCGCCTGCGCCACCGCATCCGCCACCGAGGTCGAGGCGACGCCGGCGACCACCGGCACGCGGTGCTGCGCGGCCTCGATCGTCGCCCGCACCACCGCTTCGCGTTGTGCGGTGCCGAGATAGGCGAATTCGCCGGTCGAGCCGAGCGGCGTCAGCCCGTGCACGCCGGCCTGGATCAGATCGTCGCACAGCCGGCCCATCACATCGGCGCGAACGCGGCCTTCCGCATCGAGCGGAGACACCAGATAAGGGAACACGCCGTGAAAATCCGCCATCATCCAATCCCGTCACTTGTCCACATCGGGCCGCCGGAACCGGCGCCCGGCGCCTATCCAGCGCAATCCGCCCGGCGCCGCAAGGCGGAAACGTGCTAAGCCTGCCCGACCCACCCTGAACGAGACCTGCCGATGACCTCTGCCCTGCCCCGTGCCGCCAACCAGCAACCGCCGGTCGCGCCGCGCCGTCCGCATAGCTTCACCACCCACGGCATCACGCTGACCGACGACTATGCCTGGCTGAAGGATCCGAACTGGCAGGAGGTGCTGCGCGATCCCTCGCTGCTCGAGCCGGACATCCGCAGCTATCTCGAGGCCGAGAACGGCTACACCGACAGCGTGCTCGGCCACACCACGAGTTTGCAGAAGAAGCTGGTCGCCGAGATGCGCGGCAGGATCAAGGAGGACGATTCCAGCGTCCCGTCGCCGGATGGGCCTTACGCTTACTTGCGCAAATATCGCGAGGGCGGCCAGCATCCGCTGTACGGCCGCGTCGCGCGCGACGGCAGCGGCGAGATCGACATCATCCTCGACGGCGACGAGCTCGCCAAGGGCCACGACTACTTCCAGTTCGGCGACCGCCGGCATTCGCTCGATCATAAGCTCGAAGGCTGGAGCGCCGACACCAAGGGCTCCGAATACTACACCATCCGCGTCCGCGACTGGGCGACCAAGCAGGACCTGCCCGACGTGGTCGAGGAGACCGACGGCGGCCTGGTGTGGACCGCGGATTCGAGCGCGTTCTTCTACGTCAAGCTCGACGACAACCACCGCCCGATGCAGGTGTGGCTGCACAAGCTCGGCACGAAGCAGGCCGACGACCTCCTGATTTACGAAGAGCCGGATTCCGGCTGGTTCACTCACATCCACGAGAGCACCAGCGGCCGGTTCTGCGTCATCGCCGGCGGCGATCACGAGACTTCCGAGCAGCGACTGATCGACGTCTCCGATCCGACCGCGCCGCCGCGTCTGGTCGCCAAGCGCGAACTCGGCGTGCAGTATTCGCTCGGCGACCGCGGCGACGAACTGTTCATCCTGACCAATGCCGACGGCGCGATCGACTTCAAGATCGTCACCGCGCCGCTGGCTGAGCCGACCCGCAACAACTGGCGTGACCTGATCCCGCATCGCGCCGGCATCTATGTGATCGATTTCGATCTCACCACCGGCCACCTGATCCGGCTGGAGCGCGCCAATGCGCTGCCGTCGATCACCATCCGCGATCTCAAGAGTGGCGACGAACACGCCATCGCGTTCGCCGAGACCGCGTATTCGCTCGGCACTATCGGCGGCTACGAGTTCGACACCACCAACTTACGGTTCTCGTATTCGTCGATGACGACGCCGTCGGAAGTCTATGACTACGACATGGCGACGCGGCAGCGCGTCTTGCGCAAGCGCCAGGAGATTCCGTCCGGCCACAACCCGGCCGATTACGTCACCACCCGGATCATGGCGAAGGCGGACGACGGCGCCGAGGTGCCGGTGTCGATCCTGCATCGGGCCGGCCTCGAGCTCGACGGCAAGGCGCCGCTGCTGCTGTATGGCTACGGCTCCTACGGCCATGCGATGGGCGCCGGCTTTTCGGCCAACGCGCTGTCGCTGGTCGATCGCGGCTTCGTGTATGCGATCGCCCATATCCGCGGCGGCGCCGACAAGGGCTGGGGCTGGTATCTCGACGGCAAGCGCGAGAAGAAGACCAACTCGTTCGACGACTTCGCCGCCAGTGCCCGCGCGCTGTGTGCTGCGAACTACACCTCGCCCAAGCGCATCGTCGCCCACGGCGGCAGCGCCGGCGGCATGCTGATGGGCGCCGTCGCCAATCGCGCCGGAGAACTGTTCGCCGGCATCGTCGCCGAGGTGCCGTTCGTCGACGTGCTCAACACCATGCTGGACGACACCCTGCCGCTGACCCCTCCCGAGTGGCCGGAGTGGGGCAATCCGATTGCGAGCGAAGCCGACTTCAAGACCATCCTGTCGTATTCGCCCTACGACAACGTCGCCGCAAAGGACTATCCGGCGATCCTGGCGATGGGTGGCCTCACCGATCCGCGCGTCACCTATTGGGAGCCCGCCAAATGGGTCGCGCGGCTGCGCGCCACCATGACCGGCGGCGGCCCGGTGCTGCTGCGCATCAACATGGGCGCCGGCCACGGCGGCGCCTCCGGCCGCTTCAGCCGCCTCGACGAAATCGCGATCGTCTATGCGTTCGCGCTGTGGGCCGTCGGTAAGGCTGACGCCGAAGCGTGAGCGTGGCATAAAGCCATTCAGACAACCCCTCCCCGTCATTGCTGTGCAAGTTCAATAATTCGGTGATCGAATCCACCCATCAGGGAGGCTTCGATGCGCGACAACAGTTTCGACCGGACGATCGAGCGGAATTACATCCAGAAATGGCGGTTTCTGATGGCCGAGTACGA
>NZ_UFQQ01000058.1 GCF_900218015.1 Rhodopseudomonas pentothenatexigens | reverse complement strand
CGGCATCGGCACCGACACCTTCAGCGGGATCGAGAGCATCCTGTTCGGAGCCGGCGCCGACCAGATCACCGGCAGCAACGGCGACGACACCATCGACGGCGGTGCCGGCAACGACACCATCAAGGGCGGCAACGGCGACGACACGCTGTCCGGCGGCGAGGGTGACGACAATATCGACGGCGGCTCCGGCGACGACATCGTCAACGGCGGCGTCGGCAACGACACGCTGAAGGGCGGCTCGGGCAACGACGTGATCGCGGCCGGCGACGGCAACGACAGCGTCGATGCGGGCTCCGGCGACGACACCGTCAACGGCGGTCTCGGCAACGACACGCTGAAGGGCGGATCGGGCGCCGATATCATCATCGGCGATGCCGGCGACGACATCCTGACCGGCGGTTCCGGCGCGGACGTGTTCGTGTTCGCCGCCGGCTTCGGCCACGACAGCGTCACCGACTTCACCCTGAACGGCTCGTCGGCGGACCTGCTGCAGTTCTCGACCGACGTGTTCGCCGACTTCGCCGATGTGATGTCGCACAGCGCCCAGGTCGGCGGCAGCGTGGTGGTGACCCTGGACGCCGACAACAGCATCACGCTGGCCAACGTCCAGATGACCTCGCTGACCGCGGACGACTTCCGCTTCGTCTGAGCGACTAATCGTCCCCACCCGAACGAAGGGAGCGCCGATCGGCGCTCCCTTCACGACGTTTCCGGCGTCGTGCAAACGCGGCGGCTCGGCCGCGGGCACGTCATCGGAATCGCTGACAGACGTCAATCCGCCGATGCAGATCGGCAGGTCGAGAACGCGTCCGCCGCCCCGCTGCGGTCGCCGCAGATGCCACCGTCCCAGGAAAGCTCATCATGTCTGATATCGTTCTTCTCGCGCATCGCGGCAGCAACCCCTATCCGGATCATTCGCGTGACGCCTATGTCTGGGCGATCGATTGCGGCGCCGACTTCATCGAGCCGGATCTCTATCTGACCAAGGATGGGGTGTTGGTCTCCAGCCACGACAACCACAATTATTCCAATCTGAGCTATGCCGAGGCGAAGGCCCTCGAACCGTCGCTGCTGACGTTCGGAGAGATCATCGAACTCGTGAAGGCGATGTCGATCGAGACCGGCCGCGACGTCGGCATCGTTCCCGAGACCAAGAGCACGGACTACGCCACCAGCGAAGCCGTGATCAAGGAGTTGATCGCCCACGACTTCACCGATCCGGACCAGGTCGTGATCCAGAGTTTTGCGTCGACCAATTTGCAGCAATTGCACGACACCATCATGCCGCAATACGGCGTCGAAATTCCGCTGGCCTACCTCGGCAGCGGCATTGCGAATCCGAGTCAGATCGCGACCTTCGCGGACTACGCCGCGCCCAGCGTCGGCTCGTTCACCGCGGCCGACGTCGCGGCCGCGCATGCCGCCGGCCTCAAGGTGGTGGCCTGGACGATTCTCGGGGCCCGTGCCGACATCCAGAGCCTGATCGACATGGGCGTGGACGCGGTGTTCGTCGACGATACCCGGTTCGCCCGCGCCAGCATCGAGGCGATCGCCGGCGCCAACGTCGTCTACGGAACGCCGGCAACGGACCGCACCTCCGGCAGCGCCGGCAACGACGTCGTGTACGCCATGCAGGACGACGACATCGTGTGGTCCGGGAACGGCGACGATCTGGTCTATGGCGACGGCGGGGACGACGCTCTGTTCGGCGGCGCCGGCGACGACATCCTGGTCGGCGGTGCGGGCACCGACCTGGTGTCCGGCGAGGCCGGGAGCGACGTTCTCGACGGTGGCGCCGGCAACGACGTCGTTCTGGCGAGCGGCGACACCGTGCTGTTCCGCCGTGGCTCGGGCATCGACCTCGTCGCGCTCGACGCCGCCAGCACCATCGACTTCCAGGACATCGACTCGCGCGCCATCACGGTGATACGCGACGGCGCCCATCTGGTCGTCCGCATCGGCGACGACGCGCTGGTGATCCGCAACGGCGCAGGCGATGCCGCGAGCCTGCCCGTCGCGGTGAGTTTTGCCGACGGCGTGACGCTCACCGCCACCGAATTGCTGGCGCGTGCCACGAGCGGCACCGACGCCGGTGTCGCCGCCGCGCTGCCGGCGCTCGAACAGCTGCTCGCGGCTGCGCCCGATCTCGCCGTCGCGCCGCCTGTGGTC
Source organism: Rhodopseudomonas pentothenatexigens (assembly GCF_900218015.1). Taxonomy (GTDB): domain Bacteria; phylum Pseudomonadota; class Alphaproteobacteria; order Rhizobiales; family Xanthobacteraceae; genus Rhodopseudomonas; species Rhodopseudomonas pentothenatexigens. The sequence continues at coordinate 2,369 of NZ_UFQQ01000058.1, read as the reverse complement.
GTCGAGACCAACCTCGTCGTCAACGGCGGCTTCGAGGACCTGACCGGCGCCAATGACGGGGCGAGCTGGGGCTATCGCAACACCAATCCGGCCGGCGTCGTTCCCGGATGGATCAATCGCGGCGACACCCGCGCGGAGGTTCACAAGGATACGGTCGGCGGCATCGGCGCGGCGGAAGGAACCTACTGGTTCGACATGGAAGGCGCGCCCAAGAACGCCAAACTGGTGCAGACCGTCGCCGGCGTCGAACAGGGCGCGACCTATCAGCTCAGCTTCAGGATCGCCGACACCGACACCGCCCAGGCGACCGACTCCGTCAAGGTCTATTGGGGCGGCGAACTGATCTATACGGGCACGCCGAAGAACATATGGCAGGAGATCACCATCGACGTGATCGGCGGCGCCGGCGATGGCTCCAACGCGCTGACCTTCGAAAGCGTGACGCCGAGTCCGAACGGCGCCGGCGTGGCGCTCGACGACGTGGCGCTGATCCGGCTGCAGGAGAACCCCAACCTGATCGTGAACGGCAGCTTCGAGGACCTCACCGGCGCCAACAACGGCAACTGGAGCGGCGACTGGGGCTACCGCAACAACAGCGGCGTCATTCCGGGCTGGACCCAGGTCGAAACCTCCGCCGGCGGCCGCGCCGAACTGCATTTCGACACCCAGAACGGCGTGTCGGCCGCGGACGGCAATGTCTGGTTCGACATGGACGGCTACGGCAACAACGCCAGGCTGGTGCAGACCGTCGCCGGCGTCGAGGCCGGCGCCACCTACCGGCTGACCTTCTCGATCGCTGACGCCGACGCCAGAACCATCGACGACGGCGTGCGCGTCTATTGGGGCGGCCAGATCGTCTATGATGGCGTGCCGACCGGCATCTGGCAGACGATCACCATCGAGGTCGTGGGCAATGCCGGCGACGGCACCAATCAGCTGATCTTCCAGGGCACCGAAACCAGCCTGAACGGTTACGGCGCCGCGCTCGACGATATCTCGCTGCGCAAGATCGCCGATGCGCCGCCGCCCAACACCGCGCCGGCCGCGGCCGACGACGGCGCTCTGGCGACCGCATTCGGTGCGGCGCTGACCATCGCTGCGGACACCTTGCTGGCCAATGATACGGATGCCGACGGCGACGCGCTGGTGATCCTGTCGGTGGCGGCCGGCGTCGGCGGCACGGTCGCGCTGGACGCCGACCGCAACGTCGTCTTCACCCCGGCCGAGGGCTTTTCGGGCGAGGCGTCGTTCAGCTATGTGGTGTCCGACGGCCGAGGCGGCACCGCCACGGCGGACGTCACCGTCGTGGTGGCGCGGCGGGTGCTCTCGGGCACGCCCGGCGACGACGTGATCATCAGCACGTCCGGCGACGATGTGATCGACGGTGGCGATGGCGTCGACACCGTGAGCTACGCGGCGGCGGCTGCAGGCGTCGAAGTCGACCTCGCGGTCGGCATCGCCTCCGGTGACGGCAACGATACGCTGTCGAACATCGAGTCGGTGATCGGCTCGGCGCATGACGACCGACTGAGCGGCAACGACGCCGCCAATCTGCTGGACGGCGGCGATGGTGACGACCTGCTGATCGGCGGAGATGGCGCCGACACGCTGACCGGCGGTCTCGGCGACGACGTGCTGCGCGGCGGCGCCGGTGACGACACCATCGACGGCGGTGCGGGCTTCGACACGCTCGACCTGTCGGACGCCACCGGCGCGGTGACGGTCAACTACGCGACCGGCACGGCGAGCGGCGCCGGCATCGGCACCGACCACTTCAGCGGGATCGAGAGCATCCTGTTCGGAGCCGGCGCCGACCAGATCACCGGCAGCAACGGCGACGACACCATCGACGGCGGCGCCGGCAACGACACCATCAAGGGCGGCAACGGCGACGACACGCTGTCCGGCGGCGAGGGTGACGACAATATCGACGGCGGCTCCGGCGACGACATCGTCAACGGCGGCGTCGGCAACGACACGCTGAAGGGCGGCTCGGGCAACGACGTGATCGCGGCCGGCGACGGCAACGACAGCGTCGATGCGGGCTCCGGCGACGACATCGTCAATGGCGGTCTCGGCAACGACACGCTGAAGGGCGGATCGGGCGCCGACGTCATCATCGGCGATGCCGGCGACGACATCCTGACCGGCGGTTCCGGCGCGGACGTGTTCGTGTTCGCCGCCGGCTTCGGCCACGACAGCGTCACCGACTTCACCCTGAACGGCTCGTCGGCGGACCTGCTGCAGTTCTCGACCGACGTGTTCGCCGACTTCGCCGATGTGATGTCGCACAGCGCCCAGGTCGGCGGCAGCGTGGTGGTGACGCTCGACGCCGACAACAGCATCACGCTGGCCAACGTCCAGATGAG
>NZ_UFQQ01000038.1 GCF_900218015.1 Rhodopseudomonas pentothenatexigens | reverse complement strand
AAGCCGATCCCAGCGCCAGCCTGAGACACCGGGCGCTGCGCCACTCGCCAAAAATAAAACCCCGCCGAAAATCGACGGGGTTTGTCAGCGGTCTGGCGCGGCCCGCCGGCCGCGCTTTTGATGGGTGAACCTGTCGCCGCGATCAGGCCGCGGTCGGGGCCTGCGCCTGCTGCTTGGCCTTGGCCTCGGCGGCTTCGTCGCGGCGGAGCTCCGTCAGCGTCTTTTGGACCTGCTCCGAGAACACGTACTGGGCCGGGCGCTGCTTCGACAGGTCGATCTCCGGCGCCATCGGCCCGGAGGTCTTGATCCCGCGCAGCGCCACCCAGGCGGCCTTCAGCGGATTGTTCAGCGAGGCCATCGCCGCGGTCGGTTCGTAGCCGCAATGCGCCATGCAGTCGGCGCACTTCTCGTACTTGCCGGTGCCGTAGGAGTCCCAGTCGGTGGTCTCCATCAGCTCCTTGAAGGTCTTGGCGTAGCCTTCGCCGAGCAGGTAGCACGGCTTCTGCCAGCCGAAGATGTTGCGTGCCGGCATGCCCCACGGGGTGCATTCGAACGACTGGTTGCCGGCCAGGAAGTCGAGGAACAGGCTGGAGTGCATCAGGTTCCACTTCTTGCCCTTGCCGCGCGCGAACACCTGCCGGAACAGCTCCTTGGTGTTGGTGCGGTTGAGGAAGTGGGCCTGATCGGGCGCGCGCTCATAGGCGTAGCCCGGCGAGATCGACACGCCGACGCCGAGCTCCTCGGTGAAGTCGAGGAAGTCGGCCAGTTCTTCCGCCGGATAGTTGTCGAAGATCGTGGCGTTGACGTTGACGGTGAAGCCGCGGGCCTTCGCCGCCTTGATCGCCGAGACGGCGCGGTCGAACACGCCCTTCTGCGACACCGCGCGGTCGTGGTGCTCCTTCAAGCCGTCGAGATGCACCGAGAAGAACAGATAGGGCGAGGGTTCGAACAGATCGAGCTTCTTCTCGAGCAGCAGCGCGTTGGTGCACAGCGACACGAACTTCTTGCGGGCCACCAGGCCGCGCACGATCTCGCCGATCTCCTTGTGGATCAGCGGCTCGCCGCCCGGGATCGCGACCATCGGCGCGCCGCATTCCTCGGCGGCGTCCCAGCATTCCTGCGCGGTCATCCGGCGGTTCAGGATCGCGTCGGGATAATCGATCTTGCCGCAGCCGGCGCAGGCGAGGTTGCAGCGGAACAGCGGCTCCAGCATCAGCACCAGCGGATAACGCTTCCGCCCGAGCAGCTTCTGCTTCAGCAGATAGCCGCCGATCACCAGCTCCTTGTGAAACGGTATAGCCATTACGAGATCTTCTCTTTCACGGGCATGTCGGTTGGCGCGGCTCAGGCTGTCGCCAGCTCCGCAGGCAGAACGAATTCGATGTTTTCCTCCCGGCCCGGCAGCACCGAGACGGTGACCGGGACGATCCGGCGCAGCGCTTCGATCACGTCGTCGACCAGCACCTCGGGCGCCGAGGCGCCGGCGGTGATGCCGACGGCCTTTTTGCCGTCGAGCCAGGCTGGGTCGAGTTCGCTGCCGTCGGCAATCAGGTAGCTCGGAATCCCGGCTTCGGTGCCGATTTCCCGCAGCCGGTTCGAGTTCGAACTGTTGTTGGCACCCACCACCAGGATCAAGTCGACCAGCTTGCTCATCTGCCGCACCGCCGATTGCCGGTTTTGCGTGGCATAGCAGATGTCGCGGGTGTCCGGGCCCTCGATGTCGTGGAATTTCTGCGAAAGCGCCGCGATGATGTCCTTGGTGTCGTCGACGCTCAGCGTGGTCTGGGTGATGTACGCGACCGGAGTTTCCGGCGGCAGCGTCAACGCCGCGACGTCGTCGAGGTTCTGCACCAGCAGCACCGGGCCGGGAACCTGGCCCATCGTCCCCTCGACCTCCGGATGGCCGGCATGGCCGATCAGGATCAGGGTGCGGCCCTTCGACGTATAGCGCTTGCCCTGATTATGGACTTTGGTCACCAGCGGGCAGGTCGCGTTGAGCACCGGCAGGTCACGAGCAGCGGCCTCTTCCTCGATGCTGCGGGCGACCCCGTGCGCGCTGAACACGGTGACGGCCTTCGGCGGAACTTCCGACAGTTCCTCGACGAAGATCGCGCCCTTGGCCTTCAGGCTCTCGACCACGTATTTGTTGTGCACGATTTCGTGGCGAACGTAGACCGGCGGGCCGTACTTCTCCAGCGCGCGCTCGACAATCTCGATCGCGCGCACGACTCCGGCGCAGAAACCACGGGGTTGGGCAAGAAATACTTCGAGGGGGCGAACTTCAGACAAGGGGCACCACGCTCATGATCGTTCGGTCTCCTGGCAGCACGTCGCTTTCCCGTAGCATGATCTAGCTGGTATGAGGACACCCGCAACCGCAAGGGACGCAGGGGACTTATCGGCGCAGTGCAAGGCGATGCAAAACACCCTTGGCAATCCGGCCTGGTGAGATTACTTCCGCGCACACATCTCCGCCGGCTTGTTTTCGGCCACTTTGTCCAGTCCTTGGTCGCAGAACCATCAGAAACAGTTCGATCGACTCGGAACCCGGCGGAGTGGCCGTATTTTAAGCCAGCCGGTAACAATAGAAAGTGCAAATGTGCTGAAGCGTGCCATCGTCTCCATTGTCAAAGCCAGCACCCGCTTCGCGGCTTTTACTGTGCTGATCGGCGTCTTTCTCGCGGCCGCGGCCGGTTTCTATACTTACGAACATTTCGGGATCAACACCGACATCAACCATTTGATCTCGCCTGATCTCGACTGGCGCAAACGTGATATCGCGTTCGAGAAGGCGTTCGACCAGGAAAGACTGATCCTGGCGGTGGTGGAGGCGCCGACGCCGGAATTCGCCGGCGCCGCAGCGGCCAAGCTCACGGCGGAATTATCCAAGAATACCAAGAACTTCGAGTCGGTGAAGCGGCTCGGGGGCGGGCCTTTCTTCGACCGCAACGGACTTCTGTTCCTGCCCAAGGAGGAGGTGGCCAAGGCGACCGCCCAGTTCCAGCAGGCGGTTCCGCTGATCGAAATCATGGCCGGCGACCCCTCGATCCGCGGCCTGACCGCAGCTTTGGAAACCGGGCTGGTCGGGCTGAAACGGGGGGAATTGACCCTCGATGCCACCGCGAAACCGTTCAATACCGTCGCCGCCACGGTCGAGGACGTGCTCGGCAAGCAGCCGGCATTCTTCTCCTGGCGCGGTTTGGTGAATCCGGAACCGCTGACCGACGCCGACAGGCGTGCCTTCATCGAGGTCAAGCCGATCCTCGACTTCAAGGCGCTGGAGCCCGGCAAGGACGCCACCGACGCGATCCGGCAGGCGGCGGCCGACCTGAAGCTCGAACAGGATTTCGGGGCCAGGGTGCGGCTGACCGGGCCGGTGCCGATCGCCAATGAGGAATTCGCCACCGTCAAGGACGGTGCCGTGGTCAACGGCATCGGTACCGTGGTGGTGGTGCTGCTGATCCTATGGATGGCGCTGCATTCTTCCAAGATCATCTTCGCCGTCGCCGCCAATCTGGTAATCGGCCTGTCGATCACCACTGCGGTTGGGCTGATGCTGGTGGATTCGCTGAATCTGCTGTCGATCGCGTTCGCGGTGCTGTTCGTCGGCCTCGGCGTCGATTTCGGCATCCAGTTCAGCGTCCGCTACAGGTCGGAACGCCACAAGACCGGCGACCTGAACAAGGCGCTGGTGCAGGCCGCGGAATACTCCGCGGTGCCGCTGTCGCTGGCGGCGATGTCGACCACCGCCGGCTTCCTGTCGTTCCTGCCGACCTCCTACAAGGGCATTTCCGAGCTCGGCGAGATCGCCGGCGCCGGCATGGCGATCGCGTTCTTCTCCAGCATCACCGTGCTGCCGGCGCTGATCAAGCTGCTGAATCCGGCCGGCGAGAAGGAACCGCTCGGCTACGCCTTCCTGGCGCCGGTCGATCACTTCCTGGAAAAGCACCGCATCGGCATCATCGTCGGCACCATCGGCGTCGCGCTGGCCGGCCTACCGCTGCTGTACTTCATGCAGTTCGATTTCAATCCGATCAATCTGCGCAGCCCGAAGGTGGAGTCGATCGCGACCTTCCTCGACCTGCGCAAGGATCCGAACACCGGGGCCAACGCCGTCAACGTGCTGGCGCCGTCCGAACAGGCGGCGCGCGAGATCGAGGCCAAGCTCGGCAAGCTGCCGGAGGTGGCGCGGACGATTTCGCTCGACACCTTCGTGCCGGCGGACCAGCCCGAGAAGCTGGCGCTGATCCGCGACGGGGCAAAGGTCTTGGAGCCTGCGCTCAATCCGGAGCAGGTCGAGCCGCCGCCGTCCGATCAGGACAATGTTACGTCGCTGAACAGCTCGGCCGAGGCGCTGCGTCGCGCCGCCGGTGAGGCCACGGGTCCGGGCGCCGACGCCTCGCGCCGGCTCGCCGCGGCGCTGACCAGGCTCGCCCAGGCCGACCAGCCGACCCGCGAAAAAGCCCAGGACGTGTTCGTCCGGCCGCTGCTGATCGACTTCGAGCTGCTGCGCAACATGCTCAAGGCCGAGCCGGTGACGCTCGACACGCTGCCCGAGGATATCGTGTCGTCGTGGAAGACCAAGGACGGCCAGATCCGGGTCGAGGCGCTGCCGAGCGGCGATCCGAACGACAACGACACGCTGCGCAAGTTCGCTGCCGCGGTGCTGCAGACCGAGCCGCTGGCGACCGGCGGCCCGGTGTCGATCCTGAAGTCGGGCGACACCATCGTGGCCTCGTTCATCCAGGCCGGGCTGTGGGCGCTGCTGTCGATCTCGATCCTGCTGTGGATCACCCTGCGCCGCATCACCGACGTGGCGCTGACCCTGGTGCCGCTGCTGGTGGCCGGCGCGGTGACGCTGGAGATCTGCGTGCTGATCGATCTGCCGCTCAACTTCGCGAATATCGTCGCGCTGCCGCTGCTGCTCGGCGTCGGCGTCGCGTTCAAGATCTACTACGTCACCGCCTGGCGCGCCGGCCGCACCAACCTGCTGCAATCGGCGCTGACCCGGGCGATCTTCTTCAGCGCCCTGACCACCGCGACGGCGTTCGGCAGCCTGTGGCTGTCGAGCCATCCGGGAACGGCCAGCATGGGCAAGCTGCTGGCGCTGTCGCTGCTCACGACGCTCGGCGCCGTGCTGCTGTTCCAGCCGGCGCTGATGGGCAAGCCGCGCCACATCGACGAGAGCGGCGACACCGATCTGTGAGGGTGCGCATCGGGGCGTCGCCAGTGGCGAGGCTCGATGCGCTGATGTCCCGGGGAAGCGTTTTTGTGCTTGGGCGGCGCCGCGCCGAAGCATGAAAATTGCGTTGAGCCCCGGCCGTCGAGGCCCGATTGCCGCAGGGGGAAATCCGGGCTGGCCCGGGCCGTTCGACCGGCTTAATACGGGCCCCGGGGACAGGGGGCGTGCACCGGCGGCGCCCGGCCGCGAGGCCGGCATGTCGCTGGCGCATCACAATCCGGAAAAGAAAGCCCGAGTGCGACGCGGCGTCAGCCTTTTGTATTGACGGCGGGTCCAACAAGCGACGTAAGTATCCCATGCACCAGCCGAATTTAGATCTCGCCGAGATGTTCGCGGCGCGCGAAGCGCAGCGCAGCTCGATGCACACGCGGCATCTCAACGAGCAGCTCGTCCGCGTTCTCAAAACCATCGGTTACGACGTCGGCTTCCAGAAGGGCACCGGTCAGTACCTCTACGATCGTGACGGTGCGCGCTATCTCGACCTGCTCAGCGGCTTCGGCGTGTTCGCGCTCGGCCGCAACCATCCGGTGGTGCGCAAGGCGCTGCAGAGCGTGCTCGATGCCGATATGCCCAACCTGGTGCAGCTCGACGTCTCGACGCTCGCCGGCATCCTGGCCGAGCGGCTGCTCGAGCAGGTGCCGTATCTCGACAAGGTGTTCTTCGCCAATTCCGGCGCCGAGAGCGTCGAGGCCGCGATCAAGTTCGCGCGCGGCGCCACCGGGCGCAACGGCATCGTGCATTGCGACCACAGCTATCACGGCCTGACCTACGGGGCGCTGTCGCTGACCGCCGATCCGAACTTCCAGGGCGGCTTCGGCCCGCTGCTGCCGGGCGTCACCACGATCCCGTTCAACGATCTCGAAGCGCTGGAGAAGGCGCTGTCGACCCGCGAGGTCGCCGCCTTCATCGTCGAGCCGATCCAGGGCAAGGGCGTCAACATGCCCACCGACGAGTTCCTCCCCGCGGCGGCGGCGCTGTGCAAGCGCTACGGCACGCTGTTCGTCGCCGACGAGATCCAGACCGGCATGGGCCGCACCGGCCGCTTCCTCGCGGTCGAGCACTGGAACGTCGAGCCCGACATGGTGCTGCTGTCGAAGGCGTTGTCGGGCGGCCACGTGCCGGTCGGCGCGGTGCTGACGCGCAAGTCGATCTTCGACAAGATCTTCAACCGGATGGACCGCGCCGTGGTGCACGGCTCGACCTTCGCCAAGAACGATCTGGCGATGGCGGCGGGCATCGCCACGCTGGAAGTGCTGAAGGCCGAGAAGCTGGTCGAGGCCGCAGCCAAGCGTGGCGCCGAGCTGCGGCTGGCCCTGACCCGCATGGTCCCCGGCTACGAGCTGCTCAAGGAAGTTCGCGGCAAGGGGCTGATGATCGGCGTCGAATTCGGGCCGCCGAAATCGCTGCGGCTGAAGGCGTCGTGGACGATGCTGGAGAGCGCCAACAAGGGCCTGTTCGTCCAGCTCATCACCGTGCCGCTGTTCAAGGATCACAAGATCCTGACCCAGGTCGCCGGGCACGGCCTGCACACCGTCAAGCTGCTGCCGCCGCTGACCATCACCGAGGACGATTGCGCCTGGATCGAACGCTCGTTCGATCAGGTGATCGCCGACAGCCACAAGGTTCCGGGCGCGATCTGGTCGCTCGGCAAGACGCTGGTCGACAACGCGGTGCGGAAATCGGCGTAGTAACGCCCCGTTCCGAACGCGCGCGGCGCATGCCGCGTGCGCCCGACCTGACGAAAGTCGCCCGTGCGACGTCGCTGCCTTCGTGTCGACGTCGTGCGACACCCGCCCTCCAGCAATGGCGAGTGCAATGTCGCTGCGATCCTTAGTTGTTTTCGTCGATCCGACCGCCGTCTGCGAAGCGCGGATCCGCTACGCCGCACGGCTGGCCGTCCAGCACGGTGCGCATCTGATCGGTGCGTTCGTGATGCCGACGGCATGGCGGAACGATCACGCCAACGCCTTCATTCAGGGCGGCGGTGCGATCAAGGAGATGCTGGAACGCCAGGGTCTGGCCGAGCGCGAGGCGCTGGAAGGCGCAAGCCGGCAGTTCGAAACGCTGGCCGATCGCGAAACCCCGTCGTTTGAATTCCGCGTGATTCCCGACGCCGAGGTCGCCGATCTGGCGCGGCTGCACTGCATGCACACCGATCTGGTGGTGGTCGGGCATCCCGCACCGGGCGGCCTGCCGTCGTCATGGTCGCCGGAGCAGATGCTGCTGTCGTCCGGCGTTCCGCATCTGATCGTTCCGCAGGACTGGCGCGATCGGCCGGTCGCAACCAACGTGCTGCTGGCCTGGAACGCCAGCCGCGAGGCGCGGCGCGCGGTGACCGATTCGATGCCGATCCTGGCTGCCGCAGCGTCGGTGGCGGTGGTCGTGGTCGACGCCGAGAAGAACCCGATGCACGGCCACGAGCCGGGCGCCAACATGGCGCATTTCCTGAGCCGTCATGGCGTCAACACGCGCGTCGAACAGTTGCAGTCCAAAGGCGAGCCGATCGCCGAAGTGATCCGGCGCTACGCCGCCGAAGACCAATCCGACCTGATCGTGCTCGGCGCCTACAGCCACTCGCCGCGGCGCGAATTGCTGTTCGGCGGCGTGACCCGCACCTTGCTCGGCAAGGTGACGATCCCGACGCTGATCGCGCATTGAGGCCTGCGAACGGAACGGCGTGCCGGCAACAGCATGGTCGCACGCGGTCAAGCACGTGTGCAGCTTCGCCGTGATCGTCGAGCCTCGATAGCTGCCGCAGCGGGCGCTGTTGCTTTGACGATGCCCAGTTGCAATGATATATATCATTGGTAGATATCAATTCGGAGGCTTGGTCGTGCCCAATCGCGCCAAGAGGTCCGGGGCATCGCCGCCATCCGCGCCCGACGCGCCGGCGACCGCCAAGCTGTTCATGCACGGCCGTAGCCAGGCGGTGCGCCTGCCCAAAGCGTTCCGCTTCGAAGGCTCGGAGGTGCGCGTCTCACGGCAGGGCGACAAGGTCATCCTGGAGCCGCTGAAGCGGAAGCCGTTCGACGCCGAGGCATTCTGGGCCAAGCTCGACGCGCTCGGCGCGCGGGATTTCCCCGACCTGACAGACGACGACCTGCGGCGGGACCTCGACGACAAGCCTTCGTTCGATTGACGACGCCGTGTTGTTTCTTGATACCAATGTCGTCGTCGATCTGCTGCGTAAGCGATCGCCGCGGCTTCGCGACAGTTTCGCCGCTGCCTGTGCCTCCGGCAGTCCGCTCGCGATTTCGAGTATCGTGCTGTTCGAGCTGCGCTTCGGCGCACACCACAGCCAGCGGCCGGAAGCGAACATGCGTGCGCTCGAGGCTTTCCTGGACGATACCGGCATAACCGTCGTGACTTTCAACGCAGCCGACGCCGCGCAAGCCGCCGACATCCGCGCCGGGCTCAGCCGGGCGGGCGCACTGATCGGACCCTATGATATCCTGATCGCCGCGCAGGCGCGCGCCCGCGGCGCGATCCTGGTCACTGCCAAGCGGCGCGAGTTCGAGCGCGTGCCCGGGCTGATGGTCACCGATTGGACGGCGTGACGGGTTGAGCGTGCGCTCCCTGACGAGCCGACCAGGGCGCTGCTGGCGCGACTTTCGCCGCAGACTACAGTTGCCCGACGCGGCCGTGGAGGAAGGACGCTTGCGAAACGACTGACGAAGGCGCGCCGCCGTTCGCCGACCGCTGGGTTCGCATCATGTGCGACTATTCGGCCGAAGGCGTCTGGGACAAGCAGGGCCGTTCAGTCTCGGCCGAAGACCTGCCGGTGCCGTCCGACATCCACCGCATGCTGCTGGGCTGGCAGGAGTGGTACGAAGCAGCCGACTCCACCGACGCGGATCGGCTGCCGTTCGACGGCGCCGCGCACGCCGCCTTCGGCCTATACATCGCCCGCAGGGTCAAGCGCGCGCTGCCGGACTGGACGGTGGTCTATTTCGACGAAAGCAAATTGCCGCCACGCGGCGCGCCCGATTTGCCGCGTCACGTTTTCGAATACGAAATCCATCTTCCGGACTGCCCGCCCGGAAAATTCTGATCACCCGTGCGCATCCGCGCCTCTCGATGAAAGTCTGCTGCGAACCCGCAATCGCTCGTCGCCAAGGTCTGGAATTTCGCGCACGTGCTGCGCGACCAGGGCGTCTCCTACCAAGCCTACATCAGCAAGATTTCCTACCTGCTGTTCCTCAAGATGGACGAGGAGCGCGTCGAGCAGATCGGCGAAGCATCGATGCTGCCCGACGGCGCGCGCTGGGCCGATATCAAGGAATTGTCCGGCGAGGCCCTGGGCACGACCTACGGCAGGCTGCTCGAAAAACTGTCGAAGCAGCCCGGCATCATCGGCGCGATTTTCCTGAAAGCGCAGAACGAAATCCAAGACCCGGCCAAGCTCAAGCGCCTGGTCGGCCTGATCGACGGCGAAACCTGGCTCGCCCTGCCGGTCGATGTGAAGGGCAGCATCTACGAAGGGCTGCTCGCCCGGAACGCCGAGGACGTCAAATCCGGCGCCGGGCAATACTTCACGCCGCGCCCGGTGATCGAGGCGATGGTCGCGCTGGTCGACCCAAAGCCGCATCAGACTGTGCACGATCCGGCGTGCGGCACGGCGGGATTCCTGCTCGCGGCCTGGGAGCACATGAAGAAGCACCCGAAGGCGCGCGACCGTCGGGTCTATTCCGAGCTGAAGAACAAGTTTTCCGGCGTCGACATCGTGCCCGAGGTGGTGCGGCTCGCGGCGATGAACCTGTACCTGCACGGCATCACCGGCGTGGACTCCATCGTCGAGGCCAAGGACGCGCTGCTCGGCGTCGGCGGCAAGACCTACGATGTCGTCCTCACCAATCCGCCGTTCGGCAAGAAGCAGAGCTACCGCATCGTCCGCGACGACGGCGAGATCGATTCCGAGCGCGAGGACTACGACCGCCAGGACTTTTTCGTCACCACGTCGAACAAGCAGCTCAACTTCCTCCAGCACATCATGACGGTGCTGGCGCCGAACGGCGAAGCGGCGGTGGTGCTGCCCGACAACGTGCTGTTCGAGGGCGGCGCCGGCGAGACCATCCGGCGCCGGCTGCTGCAGAACTTCGACTTCCACACCCTGCTGCGGCTGCCGACCGGCATTTTCTACAAGCAGGGCGTCAAGGCGAACGTGCTGTTCTTCGACAAGAAGCCGCCGTCTGAGGCTGCCTCGACCAAGGAGCTGTGGATTTACGATCTGCGGACCAACCAGCGCTTCACGCTGAAGGAGCGCCCGATGGTCCGCGCCGACCTCGACGACTTCGTCGCCTGCTACCGGACCGGCCACCGCGCCGAGCGCACCGAGACCGAGAAGTTTCGGCGCTACCCGCTCGACGCGCTGCTGGCGCGTGACAAGGTCAACCTCGACATCTTCTGGCTCAAGGACGACACCCTCGACGATCCCGACCTGCTGCCGCCGCCCGACGAAGTCGCCGCCGAGATCGTCGAAAGCCTGGAGACGGCACTGGAGCGCTTCCGGAACGTGTCGAAGGCGCTGGGGGAGGGGCCGGCTTGAGCCAACCGTCGCTCCGCGGCGCGTCGTCCACGCTGGCCCTCGAACCGACTTGACAAAATTCCTATTGTGACTATAATCCGCTTTGTCCTGTCCACGAGGGGCGCTTCGCGAGGCGTCGTTGAGTGGGACAGATCATCGGCCGGGAGGCTGGCCGGTGAGGGTCGGCGAAGTCGCACTGCGCGGCATCGTCCGGCCGGATGCGGCGTCCTGCGCGGTGTGGTTCGCAGCCACGTCGTCCGGGAAGTCGAGGGTCGCCGTCCGCCGCTACTACGAGCGGCTGCCGCTTCAGAGGCTGGACGGGTCGAGTAGAGGCCGGGGAAAGCCCGCAAGCTCGCTCGGTCCCGGAAGCACGGTCCTTCGGCTCAAAACTCGCCGCGGTGGGCGCGCCGACGAGGCGTAGCGCGATGGTTCGCAGCCATCGCGATCAGCACCACCCTTTGCGCCGACCGGCGCGCCCCCACCCCTCGCTGCGCAGCGACGGGTGCACGGCTCCGACGCATCAGGCGCCGCGAGAACGAATTGCCGTGGCTGTTTGACACGTGAGCTGGACAATCCAAGCGGGGCGTGGCTTACCGCTTACTTCCCATCCTGCAAAATCATCTCCGCGCCCTTCTCGGCGATCATCGCGGTCGGGGTGTTGGTGTTGCCGGAGGTGATCGTCGGCATGATCGAGGCGTCGACGACGCGCAAGGCATCGAGGCCGTGGAAGCGCAGGCGTTCGTCGACCACCGCGAGCGGATCGTCGGCGCGGCCCATCTTGGCGGTGCCGACCGGATGGAAGATCGTGGTGCCGATGTCGCCGGCAGCCTTGGCGAGCGAGGCGTCGTCGTCGCCGACCGACGGGCCGGGCAGATACTCCTCGGGGTGATACGTCGCCAGCGCCTGCTGCTTCATCAGCCGGCGCGTGACGCGGATCGCGTCGGCGGCGACGTGGCAGTCTTCGGCGGTCGACAGATAATGCGGGGCGATCGATGGGGCCGCGTCGAGCGCCGTCGATTTCAGTTTGATCTCGCCGCGCGAAGTCGGCCGCAAATTACAGGCGCTGACGGTGATCGCAGGGAAGCGGTGCAACGGATCGCCGAACTTGTCGAGCGACAGCGGCTGGACGTGGAACTGAATGTTGGCGCGCTCCTGATGCGGGTCGGAGCGGGTGAAGATGCCGAGCTGCGACGGCGCCATGGTGAGCGGGCCGCGGCGGCGCAGCGCGTAGTCGACCCCCATCCAGGCGCGCCGCGGCAGCGAGTGATAGATCTCGTTCAACGTGCGGCCGCCGCTGACCTTGTAGATCGCGCGCTGCTGCAGATGGTCCTGCAGGTTGCGGCCGACGCCAGGGCGATCAAGCACCGGTTCGATGCCGAGCGGCTTCAGCCATTCGGCCGGGCCGATGCCGGAGCGATGCAGCACCTGGATCGAGCCGATCGCGCCGGCGCACAGCACCACCTCGCAGCGGGCGCGGGCTTCGATCGGCACGCCGTTCTGCAGGAAGCGGACGCCGACCGCGCGGCCGTTCTCGACCAGTACGTGGTCGACCACGACATTGGTTTCGAGCCGCAGGTTGGAGCGGTGCAGTGCAGGCTTGAGAAAGCCGCGCGCCGACGACCAGCGCCGGCCGCGCTTCTGGTTGACGTGGAAATAGCCGACGCCTTCGTTGTAGCCGGTGTTGAAATCGGCGCTGCGCGGGATTCCCATCTCGCAGGCCGCGTTCGCCACCGCATCGAGGATCGGCCACGACAGCCGCGCCGCCTCGATCCGCCAGCCGCCGCCGGCGCCGTGATGCTCGCTGTCGCCGAGGAAATGGTCTTCGAGCCGGCGGAACACCTTGCGGACGTCGTCCCAGCCCCAGCCGGTGAGGCCGAGCTGGCGCCAATGATCGTAATCGGCGGCCTGGCCGCGCATCGAAATCATCGCGTTGATGGCCGACGAGCCGCCGATCACCTTGCCGCGCGGATAGGCCAATGACCGACCATTCAGGCCAGGCTCGGGCTCGGTCTTGAACATCCAGTCGGAGCGCGGATTGCCGATCGCGAACAGATAGCCGACCGGGATGTGAAACCAGATCCAGTTGTCGCGGCCGCCGGCTTCGAGCAGCAGCACCTTCCGGCTCGGATCGGCGGATAGCCGGTTGGCGACGATGCAACCTGCGGTGCCCGCGCCCACCACGATGGTGTCGAATTCGCCTTCGATCCGTTCCGTCATCGCTTCCGCCCGTGCGTTTATGGTTGGGCAGAGGCTTAGCGCCGCGGGCCGGCGCTGTACAGTTGCCGGACCGGGACGGGGCGGCTAGCCTGCTGACTTGGACAATTGGAGCCGCACCACCTCATGCCCGTGAACAACCGCGTCGCCGACCTGCAGCCCGACATTGCGGCCTGGCGCCGCACGCTGCATCAGCAGCCGGAGCTGATGTATGATGTCGACGGCACCGCGGCGTTCGTCGCCGAACGGTTGCGCGAATTCGGCTGCGACGAGGTGGTCACCGGGCTCGGCCGCACCGGCGTGGTCGGCGTGATCCGCGGCGGCAAGCCAGCGAACGGCGGCGAGATCCGGACCATCGGATTGCGCGCCGACATGGACGCCCTGCCGATCACGGAGGCGACCGGGCTGCCTTACGCTTCCAAGGTGCCGGGCAAGATGCACGCCTGCGGCCACGACGGTCACACCGCGATGCTGCTCGGCGCCGCGCGCTATCTCGCCGAGACCCGCAACTTCGCCGGCGACGCGGTGGTGATCTTCCAGCCGGCCGAGGAGGGCGGCGCCGGCGCCGCGGCGATGATCGATGACGGGCTGATGGAGCGGTTCGGCATCGAGCAGGTCTACGGCATGCACAACGGCCCCGGCATCCCGGTCGGGACCTTCGCGATCAGTCCGGGGCCGGTGATGGCGGCGACCGACGCGATCGACATTCGCATCGAAGGCCACGGCGGTCACGCCGCGCGGCCGCATCTGTGCGTCGATCCGGTGCTGGCCGGCGCACAACTGATCACCGCGCTGCAGGGCATCGTGTCGCGCAACGTCGATCCGTTCGAGGCGGCGGTGCTGTCGATGTGCGAATTCCACGCCGGCAACGCCCGCAACGTGATCCCGCAAGTCGCCGAGCTGAAGGGCACGGTGCGGACGATGACGGCGGCGGTGCGCGACTCCGTCGAGCAGCGGGTGCGCGACGTCGTCGCCGGTGTCGCGCAGGTGACCGGCACCAGGATCGATCTGACCTACGAGCGCGGCTATCCGGTGCTGGTCAATCATCTGGCCGAGACCGACGTGGCGATGCGGGTGGCGCGCGAGGTCGCCGGCGAGGCCAACGTGATGCCGCTGCCGCCGCTGATGGGCGCCGAGGATTTCGCCTACATGCTGGAGAAGCGGCCGGGCGCGTTCGTGTTCATCGGCAACGGCGACAGCGCCGGGCTGCACCACCCGGCCTACGACTTCAACGACGAAGCGATCGTGTACGGCACCTCGTATTGGGTCCGGCTGGTGGAGACCCAGCTCGCGGCGTGAGTGCGGCATCGACTAATTGAGGCGATAAGGTCTTTGACGAGCGCACGGACCTCATCCTGAGGAGCCCGGCGAAGCCGGGCGTCTCGAAGGATGAGGCAGCGCATGACTCGCGGCACATGGTTCGAGACGGCGCTTCGCGCCTCCTCACCATGAGGTTTTGTCTGCTGTGAGGGCTGCAGAGCGCCACCCCCGAACCGATCGGAAACAGAACGGTCCTAAAACTGCGTGCGCAGCCGCGTCGCGATCAGGTGCACCGGGCCGCGGTCGCGATTGAACGCCGGGTTGGCGATGAACTGATAGTCCGCGGTCAGCCGCCAGGAATACAGCGGCAGGCTGTAATAAGCTTCGAACACCGTCTCGTCGCCCGGGTTGGGCAGCCGGCCGTCGCCGATGATCGCCGTCAGGCCGCCGGCGTCGAGATAGGCGATCCGCGACGCCGAGATGTGGTTGAGCAAGCCGCCGAGCCCGACGGTGTCGCCCTCGCGGCCCCACATCCGCCCCGACAGCGACAGCCCGGCCGACAGCGTGCGATCGGAATCGGTGAAGGCGTTGGTCTCGAGATTGGGGCTGCTGAAGCCGGCGCGTGCGAACATTCCGATGTCGGCGGTGAGCTCCTGTTCGAGGCTGGCGGACAGGCCGGTCTTGGAGGTGTAGCGGCGCACGTCGGCGATGCTCGGCGTGGTGCCGGCCCCCTGCGCCTGCCGCACGGCGTCGTTGAAATTGCCGAGCCGGGCGCGATTGAGGAAGCCGGTGACCAGCAGCTTCCCCGGAAGTCCCCAGAACTCGTGGCGATGCTCGAGCTCGCCGACCAGCTGGAACTGGCCGAACGTGGGATCGAGGTCGGTGTTGTTGGGCGTCACGGGCAGATCGAACACGCCGGCGCGCACCGTCCAGGCGCCCGTGTACCACTCCGCGGCGGCGCCGTAGGTGAAGGCCCAGGCGTCCGCCGCGTAGTCGAAGGTCAGGGCGTCGGCGAGGCCCCAATTCAGGAAGTCGACGCGCGGATCGTGGGCGTATTTGTTGACGTCGAAAATGTCGGCGACCGAGAACTTGCCGGCGGTGATCACGATCCGGTCGACGGACTGCTTGCCGGCGAACTGGTTGGGCCCGCCCTGCACGGTCTCCACCGGGCCGCCGAGATCGAGCGTCTGACGCACGAAATAGCGCGGCACCCGCGCATACGGATAGTCGGCGCCGACCTTGTAGGACTCAGCGCTCGGGAAGGCCGCGACGCCGAAGGTGCCGCTGAGGCCGAAGCCCTGATTGATCTCCGGATTGATCCAGAACTCGGCGCCGTCCCACAGCTTGGCGCCGACATAGAAGGTGGCATCGAAGGTCTGGCGTGCCTGGTTCGGCTTCAGGCTGTTGGTGCCGAGATAGGGCGAGCGGAAGCCGGGCGCATATTGCCAGGTAAAGGTGCTCTGGCCGTGTACCGCGAACCGCTCCAGCTCCAGCGCGTCGATCCCCTTGGTGAACACGTCGGACTTGGTCAGGTCCTCGCCGAGCCGGTAGTTCAGACCGAGCCGAACCGCATGGGTCAGCACGTCGGAGGTGATGCGCTCGCCGGCGATCGGAAAGTTGACGGTGCCGTTGCCGAACCCGGTCGCCAGATATTCGGCGCGTGCGCTCCAGGCCGGTGACAGCGGCAGGTCGATGCCGGCGCCCGCGGACCAGCCGAGGCGCCACAGCAGCGCGGTCTCCTGCTGCGCGAGCGCGGGATCCGGCGGCCAGCGCAGCCGGTCGTAGCTCCAGGCGAAGCCGGCGGTGACGTAGGGCAGCCAGCCGCCCAGCGCGTAGCCGAGACGGCCGCGCACGGTGCCGCCGAGCAGCGCCTGGTGATCGTGGCCGCCGACGGTGCCCGACGGCAGCGTGTTGCCGGTGTTGCCGCCGATGGTGTTGGGCGAATTGAGATCGGCCTCGACGCCGATCAGCCAGCGCGACGGCAGCATCCAATTGTAGCCGGCCTGCAGCCCGACCACGTAACTGCCGGTGCCCTTGAACAGTTGAAACGCATCGAACAGGTCGATCGAGCCGCTGCCGCCGGCAGGGGCGGAGCTCCAGTCGGAGTGACCGGCGACCGCGCTGAAATGCGCGCCGATATAGAACCCGCTCCAGTCGAAAACCGTGCGCGGCGCGGCCGGTGCTGTGCGCACGAGGTCGGCCGCCGCCGCGGGGGCGGTGCAGATCGTGGCGGCAGCGAGGAGTGGCAAGAGCAGCTTGGTTCGCACGCGGTCGGTCGTCCAGGTCTTCGAGTTTGCGTCCCGTATCACAGCGATCGGAACACCGGTGCCGTCGATCGGAGCCATCGCCAGATTTCGCGGCGGCGTAGCCGCCGGGCCACAGCCCGGCCTCGGGCGGGCTAGCGACGCGCCGACAAGGAGGGGCACAGGCGGCTGACTACCTGATCAGACCGAAGCGCTTCATCACCACATAGGCGACGATCGACGACAGCAGCATGATCGAGATCGCCCAGCCGAAGCCGCCGCCGTCTTCGGAGAACGGCAGACCGTGCAGGTTCATCCCGAACATGCCCGTGACCAGGGTCGGCGGTAGCAGCAGCGCGGTGAGCACCGACAGCACCCGCAGGCTGTTGTTGCCCTGTTCCTCGATCTGCAGGTGCAGCTCTTCCTGCAGCAGCCGGCTGCGTTCGCGCATTTCGGTCACGGTGTGGTCGAGACCGTCGAGCCGTTGTGCGAGCTTGCCGGCGCGGGGCCGGAGCGATGGGGGGAGATCGGCACCGCGATCACGGTCGAATCGGTGCAGCACGATGCGCAGGCCCGACAGATGCCGGTGCAGCCGCACGCAGGTGCGGCGCAGCCGGCCGAGCCCCTGGCGCAAATCGTCGGTGTCCTCGGACACCAGCTTGTCCTCGATCCGGTCCAGCGTCTCGGCGGCCTCGTCGGCGATGCCTTCCATCGCGTCAGCGACGTTGTGAACGATGACCTCGAACAGCGCCGCGCAGTGATCGACCCGGAGGCCGCGTTCCAGCGCCCGCCGCGCGGTGTCGACCGCGCACAGCGCCTGGTAGCGGCCGGTGATCAACAGCCTTTCGGTCATCACGAAGCGCAGGAAGCCGGTGTCCTCGGTGGCGTCGGCGATGTCGCGCATCAAATCGGCGATCACGCCGTAGACGCAGCCCTCGACGCTGTGGAGCTGTTGATAGGTCTCCTTGGATTGCAGAAGGGCCTGAGCCGGCGGCGGCAAGGTCAGCTCCGACAGCCAGAGCTGGGCGCGGGAGTCCGCCAAGTTGAAATGCAACCAATACCAGCCGTCTCGCTCGAAGCTGAACGCCGCATCGTGGGGGAGGGACTGCGCGACGCCGGCGGCGTCGATCCAGAACGCCCACACCAGACCGGGGGCCGGCGTTCGCACGCCCGGAGCTCCGTCGGCCAGCAGCTGCGACGTGCCGGCAAAGCGGTCCGCGATCGCACCGTTGCGGGGCAGAGGAACGGACATCGGCTCAGCCCGGGCGACGCCGTGCGCCGCCTGCGGCCGGCGCCACCGTGTTTGGGCCGGACATTTTCGGGATCATCATCACCTCGCAGCACGGCGACTGTGCCGCAGTGATTTGACAGTTGGATGACAACGGTGCCGGAGGAACGATCCGGCGAAGGTGGCGTTAGGCGGGGGGCAAGCCCCTCACTCACGGCTCATGGAGAGTAGCAATATGGCTGGGACCAAGGACAAGGACCTCAACGACCTGTTCCTCGATACCCTGAAGGACATCTATTTCGCCGAGAAGCAGATTCTGAAGGCGCTGCCGAAGATGGCCAAGGCGGCGACCTCCGACAAGCTGCGCGCCGCGTTCGAGAAGCATCGCGACGAGACCGAAGGCCAGATCGAGCGGCTGGAGCAGGTGTTCGAGCTGCTCGAGAAGCCGGCCCGCGGCAAGACCTGCGACGCGATCCTCGGCATCATCGACGAGGGCAAGGAGATCATGGACGAGTACAAGGGCACCGAGGCGCTCGATGCCGGCCTGCTCGCCGCCGCCCAGGCGGTCGAGCACTACGAGATCTCCCGTTACGGCACGCTGAAGACCTGGGCCGGCCTGCTCGGCATGAAGGATGCCGTCAAGCTGATCGACCAGACCTTGCAGCAGGAAAAGACCACCGATCAGACTCTGTCCAAGCTTGCCGAGAGCGAGGTCAACTACGAGGCCGCGGCCTGAGCCTGCCATTCCTCAGGCGGATCGGCGAATCGAGACGACGAGGCCCCGGGCGCTGCCGCCCGGGGCCTGTGTTCGTCGGATTGTCCGCGAAGGATCAGCCGCCGACGTCGGCGCTGATGACGTCGCCGAACAGCTCCCACTTGTCGCCCTTGAACCGCATCAACTGCAACTGGCTGATCGGCGCGAAGTCGGTCGCCGAGGTGTTGATCTTGATGCCGGGCAGCAGAACTTCGGTGCGGAAGTCCTTCAGGCTGGCGGCCTGCTTCATGACGTTGGCGCGGGTGAGGTTGTCGCCGCACTTCTTCAGCACTTCGACCAGCGTCTGGGCCACGCCGTAGCCGACCACGGTGCCGCCGTCGAGCTTGTTGCCTTCCGGGAACTCCTTATCCATGAAGGCGATGAACTCCTTCATGCCGGCGTCGTCCTTCCACTGCTCGTCGGAGACGTCCTTCAGATACGCCGCCGAGATGATGCCCTGGGCGTTGTCGAAGCCGGCCGGCTTGATCACGCTGCCGACCGAAGCCGACACGTTGTTGAGGAAGTGCGTCGGCTTCCAGCCGACTTCGGCCAGCTTCTTGATCGCCTGCGCGGCGAATTTCGGCGTGGTGATGTTGACGAAGATGTCGGCGCCGGTCGATTTCAGCTTGACGATCTGGTTGTCGATGGTCGGCGACGAGACCTCGTAGCTCTCCTTCATCACGATCATCGACGCGGCCTTGGCGCCGAGCCCGTCTTCGAGGCCCTTCAGGTAGTCTTTGCCGTAGTCGTCGTTCTGGTACAGCACCGCGATCTTGGCGTTCGGCATCTGCTTCAGAATGTACTTGGCGTAGATCTGGGTCTCGCTCTGGTAGTTCGGCTGCCAACCCATCGTCCAGGGGAAGTCCTTCGGGTCGTTCCACTTGGTCGCACCGGTGGCGACGAACAGCTGCGGCACCTTCTTGCTGTTCATGTATTTGTGGATCGCCGAATTCGGCGGCGTGCCGAGC
The DNA here is from genome assembly GCF_900218015.1 of Rhodopseudomonas pentothenatexigens. GTDB lineage: Bacteria > Pseudomonadota > Alphaproteobacteria > Rhizobiales > Xanthobacteraceae > Rhodopseudomonas > Rhodopseudomonas pentothenatexigens. Next base: position 17,446 of record NZ_UFQQ01000038.1, on the reverse strand, counting down.
GAGTTGAAGATCAGCAGCACCTCGTCGCTCTCGACCAGCTTGCGTGCCTGCTCCACCGTCTTCGGCGGCGAATAGGCGTCGTCGTAGCTGATGAAGTTGATCTTGCGGCCGTTGATGCCGCCCTTGTCGTTGATCATCTTGAAGTAGGCGGCTTCGGTGCGCCCGATCACGCCGTAGGCGGAGGCCGGTCCGCTGTAGGGCATGATGTTGCCGATCTTGATCTCGGTATCGCTCACGCCGGGATCGTATTTCTTCTGCGCGAGCGCGCCGCTCGAGGCTGCGAAGCTGACGAGGAGTGCCGCGGAAAGCGCAGCCGCGTGCGAACGGAGTGAAGGCATTTCGAACTCCCTTTTCTTGGATGTATGATTGTTGTGTCGATTGCGGGCTCTTGCCGGCCCTTTGGCGACATTGAACACCTTCTCCGCGTCGCCAGCAAGCAGCAGCCGGCGACAGAATGGTCGCAATCGAATTGTTGCAGTGCAAAGTAACTGATTGCGAACTAATCACCCAGGTAGAACTACCAGTCGTGCTGTCGTGTCCGGTCTTGATGCGCTGCAACCGCCCGCGGCGGTTGTGGCGGAGGCGCGAACTCAGTGCGGCCGATTCGCCGGCCGGGCAAACAAAAGCCCCCGGCAATCGCTTGCCGGGGGCGGGGTTCGGACGGGGCGTCCGTGACCGTACGATCAGTTTGTTGCGGCGTCGGCGGAGATGATGTCGCCGAACAGCTCCCAGCGGTCGCCCTTGAACCGCATCATCTGCAATTGGCTGATCGGGGCGAAGTCGGTGGGCGAGGTGTTGATCTTGATGCCCGGCAGCAGCGTGTCCGGCTCGAAATCCTTCAGGCTCGCCGCCTGCTTCATGACGTTGGCACGGGTCAGGTCGTCACCGCAGCGCTTCAGCACTTCGACCAGCGTGGAGGCGGCGCCGTAACCGTAAACCATGTTGCTGTCGGACTTGCTGGTGCCCGGCATGTACTTGTCAACGAAGGCGTGCCAGTTCTTGAACTTCGGGTCGTTGCGCCACTGCTCGTCGGTCGCGTCCTTGGCGTAGTTGGCCGAGAGCACGCCCTGCGCGTTGTCGAAGCCGGCGGGCTGCATCACGCTGCCGACCGAGGCGGACACGTTGGTGAGGATCTGCAGCGGTTTCCAGCCGAGCTCGGCGGTCTTGCGGATGGTCTGGGCGGCGAATTTCGGCGTGGTGTAGATCAACAGCACGTCGGGGTTGAGCGCCTTCAGCTTGACGATGTGGCTGTCGATGGTCGGCTCGGAGATCTCGTAGGGCTCCTCGGCGATCACCATCGACTTGGCCTTGTCGCCGAAGCCGTCGAGCGTGCCCTTGAGGTAGTCCTTCCCGAAGTCGTCGTTCTGATACAGGATCGCCACCTTGGCGTTTGGCTTTTCCTTCAGGATGTACTTGACGTAGATCTTGGCCTCGCTCTGGTACGAGGGCTGCCAGCCGATCGTCCACGGGAAGGTCTTCGGGTCGTTCCACTTGCTGGCGCCGGTGGCGACGAACAGTTGCGGCACCTTCTTGGCGTTGAGATACTTCTGAATCGCGGTGTTGGACGGCGTGCCGAGCGGATTGAACACCGCCAGCACCTCGTCGCTCTCGACCAGCTTGCGGGCCTGTTCGACCGCCTTCGGCGGCGAGTAGGCGTCGTCGTAGCTGATGAAGTTGATCTTGCGGCCGTTGATGCCGCCCTGTTCGTTGATCATCCGGAAATAGGCTTCCTCGGTCTTGCCGATGGTGCCGTAGGCCGATGCCGGGCCCGAATAGGGCATGATATTGCCGATCTTGATCTCGGTGTCGGACGCGCCGGTGTCGTATTTCTTCTGAGCGAAGGCGGCGCCGGTGAATGCGGCGAAGCTGACGGCGACGGCTGCCGAGGCGGCGAGCGCGCGCGAACGGAAGGTAGGCATCAAAAAGGCTCCTTGGGATTTTCGATTCTTCTTGTGTGGACGTCGAGGTCCGGAGCCGATTGAACACGTTTCTCGCGGATGCAGCAACCAAAAGCCGCCGCAAGGGAAATCGGCGCGCGGCAAGCAGATTTATGCCGCGCGGTGGAGTTTCGCGGGCGCCCTTTGAAGCCCCGACTTAGTTACGCAGCTCGCCGCCGATCACCGGTCCGAAGAGTTGCCAATGGTCGCCGGAGAACCGCATCATCCGGAGCTGCTCGATCGGATGGAAGTCGTCCGCTGCGGTGTTCACGGTTATGCCGGGCAGCAGCGTATCGGGGGCGTAGCCCTGCAGGCTGGCGGCCTGCTTCATGATGTTGGCGCGGCTGAGATCGTCGCGGGCGCGGCGCAGCACCTCGACCAGGCATTGTGCCGCGCCGTAGCCGTACACCACCGAATTATCACCGCGGTCGACGTCCGGCGCGTAGGCGTCGAGGAAGGCGTGGAACCGCTGCATGCCGGGGTCGCTCCGCCATTGCGGATCAGCGGCGTCCTTGTTGTAGGCGGCCGATACGAGCCCCTGCGCTGCGTCGAGCCCGGCGGGGCGGAGCACCGCGGCGATCGAGGCCGACACCAGCGCCTGCACATACAGCGGATGCCAGTCCAGGGTGGCGGCGGCGCGGATGCTCTGGGCGGCGAATTTCGGCGTGGTGATCGAGACGAATACGTCCGCGCCCGACGCCTTCATCCGGGCGATGTGGTTGTCGACGGTCGGCTCCGTGACCTCGTAGCTCTCCTCCAGGGCGATCATCGCCGCCGCGCGGTCGCCGAGTCCGTCCTTCAGGCCCTTCAGCAGGTCGCGGCCGAGATCGTCGTTCTGGTACAGCACCGCAATCCGCGCCGCCGGTCTGGTCGCCAGGATGTACTTGGCATAGACTCGGCCTTCGGTCTGGTACGGCGGCTGCCAGCCCATCGTCCAGGGAAACGCCTTGGGATCGCCGAACCTTGTCGCGCCGGTGGCGGCGAACAATTGCGGCACCTGTTTGAGGTTGAGGTATTTCTGAATCGCGGCGTTCGACGGCGTGCCCATCGGGCTGAACACCAGCAGCACCTCGTCGCGTTCGACCAGCTTGCGCACCTGCTCGACCGCCTTGGCCGGATTGTAGCCGTCGTCGTAGGAGACGAATGCGATGCGGCGGCCGTTGATGCCGCCCTGGTCGTTGATCATCCTGAAATACGCCTGCTCGATCCGGCCGACGATCGAATAGGCCGACGCCGGCCCGGAATACGGCATCAGGTTGCCGATCCGGATGGTGCCGGCCTCGGTGTCGGGACCGGCGGCCTGTGCCAGCGCCGGCGCGGCGAGGGCGAGAACGGCGGCGGACAGCAGCGACATCGCGCGGCGGCGCGTGCGGCGAACGACAGCAGACGGCATGGCTCGATCAGGATGTTGGGCGCGCTAACCGCGCCGGGGTGGCGCCTGCATACGCCGGCGCCGGCCGCTGCGACAGCCCCGGATCGGGCAACAGCTCCGCGGGCGGCGCGGAGGCCGCCGACCAGCTGCCACGAAAAAGCCCCTCGCGAAAGGGTCGCGAGGGGCTCGGGCGATCGGTCCGCCGTGTGAGCGGTGGCTATTTGCGCCGGGTGAGCTTGTGCACCCAGCGCTCGGCCGTGTAGGCGATCTGCCGCGAGCCGTGCGGCAGCAGGAAGATGATCAGGATCAGGATCACGCCGAACACCGCGCCCGACAGGCCCTTGGAGAAGCCTTCGGCGATGTTCGGCACGAACACGATGAACGCCGCACCGACGATCGAGCCGGGCAGCCAGCCGACGCCGCCGACCACCATGCCGAGGAACAGCGCGATGGCGAGCTGGATGGTGTAGCTGTCGGGCGCGACGAACTGCACCGCGATCGCGCCGAGGCCGCCGGCGACGCCGGTGATGCCGGCGCTGACGCCGAACGCCAGCGTCTTGTAGCGGGCCACGTCGACGCCCATCGCCGAAGCGGCGATCTCGTTGTCGCGGATCGCCATCATCGCCCGGCCCGAGCGCGACTTCAGCAGGTTGACCGAGGCGACGTAGATCACCATCGAGACCACCAGCACGAAGTAGTACAGCCACATGTCCTGCGACATCGGCAGGCCGAACGGCGCGTCGGGCTTGGTGATGACCAGGCCCTGGACGCCGCCGGTCCAATGCTCGAAGTAGTGCAGCTTCAGGAGCTGCGGCATCGCAGTGGCGAGCGCGAAGGTCGCGAGCGCCAGATAGATGCCGGACAGCCGCAACGCCGGCAGGCCGAACAGATAGCCGCAGACGAAGCAGATCGCGCCGGAGATCGGCAGCGTCAACGCGTAGTTGACGCCGAAGGTCTCCATCAGGATCGCGGAGGTGTAGGCGCCGACCGCGTAGAACGCGCTCTGGCCGAGCGAGAACTGGCCGGAGCCGCCGGTCAGGATGTTGAGCGCCAGCACGGCGATGGCGTAGATCAGCACCATCGTCATCTGAAAGATGACGAAGTTCTTGGCGAACAGCGGGGCGAAACACAGCAGCAGCACCACCACGACGGATGCGGTGGTGCCGAGCGCCATGTACTTCTTCGGCGTGGTCTCGACCGGCTGGGTATCGTTGACGACTTCTTGCAGCGCGCTCATGTTCAGACTCGCTTGACGATGGTGCGGCCGAACAGGCCAGTGGGTTTCACGACGAGAACGGTGACGATCAGCGCCAGCGCGATCGGCAGCTTGAGCTCGTTACCGACACCCGGGATGTAGGTGCCGGCGAGGTTCTCGAACACGCCGACCAGGAAGCCGCCGACCACCGCGCCGAACGGGCTCGACAGCCCGCCGAGCACCGCCGCGGCGAAGCCGTAGATCAGCACGCCGCCCATCATGTTGGGCTCCAGGAACACCACCGGAGCGATCAGCATGCCGGCGATCGAGCCGATCGCCGCCGCCATGCCCCAGCCGAGCGCGATCATCCACGAGGTGTTGACGCCGACCAGACGTGCGGACTCCGGCTGCGCCGCCGCCGCCCGCATCGCCAGACCGACCCGGGTGAACTGGAAGAACAGGTACAGCAGGATCAGCAGCACCACGGTGACGCCGATCATGCCGGCCTGGTGGGTCGAGATCAGCTGGCTGCCGAGGAACGGCGACGAGCCGAACGGCGACGGGAACTGCTTGATGGTGAAGTCCCAGGTCAGGCCCGCGACCGAGTTGATGATCGCGAACAGCGCGATGAAGCCCGCGACGTGGGTCAGCACCGGCGCGTTGCCGAGCGGTTTGAACAGCGCCCGCTCGATGATGACGCCGCCGGCGAACGAGAACGCCAGCGTCAGCACGAAGGCGCCCCAATACGGCACGCCCCATTGCATCAACTGCCAGGCGACGAAGGTCGAGAACATCGCCATTTCGCCTTGCGCGAAGTTGAGATGGTCGATCGCCTGGTAGATCATCACCACGGCGAGCGCCATGCAGGCATAGATCGCCCCGGTGGCGATGCCAGCCAGGATTTGGTTCAGAAACAGATCCACGGCCGGTCTCCTCAGTAACCCAGATACGATTTGCGGACGTCTTCGTTGCTGGCGATTTCCGCCGCATTTCCGGACATCACGATCCGCCCGGTCTCGATCACATACGCCTTGTCGGCGAGTTCGAGCGCGAGCTGCGCGTTCTGTTCGACCACCAGGATGGTGACCTTGTCCTCGCGGTTGATCTTGCCGAGAATCTTGAACAGATCCCGCACGATCAACGGAGCGAGGCCGAACGAGGGCTCGTCGAGCAGCATCAGGCGAGGCCGCAGCATCAGTGCGCGGGCGACCGCCAGCATCTGCTGCTCGCCGCCGGACAGCGTGCCGGCCTGCTGGGTGTGGCGCTGTTTCAGCACCGGGAAGTGCGCGTACATCCGCTCGATGTCCGAGGCGATCGCCTTGGTGTCCTTGCGGCTGATCGCGCCGAGCTGGAGGTTTTCCTCCACCGTCATCGTGGTGAAGGTGCCGCGGCCCTGCGGGACGTGGGCGATGCCGAGCTTGACGATGGATTCGGTCGAGCTCTTGCTGATCGACTTGCCCTCGAACTCGATCGCCCCGGTCGAGCGCACCATGTTGCAGATCGCCCGCAGCGTGGTGGTCTTGCCGGCGCCGTTGGCGCCGAGCAGGGTGGTGAGGCTGCCTTCGTGCAGGTCGAATTCGAGCCCGTGCAGCGCCTGGACCTGGCCGTAATAGGCGCGCAGGTCGCGAACGTTGAGCATCGCGGTCATTGTTCGTCCTTGCTCCCCAGATAGGCTTTGATCACATCCGGGTCGTTCTGCACCTGCGTCGGCGTCCCCTCTGCGAGCTTGCGGCCGAAATTCAGCGCGACCACGTAGTCGGCGGTCGACATCACCATGCCCATGTGATGCTCGACCAGCAGCACGGTGATGCCGCGGTCGTCGCGGATGCGGCGGATCAGGTCGCCGAGGTTGTAGACTTCCTCGTGGTTGAGGCCGCCCGCGGGTTCGTCGAGCAGCAGGATCTTCGGCTCGGCGGCCAGTGCGCGCGCCAGCTCGACCCGCTTCTGGGTGCCGAACGGCAGGCCCGACACGGTGGTGTGGGCGACGCTACGAAGGTCGAGATAGCCGAGAATGTCGTCGACGCGCTTATTCAGGGCCTTCTCGCCGCTGCGGATCCACGGCATCCGCAGTGAATCCGAAACGATGTCGCTGTTGGTGCGGCAATGCGCACCGACGCGGACGTTGTCGAGCACCGACATGTTCGGGAACAGCGCGACGTTCTGGAACGTGCGGCCGATCCCGACCTCGGCGATGCGATGCGGCGGGCGAGACAGAATGCTCTCGCCTTCGAGCAGGATGTCGCCCTTGCTCGGCTGGTACAGCCGCGACAGACAATTGAACAGCGTGGTCTTGCCGGCGCCGTTCGGGCCGATCAGACCGAGAATCTGTCCCTTTTGCATGTTGAAAGAAATGCCGTTCAGGGCGACGATGCCCCCGAACACGACGCTGACGTCGCGCACCGCAAGAAGCGGTGACGCGGAAGACGAGACCTGAGCCTGCATCATTTGCAGTGGCCCGGCCGAGGCAGCGAATTGCTACCTGATCCCCTCGACGACACGCGCAACTTTCCCTCCTTTTGTTCTTTTGTTATCGGATTTTCTTGGTTGCGGCGCAGCTACTCCCCCGAGCGCCGCTTCGATTTTCCTTACCATCGCCACAAGGCGAGGTCCAATGTCGTTGATCAGACGCTCTTCCGTGAAACGGAATGCCGGCGCGCCGCAGTTGAAAGCGTACGGCCCCGTGCCGTCGTTCAGCGTCATCGCCACGCCCGCGGCATGAACGTCGTCCTGCCACTCCCCGACCGAGATTGCAAAGCCGCGTTTGGCGACCATCTCTTCCGAGCGTTCGATGCCTTCCTTGATACGCGGCCAGCGGCTGCCGTAATGCTCGCGCATTTCCCGCATCAAAGCCGCGCGTTCGTCGCTTTGCAGCGCACACAGATACGCGCGACCCATGGCGGTGGTGGCGATCGGAATCCGCGAGCCGACGTCGAGTTGCACGCCGACGGTGAGGCTCGACCGCGCCTGCCCGACATAGATCATGCTGAGCCGGTCGCGCGCGCCGACCGCGACCGCGCCGCCTGTCTGCTGCATCAATTCGTCGCGGAAGGGCTGCGACAGATGCCGCAATCCGAGATTGGCCACCGCCGCGTAGCCGAGCGACATCGCCGCCGGCGCGAGTTGATACTTCTCGAACCGTGGCACCTGAGTCAGATAGCCGAGCTTGGTGAGGGTGTAGGTCAGCCGCGAGATCGTCGGCTTGGGCAGCTTGGTACGCGCCGCCAGTTCCTGGTTGCCGAGCAGCCCGTCGTTCGGGCCGAATGCGCGCAACACTTCCAATCCGCGCGCCAGGGCGACGACGAAACTGCGGTCGGCGGCGGTTTTCTTGGGTGGGCGCTTCATCCCTGCACGGCTTTTGATTTATGGACGTCGTTGACAATCGACGCTCTTCAAAATAACCCTCGCTGTCAAGATGTGGAATTAATTTTCGCACTGCGAAACGAACAAAGAAACGCAAATCCAAGGAGAACGGCATGAGCGAAGTCGTCACACGCGCAACGCAGGATCAGGTCGCGATCGTCACCGTCGACAGTCCGCCGGTCAATGCGCTCAGTGCGGCTGTTCGCCGCGGCATTTTGGAGAACGTCAACGCCGCCGTTGCCGATTCCGACGTGCAGGCGATCGTGCTGGTATGTGCGGGCCGTACCTTCATCGCCGGTGCCGACATCACCGAATTCGGCAAGCCGCCGCAGCCGCCGGCGCTCACCGAAGTGATCGCCGCGCTCGAGAATTCGTCAAAGCCGACCGTCGCGGCGATCCACGGCACCGCGCTCGGCGGCGGTCTCGAAGTCGCGCTCGGCTGTCATTTCCGCGTCGCGGTGAAGGAGGCCAAGCTGGGCCTTCCCGAGGTCAAGCTCGGATTGCTGCCGGGTGCCGGCGGCACGCAACGGCTGCCGCGCGCGGTCGGTCCGGAGCTGGCGGTGCAGATGATCGTCGGTGGCAATCCGATCGGTGCGGCCGAAGCGCTGAAGCATGGTCTGGTCGAAGAGATCGTCACTGACCTGGTTGCGGGCGCAGTCGCGTTCGCCAAGAAGGTGCTGGCCGACAAGCGCCCGCTGCGCCGGCTGCGCGACGACGACTCCAAGCTCGCCGCCGCCAAGGCCGATCGTTCGATCTTCACCAACGCAGTCGCGGCGATCACCAAGAAGGCGCGGGGCCTCGAGGCGCCGTTCGCCTGCGCCGACGCGATCGGTGCCGCGATCGATCTGCCGTTCGACGAGGGTATGAAGAAGGAGCGCGAGGGCTTCATGAAGCTGCTCGTTTCCGACCAGTCGAAGGCGCAGCGCTACGCGTTCTTCGCCGAGCGTGAGGCCGCCAAGGTCGATGGCGTGCCGGACGGCACCAAGCCGCGCTCCGTGGCGCGCGTCGCGATCATCGGCGCCGGCACCATGGGCGGCGGCATCGCGATGTCGTTCGCCAATGCGGGCATTCCGGTGACGCTGATCGAGACCGGCGACGAGCAGCTCAAGCGCGGCCTCGGCATCATGCAGAAGAACTGGGAAGCCACCGCAGCGCGCGGCGGCATTCCGGCGGATGCGCCGGCCAAGCGGATGGCGCTGATCGCCGGCGTGGTCGGGCTCGAGAACGTCAAGGACGCCGACCTGGTGATCGAGGCGGTGTTCGAGACGATGGCGGTGAAGAAGGAAGTGTTCACCGCGATCGACGCCCACGCCAAGCCGGGCGCGGTGCTCGCCTCCAACACCTCCTATCTCAACATCGACGAGATCGCGGCCGTCACCAAGCGTCCGCAGGACGTGCTCGGCATGCACTTCTTCTCGCCGGCCAACGTCATGAAGCTGTGCGAGATCGTGCGCGGCGCCAAGACCGCGCCGGACGCGCTGCTCACTGCGGTGTCGATCTCCAAGAAGATCGCGAAGGTGCCGGTCGTGGTCGGCGTCTGCGACGGCTTTGTCGGCAACCGCATGCTTGCGGCCCGCTCCAAGCAGTCCGAGAAGCTGTTGTTCGAAGGCGCGCTGCCGCAGCAGGTCGACGCCGTCGTCACCAAATTCGGCATGCCGATGGGCCCGTTCGCGATGGGCGACCTTGCCGGCCTCGATATTGGCTGGCGTTCGCGCAAGGACCGCGGCATCAAGTCGGAGATCGCGGACGCGCTGTGCGAAGCCGGCCGCTTCGGCCAGAAGACCGGCAAGGGCTACTACAAGTACGAACAGGGCTCCCGTTCGCCGCTGCCCGATCCGGAAGTCGAGACGCTGATCAACGAAACGCTCGCCAAGCTCGGCCTCAAGCACCGCGACATCACCGACGAGGAGATCCTCGAGCGGATGGTGTACCCGATGATCAACGAGGGTGCCCGCATCCTGGAGGAGAAGATCGCGGCGCGTCCGAGCGACATCGACGTGGTCTGGCTGTACGGCTACGGCTGGCCGATCTATCGCGGCGGCCCGATGCACTACGCCGACAGCGTCGGCCTCAAGCACATCGCCGACCGGCTCAGCGCGTATGCCAAGGCCACCAACGATCCGTCGCTGGAGCCGGCACCGCTGCTGAAGAAGCTCGCCGACGAAGGCAAGACCTTCGCGTCGATCGGCCAGCCCAGCAAGGCGGCTGCGTGATCGTTCTCGCTCTCCCGGTTGCGGGGAGGGGCCGGGGTGAGGGGCCACGAGGACAGGCTGCCGTCGTGGACCTCCACCCCCGACCCCTCCCCGCAAGGGGGAGGGGAGCTACGCTCGCCTCGCTTCAGAACAATCCTTAGTTCATTCAGCAATGGTTGGTGGCATGTCCAAACCCGGCGAACAGTTCTACCCCCCTGGAATCCGCTGGGACGTGCCGATTCCGCGCGGCACGCTGGTCGATCTGCTCGCGCAGGCCGCGAAGGACTACGGATCGCGCCCGGCGCTGGAATTCCGCGACCGGCAGATCACCTACACCAAGCTCGAAGCGATGGCCGAGACCGCCGCCGCGGCGCTGCTCGCCGCCGGCTACGGCCGCGACTGCTCGGTCGCGCTGTTTCTCGGCAACACGCCGGACCATCCGGTCAATTTCTTCGGCGCGCTGAAGGCCGGCGCCCGCGTCGTGCATCTGTCGCCGCTCGACGGCGAGCGCGCGCTGTCGCACAAGCTGACCGATTCCGGCGCGCGGGTGCTGATCACCACCAATTCCGCCGCGCTGCTGCCGATGGCGCAGAAGTTCTTGGAGAAGGGGTTGCTCGACCGCCTGATTGTCTGCGCCGATGCGGCGTGGGGCGAGTCCGGCACGCCGCTGTCGCCGCTGCCCGACGATCCCCGGGTGATCACCTACGCCGACTTCGTCAAGGACGCCTTGAAGCCGATGTCCTGGCCGGCCGTCACGCCCGACGACATCGCGCTGCTGCAATACACCGGCGGCACCACCGGTCTGCCCAAGGGCGCGATGTTGACCCACGGCAATCTCACCGCCGCCGAGTCGATCTTCAGCATCTGGTGGGCGCCGAGCCGGCGCGAGGGCGTGATCGAGCGCGTGATCTGCGTGCTGCCGCTGTTCCACATCTACGCGCTCACCGTGATCCTGTTTCGCTGCCTGCGCCAGGGCGACCTGATCTCGCTGCACCAGCGCTTCGACGTCGCTTCGATCTTCCGCGACATCGAGGAGAAGCGCGCCACCTCGTTCCCGGGCGTGCCGACGATGTGGATCGCGCTCGCCAACGATCCCTCGCTGGAGAAGCGCGATCTGTCGTCGCTGGTCACCGCCGGCTCCGGCGGCGCGCCGCTGCCGGTGGAAGTCGCGCGGCTGTTCGAGCGCAAGACCGGGCTGTCGCTCAAGAGCGGCTGGGGCATGACCGAGACCTGCTCGCCCGGCACCGGCCATCCGCCGGAGGGGCCGGACAAGCCGGGCTCGATCGGCCTGATGCTGCCGGGGATCGAGCTCGACGTCGTCGCGCTCGACGACACCTCGAAGGTGCTGAAGCCCGGCGAGGTCGGCGAGATCCGGGTGCGCGGGCCGAACGTCACCAAGGGCTATTGGAACCGGCCGGAAGAGGCCGCTCACAGTTTCGTCGACGACCGTTTTCTCACCGGCGACATCGGCTATATGGACCAGGACGGCTATTTCTTTCTGGTCGATCGCAAGAAGGACATGATCATCTCCGGCGGCTTCAATGTCTATCCGCAGATGATCGAGCAGGCGATCTACGAACACCCGGCGGTGCAGGAAGTGATCGTGATCGGCATTCCGGACGATTACCGCGGCGAGGCCGCCAAGGCATTCGTCAAGCTGCGCGACGGCGCCAAGCCGTTCAGCGTCGAGGAACTGCGCGCCTTCCTCACCGGCAAGCTCGGCAAGCACGAATTGCCGACCGCGGTCGAATTTCGCGACGAACTACCGCGCACCACGGTGGGCAAGCTGTCCCGCCACGAACTGCGCAGCCAGCAGACCACAGCCAACACCTAAGACAGTCAGTCCTAACAACAACCGCAGGAGCCTGCTCATGACCGAGGCCGTCATCGTTTCCACCGCGCGCACGCCGATCGGCAAGGCGTATCGCGGCGCCCTCAACGCCACCGAGGGCGCCACGCTGCTCGGCCACGCCATCGAGCACGCGGTCAAGCGTGCCGGCATCGACCCGAAGGAGGTCGAGGACGTGGTGATGGGTGCGGCGCTGCAGCAGGGCGCCACCGGCGGCAACATTGCCCGCAAGGCGCTGCTGCGCGCCGGCCTGCCGGTGACCACCGCCGGCACCACCATCGACCGGCAGTGCGCCTCCGGCCTGCAGGCGATTGCGCTCGCCGCCCGCTCGGTGATCTTCGATGGCGTCGAGGTCGCGGTCGGCGGCGGCGGCGAGTCGATCAGCCTCGTGCAGAACGACAAGATGAATGCCTTCCACGCCGTCGACCCGGCGCTGCAGGCGATGAAGGGCGACGTCTACATGGCGATGATCGACACCGCCGAAGTGGTGGCGAAGCGCTATGGCATCTCGCGCGAGGCGCAGGACGAATACGCGCTGGAAAGCCAGCGCCGCACCGCGGCCGCGCAGCAGGGCGGCAAGTTCAACGACGAGATCGCGCCGATCACCACCAAGATGGGCGTGGTCGACAAGGCCACCGGCAACGTCTCGATGCAGGACATCACGCTCAGCAAGGACGAGGGTAATCGCCCGGAGACCACCGCCGAAGGTCTGGCCTCGCTCAAGCCGGTGCGCGGTGAGGGCTATTTCGTCACCGCCGGCAACGCCAGCCAGCTCTCCGACGGCGCCTCCGCCACCGTGGTGATGAGCGACAAGCTGGCGGCGCAGAAGAACCTCAAGCCGCTCGGCATCTTCCGCGGCTTCGTCTCGGCCGGCTGCGAGCCGGACGAGATGGGCATCGGCCCGGTGTTCGCGGTGCCGCGGCTGTTGAAGCGTCACGGCCTCACCGTCGACGACATCGGCCTGTGGGAGCTGAACGAGGCCTTCGCCGTGCAGGTGCTGTACTGCCGCGACAAGCTCGGGATCGACCCGGAGAAGCTCAACGTCAACGGCGGCGCGATCTCGGTCGGCCACCCCTACGGCATGTCGGGTGCGCGCCTCACCGGCCACGCCCTGATCGAGGGGCGCCGCCGCAAGGCCAAGTACGCAGTGGTGACGATGTGCGTCGGAGGCGGCATGGGCTCGGCCGGCTTGTTCGAGATCGTGCAGTAAGCTCACGGGAGTCATTCCGGGGCGCGAGCGCAGCTCGCGAACCCGGAATCCGGATGTGGCTGCGGCACTCCTCAACAGCTCGAGATCCCGGGTTCGCGCTTCGCGCGCCCCGGAATGACGAATGATAGTTTCGTAGACGAATTCGACCCAAGGAGGATCCGATGGATCTGAATTTCAGCAAGGAAGAGATCGCGTTCCGCGACGAGGTGCGGCAGTTCTTCAAGGACAATGTGCCGGCCAAGACGCGCCAGAAGTTGGTGGAGGGCCGCCACAACACCAAGGAAGAAATGGTGGAGTGGTATCGCATCCTCAACAAGAAGGGCTGGGCGGTGACGCACTGGCCGAAGGAGTACGGCGGCACCGGCTGGAGCAGCGTGCAGCACTACATCTTCAATGAGGAGCTGCAGGCCGCGCCCGCGCCGCAGCCGCTCGCCTTCGGCGTCTCGATGGTCGGCCCGGTGATCTACACCTTCGGCAGCGAGGAGCAGAAGAAGCGCTTCCTGCCGCGCATCGCCAATGTCGACGACTGGTGGTGCCAGGGCTTCTCCGAGCCGGGCTCGGGCTCCGACCTCGCGTCGCTCAAGACCAAGGCGGAGAAGAAGGGCGACAAGTGGATCATCAACGGCCAGAAGACCTGGACCACGCTGGCGCAGCACGCCGACTGGATCTTCTGCCTGTGCCGCACCGATCCGGCCGCCAAGAAGCAGGAAGGCATCTCCTTCATCCTGGTCGACATGAAGACCAAGGGCATCACCGTCCGTCCGATCCAGACCATCGACGGCGGGCACGAGGTCAACGAAGTGTTCTTCGACGACGTCGAGGTGCCGCTGGAGAACCTGGTCGGCCAGGAGAACAAGGGCTGGGACTACGCCAAGTTCCTGCTCGGCAACGAGCGCACCGGCATCGCCCGCGTCGGCATGTCGAAGGAGCGCATCCGTCGCATCAAGCAGCTCGCCGCGCAGGTCGAGTCCGGCGGCAAGCCGGTGATCGACGATCCCAAGTTCCGAGACAAGCTGGCTGCGGTCGAGATCGAGCTGAAGGCGCTCGAACTCACCCAGCTCCGCGTCGTCGCCGATGAAGGCAAGCACGGCAAGGGCAAGCCGAACCCGGCCTCGTCCGTGCTGAAGATCAAGGGCTCCGAGATCCAGCAGGCGACCACCGAGCTGTTGATGGAAGTGATCGGCCCGTTCGCCGCGCCCTACGACGTCCACGGCGACGACGACTCGAACGAGACGATGGATTGGACCGCCCAGATCGCCCCGGGTTACTTCAACAACCGCAAGGTCTCGATCTACGGCGGCTCCAACGAGATCCAGCGCAACATCATCTGCAAGGCGGTGCTCGGGCTGTAAGCGGCTCAGCGAAGCGTCTCCCAAACCTCTCCTCGCGCGCGGGGAGAGGTCGGATTGCGCAGCAATCCGGGTGAGGGGGCGTCTACGCAAGGCCGAGAGTCAGCGACTCGCGTCGCCCCTCACCCCAGCCCTCTCCCCGCAAGCGGGGAGAGGGAGCGAGGCAACCGGATTTCTCAAGGAAGCATCACGATGGATTTTGATTTGTCGGAGGAGCAACGCCTCCTCAAGGAAAGCGTCGAAGGCCTGCTGAAGGGCTCTTACGACTTCGACAGCCGCAAGAAGTACGCCAAGGAGACCGGCGGCTGGAGCCGTGCGGTGTGGGGCAAGTTCGCCGAGCAGGGTCTGCTCGGCCTGCCGTTCTCGGAAGAAGACGGCGGCTTCGGCGCCGGTGCGGTCGAGACCATGATCGTCATGGAAGCGCTCGGCCACGCGCTGGTGCTCGAACCCTATCTGCCGACCGTGGTGATCGGCGGCGGCTTCCTGCGCCGCGCCGGTTCGGCTGCGCAGAAGGCCGCGCATCTGCCCGGCATCATCGACGGCTCCAAGACCTTCGCGTTCGCCCAGCTTGAAAAGAACTCGCGATGGGATCTCGGGGACGTCGCCACCACCGCCAAGAAGAACGGCGACGGCTGGGTGATCGACGGCGAGAAGTTCGTGGTACTGAACGGCGAGGCCGCCGACACCCTGATCGTCACCGCCCGCACCAAGGGCGGCCAGCGTGACCGCGCCGGCGTCGGCGCGTTCCTGGTGCCGGCCGACGCCAAGGGCGTCACCCGCAAGGGCTATCCGACCCAGGACGGGCTGCACGCCGCCGACATCACCTTCACCGGCGTCCAGGTCGGCGCCGATGCGGCGATCGGCGATCCGGAGAACGCGCTCGAGCTGGTCGAGGCGGTGGTCGACGACGCCCGCAGCGCGCTGTGCGCTGAAGCGGTCGGCCTGATGGATGAATCGCTCACCACCACGGTCGAGTACATCAAGACCCGCAAGCAGTTCGGCGTGCCGATCGGCAGCTTCCAGGTGCTGCAGCATCGCGCCGCCGACATGTTCGTCGCCACCGAACAGGCCCGCTCGATGGCGATGTTCGCCACCATGGCGGCGGAGTTCGACGACGCTCGTGAGCGCGCCGCCGCGATCGCGGCCGCCAAGGTGCAGATCGGCAAGTCCGGCAAGTTCGTCGGCCAGCAGTCGATCCAGCTCCACGGCGGCATCGGCATGACGATGGAAGCCAAGATCGGCCACTACTTCAAGCGGCTGACCATGATCGAGCAGACCTTCGGCGACACCGACCACCACCTCGCCCGCGTCAGCGCGGGTGGTGGGCTGATCTGAAGGCCACGTGCACAGCGTAACCTCTCCCCGCGCGCGGGGAGAGGTCGGATTGCGCAGCAATCCGGGTGAGGGGGCGTCTCCGCAAGGCCGAGCGTCAGTGCTCGCGTCGCCCCTCACCCCAACCCTCTCCCCGCAAGAGCGGGGCGAGGGAGCAGGCCGGCGCAAGTTGGTCCGTCCCGACCGACATGTTTGTCATTCCGGCTGCGCGAGCTTCCGCTCGCGCCGCGGAATGACGGGGAGAGCCGTTGGCCGACACGAACTAAAAACAACAACAAACAGACCACAGGGAGCCTCGCCATGACCACCAATCCGTTCGATCTGTCCGGCAAGGTTGCCGTCATCACCGGCTCGTCGCGCGGCATTGGTCGGGCATCGGCGGAGCTGCTCGCCAGGCTCGGCGCCAAGGTGGTCGTGTCCAGCCGCAAGGCCGATGCATGTGAAGAGGTCGCCGAAGGCATCCGCAAGGAGGGCGGCGACGCCCACGTCATCGCCTGCAACATCTCGCGCAAGGCCGAGGTCGACGGGCTGATCGACGGCGCTACCGCCAAATACGGCAAGGTCGACATCCTGGTCTGCAACGCCGCAGTCAATCCGTATTACGGCCCGTTGCTCGACATCGCCGACGAGGCGTTCGACAAGATCATGGCGTCGAACGTCAAGAGCAACATCTGGCTGTGCGCCCGCGCGATCCCGCAAATGGCCGAGCGCGGCGGCGGCTCCGTCGTGATCATCTCGTCGATCGGGGGGCTGCGCGGCTCGACCGTGATCGGCGCCTACGGCATCTCCAAGGCGGCCGATTTCGCGCTGTGCCGCAGCCTGGCTGGCGAATGGGGTCCGAAGGGCGTCCGTGTCAACGCAATCGCGCCAGGCCTGGTCAAGACCGACTTCGCGCGCGCGCTGTGGGAAGACGAGGCCAATCTGAAGCGCCGCACCGCCGGCACCCCGCTGCGCCGGATCGGCGAGCCGCACGAAATCGCCGGCGCGGTGGCCTATCTCGGTTCCGAAGCCTCGACCTTCATGACCGGGCAGACCATCGTTATCGACGGCGGCGTCACCACGGCGTCGGTGTAAGGCGCTTTCGCGCCCCGTCATCAGCGGTTGCGTCACGAACGCAGCAGCAAAAAAGGCAGCGTCTCGGTTCCGATTTCTTGAAACCGAAACCTAGGATGAAAGTTATCCACAGCCGTTGCCGACCAGACGTGCAGGCGCGGCAATGGCGTGACTGCGCGAATAGGCCCGTATTTTCACGATATCCGGTGAGTCCAGGCGGCGCGTCGCTGCGGCGCCGCGAAGCGGGGGCGTGGTCGTGGTTCCACCGGGAGCCGAGTTTTTCGCGAATCCTTCATTTTCCGCTTGCGGAGCCAAAAGGGGGCGACTATACACACATCTACGCGCTGCCCGCCGGTCGGGCGCTCCCTCGGTCCCCTGGGTCGCGGGAGCAATTGGCGCCTTCACTGCTCCTCACTTCGTTGAGTGACGCAACAGCCGATAGTTGTCGGTTGACGCTCATCTTCGTTGTCGTTGGGGCAGGAGTTCTCTCTTTAAGTAGAGAGTGAGGTCTTCGGATCTCGGGCTGTTTGACAAGTGAAGAAGAAGAAAGAGAAACGTGGACGGCGAAGTCCTTGCGGGTCTCGATTTTGAGGGAGC
>NZ_UFQQ01000027.1 GCF_900218015.1 Rhodopseudomonas pentothenatexigens | reverse complement strand
GCAACACCGACAGAGGCGCCCGCACCGGGTTACGGCGAGATGATCGGCCGGGAATCTACCGAGCGGCCTCTGTCGTGCTGACTATGCACCAGCACCTCGCAGATACAGGAATCTCCCTTTCGGCGCGCGGCAGCGGCGCTGAGCAGAGACGTGGCGATGAGAAGAGATCAGGCGGCGAGGGAGCGCTGCTGGCAGGTGCGGGGCAGGGTGACCATCACCACCGTGCCGGCGCCCAGCGTCGAGCGCAGCCGCATCGAGCCGCCGTGCAGGCCGACCAGCGACTTGGCGATGGCGAGGCCGAGTCCCGAACCGTGGTAGGTCTTGCTGAGCTGGCTCTCGACCTGCTCGAACGGCTGGCCGAGGCGGCGCAGCGACTGCGGCGGGATGCCGATGCCGGTGTCGGCGATCATCAGCACGATCGAACCGCCGGCGACGCGGCCGCGCACCGTGACGCGGCCGGCGTCTGGCGTGAACTTCACCGCGTTCGACAGCAGGTTGATCAGGACCTGCTTGATGGCGCGGCGGTCGGCGACGACCGGAATCTGGTCGCTGAGTTCGGCGCGTAGATCGAGATGCTTGTGCTCGGCGCGGCCGGCCACCACTTTGAGCGACTCGCCGATGGTCTTGGCGAGATCGAGCGGCTCCATCTCCAGCCGCATCCGGCCCGCCTCGATCTTCGACATGTCGAGGATGTCGTTGATCACCTCCAGCAGGTAGTGACCGCTGGTCATGATGTCGTGGCAGTATTCCTGGTACTTCTCCGAGCCCAGCGTGCCGAACATGCCGCTGCCCATGATCTCGGAAAAGCCGATGATGGCGTTGAGCGGCGTGCGCAGCTCGTGGCTCATATTGGCGAGGAATTTCGACTTGGTCTGATTGGCTTCCTCGGCCCGGCGTTTCTCGTCGGCGTATTTGCTGGCGAGGTCGGCGAGCTGATGCGCCTGCTTTTCCAGTTTCGTCTGGGTGATCTTGAGATCGGCGACGGTGGCGCGCAGCCGCAGATCGTTGTCGACCAGCTTCTGTTCGTGCGCCTTGATCCGGGTGATGTCGGTGCCGACCGCGACGTAGCCGCCGTCCTTGGTGCGGCGCTCGCTGATGTGCAGCCAGTTGCCGTCATCGAGCTGCGCCTCGAAGGTGCGGGCGCCGGGCGCGACGCCGCCGTTGTCGCACAGCCGGGTGCGGAGCTGCGGCATCCGGCCGACCTCGAGGATGGTCTCGTAGGAGGTGCCGGGCGTCACCGCGGAGTCCGGCAGCTTATGCAGCCGCTGGAAGTGCGAGTTGCACAGCACCAGGCGGTTGTCGGCGTCCCACAGCACGAACGCTTCGGGAATGGTCTCGATCGCGTCGCGCAGCCGCAGGTCGGCCTCGACCGAGCGTTCGGCGAGGCTCTTCTGCTCGGTGATGTCGACCGCGATGCCGATCAGGTGCTTGTCGGCCGAGCCGGCCTCCTGGCTGAGCTCGCAGCGCATCCGCAGCCAGATCCAGTGGCCCTGCGCGTGACGCATCTGAAAGCTGCGGTCGATGTGGTCGACGCGGCCCGCCACCAATTCGTCGGCGATCTCGAAGAGGTCGATGTCCTCGCCTTTCACCAAAGCATTGACCTCGCCGAACGTCAGCAGATCGTTGCGGCTCTCCAGGCCGAGCAGGGTGAACATCGACTGCGACCAGAAGATCCGGCCGCGGCTCAGATCCCAGTCCCACAGGCCGCAGCGGCCGCGGTTGAGCGCGGTGTCGATCCGGCTGCGCACCGCGTCGTTGATCAGGTCGCCTTCGCGCGCCCGGGTGGATTGCCAGTGGAACGCGAAGCCGAGGATCAGCACGACGAAGCCGGTGGTCGCCGACAGCGTCACCTGCAGCGCGGTGTCGGATCGCAGCACCGAGCCGGTGTCCTGCTGGATGATCACCACCTGTCCCGGTAGCGACTTGACGATGTGCATCGTCGCCAGTGCGGTGGCGCCGCCCGGCAGCACGATCTCGGTGATGCCGCCCTGCTGCGCCGCCTTGGCCAGCGACGCGGCGCCGAGCACTTCGAGAAACCGGTTGTCGACGCCGGACTCGCTGCCGCTCGGCACCCGCGCGAGAATGCGCTGATCGGCGCTGGTGATAATGATGTGGCGCCCCGCGGCGATGCCCCAGGCCGGGATCAGCGCGGGCAAAAGATTCTGCAGCCGCTCGATCGAGGCCGGACGATCGAGCCGAACCACGCCGATGTGTTCGAGCCGCTCGGCGAGCAGATCGGCGAGCGCGCTGAGATCGCGGTGCAGGGCGCCGCGCTTCTGCTTGCTCTGTTCGATGATCTGGACGGCGGCGCCGAAGAAGATGGTGACGAGGAAGGCGATGATCAGCAGGGGGACCGCTCGCCGCAGCACCGGCTCCGCGTTGAGCAGCCGGTGGTAGGCCGGTTTAGCGATCGACTGCGCCAATCCTTTGATCGAATCGGATTGAGCGCAGGCGTCCGCTGCCTGCACGCGCGCCATACGTGGCCCCCACCAAGTATCCGTCAGCACCCGTTCGAAGCAGCGAGCGCCGTTCGAATCATGATTAGGATTTGAATCGACTTTTAGTGGGCTGTCGAGAGTCAACGACTCGGGCCGTCGGAAAAATTCTTATCCAAAGGTGAATCGCGCCGACATTTTTTCGTGAGTCGAGTCCGAAACGAGAACGATTGCGGTGTCGCACCGATGCGACGCGTTCAATCCGCATTCGGCGGTTCGGCGTGACTGATCACGCGCTTCACGCTGGGGAATTCGGCACGCAGCCGGCGTTCGATCTCGTCGACCTGATCGTGCACCGCGATCACGCTCATCGACGGGTCGGCGTAGCAGTGGAAGTTGACGATCTCGCCGGCCTCGGTGTCGCGGACGCGGACGCTGTGGACGTCGTGGATCGCGCCCTCGCGGGTGAGGTCGTACAGCGCCGCGCGGATTTCCTCGACGCGCGACGGCGCGGCGTCGGAGCCGTGCGGTAGCTCGGGCTCCAGCGGCTCGATGTGGGTGTCGACTTCGACGTCGTGGCCGAACTCGTCGCGGATGTGATCCTCGAGCCTGTGTGCGATGTCGTGCGCTTCGATCAGCGGCATGTCGCCGTCGACCTCGAGATCGATGCTGACGATCAGCTTGTTGCCGAGATCGTGCACCGTGACGTGATGCACGGCGAGGCCGGAATTGCGCGCGATCACCATGATCCGCTCGCGCACGCTCTCGTTGTCGCGCGCCACCGGAATCGCCGTGAAGGTGAGGTCGGCGTCGCCGAACACCGCGGTGAGCGATTCCTGCGCCTGGCGGTTGATCTCGTCGATGCGGTCGATCGGATAGGTGCGCGGCACCTCGACCAGGGCGTCGATGAAATGCGTCGGGCCGACCATGCGGGCGCGCAGCCGCTCGATGCCGACCACGCCCGGAACCGCGCCGATCGCGTCGCGCGCTTTCTCGGAAACGCCGTCCGGCGCGCGGTCGAGCAAGGTCTGAATGGTGGAGCGGCCGAGCCGCAGGCCGAGGATCGACACGATCACCGCGACGCCGATCGCCGCCGCGGCGTCGCCCCAGGCGAAGCCGTAGGCCGACAGCGCCAGACCGGCGATCACCGCGAACGAGCTCAGCACGTCCGAACTGAAATGCAGCGCGTCGGCCGCGAGCGCCTGGCTCTTGGTCGCGACCGCGGTGCGGTGCAGAGCCCAGGCCCGCCACAGATTGACGACGATGTCGACGATCAGGATGGCGAAGGCGAGATACGAGAAGGTCGGCGGCGGCGCGCCCTCGCGCAGCCGGCTGAAGGCTTCGACCAGGATGCCGCCGGCCAGGACGTAGAGCAGGGCGATGACGCCGAGCGCCGACAGGCTTTCGATCTTGCCGTGGCCGTAGTGATGTGCGTCGTCGGCCGGGCGGTCCGAGATCCGCACCACGAACCAGGTGATCAGCGTCGCGACCAGATCGATCGAACTGTGCAGCGCTTCGGAGATCAGCGCCAGCGACCCGATCGCGATGCCGATGGCGAATTTCGCCGCCGCCATCGAGGCGCTCGCCGCGACGGAAATCGCAGCGACGCGGGATTTGGCACTGGCGAACTCGTTCATGGCGGGGATTTAGCAGCCCGATGCGGCGCAGAAAAGCCGCACCGGCAGGCAGGTGTTCGCAACTCATATTGAGCTGCGAATAGTTCTTAGGTGCAGGCTGTGGCCGAGGCCGGTGCGGTCAGAGCGTCACGACGATCTTGCCGAAATGCCGATTGGCTTCCATGTGCGCGAACGCGGCGCCGATCTCGGCGAACGGGAACACCCGATCGATCGGCAGCGTCAGCTTGCGCGCCGCGACCGCCGGCCCGATGTCGCCGCGGACCTGGCGAAAGATCTCGCGGACCTCTTCGACGCTGCGGCTGCGGAAGGTGACGCCGACATAGTCGATCCGGCGGGCGGCGTGCAGATCGAAGTTGAAATCGCCATGGGTGCCGCCGAGCCGGCCGACATTGACGATGCGGCCGAGCACCCGGGTGGCGGCGAGGTTCTGGTTGGCGAGCGGGCCGGAGACCTGGTCGATCACGAGATCGACGCCGGCGCCGCCGGTGGCGGCGAGTACCTGGTCGACCCATCCGTCGCCGGAGGAGTCGATCGCCAGATCGGCGCCGAACTGCTGCAGCCGCTCGCGTCGGCCCTTGTCGGTCGACGAGCCGATCACCTGGCGCGCGCCCTTCAGCTTGGCGATCTGCATCGCCATCAGCCCGACGCCGGAGCTGGCGCCTTGCACCAGCACCGACTGCCCGGAGCGCAGCCTGCCGATCGCCACCACCGCATTGTGCATCGTGGTGAGCGCGACCGGCAGGGTGGCGGCCTCCTCGAAGCTCATGTCATCGGGCAACGGCAGCAGCCGGCCGTGATCGGCGAGGGTGTGTTCGCCGAACGCGCCGACAGTCGAGCCCATCACCCGGTCACCGACCTTGCAGCCATAGGCCTCGTCGCCGAGCGCTTCGATTTCGCCGGCGAACTCCATGCCGAGCACCGCGCCGACGCCGCCTGCGGCGCCGTGCGCGTGGCCCTTGGTCATGCCGAGGTCGGCGCGGTTGAGCCCGCAGGCGCGGACCCGGATCAGGACTTGCGGACCTTTCGGCGCCGGCTTGTCGATCTCGGTGATGGCGGCGCCGGCGGCGCCGTAGACATAGGCTTTCATCGCAAGCTCGTCCTGTGTTCGCGGCGCCGACCCGGCGCGCGCGTCCTACTCCGCGGCCTCGCGCGCGCCGCCCGAGGTCATCGCCTCGAGCCGGCCGCGGATGATCGCCTCGGCTTCGCGCACGATCCGCGACACCAGCTCGGCGCAGCTCGGAATATCATGGATCAGGCCCTGCACCATCCCTGCCGACCATACGCCTTCGTCGGTGTCGCCGTTGACATAGACCATCTTGCCGCGTGAGCCGGCGACCAGCTCCTTGACCTGCTCGAAGGTCGCGCCCTGCTTCTCCAGCTCGATCACCTGTTGGCTGATCGAGTTCTTGGCGACCCGCGAGGTGTTGCGCAGGGTGCGGAAGATCAGGTCGGTGGAGCGCTCGTCATTGGCGACGATCTTCTCCTTCACCGCCTGATGGATCGGGCTCTCCTTGGTGCACATGAAGCGGGTGCCCATGTTGATGCCGTCGGCGCCGAGCGCCAGCGCCGCGACCAGGCCGCGCGCATCGGCGAAGCCGCCGGAAGCGATCATCGGGATCTTGATCTTGTCGGCGGCGGCCGGGATCAGCACCAGGCCGGGGGTGTCGTCCTCGCCGGGGTGGCCGGCGCATTCGAAGCCGTCGATCGAGATGCCGTCGACGCCCATCCGCTCCGCCGACAGCGCGTGGCGGACGCTGGTGCATTTGTGCAGCACCTTGACGCCGTGCTTCTTGAACTCCTCGACGTGCTCCTGCGGCTTGTTGCCGGCGGTCTCGACGATTTTGACGCCGCTCTCGATGATGACGCGGCGATACTCGGCGTAAGGCGGCGGCTTGATCGCCGGCAGGATGGTGAGATTGACGCCGAACGGCTTGTCGGTCATCTCGCGGCAGCGCGCGATTTCCTTGGCGAGATCTTCCGGCGTCGGCTGCGTCAGCGCGGTGATCATGCCGAGCGCGCCGGCATTGGCGACGGCGGCGACCAGCTCGGCCCGGCCGACCCATTGCATGCCGCCTTGCACGATCGGATGCTCGACGCCGAAGGCTTCGGTGAAACGGGTCTTGATCATCTGGTCCCCCTTGGACATTCCGGCGCCTGACGCGCCTGTTGCTGTTGCTGGCGGCCGGGAGATTGCCGAAGCGCCAGCGAAATGTCCAATGCGTGGGGAGGGGAGTGGTGCGCGTCTCCCGCGTCATTCCGGGGCGCTCGCGCAGCGAGCGAACCCGGAATCTCGGCGGAGTGAAAACAACTTCGGGATTCCGGGTTCGCGCTGCGCGCGCCCCGGAATGACGTGTGTTGGGGGGCGAGAGTGTCAGGCTTTCGCCGTCTGGCGGAATTCGTTGTGCAGCTCGCCGATGCCTTCGATCGCAATGGTGACGGCGTTGACTGGTTCCTTCATCACGCCGACGCCGACCGAGGTGCCGCAGCAGATCAGGTCGCCGGGCTCCAGCGTCATGTCGTGTGACAGCAGGCTGACGAGCCTGGCGGGCGCGAAGATCATGTCGGCGACCGGATAGTTCTGCCGCTCGGCGCCGTTCAGGATGGTGCGGATCGACAGCGCCATCGGATCGAGCCCGGTGGCGATCGCCGGGCCGAACGGACCGAAGCCGTCGAAGCTCTTGGCGCGCGTCCATTGCGGGAAGCTCGGATCGCGATTGAGGATATCGGCGGCGGTGATGTCGTTGACGCAGGTGTAGCCGAAGATGTGCGACGCCGCGTCGGCTTCGGAAATGTTGCTGGCGCGCTTGCCGATGACGATGCCGAGCTCGCCCTCGTACACCACCTTGCCGTCGTAGGACGCGGGACGGTTCACCACGGCGCCATGCGCAGCGACGCTGGTGGTGGCTTTGAGGAAGTACAACGGCTCCGGCGGAATCGACTGATCGAGCTTGGCCGCGAGCGCGCGAAAATTGTTCCACAGCCCGATGATCTTGCCGGGCGCGCAGGGGCTGAGCAGCTCGACGTCACCGAGCTGCAGCGTCTGCCCGGTCAGCTTGTTGGCGCCGAACATCTCGCCGTCGCGCACGGCGATCTCGGACTGCGCGATGGTGCCGAACCCGATCGCGCCGTCTTTCCGAAAACGAACCCATTTGGTCATGGCGGAGTGTTCCTCAACTCGGAAGTCATTCCGGGGCGCGCGTGAAACGCGCGAACCCGGAATCTCGATGGACTAGGCGTGCTAACAACCTCTGGATTCCGGGTTCGCTCGCTGGCGCGAGCGCCCCGGAATGACGGGGCGTGGGACGGTGAACCGTCAGTACAGCCCCGCCACCTTGGCGCGCTGGATGACGAGGCCGAGCACGGCGTCGAGCGCGGGCGTCGGGATGCTTGTCATCCGGCCCATCTCCTGCACCACGGTGACAAGGGGATCGATTTCCATCGGCCGGCCGCGCTCGAGGTCCTGCAGCATCGAGGTCTTGTGGGCGCCGACCTTGCGGGCGCCTTCGATGCGGCGCTCGACGTCGACCCGAAACTTGACGCCGAAGGTCTCGGCGATCTGCTGCGCCTCCAGCATCACCGCCTTCGACAGCGCGCGCGTCGCCGGATCGGAAGCGATCACGTCCAGCGTCGCATGGGTCAGCGCGCTGATCGGATTGAAGCAGACGTTGCCCCACAGCTTCAGCCAGATTTCGTCGCGGATGCGGTCGAGGATCGGCGCCTTCAGCCCGGCGGCTTCGAACACTTTCGACAGGTTCTCGACATCGGCGGTGGTCTCGCCCGAAGGCTCGCCGATCGGGAACTTGTCGCCATAGACGTGGCGGATCACGCCCGGGGCCTCGATCTCGGTCGCCGGATAGACGATGCAGCCGATGCCGCGCTCCGGACCGAGCTCCTTCCATTGCCGGCCGCCGGGATCGATGCTCTCCAGCGTGCGGCCTTCGAATTCGTTGCCGCCGTGCTTGTAGAAGTACCAATACGGCACGCCGTTGACCGCGGTGACGATGCGGGTGTGCGAGCCGAGCAGCGGCTTCATCGCATCGATCGCGCCGGTGATCGAATGCGCTTTCAGGCAGATGATGATGAAGTCCTGCACGCCGAGCTCTGCCGGCTTGTCGGTCGCCTTCGGCCGAACCACGCGCTCCTCGCCGTCGATCAGCAGCTTGAGGCCGTTGTCCTGCATCGCCTGCAGATGCGCGCCGCGCGCCACCAGGCTGACGTCGGCCGCGCCGGACTGGGCTAGCTGAACGCCGAGGTAACCGCCGATCGCGCCGGCGCCGTAGATACAGACTTTCATCGGATATCCTGAACTCATCGCCGCTAGCAGCCGGCGATCGTGGGTTTTGCGACCGCGCGCGGCGCGGTGCGGTGGAACTTATCGATCAGATCGGGATCGCGTGCAAGCATGCTAATCATTCCGCTCCCGCGGGGCGGGGACGTTCGCGGCGTGCGGCGAGCAGCCGGGAAAAGCCGTCATTGATCGGCGACCAGAACAGCGCGACCAGCGCCAGCACCATGATGCTGCCGACCAGGCCGTTGGAAAAGAACACGCCGAGCGAGCCCTGCGAGCCGAGCAGCGACTGCCGGAACGCTTCTTCCGCCTTGTCGCCGAGCACGATCGCCAGCACCAGCGGCGCCATCGGGTAGTTGCACTTCTTCATCAGATAGCCGATCACGCCAAAGCCGAGCATCAGCATCACGTCGAAGGTGGAGTTGTGCACCGAGTAGGCGCCGATCGCGCACAGCACCAGGATCAGCGGGGCAACGATGCTGAACGGGACCCGTAGGATCGCGGCGAAGATCGGCACGCAGGTCAGCACGATCACCAGCCCGACGATGTTGCCGAGGTACATCGACGCGATCAGGCCCCAGACGAACTCCTTCTGTTCGACGAACAGCATCGGTCCGGGCTGCAGGCCCCAGATCAGCAGGCCGCCGAGCAGTACCGCGGCGGTCGGCGACCCGGGAACGCCGAGCGACAGCATCGGCAGCAGCGCGGCGGTGCCGGCTGCGTGGGCCGCAGTCTCGGGCGCGATCACGCCCTCGATCTCGCCCTGGCCGAAATTCTTGCCGTTCTTCGAGACCCGCTTGGCGATGCCGTAGCTCATGAACGAGGCCGGTGTCGCGCCGGCCGGGGTGATGCCCATCCAGCAGCCGATCACGCAGGACCGCAGCGAACTCATCCAGTAGCGCGGCAGTTCCAGCCAGGTGTGCAGCACCACGCGGAGATTGATTTTGGCCTTGCCGCCGCGGAAGCTCAGGCCGTCCTCCATCGTCAGCAGGATCTCGCCGATGCCGAACAGGCCGATCACCGCGATCAGGAAGTCGAAACCGTTGAGCAGTTCGGTGTAGCCGAAGGTCAGACGGAGCTGCCCGGTCATCGAATCCAGTCCGACCGCGGCGAGGGCGAAACCGGCCATCATCGCCGCGACGGTCTTGAACGGCGGCTCCTTCGACAGCCCGACGAAGCTGCAGAAGGCGAGGAAGTACACCGCGAATTTCTCGGCGGGACCGAACTGCAGCGCGAACCGCGCCACCAGCGGCGCCACCAGCGTGATCATCACGATCGCGAACAGCGCCCCGACGAAGGAGGAGGTGAAGGCCGCGGTCAGCGCCTCGCCAGCCTTGCCCTTCTGGGCCATCGGGTAGCCGTCGAAGGTGGTGGCGACCGACCACGGCTCGCCTGGAATGTTGAACAGGATCGAGGTGATCGCGCCGCCGAACAGCGCGCCCCAATAGATGCAGGACAGCATGATGATCGCCGAGGTCGGCGGCATGCTGAAGGTGAGCGGCAGCAGGATCGCGACGCCATTGGCGCCCCCCAGCCCCGGCAGCACCCCGATGATGACGCCGAGCACGATGCCGATCACCATCACCAGGATGTTGAACGGCATCAGCGCGACCGAAAAGCCGTGAAACAGATTGGCGAGCTCTTCCATCCCCGATCAGTCCCCGCACTAGAGCCCGAGCCAGTCCTCGAGCGGACCCTTGGGCAGCGGCACCAGGAACCAACGCTCGAAGATCAGATAGGTGACCACCGGCGTGCCGATCGCGACCGCCAGGACGATGTGCCATCGATATTTGCCGAGCCGTCGCATGAACCAGCCGATGAACAGCGCGCTGGACACATACAGACCGAGATACGGCATCGTGCCGACGAAGATCGTGCTCGGGATCAGCACGCTCATCACGTGACCGAGCTGGCCCCATTCGGCGAACAGGCGGCCGTGGCGATCGCGCAGCGCGCTGATCAGGTTGATCACGCTCGCGGCGACGATCAGCAGCCCGACATAGAACGGGAAGAAGCCGGCGCGCGGTCCCTCGGCGCCCCAGCCGATGCCGGCCTTGAGGCTGCCGATCACGACGACGACGCCGAACGCGGCGATCAGCACGGCGACGATCGCCTCGACCGATTTGTGCGACGGGCCGAGGTTGATGTCAGGCGGGCTGGACATCGGCTGCCCCGGCGGAGCGGCGCGGCGCGACGACCGGTGTCGCGCCGCCCTGATCGATCACAGCCTCGCCCACGTCAGTTACCCTGCGCCAGAAAGCCGGCTTCCTTCATCAGCGTCTCGTGGCGCTTCTCCTCGTTCGACACCCATTTGGCGAATTTGTCGCCGGTCATGAAGCTGGTGTTGAAGGCGCCGCTCTTCATGAAGTCCTTCCACTCGGGGGTGTCGCGGACCTTCCTGAACAGATCGACATAGTAGGCGACCTGATCCGGCTTGGCCTTGGGGCCCATGAAGATGCCGCGCAGCATCACGTATTCGATCTCGAGCCCCTGGGATTTACAGGTCGGGACGTCCTTCCACGCCTTGCCGTCGGCGACCGGCTCTGCGTAGTCCATCGGCGCGGCGTCGAACACGCACAGCGGCCGCAACTTGCCACCGCGCCATTGCGCCACCGCCTCGATCGGATTGTTGACAGTGGAGTCGATGTGATTGCCGACGAGCTGCACCGCGACCTCGCCGCCGCCCTTGTAGGGGATGTAGGTGAGCTTGATTCCCGCAGCCTTCTCCAGCGCCACGGTGATGATCTGATCTTCCTGCTTCGAGCCGGTGCCGCCCATCTTGATCGAGCCGGGCGGCGCCGCTTTCACCGCCTCGACGTAGTCTTGCGCCGTCTTGTACGGCTTGTCGGCGTTGACCCAGAGCACGAATTCGTCGAGCGCCAGCATCGCCACCGGGGTGAGATCCTTCCAGTTGAACGGAATGCCGGTGGCGAGCGGCGTGGTGAACAGATTGGACAGCGTGATGATGATCTTGTGCGGGTTGTTGCTCGCCGCCTTGACGTCGAGGAAGCCTTCGCCGCCGGCGCCGCCGGACTTGTTCACCACCACCAGCGGCTGTTTCATCAGATTGTACTTGGTCACGATGCCCTGGATGGTCCGCGCCATCTGGTCGGCACCGCCGCCGGTGCCGGCAGGAACGATGAATTCGACCGGCCGGGTCGGCTCCCAGGCCGCGTTCGCCGGAGCGGCCGGAAGGCCCGCGGCGACCGCCACCACGACGCCAAACGCAAGACGAGCTAATCGACGTGTCATGCCGTTTCTCTCCCTTGGAATGAACGCCGATCTTGACCGTCGGCTTGATGCACTTATCAGTTGCTATCCGAGCGATGTTCCCTCAACCTGACGTTGCTTGCAAACGAAATCGTCGCAAAGCGAGAGTCTGATTGGAATAGTCAGTACCGTGGTGGCGCGCAGCCAGACCGCGCGGTGCCCGCGCGGTCCGCTGGTGCAGCGATGCAGCAATTACTCCGCCGCCTGCTTGCGCGGCGGCGTGGTCGCGCCCGAGTCGTGGATCTCGGCGACGTGGGCGTCGCTGTAGCCGAGGACGTCGCGCAGAATTTCATCGGTGTGTTCGCCGAGCAGCGGCGAGCGCTTCACCTCGGTGGGGGAGTCCGACAGCTTGATCGGGTTGCCGACCGACAGATACTTGCCGCGGGTCGGGTGATCGACCTCGACGATGGTTCCGGTAGCGCGCAGCGACTGGTCCTCGGCGAGTTCCTTCATCGACAGGATCGGTCCGCAGGGGATGTCGTCGGCATTGAGGATCTCCATCACCTCGAACTTGGTCTTGGTCATGGTCCATTGTTCGATCCGGGCGAAGATCTCGTTGAGCCGCGACAGCCGAGCCGGCGGCGTGGCGTAGTCCGGATGCGTCTTCCAGCCGGTCTCGCCGATCACGTCGCAGATCTTTTCCCACACGGGCGCCTGGGTGATGACGTAGATGTAGGCGTTCGGATCTTGCTCCCAGCCCTTGCATTTGAGGATACGCCCTGGCTGGCCGCCGCCGGAGTCATTGCCGGCGCGCGGCACCGCCTCGCCGAATTCGATGCCTTCGCCGAACTGGCTGTATTCCTTCAACGGGCCATGGGCGAGGCGCTGCTGATCGCGCAGCTTGACGCGGCACAGATTCAGCACACCGTCCTGCATCGCCGCGGTGACGCGTTGGCCGCGGCCGGTGTGGTGGCGCTGATACAGCGCGGTGACGATGCCGAGCGCGAGATGCAGCCCGGTCCCGCTGTCGCCGATCTGCGCACCGGTGACCAGCGGCAGGCCGTCGCGGAAACCGGTGGTCGAGGCGGCGCCGCCGGTGCACTGCGCGACGTTTTCGTAGACCTTGCAGTCTTCATACGGTCCGGGACCGAAGCCCTTGATCGAGGCGACGATCATCCGCGGGTTGATCTCCTGGATCTTCTCCCAGGTGAAGCCCATCCGGTCGAGCACGCCGGGGCCGAAATTCTCCACCAGTACGTCGCAGGTGCGGATCAGCGCGGTCAGCACCTCCTTGCCTTTCGGGTTCTTGGTGTCGAGCGTGATCGACCGCTTGTTGTGGTTCAGCATGGTGAAATACAGGCTGTCCACTTTCGGGATGTCCTGCAATTGACCGCGGGTGATGTCGCCGCTGCCGGGGCGCTCCACCTTGATCACGTCGGCGCCGAACCACGCCAAGAGCTGTGTGCAGGTCGGGCCGGACTGGACGTGGGTGAAGTCGAGAACGCGAACGCCGTCGAGCGCCTTGGTCATGGTCGTGCTCCTGTTGTCTCCTGCGCGCCGAAGCGGCATCTCTCCCGTCGGTGCGTCCGCCGCGGCGATCCGTGGCGGACGTCCTTGTTCTGTCGCATCGGCCGGTCGCCGCGTCAGGCGAACAGCTCCTGGCCGTGGGCCTCGACGTAAGCCGCCAGCCGCAGCGTGTGATCGCGCGCCAGCTTCTCGGCGAGTTCGGTGTCGCGTGCCTCCAGCGCCTCGATCATCGCCAGGTGCTCGGGCAGGGAAGCGGCGATGCGCTCCTTGCGGCCGATGGTGAGCTGGCGATAGCCACGGACGTGGATCAGGATGTCGTTGGTCATGTCGACCAGCACCGGCGACTCGCTGAGCGAGATCAGCGCCTGGTGGAACACGATGTTGGCGCGGGAATATTCGTCGATATGATCCTGCGGCAGCCGGTCGGGTCCGAACTCCTTGAACACGTCGCGGAGCGCCGCGATGTCACGCTTGCGCGCCACGATGGTGATCAGCCGCGCCGCCATGCTCTCCAGCGCCGCCCAGGCGCGGATCATGTCGACGATCTCCGCCTTGGTCCGGCGCACCACGATGATGCCCCGCCGCGGCACCGCCTTCACCAGGCCTTCCTGTTCGAGCATGGCGATCGCTTCACGGATCGGCGTGCGGCTGACGCCGAGCTTGTCCGATAGCGCGCGCTCGTCGAGCATCACCGGCTCGGGCGTGGTGTAGATGTCCATCTTCAGGATCGCCTGCTTCAGCGCCTCGTAGGCCTTGGTCTTGAAGCTGGTCTCCGGCGCGAGCCGCATGATGCCGAGCTCCGGCTCGGCAGGCATGTCGTTCGCGGTGGGGCGGGCGCGTGCGATCATCAGGCCTCTCTGGCGGCAACTGCAGGCCGTCGTCGATGCTGCTGTGGCATACCAGATGCCACACGGTCAAGACGACGGTCAGCACGTTTCCTCGTTCCTGTCATGTTCGTGCGACGTTCTGGCATGCCAGGCGGCGATCGCCGAAGCCGTGCGTTTCGCTTCAGCGCCGGAACCGGCCATGCCGTGCTTCACCGCGCTGTGATCGCTGCACTGCGCAACGCTGTTTGCTTGCGCGGGTTATGAACCAGACTTATCGTTTGCCATTGCGGCATCAGACCTGCACATCGGGAGGACCTCATGGCCTGGAAGAAACCGGAAATCGTCGAGATCGCGGTCGGCATGGAAATCAACATGTACGCCTGCGCGGCGCGCAAGTAATCGAATCGCGGCTTTGTTGTAACGACGGCGAACGGCGCGATCGGCAGTCTCTGTCGGTCGCGACTGTTTGCGATGTGTCGTCGTTGAAGGCTTTGGCGGAAGGCGGTCGATGCTGCGGGTGATCGTTCTCGGCGCAGCAGCCGGCGGCGGGGTGCCGCAATGGAATTGCGGCTGCCAAGTGTGCCGTGCGGCCTTCGCCGATCCGGACCTGCGCCGGACTCAGGCCTCGGTGGCGGTCAGCGCCGATGGCGCGCACTGGTTCCTGATCAACGCGTCACCCGACCTGCGCCAGCAGATCATCGCGACGCCGCAACTGCATCCGCGCGCAGGCTCGCTGCGTCACAGCCCGATCGCGGGCGTGATCCTGACCAATGGCGAGGTCGATGCGGTCGCGGGACTACTGTCGATGCGCGAGGGCTCGCCGTTCACGATCTATGCGCACGCCAAGGTGCTGGCGATCCTGAAGGCCAACAGCATCTTCAACGTGCTGAATGAAAAGCTGGTGGCACGGCAGCCGATCGCGGTCGATCAGCCGTTTGCACTTCGGCTGCCTGACGGCGCGCCATCTGGGCTCGAGGTGAATGCCTTTGCGGTGCCGGGCAAAGGCGCGTGGTATCTCGAAGGGCAGACCCATCCGGGCGGTGCGGACGGTGAGGGCGATACGCTCGGGCTGAGCATCACCGAGACCGCGAGCGGCCAGACGGTGCATGTGCTGACCGCGTGTGCGCGGGTCACCGACGATCTCAAGGCCCGGCTCGCCGGCGCGCCGCTGGTGCTGTTCGATGGCACGGTGTGGCGCGATGACGAACTGATCGCCGCCGGCCTCGGTGCCAAGACCGGGCAGGCGATGGGCCACATCGCGATGGCGGGCGACGACGGCGCAATCGCCACGCTTGCGGATCTCGACGTCGGCCGCAAGCTGTTCGTTCACGTCAATAATTCCAATCCGGCGCTGCTGACTCACTCGGCCGAGCGCGGGCAGCTCGAAACGGCCGGCTGGCAGATCCCGGCGGACGGCACGGAGGTGACGCTGTGAATGCGATGACCGCGTTTTCGCTGAACGGCGCCGCGCCGCTCGCCAATGCCGACGAGCTGGAAGCCGCGCTGCGCCAGATCGGCGCCGCGCGCTATCACAATCTGCATCCGTTTCACCGCCTGCTGCATGGCGGCAAGTTGAACAAGGGGCAGGTGCAGGCCTGGGCGCTGAACCGTTACTATTATCAGAGCTCGATCCCGATCAAGGACGCGGTGGTGATCTCGCGGTTTCGCGACCGCGCCACCCGGGTCGAGTGGCGGCACCGGATCGAGGACCACGACGGCGATCTTTCGAGCGAAGGCGGCATCGAGCGCTGGCTGAAACTGACCGAAGGGCTCGGCCTCGACAGCGCTTATGTCGAATCCACGCAGGGTATTCTGCCGGCGACGCGGTTTGCGGTGGACGCCTATGTGCATTTCGTCCGCGATCGAACGCCGCTGGAAGCGATCGCGTCGTCGCTGACCGAGTTATTTGCGCCCAATCTGCACGAGGAGCGCATTGCGGGCATGCTGGCGCATTACGACTTCGTCAACCCAGAGATCATGAGCTACTTCAAGCGCCGGCTGGAACAGGCGCCGCGCGATGCCAACTTTGCGCTGACTTACGTCAAGCAGCACGCCACCACGCCGGCCGAGCGCGAAGCGGTGTGCAACGCGCTGATCTTCAAGACCAACGTGCTGTGGGCGCAGCTCGATGCGCTGCATCACGCTTATGTCGATGGCCATATCCCGCCCGGCGCGTTCGTGCCGCAAGGGTCTTGAGCCGATGGCGCCGCGCCGCATCAGCGTCAGCGAGGCGAGCCGCCCGGTGCTGCCGCGGCACGCCCGGCTGAAGTTCGACGACACAAGGCAGCGTTGGGTAATCCTGGCGCCGGAGCGGGTGCTGGCGCCGGACGAGATCGCGGTCGAAATCCTGCAGCTCTGCGACGGCGCGCGCGATGTGGCGGCGATCATCGATGCGCTGGCGGCGAAGTACGCCGCGGGCCGCGCCGAGATCGGCCGCGACGTGGTGGCGATGCTGCAGGACCTCGCCGACAAGGGCTTTCTCACCGAGGCGCGGGAGACCGCGCCATGACCGAGACTGCTGCCAGCGCTACAGGGTCCGACGGCATCGCCGTGCTGGAGAAGCCCGGCAGCGTCGCCGAGACCTTCGGGATTCCGCTCGCGGTGCTGCTCGAGCTGACCCATCGCTGCCCGCTGCAATGCCCGTATTGCTCCAATCCGCTGGAGCTGGAGCGGGGCGGCGCGGAGCTGTCGACCGACGAGTGGAAGCGGGTGCTCAGCGAACTCGCGCGCATCGGCGTGCTGCAGGTGCATTTCTCCGGCGGCGAGCCGACCGCGCGCAAGGATCTGGTCGAGCTGGTGCGGCATGCGACCGAGGTCGGGCTCTACACCAATCTGATTACTTCTGCGGTGCTGCTGAGCCGCGAGCGGCTGGCGACGCTGGCCGATGCTGGGCTCGCGCATGTGCAGATCAGCTTTCAGGGCAGCGAGGCTTCGCTGGCCGACCGCGTCGGCGGCTTTGCCGGCGGGCATGCCAAGAAGCTCGAGGTCGCGCGCTGGACCCGCGAGCTCGATCTGCCGCTCACCGTCAATGCGGTGATGCACCGGCAGAACCTGCACCTGCTGCCGGACATCATCGAGATGGCGGTGCAGCTCGATGCCGATCGGCTCGAAGTCGCCAATGTGCAGTATTACGGCTGGGCGCTGAAGAACCGTGCCGCGCTGATGCCGACGATCGCGCAGATCAAGG
Organism: Rhodopseudomonas pentothenatexigens; assembly: GCF_900218015.1. Lineage (GTDB taxonomy): Bacteria > Pseudomonadota > Alphaproteobacteria > Rhizobiales > Xanthobacteraceae > Rhodopseudomonas > Rhodopseudomonas pentothenatexigens. Next base: position 44,329 of record NZ_UFQQ01000027.1, on the reverse strand, counting down.
ATTGCACCGCGACGGTCGAGGCGGCGCGCGAGCGGCTGAAAGGCGTGCTGGCGATCGACTACGTGATCCCGGACTACTACGCGGCACGGCCGAAGAAGTGCATGGGCGGCTGGGGGCGGCAGTTCTTCAACATCTCGCCGAGCGGCAAGGTGCTGCCGTGCCACGCCGCCGAGACCATCACCGGGCTCGACTTTCCATCTGTCCGGGATGGCGCGTCGATCGCCGAGATCTGGCGCGACGCCGAAGCGTTCAACCGCTATCGCGGCACCGGATGGATGCAGGAGCCGTGCGCGAGCTGCGCGTTCAAGGAGATCGACTTCGGCGGCTGCCGCTGCCAGGCCTTCGCGCTCGCCGGCGACGCCGCCGCGACCGACCCCGCCTGCGCGCTGTCGCCGCTACACGACCGCATCTTCAAGACCGCAGAAGCAGAGGCCACGTCCGGCAGTGACCGCTTCCTGTATCGCAACTTCGCCGGCGGCACGGCTAAGGATGCGTAGCACCAACTCACCACGTCATTCCGGGGCGCGCGCAGCGCGAATCCGGATCTCTTCGCAAACACATCCCCTCGTTTGTCATTCCGGGGCGCCGCGCCAGCGGCGAACCGGAATCCATATCCCCGGGAGTTGATGCTGATCCACGGCCTGACAACGGCTGTGCGCAAACGTAGGCACAGGGAGTATGGATTCCGGGCCTGCGCTGCTGCGCAGCGCATCCCGGAATGACGTTGAGAGGTGAGTGGCATTGCAGATTCCGGGTTCGCGCTGCGCGCGCCCCGGAATGACGGGGCGCAGTTAGTACACCACCACCGAACGGATCGACTTGCCTTCGTGCATCAGATCGAAGCCCTTGTTGATGTCGTCGAGCTTCAGCACGTGGGTGATCATCGGGTCGATCTCGATCTTGCCGTTCATGTACCAGTCGACGATCTTCGGCACGTCGGTGCGGCCGCGGGCGCCGCCGAACGCGCTGCCTTTCCAGACGCGGCCGGTGACCAGCTGGAACGGCCGCGTCGAGATTTCCTTGCCGGCTTCAGCGACGCCGATCACCACCGAGACGCCCCAGCCGCGGTGGCAGGCTTCCAGCGCCTGGCGCATCACTTGGGTGTTGCCGGTGCAGTCGAAGGTGTAGTCCGCGCCGCCGTCGGTGAGCCCGACGAGATGCTGGACGATGTCGCCGTCGATCTTCTTCGGGTTGACGAAGTCGGTCATGCCGAAGCGGCGGCCCCATTCTTCCTTGTCGTCGTTGATGTCGACGCCGACGATCTTGTCGGCACCGACCATCTTGGCGCCCTGGATGACGTTGAGGCCGATGCCGCCGAGGCCGAACACCACGACGTTGGAGCCTGGCGTGACTTTGGCGGTGTTCACCACCGCGCCGACGCCGGTGGTGACGCCGCAGCCGATGTAGCAGCTCTTGTCGAACGGCGCGTCCTCACGGATCTTCGCGACTGCGATCTCCGGCAGCACGGTGAAGTTGGAGAACGTCGAGCAGCCCATGTAGTGATAGATGGTCTGGCCTTTGTAGGAAAAGCGCGAGGTGCCGTCCGGCATCAGGCCCTTGCCCTGGGTGGCGCGGATCGCGGTGCAGAGGTTGGTCTTCTGGCTCAGGCAGCTTTTGCACTGCCGGCATTCCGGCGTGTACAGCGGAATGACGTGATCGCCCGGCTTCACCGAGGTGACGCCGGCGCCGACTTCGCGGACGATGCCCGCACCTTCATGGCCGAGGATCGAGGGGAAGATGCCTTCGCTATCGAAGCCGTCGAGCGTGTAGGCGTCGGTGTGGCAGATGCCGGTGGCCTTGATCTCGACCAGCACCTCGCCGGCCTTCGGCCCTTCGAGATCCAGCTCGACGATTTCGAGCGGCTTCTTGGCCTCGAACGCGACGGCGGCCCGTGTCTTCATGGCGATCCTCCTGGCATCGGCAAAACTGCGATTGCCTCTCGTATCGCAAATCGGCGCGCCGACTTGAACCGTTTTCTAGCCTGTTGAGGCGACGGGGCTCACGCCGAGGCGGCGCGCGGCTCGTCTTCGAGCGGCAGATCGTCGGGCGCGTTGGGATCGCCGGGCGCGGTGGCCCAGGCGAGTTCGACCAGCGTCACGGTGCGGCGGCCGGCGCCGTCGAACTGGCAGACGATCAGGCCCTGTTCTTCGATATAGGTCAGCAGCCGCCGCGCGCGGCGCAGCGAGTGCGTGCCGTAGGCCCGCGCAATCGCGGCGTCACCCGGGCAGGGCCAACCTTCCTTGGCGGCGCGGGCGATGATCATGAACACGCCCTGCATATCGTCGGGCAGGGTGGAGGCGCGCAGCGTCACGTCCTGCCAGGCATCATCGGCGGCCATCTCGGTGGTAAGGCCGGCGCGCGCGTGCGTCAGCATCCGGCGAAACTCGGTCATGTCCGGGATCGCGGTGGCCAGGCCTTCGATCCGGCAGCGCACCACGAACTCCTGATACAGCACGCCGATGGCGCGGAAGCCGGCATCGGGTTCGGCGAGGATCGCGCGCAGGATGCGGTCGAGCCGGTCGCGGCGCTCGGCGATCTGCTCGTCGCTGAGCGGCGGCGCCTCGGGCTCTGGCGTGGGATCGATCGCCACCGACTTCGCCGCCATCAACTGGCTGAGCAGATCCGGCGCGGGGGCGCGGCGCTGTGGCCGCGTTGCGGTGGTCTCCGGCGGCGGTGCGGCGAGGATCACGGCGCGGGCGTCTTCGAGGGCCGCTTCCGGCAGCGGCATCAGGCGCGGCGTCGAGTTGCGCGGGTGGGTTTCGGTCGGCCCGATCCGCAAGCCGAGCGGCCGGCGCGACAGCGCGGGCCCGAGCGCCATGAACTGGCCGCGTTCGAGATCGCGAAAAGCTTCGGCCTGGCGCCGCTCCATGCCGAGCAGATCGGCGGCACGCGCCATGTCGATGTCGAGGAAGGTGCGGCCCATCAGGAAGTTCGACGCTTCGGCTGCGACGTTCTTGGCGAGCTTGGCGAGCCGCTGCGTGGCGATCACGCCGGCGAGGCCGCGCTTGCGGCCGCGGCACATCAGATTGGTCATCGCGCCGAGCGACAATTTGCGCGCTTCGTCGGAGACTTCGCCGGCGACGGCGGGCGCGAACAGCTGCGCTTCGTCGACCACCACCAACATCGGATACCAATGGTCGCGCGCGGTGTTGAACATGCCGTCGAGATACGCCGCGGCGCGGCGCATCTGGTTCTCGGCGTCCAGGCCTTCGAGGTTGAGCACCGCCGAGACGCGGTGAATGCGGGCGCGTTCGCCGGCGACCTGCAGGCCGCGCTCGGTGTGGTCTTCGGCGTTGATGACGAGATGGCCGAATCGCTCGGCGAGCGTGACGAAGTCGCCTTCGGGATCGATGATCGCCTGCTGCACCCAGGGCGCGCTCTGCTCCAGCAGGCGGCGCAGCAGATGCGACTTGCCCGAGCCGGAATTGCCCTGCACCAGCAGCCGCGTCGCCAGCAGTTCCTCGAGATCGAGAGCCGCGGTTGCGCCTGAATTGGTTTGCCCCATTTCGATCGCAACGGTCATGGCTCGGCCCGAGGTCTCCTTTCGCGAGCAGGGGGCTTAACAACCTAGGCGCGCCGCGTCGAGCACCTGCGGCGGTTCCGCCCGGTGTTATGCACGCACATCAGCGTTGCGTGCGCACCGCGCGAATCAGCGCCAGCCGAGCGGTGGTGCGACGTGGGTGAGGATAGCCTCGATCACATGGGCGTTGTAATCGACGCCGAGCTGATTGGGGATCGTCAGCAACAGCGTGTCGGCTTCGGCGATCGCCTCGTCGGCCTTGAGCTGTTCGATCAGCGCGTCGGGTTCGGCTGCGTAAGACCGGCCGAAGATCGCGCGGGTCTGTTCGTCGAGATAGCCGATCTGATCCTGCTGCTGGCCTTCGCGGCCGAAATAGGCGCGGTCGCGGTCGTCGACCAGCGGGAAGATGCTGCGGCTGACCGAAACGCGCGGCGTGCGGGTGTGGCCGGCTTGTTTCCAAGCGTCGCGATAGGCGCGGATCTGCGCCGCCTGCTGAACGTGAAACGGCTCGCCGGTCTCGTCGTTCTTCAGCGTCGAGCTCTGCAGGTTCATCCCGAGCCTCGCGGCCCACACCGCGGTGGCGTTGGAGCCGGCGCCCCACCAGATCCGGTCGCGTAGGCCTTCCGAATATGGCTCGAGCCGCAGTAGCCCCGGCGGATTGGGAAACATCGGCCGCGGGTTGGGCTGGGCGAAGCCCTGGCCGCGCAAGAGGTCGAGCAGCACCTCGGCGTGGCGGCGGCCCATGTCGGCGTCGCTTTCGCCCTCGGCCGGCTGATAGCCGAAATAGCGCCAGCCATCGATCACCTGCTCGGGCGAGCCGCGGCTGATGCCGAGCTGCAAGCGGCCGCCGGCGATCAGATCGGCAGCGCCGGCATCCTCGGCCATGTACAGCGGATTCTCGTAGCGCATGTCGATCACGGCGGTGCCGATCTCGATGCGTTTGGTTCTGGCGCCGATCGCGGCAAGCAGCGGGAAGGGCGAGGCGAGTTGCCGGGCGAAATGATGCACGCGAACGTAGGCGCCATCGGCGCCGAGCTGTTCGGCGGCCTGCGCCAGATCGATGGTTTCCAGCAGCGCATCGGCGGCCGAACGCGTGCGTGACTGCGGTGACCAATGGCCGAACGAGAGAAAACCGATCTTCTTCATGGAGGCAGCCCTAGCGAGGTGAAGGCTGTAGATAGTGCGCCTGCCGCTTCAGAAAAGCCTTTGCTGTCGCATGGCTTGGATTGATCAACACACGCGCGTCGCGCGTGATGATCAATCTTTCGCCAGTCCGCGCAGCAGTAGGTCGACGCTGGCTTCGGTGAAGGCGACGAAATCGACTTCCTTGCGGGTGCCGAACAACAGCGACCACAGGCTCAGCAGCACCGCGGGACTCATCACGATCTCGGTGAAGCCTGCGGCGGGCGCATTGCGGAATTCGCCGGCGGCGACGCCCTGGTCGATGACTTCCCTGAACTGATCGATGATCGGCGCGACGAATTCCTCGTAGTGACGGTCGACCAGATCGGGAAAGCGGCCGCCTTCGGCGATCAGGAAGCGCAGGATCTCGCGCGACTCGCGGTTCTCCGCAATGTGGCCGTAAGTGAAGGCGATCAGTCCGCGCAGCCGCTCGGTGGCCGATCCGCGGAGGGTGAGCGCGTAGTCCTTCAGCCCCGGCAGAAACGACTGCGATTTGTGCCTGACCATCTCTTCGAACACCCGCTCCTTGGTGTCGAAATAGAAATAGATCGTGCCCTTGGTCACGCCCGCGCGTGTCGCCACGTCCTCGAGACGGGTGGCCGCATAGCCGTGCAGCACGAATTCCTCGAACGCGGCGTCGAGGATTTCCGAGGGGCGCTCGGCTTTGCGGCGGGCGCGTTTGGTGACGGCAGGCGGCATGGGACGAACTCCTGCCGGTAGTTTTACTATTGACTTTCGAGTCAGTCAATAATATTGCAGTGCGATGCTCCTGTTCGAATGGGCGAATTCTTGATGCTCTGGCTGAGACCCGTTGTGCTGCTGATGGTTGCCACGACTCTGGCCGGATGCGGCGAGGAGGCGAAGCGGGAGCGCCCGGTGGCGCTGGTGAAGACCGAGGTGGTCCACACCCAGCCCCGCAGCACCGTCATTCGGCTGACCGGCGATGTTCAGGCTCGGGTCTCGACCGAATTGTCGTTCCGTGTCAGTGGCCGCGTGGTCGAGCGGCTGGTCGACGTCGGTGCCCACGTCAATGCCGGCGATCTGTTGGCGCGGCTCGATCCGACCGAACAGCGCGCCGATCTGGTCGGCGCCCAGGCCGCACTGACCGCCGCCGAAGCCCAGCTCCGGCTCGCCACCGCGACCTACGAACGCCAGAAGTCGCTGATGGCGTCCGGCTTCACGACCCGCGTCGCGTTCGATCAGGCGCAGGAGGGACTGCGCGCAGCCGAAGGTTCGGTCGACACCGCCAAGGCGCAGCTCGGCATCGCCAAGGACGCGCTCGGCTACACCGAATTGCGCGCCAGCGCGGCCGGGATCATCACCGCACGCAACATCGAGGTCGGCCAAGTCGCGCAGTCGGCGCAGTCGGCCTACACGCTCGCCGAAGATGGCGCGCGCGACGCGGTGTTCGATGTCTATGAGGCGATCTTCCTGATCCCGGTCGGCAGCGACACCATCAAGTTGTCGCTGGTGTCCAACCCGGCGATTACGGCGCTCGCCAAGCCGCGCGAAATCTCCCCGACCGTCGATCCGAAGACCGGCTCGGTCCGGGTCAAGCTGTCGATCGAAAATCCGCCGCCCGAGATGACGCTCGGCAGTGTGGTGGTCGGCGAGGGCTTCAGCCAGGCGGTCGACAAGATCGTGCTGCCGTGGAGTGCGCTGACCGCCGACCAGAGCGGCGCAGCCGTCTGGGTGGTCGATCCGAAGACCCACGCGGTGTCGCTCAAGAGTGTCGCGATCGAAAGCTACGAGACCGACTCGATCGTGATCGGCCACGGCTTGTCGGTCGGCGACCGCGTCGTGGTCGATGGCGGCAAGATGCTGCGGCCCGGGCTGGTCGTCGCCGAGGCGGGAGGCGCCGCATGAGCGTGTCCAGGATTCTCGCGGTGATCGCCGCGGCGCTGCTGGTCGCCGGCTGCGGCGACAAGTCGGAGACCAAGCCGGCGATCCGGCCGGTGCTGTCGACGGTGGTCGCGCCGCTGCAGGCGACCAATCTGGCGGTGGTCGGCACCGTCGAGCCGCAGTTCAAGACCGACTATGGATTCCGAATGCTCGGACGGCTGATCGCCCGTCCGATCAATGTCGGCGACGTGGTGGAGAAAGGGCAGACGCTGGCGGCGGTCGATCCGTTCGCGGCCGAACTCGCGGTGCGCTCGGCGCAGGCCGATCTTGCGACCGCGCAGGCGCAACTGGTCAATGCCAGCGGCACCGCCAACCGCCAGCGCGCGCTGATCGAGACCGGAGCCACCACCAAGGCGACGCTCGACAGCGCCGAGCAGGGCGACGCCGCGGCGCAGGCTGCGGTGGTCCGCGCCCAGTCGGCGCTGACCAAGGCCCGCGAGCAATTGAGCTACACCAAGATCGAGGCGCAATATGCCGGCGTCGTCACGGCGGTCGGGGCGCAGATCGGCCAAGTGGTCAACCCCGGCCAGATGGTCGCCACCGTCGCCCGCCCCGACATCCGCGAAGCCGTGATCGATGTCGCCGACGATATCGTCGGCGTCCTGAAGATCGGCACGCCGCTGACCGTGGCGCTGCAGCTCGATCCGCGCGTTCGAGTCGACGGCAAGGTGCGCGAGATCGCGCCGCAGGCCGATCAGGTCACCCGGGCACGGCGGGTTCGCATCACGCTGGAGAATCCGCCCGAGACGTTCCGGCTCGGCACCACGATCACTACGCTGATTCCCAGCAAGCCGAGCCGCGGCTTCCGCCTGCCGGCGACAGCGATCCTGCGCCAGGGCGATCAGGCCAGCGTCTGGGTGGTCGACACCGCCAAGGGATCGGTCAGCAAGCGCAACGTCCAGGTCGCGCCGAGCGACAACGGCACAATTCTGGTCACCGATGGGCTCGAGGCCGGCATGCGGATCGTCACCGCCGGCGTCCATCATCTGCAGGAAGGCCAAATGGTCCGGTTCGAACGGGAAGTCACGCCGTGAAGTCGTTCAACCTCTCCGACTGGGCGCTGCAGCACCGTTCGCTGGTCTGGTACTTCATGATCGCCTTCATGGCGGCCGGGCTGTTCTCGTATCTCGAGCTCGGCCGCGAAGAAGACCCCGCCTTCACCATCAAGACCATGGTGATCCAGGCGAAGTGGCCCGGGGCGTCGGCCGAAGAGACCACCCGGCAGGTCACCGACCGGATCGAGAAGAAGCTCGAGGAACTGGAGTCGCTCGACTACACCAAGAGCATCACCACGGCCGGCGAGACCACGGTGTTCGTCAATCTGCGCGACACCACCAAGGCGCGCGACGTGCAGCCGACCTGGGTGCGCGTGCGCAACATGATCAACGACATCAAGGGCGACTTCCCGCAAGGCGTGGTCGGCCCCGCCTTCAACGATCGCTTCGGCGACGTGTTCGGTAACATCTACGCCTTCACCAGCGACGGCCTGACCCAGCGCCAGCTCCGCGACAAGGTCGAGGAAGTCCGCGCCAAGGTGCTGCAGGTGCCGAATGTCGGCCGGGTCGACATCGTCGGCGCGCAGGACGAAGTGATCTATCTCGAATTCTCCCCGCGCAAAGTGGCGGCGCTCGGCCTCGATCAGCGCACCATCGTCAGCTCGCTGCAGGCGCAGAACGCGATCACGCCGTCGGGCGTGCTGCAGGCCGGACCGGAACGGATCGCCGTCCGGGTCAGCGGCCAGTTCACCTCGGAAGAGAGCCTCAAGGCGATCAATCTGCGGGTCAACGACCGGTTCTTCCCGCTGACCGACGTCGCCACCGTCCGCCGCGGCTATGTCGATCCGCCGACCTCGCTGTTCCGCTTCAACGGCGAACCGGCGATCGCACTGACCATCGGCATGAAAGCCGGCGCCAATCTGCTGCAGTTCGGCGAGGCGCTGAAAGAGCAAATGAAGCTGATCTCCGCCGATCTGCCGGTCGGCGCCGAAGTGCATCTGGTGTCGGACCAGCCGCAGATCGTCGACGAGGCGGTGTCCGGTTTCACGCGGGCGCTGTTCGAGGCGGTGGCGATCGTGCTGGTGATCAGCTTCATCAGCCTCGGCATGCGCGCCGGCTTGGTGGTCGCGATCTCGATCCCTCTGGTGCTGGCGATCACCTTCATGGTGATGTCCTATTCGGGGATCTCGCTGCAGCGGATTTCGCTCGGTGCGCTGATCATCGCGCTCGGCCTTCTGGTCGACGACGCCATGATCGCGGTCGAGATGATGGTGGCGCGGCTGGAGGTCGGCGACTCGCTCGCCAAGGCCGCGACCCATGTCTACACCTCGACCGCGTTCCCAATGCTGACCGGCACGCTGGTGACCGTGGCGGGTTTCATCCCGATCGGCCTCAACAGCAGTGCAGCCGGCGAATTCACCTTCACGCTGTTCGTGGTGATCGCGGTGTCGCTGCTGACCTCGTGGATCGTCGCGGTGCTGTTCACGCCGCTGCTCGGCGTCACCATCCTGCCCGACAAGATGAAGCACCATCACGACAGCAAGGGCCGTTTTGCCACGCTGTTCAGCCGGATGCTCGGCTTCTGCATGCGGCACCGCTGGCTGACGATCGGATTGACGCTGGCGGCTTTTGCGCTGTCGATCGTCGGCATGGGCTTCGTGCAGCAGCAGTTCTTCCCGAATTCGGACCGCAAGGAACTGATCGTCGACTGGAACCTGCCGCAGAACAGCTCGATCGCCGAGACCAACGCGCAGATGGCGCAGTTCGAACGTGAGGCGCTGGCGGGGCGGGCGGGGATCGATCACTGGTCGACCTACGTAGGCCAGGGCGCGCCGCGCTTCGTGCTGTCGTTCGACGTCGAGCCGTCCACCGCGACCTTCGGTCAGATGGTGATCGTCACCAAGAGTCTGGAAGATCGCGACCGGCTGCGGCCGGAGCTGCAGGCATACTTGCGCAAAACCTTCCCGGGCACCGACGCGCTGGTGAAGCTGCTCGACATCGGCCCGCCGGTCGGCCGCCCGGTCCAATACCGCGTCAGCGGGCCGGACGTCGCCAAGGTACGCAGCTTTGCGCAGCAGCTCGCCGGCGTGGTCGCCGCCAATCCGCATCTCGGCGAAGTGGTGTTCGACTGGATGGAGCCGGCGCGGGTGATCAAGGTCGAGGTGCTCCAGGACAAGGCCCGTCAGCTCGGCGTCACCTCGGAAGACATCGCCTCGACCCTCAACAGCATTCTCGACGGCGCCACCATCACCCAGATGCGCGACGACATCTATCTGGTCAACGTGATCGGCCGCGCCAACGACGCCGAGCGCGGCTCGATCGAAACCCTGCGCAATCTGCAACTGGCAGGAGGCAGCGGCCAGACCGTGCCGCTCGCCGCGGTCGCAACCTTCCGCTACGAGCTGGAGCAACCGACGATCTGGCGCCGGTCTCGGCTGCCGACCGTGACGGTGAAAGCCAGCGTCGTCGACGAAGTCCAGCCGGCGACGGTAGTGGAACAGCTGAAGCACTCGGTGGCCGAGTTCACTGCCAAGCTGCCGGTCGGCTACTCGGTCGCGGTCGGCGGCGCGGTCGAAGAGAGCGGCAAGTCGCAGGCGCCGATCGTCGCGGTGGTGCCGATCATGCTGTTCGTGATGGCGACCGTGCTGATGATCCAGCTGCAGAGCTTCCAGCGGCTGTTCCTGGTGTTCGCGGTGGCGCCGCTGGCGCTGATCGGCGTCGTCGCGGCGCTGCTGCCGAGCCGTGCGCCGCTCGGCTTCGTCGCCATCCTCGGCGTGCTGGCGCTGATCGGCATTCTGATCCGGAACTCGGTGATCCTGATCGTGCAGATCGAGCAGCTGCGCAGCGAGGGACGGCCGCCGTGGGACGCGGTGGTGGAGGCGACCGAGCACCGGATGCGGCCGATCATGCTGACGGCGGCGGCGGCGAGCCTGGCGCTGATCCCGATCGCGCGCGAGGTGTTCTGGGGGCCGATGGCCTACGCGATGATGGGCGGCATCATCGTCGGCACCGTGCTGACCCTGTTGTTCCTGCCCGCGCTGTACATCGCATGGTTCCGCATCAAGGACCCGGCACAAGAGGCGTAGCATGGCGAGTTCGAGTGACGGCGTCTCCGACCGGCCGCTGGGCCGCGGCATCCGCGTTCGCATGAGCGCGCTCGGCCGCGCACGGCATCCACGCTATGGTAACCGTGAAGGCGTAATCGTCGGGCAGGGCTCGCCGAGCAGCTGGCGGGTGAAATTCGACGATCGCAAGACCGTTCAGGCGATCCATCAGGACTATCTCGAGCGTGCCGGCTCGCCGGGACAACGTTTCGACACCGTCGATGTGCAGAGCAGTTCACCGGCCGACACGCAGTCGGCTCCTTGAGTTCAGTTCCTGGTCCGGCGGGTGTGTCTGATGGCTCGTGTGCTGCGTTTCTTCATCGTGCTATCGGCGCTCGCATCGAGCGGCTGGCTCGCCGGCTGCGCCAGCATGCCGCGGATGCCTTACACCGCCGCCGAAGCCGCCCAGGCCAGGGTGCTCGATCGTGACGACCTGCGCCGCTACGTCGATGATCCGCTGTCCGCATTCGGCGGAGAGCGGGCGTTCGGCGGCCCGCGAAACTACCTGGCGCTGTCGGGCGGTGGCGCCGACGGAGCTTATGGCGCCGGCGTCCTGGCGGGGTGGAGCGCGGCCGGCAACCGGCCGTCCTTCTCGATCGTGTCCGGCGTCAGCACCGGCGCTCTGATCGCGCCGTTCGCGTTTCTCGGCCCGAGCTACGACGAGACGCTGCGCCAGCTCTACACCAGCGGAATCGCCGAGAGTCTGCTGGAAGATCCCAATCCGCTCAACGCGATCTTCGGCTCCGGGCTGTTCGGCAATCAGCGCCTGCGCGAACTGGTCGCGAGCTACATCGATGCGAAGTTCGTCTCGGACGTGGCCGACGAATATGCCAAGGGACGGCTGCTGTTCGTGGTCACCACCAATCTCGACTCGCAGCGCTCGGTGATCTGGAACATGGGCCGGATCGCGTCGTTGCGCACGCCGGCCAGTCTCGAACTGTTCCGCAACGTGGTGGCGGCCTCGGCCAGCATTCCCGCGGTGTTCCCGCCGATGCTGGTGACGGCCGAAGCCTCGAACGGCGCCACGTTTCAGGAGATGCACGTCGATGGCGGCGTGATGTCGCCGGTGCTGACGCTGCCGGAAGCCTATCTGCTGCGCAGCGCCTCCGGGCCGAAAGCGTTGAGCCTGCAGCTCTACATCCTGATGAACAACAAGATCGAACCGGAATTCCAGGTGGTGCGCGACAGAACGCTGGACATCGCCGCGCGGGCATCGTCGACGATGATCAAGGCGCAGACCCGATCGATCCTCTACAACACCTATGCGGTGGCACGGCGCAACAAGTTCGGGTTTCATCTGAGCTATATCGAGAGCGACCGGCCGCCGTCGCCGGCCGGATTCGAAACCGCCTATATGAGAGACTTGTACCAATACGGTTACGACCGTGCCCGCAGCGGCCGTGCCTGGTCGAGCGCGCCGCCATCCGACGATGCCGCCCCGGCACCGGTCGCGACGCAGAGCTCGGTGCGGCGTGTGGCCGGTGCCCGCTGACGACGCGCTGTCGATCGTGGAACCGGCGCGGGATGGGTGAGGCGACGATGCCGGCAAACCGGTTCGCGACCGCGATGGCGGCGGTTGTCCTGTTGCTGTGTCCGGCCGCGCCGGCCTGGGCCGATCGCGGCGGCGATACCGCCCCTCAGCCACCGGCGGCGCGCCCAGGCGACGAGCCGATCGGCTCGGTGACCCTCGCGCCCGGCAGCGGCGCGGATCTGATCCGGCTGGTGGAGAAGACGCTGCCCGGGGCGCGGGTCTACGACCTGAATTTGAGCGACGACGGGGCGGCGCCTTACTTCGAGCTCAAGGCCGATCGCGGCGGCGAAGTGTGGACCGCGATCGTCGACGCGGCGACCCGCAAGATGCTGCGGGCGCAGGCCGAGATGCCGGTCTCCGAACTCGGCCCCGAGACCCAGCGCGAACTCGCCGGGTTTCGGCGAGCCCGAATGAGGCTGTCGGAAGCCGTGGTGATCGCCGAAAAGGTCGGCCGCGGCCGCGCGATCAGCGCCGGGCTGCATCTGAACGGCGGCAGGCTGGTGTTCGTGGTGGTGGTGCTGTCGGACGGCGCGCTGAAGGAGATCACCGTCGAGCCGGACAAATAACCAGCGTCGACGCGTTCGTTCGCCTCACTCAGGTCCTGTCGAGATCCTCGACCACCTGCGCCAGCGTCTGCTTCACCTCGGTGCGGTCCGCCGCTCCGGTGTCGATGAACAGCCGCATCCCGGGCAGTTCCTTGCGGATCACCGCGGTCGACGCCGCCGCCTTCAGGCCGCGCACCTCATAGGCGCGCACCGGCTCGGCGAAGCCCTTCACGGTGAGGGCGGGGCGCTCTTCGGCGTCGATCAGATCGTTCACCAGCGACCAGGTGACGTGTGAGATCAGGATCGAGCCGGGCTCGCAGTTCTGCTCCAGCCGCGACGTCAGGTTCACCGCGCCGCCCACGATGGTGTAGTCCATCCGGTCCGGGCTGCCGAAATTGCCGACGGTGCAGAACCCGGTGTTGATGCCGATGCGGACCCGGAACGGGCGCTCGGCGCCGGCGTCGATCCATTCCATTTCGAGCTGCTTCAGCTTGTCCTGCATCTCGATCGCCATCATCACGCAGGCGACCGCGTCCTCCTTGACGCCGCGGCTCTCCGGATCGCCGAAGAACGCCAGCACCGCGTCGCCGACATATTTGTCGATGGTGGCGCCGTGCTTGAGCGCGATCTGCGCCATCTCGGCGAGATAGCGGTTGAGCATCGCGGTGAGATCTTCCGACTCCAGCTTGTCGGTGGTGGCGGTGAAGTTGGCGATGTCCGACAGGAAGATCGTCAGCTTCTTGCGTTTGGAGGCGATCTCGGCGCCCTGATGACCGCTGAAGATCGAGGAGTAGACCTGCGGCGACAGATACTTCGAAAGCGCCGCGGACAGCCCTTCGAGGCTGCGGTTGCGGGTCTCCAGCTCCTCGGTGCGCTGCTTCACCATCGAGTCGAGATATTCCTCGCGCGCGGCGACCTGTCCGGCCATGCCGGTGAACACCCGCGCGAGCTGGCCGAGCTCGTCGCGGCGTTCGGAGACGGGAGCGAGCAGCGCCGGATCGAATTTCTGCGATTCCAGCGCAGCGGCGGCGCGGGTGATCTGGCGCAGCGGTGCCGACTGATAGCGGGCGACCCCGATCGACAGCAGGATGCCGAGCGCAGCGATCGCGGACGCCGTCACCGCGGCGATCTCGGCCTGGCTCTGCACCGTGGCCCAGACCCGGTTCATCGGCAGCCGGACCAACGCGGCGCCGACGATCTCCTTCTGATCGTTGCGCACCGGGGCGATCACGCTGAGATTCTGGCGGCTCTCGACGTGCCGGGTCTGGCCGTCGGCGATCACCAGCCGCACCGGGCCGAGTTCCTTGGCGTTGGGACCGTCGCGACTGTCGGCGCCGTAGACACCGGGGCCGACCAGCGCGTCCAGCTTGCGGTCGAACACCCACACCGCGTCGATGTCGCCGTCGGCGAGCAGATTTTCCACCGTGCGCGGCAACCCGATCTTCATCGTCAGTTGCTGCAGGAACTTGGCGCTGCGCCCGACCTGGATGATGCGCGGCTTGTCGATACCGCCGACGCCGACATATTTGAAATGCTGGTTGTCGATGTCGCGCTTGCGGGCGTCCTGATCGACCACCTTCTTGTTGCCGGTGAGCAGATCGTAGAAGGCATAGGCCTGCGGCTGCAGCTGCGGCGAATTGCTGAAGGTGAAATCGACATCCGGCAGGCTGTGCAGATAGGCGTGCCCCTTGTCGTCGGTGATCCAGATTTCGTCGAGCGTCGTCTGATCGGTGATCGACTTCAGCCGGCGGTTGATCTCCGTCGTCGTCATCCCGGCCCGCTCCGCCGCTTCGACAAAATGCGCCAGCAGGGTGCCTTCCGCGGCCATCTCTTCGGCGATGATGCCTTCGACTTCGGTCGGGATCGACGCGGCGAGGCTGGCGCTGCGCGCCAGCAGCCGCGCCACCTTCTCGCCCGACGCTTCGGCCTCGGTGATGATCGCGCGCCGGGTGGTCCAGGTCAGCAGCGCGGCGGTCACGAGGGTTGCGCCGACGGTCAGCACCGTGACCAGCAGGACCAATCGTGTGGTGAATTTCATCGAAGAACCTGTGCTTGCCGCCGCCCGTTCGGCCGCCGCCGGCAGAGCCGCGCGAGGCGGCGCGAACACCGCGCAGCCCTGCCCCGCGCTGCGACCGGCGGACTATCCACGCGGACGGACGGAGCTGTCAAATCGCGTCATGACACTGCACCCGGCGTGCTGCGCAATCGACATCGTAGCAAAGCCTGCCGCGCGCCGGCATTGTGGCCCATCAACCCGCCGGTCGCATTTGAATCGAAGGCGAGAGAGCGTGCGCGAGGGCCCCTTGACGCCGCCTGCCAATCCGCCGACATACTGAAAGATGCAGCCCGCACATCGCTTCTCCGTCGCGCCGATGATGGAATGGACCGACAGTCATTGTCGCGTCTTTCATCGGCTGCTGACCAGGCGCGGCCTGCTCTATACCGAGATGGTCACCACCGGAGCGGTGATCCACGGCGACCGGCAGCGGCTGCTCGGCTTCGATCGAAGCGAACATCCGGTGGCGCTGCAGCTCGGTGGCTCCAATCCGGCCGATCTTGCCACCGCGGCGAAGATCGGCGAGGACTTCGGCTACGACGAGATCAACGTCAATGTCGGCTGCCCGTCGGATCGGGTGAAGGAGGGGCGGTTCGGCGCCTGCCTGATGGCGGAGCCGGAGCTGGTCGCCGAAGGCGTCGCCGCGATGAAGCGCGCCGCTTCGGTGCCGGTGACGGTGAAGTGCCGGATCGGGATCGACGATCAGGACCCGGAAGTCGCGCTCGATGCGCTGGCGCGGGCGGTGGTCGCCGCCGGTGCCGACGCGCTGATCGTGCACGCCCGCAAGGCGTGGCTGAACGGGCTGTCGCCGAAGGAGAATCGCGATATCCCGCCGCTCGACTACGGTCGGGTGTATCGGCTGAAGCAGGCGTTGCCGCAGGTGCCGATCATCATCAACGGCGGCATCGGCAGCATCGCCGAGGCCAAGCGGCATCTCGATCACGTCGACGGCGTGATGCTCGGCCGCGCCGCGTATCAGGAGCCGTGGCGGCTACTGGAGGTCGATCCGGAGCTGTTCGGCGAACCGGCGCCGTATCCCGCGATGAAGGACGCGCTCGAAGCGCTGATCCCGTATATCGAGCGCCAGCTCGCGCAAGGCCCGCGGCTGCACGCAATCACCCGGCATGTCATCGGCGCGTATCAGGGCGTGCCCGGCGCGCGCGCGTTCCGGCGCTATCTGTCGGAGTTCGGCGTCAAGCCGGACGCCGACGCCAGCGTGCTACTCAAGGCGATGGTGGCGGTGACGGAGCGGGCGGAAATTGCTGCCGCTTAGCGGCGGTGCGGCTACGGATAGCCGCGCAGCCGGAGTTGGTCGGCGCGGACTTCCCAGCTCTCCAGCCGGTCGAGGAAGCTCATCCCGAGCAGGTTGGTTTTCATCTGCCCGCGCGGCACCACCAGCGCGGGGACCGAGCGCTCGACCAGTTTGCCGATCGCCAGGCTGTCGAGCGAGAGCCGCGCCGCGCGGGTGGGGCCGCCCGCAGTCTCCAGCTCGACATTGAAGGTCAGAAGCTCCAGCGGCAGGCCGGCGGCCTTGGCGGTCTCGTAGGTCAGCACCACCGAGGTCGCGCCGGTGTCGATCACCATCGGCGCCGCCACGCCGTTGACCTTGGCGCGCACCGCGAATTCGCCGCCGGTGCCGCGCGGAATTTCGACCATGCGGGATTTGGCGGCCTCCGCTGCGGCGGTGGCGGCGGCGACGCGCTTCTTCAGCATCGTCGACATTACGTCGCCGGCCTCGGAGATCCGCTTCGGATCGCCATAAGCGACCACCGCGCCGGCGGTGCCGATCAGCACCATCAAGACCAGCAGCAGCCGGCTCATGGCGCACCTGAAGCAGATCTGGCTAGGACAGCGCGTCGGTGGTCGGCGCGCGGCGCGGGCGCGGCTTCGGCACGTCCATGCCGGCGTCGGCCATGCGCTGCGGCAGGCCGGCCATGATGGCGAGCCGTTCGGAACTGGTCATTCGCGGCCAGCGCGCGATCTCCGGCATGCTGCGGCCGCAGCCGTAGCAGAGGTTGGTCTGCGGATCGATCATGCAGACCGCGATGCAGGGCGTTTCGATGCTCATACCGGATGGTGGCTGACATTGGTCGCCTCCCGCAAGTCCCGATCTAAAGTCCGGTGCCGGCGTTCATGATCGGCTGCCGGCGCACGCGCGCGGTGGGCGCAGTCTCGGTCGAGTCCGGCTGCAGCGGCGGCGCCTCGTCGGCCAACGGCGCCAGCGCCGACATCACCCGCTCCGGCGGGAAGGTCACGATCACTTCGGTGCCGATCCGCAGCTTGGACTTCAGCGTGAAGGTGCCGCCGTGCATGTCGATCAGGCTCTTGGCAATCGGCAGGCCGAGGCCGGCGCCCTGTTCGGCGGACTTGATCGAGTTGGAGCCCTGGCCGAACGACGCCAGCACGATCGGAATTTCCTCTTCCGGAATTCCGGAGCCGGTGTCCTTGACGCTGAGATACTGCCCGCCGGACGCGGTCCAGCCGGCCTTCAGCCAGATCTCGCCGCCCTGCGGGGTGAATTTGATGGCGTTCGACAGCAGGTTGAGCACCACCTGGCGCACCGCGCGCTCGTCCCCCCAGATCCGCGGCATGCCCTGTTCGAACACCTCGTGGATGGTGATGCCGCGGCTGGTGGCCCGCAGCTTCAGCAGGTGATGGCAGTCGCTGACCACGTGCACCAGCGAAATCGCCTCTTCGTTCAGCTCGTAGCGGCCGGCCTCGATCCGCGACAGGTCGAGGATCTCGTTGATCAGGTTGAGCAGGTGGACGCCGGAATTGTGGATGTCGGCCGAGTAGTCCTTGTAGGCCGGCACCGCGTGGGCGCCGAAGATCTCGCTCTTCATCACTTCCGAGAAGCCGAGAATGGCGTTGAGCGGCGTGCGCAGCTCGTGGCTCATCTGCGCCAGAAACCGCGACTTGGCGACGTTGGCGGCCTCGGCGCGGTGCCGTGCCTCGTCGGAGATCGCCTTGGACTGTTCGAGTTCGGCGATCAGCACGTCCTTTTCGGCGCGCGCCTGCAGCGTCGCCAGCGTGGTCGAGTGCAGCCGGTGGGCGAGCAGCGCGAAGTAACCTTCCGCCGCGACTGTCAGCGCCGCCAGCACGTATTTGTCGAACGAGCCGCTGAGCGCGAAGTTCACCGCGATCGCCGCGGTCACCGGCACCGTCGCGGCCAGGGCCGCGATCGGCAGGCTCGCCGCCAGCATCGACGACACCGCGACCACCAGCAGCATCAGGAACATCAGCAGCGTGCTGGAGACCACGCTGAGGCCGGTCGGATGGATCAGGATCGCGGTCCAGGCCAGGCCGTACAGCAGGTCGAGCAGGACGAATCGCCGCCGCCAGACCCGGGTGCGCGGCACCGAAGCCGGCTCCTTGAGGAAGCGCGTACAGTTGCGGATCACCACGGCGTGGATGCTGAGCATCCCGACCGTCCAGGCGCCCGCCGCCAGCGGATCCATCCACACGCCGAACAACGCGCCGGTGACCACCACCAGCAGCATCACCACGTAAGAGGCGGACAGCCGGGTCTCGGCGTATTGGCGGACGAGTTCGTGATCGAAGGCCGGGCGCGTGCCGCTGGTCGAGGTCAGGCGGTCGCGCGCCTCGCGGACCCGCTGAGCCGCCGCCCGCCGGTTGCGCGCCGGCGTGGCCACCGGAGGTTCAGCCGGAAGCTGGAAGACTTCGGGCTTTTCGGCGGACTCACTCATCAACAACACAAATCCTGCGCGCAAACGCGCGCGGTTTCCCCAGCCTATATCTGGCCACAAATCCTTAAGAGCAGCCTTAGAGGGAAAATTATTCCGGTTAACAGTTGGCTAACAACCGCGGTGAACGAGCCGTGAAAACCGCGATTGCAGCCCTGTTGCGCGCTGGCTCAGCGTTCCAGCCGCGCCAGCAGGCTGGAAGTGTCCCAGCGCCGGCCGCCCATCTTCTCGACCTCGGCGTAAAAGGTGTCGACCAGCGCGGTGACCGGCAGGCTGGCGCCGTTGCGACGCGCCTCGGCGAGGCAGATCGACAGGTCCTTGCGCATCCATTCGACCGCGAAGCCGAAGTCGTATTTGCCGTCGTTCATGGTCTTGTGGCGGTTCTCCATCTGCCACGACTGCGCCGCGCCCTTGGAGATGGTGTCGATCACCGCATTGACGTCGAGCCCGGCCTTCTTGGCGAAGTGAATGCCTTCCGACAGGCCCTCGACCAGCCCGGCGATGCAGATCTGATTGACCATCTTGGTGAGCTGGCCGCTGCCGGCCGGGCCGAGCAGCTTGCACATCCGCGCATAGGCCCCGATCACCGGCTCGGCTCTGGCGAAATCCTCGGGCCGGCCGCCGCACATCACCGTCAGCACGCCGTTCTCGGCGCCGGCCTGGCCGCCCGACACCGGAGCGTCGATGAAGTGAAAACCGATCTCGCTGGCTGCGGCATCCAGCTCGCGCGCGACCTCGGCAGAGGCGGTGGTGTGGTCGACGAAGATCGCGCCCTTGCTCATCGCTGCGAAGGCGCCGTCCGCCCCGGTGGTCACCGCGCGCAGGTCGTCGTCGTTGCCGACGCAGGCCATCACGAAATCCTGGCCCGCCGCCGCCTCGGCCGGCGTCGCCGCCGTGCGGCCGCCGAACTTGTCGGCCCAGTCTTTCGCCTTCGCCGCCGTGCGGTTGTAGACCGTCACCTCGTGGCTGCCCTTGGTCACCAGATGTCCGGCCATCGGAAACCCCATGACGCCGAGACCGAGGAAAGCGACTTTGGCCATGTCTGGACCCTTCATGTGCGAAGCGCGCGCCGCGGCGCGCCCGATCGAGTTGCGGGGAGGGCGGCCCGTTGCGGGCGCGCGAGGAGGTGCCGTCAGCATACGGCGCGAGCCTCGCGGAGCAAGCCTTGCGAGCGCGTCTTGCGAGTGCGGGCCACCAACCGAATCCTGCACCGCAGCATGGCTCCGGCGACCGATCCACCTGGCGCCGATGGCGGCCGATCCGGCGGCCCCGGTGGGGGAACCATTTCCCCGCTTGAACAGATCGATCGCATGTGATCGGTGAGCGCCGAAGCCGGCAGGAGACTTGCAGTGAGCGTGACCCAGCAACAGATTCTCGACAGCCTGGCCAAGGTGACGACGCCGCGCGGGGTGCCGCTGACCAAGGCCGGCGTGCTGTCGGAGATCGCCGTGACCGACGGCAAGGTGTACTTCTCGATCAACGTCGATGCCGCCGAGGCTCGCGCCTGGGAGAGCGTGCGCAGCGATGCTGAAGCGGCCGTGCGCGGCACCCCCGGGGTCGCCAGTGCACTGGTCGCGCTCACCGCCGAGCGCAAGCCCGGAACCGCACCGGCGCCGCAAAGGCCCGGCGTCGCCCCGGTTTCCGCGCATCGTCCGGCCGGCGCCCCGGGAGCGGGCCTGCCGAAACAGGCGGAGATTCCGGGAGTCGGCGCGATCATCGCGGTCGCCTCCGGCAAGGGCGGCGTCGGCAAATCCACCACCGCACTCAACCTCGCGCTCGGTCTGCGCGCGCTCGGACTCAAGGTCGGACTGCTCGACGCCGATATCTACGGGCCCTCGGTGCCACGGCTGACCGGCATTCACGAGAAGCCGCAGCTCGACGACAGCCGGCGGATGATTCCGATCGCGCGGTTCGGCCTGTCGATCATGTCGATCGGCTTCCTGGTCGACGAGGAGGCGCCGATGATCTGGCGCGGGCCGATGGTGATGTCGGCGATCACGCAGATGCTGCGCGACGTCGACTGGGGCCAGCTCGACGTGCTGGTGGTCGACATGCCGCCCGGCACCGGCGATGCGCAACTGACGCTGGCCCAGACCGTGCCGCTCAAGGGCGCGGTGATCGTCTCGACGCCGCAGGACCTGGCGCTGATCGACGCCCGGCGTGGGCTGGCGATGTTCACCAAGGTGAACGTGCCGGTGATCGGCATCATCGAGAATATGAGCTACTTCCTTTGTCCGGAATGCGGCACCCGGTCGGATATCTTCGGGCACGGCGGCGCACGGCATGAGGCCGAGCGGCTCGGCGTGCCGTTCCTCGGAGAAATCCCGCTGCACATGGAGATTCGCGCCACCTCGGACGCGGGCCGGCCGGTGGTGGAGAGCGAGCCGAACGGGCCGCATGCGACGATCTATCGCTCGATTGCGGCCAAGGTACGCGACCGGCTGAAGACCCTCGCGACGAATTGATGCAGTGCGAAGTGACTGCGCGGACTCGGCCGCCGACGGCGGCCGAGTCGTCGCGGAGGTGACGCGGGCGGCGCCGGAATTTCGACCTTCGACTTTGGTTGAATCTCAGATATCTACTTGGTCGCAGCGTTTTCCGCGGGTGACCATCCGTGTTAGAGACGCTTCGCCATCAACGGCTCCGCGGTTCACCTGTTTGGTCGGGCGCGCATGGAATCCGGGAAAACGCCGGCAACAAGGAGATGCCTTATGAAACGTCGTGACTTTCTCAAAGTGTCAGCTACCGGCGCCGCGGCGGCGACCGCAGTGGCTTCCCCGGCGATCGCGCAGTCGTCGCCCGAGGTGAAGTGGCGGCTGACCTCCAGCTTCCCGAAGTCGCTCGACACCATCTACGGCGGTGCGGAATATCTGGCGAAGCAAGTCGCCGAGATGACCGACAATAAATTCCAGATCCAGGTGTTCGCGGCGGGCGAAGTCGTGCCCGGCCTGCAGGCGCTCGATGCCACCTCCAACGGCACCGTCGAGATGTGCCATACCGTGTCGTACTACTACGTCGGCAAAGATCCGACCTTCGCGGTGTTCGCCTCGGTGCCGTTCGGCCTCAACGCCCGTCAGCAGAACTCCTGGCTGTACCAGGGCGGCGGCAACGAGCTCGCCAATGAATTCTACAAGAAGTACGGCGTGATCGGCTTCCCGAGCGGCAACACCGGCACCCAGATGGGCGGCTGGTTCCGCAAGGAGATCAAGACCGTCGCCGACATGAGCGGGCTGAAGATGCGGATCGGCGGCATCGCCGGCCAGGTGCTGCAGAAGGTCGGCGTGGTGCCGCAGCAGATCGCCGGCGGCGACATCTACCCGGCGCTGGAGAAGGGCACCATCGACGCCGCCGAGTGGGTCGGCCCGTACGACGACGAGAAGCTCGGCTTCCAGAAGGTCGCGAAGTACTACTACTATCCGGGCTTCTGGGAAGGCGGCCCGACCGTGCACGCCTTCGCCAACCTCGAGAAGTTCAACGCGCTGCCGAAGAACTACCAGGCGATCCTCGCCAACGCGGCGGTGAACACCAACACCTGGATGAACGCCCGCTACGACATGCTCAACCCGACGGCGCTGAAGCGTCTGGTGGCGAGCGGCACGCAGCTCCGTCCGTTCTCCAACGAAATCCTCGACGCCTGCCTGAAGGCCACCAACGAGCTGTGGGCCGAGCTGTCGGCCAAGAACCCGGACTTCAAGAAGGCGATCGACGCGATGCAGGCCTATCGCTCGGACGAGTATCTGTGGTGGCAGGTCGCCGAATACACCTACGACAGCTTCATGATCCGCTCGCGCACCCGCGGCTGATCACGAACGAAAACGCTAGATAAAGCGGCCCGGCCCTCGCGAGAGGGCCGGGCTTTTTGCTGCAGCTTCCGTCATTGCGAGGAGCGCAGCGACGAAGCAATCCAGCGCCGCGCAGCAGCCGGATTGCTTCGCGGAGCCTGTCCTCGGGCCGGCCGAAGGCCGGACCCGTTGGCTCGCTATGACGGAGCGGCTTGGTCTCAGAACTTCGGCGGGCCGAGGTCGATCTGCGGCATCTCGATCTGCGGGATGTCGATCTTGACCTTGGAGGGGTCGATGGTCGAGGCGATGCCCTTGTAGTGCATCACCATCGCCGGGAAGGCGATCACCAGGGCTACCATGATGAGCTGGATGACCACGAACGGCACCGAGCCCCAGTAGATCTGGCCGGTGGTGACCGGCGCCATCTGCTTGCCGCTGACACGGTCGATATACGGCACCTTCGGCGCCACCGAGCGCAGATAGAACAGGGCGAAGCCGAACGGCGGATGCATGAACGAAGTCTGCATGTTGACCGCCATGATCACGCCGAACCAGATCAGGTCGATGCCGAGCTTCTCCGCCGCCGGACCGAGCAGCGGGATGACGATGAAGGCGAGCTCGAAGAAATCGAGGAAGAACGCCAGCACGAACACGAAGACGTTGACGAAGATCAGGAAGCCGAGCTGGCCGCCCGGCAGCGACACCAGCAGCTCTTCGACCCAGCGGTGGCCGTCGACGCCGTAGAAGGTCAGCGAGAACACCCGCGCGCCGACCAGGATCATCACCACGAAGGCGGTGAGCTTGGCGGTCGACTCGGTGGCCTGCCGGGTCAGGTCGAAGGTCAGGCGGCGCTTGGCCAGCGCCAGCAGCATGGCGCCGGCGGCGCCCATCGCGCCGCCTTCGGTCGGCGTCGCGACGCCGATGAAGATCGTGCCGAGCACCAGGAAGATCAGGCCGAGCGGCGGCACCATCACGAACACCACCTGCTCGGCGAGCTTGGACAGCAGCTTCAGCCGCAGCAGCCGGTTCAGCACCGCGATGACGAACGACAGCGCCACGGTGACAGACATCGTCAACACGATGTAGTCCGCTCCCGCCTTCACGTCGGTGAAGCTCATCGTGACGATGCCGGCTACCGTCGAGGCGATCACCACCAGATACAGCGACATCGTCATGGTGCGGATGATGCCGATGAACGGCCGGAACAGCACCGCGGTCAGGACCACGAACCAGAAAGCCTGCATCACCAGCTTGGACAGGCCGACCTTGTCGAACGCGGGCATGCTCCAGGCGAACAGGTCCCAGTGCACGGCGAGCAGATACGCCGCGCCGCCGGCGGAGAGCGCGGCCAGCGGCATCATCATCGGATGCCGGACCGTCTCGGGCTCGCGCAGAGTCTGCGCTTCGAGCGGCAGGCCGGGGGCCGCCTTCGGTGCGAACACCGTCACCAGAAAGATGTAGCTGGCGTACAGCAGCGACAGCACGATGCCCGGAATGAAGGCGCCCTCGTACATGTCGCCGACCGAGCGGCCGAGCTGGTCGGCCATCACGATCAGCACCAGCGACGGCGGGATGATCTGCGCCAGTGTGCCGGAAGCCGCGATGATGCCGGTGGCGACACGGCGGTCGTAACCGTAGCGCAGCATGATCGGCAGCGAGATCAGCCCCATCGAGATCACCGAAGCGGCGACCACGCCGGTGGTGGCGGCGAGCAGGGCGCCGACGAACACCACCGCGTAGGCGATGCCGCCGCGGACCGAACCGAACAGCTGGCCGATGGTCTCGAGCAGATCCTCGGCCATGCCGGATCTCTCCAGCACCAGCCCCATGAAGGTGAAGAACGGAATCGCCAGCAGCGTTTCGTTGTTCATCACCCCGTAGACGCGATCGGGCAGCGCCTGCAGGAAGTCGGGACGAAACAGGCCGAGTTCGATGCCGAGGAAGGCGAACATCAGGCCGTTGGCGGCGAGCGAGAACGCGACCGGATAGCCCAGCAGCAGGAACACCACCAACGACGCGAACATGATCGGCGCCATGTAGTGGATCAACAGTGCGGTCATGCGGACCGGCCCCCCAATGCGATGACCACGAAGTGAACCTATTTCCTGTCGCTATCGACCTTCAGCAACAGCCGCTCGGCTTCGAGTTCCGCCGAGCTGTGCGAGCCCTGCGCCGAGGCGTTGCTGTCGGGAATTGCGCCGACCATCATGGCGAAGCGCTTGATGATCTCGGAGATGCCTTGAATGATCAGCAGCACGCACATGATCATGATCAGCGACTTGGCCGGCCATTGCGGCAGGCCGCCGGCGCTGAACGACTGCTCGTTCTGCTGCCAGGAGACCAGGAAGAACGGGACCGACCACCACAGCAGAATGATCGCGAACGGCATCAGGAAGAATACGTGGCCGATCATGTCGATCCAGCCGCGCAGCTTGAGCGGCAGGTTGTGATTGATGATGTCGATGCGGATGTGTTCGTTGCTGAGCAGCGTCCAGGGTGAGCACAGCATGAACACCACGCTGAACAGGACCCACTGCAATTCCAGGTACGAGTTCGACGACATGTCGAACAGCTTGCGGACGACGGCGTTCACTGCCGAAATCAGAACCGCCGCGACGATCAACCACGACAGCCAACGGCCGACGAACGTGTTGAAGGCGTCGATGATCCTGCTCAGTCCAAGCAATGCCCGCAACGCTCGGTCTCCTCCCGTTTCGCCCGACCTGCGCGATAACGACGCAAAGCGGCTTTGGCAGCCGAGGGCCCGCGAAGCGAGCGCACCAAATCAGCGCATCACCGTTCCGTCAATTGGAAAATGGCAATCAGGAGCGTGATATACAGTATCGATAGTGATTAGATCGTCTCGGGGGCGCTGCTCAGCCGCCGGTGACGCTCATGTGCCGGCTGACGCTCGGCCGGTTGTGCCGGCGGTCGATGATGAAGTCGTGGCCTTTCGGCTTGGTGCCGATCGCCCGATCGATCGCGGCGCTGAGCAGGGCGTCGTCGGCCGAGGCGCGTAGCGGCCGCCGCAGGTCGGAGGCGTCCTCGTGGCCGAGGCAGGTGTGGATGGTGCCGGTGCAGGTGATCCGCACCCGGTTGCAGGATTCGCAGAAATTGTGCGTCAGCGGGGTGATGAAGCCGAGCCGGCCGCCGGTCTCCTCGACGCGCACGTAGCGGGCCGGACCCCCGGTGCTGTCCGGCAGGTCGGTCAGCGTGTAGTTGGTGGCGAGCCGGGCGCGAACCAGCGACAGCGGGACGTACTGATCGATCCGGCCTTCGCCGATTTCGCCGAGCGGCATCACTTCGATCAGGGTCAATCCCATGCCGAGGCCGTGGGCCCAGCGCATCAGCGACGGAATTTCGTCCTCGTTGGTGCCTTTCAGCACCACGGTGTTGATCTTGATCGCCAGCCCCGCAGCGCGTGCGGCGTCGATGCCGGCGAGCACCCGGTCGAGGTCGCCCCAACGGGTGATGCGGCGGAACTCGGCCGGGTCGAGCGTATCCAGCGAGACGTTGACCCGGCGGACGCCGCAATCGGCGAGCTCCGCTGCGAAGCGGGCGAGCTGCGAGCCGTTGGTGGTCAATGTGAGTTCGTCGAGGGCGCCGTTCTTCAGATGGCGAGACAGCGAGCGCACCAGCGACATCATGTTGCGGCGGACCAGCGGCTCGCCACCGGTCAGGCGCAGTTTGCGCACGCCCTTGGCGATGAAGGCCGAGCAAAGCCGGTCGAGTTCTTCCAGCGTCAGCAGATCGGCACGGGGCAGGAAGGTCATGTCTTCCGCCATGCAGTACACGCAGCGGAAGTCACAGCGGTCGGTGATCGAGACGCGCAGGTAGTCGATGGTCCGGCCGAACGGATCGGTCATCGGCCGATGCGTGTCGAATCCTGGCGGTGTGATCGCGGCGCTGGTCATGCGGCGTGCCCTGTCGCGGTCGCCGCCGTTTGCGGCTGGTGTCCCGACACTATCTAGGCACGATCAGCGCCGCGCACAATCGCGCGACGTGATGCGGTGCAGCAACTCAGCGCGCGGCCGGCGGGGCAGGGAACGGCGATGCCGCCGCCGGGGCCTCGGCCGCGGGCGCCGCCTCGGCCGGCTTCGGCTTGCGCGGCTTGCGCACCGACCTTGCCTTGCGGGCCGGCTTGGCCGGCTGCAGTTCGGCAGTGACGGGGTTCGGAGTCACCGTCGTGGTGCCCTCCGACATGAAGCCGCCGGGTGTGACCACGACCTGCACCGGAACCGTCGTCGGCTGGAACTTGTCCATCGTGAACGTCACGTTGAAATCTGCCGGCTGCACTTTGATCGAGCACGGAGTCTTGCAGCTCTGGCCTGTCGAGGCGACGGCATCCGCACCGGACGGCACCGAGTCGAGCTGCACCGTGACGTCCGGCGGCGTCGACTTGAAGGCGTCCGACATCGACGCACAGCCGCCCAGCGAGAGCCCTGCTAGGGCGATGACAACGAGTTGACGCATGTGATCCCATCCGTTCAGTGCGGCCAACAGCCACAGTCCCGGGCGGACCATAGGAGCCTGTCGTAACGCTGGCAACCACGCGTCCGACAAACTTAAGAGTTAGTTAACGCGGCCTGTTAGCAAACTAAATTCTGCCACAATCTCAACGGTATCGACTTCAGGTCAGCGCCGCGGCAGCAGCCGTGAGACGGCGGTCGGGAGTTCGCGCATATGGCCGACCAGCAGGTCCGGCTCGAGCTCCGCGATCGGCACTTCGGTGTAGCCGAACTCCACGCCGATCACCGGCACGCCGGCCCGGCGCGCGACGCCGACATCCGGGCCGGCATCCCCGACCATCACCGCCGCCGACAGCTCGCCGCCGGCTTTGGCGACGGTCTCGCGCAGGATCGCCGGATCGGGCTTGGCGACGCCGAAAGTGTCCGCGCCGCAGATCGCGGCGAAGCGCGGGCTGAGCCCGAGCCGGTCGAGCAGCAGCTTCGACAGCCACTCCAGCTTGTTGGTGCAGACGGCGAAGCGGTAGCCGAGCTCGGACAGCTCGTCCAAGGTCGCTTCGAGCCCCTCGAACGGACGCGACTCGTCGGCGATGTGCGCGGCGTAATAGTCGATGAAGTCGACCGTCAGCCGGTTGACATCGTCTTGGGCGATCGTCCGGCCATCGAGTTCGAGGCCACGTTCGAGCAGGCGGCGCGCGCCTTGCCCGATCATGTTGCGCGCGACGGCCATCGGAACGGCCGGCATGCCTTCGCGGATCAGGATGAAATTCAGGGCATTGATCAGGTCGGGCGCAGTATCGATCAGCGTCCCGTCCAGATCGAACACGACGATAGGAGATGCGGTCATATCCGACCGCTAACCTTCTCCGCGCTTTTCTGCAACTGTCGGGGGAGGGCCGATCGCAGAATCCACGCTGTTCGTGGTGGGCAAACGCCGCTAGATATGCCACGCCGCGCCGCGGGGACTTCGATGTGTGTGCGGAAACGGGGTAGGCCGGGTCATGGACAAGGAAGAGTTGAAGCGTCGGGCTGCGGCGCGGGCGCTGGATGAGGTGCGGAGCGGTATGAAGCTCGGCCTGGGCACCGGCTCGACCGCGAAGCATTTCGTTGAACTGCTTGGCGAAAGGGTGCGCGACGGACTCGACGTGGTGGGCGTGCCGACCTCGGAAGTGACGCGCGCCGATGCCGAACGCTGCGGTATCCGGTTGACGACCCTGGACGAAATCGACCGGCTGGATATTACCGTTGACGGTGCCGACGAGGCCGATGGGAAGCTCGACCTGATCAAGGGCGGCGGCGGCGCGCTGTTGCGCGAGAAGATCGTGGCCGCGGCGTCGGATCGCATGATCGTGATCGCCGACGAATCCAAGCTGGTCGACACGCTCGGCCGCTTCCCGCTGCCGATCGAGGTGATTCCGTTCGGCCTGGCGGCGACCCGCCGGGCGCTGCAACTGGCGTTCGACGCGGCGGGTTGCGCCGGCGAATTAAAGCTACGGCCCGGCAAAGACGGCCATGCTTTCGTCACCGATGGTGGCCACTGGATCGTCGACGCCCGGCTCGGGCGGATACCCGATGCTCCCCGTCTGGCCCAGTTGCTGTCCGCAATTCCGGGTGTGGTCGAGCACGGGCTGTTCGTCGGGATGGCGAGCACTTTGGTACTCGCAGGGGCCACCGGAATCCGAACCATCGAACGCGCATGAGCGCCGATAATCTCAGGAGAATTGGAATGAAGTATCTGTCGAAGGCGTTGCTGGCCGCCGTTCTGGTGTTCGGCGTGGCAATGGTCGGGCATCAGGCCGAGGCGCAGACCAAGCAGCCGTCGCCGGCCGCGATCGCCTCCGCCAAGGAAATCCTGGAGCTGAAGCGTGCCGGCGGCATCTACGCCCAGGCGGTGCCCAACATCATTCAGCGCACCATGGACACGCTGATGCAGAGCAACCTGAACTATCAGCAGGATCTCAAGGACGTCGCGGTGGTGATCGCCAAGAAGATGGCCGGCCGCGAGAAGGAGATCGGCGACGGCATGGCGAAGATCTACGCCGCCGATTTCACCGAGCAGGAATTGAAGGACCTCGTCACCTTCTACAAGTCGCCGCTCGGCCAGAAGCTGCTCACCCAGGAGCCGAAGTCGATCGCCGAAAGCATGCAGTTCATGAACCAGTGGGCGCAGAAGTTCGCCGAGGAAGTGAACGGCGAATTCCGCGCCGAGATGCGCAAGCGCGGCAAGAACATCTGATCGACCAGCGAGGCGACATGACCGACTTCGACGCGGACCTGTTTGTCATCGGCGGCGGCTCGGGCGGCGTTCGGGCCGCGCGGATCGCCGCCGGCTACGGCGCCCGCGTCGTCGTCGCCGAGGAGTACCGGTTGGGCGGCACCTGCGTGATCCGCGGCTGCGTGCCGAAGAAGCTGATGGTGTACGCCTCGCACGTCCACGAAGAGATCCGCGACGCCGCCGGCTTCGGCTGGACGATCCCGACCGCCGAGTTCGACTGGGCGACGCTGATCGCCAACAAGGACAAGGAAATCGCGCGGCTGGAGCAGGTCTACGCCAGCAACGTCGAGAAGTCGGGCGCCCGCACCGTCAAGGCGCGCGCGGTGTTCGAGGACCCGCACACGCTGCTGCTGTCGACCGGCGAGAGGGTGCGGGCCAAGACCATCCTGATCGCGACCGGCGGCGCGCCCAATCACGGCCAGCCGATTCCCGGCATCGAGCACGTAATCTCGTCCAACGAGGTGTTTCACCTCGCACGGCAGCCGAAGCGGATCCTGATTCAGGGCGGCGGCTACATCGCGCTGGAATTCGCCTGCATCTTCGCCGGCCTCGGCTCCGACGTCACGCTGGTCTACCGCGGCGACAACATCCTGCGCGGCTTCGACGAGGACGTCCGGGTCCATGTCCGTACCGAGATGGAGCGGGCAGGCATCAGCATCATCACCGGCTGCACTGTGACCGCGGTGGAGAAGCTCGGCGAGGAATACACCTCGCATCTGTCGGGCGGCTCCAGCGTCGCGTCCGACCAGGTGATGTTCGCGATCGGCCGGCATCCGGCCGTCGCCAATCTCGGGCTCGAGAAGGCCGGGGTCGCGATCAATCCGGACAACGGCGGCATCGCGGTCGACGAGCACTGCCGCACCTCGGTGCCGCACATCTACGCGGTCGGCGACGTGACCCATCGCACCAATCTGACCCCGGTGGCGATCCGCGAGGGCCACGCCTTTGCCGACACCGTGTTCGGCGGCAAGCAGGTGCAGGTCGACTATTCCTGCGTGCCCACGGCTGTGTTCTCTCAGCCGCAGGTCGGTACCGTCGGGCTCACCGAGGCCCAGGCGCGGACGCTGTACGACGTCATCGATGTCTACAAGGCCGATTTCCGTCCGATGAAGGGGACGATGTCGGGCAGCCAGTCGCGCATCCTGATGAAGCTGATCGTCGACGGCACCACCGACCGCGTGCTCGGCTGCCATATTGTCGGCCCGGAGGCCGCCGAACTGGTCCAGGTGATCGCGGTCGCGATCCGGATGAAGGCGACCAAGGCCGATTTCGACGCCACCATGGCGCTGCATCCCACCGCCGCCGAAGAACTGGTGACGATGCGCACCCGGACCGCGCGCTACCAGCGCGAAGCCGCCGAATAGCCGGCGGCCGCGCTCGCCGGCCTGCGAGGGGGCGGGCGAGGCTGCGGCTCCAACGAATTAGGCTTTTGCCGCAAGGGGTTGTATTCTGCCCCCTGATTTCCAACTAGCGGTTGGCGGAGCGG
This sequence comes from Rhodopseudomonas pentothenatexigens, assembly GCF_900218015.1. Taxonomy (GTDB): domain Bacteria; phylum Pseudomonadota; class Alphaproteobacteria; order Rhizobiales; family Xanthobacteraceae; genus Rhodopseudomonas; species Rhodopseudomonas pentothenatexigens. The sequence continues at coordinate 13,781 of NZ_UFQQ01000027.1, read as the reverse complement.
CTGTGTATAACCCGGCCGCCGCGACCCATTTTTAACTGGCGGCATGTTTCTTCAGGAGTGGCCCCATGTCCGAACGATGGACACCCGATAGCTGGCGCGCCAAGCCGGTGCAGCAGATGCCGCAATATCCCGACGCGAAAGCGCTGGCGGATGTCGAGGCGCAGCTCGCGAGCTTTCCGCCGCTGGTGTTTGCCGGCGAGGCGCGCAACCTGAAGAAGCAGCTCGCCACCGTGGCGGCCGGCGATGCATTCCTGCTCCAGGGCGGCGACTGCGCCGAGAGCTTCGCCGAGCACGGCGCCAACAACATTCGCGATCTGTTCCGCGTCTTCCTGCAGATGGCGATCGTGCTGACCTATGCGGGCGCCTCGCCGGTGGTGAAGGTCGGCCGCATTGCCGGCCAGTTCGCCAAGCCGCGCTCGGCCCCCGTCGAGAAGCGCGACGGCGTCGAGCTGCCGAGCTATCGCGGCGACATTATCAACGACGTCGCCTTCACCGAGGAAGCCCGCGTGCCCGATCCGCGCCGGCAGATCGAAGCGTATCGGCAGTCGGCCGCGACGCTGAACCTGCTGCGCGCCTTCGCCAAGGGCGGCTACGCCAGCGTCGAGAACGTGCATCGCTGGATGCTGCAGTCGGTCAGCGACAGTCCGCAGTCGAAGGCCTATGCGGATCTTGCCGACCGCGTCTCCGGCGCGCTGGATTTCATGCGCGCCTGCGGCCTGACTTTCGCGGTCGATTCCTCGCTGGGCACCACCGATTTCTACACCAGCCACGAGGCGCTGCTGCTCGGCTACGAGCAGGCGATGACCCGCGTCGACTCCACCACCGGCGACTGGTACGCGACCTCCGGCCACATGCTGTGGATCGGCGACCGCACCCGTCAGCTCGACCACGCCCATGTCGAGTATTTCCGCGGCATCAAGAATCCGATCGGCCTGAAGTGCGGTCCGTCGCTGAAGACCGACGAACTCTTGAAGCTGATCGACATCCTCAATCCCGACAACGAGCCGGGGCGGCTGACGCTGATCGGCCGGTTCGGCCACGAGAAGATCGGCGAGCATCTGCCGGCGATGGTCCGCGCCGTGAAGCGCGAGGGCCGCACCGTGGTGTGGTCGTGCGATCCGATGCACGGCAACACCATCACGTCGAACTCGGGTTACAAGACCCGGCCGTTCGACCGTATCCTGTCGGAAGTACGGTCGTTCTTCGCGGTTCACGCCGCGGAGGGGACGCATGCCGGCGGCGTGCATCTGGAGATGACCGGCCAGAACGTCACCGAGTGCCTCGGCGGCGCCCGCGCCATCACCGACGAAGACCTCAACAACCGTTATCACACCGCCTGCGATCCGCGGCTCAACGCCGAGCAGTCGATCGACATGGCGTTCCTGATCGCGGATCTGCTCAAGCAGGGCCGCGCCGGCAAGGCCAGCCCGCTGCAGGCGGCCGCCGGGCTGTAGAGGCTCTGCTGCAATCGAAGCGGCGCGCGATCGGGATGCCCGCCGCACGCACAACCTCATGGTGAGGAGGCGCGCAGCGCCGTCTCGAACCATGGGGCCACTGGTGCAGTGTGGCCCCATCCTTCGAGACGCCCGGCTGCGCCGGGCTCCTCAGGACGAGGACTCAGTGCAAGGTGGCGAGGGCGATATTGCATCGATCAAGCGCTCGAGACCTGCTCTCCGCGGATGGCCGACGAGCAGGCGATCCGAGCCTTCACTTGCTTGGCTTTCCAAGACGCAGGCGCCCGCGACACGCGCGGGCATGACGAGACATAGGGGCGGTGGGTCAAGTGCTGAGGTTCTGGCGGGCGACGATCAATTCGTGGCGCGGGCTGAAATTCGCGATCCGCTCCGAGCAGGCGATCCGCGAGGAACTGGTTGCGCTGGTGCTCGCTCTCCCGGCCGCATGGCTGATCGGAACCACTCCGATGCGTCGGGTCGAACTGGTCGCGGTGGTCGCGCTGGTGATCGTGGTCGAACTGCTCAACACCGCGATCGAGAAGCTCAGCGACCGGCTCACCACGGACCACGATCCGCAGATCGGCCGGGTCAAGGACATGGGGTCGGCCGCGGTCGGCGTCGCGCTGGCGATCGCCGGCCTGTTCTGGCTGTTCGCGCTGGCCGAGCGGCTCGGGCTGGTCTGACGGTGCCCCGATTGCGGAGGCGGCGGGCTGCGGTTACATCTCGGCTATGACCGAAAATGCCGCCCGCCTGACGATCTCGCTCGCCCAGCTCAACCCGACGGTCGGCGACATCGCCGGCAATGCCGACAAGGCGCGCGCCGCGCGCCGGCAGGCCGCCGCCGACGGCGCCGATCTCGTCGTCTATCCGGAACTGTTCATCGCCGGCTACCCGCCGGAGGATCTGGTGCTGAAACCGGCGTTCCAGTCGGCCTGCCGGGCGGCGATCGAGGAGCTGGCGCGCGAGACCGCCGATGGTGGCCCGGCGATGCTGATCGGCTCGCCCTGGGTGGATGGCGGCAAGCTGTACAACGCCTGTGCGCTGCTCGACAGCGGCCGCATCGCCGCGCTCCGGTTCAAGGTCAATCTGCCGAACTACGGCGTGTTCGACGAGAAGCGGGTGTTTTCCCGCGGACCCGTTGCGGGTCCGATGACGATCCGCGGCGTTCGGATCGGAGTGCCGATCTGCGAGGACACCTGGCTGGAGGAATCCGACGACTACGAGAACGTCGTCGAGTGTCTGGCCGAGACCGGCGCCGAGATCCTGATCGTGCCGAACGGCTCGCCTTACGCAGGCGGCAAGACCGATCTGCGGATGTCGGTGTCGGTGGCCCGCGTCACCGAGAGCGATCTGCCGCTGGTCTATGTCAATCAGGTCGGCGGCCAGGACGAACTGGTGTTCGATGGCGCCTCGTTCGTGCTCAACGCCGACCGCACCCTGGCGGCGCAGCTACCCGGTTTCGTCGAGAGCATCACCACGCTGAGCTTCGTCAAAGGCGCGGCGGGCTGGCGCTGCGACGGACCGGTGGCACCGGTGCTCGAAGGCGACGAGGCGGACTACGCCGCCTGCGTGCTGGGCCTGCGCGACTACGTCCGCAAGAACGGCTTTCCCGGCGTGCTGCTCGGCATCTCCGGCGGCATCGACTCGGCGCTGTGCGCGGCGATCGCGGTCGATGCGCTCGGCGCCGACAAGGTTCGCGGCGTGATGCTGCCGTTCCGCTACACCGCGCAGGTGTCGCTCGACGACGCCGGCCGTCTCGCGAGCGCGCTCGGCTTCGGCTACGAGGTGCTGCCGATCGCGCAGGCCGTCGAAGGCTTCGAGGCGATCCTGGCGAAGCCGTTCGCAGGTCTCGCGCGCGACATCACCGAGGAGAATCTGCAGGCGCGCACCCGCGGCACGCTCTTGATGGCGATCTCCAACAAGACCGGCGCGATGGTGGTGACCACCGGCAACAAGTCGGAAATGAGCGTCGGCTACGCCACGCTGTACGGCGACATGAACGGCGGCTTCAACCCGATCAAGGACATCTACAAGACGCAGGTGTTCCGGCTGTCGTCGTTGCGCAATCGCTGGAAGCCGGACGACGCGCTCGGTCCGGACGGCGAGGTGATCCCCGAAAGCATCATCATTCGCCCGCCGACCGCGGAGCTGCGCGAAAACCAGACCGATCAGGATTCGCTGCCGCCCTACGACGTGCTCGACGCCATCCTGCAGCGGCTGGTCGAGCGCGAAGAGCCGCTGGCGGGGATCGTCGCCGAAGGCTTCGACAAGGACACGGTGGTGCGGATCGACCGCCTGCTCAACATCGCCGAATACAAGCGGCGGCAGGCGGCGCCGGGCGTGAAGGTCACGCGGAAGAATTTCGGGCGGGACAGGCGCTATCCGATTACTAACCACTTCCGCGACAAGGCCGAAGCGCTGCCGGTGCCGGACGAAACGCTGGTGATGAAGGCGGGGCGGGCGTCGAGCGAGGCGTTCGAGGGGTAGGGGCGGATCGGAAAATTGCTTGCTGGACCATTGCTGTCCTGCCCCTTTTTGCTCAGATCAAAAACTCAGTCCACGAAGAGACTTCATCCCGAGCGCTTTGCCGTAGGTAATCGAACGAGAGACGTATATGGCTAACTTGCCGATATTCGCTCTTTCTGGTTGAGTGGACTTATGAGTGATCTTAATCCATTTCGATCTGAAAGCCGTGTGTCGCTCACTGTTGGTGCGCGCATCATCCGAGGCTTCACTCGGATTGGTTTAGCTGTGGCTATCTTGACCATTATGATTGGAGTCACGATCACAGGTTTTGTCGCTAACGATAGCTATTCCACTGAAGTCAATGCGTATAATAACGCGAGATGCATAGCGAAACTAGCGCGTGCTGGCTTCAGCTTTAGACAGAAGTATCCAAATTTGGACAGCCAAACGTTGGATTATGAAGTGAGTGGCTGCCGCGATTCCGGCATCTATGGAAAAGAAGTTAGCGAAGTACTTGCTATTGCCGATACGCCCCCGCCGTCCTTTATGAAGAGCGGAGGCCGTGATACTCTTGGCATCGGCCTCCTAATCACAGGAGGGGGTGCATTTTTAGCATACGTTCTCTTTTGGATGATCGGCTGGGTGTTCGCTGGCTTTACTAGGGATGGTTAGCCGTCGTCTGTGTCCGGATGAAGCGCAGTGCAATCGGGATCTCTAAGTTGCGCGCTGCTGCACCGGTCTCGTTCCATAATCAGGGTTACGAGCTAGTCCCCCTCCGCCCAGTCCTCGACCCGCAGCGGCGAAGGCACGCGGCCGAACGTCTTGTCCCGCGTCACTAGTGTCGCGTCTGTCGCGACCGCGTGGGTGGCGATCATCATGTCGAGAGGGGCGAGGGTGACGCCTTTGGCTTCGTAGGCTGCGCGTAGGTCGGCGTAGGTCTTGGTGACATCGTGATCCCACGGCAGGACGTCGACGCGCAGCAGGAATTCCCGGACGCGATCGGAGAGAGCGGTAAGGTAGCCGCATTTGGCGAGGTCGTGGAGGAGTTCGCCCGGTGATCGACGAGATGACGACGTCCGAAATCGGCAGTGCGACCAGTCGCTCGATAATCTCGCGCCTCTCGCTTCTGGTGACGTGGTTGGGACGTTGGTGTCTCCAACCCTACCGCTCATTCGCTCCAGCCTTCGAACGGATCGCGATCCTGCGGCGGCTGGATGCGGTCGGTCGGCCTCATGAAGTCGTCGGGCACTGCTGCCGTCTTGTGAAGCTCGAGCAGGCCGTCCCAGGAGTTCGGCTTTCGCGACAGGATGACATCACCCGTCTTCGCATCGCGGCGCACGAAAACCTCGCTGCCCTCGAAGCGAAACTCCGCGGGGAGCCGGACGGCCTGGCTGCGGCCGATGGTGAAGATCTTCGCGGTCCGGGACGCCATGTCGCCTCCGTGCCTCTGATATATGTCATTATATAGCGCGACGAGCGTTCGGGAAGGGGGACTGGCCGGCGGTCTTCGAGAGCTGGCTTGCCCCGTTGGCCCGCAGCCGATTTGATAGGCGTATCGCCACCAGAAGGCGCCGTCGCCCCGCGATCGGGACCGCCACGCCTTCCGATCCCAGCGAGCTGTGCATGACGATTCCTGTCCCTACCGCCATCGCCCCCGATCTGCTTCACCGCGCTACGCCGGCGGCGTTCGCGCAAGCCGCGATGCTGTCGTTGCGGCCGGTGTTCGGGGCGTCGCGTGCGGTGCTGTCGGATCGGCGGGGCGGGCGGCCGGGGGAGATGCACTTCGTCAACTGGCCTTCGTGGTGCCAGGCGCATTATTGCGCCGAGGTGCGGGCGCGCGATCCGATCCGGAGCTGGCTCGATCGGGAGGCGTCGGACAACGGCGTGGCGCGGTTGTCGGAGTTGCTGCCGGCTGCCCGCCGCGCAACCCTGCCGCGCGAGCCGTTGTTGGCGGGCAGCGGCGCCGGCTTCGTGCTGATCCTGGCGCTGCGCGAGCAGAACCGCATCGTCGGCGCGCTCAGCCTGGTGCGTGACGCCGGGCACCGCGATTTCGACGAGCGTGACCGCGGGCTGGCGCTGGCGCTGCTGCCACTGCTGGAGATGGCGTATCACGGCGTCATCGCGCGCGGCGCGGCGACGGTGCCGCTCTCTACCGGCAACGATCCGCTGCGTGCGCTCACCCCCCGCGAGCGCGAGGTCGCGGCTCTGGCTGCGGCCGGCCATTCCAACAAATCGATCGCCCGCGTGCTCGATACCAGCCCGTGGACGATCAAGAATCAGATGCGCGCAGTGCTGCACAAGGCCGGCGTGCGAAATCGCACCGAGTTGAGTGCGCTGTGGACCGCACAGTCCGCTCCCCAGCGCTGATCGTACCGGCACTGCGCAGGTTCGCTCAGAGCCGCGCCATCAGTTCCTGTGCGGCGGTCAGCCCCGACCAATGCGCCTGGCCGACGGTGCTGTTGGTGAGATAGTCGCCGCAGAACGCCACCCGCGGCAGCGGCCCGAGATCGAGGAAGCGGCGCAGATTGCCGATGTAACCCTTCGGCCGCTTGCAGATCGCGTCGGGCTGCTGGGAGATGAAGCTGTCGATCACGCGGGTGTCGGCGAGCTGGGGCAGCGCGTCGACGACGTCGCTCCAGGCGATCGTTAGCAGGTCCGCGGTGCTGGCGTCGGCCTGCTGGCGGCAGCCCCAATCCTTCCACTGCGAATGCGCAAAAGTCGTGCCGTCGCCCATGTCGGTGAAGCGCAGATTGCCGGTGCGGCGGAAGCCGTCGGCGGCGGGCAGCACGTAGGTGCCGAGCAGGTCGCCCTTGGGGCGGTCGAGCAGGTAGTACACGATGTGATGGCCCGCATAGTCGATCGCGTCGAAGAACGCGCGCCGCTCCGCGTCCAGCGCCGGCATCAGCGCCGCCACTTTGTTGCCGGGCGCCGCCATCACCACCGCGTCGCCGCGGAGCGTTTCGGCACGGCCTTCGGCGACGATATCGACCTCGACGCCGTCTTGGTGATGCCGGACTTCTACGGCGCGGCAGCCGAGCCGGACTTCGACCCTGGGATCGGCGGCGAGGCTGCGGCCGAGTTCGAAGGTGATCCGCCCGGCGCCGCGCTCCTTGAAGCTCCAGATCCGGTCGCCGGACCAGGACAGCCTTCCGGCGGTGCTCCACGCCGTCCAGCCGAGCGAGTAGTCGTCCTCGCCGTAGCCGCAGAACATTGCGACGCAGGGCTCCAGGAAGTAATCGACGAAGGTCGGCGAAAATTTGCGGAAATACTCGCAGGCGTTGACGTCGTCGAGCGCCGCCGCGCTGGTGATGTCGCGCGGATCGCCGGCGACCGCGACCTGCGCCAGCTTCGGCAGCGTCGCCAGCAGCTTGGCTTTCTCGAGCAGTGGAATCGCCGGATGCTTCGCGGCGCTGATCAGGTCGAAGGCGCCGAACGCCTCGGTTCGCTTGCGCTCGACCAGCACGTTCCATTGATGCGCGGCGGTGAGGTCGACCATGCCGTCGGGCTGATCGATGCCGAGCTTGCGGGCGAGGTCGGTCAGATTGGTCTCGGCGCAGAGAAAGGCGAAGGCCCCGGTGACCGCCCAGACACCGTGCCACTGCACCGAGCGGCAGCGTCCGCCGGCCTCGGCGTCCTGTTCGAGCAGGACGATGTCGTGGCCGGCCTCGCGCAGCCGATCCGCTGCGCCCATGCCGGCGATGCCGCCGCCCACAACGATGATCCGCATCTGTCCTCCCGAGCCGTAACGCGATGCGAAAGGCTAGGGGAGGACGGTCGGAGCGGGCTATAGCTCCGATGGGCTATGGAGGCGGCGCTGATCGCGGCCTACTGCGCACTCGGCGGGGTCTGGTAGAATTTCGGACCGACCGTGCGGATCTTGCTCGGATCGGTCGACGGCGCGCCGGGGTCCGGCTGATTGGATGCGGTCGCGGGCGCGGCCTTGCTGCCGCTCTTGGCCGAGGTGCGCTGCGCCGGCGGCGCCGACAGCTTCTTGGCGCTTTCTTCGGTGACGATGATGTCGCCGTGCTCGGCGGCCGAGCGATCGTCGACGCCCTTCATGGCGTCGGCCCAGGTCTGGTTCGCCGGCTTGCAGCTGCAGGACGGGTTGAACTCCTGGCGATAGCGGAACGCGTTCGGCAGCGAGGTGTAGGGCTGGCCGTTGATCGACACCGCCTGGTTCATGTCCTGGCCGGGGTTGCGATAGGCATACAGCGACGCCTCCGAGGCCGGGCACAGGCTCTTGCAGGTCTTCTCGTCGTCGCCGAACCGGCTCGGCACGGTGGCGAACGAGATCGGGAAATAATAACCGTCGCAGGTGCGGACGCAGACGGTGCGGAAGGTGCCGCCCTCGGTGCTGCTGAAATCGCCGGCCGGGGCGCCGCTGTTGCCGCCGTTGAACAGGTTGTCGAGCAGTCCGCCGCTCTGCTGCGCGGCGGCAGTGTATTGCGGCCCGCAATTGTTCTGCGCCAGCGCCTGGATCACCGAGCGGCGCTGGTTCTCGCGATCGTTGCCGCCGGGGCCGCCGCTGCGCAGCCGCTCCAGCGACGAGTTGATCTGGTCGAGATTGCCGCGCATCTGCTGGATCTGGTTGTTGACCGGACCGCATTGCGCCGGCTGGCCGCTGAACAGCGAGAAGAACCCGGAGCTTTCGCAGCCCATCCGCTTCGCCTGCATGCCGACGCGGTCGAGCTCGGCCTGCTGGCGGGCGGCGGCGTCCTCGAATCGGCGGATCTGGTCGGCGCGGGCCGGGTCCATGCCGCCGCGGTCGATCGAGGCGAGCTGCGCTTCCAGCCGCGGGCACATCGGATTGGCGGCGGGACCGCCCGGTTGGCCGCCCGGGGGGGCCTGCTGATAGCCCGGCTGATTGTAGCCTTGCGACGGATAGCCTTGCTGGGCGAGCGCTGCGGAGGGCAGCGACGCGGCGGCGACGATCAGGGCGCCGGCCAGCCAGCGGAAACGGGTGGCGTTATCGAACATGTCGGGCATTCAGGAATCCGAGCGGGTGATTCCGGCGATCCGCCGAATCACATCCAGCAAATCCGCGCGATCGGGCCGCGGATCGATCCCTCTGAAACCGCGACGTCGACCGTTTCTAGCCGCTTCTTTCGGCAGGGTCACGTCGTTTCCGGGGCGTCTCTGTGGCGAAGCCGCCCGCCGGCTGTGGTGCCGGGTCAGCGCTGGCAGGTGATGGCGACGTATTCGCTGCAGACGCCGTGGGCACAGGCCGGGCCGCTCGCTTTCGGCACCGCGCCGGTGATTTCGTCCGGGTCGACCCGGCGATAGGCCACCGCCTGGGCGAATTCGCGGGACTGGCAATAGGCTGCCGCAGCGGGAGCGCCACATTTTTCGCCGCGGGCGAGGCACAGGTCGATGCCGTAGCCGTCGGGTTGGTTGGCGACGATGAAGACCCGGCTGTCGGCATAGGCCGCCGTCGCCGCAAGCAGCGCTGCGCCGGCAAAGAAGGCAGGAATCAGGTTCATGCTGCACCAGGAACGAGGGGATGACCTCCGTCCGTACCCTGAAAAGGGTTAAAAAACGTTAACCATAGTGGCTGGCGCATCGGCTCGGCGCCGATCGAGGCCGGAATTGGCCGGAGCGGGCGGTTCGCGGTGGTGGCGGTCGGGCGATGGGGCGAGCCGGAGGGCGACCCTCCGCGTACCAGCGCTGGCGACAATTCGATTCGCAGCCGGAAAAACAAGTCGGACCTCCGGCGATCGACGGACTTGACGGATTTAAGGCCGGTCGCCATGGTGCGGCGATGAACGGTTTCCTCGCCATTTGCATTCGCTGCGAGATTATTAGCTAGCTGACACGCTGGCTGAGGCCGTCTTTTCTCCTATCGAGAGCACTGGACGCCCGGCCGCAGGGGACGGGTATCCATGGAATTGCGCCTTTACGACACGCTGACGAAGGAGAAGCGCAACTTCGCGCCGATCGATCCGGCCAACGTCCGGATGTATGTCTGCGGCCCGACGGTCTACGATTTCGCCCATATCGGCAACGCCCGGCCGGTGATCGTGTTCGACGTGCTGTTTCGGCTGCTGCGCCATCTCTACGGCGAGGCGCATGTCAAATACGTCCGCAACATCACCGACGTCGACGACAAGATCAACGACCGCGCCGCGCGCGACTATCCCGGCCTGCCGCTGAACGAGGCGATCCGCAGGGTCACCGAGCAGACCGAGCGGCAATTCCACGACGACGTCGATGCGCTGGGCTGCCTGCGGCCGACCGTCGAGCCGCGCGCCACCGAACATATCGGCGAGATGTGCAGCATCATCGAAAAGCTGGTCGCCGGCGGCTTCGCTTATGTCGAGCAGGACCATGTGCTGTTCTCGCCAAGTGCGATGAACGCCGCCAACGGCGTGCTGCCGCGCTATGGCGCCCTGGCCAACCGCTCGCTCGACGAGATGATCGCCGGCGCCCGCGTCGACGTCGCGCCGTACAAGCGCGACGCCACCGACTTCGTGCTGTGGAAGCCGTCCAAACCCGGCGAGCCGTCGTGGCCGTCGCCGGCCGGCATCAGCACGCCGGGCCGTCCCGGCTGGCACATCGAGTGCTCGGCGATGTCGTGGAAGCACCTGGGCGAGACCTTCGACATCCACGGCGGCGGCATCGACCTCGTCTTCCCGCACCACGAGAACGAAGTCGCGCAAAGCTGCTGCGCCTTCCACACTTCCCGCATGGCGCAGACCTGGATGCACAACGGCTTCCTGCAGGTCGAAGGCGAGAAGATGTCGAAGAGCCTCGGCAACTTCATCACCATCCGCGAGCTGCTGGCGACGGACAAGTTCGGCGGCAGATCGTGGGACGGCGCGACGCTGCGGCTGGCGATGCTGAAGACGCACTATCGGCAGCCGATCGACTGGACCGCCGATGCGTTGCACGAAGCTGAGAAGGCGATCTTCGACTGGTCGGACTTCACCAAGGATGCGACGCCTGCACGTTGCGACGAAGTGATCGCCGCGCTGACCGACGATCTCAACACGCCGAAGATGATCGCCGAACTCCACGCCCTGCGCCGTGCCGGCAAGGCGGATGAACTCCGCGGTGCGATGCAGCTGTTGGGGATCAATCCGGTGGTCCGCGCTCCGGTCGATCTCGATGCGACCGCGAAGTCGCTGATCGAAGCCCGCACCGCCGCCCGCGCCAATAAAGACTGGAAAGAGTCCGACCGCATCCGCGACGAACTCGCCGCGATGGGCGTGGTGCTGAAGGACGGCAAGGACGCCGACGGCAAACCGGTGACGACATGGGAGATCGCGCGGTGAGGTACATATCTCACCGCGTCATTCCGGGGCGCCCGCCCAGCGGGCGAACCCGGAATCTCGTCGCCACAATCTCGGGATTCCGGGTCTGCGCTGCTGACGCAGCGCATCCCGGAATGACGAACGACAGGGGCCTTGCGTCGGCGAATAAGGAGTCTTCACGATGACCGAGCAGAAGCCGACCGGGCGGCCTGATACGCCGTTTCCGAAGCACTGGCTGTACTACATCGCGCTGAAGATCGTGCTGCTCGCCGGCGCCACCGCGCTGGTACTCAAGCTGTACGGGTTCTGGTGATGAGCGCGGGCGCGACACCGGCGCTGCGGCCGTATCTGCCCGAGGATGCCGCGGTCGCTGCTGCGATCTTCGTAGCGGCGGTCGAGCAGCTCACCGCGGACGATTACAGCGAGGAGCAGCAGGAAGCGTGGGCGTCGGCGGCCGATGACGATGCCAAATTCGCCGCGCGGCTCGCCGGCCAGCTGACGCTGATCGCGACGCTGGAGGGCGTGCCGGTCGGCTTCGCCTCGCTGAAAGGGCCCGACCACATCGACATGCTGTACGTGCATCCCGATTACGTCGGCCGCGACGCCGGCACGACGCTGATCGATGCGCTGGAAAAGCTCGCCGGCGCGCGCGGCACCTTGGTGCTCACCGTCGATGCCAGCGACAACGCCGCCGAATTCTTCGCCAAGCGTGGCTATGTCGCCAAGCAGCGCAACACCGTCTCGATCAATGGCGAATGGCTCGCCAACACCACGATGACAAAATCGCTGGCGGATTCCGCCGCGCCCGGAGCCTCCTCATGAGCCGCGAACGTCTCTATCTGTACGACACCACGCTGCGCGACGGCGCCCAGACCAACGGCGTCGACTTCACCTTGCACGACAAGAAGCTGATCGCTTCGCTGCTCGACGATCTCGGCATCGACTATGTCGAAGGCGGCTACCCCGGCGCCAATCCGCTCGACACCGAGTTCTTCGGCCAGGATCAGAACCTCGAGCGCGCCACCTTCGCGGCGTTCGGCATGACGCGGCGGCCCGGCCGCTCGGCCTCGAACGATCCCGGCATCGCGATGCTGCTCGACGCCAAGGCGGATGCGATCTGCTTCGTCGCCAAGTCGTCGGAGTATCAGGTCCGGGTCGCGCTGGAGACCACCAACGAGGAGAACATCGCCTCGATCCGCGACAGCGTCTCGCTCGCCAAGGACAAGGGCCGCGAGGTGCTGGTCGATTGCGAGCACTTCTTCGACGGCTACAAGGCCAATCCGGAGTTCGCGCTGCAATGCGCCAAGGCGGCGTACGAATCCGGCGCGCGCTGGGTGGTGCTGTGCGACACCAATGGCGGCACCATGCCGGACGAGGTCGAGGCCATTGTCGGCGAGGTGGTCAAGCACATCCCCGGCGCGCATGTCGGCATCCACGCCCATAACGACACCGAGCAGGCGGTGGCGAATTCGTTCGCCGCGGTGCGGGCCGGCGCGCGGCAGATCCAGGGCACGCTGAACGGTCTCGGCGAACGCTGCGGCAACGCCAATCTGGTCTCGATGATCCCGACCCTGAAGCTGAAGAAGGAATTTGCCGACAAGTTCGAGATCGGCGTCTCCGACGACAAGCTGGCGAGCCTGGTGCAGGTGTCGCGCGCGCTCGACAATATCCTCGACCGCGCGCCCAATCCGCACGCGCCCTATGTCGGCGGCAGCGCCTTCGTCACCAAGACCGGCATCCACGCCTCGGCGGTGCTGAAGGATCCGCAGACCTACGAGCACGTGCCGCCGGAGTCGGTCGGCAATCATCGCAAGGTGCTGGTGTCGGATCAGGCCGGCAAGTCCAACGTGCTGGCCGAGCTGGCGCGCACCAATATCCAGTTCGATCGCGACGATCCGCGGCTGTCCCGCCTGGTCGAGAAGCTGAAGGAACGTGAGGCGGCCGGCTACGCCTACGAGTCGGCCAACGCCTCGTTCGATCTGCTGGCGCGCAGCACGCTCGGCACCGTGCCGGAGTTCTTCCGGGTCGACAAGTTCGACGTCAATGTCGAGCAGCGCTACAACTCGCACGGCCAGCGCGTGACGGTGGCGATGGCGGTGATCAAGGTGGAGGTCGACGGCGAGACGCTGATTTCGGCCGCGGAAGGCAACGGCCCGGTCAACGCGCTCGACGTCGCGCTGCGCAAGGACCTCGGCAAGTATCAGAAGTACATCGAGGGCCTGAAGCTGGTCGACTACCGCGTTCGTATCCTCAATGGCGGCACCGAGGCCGTGACTCGGGTGCTGATCGAGAGCGAGGACGAGGACGGCCGGCGCTGGACCACGATCGGCGTGTCGCCGAATATCATCGACGCCTCGTTCCAGGCGCTGATGGATTCGGTCGTCTACAAGCTGGTGCAGTCGAACGCGCCGGTGTGATGCTGAAGCGGTGCTGTCCGCCTGAATAACGTCGACTGGGAATTAGGTACCTTTCCCCGTCATTGCTGTGCAAGTTCAATAATTCGGTGATCGAATCCACCCATCAGGGAGGCTTCGATGCGCGACAACAGTTTCGACCGGACGATCGAGCGGAATTACATCCAGAAATGGCGGTTTCTGATGGCCGAGTACGA
>NZ_UFQQ01000032.1 GCF_900218015.1 Rhodopseudomonas pentothenatexigens | reverse complement strand
ACCGGCGCCCCGTCCCGGATGGCCGTCCGGGACGGGGCATTCCCCGAAGGGAATGATGAAGGATAGCAGATCGCGCTAATACAAGGAGCCCGGCGAAGCCGGGCGTCTCGAAGGATGGGGCAACGCATTCCGTGCGTCACATGGTTCGAGACGGCGCTACGCGCCTCCTCACCATGAGGTTGTGCGTGTGGCAGGCGGTGCGGATCAGCTCTGATTCGATGAAAAACAGAACTGCTCTAGCCTCGGCTCGACCATCGCTTCTCCAGCTCCACCAGCACCAGCAGCGCCACGCCGACCGCGACGATGACGACACCGTCGGCGGGCGCGATCGGCCTGGTGTCGAACACCGCCTGCAGCGGCGGCAGATAGGTGAAGGCGAGCTGCGCCAGCACGACGATCGACACGCCGATCAGCACCGCGGGGGTGCCGACCACGCCCTGCCAGGTGATCGACGGGCCGCGGATGTAGCGGACGCTGAACAAATAGAAGATCTCCATCACCACCAGCACGTTGACCGCCATGGTCCGAGCCGTCTCGACCGGCAGACCGCGCGCGGTCGCCCAGGCGTAGATCCCGAAGGTGCCGATGACCATCAGCACCGAAACGAATCCGATTCGCCACAGCAGCAGCGGCGATAGCAGCGGCTGATTGCCGGGCCGGGCCGGACGGCGCATCGCGTTCGGCTCGGTCGGCTCGAACGCCAGCGTCAGCCCGAGCGCCACCGCGGTGATCATGTTGATCCACAAGATCTGAACCGCGGTGACCGGCAACGTCAGCCCGAACGCGATCGCCAGGATGATGGTGAGCGCCTCGCCGCCATTGGTCGGCAACGTCCAGCCGATCACCTTGACCAGGTTGTCGTTGACGGTGCGCCCTTCGCGCACCGCCGCGGCGATCGAAGCAAAATTGTCGTCGGCCAGCACCATTTCGCTGGCCTGCTTGGCGGCTTCGGTGCCCTTGCAGCCCATCGCCACGCCGACATCGGCGCGCTTCAGCGCCGGCGCGTCGTTGACGCCATCGCCGGTCATCGCGATCACCGAGCCGTCGTCCTGCAGCGCCTCGATCAGCCGGAGCTTGTGCTCGGGGCTGGTGCGCGCGAACACCGCGGCCTCGCGCGCCTGCCTGCGAAACTCGTCGGGCGCGGCGTCGTCGAGCTGCCGCCCGGTGACTGTCGCCGGATCGTCGGCGAGACCGAGCTGCTGCGCGATCGCCCGCGCGGTGGCGGCATGGTCGCCGGTGATCATCTTCACCCGGATGCCGGCGGCTCGGCACTCGGCGACGGCGTCGATCGCCTCGGGACGCGGCGGATCGATCAGTCCGACCAATCCCAGCAGCGTCAGCCCGGACTCGACGTGCTCGGGCAACAGATCGCGCAAGGCGCCGTCGCAATCGCACCGCGCGATTGCCAATACACGCTGCCCGTTCGCCGCCATCGTCTCGACCGCGGCCTCGAACGCATCGCGATCGAGAGGCTGCACGCCGTCCGATGTCGCAACGGTGTCGCACATCGCCAACACCACTTCCGGGGCACCCTTGACGTAAGCGACCGCGCCGCCGCGCTCGCCGGCATGCAGCGTCGCCATGTAGCGCGTGCGGGCGTCGAACGGCAGTTCGTCGAGGCGCGGGAATTCCAGCCGCGCCGCGGAGCTGTCGTGGCCGGCCTTCAGCGCCAGCGTGATCAGCGCGCCCTCCATTGGGTCGCCGTCGACCGACCAACCATCGTCGGCCTTGCGCAACTCGGCGTTGTTGCACAACAGCGCTCCGAGCGTGAGCTGCTCCAGCACGGCATCAGCCGCCGGATCGACCGGCTCGGCCCCTCGGATCTGAAATCCTCCGTCGGGCGCGTAGCCCGCGCCGTCGACATCGATCCGGCCGTGCGCGGTGACGACATTGCGCACGGTCATCTCATTGCGCGTCAACGTGCCAGTCTTGTCGGAGCAAATCACCGACACCGAGCCGAGCGTCTCGACTGCAGGCAGCCGGCGGATGATGGCGTTGCGCCGCGCCATCCGTTGCAGCCCGACCGCGAGCGTGATCGTCATCACCGCCGGCAGGCCTTCGGGGATCGCCGACACCGCCAGCCCGATCACGATCATGAAAGCGTCGTCCAGCCGATACGCCTGCACCAGCACCGCATAGGCGAACACCAACACCGAGACCGCGAGCACCACAAAGGTGATCTGCCGCGCGAACTGGTCCATCTGCCGCACCAACGGCGTCGCCAGCTTCTCCACCGCGCCGATCATCGCGCTGATCCGGCCGAGCTCCGTGCGCGCGCCGGTTGCGACCACCACGCCGCTGCCCTGCCCCTCGGTGACCAGCGTTCCGGAAAATGTCATCGAGCTGCGGTCGCCGAGCGCGGCGTCAACGGCCACCGCAGCGCTGCCCTTGTCCACGGGGACCGACTCGCCGGTGAGAATCGCCTCGTCGATGCGCAGATTGCGCCCGCGGACGATGCGCAGATCGGCCGGCACCCGGTCGCCGGCTTCGAGCAACACGATATCGCCGGGCACCACCTGGTCGGCCGGGATCGTCGTCCGGCGGCCGTCGCGCAGCACCGCGGCGTGCGGCTCGATCATCTTCTGGATCGCATCCAGGGCCTTTTCGGCCCGGCCTTCCTGGACGAAGCCGATCACCGCGTTGATCAGCACCACGCCGAAAATCACCGCCGCATCGGTGACGTGGCCGATCGCGGCCGACAGCACGCCCGCGGCGAGCAGCACGTAGATCAGGAGATTGTGGAACTGCAGCAGGAACCGCAGCAACGCGCTGCGCGGCGGCGCGCCCGGCAGGGCGTTCGGCCCGAACACAGCGAGCCGTTCGGCCGCTTCCTGCTGTGTCAGGCCGTCGGCGCTGCCGTTCACCGCGGCGAGGACGACCTCGACCTCCGCGGCGTGCCATCCTTGTTCGGGGGCGACCGCAGGATCGGTGGTGCTGCTGATGGATGAAGTTGCGTTACGCAATGATGACGCCTCTCTTCGAAATCTGACCATCGTCTGCCGCGAGTCGAATCTGGATCGCTCGGCGCCGAACAATTCGCCCGCGGATGCGATTGCGCAGAGTGCAGGACCAGCAGACTGACGTATCACCATCACAGCATTGATTCATGTCATTGCCGCCCCTCACTGCATACCCTCGCGGCCGCGCCGCTGTGATGCAAAGACGACCCAATGTGCAGATCGCCCTGCGCCGCCGCTGCTTTCATCGTTCGACGATGCGGTCGCCGAAGCTGCGGAACTAATGCGTCACGATGTCGCCTCGGCGGAGGCCGGTCGCCGTCGGGGCAGCCGACGCAGCCTCGCTGCCATCACGTCAGCCGCGCGAGCTGAGGAACCAACGCGAGCAGGTATGGGTTTCGTCGGAGTGTACGGATGAAGCGTCCGCGGGCGAGAGGTGTCGGGAGCAGCCCGGCACGTCGCTCGGACTCACGGGTCCACCCGATCACAACGAAAGGATCATTCCATGCTGTTACGCTCTGCTGCCGCAATAGCCGGTGTGATCGCGGCAACTCCCGGCCTCGCGAAAGCCCAGAGCAGTTTCCCTGCCTGCCCGTCACAGCAGAAGATCGAGCAGGTTGTCGGCAGCAAGGGACAGTTCGTCCCCGACGAATGCCGACATCTGAAGATCACCCGCGTTCGGTCCGGCGGCACCGAGCTGTGCATCCTGGACTTCCGGTCCGGGACGAATCCCGGAATCCTCGACAACATCGCCGATGCGACTTTGCCGACGCAGTGGTGGATCGCCTGCGACGACTTCAATCCTCGATAGCCCGGCGCAGCGGTGGACTCGGCGATGAACACCGAGTGGCGTTACTTCCGCCGTCTGCTGATTGCCGCGGGCGTCGTGTTTCTGTGCTACGTCGCGTGGTCGGTCGCCGACCTGCTGCCGCTGGTTTTCGCCGCCGTGCTGCTGTCGGTGCTGATGGCCGGCTTCGCCCGGGTGATTCAGTCCCGCCTGTCGGTCGGACACGGCTCGGCGCTCGCGATCGTCGTCTCCGCGCTGATCGTCGTCGTCGGGGCATTCGGCTGGCTGTTCGGCGCCGAACTTGCGGGCCAGCTCGGTGAGGTGTTCCGCCGTGCGCCGGACGCGCTGAACGCTCTCGGCAGCCAGTTCGGCTACGACGACGCGGCCGCGCGGATGCGCGACGAGCTCTCGTCCACCCCGAGCAGCGGCCTGCTGTCGCGTGCCGCCAGCATCGGCTACTCGTTCGTCGGCGGAATCCTCGACATCCTGCTGGTGCTCATCGCCGCGGTGTATCTGGCCGCCGATCCCAACGTGTATCGGGCCGGACTGGTGCTGCTGTTTCCGCGCGCTCAGCACGATCGGATTCAGGACGCGATGAACGTCACTGCGGCGGCGCTGCGACTCTGGTTCCTCGGCCAGCTGGTATCGATGGTGCTGGTCGGCTTCGCGTCAGGGTTCGCGTTCTGGCTGATCGGGCTGCCCTCCCCCATCGGATTGGGACTGATCGCCGGCTTGACTAATTTCGTGCCGATGATCGGCCCGGTGGTCGGCGCGTTGCCGGCGCTGCTGCTGTCCTTCACCCAAGGCGGTTCGGCGGTGATCTGGACCGGGCTGGCGATTCTGATCATTCAGCAGCTCGAGGGCAATCTGATCACGCCGATGGTGCAGCGTCGCGCCGTTCAGGTGCCGCCGGCGCTCATCCTGTTCGCGATCGCCGGCTTCGGGCTGCTGTTCGGCTGGCCCGGAATCATCCTGGCGGTCCCGCTGGCCGTGACCTGCATGGTGCTGGTGCAGAAGCTCTGGGTCCGTCAGACGCTCGGCGGACAGACCTCGGTGCCGGGCGAGCGTGACGCGGCGGCGTGAGCACTCGGCGAACGCGCGGAACACGCGCGCCGGCCGCGAATTCCGCACAAAGCAAATATCAGCAGTCTTGCCCGCGTAGCCGTGGGGCCGCGCCCCTGTGACGGAATAATCGCCGTCGTTCGTGCCATGCGCTGATTGGTCCACGCGATCGGCATTGCACCGCCGTGCCGCGCGTGCGTAGTATCGTCGCCGTGACGATCGAAAAAGATCGCGCCAAGAAAACGGGATGGAAACAGATGAGACTGTTCAAACTTGCGGCCGTGGTCGCGGCGACCTCTTTGCTCGCGCCCGGTGTCTCGCTCGCACAGAAGGCCTATGGGCCGGGCGCCAGCGACACCGAAATCAAGATCGGCAATTTCGTGCCCTACAGCGGCCCGGCGTCGGCCTACGGCATCGTCGGTCAGGTGCAGAGCGCCTACGTCAAGATGCTGAACGAGAAAGGCGGCATCAACGGCCGCAAGATCAATTTCATTTCGTATGACGACGCCTATTCGCCGCCGAAGGCGGTGGAGCAGACCCGCAAGCTGGTCGAAGGCGACGAGGTGCTGTTCCTGTACCACACGCTCGGAACGCCTTCGAACACCGCCGTCATGAAGTACCTGAACCAGAAGAAAGTGCCGCAGCTGATGCTGTCGAGCGGCGGCACGCGGTTCGGCGACGATCCGAAGACCTATCCGTGGACGATGCCGTTCAACCCGCCCTATCAGGCGGAGGGCCGGATCTACGCGAAGTGGATCATGGCGACCCACCCCAACGCCAAGATCGCCGTGCTGGTGGCGAACGACGACTACGGCAAGGACATCTACAAGGGCGTCAAGGACGGGTTCGGCGCCAAGGCCTCGATGATCATCTCGGAGGCGACCTACGACATCACCGATCCGACCATCGATTCCCAGATGGCCAAGCTCAAGGCGTCGGGTGCCGATCTGTTCCTCAATCTCTCCACGCCGAAATTCGCCGCGCTCGCGATCCGCAAGATGGGCGAACTCGGCTGGAAGCCGGTTCACGTGCTGAACAACGTGTCGTCGTCCGTGGGCGCAGTGATCAAGCCGGCCGGGATGGAATATGCGCAGGACGCCATCACCGCGAGCTATGTCAAAGATCCGACCGATCCGACCTGGAAGGACGATCCGGGCGTGAAGGAATGGGACGCGTTCCTGCAGAAGTACATGCCGGGTTCCGATCGTTCCAACGGCCTGTTGCTGTATTCCTACGGCGCCGCACAGACGCTGGAACACATCCTGAAGCAGGCCGGCGATAATCTGACGCGCGAGAACATCATGAAGGTGGCGACCAGCCTGAAGGGCTACGCGCCGGCGTCGCTGCTGCCCGGTATCACCATGAACACCTCGCCGACCGATCACTTCCCGATCGAGCAGATGCAACTGATGCGCTTCAAAGGCGATCGCTGGGAGATGTTCGGCGAGGTGCTTGAGGCGAGGGTTACGAACTAACCACCAACGCTAGAAGTGACGACGGATTCGCGGGGCCAGCCCCCGCGCATCCTTTCATTTGAACGATTGGCGCTGCCCCACCACTAGCTGTCATCCCCCGCGCATGCGGGGGATCTAGTATTCCAGAGCGGCTCTGGCGACGCCCTGAGCGACCAGCCAATACTCTGCAATACTGGGTCGCCCGGACGAGCCGGGCGATGACGGCGGAGTGTGACGCGGGCGACGTGCCATGCCTCGTCTAAAGCAGCGTCTTCTTTGCCCTACCCCGCAATCCTGCCATCCACCACGCGGACGATCCGGTCGCATCGTGCGGCGAGGTCGTCGTTGTGGGTCACGAGTAGAAACGTGGTGCCGCGTTCGCGGTTGATTTCGCGCATCAGTTCGAACACGTCGTCGGCGGATTTAGTGTCGAGGTTGCCGGTCGGCTCGTCGGCGAGGACGAGGTCGGGGTCCATCGCCAGCGCGCGCGCGACCGCGACGCGCTGTTGCTGGCCGCCGGACATGTTGGTGGCGCTGTTGTTGCGCCAGCGGCTGAGACCGACGCGGTCGAGCAGTTCGTCGGCGCGCTGCTCCATCGCCGTATCGGGGCGGCCGCGATCGACCAGCATCGGCATCATCACATTCTCGCGGGCGGTGAACGCCGAGATCAGGTAGTGATACTGGAACACGAAGCCGATGGCGTGGCCGCGCAGATGCGTCAGCGCCGAGTCGCCGAGCTGTCCGGTGTCCTCACCGTTGATCAGCAGGCGACCGCCGGTCGGCCGGTCGAGCAGGCCGATGATGTTGAGCAGCGTCGACTTGCCCGAGCCGGACGGCCCCATCAGCGCCAGGAAGTCGCCGCGCTGCATCGTCAGGTCGATGCCGTGCAGCACCTCGGTCTCGACCGGCGTGCCGACATTGTAGGATTTGCGGATCCCGTCGAGGGTGAGGACGTCAGCCACGGATCGCCACCACCGGATCGAGCCTTGCGGCACGCAGCGCCGGGGCGATCGCCGCGGCGACGCCGGTCGCGGTGGCAAGCACCGCGGCCCACACGAACAGATCGGGTTCGAGGATCAGCGGAAACAGCTCGCTGCCGTCGACCTGACGCGCCGAGCGATGCCAGGTGAACAGCGCCAGCGCGCCGAGCGCAGAGCCGAGCACCGACCCGACGAAGGCGAGCAGCCCGCCCTGGATCAGAAACACCTGAAGGATCTGGCCGCGCCGCGTCCCCATCGCGCGCAGGATGCCGATGTCCTTGGAACGCTGGATCACCGTCACGATCAGCACCGCGGCGATGCCGAACGCTACCGACAGGCCGACGAACAGCCGGATCAGCGTGTTGGAATTCTGCTGCGCCTGCACCGCGGTGAAGAACTGCGCGTTGGTCTTGATCCAGCTGTCCGCCTTCACCCGCAGCATCGCCTGCACCTCCTGGGCGATGGTCTCGGCCGTGTAGATGTCTGCCACCGTCAGATCGATCGAGGTGACGCCGCCGATCAGCCCGAGCATGCTCTGGGCGTTGCGCAACGTGACGAAGGTGTTGCGCTGATTGGCGGCCTTGTTGCCGAAATCGAAGATGCCCTTGATGGTGAGGATGCGATTGCCGGCGAGAGGCGTCGACACGATGATCTTGTCGCCCAGCGACGCGCCGAGATCGCGCGCCAGCTCGATGCCGATCAGGATGCCCTCGGTGGTGACCTGCGCCTCGCCGGCGACGATGAAGTCCGGCACCCTGACGATCTTGAAATAGATCTCCGGTTCGATGCCGTACAGCGTGACGGCGCGGCTGGTGTCGCCGCGCAGCGCCAGCGCCGAGCCCGATGCGGTGGCGGCGGCGTAGACCACGTCCGGCCGGGCCTGCATCTCGGCGCGGATCTTCGGCCATTGGTCGATCGAGATCATCCGCTGGGTCGGGCGCTGCACCACCGCGGCCTCGACCGTGCCGGGCTCATCGCGAAGCGGCCGGGCCACCTGATCCGGCGGCAGCAATTGGATCTGCGGCACCGAGGTCAGCACCCGCTTGATGAAATTGGCCTGCAGACCGGCCAGCATCGCCGACATGAACACGATGACGCCGACGCCGATCGCGATGCCGCCGACGATCACCAGCGTCTGCACCGCGCCGTCGAGCAGAAACCGCACCGCGGCGATCCACTCGAACGGCAGCCAGCGCTTCATCGCAGCACCGCGCGGATGCGCTGATCCGGCACGACGCCGGTGGCGAGCGGAATCACCCGGTCGCCGGGAACGAGGCCGTCGATCACCTCGTAGAAGCCGACGCCGCGCAGGCCGAGCTTGACCGGCTGGCGTACCGCGCGGCCGCCGCTCGCTTTCAGCACGTAGGGCGCGGCGGTCGCGTCGTTCACCGCGCGCGCCGTCACGATCACCACGTCGTCGCGCCGCGCAGTGGCGATGTCGACCGACACCGTCATGTCCTGGCGCAGATAGTCCGGCGGATCGTCGACCTTGAGCTTGATCTCGACCGAGGCGCGGTTGATGTCGACCGACGGATTGATGTAGCTCAGCGTCGCATCGAACCGCTTGTCCGGATAGGCGTCGGCGGAGGCCAGCGCGTGCTGGCCGAGCGCGAGCTGGCCGAGATTCTTCTCGTCGATCTGCACCACGATCTGGATGTCGCCCGCCGGCGCCAGCACCAGCAGCGCCTTGCCCGGCTGCACCACCGTGCCGCGCTCGACCGCCCGCGTGATCAGCACTCCGTCGCGCGGCGCCACGATGGTGGCGTAGCCGAGCCGCGCCTGCGCGGTGTTGAGATTGGCGAGCGCCTGGCTGAGCTGGGTCTCGGCCATCACGAAGTCGCTGCCGCCGGGGCTGGAGGTGAACACCTGCAGCTCGGCGGTGCGCACCTGGGTGCGGGCGACATCGAGATTCTTGGTGGCGTCGTCGAGCGTCGCCTTGGTGCCGTAGCCGGAGGCTGCCAGCTTGGAGGCACGCTCGTAGATCGCCTCGGCGTTGAGCAGGTTGGCGTGGGCCTGTTTCAGCGCTTCGTCGGCCGCCGGCTTGGTAAGCTCGCGCAGCTGGCGTACCCGTGCCTGGGCCTGCGCCACGGCGCCTTCGGCCTGCACCACCCAGGCCTGCAATTCCGACGCCTCGATCGCGACGAGCTGCTGGCCCTGGTGGACCTGCTGACCTTCCTTCACCAGCACGTCCTTGACCGTGCCGGTGATCTGGCTGGCGATTTCGACGCGATATGGTGTTTCGATGTGGCCGCTGGCCACCACGGTCTGCACCAGGTTGCCGCGCTGTACCGCGACGGCGACCACTTCGGGCCCGAGCAGCAGCCGGACGAGCCCGAGCCCCGCCGCGATCAGGACCACAGCGATACCGAGCGCGGCCCATTTGTAACGCCACAATCCGCTCGCCCAGCGTGCGGCCAGATTGGGACGCGGCGCCTCGATCTGCTCGGTTTTCTGCAACATGATGATCCGCGGTCGATCGCCCTGCCGAGAGCTAGCCTCGGAACCGGCGGGGACCATTGCGAAAGATCAATTGCGGCATCACGCCCGCGTGCTCAACTTCACCAAATGTCGCGGACTCGCCGCGGAGAATCGCCCACCGAAGGATGCGATGACGACTTTGATCTTGCTGGCGCTGAGCGTCGTCGCGCTGTTCACTGCGGCGGGCTGGGTGTCGTGCCGGCTGGCGCGCCGGCTGGAAGCGCGCTATCCGCCCCGCGGCGTGTTCATCAACGCCAACGGCGTGCGGATGCACGCCATCGATCTCGCCCCGGCGCGGGCGCCGGAGCCGGGCCAGCCCGCGGTCCTGTTGCTGCACGGCGCCAACCTGTGCTGCGAAGACATGCGGATGGCACTCGGCGAGCGGCTGGCGCGGCGGCTGCGGGTGATCATCCCCGACCGTCCCGGCCAGGGCTACAGCGTCACCGGCACCGGACCGGTCGCCTCGCCGGCCTATCAGGTGACGCTGATCCGCGAAGTGCTGCGCGACCGCAACGCCGGTCCGCTGATCGTGGTCGGTCATTCGTTCGGCGGCCTGATCGCGCTGCGCTATGCGCTCGACAATCCCGATACCGTTGCCGGGCTGGTGCTGATCAATCCGACCACGCATCCGCGGCCGCAGGGCCTGCCGCTGTTCCAGCGCGCCGCCGAAGTGCTGATGCAGCCGCTGGTCACCTATACGCTGCTGCCGCCGCTGTCGCTGGCGATGATGAATCGGATCGCGGCGCGGATTTTTCGCCCTGAGACGCCGCCTTCCGACTACGCCGAGCGCAGCCGGCTGGCTTTGGCGCTGACCGCCAAACGGTTCGCCGCCAGCCTCGAAGAATATGCCGGGCTGCGCGATCAGTTGATCGACCACATTCCACGCTACGCCGCTATCCAGGTGCCGACCGTGATCGTCGCCGGCACTGCCGATCCGGTGGTGCCGCCCCAGGTCCATGCCGAGGCGCTGGCCCAGGCGGTGCCGCAGGCGCGGCTGCTCCGCCTGAACGGCGCCGGCCACATGGCGCATCACGCCCACGCCGATACCATCGCGGCCGAAATCGAACGGATGGCCGACGCGGTCGCGGGGCGCGCCGCCCCGGCCCGAGCCGAGGCCGCCGAACGGAGCTGACCCGCGGACGATCGGACCGGCGATGAAACCACCGCCCGGCCGGCGCGTTCCTGTTCGGGAACGAACCGGAGTCCGTCATGAACCTCGCAAGACTGGTCTGTACCGTCACGATGCTGTCGATCGCGAGCACCGCACCGGCGCTGGCCGGTCACAAGCACCGCCACCATCACCACCTCGGTTACGTCGTGTACGAGCACCACCCGTTTCTCCACCGCGAGTTTCGCTACCATCTGCCGCCCAGCGCCGCCTACAGCCATAATTACGGACCGCCGGTGTGGCCCGGCCAGGCCTATGCCACCTACGACGGACCGCTGTCGGCGCTGTGCGGCCAGGGCGCTGCCGCCTATCGCGGTCAGGACGGCCGTCGTCATCCCTGCAACTGATCAAAAGCCGAGCCATCCGGCTCGGTTGCAACCGCCGGCGAACGGCGGCACACTCCCGCCGCGGCCACCGGCCGCCACGCGTTTCACGGAACCGACCCATGACTGATACCGCCGCCGAAGACGTCCGCAAGATCGCCACCGCCCTGTTGAAGACGGCCATCGAGATCGTCTCCGAAGAGGACGGCGGCGCGCACAACCAGTGCAAATTGTGCGGAGCGTCGGTGCCGTGGCTGCAGACCGGCGACGAAATCCAGCACGCGCCGGATTGCCCGGTGGTGATAGCGCGCAACATCCTGTCTGCGAGGCCGAAGCTGCATGCGGTCTGAGCCCGGCGTCGGCGGCCCCAGGGCCGCGTCCGAGATCGCGGTCTGCCTGGCACCGGCGGAATTCATCGACAGCGACCACCCCGAGGTGATCGCCCGCGCCACGCAGGCGACGCGCGGCGCCGAAACGCTCGCCGACAAACTCCGGGCGCTGTACCTCGCGGTGCGCGACGGCGTCCGCTACGATCCGTATGTCGACTTTTCCAGCCCGGAGATTTTCCGCGCCTCCAGCGTGCTGCGCGCCGAGCGCGGCTATTGCGTCGGCAAGGCTTCGGCATTCGCCGCCCTGGCGCGCGCCTCCGGGATTCCGGCGCGGGTGTGCTTCGCCGACGTGCGCAATCACCTCGCCACCGAGAACCTGACCCGAACGATGGGCACCGACCTGTTCGCCTGGCACGGCTACGCCGAATGCTTCACCGGGACGCGCTGGGTCAAGGCGTCGCCGACCTTCAATCGCACGCTGTGCGACAAGCTCGGCGTCGCGCCGCTCGACTTCGACGGCTCCTCGGATGCGGTGATGCAGGCGTTCGACAACAACGACGCGCGGTTCATGGAATATGTCCGCGAGCACGGCGCGTATTTCGACGTCCCGGTGAAATTCGTGCAGGCCGAGATGAAGCGGCAGTATCCTCACCTTGCCCAGCAGACCAGCCTGCGCGGCTCGATGGAGGACGAGGCGGCGCAGGATGCGGCCGCGCGCGCGGCGCGGTCGGCTCAGCGCTGAACTTCGCTCTGGCTCTCGGCGACGACCATCGCTTGCGACGGCGAGGTCTTGTGCAGCAGCAGCGCGATGCCGGCCCAATACGCCAGATAGACGCCGAGCTGCAGCACGGTCGGCTGCGCCCGATAGCCGGTGAGCCCGGCCACCAGGGCGCCGACCGGGCCGCTGTCGGGCAGCACGGCTGAGGTGTCCCACAGCCGGCCGGTCGCCGGCAGCATTCCGAGCCGGGTCAGGGTGTCGAGTCCGCTGATCAGGAGCGCAGCCGCCATCAGCAGCATCATCGCTTCGGTGACGCGGAAGAAACGGCGCCAGGTGATCACCCGGCTGCCGGCCTGCAGCGCCAGATAGGTTGCCACCGCGAGTCCCAGCCCGACAACGGCACCGAGCACCGGCTCGGCCGGCGAGACCTGGCCGACCGACGCCAGCGCCCCGAGCACGAACAGAATCGACTCGGCGCCCTCGCGGGCAATCGCCAGCGCGGCGAGCGTGAACATGCCCCACCAGCTCCCGGCGATCGACTCCTGGTTGAGTGCGGTCTCGAGTTCAAGCCGCAGGGTGAGGGCCTGACCGCGGATCCAGCCGACCATGTGCACGATCAGGGCGGCGGCGAGCAGCGCCGCGAAGGCGCCGTAGATCTGGCGGCTGCCCGGCGGGATCGAACCGCCGAACATCGCGATGGTGGTGCCGAAGCCGACGGCGATCAGCAGCCCGGTGGCGGCGCCCGCCCACAGGAAGCGCCGGCCGCGCCCCCCGACGTCGTTGCTGCGCAGCCAGACATTGAGGATGCCGACGATCAGCAGCGCCTCGACGCCTTCCCGCCACACCACGACGACGACGCTAGCGAACTGCGCTCCTATCATTCCGACCGGTCTCGACGCCCACTCCGTCAGCCGCTCACACACAATCGCCAGTGACCGCGCGATTCGCCAGCAACAGATGGCCCCATGGTACAGCAGTTTGCGGCCGAGACCGCAGGATCGACGGCGGACCAGTCGGCCACGATGGCCGTCGGCGGACGGTGCGAAGGTTTGATCGGCTAAACCGGCGAGCGGCATTCACGGCGCGGCGGCGCCGCAAGCTCACGCGGCCATCGAGCCGCCGTCGAACAGCGGAAAGAATCGTCGATCGTCATGCAGCATGTGACCGATGATCACCGAATTCACCAGGAACTCACGTAGCTCACCCAGCGATTGGCCGCCCGCCAGCATCCCGTCCCGGAGCTGCCGGGCGCGGAGCAGAAGATGATCGTGCTCGAGGCGATGCAGCGCGAGCTCGTCGTAACCGGTCGCTTCAAGCACCGACTCTTCGTAGGCGAAGTGGTCGACCACTCTGCCGATCAGCAGATCGACGAGCTCGGCCAGCTTCGCGGCCCCCAGCGTTTCGATCTCCCGGCCGAGCACGACGTTGGCGAGATCGAACAGCTCACGGTGTTGCGCGTCAATCGTCGGCTCGCCGCAGGCGTAGCTGTCGTGCCAGAGAATCGTGGGATGCGTCACGACCGGCTGCCGCGCCTTGCCCTCGGTGTCGAGCGACAACCGGCTTCGGCTCGCCTGCTTGGCGGCATACATCCAGTGATCGGCCCGTTCGACGAATTCCTCCACCGCTTCGCCGCGCCGGAGTTCCGCCGAGCCGATCGAGATCAGCAGCCGCCCGAGGCTCTCATGGGTCGAGCGGCGGTGCAATTCGCGCGCGGCGATCGCCGTCCGGATGTTCTCGCCGATCAGCAGCGCCTCGCGTAGCGCCGTTCCGGGAAGGATGATGGCGAACTCGTCACCGCCGAAGCGGCAGACCACGTCGTCGCGGCGGCAGCTGTGCTTGATCGTCGCCGCCGCCAGCCGCAGCACGTCGTCGCCGACGACGTGGCCATGGCGGTCGTTGAACTGCTTGAAATTGTCGAGGTCGACGATCAGCAGCGACAGCGGACCGCCGGCTTCACCGGCGGCGATCAGCCGCGCCAGCGACGTCTCGAAGAACTTGCGATTGCCGACATCCGTGAGCGGATCGGTCATGCTCTCGAGCCGGACCTGGTCGAGCTGGTGCTGCAGATCGCGAACTTGTGCCGCTGCGTTGCCGAGCCGATCGACCAGCAGCGCATTGGTGGCGCGCATCTCGATGGTCCAGCGCAACAGGTCATCGACGATGGTCGCGGCGCCGCCGTCGCTCAGCCCGCCAGCCAGCCGCGGCGCGGCGTCCGACAGCCGGCACTGATAGCCCTGGGAAGCGTCGGAGGCTTCGGCGATGACGTCGATCAGCCGGCTCGACTGCGACTGCACCTCGGCGCCGATCGCGTGAATCCGCGTCGCCGCCTTGGTCGGAAACAGTACCTGCTCGTACAGTTCGGCGATATCGTGCGAGGTCGGCCGCGGCTTCGCCGCGAGCAGCGCGTCGACCGCTTCGGTGAGCGCTTTGTGCCGGCCGGCGAAGAACGCGTACCACAGTTCGAAGCTCTCGGGGTCGAGCGAAAGATCGAGATCCCGAATCTGCTTCAAGGCCTGTGCGGAAACGCGATCCTTCCAGTCGCGATCGACATCGGTGTGAATCGTCATGACGGGCAAAACAGTCTCGTCGGCCAGCGCCGTCGGCCACGATCGTCGCGGCCGCCTTCGAGGCGCTCATGGGCTGTCATCGGGCGCGGCAGGGCGGCTGTGCGTCTCGCATTGGAAACAACTGGCCCCAAATCATCTTGTGAACAATCATGCGACAGGCCGCACTATCATACCCCTCGCACAGATCCGCCGCGGGATTCGCAGTGCAGCAGGAGCGCGACTTAATCATGAAATCAGTTCGGGTGCATGACACCCTTGTACCGCTGAGCAGTTTCAACCGGCAGAAATCTCGGATCGCGCACGGAAATTGGTAGGAAACGGTCAGATTGCGCTGGTCTCCGCGCGGGTTCACCGCGACGGCGCCCCACCGCGGTGCGCATAAACGAACCCAGCGTGCGATCGCCGGCCAATGCTGCCGCTGCCACGGCCCGCCCAGGCACGCTCGGCGCGCGGTTTGGACCGACGGTGGAGGAGTCGACCACGCCCCAGGACCGAACAACAAGCTCGGCCTAGGTGTGCGGAGACGTCAGGGCCTCGTGGCGGTATCAGGCGTGCTTGGGTCGAACCGACGCTGTTCGAGCCCTTCACGGCCTGCGATCGACCATCAGATCCGTTGCCCGCCGGAGGCGTCGATACGTTGGCCGGTGATCCAGCCGGCGGCGTCAGACAGCAGAAACATCACCACCGCGGCGATGTCGTCGGTCTGGCCGAGCCGGCCGAGCGCGATGGTTTGAATTGCGGCAGCCGCCCGGGCCGGATCCTTATCGAGCGGGTTCATGTCGGTGACCGTCGCGCCGGGCAGGACTGCGTTGACGGTGATGCCGCGCGGCCCGAGCTGCTTGGCGAGGACGACGCTGAGCGTCTCCAGTGCCGCCTTCGACGGCGCGTAGATGCTCATGTCCGGAAACGCCGCGCGGGTGCCCATCGACGAGACGTTGACGATGCGGCCCCCGTCCTTGATTGCCGAATGTAGGGCCCGAGTGAGGAAAAACGGCGCGCGCAAATTCACCGCGATCATGCGGTCAAAGATTTCGTCGTCGACCTCGTCGATGCGGTAGCGGCCGCCATAGCCGGCATTGTTGACCAGAAGATCGAAGCTGCGCCGGCCCGTGCGCTGCTCGACCGCGTCGAGGAACGCCGTCGCCAGCGCGTCCGGTCCGGTTCGCTCGGACAGATCGGCCTGGAGCAGAAATCCGTCGCCGCCCGCAGTGCGGATCGCGTCGAGGGTTTCCCGGGCTGCATCGGCGCCGCCGGCATAGTGCACCCCGACCAGTGCGCCTTCGCGCGCCGCCGCGATTGCGATCGCGCGTCCGATGCCGCGGCTCGAGCCGGTCACCAGCGCCGTCTTGCCGGTCAGTGTTCCGCTCATTCGGCGGCTTCCGCGGTCGAGGACACCGACCAGCCGTTACCGGCTTCCAGCTCCTTGGCCTGGCGGATCAGCGCCGCGCGGTCGATCTTGTTCGTGCCGGCCCATGGCAGATCGGCGACGAAGCTGACGCGGCGTGGGTGCTGATAAGTCGGACCGTTGCGCAGGGCATAGGCCTTGATGTCCTCGGTCGTGGCGCTCTTGCCGTCGGCCAGCACCAGGAACGCCACCGGCATCTGGCCGCGCTCCTCGTCGGCGAGCGGAACAACCGCGGCCTGGCGTACCGCCGGGTGGGTCTCCAGCATCTTCTCGACGTCGCCCGGATAGATGTTTTCGCCGCCGCACACGAACATGTCGTCGGCCCGGCCGATGAAGTAGTAGAAGCCGTCCTCATCGCGGCGCATCACGTCGCCGCTGTAGTACCAGCCGTCGCGCATCACAGAGGCGGTCTTCTCCGGCATGCCGCGATAGCGCGTCATCAGCGCCGGGTTGCGCATCAGCAGCACGCCCTCGTCGTCGCTCGGGCCGTCGACCAGCTTCACCATCGACGGGTCGATCGGATAGCCGATCGTCAGCGGCGGCGGCGTCTTGCCGTCGGGATGCGGTCCGAACACCGACGGACCCGCTTCCGTGGTGCCATAGCCGTGGGTCAGCTGGGCGTGCGGAAACGCCGCCTCGATCTTGTCGGCCATGGCGCGGGTGATCGGCGCCGAGGCCAGCGCCAGCCGCTTCAGCTTGCTGTAGTCGTTGGCGGCCAGGAGGTCGGGCTCGCGCAGCAGCCGCGCGAACATCGTCGGCACCGCGGTGACGGCAGTGACGCCGTGGTCCGCCATCGCCTGCAGATAGCGCCGGCTGTCGAAGCCGGGCATCAGCACCACGCTGGCGTTGCTGGCGAAAATGCTCTTGGCGCCGAACAGACCGTTCATGTGGAACAGCGGCTGGGCGATGATGTAGACCTCGTTGCAGGAGTCAGCGCTGACGCCCTTTGCGGCGAGCGCCCAGAGCTGGCTGTCGTGGCTGAGTTCGACACCCTTCGGCCGTCCGGTCGAGCCGGAGGTGTACAGGATCTGGCCGAGTTCGCCCGGCTGCGCCTCGACCGTTTCGAATTCGCCCGGCACGATGCGCGCGGCGAAGCCTTCGGGTCCCGCATCGTCGAAATCGAGGAACGCGAAGCCTTCGGGCAGCAGCGGACGCGAAGCCGCGTCGACGAAGACGAATTTGGTATCGGAGTCGCGCAGCACGAAGTCGATGGTTTCGGCAGGCTGCTTGGTGTTGACTGGAAGCGCGACGAAGCCGGCCCGAATGATGCCGAAATAGGTCGCGATGTACTCGGCGCGGTTGAGCGACAGAATGGCGACCGTGGTGCCACGCGCAAGGCCGAGTCCGGTCAGATGGGACGCGACACCGTTGGCGAGCCGATCGATCTCCCGATGGGTCCAGACCCTGGGCTCGGCGGTCCGCAGATCGATGATCGCGGGACGATCGAGATCGAGGGAGCGATCCACCAGATCACCGAGGTTCTTCCACCGAAAGCTCATGCTCGTGCTCCTACCTTGTACTTGCCTTCGACGTTCCGACTGAAGGACGAAATGGAAGTGCTCGCCGCACCCTCGAGCTGATCGACCAGATCATAGTGACAGGCCGTCCTGCGGTTCTCACCGAGCGGCCGCAGCACCGGTCGCTCCTGGCGGCAGCGGTCGGTGACGAACGGGCAGCGCGTCGAGAACGCACAGCCCTGCGGCAGATTGGTCGGACTCGGCAGATCGCCCTGCAGGACGAAACGATTGCGGCTGCGCATGACGTGCGGGTCGGCCACCGGCGCGGCGGCGAGCAGCGCCTGCGTGTAAGGATGCGCCGGATGCTTCCAAATCGTCTCGGCCGAGCCCGTCTCGACGACCCGGCCGAGATACATCACGATCAGCTTGTTGGCGATGTGCTGCACCATCGTCAGATCGTGGGAGATGAACAGATAGGAGACGCCGAGCTTGTCCGACAGATCCTGCAGCAGGTTGATCACCTGCGCCCGGATCGAGACGTCGAGCGCCGACACCGGCTCGTCGCAGATCACCAGCTTGGGCTTCAGCGCCAGTGCACGGGCGATGCCGATGCGCTGCCGCTGGCCGCCGGAGAACTCGTGCGGATAGCGGGACGCCGCATCCGGCGGCAGCCCGACTTGCGTCATCAGTTCGGACACGCGCGCCGCGATGGCCGCCTTGTCGTAGCCGGCGACCTGCAACGGCTGCGCGATCAGATTGCCGACCGTGCGTCGCGGGTTGAGTGAGTTGTACGGATCCTGGAAGATCATCTGCATCTTGGCGCGGATCGGACGCATGGCCGACGGCGACAGGCTGCTGATGTTCTGGCCGTCCAGCACTATCTGGCCGTTGGTGGCCGGGATCAGCTGCATGATCGCCTTGCCCAGCGTGGATTTTCCGCAACCCGATTCGCCGACGAGCCCCACCGTCTCGCCCGCCTCGATCTCCAGGCTGACGTCGTTGACCGCGTGAACGACGCCGGACGACGTCTGGTAGTCGACGACGAGGCTACGCACCGACAGAAGCGACATGGCGGTCCTCCATTTCGTCAGCCAGGAAGCAGGCGGCCGCGTGTCCGGCGCCCTGAGGGATCAACGCCGGCTGTTCGATGCGGCAGCGATCGAACACCAGCGGACAGCGGTTGGCGAAGGTGCAGCCTTGCGAACGGTCCGACAGGCCCGGCACCGTCCCGGGAATTTCGACGAGCCGGCGGCGCCGCTCGTCGCCCGGCTTCGGCGTCGCGCCGATCAGACCGCGGGTGTAGGGATGGCGCGGGTCGCCGAACAGAACGTCGACCGGTGCCTCCTCCGCCTTTTTGCCGGCGTACATCACCGTGACCCGGTCGGCGACGTCGGCGATCACCCCGAGGTCGTGGGTGATGAAGATCACCCCCATTCGCGACTCGCGCTGGATGTCCTTGAGCAATTCGAGGATCTGCGCCTGGATAGTGACGTCGAGCGCCGTGGTCGGCTCGTCGGCGATCAGCAGCTTCGGCTCGCATGCGATCGCCATGGCGATGACCACGCGCTGGTTCATGCCACCGGACAATTCGTGCGGATAGGCGTCGAGCCGGCGTCGCGCATCCGGGATGCGAACCCGGTCCAGCAATTCCAGCGCGCGCTTCTCGGCGCCGCGGCGATCCAGCTTGAAGTGGCGCCGAAGCACTTCGGCGAGTTGATAGCCGACGGTGTAGACCGGGTTCAACGAGCTCATCGGATCCTGGAAGATGATCCCGATCTCGCGTCCCCGCACCGCCTGCATCCTGGTGTCGCTCAGGCGGGTGAGATCGCGGCCTTCGAGCAGGATCGCGCCGCCCGTCACCTTCGCCGGCGGCGTCGGCAGCAGCCCCATGATCGCCAGCGACGTCATCGACTTGCCGCAGCCGGACTCGCCGACCAGCCCGAGCGTCTCGCCGTGTTCGACGGTGAGTGAGAAGCGGTCGATCGCGCGCAGCACGCCGCGCCGCGTGAACAGGTCGACCGCTAGATCGCGGATTTCGAGCAATGCCGCCATCTCAGCGGTCCCTCAGCTTGGGATTGAGCGCGTCGTTGAGACCGTCGCCGATCAGGTTCATCGCCAGCACGGTGAGCATGATCGCGATGCCCGGAATCGCGCAGATGTACCAGGAGCGCCGGATCAGCGTGCGGCCGTCGCCGATCAGCGCGCCCCAGCTTGCGACGTTCGGATCGCCGAGACCGAGAAACGAGATCGCGCTCTCGAACAGAATCGAGCTGCCGATGATCACCGAGGCGAGCACGATGACCGGCGGAATGGCGTTGGGCAGGATCTCGCCAGCCATGATCCGGATGTTGCTCATGCCCATCGAGCGACACGCCATCACGAATTCGCGGTTCTTCAGCGTGAGGAATTCGGCGCGCGTCAGCCGGGCGATGCCGGGCCACATCGTGACGCCGATCGCCATCGTGATGTTGTCGATGGTCTGCCCCAGAATCGCCACCACTGTCATGATCAGCAGGATGTTGGGAACGGTTTGAAACAGCTCGGTGATCCGGGTCAGGATCTCGTCGACCCAGCCGCCGAACCAGGCCGCGGCCGCACCGATCACGACCCCGATGGCGGTCGCGGTCAGCGCGGCGACGATGCCGATCATCAGCGTCGTGCGCGCGCCGTAGACCACCATCGCGAAGATGTTGCGACCGATCGAATCCGTGCCGAGCGGGAAGCGCGGATTGGTGAACGGCCAGACCTCCGGCCGCGACACGATGCGCAGCGGGTTCTTGTCGATCAGCCAGGGCGCGGCGAGCGCCAGGGCCAGCACTACGACCAGGATGATCATTCCGAGCAGCGCGCCGCGGTTGCGCGCGAAGCGCCCGGCGAATTCGGCAAAAGCGGATCGATCATTCATGATCACCGGCTCCGGATGCGCGGATCGAGCCGGTAGTAGGCAAGATCCACGAGCAGGTTGGCGACGGCGACTACGACCGCCGACAGAACGAACACGCCCAGCACCACCGGGTAGTTGCGGCTCATCACGCTGTCGAGCATCAGACTGCCGATGCCCGGCCAGGAGAACACCGCCTCGATCACCACCGAGCCGCCGAGCACGGTGCCGAGCTGCAGGCCGAGCAGCGTCACGACCGGCAGCAAGGCGTTGCGGAACACGTGGGCGAGGATGACGCGGGTCTTGCTGAGGCCCTTGGCGCGCGCGGTGCGGACGAAGTCGAGCGAGAACACTTCGAGCATCGAAGCCCGCATCACCCGCGTGTAGATCGCGGCGTAGAACAGCCCCAGCGACAGTGCCGGCAGAATCAGGTGGCGGATCACGTCGACCACCTGCCCGACCGCCCCGAACTGTTCGCCGATCGTGGTCATGCCGCCGACCGGCAGCCAGTCGAGATGCACGGCGAAGAAGATGATCAGCATGATGCCGAGCCAGAACGTCGGCGCAGCAAAGAAGAACACGGCCGCCAGGGAGATCACGACATCCCAGACGGTGTTGACCTTCACCGATGCGACGACACCGGCGATCATCCCCAGCGTCACCGCCACCCCGAGCGACGTCAGCATCAGCAGCAGCGTCGAGGGCAGCTGCGCCATGATGATGTCGAACACCGGCGCATTCTGCCGATACGAATAGCCGAGGTCGAAGCTGAACACCGACCAGGTGTAGCGCAGCAGCTGCACGATCGCCGGTTGATCGAGGCCGTACAGCTGCCTGAGATGCTGCAATGTCGCCGGATCGGTGACCTGCTGCTCGGACGTCATGATGTCGAGCAGCGATCCCGGCGCCATCTGGATGAGCGTGAAGTTCATCACGATGACGCCGAGAATGAGCGAGACGATCTGAAACAGCCGTCGCACGATCGCGCGTTTCATCGCTTCATCTCCTCCGGAGTTCAGACGTCGAGCCAGACGTCCGACAGGCTGTCCGCTGAAATATCGGCACGATTGCCGACGCCCTTGACCTTCTTGGCCATCATCGTGGTCGGGATCAGTTCGACCAGGACGGTGATCGGCAGATCTCGCGCGGTGATCTCCTGCAATTTGAAGGCCAAATCCTTCCGCTTGGCTTCGTCGGTCTCGATCGACATCTTGGCGACGATGTCGTCGACCTCGGTATTGGAATAGCCGGTGGCGTTGCGGAAGGCCGCACCCTTCACGATCCCGCTGGTGGTGAGATAGTCGGTCTGCTGCGGAACCAGCTCGACGCGCGCCGCATAGTTCGACAGCGCAATGTCGTAATCGTAATCGCCGTAGATCTGCTTCAGCGAGGTCGCCCGGTCGGGCACCGAGAGCGTCACCTCGACTCCGATGTCCTCGAGGTTCTGCTTCACGAACTGACCGACCTTGCCGTTCTCCTCGAACCAGCCGGCGGCGAGCAGATGAATCTTGAAGCGCGACTTGCCCTTCTTGGGGTAGCCGGCGTCGTCGAGCATCTTGGCTGCCTTCTTCGCGTCGAATTCGTAGCGCGGCAGGTTCGGATTGTAGAACTTCGGGTTGGTCGAGCTGACGAACGAGGTTCCCGGCTTGGCGCGACCGAAATACACCACGTCGGCGATGGTCTCCCGGTCGATCGCGGTCAGCAGCGCGCGGCGTACGGCCGGATCCTTGACGATGTCGCGGCGGCTGTTGAATTCGATCGTCGATGCCCACGCGGCCCCGAGATAGCCGTCGGTCGAGGCGACGAACTTGCCGGTCTTGGACAGGCGGTCGATGTCCGGGGTCGGGATCGGATTGAAGATGCCGAGCTGCAGTTCGTCGGCCTCCAGCGCCGCGGTGCGCGATGCGGCGTCGCGCCAGTAGCGCATCACCAGGCCGTTGAGATACGGCTTGCCGGCGTCCCAGTATTTGTCGTTGGCGGCGTATTCGATGTGGCTGCCGCGCACCCACTGCTTGAACTTGAAAGGACCGGTGCCGATCGGCGCATTGTTGGCCGGGTTGGTGGCGATTTCCGAACCGTCATAGACGTGTTTGGGAATGACCAGCGAGCTCGCCAACACCGACTTGAAGAAGAACTCCGGCGTCGGCTCGTTGAAGGTGACGCGCACGCCCTGCTCCGTCGCCTCGGCCCCGGAAAGGTTCTTCAGCGCCGCCTTGGCGATGGTGGGCAGCCAGTATTTGTTGATGCTGAAGACCACGTCGTCGGCGGTGAACGGCTTGCCGTCGTGCCAGGTCACGCCCTTGCGGAGCACGATGTCGTAAGACTTGAAGTCGGCCGAAGGCTTGACGTCGGTGGCGAGCACGGGAAGAAACTCTGCCTTGCTGTCCTGACGCAGCAGCGGCTCGAGAATCTTGGTCGAACTGATCAGCGGGCTGGAGCCGCCGCCGCCGGGCACGAACACGGCCTGCGGCTCGAAGCCGCCCCAGGTCGCGACCAGCACGCCGCCCTTCTTCGGCGTTCCCTGCGCCGACGCCGTGGATGGAAACCCAAGCGACGTTCCGGCGGCGATCGCCGCGAGGGCGGACGTGCCCAGAAATACCCGTCTGTTGATGGTGCTAGTCATCTCGAACCTCCGGTCCCGAACTGTTGGCGATGTCAGTCTGTCCGCCGGGCAAGGCTCGGCGGAGATGGGTGAAGATCAGTTTCCCGACGCGGGGATCGCGTACGATCCGCGGCCGATCGCGACCAGGGCGCCCTTGTCGTTGAACAGATCGACATCGGCGACACCGACGGTGCGGCCGACGCGGCGCACGGTGGCTTTGGCGACGAGCCCGGTGTCCACCGCGGGACGCAGATAGTCGACTCGGAAGTTGATCGTCGGGATGCCGCCGCCGACCAGCATCGCGATCGCGAAATCGCCGACGGTGTCGATGATCGAGGCGAGCGGGCCGCCGTGCCATTGCTTGGTGCCCGGGCCGCGCTCGAATTCGGCACGGAACGGCGCATGCATGGTCAGCGCCTGCCGTTCGAGATCGAGTTCCGTCACCTTCAGCCCGCAGAACGCGATGAACGGCGAGTTTTCGACCATCGCCTGCAACTCAGCGACGCCGAGCGTCTTCGCGGTGGCGCTCATGGCGTTACCACGAGCTTGCCGAGCACCTTGCGCGCCTCGAGCACCCCCATCGCCTCGATCGCGTCCTGGAGCGGAAAAGTGCGATCGACGACGGCCTTCATCTTGCCGGCGCGGATCAGCTCGAACAGCTTCAGGATGTCCTCACGCTCCCAGCCGTTGGAGCCGAGGATGCGCAGTTCGAAGGTCCAGATGAAGCGGATGTCCTCGGTCGGATCGAAACCCGCGGTGGCGCCGCAGGTCACCAGCCGGCCGCCTTTGCGCAGGCACTTCAGCGAGGGCACCCAGGTGTCGCCGCCGGTGAAGTTGACCACCATGTCGACGCCCGACCCTTTCGACGCCTTGCCGGCGCGCGGCTTGCCGTGGCGGGCGCGGCACTCCTGCATGAAGTCGACTTCGTTGTAGAGAATGATCTCGTCGGCGCCGATCTCGGTGAGCCGCTCGCCCTTTTCCGCCGATCCGGCGCAGGCGATCACATAGGCGCCGGCCGCCTTGGCGAGTTGCACGCAGCAGATGCCGACGCCGCCGGACGCGCCGAGGATCAGCACCTTCTCGCCCGCCGAGACCTGGCCGATGGTGGTCATCATCCGCAGCGCGGTGCCGTAGGCCACCGGCAGGCTCGCCGCCTGCTCGAACGAAATGTCGTCGGGCAGCGCGATCAGCTGATGAGCACGGGTGACGCAGTATTCGGCGAGGCCGCCATGGCGCGTCTCACCCATCAGGCCGCCTTCGACCCGGTTGATCGGATCGATCAGCACGCGGTCGCCGATCTTCCAGCCTTCGACGCCGGCGCCGAGCGCGGCGACTTCGCCGGCGATGTCGATCCCCATGATGATCGGCATCGGAATGCGGATGCCGGGCATTCCACGGCGCGTGAAGATGTCGTGATAATTGTAGGAGGTCGCCTTCACCTTGATCAGCACGTCGCCTTCGCCGGGCTCCGGATTGGCGAAATCCTCGACATATTCCATCTGGTCGAGACCACCGTGGTCACGAAGCAGCACTGCACGCATGCATCTCTCCTTTTCTTTGTTGTGTGTTGCGGCGCTCTGGCGCGCCGAAGGCGTTGGCGGTGACTACTCGGAAAACTCGATGACGACGCCGAAGCTGTGCGCCGGCCCGACGCGCAGACGGCCACCGGTTGCGGTGAACGGCACGCCGCCGGCCTGCAGCGCCTGTTGGGCTTGGGCGATCGACGCGGTCTTGAAGCCGAGCCCGATCATCTGCGTCTTGCCCTCTTCGGGAAGCGGCGCATCGGCGCCGTAGTGCTGTGTGGCGGCCTCACGGGTCAGCGCCACCACCCGCGCTTCCGCGGCGCCGAAGCCGTAGCCGCTGGGGATTTCCTGCAGCAGCCCCGGACCGAACATGCCCTCGAACAGGCTCAGCGCCGAACGCGGATCGTCGCCGCAGAACACGAATTCAGAGATGTTCTCCACGCCGTTCGGATGCGTCTGCCATTCCGAGCGCCACACCAGTTCGGGCGTCTTGTGGTGACAGAAGAACGTCCGGCCATAGTCGAAGCCGAGCTTCGGCAGATGCAGCACCGTGAAGGCCGCATCGAACGTTCCGGCACCGGTTTCGACCGGCCGAACAAAATCGAGCGGAGTCTCGGCGGTCACGCCGGCGTGCGAGGCGTTGAGCTGCGCGCGCGCCGGATCCGGGCAGCGCCAGACGATGCCGGAGAGTCCTTTGGGGTCGTGCCACTGCTCGGGGCGCTGCTGCTTCTTGCCCGGCTCGTAGCCGAGCAGTTCGAGATAGTTGTTCCGGAAGATCGCAAGGTTGTTCGACGAGCCGAGCGAATGATGGCCGCGCGGCGTGAGGTGGAATCCGAGCGCCTGATACGCCGCCGCCGCCTGATCGAGTTCACCGTGAACGAGCACGATGACATGATCGAGCTCGGCGGGCAGTCTGGTGCGCTGGTGGGTATCCTGTGAGTCAGACATCCATTCCCTCTTCTTCTTGGCCGCCGCGTCGGGCTGCAAGTTCTATTTCGCCGAGTGCGGTCGCACGTCGTTGCTGTCCGGCACTTCGGCGAAACCGCCGAAGGTATTGCAAAAAACCCGATCGAGCGGGTCTCCATATTTTCCGGCGTTTCGAGACGTTCCGTCTCTCGGCGAGATGCTTTGCAGAACGCTCTTCTCCGGTCGTCCCACGCAGCTTCAACTCAGCGGCATGCGCTGGCGCACCAGCGTGGTCCAGTACGAACACCCCCACGGGATGACGTCGTCGTTGAAGTCGAAGCGCGGATGATGCAGCGGCGCGCTGTCGCCGTTGCCGATCATGATCATCGCGCCGGGCCGTTCGTTCAGCATGAAGGCGAAGTCTTCGCCGCCCAGCGTCGGCGTCATCGCGGCGTCGACTTGCTCGGCGCCGGCCACTTCGCCGGCGGCCGCGACCGCGCGATCGACGCCGATCTCGGCGTTACGCATCACCGGATAGTGCCTCAGATAGGACAGCGTGCCGGTGGCGCCGAAGCCCGCCGCGATGCTCTCGGTGAGGTCGCGCAGCCGCTTCTCGACCATGTCGCGGGTCTGCTCGTCGAGCGTGCGGACGGTGCCGCGCAGCGTCACCGTTTGCGGAATGACGTTGAACGCATCGCCGGCCGCCATCTGGGTGATCGAGACCACGGCCGATTGCAGCGGATCGAGATTGCGCGCGACGATCGCTTGGCTCGCCTGGATCAAGGACGCGGCGATCACCACAGGATCGATCGTGGCGTGCGGCTGTGCGGCGTGGCCGCCGCGACCTTCGATGGTGATGATGATCTCGTCGACCGAACCCATCTGCGGTCCCGGGCCGGTCGCGAAAGTCCCCAAGGCGAGCCCCGGGCGATTGTGCATGCCGTAGAATTCCTGGATCGGAAACCGCTGCAGTAGGCCGTCGTCGAGCATCGCTTTGGCGCCGGCGCCGCCTTCTTCCGCAGGTTGGAAAATCAGCGCGACGCTGCCGTCGAACGCGCGATGCTCGACGAGACCGAGTGCCGCACCCAGCAGCATGGTAGTGTGGCCGTCGTGGCCGCATGCGTGCATTTTGCCCGGGACCTGTGAGGCCCATTCGGCGCCACTTGCCTCCAGAATAGGCAACGCATCCATATCGGCGCGCAACCCGATCATGCGACCCGAACTACGCGTTTGGCCGTGGATGATTCCGACCACGCCGGTGCCACCGATGCCTTCATGGACTTCGTCGACACCCGCCTCGCGCAGCCGCGTCGCGACCCGCTGCGCGGTGCGATGCACGTCGTAGAGCAGTTCGGGGTTGCGATGCAGGTCGTGACGAAACTCCTTGAGCTCGTCCAAGTAGCGCGACGTCCAGTTTTCAATCGGCATGCGGCGGTTCCTGATGTTCGCCAATCACAGCAAAGTCGAATTCACACCCGGCGTTCACCTGCGTTGCGCAGGCGCCGGCCAGCTCGCACATTCAAATCCCGCGCCATCGCCCGGCATCTCGAACACGCCCGAGGCGAGGAACCGCTCGAGCGCCGCGACATAGGGCGCGGTGTCGATGCCCTCGGCCTTCAACCAATCGTCGTTGTAGTACGTGTCCGAATAGCGCTCGCCGTCGTCGCACAGCACGGTCACCAGCGAACCGGACCGGCCGTCGCGCAGCATCGCGGCCGCGCACCAGCACAATCCGACGAAATTGGCGCCGGTCGATCCACCGACACGATGCGACAGCCGCGCCGCCAGCACATGCGCGGCGGCGACCGACGCGGCGTCGGGAACGCGCATCATCTGATCGATCACGCTGGGCACGAAAGACGGCTCGACGCGCGGGCGTCCGACGCCTTCGATGCGCGAGCTGCGAACGCAGTTCGCGGTGCGCTCGCGCGACTTGTAGGCTTCGAAGAAGCACGAATTCTCCACGTCGACGCCGCACAGCCGCGTCTTCTTTCGGCTGAACCGAATGTAGCGGCCGATCGTCGCGGAGGTCCCGCCGGTGCCGGTGCTCATCACGATCCACTCGGGCACCGGATGAGGTTCGCCGGCCATCTGCTTGAAGATGCTCTCGGCGATGTTGCCGGTGCGCCAGTCGATCGCGCGCTCGGCATAAGTGAACTGATCGAGATACAGGCCGTCCAGTTCGGCGGCGATCGTCTGCGCCGCGGCGTAAACCTCGGACGATCTGTCGACGAAGTGACAGCGGCCGCCGAACCGTTCGATCGCCGCGATCTTCTGCCGCGAGGTCGAACGCGGCACGACCGCAATGAACGGCAGGCCGAGAAGTTCGGCAAAATACGCTTCGGAGACCGCCGTCGATCCCGACGACGCCTCCACCAGAGCGGTCCCCGGCCCGATCAGGCCGTTGCACAGCCCGAACAGGATCAGTGAGCGCGCCATGCGATGCTTGAGGCTGCCGGTCGGATGCGTGCTCTCATCCTTGAAATAGACGTCGATGCCGTCGAGCCCGGGAAAGCGAAGCTTGAACAGATGCGTGTCGGCCGAGCGCCGTGCGTCCGCCTCCAGCCTGTCGATGGCGTTTCGCACCCACTCCGGCTCGGCCGCCTCACTGCCGAACGGGCCCGGCACCCGCCTGGGCTCCGCAGGAAGATTGCGCGCCGTCGCCATTTGAACCGTCGTCATCACTTCACGAACCCCGCGCGCCGTGGAAACAGCGGGACGGACGCCCCCCGTATCCGCCTCCTGCACCAGCGAGGACCCGGCACGCCTGATCATCGCCCGACGCCGCGCAGATCATTCCGCGGCCGTCTTGGCGGTAAGATTAGTGATTGATTTTGCAGGAATGTTCACATATTTCACTCATCTAACGACCAATTTTGAGGAGTTTGACCCGATAATGGCCCATAAGATCGATCAAATTGATCTTCGGATTCTTGCGGCCATGCAGGCCGACTCGTCGCGCTCGCAACGCGAGCTCGCGGACGAAGTCGGGCTGTCCCAGAATGCGTTCTGGCGACGGCTGAAGGCGCTCGAAGCCAGTGGCGCGATCACCGGCTATGGGGCGCGCGTCTCCCAGGAAGCCGTCGGCGTGCCGATGACGGTGTTCGTGATGGTGCGGACCCGGCGGCATTCAGCCGAATGGCTCAAGCGCTTCCGGGCGCAGATCGAATCGATCTCGGAGATCGTGGCGTTCTATCGGATCAGCGGCGACTTCGACTACATGCTGAAAATCGCCGCCCGCGACATGAGCAACTACGACAAGGTGTATCAGACCATCATCAACAAGACCGAGCTGGAAACCGTCACGTCGTATTTCTCGATGGAAGCGATTATCGACGGGCGCCCGTTCCCGATCGGGCGCTGAAGCAAGGCGTTGCGCCGGTGTTCAGCATGCGCCGCCGGCGTGCACCCGTCGCGCTGGGCGGCGGTGACGTCGATCGCGGCCAAGATCGGCTACACGCCGCAGACGCTGCATGACTGGCTCAAGAAGGCGGAAATCGACAGCGGGAAGCGGGCCGGCGTTCCGACCGAGATGGCCGAGAAGCTGAAGGTCCTGGAGCGGGAGAACCGCGAGCTCCGGCAGGCCAACGAGATCCTGCGCAAGGCCAGCGCCTATTTTGCGACGGCGGAGCTCGACCGCCGGCCCAAGCCATGATCGTATTCATCGACGATCATCGTGGGGCGCATGGGGTCGAGCCAATCTGCAGGGTTTTACCGATCGCCCCTTCGACCTACCATGATTTGCAACAGCAAACCGAACTAGCCTAGCGGCAATGACCCGGGTCAAGCCGTCAGGCCGAAGGCGAAGCCCGAAGGTTCGCCTTGACGGTGCAAGGGGCTGCAAGCTCGTAAATTTG
The DNA here is from genome assembly GCF_900218015.1 of Rhodopseudomonas pentothenatexigens. GTDB lineage: Bacteria > Pseudomonadota > Alphaproteobacteria > Rhizobiales > Xanthobacteraceae > Rhodopseudomonas > Rhodopseudomonas pentothenatexigens. The sequence goes on along the minus strand of NZ_UFQQ01000032.1, from coordinate 20,482 downwards.
CGCGAGGGATAGCCACCCGAAGGGCCGAGACAAGCTCCGCTAGGCTGGGTGTGTCCTACGCAGCAAGCGTATATGGCCCGGTCGGCGTAAGCCGACGCGCCCAAGTGCATCAAAGATGTTTGATGTTCACGCCGCACGCCGCGCTAGCCTTGAAGCTGCCAAGGCGCGTCCAAGACGTTGTGATAGCGCATCCCAGACGAGCTGGAGATGACGAAGTGAGTCATGAAGGTCGGGCGACGCCGACGGCTTCGCCAAGAATGATACTGATTCCAAACGCCGCGCCAACGTGTCTGCCGCCTTGGTGCGGTCCACGTATGCGCTCGCACACTCGACCAAGCGAAGAATGATTTCGAAGGTCGTTTCGTCTTCTTTCAGCTCGCGGATTTTTTCTAGAGAAAATTGCGCGACGGAATCAGCCAAGGCTTCGTCATGCGCCAATACCGCAACGTATGAGAGCAACTGCAACGCGAACTTGGTATTGTTATCGAATAAACGCGCCGATGTCTTTTGCAAATCGGCAATAACTGTATGACAGGCTATTACGAACTCTTTCGGCGCTCCTACGATGTAAACGCCTGGCGTGCAGTCAATAAGTGCATCCAATGTTGGCGCGTTGCAGAACTTTTGAAAGGAGTCGCGAAAGCCCGCGCCTTCCTCCAGTGTGGGCTGCTTGCGGCGCGCGCTTTCACCAATCGCCGGAATTACGGCGAACACGGACAATTTCTTTTGGGTTATCCACTCGCGCGCTATTTCAATGCGCTCAACCCACGCGGCGGGCCTTGTAGCTTCCGGAAATTTCTGGAGCGCCGCATCAGCGCGGCCAACGGCGTCCGCTGTGAGATGATTTCCCGACGCCCATTCGGGTTTCCATCGCGCTTCGGACACCTCTTCAAGTAGAGTTGATAGTAGAAATGCTTTTCCAGAGTGATTCACGACCCACTCAAATAGCTTCTCCGCATTGTCCGCACCGCAGGCACGCGTTACTAATGACGCGTTGGCTGCTGCAGTAATGCGACGCCAGAATGGCGGTCTGCGTTTAAGTTGCTGATGCTGTGCCAAACGGACCAGAGTGAGAATAAATATCGCGGCAAAAAACGTGCAGCGCTCAAGCAACTGTTCCATATCGCCGAATAGCTGGTCGAGAAGCTTCGTGCCCGCTGCCTCGAAGCGAGCATCCGTAGCGAACCGCTCGCAGCAGACTTCAAACGCGCCAATGACGGCAAAATGATCGGGTAATGACGATGCGCGCTCAAAGAGATTCAATATCGTATCGGCTGGCAGTTCCCTAAATATGTCAACCGGAACAAGGCCGGGCGCGCACCACGACAACGAACTCACAAAGAAGGCACCGGTAGGACTTTCGTGGAACGCGCGCGCTCGCTGTTCCTCGGCCTCCAGATGCAGAAACTCCTCCAAGGTTTCCGAATTCCGCCAGCGAGCAACCAAATTGTCCCAGTATCCCATATCCTCGGGCAGCAAGTCGGCATTCGACAGATCGCGAGCCGCCACTTTCGACCTAATCTTTTGGATGATACTTTCGGGTGAGCCGGACATAGTGCTTACTGCAGTTACAAAGTCATCGTCTGTGACCACCTGTTTGCTCACTATACCTCGCAACTCATCCACGGAACCGCTAGCGAGTGACCGCTCCTTCAGATAACGGTCGAGATAAGAGCGTCGAGTGTCCCGGTCCGGGCTAAGGAGGCCTGCGTGTGTGAACACGAATGTATTTTTATTAGCGGCAATTCGCGCAGTCCCGTTCTCGGTGATGGAAATCTCCGCTTTTAACCGCTTACCATTTTCGTCAACGATGGACGTTACCGTCTTTCCCGCCAGTACATCCCTGAATGCGGCCAACAGTCGATCCTGGTGAACGGTGACATCAGGACCCAAATGCGCAGGCCTGTGCGTAGGGATATCAAACTTACTCGCGATAGCTCCGTCCGAGATGACATCGGACGACAATTGCCCTTCGAGTTTGCGTAATGCGAAAACCGCCTTCAAGCGCGGCAGGTCAGGCAAGGTTTCGGCGACCCTTACCTTTACGCTTCGCTTTGCGCCTTTTTTTTTTCGCCGCCCGCCTCTTTGGCTTCGCCGCGGCTTGGTGGGCCTTGTGCTTTTTTTTGACTTTTTCAACAACATCATCCTCGCCAGATAAAATGAATGCACGCAATTGTTCGACTACGGCTTGATACCGGTCGGGCCATACGGCACGCAGTGGCTCAAGGCAACTAAGTTCAAACCACGCGTTGTAAGCTGCAATTGTCTCGGTTTCGCCTAGCTCGACTGGAAATGCGAGCGTCGACATGATTACGCGATTGACGGCCTCTACCCACTCCGGTGGAGGCTCGTTGTCCCACCGGGCGCCCCAATCCTCGGGTTTAGGAACAATCTGCATCACCATATCCGACAGGCCACCCGCGAGCTCTGCGTTATGGACTGATTTCCAAATCGGGATGATTGCCGCCTTGACGGCCATGCTCGTGTTGGCGAACCAGCGGATTTCTCGCGGAAACGAAGGTATCTCCGAAACGCGCGCCAAGTCGATACTTTCCTGAATGGCTCGTAGTTCTGCGGACATTGCGCTGTGGCTACGGCCTACAGCATGAGACATTTCTGCAGTTTCAACAGGCACAATAGCCGCTCCGCCAACGCGCAATTTGTGACGTGCAGAAAGACGCTCGGCTTCGGAAAGCGTTCCTCTGCCGCGAAGTTCTTCCAAGACATCAAGCGTCGACAGACAGGGAATGCGCTTTCCATTTACATCGGCGGCGAAATTCTCCTTGTTCAGGGCCCGGTCGTCGCAAACCACTGCGTCGACGGCTGTCAAGTCTGACAAAAGGTGCAACGTCGACGGTGTATCATCCTCCCGCTTGCCACGCTCAATCCGGCGCGGCCCGAATGACACTCTGCCGGATGCGTTCGCCGTTCTAATGTTGTCCCGAATATCGTCGATGATATTCAGCACCTCCTCCACGTGTTGATGATGCTCGATGAGCGCCAGTGCCTCGTCTTCCGCCACGCCTTCGATCCGAACATCCTTGAATGTCTTCATGACGGCGTCGAGGAGGCCGGTTGTCTGCAGATAGATAAGTGCCAACTGGTCGATGAAGAGCGGTTTCGAAGAGTCCGGCTCAGCGCAACCCGGGAGACCTTTGTCTTGGAGATTGAAATAGTTTCTCGCTGTTTCTTCTTCGGCATGATTAACCGCGCCGCGCTCAACAAGAACCTTCAGCAGCGCATGCATGTCCGACAAATGAGGAAGGTGCGCCGTTACGTCGGCTGGTTTTTGCTCCAGACCAGGTCGGTGAACCGGTCCCGGCCGCAAAACTATCCCGCCAGCATCGACGGCATTCCGAATCAGCGCGGAAAGAGACGAGTCGAATTCTTCCGATAATGGCTCGGCGTCACTCTCGAGAGGCCGCACAATTTTGATGCGATTGCGCAATATTGTCTGTTCAAGCTCCCGCGCTCGCTTTATCCGCGACTTTTGCACGTGTTGGACGCGGCGCCTGCCATCGAACAACTCCGTGAGGATGGTCGCAGGAAGAGCAATTGTCTTAAACGTCTTGAATACCTTCGGAAGCACGCCAAGCCATCCGAGGACTAACAGTCCCGAGATATCTAGGCCCAAGCTCGTGATCGCTGAACCGACGCGCTCCGGTGGCCTATGTCCACTGAAAAGCGGAATGACGTACTTCCTGCGAGCGTCTTCCAAACTCGAATTACGAACGAGATTTCGCAACAGAATGTCGACAACAGTCGTTCGGAGTCCCGGCGCGGCGATGACTAGTGGCACTTCCGCCTTGTTGACCCGTTCGCTGATATCCGCCGTGCGCTTATCCCATTCACGCTGCTGCGGAAGGATATCCTTAAGCTCGAACTGTTGGATGGGGCCTCTCTTTCCAGAGTGTTGCAGCGCCTTCCTGAACCACTCGTGGCTCTCAGGCACTTCCTCTTCAAGCCCAGCTTCAATTATCGCAGTGTAAGCGCCGAGCCAAACATGCGGGCTGTCGCCTGCTTTCGAAACTGCAGCCCGCACTAAGTCCATAAACGGCCCGTGTCCTGATTGCTGTGCAAGGTGTGCCGCACGTATCAACGTCAGTCCCGAGTGCTTCGAGACGTCATCAAGATATGCCGCCAGCGGCTTGGCCAGAGACTCCCATTCGCCAGACTCGACCGCTATAGCGATTTCGAGCTGCAAGTCGCGGTCAGAGCTCAAAAGTGCGTCTGCCGCCGTTTTTGCTTCCTTCAATCTGCCTTTTCGGAAAAGCGCCCACGCGTAGTGTTGCAATAACCCAGGTTCAAGTTCTTTCAGGAGCGGATGCGCCTCAATAACCCGCATTAATTCTGCATCGTCACCGAGACGTGCATGGGCCTGCGCAGCTCGCGCAATGTCGTGGGGGTCAGAGGATTGTGCGAACAGCTCCTCCGAATATTTGGCTATTGCGCGGTGGTCGTTTTTGGCCGTTAGCGACATAACCAAGGAGCGCAGAGCTTCGGGATTTCTAGTTTGCTCATAGACCTTCAAGTCTTCAGCGACCGGGTCTTCACCTTCCGACTTTTTAATCAGGGCTTCGAAACCAGCGACGCCCTCTGGCGTAAGCTCGGCACGGTGTTTGTCGAGTAACAGCCGTGCAGAAGCCGTGTCACCGGCCAGCGCGAGCGCCTGGATCTCGATGGTAAAGATCGGCGGGACTTTATACGACGCCTCAAACCGTGTCCGGTATCGTGCGATTAATTCCGCAACGCTCGCGGGCTCCTTGGAATGTATCCTAATGATAAGCGCGGCCTTCAGGTCATCGTCGTCCAGACCGCCAAGGTCTTCACGCGCTGACAGGTACTGTTCGATTTCTTTCGGATCGAAGCTAGAGTCGAAAGCGAATGCGAGTGACAGGCGTTCTTTCGCGATGCGAATGTCTTGCATTTCCTCCCGCAGACGCGCAAGGCCTATTTCCCTGCGATGCGGATGCAGCAATTCGCACCAGCGCAAGTAATTTTCGGCTAACCGTTTCGCCTGATAAAGTTCAAGCTGTGCGGCAACCGGAAGCAATGCAATCAGATCACCTATGGCGAGGTCGAGGCGTGCTGCGGTCGTGCCGACGTCGAGCACAGAACGCGTCCCACGCCGGGCGTCCATTTGAAAACTACTAAAAAGCAAGGTCTCTGTCCGGTATCGGCAATACCGAAGCCATGTTCACTATCGCACGCAGAAAACGAAAATATGGACCCTGATTGAATTGTTCGGTCGAGAGCTCTTCCAGGCGGGACCGCAATGCGTCCAAATCTTCCGTTTTAAGGTGGGCTCCGGCCAGTGTTCGCAGACCGTTAGTTGTCAAATCTCGGACGGAAAGTTGCTTGTCGGCAAACCATTTCAGAGCCGCCTCAGGTCCCCGATGCCGCAAAATTATGTTCAACACCGTTGAGCGCGAGTCCGCGTCAGTGCGATCCCTGATGAGGGCGAGCGCTCCATCGATGTCGCCGCGCCTTTCAAGTACTCGCGCGCGGGCTAGCCGGTCAGACTCGGCACCGGGCACGGTTTGCACTATCGTCAGAAGTTCTTCGGCCTTTTCCAGCGTACCTCTTACCGCCGCGCTGCGTGCGGCCCGCAAGATTATTGCGCGGCGAAGGTCCGGAGCAACGGTGGTGTACGGGGGCTCGCAAGCAATGTCGGCAACGCTTCCATACTCATCCGTCGCCATGGCCTCGGGAAGAAATGACCGGCGCATCGCGCGGTCATATCGAGCCGCCAGGTCGCGCTCCAACGCCTCGGTCAGTCCGGCATTCTGCTGTGCATCGGAAATATAGCTTTGTTGCTGGTTAAGACTTGCGTCACTCAACCCTGCCAACACCCGCTTAGACGTCTCGTCAGCAATGGCGGTGGCGGCCTGCTGAGTTGCATGAGACAGGTCGGGCAAATAGCCATAAGTGCGCAATAGGTCCGGATACTTTGCGAGCCTTCTCGTTATTTCTTTCCAGCTTTCGATTCTAACCGCGAATAGCTTTTCTTTTTTGTGTGCTTCCGTTATTGCGCGCGCATGGGCTTGCACCGTTTTATCATTCGATGCGGTGGTTGCGATGACAAAATGCTTGAGACCCGGCTTCCACGTTTTCGCCTTGGCAACCTCTTGGTCAATCTCATCGGTCGTGAGCTCTTTGGGCGGCCAGATGTCCTTCTTTTTGCATTGAACGCCCGTATAATTCTTGCCGTCCGGGCGTCCATAGATATCTACTCCGCCTTGTGGTTGGCCTTGCCGACCGTGACGTTGCGTAGCCGAGTCTTTCCATTCCAGTGCATAGAAGTCCGCGCACAAGCTCTCGAATTCTTCCCAAGAATCCGGTGGCGGAAATTGTTTGGTGGGGAGAGACATCGACGCTTTGCTGTTCGGACAGATGGAACTACCTTGGGTGAAAACGCAGCCGCGAGGTCAGAGTGAAAACTGGACTATTCGCGCGACTAATGCGGCGAGCCGCCAAACGATCTGCGTGAAACAACTAATGCTGGCGAACCGCATCAGCAGATGTCAAGGAACCCTCGCCGTTATTGACCGATATTAGGGGAAATTCGGCACGGTTTATCGCTCCCGCTCGAAATCGCCCTTTGGACGGCGGCGCATGGCCGTTAAGACTGGTGGGCCCGGCAGGACTCGAACCTGCAACCAGACCGTTATGAGCGGTCGGCTCTAACCATTGAGCTACAGGCCCCGCCGGCGGCCGCAGAGGGCGGCGGACGGTGCGGTCTCCCCATACAATGGCGCCCCGGCTGCGGCAATCGGCAGCTTGGGCCGGGCCCGGCGCCGCGAGAATGGTGGCCGCAGGCACCGAACGCCGCGACGGTCGCATCGCGACCGGCCCGGCCGCTGCAGCAATTCGATCGTTAACGCCGGATGAAGCGGCGCCGCCGCGGGCGTGAATCGCCCCGGAAACCGCTCGCCCGGCGTCTTCCAGCCCCCAGTGCGGTACCGGCGCCGCGGCATCCGCGGCGGCAAAGGCGGCATCCGGCCGGGCATTCGAGCATCGGCGCCCCCAGCCGGGCAACAACAGCCGGCCGCGCTTAACCCGCCCCAAACAATCGTGGCGCTAGGGTCGGCAAACGATCGACCGTAGGCGCGCCAATGCCGCTCTTCCCATGGAACCCGCTGTATGAAACCGGCGATCAGCGGATCGACGAACAGCATCGCGGGCTGTTCGACATCACCAATCAGCTCGCCGGCGCGATCCAGCACCGCGACGCGATGCCAAAGCTGTCGGCGCTGATCGAACGGCTGCGCGACTACGCGCGGATGCACTTTTGCGACGAAGAGGCGCTGATGCGCTGCTCGCGGCTGCCCGCCGCCGAGATCGACCGGCACGTCTGCGTCCACCGGACGTTCCTGCGCGAGGTCGACCGCCTCGCCGCGCGCACCGATCTGACCGACGTCGAAGCCGCCGAAGCCTTTCTGGCGTTTCTGATCAACTGGCTGGTCGGCCACATCCTCAAGCTCGACCGCCGCATCGCCCAGGCGCTGATCGACCGCACCAAGACCGACGACCACGACGAGTTGGCGGTCGAGGAGGTGCTGATCGACGCGTTGATGGAGAGCGAGCGGCGGTTTCGCATGCTGTCGGACGAGGCGCCGTCGCTGATCTGGGTCAGCGGCCGGTCCGGTCAGCGCTGCTTCGTCAACAAGGCCTGGTACGACTTCGTCGGCATCGATCAGACTGCCGCCACAGATATCGACTGGGCCGGCTTCGTGCATCCGGAGGATCGCGAACGCTACCTGTCGTGCATCGGCGACGTGCTCGCCACCGGCCGAACCGCGACGGTCGAGGCCCGGGTGAAGACCGCGTCCGGAGATTGGGGCTGGATCGTGGAGAAGATCAGTCCACGGATCAGCCGCAACGCCTGCATCGGACTGATCGCGGCGGCGACCGACATCACCAACGCCAAGGCCTCGGAGATGCTGCTGTCGGAGGTCAACGGCCGGCTGGAGCGCGAGGTCTCCGAGCGTACCCGGAAACTCAAGCTGCTGGCGCTGGCCGATCCGCTGACCGGCCTCGCCAACCGCCGCTCGCTGCTGGAGCGGATCGAGCGCGAGGTGGCGCGGTCGGCGCGGTCCGGCGACGAGCTGTCGCTGCTGTTCATCGACGTGGACCACTTCAAGACCATCAACGACACCCTCGGTCACGCCGCCGGCGACGCCGCGCTGATCGAGGTGGCGCGATTGATCGGACGGTCGCTGCGCAGCACCGACTTCGTCGGCCGGCTCGGCGGCGAGGAATTCGTCGCGGTGCTGGTCGGCACCGGAGAAGCCGGCGCCTGCGAAGCGGCCGAGACGGTCCGGCGCACCATCAGCCGGCACGATTTCGACGGGCTCGGGCGACCGGTCACGGTCAGCATCGGTGTCTCCACCCATGGCAGCGGCGACAACGGCACCGCGCTGCTCGACCGCGCCGACCACGCGATGCTGCAGGCCAAGCGCGACGGCCGCAATCGCTGCCGCTCGGCCGGCCGCGACGGGCACGACCGCCTGTCGGCCTGACGCCGCCCTCCCCGGCTCACGCCATCGCCACCCGCGGCCCGCGGCGGCGGGCGCGCAGCAGCAGCATCAGCATGATCGCGACGTTGAGCGCGTTCCAGGCCATGCCGTTGACGAAGGCCGCGGCATACGAGCCGGTGGCGTCGAAGATCACCCCGGAGATCCAGCCGCCGAACGACATCCCGAGCACCGACGCCATGATCACGAGGCCGACCCGGGTGGCGGCCTCGCGTGCCGGCATCGCCTCGCGCACGATGATCGCATAGGCCGGTACGATGCCGCCCTGGAACAGGCCGAACATCGCCGAGATCACGTACAGCGAGCCGAGGCCGTCGAAGAACAGATAGAACAGCAGCGCCACACCCTGCGCCACCGAGCCGAGCAGCAGCGTGCGGATGCCGCCGATCCGGTCGGCCAGGAAGCCGGAGCCGATCCGGCTGATGATGCCGAATGCCAGCATCAGCGACAGCATCTCGGCGCCACGCGCCGCGCCGTAGCCGAGGTCGCCGCAATAGGCCACGATGTGGACCTGCGGCATCGCCATCGCCACGCAGCAGGCGATGCTGGCGACACACAGCAGCGCGGTCAGCGTGTTGGTGGGAAGCTGCAGATCGATCTTCGGCGGCGGCGCCGCGGCGTGGCTGGTGGCGGCGTGGCCGCGCATCTGCGCCCGCAGCAACAGAACGACCAGCGTCATCGACACGGCACAGAATGCGCCGATCAGAAGATGGGTGGCGCGCCAGCCGATGGTGGCGCTGCCCCAATTGACCAGCGGCGGCCACAGCGTGCCGCCGAGATAATTGCCGGTGGCGGCGATCGTCACGGCGAGGCCGCGATAGCGCTCGAACCAATGCGAGGCTTCCGCCATCAGCGGGCCGAACGTCGCCGAGGCGCCGGCGCCGATCAGGAAGTGCAACGCGATGAACTGCCAAAGCGAGGTCGACAGCCCGGCTCCCGCATAGCCGAGCGCGATCAGCGCGATGCCGGATCCGATCGCCGCGACGATGCCGAACCGGTCGGTCAGCTTGCCGGTGGCGACCCCGCCGAGGCCGAAGCCGAGCATCGCCATGGTGAAGGCCAGCGAGGCGGCGCCGCGGCTGGCGGCGAACTCCGCCTGCACGGTCGGCAGTACGACGACGACCGACCACATCCCGACGCTGCCGATCGAACCGATCACCAGCGCCAATCCGAGCCGGACCCACGCCTGGCGCGAGTCGAGCGTGAACGCCGGCGTTTTGCCGGTCTTTCCCAAGGGCGTTTCCATGGTTGCAGAGTTTCCGGACCGCGCGCTGCGGTCAAGCCGGGCGCCACGGCACCCTGCCATGCGGTCGCACCCCCGCCGGCGTTAACTCTTTGCTAACCATGCACCGGGCAAATTTTGCCCAGTGAATTGAAGTGTCGTCGGCCGCGAACATCGGGGAATGCCCGTGGACGCCAGTGCGGTGCCTCACGTCGGCCCCAGCGGCCCCACGGCCGCTTTGCGCCCCGGCGTTCGTGGCAAGCGACATGCGCGAGAGGCGACGGCGGACATGACGGACACTACGGTCGGCCAGGGCTCAGGGTCGGGCATCCCCAGCGTCAAAGAGATGATCGCGATCCTGCGGCGCGGCGATCTCGCGCTGGCGATCGGCGTGCTGACCATCCTGGTCGTGCTGATCCTGCCGCTGCCGGCGATCATTCTCGACCTGTTCCTGGCGATCTCGATCACGCTGTCGATTCTGATCCTGATGACGGCGCTGTTCATCCAGGCGCCGCTGGAATTCTCCTCGTTCCCGACTGTGCTGCTGATCTCGACGATGCTGCGGCTGTCGCTGAACATGGCGTCGACCCGGCTGATCCTGTCGCACGGTCACGAGGGCACCGCGGCCGCCGGTCACGTCATCGAGGCGTTCGGCGGCTTCGTGATGGGCGGCAATTTCGTGATCGGGATCATCGTGTTCACGATCCTGATCATCGTCAACTTCGTGGTCATCACCAAGGGTTCGGGCCGTATCGCCGAAGTCGCCGCGCGCTTCCAGCTGGATTCGATGCCCGGCAAGCAGATGGCGATCGACGCCGACCTGTCGGCCGGCCTGATCGACGAAGCCACCGCCAAATCGCGGCGCAAGGAGCTGGAAGACGAGAGCGGCTTCTTCGGCGCGATGGACGGCGCCTCGAAATTCGTCCGCGGCGACGCCATCGCCGGCCTGCTGGTGGTGTTCATCAACGTGATCGGCGGCATCGTCATCGGCGTGATGCAGCAGGGCCTATCGTTCAGCGAGGCCGGCCACACCTACACGCTGCTGACTGTCGGTGACGGCCTGGTGACGCAGATCCCGGCGCTGATCGTGTCGACCGCAGCCGGCCTGCTGGTGTCCAAGGCCGGCATCACCGGCTCGGCCGACAAGGCGATGATGGGCCAATTGTCGGGCTACCCGCAGGCGCTCGGCATGGCCGCCGCGGTGATGCTGGTGCTGGCGGCGCTGCCGGGGATTCCGACGCTGCCGTTCCTGGCGCTCGGCGGCGGGGCGGGCTATCTCGCGTTCAAAGCCGGCAAGCGCAAAGCGCAAGTCAGCGCCGAGGCGGCGCAGGCCGCGGTGGCGCCGGAAGCGGCGGCGGCTGCAGCGGCTGCGGCGTCCGCCGAGGAGCCGATCGCCGCGGCGCTGCGGATCGACGACCTCAAGATCGAACTCGGTTACGCGCTGCTGCCGCTGGTCAACGGCCCGGACGGCACCGACCGCCTGACCGAGCAGATCAAGGCGCTGCGCCGCTCGCTGGCGATCGAGATGGGCTTCGTCATGCCGGCGGTGCGCATCCTCGACAACGTCCAGCTCGAGGCCAACACCTACGTCATCAAGATCAAGGAGGTCGACGCCGGCTCGGGCCGGATCTGGCCGAACCAGTTCATGGTGATGGACCCGGCCGGCGAGCAGGTGACGGTGCCCGGCATCCACACCACCGAGCCGACGTTCGGCCTGCCCGCAACCTGGGTCGACGCCAACTTCAAGGAAGAGGCCTCGCTGAAGGGTTACACCGTGGTCGACGCCGCCACGGTGCTGTCGACCCACCTGACCGAACTGCTCAAAGCCAACATGTCGGACCTGCTGTCCTACGGCGAGACCCAGAAGCTGCTGAAAGACCTGCCGAAGGAACAGGGCGAACTGGTCAAGGACATCGTGCCCGGCCAGATCACCGTCTCCGGCATCCAGCGCGTGCTGCAACTGCTGCTCGCCGAACGCGTCTCGATCCGCGACCTGTCGACCATTCTCGAAGGCGTCGCCGAAGCGCTGGCGTTCTCGCGCAATCCGTCGACGATTGTCGAGCATGTCCGCGCCCGGCTGGCGCGCCAGATCTGCGCGCAGAACACCTCCTACAACGGCTACCTGCCGCTGATCGCGCTGTCGGCGAAATGGGAGCAGGCGTTCGCCGAGTCGATCATCGGACAGGGCGAAGACCGCACCCTGGCGATGGCGCCGTCGAAACTGTCGGAATTCATGACTGCGGTCCGCGACAAGTTCGAACAGGCCGCCCGCGAAGGCGAAGCGCCGGTGCTGGTGACCTCGGCGTCGATCCGCCCGTTCGTCCGCTCGCTGGTGGAGCGCTTCCGCGCGCAGACCACGGTGATGTCACAGGCCGAAATCCATCCGCGGGCCCGGTTGAAGACCGTCGGCAGCGTCTGAGCGATTGGTTGCACTGCGCCGCAGCGAGCTTTCCGCTGCGCGACTTTTGGGCAACAGACAAGCTCTATGGCGGCCCGAAAGGTACCTTGACACTGCTGCGTCGCCAACGGCCAGAACTGCTCCTGTCATCCTTGATTTGATTAATTTTCAGTAAGTTAGCCAGGGATTTCGCACTGCATTCTCGCGCAGGATCACAGTTGTTCACGCGCTTGTGACCACCCCTGCGGAACGGGCCGAGGATTTCCTACGTTTTCTGCGTGAGTTCTTTGAACCTGCTTCGGGATCGCAAACACGAATTTCCGAGGGTGGAGAAGACACCAGGAGGCTCCGCGATGAACCATTCGATCTACAGTGCCGATCGCACCACCCACCTGAAGATTGTGGCCGTGGCATTGGTGGCGGGGATCGCGGTGGCGGGCCTCGGGATCAGCGCGCGCCTCGGCGCCGACGACGGCTACACCCAGACCGCTAAGGTGATCAAAGCAGGCAAACCGATGGCGATCAGCAAGGCGGAGACCATGGTGGTCCGCTAACCGTTCCAGCCGTCACGCATGCCGGATAGCCCCCCTGGCCAACGCGTGAGCTGAGGAGGTCCCACTCACCCCAGGTGGAGACCCAAAGGAAAACGCCCGCTCCCCACGGGCGTTTTTCTTTTGTGAAATAGCTCGGTCTGACCGATCTCGTTCGGGCCACCGTGCCGGCCGGCGCCGTGCAGTTACTTCTGCGGCGCGGTTCGCATCGGCTCCGGCGGCACGCTCTCCACCAGCTTGCCGGTGAACACGATCGGGCCGGTGGCGACGCCGGTCGGCGAGCCGCCTTCGGGTTCGATCGTCACCGCGTAGGTCGCCTTGTTGACCAGCTCGGGATCGAACGAGGACAGCACCGGATTGACGGTGAAATCGCGCCCGCCGATCACGCCGAGCGAGCGCGGCTTCTGCAGCTTGTCGGAGACCAGCCAGAGTTCGTAGCTCTTGCCCGGCTCCGGCGTGGCGGCGACGCGGCGCACGGTGAAAGTCTTGGTGGCGGCGTCGACGGTGAGGATGAACGCCGGGGCGTCGCCGTCCTTCTGCAGCACCGCGACGTACTGCGCAGGAATCGGCGGCGGCGGTGCCTCGACCGTCACGACCTTGGTGCGAACAGGCGGTCGAACCGCATCAGGCAGGATGTCCGGCTGATACACTTGCGCGCCGACCACGAGCAACAGCGACGCCGCGACCGCGCTCGACAGCATCGCCAGGCCGCGCCAGACATAAGCGCGCTTGGCGAAGTACACGACGCGCTTGGATTCCGGGCTGAGTTCGGTCGACTCGCTCGACGGTGCGGGCCCGATGTCGTTGGCGGGGCGGGGCAAGATCGGCTCTCCCGGCGCACCGAGCACCCCCGAAGCTGCGTCACCGCTCGGTGACGCAGCCGGCGGCGGCACCGCGCGCTGTGACTCGGTGGCGATCGCCGCCTTGATCCGATCCCACACCTCGCCGCGCGGCTCGACCAGCCCGACCATCTGATTAAGCGCGCCGAGCTTCAGCTCCCAGGCCTGCACCAGCGCCGCGAACGCCGCGTCGTCGCGCATCAGCGCCTCGGCCTCCGCCCGTTCGGCGGCGTCGAGCGTGCCGAGCGCATATTCCGCGGCGAGCGCGCTATGGTCTTCGCTGTGAGCCATCAGGTCAGTCCCAAACACCCCCGAACATCGAGCAGGCTGCGGCGCAGCCAGGTCTTGATCGTGTTGGCCGGCGCCCCGAACTTGGCGCCGAGCTGCTCACGGCTCCAGCCGTTGTAGTATGCCAGCAGAACCAGCTTCTGGCGGTCGGGCTCCAGACGGCCGATGCACTCCAACAGCCGCTTCAGTTCCTCGGTCATCTCGCGGCGCGCCAGCGGATCCGGCGTCTCCGCCGCGACGTCGTTGGCAGACGGCTCCTCCTCGATCGAGACTTCGCCGCGCTTGCGCGCGACGTCGATCGCCCGGTTGCGCGCGATCGACGCCATCCAGGTGATCGGCGAAGCGACCTTGGAATCGAATTGCGCGGCGTTGTTCCAGATCTTGACGTAGGCGTCCTGGATGACTTCTTCGGCGAGATCCTGTCGCCGCAAGATACGGAGAACGACGCCGAACAGTTTCGCCCGGGTAGCATCGTAGAGCCGCTGGAACGCGTCCTGATCGCGCTCGGCGACCGCGGCGATCAGCGAAACCAACTCAGCCGGCGACAGCATTCCTAAGACCTCACCATGGCCGTTGCGGCCACGCCCCGGTTCGAGCCGGGCGACCCGAACCGGACCAGCATATCGTGCAACGCAACGTTCCACCACGTTGCTGCACAGGCTGTGGATACCGCAAACGAAAGCCCGGACCACGCGGTCCGGGCTGTTTCGATCGCCGCAATGTCAGGCGTCAGATGACGGCGCCGGCGCCGCCGAGCCGCGCCCGCATCAGGCCGATGCTGTCGAGATCGGCCTGCTCGCGGGCACTCTCTTCGGCGCGCTCGCGGGCCTGATCGCGCTCGTCGAGCAGCTCGACCTTCTTCATTTCGTCGAACGCCTCCGACAACTGGCCGCGCGCCTCCTCGAGCTGCACCCGCAATTCGTCGGCGGACCGGGTCAGGTTCTCGCGCCGCTGAATCGCTGCCTTGGCGTAGGTCGGATAGGCGAAGTGGGTCGGGTCGGCGATACCGGCGCGTTCCTGTTCGGTGATGATTTCGCGCTCCAGATCGGCCGACATCCGCTCGAAATCGGCAATCATCGCTTCGATCTGGGCGACCCGCCGGCGCCGCTCGTCGACCTGAAATTTCTTCAGGCGGATCAGCGTGTCACGTGACTTCATCGACTCGTACTCCCCAGAAGTCCCGATTCAACGCGGGACAACGCCGGCCCGCCGCGCAGGGGCAACCGGCAAATCGATTGACGTGCCAAGTATGATGGCCGGACAAAGTTAGCGTTCCGTTTCTACATTGCTCAGGATCTGCTCCAATTGTGCATATCCAGACTGCAGGCTGGTCGCCTCGTCCTTGCCCTGACGCAGGAAGTCTTCCAGCGGTTCGTGCAGCCGCACCGCCTCGTCGACCTCGGCGCTGGAGCCCGGGCGGTAGGCGCCGAGCCGGATCAGCTCCTCCATGTCGGCGTAGGTCGCCATGATCTGACGCGCGCGCTTGATCAGCGGCAGATACATCGGATCGGCCGATTTCGGCATCGTCCGCGACACCGATTTGAGCACGTTGATCGCCGGATAGCGGCCGCGCTCGGCGATCGCGCGCTGCATCACGATATGGCCGTCGAGAATACCGCGCACCGCGTCGGCGACCGGCTCGTTGTGATCGTCGCCGTCGACCAGCACGGTGAAGATGCCGGTGATGGTGCCTTCGCCGAGCCCCGGGCCGGCGCGCTCCAGCAGTTTCGGCAGCTCGGTGAACACCGTCGGGGTGTAGCCCTTGGCGGTCGGCGGCTCGCCGGCCGACAGCCCGATCTCACGCTGCGCCATCGCGAAACGCGTCACCGAGTCCATCAGACACAGCACGTCCTTGTCGTTGTCGCGGAAGTACTCAGCGATCGCCAGCGTCAGATACGCTGCCTGCCGCCGCATCAACGCCGGCTCGTCCGAGGTCGCCACCACCACCACCGAACGCGCCAGCCCCTCCTCGCCGAGGTCGTCCTGCAGGAACTCCTGCACCTCGCGGCCGCGTTCGCCGATCAGTCCGATCACCGACACCGCGGCGTCGACGTTGCGCGCCAGCATCGACAGCAGCACCGATTTGCCGACGCCGGAACCGGCGAAGATACCCATGCGCTGGCCGCGGCAGCAGGTGAGAAAGGTATTGAGCGCGCGCACGCCGAGATCGAGCGGTGCTCCGACACGCTTGCGCGAATGCGCCGGCGGCGGCTGGTTGCGGAACGGCATCGGCGACGGGCCTTGTACCAGGGGCCCTTTGCCGTCGATCGGTTCGCCCAAAGCGTTAACGACGCGGCCGAGCCAATGCGGCGACGGTCGCACCTGAGCCGCGGCGTTGGCGATGATCGCGCGGCAGCCGCGACGCACGCCCTCGAGCCCGGCGAACGGCATCACGATCGCATTGTTGCCGGTGAAGCCGATCACCTCGCACGGGATCGAACGGTTCGTTCCGGTCTCGACAACGATGCGCGCCCCAACGCTCATCGCGTGAATCGGCCCCGCGATCTCGACCATCAGACCGCGGACGCCGACGACGCGCCCGTAGGTATTGACGCTGTCGATGTCGCCGATCTGTTCCGCCAGGGCCTTCATTGCGAAACCCTTAAGTTCGTCGACGCGAGGGCTGTCACCTTAACTTCGTGTTTACCCGCATCGTTAATCATTGCGTCACTGTCTTTGGTAGCTGAGCACGCTCGCCCCTCAGAATGAAGGGCGAGTCGAAAGAGTCGGTTAGCGCCTACTCTTAAAGTGGAACTTGAAGGGGCCGGTCAGCAAAAAGCTGCTTTCCCGCAACACCTTAGTGCGATTCGACAAAAATTGCACGATGGGACCTTGCGGAGCCGAATCAGTTTTTGTTAACCATTCCTCGTCAGGATCCGAATCAGTTCTTCAAAGGCGTTTCCAGTGCCGCAAGTGTGCGGACGCCTGACGCCCGTAGCGGCGCTTAGAGGGGACTGGCATGCGCGTATTGCTGATTGAAGATGACAGCGCGACTGCGCAGTCGATCGAATTGATGCTCAAATCCGAGAGTTTCAATGTCTACACGACGGATCTCGGTGAAGAAGGCGTCGACCTCGGCAAGCTGTACGACTACGATATCATCCTGCTTGATCTGAACCTGCCGGACATGTCCGGTTATGATGTTCTCAAGCAGCTTCGCGTCTCCAAGATCAAAACCCCGATCCTGATCCTGTCCGGCCTCGCCGGCATCGAGGACAAGGTGAAGGGTCTCGGCGTCGGCGCCGACGACTACATGACCAAGCCGTTCCACAAGGACGAGCTGGTCGCGCGCATCCACGCCATCGTCCGCCGCTCCAAAGGCCACGCCCAGTCGGTGATCCAGACCGGCGATCTCGTCGTCAATCTCGACACCAAGACCGTCGAAGTCGGCGGCCAGCGCGTGCATCTGACCGGCAAGGAATATCAGATGCTGGAACTGCTCTCCCTGCGGAAGGGCACCACGCTGACCAAGGAAATGTTCCTCAACCACCTCTATGGTGGCATGGACGAGCCGGAACTGAAGATCATCGACGTCTTCATCTGCAAGCTGCGCAAGAAGCTCGCAAACGCTTCCGACGGCCGCAACTTCATCGAGACCGTGTGGGGCCGCGGCTACGTGCTGCGCGAGCCGTCCGAGGACGACGTCCGCATCCCGGCCTGACCAGGTTTACCCAGGAGCGCCAGCCGGCGCTCTCCTTCCGAGTGAGCCTCCAGCCCCGCCGCAAATGGCGGGGTTTTTGTTTTTGGGAGATGGTCAGGCGCACCACTCCCCTCGCCCAGTCATTTCGAGGCGCGCTGTAGGCGGACGCGTTGACGCCGGGACTACTTTGGCTGCGGGCTTGCACAACAACCTCGGGATTCCGGGTTCGCTGGCTGCGCGAGCGCCCCGGAACGACGAAGGACGTGTAGTAATGCTGAGGTTGAAGAGCCCGAGGGCCGCTCCTCAGCCGGCGCGCAGGCTGCTGAGGGCGGTGGTCGCGGGGAACGCCGGGACGATCGAAGGCGCCGACTTCAGGTTCGGCAGATAGACGCCGCGGCGCGACGCGTGCGGCTTGAACACTTCGGTCAGGCCGACGACCGTTTCGGCCGCCCCGAGGGTGAGATAGCCGTCCGGCTCGAGCCGCTTGGCGATCCGCTCCAGGATTCCGACCTTGGTGGCCTGGTCGAAATAGATCAGCACGTTGCGGCAGAACACGATGTCGAACGTGCCGAGCGCGGAGAAGTCCTGCAGCAGGTTGAGCTGGCGGTGCTGCACCATCGCCCGGATCTCGGGACTGAGCTCCCACACCTCGCCGGCCTGCTTGAAGTATTTCACCAGAAGCTGGATCGGCAGGCCGCGCTGCACTTCGAACTGACTGAACAGGCCCGACTTGGATTTCGCCAGCACCTGCGGCGACAGATCGGTGGCGATGATCTCGAACCGCCAGCCGGCGACCGCCGGCCCGAGCTCCTTCAATGTCATCGCGATCGAATACGGCTCCTGCCCGGTCGACGACGCCGCGCACCAGATCCGCAGCGATCGCCGCGCGGCTCGCGCCTGCAGCAGCGCCGGCAGCATCTCTTCGCGCAGATGATCGAACGGCATCTTGTCGCGGAAGAAGAAGGTTTCGTTGGTGGTCATCGCCTCGACGACGTCGGCGATCAGTGCCTCGGCGCCCATCCCCTTCATCTTCTGGACCAACTCGGCGATCCCGCCGAGGCTGAATCGGCGCGCCAGCGGCAACAGCCGGCTCTCCACCAGATATTGTTTGTCGGCCGACAGATCGAGGCCGGACCGTTCCTTCAACAGCTTGCGCAGAAACTCGTAGTCGGCCGGATTCATGAGCGGTCTCCAGCGAACAGGCGAACCACTTTCGGGCCGATCTGATTGAGCGGCAGCACCGCCGCGCAAACGCCGGCATTGGCGACAGCGCCGGGCATGCCCCAGACGACGCTGGTGGCTTCGTCCTGAGCGATCACGCTGCCGCCGGCGGCGACGATCTCCTTGCCGCCGCGCATGCCGTCCGAACCCATGCCGGTCAGCACCACCGCCAGAATGCCGCTCTGCCAGACATCGATCGCCGAAGTGAACAGCGGATCGACCGCGGGCTTGCAGAAATTCACCGGCGGCCCGTCGTCGAGCGCGATCACCGGATTGCCGCCCTGCTTGGCGACGCGCATGTGCTTGCCGCCGGGAGCTAGGTAGATATTGCCTGGCTTGATCGCCTCGCCATCGATGCCTTCATGCGCCGGATGCCGGCTGGCGCGAGCGAGATGCTCGGCAAGAATCGTGGTGAAGGTCGGCGGCATGTGCTGCGTGATCAGCACCGGGAAGCGGTCGATCACCGGTCCGATTTCGGCGACCACCGACATCAGCGCCTGCGGTCCGCCGGTCGACGAGCCGATCAGCAGGACCCGCGGCGCGGTCGGACCGAACGAGCGCTTCACCAAGGCGGCTTGGCTCGCGACGCTCGGCGTCGCGGGTGTGAGGGGGGCCAGCGGCGCCGGATGCGGATCGCGGGCGCGCTCGACCGCCGGTGCGGCGGACGCGGCCGAGGCGCGGCGGCGGACACGACCGCCGAGCGAGCGGATCTTCTGCAGCAGGTCGTGTTTGAAGATGTCGGCGGCGTGCGGCTCGCGGGTGGTTTCCGGCTTCGGAATGTAGTCGGCGGCGCCGAGCGACAGCGCCTTGAAGCTGATCTCCGCGTTGCGGCGGGTCAGCGTCGACGCCATGATCACCACGAGATCGCGCTTCTTGGCGAGCAGTTGCGGCAGCGCGGAGATGCCGTCGAGCTCCGGCATCTCGATGTCGAGCACCGCGACGTCCGGCTTGACGCGTTCGAGCTGATTGACGGCGTCGAGCCCAGTGCGCAGCGAGGCAGCCACCACCATGTCCGGCTCGGCTTCGACCCAGCGCGAGATCAAACCGCGGATGACGACCGAGTCGTCGACGATCATCACGCGCAACGGCTCGTATTGCGCCGAATTCGTAGCGGGACTACCTGCCAGAGCTACGCTCATAGAACACCGACGCAACGCATACTTCCACTCCCCGTCGCGTCCCCGAACGCGCCGTCAAAGACCGACCTTCCGACCCCCGTCAGATCAGGCCGACTTCCTGAAACTTCGCCGTGACGATGTCCTTGTCGAACGGCTTCATGATGTACTCGTTGGCGCCGGCGTGCAGCGCGCGCGCGATGTGCGCGACGTCGTTCTCGGTGGTGCAGAACACCACTTTGGGCGCGTCACCGCCCGGCATCCGGCGCAGATTGCGGAGGAACTCGTAGCCGTCCATCACCGGCATGTTCCAGTCGAGCAGCACCGCATCGGGCAGCCCGTGCTTGCAGGCTTCGAGCGCCTTTTCGCCGTCTTCGGCCTCGACGATCTCGAAGTCGAGTCCTTCGAGGATGCGTCGCGCGACCTTCCGGATGACGCTCGAGTCGTCGACCACCAGACATGTCTTCATTTTCTGCCTCTATCAGTTCACGCCCGGTTGGGCAGTTCGTGCGATTACGCCGCGATCATTCCAGACGTCATGCAGCCATACGTTGGGTTGCGATTTCGAGGACTTTGTCGACGTCGAGGACGACCATGAGCTGTCCGTCGAGGCGGTGGACGCCGTTGGCGAAGGAGGCCATGCGGGGATCGAGGTTGACCGGGTTGGTCTC
>NZ_UFQQ01000031.1 GCF_900218015.1 Rhodopseudomonas pentothenatexigens | reverse complement strand
CTCGCGCACCTCGGGGGAAAA
Organism: Rhodopseudomonas pentothenatexigens; assembly: GCF_900218015.1. Lineage (GTDB taxonomy): Bacteria > Pseudomonadota > Alphaproteobacteria > Rhizobiales > Xanthobacteraceae > Rhodopseudomonas > Rhodopseudomonas pentothenatexigens. The sequence continues at coordinate 50,813 of NZ_UFQQ01000031.1, read as the reverse complement.
CTTGTTCGTCGTCTTGCTCGTCATGGCTCCATCCTCTCAGGAGTTGGAGCCTCCGGCAAACCCGGGGCGGTTCACTGCCGCAATTGCAGGGGCTCTATGGCAAGCGCTGGATGAGCATTCTGGCCAATAGCGGCCTCGTCCAATTCTTCACGCCGTCCGACGTCGATACGGCGGACTATCTGCAACGGCGCGGCGGCATGACCACGGGTGAAAGCCGCAGCCGAACCTATGCGGGCTCGGTGATCCGTGCCGAGCAGAGCGATACCCGCTCGGAAAGCCGTGTGCCGCTGCTGCCGTTTGAGAGGATCATGAGTTTGCCGCCCGATGAAGCGATCACGTTCTTTTCGGGGAAGCATGATCCGTTCTTCTCCGGTCGTGTGCCGTATTGGAAGATTCCCCGTCTTGCCGGGCTGTTCGACAAGGACCCGTTCCATTTGGCCGCCTCGGACCGTTCGCGCCGCGAAGCACCGGCCGCTAGCGCGGCCGGTGCCGGTGGGCGCTAGTTACACGACATGATCTGAAGCGATACAGAGACAACCAACGAATCGACCCCTTGATAGTTGGCATCATTCACTGTGCTGATAATACTTACATGCAATGACTATACTAGAGGAGTGCCCTGCATGTGTTCCGATTCACATATTCTAACACAGTCGTCCAACTCGAATGGACAGGACACCACTCGCGTCGACAAGTTCTCTCTCGCACGTGAAGCAAAGATCAAGATTAGACGCACAAAGATTTTCGATTACGATACTTTCAATACGCCAATGACGGCGGTCAATGGCGACGTTTCAGGAGGTGGATCAGAGATGACAGCCTCTGTGACCAGAGGGTTCATTGTACGAATTGAGAATGTGTGCACGGAGCCACGGGAATACTACTACGAAATTGAGCTATTCAAAAATAAGCAGCGCGCTGATTTGCTTAATCGAATTAAGAAGCGGACAATTGTCTTAAGGCCGGGACAAGTTGTTGAGCACACCATTGTGCCACCGAAGAAGCATCTAACTGCGATACTGAGCTGTTTTCAATCTATCGATAAAGACAACAAATGCACTGAAAGCTATGCGCCAAATTGGGATCTAAAGCAAATAGCGGACCCCCGCAGAATAACCCTTTGGTCATTCTTGCGTGATGATCTTCGGCTATTCGCTTTCAGACTGATGCAATTTGTTATGTATGGAGTGATAGTTGCGTTCTTTCTTGGTTTGATCTTGATGTTTTCGAAAGCCAAATTCTAGTCGACTGACATAGCGACACTTGACTAACATTGTATTCGGCACAGGGGCTTACACAATCCAACTGTAGCTATCTATCATTCGCTCCATCTAACCGGGGCTGGCCGTTCGCGCCGCGAAGCACCGGCCGCTGGGGCGACCGGTGCAGGTGGCGCTAGTCGCTGACTGTCTTCTTCTTGTAACGGCTCCAGATCAGGGTGGCCCCTTTGCCGTTTTCGGTGACGAAAAGTGCGGCATTCAGCGGCTCGCCAAGGGCCGGATCGTCGATCTGGACGGACAGGAATGACTTCCCGGCTTCGCTCTTGCGGTCCCAGGCTGCGCCGAACTCGACGGTGCCATTGGGCGTCTGGGTGACGATCCGGTAGTCGGGCTCCTTGGCTGCACCGGTTTTCTCGGCGGGGCGGATTTGCACCTCGCCGCGCTGAAAGGTCAGCGTGGTGATGTCGCCCGCATAGGTGTCTGCCTTCTTGTCGTAGGTGAAATTGCCAATAATCATGGTTCTCTCCTTTTCACTTAAGTGAGCCGCCACAACGGCGATCTCGTTGCACTCGTTTTGCGGTCGACCGCAGACGGCGAACGGCAAGAAAAAAGTTCGGCGAAGTCCGCACTTTTTTCTTGCGTTCCCGGAGGGCGCGCCTTGGCGCGCGACGTCGGTCGACTGCTACGATGGGCAACGATGAAAGATCGCCTTGTGGTGGTCTCACCGAAAAGGAGAGAACCATCGGCAATTTCACCACGCATGAAGGCAGACGCGGGCGATATGACATCACAACGCTGACCTTTGCCGCGAGGATATCCGCTTGCCAAAACCGGTGCAGCAGGCCGCAGTTGATCGTTGGCCGCCCAATGGCATCCGTGTTCGGCGCTGCCTCGGACGTGACGTCAAGCCGGGAAGTCATTCCTGTCCGCCGATCGACCGGCACTTACCACCGCGAGCCTCCGCGCTCTTCGTCAGCGAAAGCGGCAAGGCAGCCTCGGAGCCGATATGGGAAGACAGTCAGCGACTAGGGCCCTCGGTGTGTCGCCGTGGACAGTGCTTCGTCGGTTGCGAACGGTCTTGCCAATCGCCGGACAATATTTTCGACGTTCACGTTTTCGACTCTTTCGCGACGAGTCTTCCGTTGTGTAGGCTACCGGTCATTGATGGCGGCGAACTGGCCGCCCCTTGGCAAGCACAGCGACAATCTGAACGGACGGACGAGTGTCATGCTCGACCTCACACGATGTCACGTGCTTAGGGGGCATTGGCCTTAACCGGAGACCGCGTGATGCTGGAGCAGTCGCGACGCACGGTGTTGAAGCAAATCGGCGCAGGCGTTCTACTGGCAGTCGCCCCTTCCATGTCCAGTGCTTGCATACCCACCTCACTCCGCACGGTCGAGGAATGCTTCGGTCCACGCCGCATGGCGCGTCTTGCCGGGCTTTGCCGGGGCGCTCCCGTGCGCGGGGTGATGGCCGAGATCATCCGCAAGGACAGACGACAAATCGCACCGCTGCAATTGGTGGATGACGACGGGCGGTTGCGGCTGCTGCCGGAATACCGGAAGGCGCTGACCTTGTTGCTGAACGGCTGTGATGCGGTGAGGTTCACGGTTGGCGATGAAAGCTGGGAGATCGAGCAGTCGGGAAAGAGCGTCGATGACGAAATTTACAACGTGGCGCGGTATATGAATCTCCCGTTCTCGAACTATGCCGATCTGGATTATCTCGATGATGATCGCCGCGTGATCACCTATTACCGGAAGCCTGCTGACGAGATGAGAATTTCGAACTCGACCATCTGGATGCTTTGACAATTTGAGGACCTTCGGTCCAGAAGGCTTGCATGATGCCCAGGCTGTCACGGCGAAGGATGGTCAAAGCGCTGGGGGCGTCGGCCTTCGTCCTGTCTTCCCCCACGACCGCACTGCCTGCAATCTGCCAACCGTCACGCTCGCTCGAAGCCATCCTTGGCCCCGCAAGGCTGGAGCGCGCCAAATTCCTCTGGAGCCTTCCACAATGGCCGCACCGTCTCGATGAGGGACTAGTCGACGAGGCGAACCAGTTCAGGCTTGCTCCTGCCTTCAGACACGCGCTGACGGCGATCATCAACGGAAGCACGTCTGCGGTATATGACGTCGACGACGAGAACCCCGACCGGGGGCTGGAACTGCGCCGCGAATACGCTGTTCTCGCCCTCTTCTCGTATTTCGATCTGTTTCCGCGTGATCTGGCGATGGGCGACGACTTTGACGATGCGACCGGTCGCATCAAATCGCGTTGTTTCGTCGTTGGCGACGCATGGCAAGAATTCGGCGATGAAGAACCGTGGAAGTATGTTTCAGACGACTGGCAGCCCGATCCTGTCTGGATGATGACGGGCAAAACCCACCTCGATAGTCCGCTCGTGTTCAAGTCTCTCGCCAACAAGCTTGGTTGGGAGGAAATCGACATGGTCGCAGCTTACGAGCATGCGCTGAAGGACAAGCGTCGCTACCCGGGCGATTGAGACTGCCGTGCCTCAGAGTGTTTGAGGCGGAGAAGGCAGCTCTCTGATCGTCCGCCTCGTTGCTTCTGCCTGCAACCGCTTGCAAAGACAGGAAACAGCATAACTCGTTCATGGAACTTGCAATTTTGCCATCGGGCGATCTATCCTTGGCAAAGGAGAGATACAATGACCGATCTTCCGCTAGAGATCACACGCCTTGCCGAGCGGCTGGCCGCGGCACAGGGCATTTCTGTTGAGGAAGCGATCAAGCGCGCGATTGAGGCGAGCGCGACCGCGGCAGGCCTTGCCGGGGACACGCAACATCCGCGCCGACGGATGACGGTGGATGAGATGCTTGCGGTCGGGGCGGAGATTGCAGCACTGCCGGTGCTTGACCCGCGCCCGGCGACGCAGATCATGGACGACATCAACGCTCCATGATCGCCGTCGATAGTTCAGCCCTCATCGCCATTCTTGAGCGTGAACCTGACGCAAGCCATTTTGCCGACGAAATCCGGAAAGCGAACCGGCTGCTTATTTCAGCCGTGAACGCGCATGAGGCGGCCATTGTGCTCCGCATCCGCCGTGGTGCGAATGCGCTGGCGCGCTTCTGGCGCTTCCTGCAAATCGAGAACGACTTTGAAATTGTCCCGTTTGATGAGGCGCAGGCGCGTGAAGCCGTTGCCGCCTTCGAGCGGTACGGCAAGGGCATCAATTCCGAGACACGGCTGAATCTTGCTGATTGCGCAGCCTACGCGCTGGCCAAGACAATGAACGTGCCCTTGCAGTTCAAGGGCGACGATTTTGTCCGGACGGACCTCCACTTTGTTGGACGCTAGCAGGTAAACATCGCCCGGCGTTGTCCCGCTTCAGCAGGCGCCGGGTTCAGCTACCGGCTCCCTAGCGGCGATACTCCGGCTTGATCGTCAGAAGGCATCCCTTCAGCTCCCGCCTCACATGGGCTTCGACAACCGCCGCTGCAAAGCTGTCCGGCGTGTGACCCGGCTCCAGTGCGCCACTGATCCCGAGAAAAGACCGGTAGCCGGTTTCCGATATGAAGGGCTGATCGAGGTCGACCACGCGCGCATCGAACCCCGGCCACACGAAGTACCCCGAGGCGATACCGAACAATCCGTCGATCCTGATCCGCGCGCGCATGGTGCCGACCGTGATCTCGAAGCTGCCGCTCTGGCCCCAGAGCGGCACCGCGCCATCGGGCGCGCGTGTCTCGCGGTCGAGGACGCACCCCGGCGCGTCCTCGTCCGCGATGATCCCCGGCTCGTAGCCATTCAGTTTCTCGGCGAGCCGGTGCGCCTCGCGGTGGCATTCCAGCACGGCGGCGGCGTCACCCGCCAGCATGGCGGCGTGATGCCGCTCGATCAGAGCCCGGTAGAACGGCAAGGCCTCTTCCATGGCCCCCGGAAGGTGAGCGCTTTCGCGCTCCACCTGCCGGTTGGCGTTGATCTGATCGGCGCTGGAAAGCAGCGCGTCAAAGCCAAGTTGCGCGCTCATGCGGCAACCTCCTCCCGCGCGGGCTGTTGCAGCCCGTGCAGGAAGTCGGCGGCGCGCTGGGCATAAGACGCGGCGGTGAATATCGCCCGCTTGTCGCGCTTCAGCACTTCAAGCCAGCTCGCGATATAGGCGGCGTGGTCGTCGCGAACTTCCGGGGTCAATTCGAGGTCGGCAGAAAGGAAGGCGGAGCCGAGCTCGGCGACAAGTTCCTCCATCGCATAGCCTTCATCGCCCCAGCGCTTGCGCCCGAATTCCCGGTTGAGGCGGTTCTCGTGGCGAGTCCAGTGAATGGTCTCATGGGCGCGGGTGGCGTAGTAGCTTTCGGGATCGCGGAAGGCTTCGAAGGGCGGCAGGTCGATGCGGTCCTGAGAGACGACATAACAGGCGCGGTTGCCGCCGTGATGCACTTCGGCACGTATTGCAGCAAAGAACGCTTCGGCCCGTTCGATCCGTTGCAAGGGCTCCGCGCGGGGTGGCGGTGCCGCATAGAAATGCGCGGGCAGATCGTCGATCTGCTCGACGTTGAACACGGTGTATCCTTTCATGAAGGGGATTTCGGCCTCGGTCTCCTCACCCGTTTCCGCGTTTCTCTCGGTGCGGCGGATGCGGTCGGCATAGACCACGAGGCAGCCCTGCTCGCCCTTGCGGACGTGAGCGCCGAGGTCGATGGCCTGCTTGAAGGTCATCCAGAACGGCGCGGCGTAGCCCTTGGTAACGGCTTCAGTCCAGAGCATCAGGACATTGACGCCCTGATAGGGGATGCCGTTGGCACGCAGCGGGCGCGTGATGCGCCCGGCTGCATGTTCAACACTCCACGGCTTCAGCCATGGGCGAATGCCCTGTTCGAGGTCGGCAACGATCTTGTTGGTGATAGTCTGATAGACGTCGGTGCGCATGATCGCCTCCCCTCAAGCGATGATGCGTTGGGCGGCGCGGGCCTCGTCGGCATAGGCCGAAAGGGTCTTGTCCGCCGAGAAATGCAAATCGCGCTCGATGCGGAGCCCACCGGGGCCGCTAACGCTCTGGACTTCCGAAAGGGAGACAGAGCCGAGTTCGGGGCAGCCAAAGCCGAGATCACAGAGACCAAACGCGATGTCCGGGCATTCGGGATCGAGTTCGGTGAGCAGCCACGTTGCGCCGCCCCAAGGGCAGAACAGTTTGACGACGGGGCGATAGTCGTTCGGACGTTCGGGGTGATCGGCGTTGTACCGGCCATTGGCCAGCATCCGGGCGGCTTGCTGTTCGGTAAGTAATTTCATGTCCCTGTCTCCTTGGGCTTGGGTTGCAGCTGCTGCTGCAACCCTGCCCGTCGGCGAGACCGGGGGTAGCAAGTGCAAGGAGGGTCCGGACGCGGCCCGCCGAGGGTCCGCACGAGGGGCCCCGTCTTCGGGGAGACGTGCGGATGCGGCGGGACGTGTCTGGATGCCTTGCGCGCGCGAGGGGCTGGCCCCTTAGGACTGCTTCACCTGGTCCATTCCTGCATCGCACGGCTCACCATGCGCGAGGGATGGACGCCCAAAGGGCCGGGACGCTTTGCGGCCCGGTTCACGACAGCCCGGTCCGCGTCAGCGGGCGCGCCACTTTCATCCTGATTGCAAAAGACCATTGTTGTGCCTCTGTTTGCCTTCAAGATGCGCCTGTGGCTGTTACGTTGCCTTCCTATTTCTGGAGGATGACCGGTGCCGAAACCTGAATTCGATCCAGCCGTCGATCCGCTGGCACCCTCGGTGCCGCGCCTGACGCCCTATGATGATCTTCACCGCATCACCTATCTGAGGCTGCTCGATGCCGACGCCGAAGGAGCCGACTGGCAGGAGGTCGCGCAAATCGTGCTTCACCTCGATCCGCAATCACAGCCCGATGTCGCGCGGTGTACCTATGACAGCCACCTCACCCGTGCGAAGTGGATGACGGAAGTCGGCTATCGCCACCTGTTGCGTGGAGGCATCTGAACGATGAACCAAAGGCGGAATTCACAACCCGCCGACGTGCTCAGCAAGACCCCACCATTGCTTGTTCGCGTTCGGAATATCGTCGTCCGCGACGGCACGCTGTTCGTGTCTTTCGAGGGGATGAACAGCTGGTACGCTGTCCCACCGCATCTCGAAACCATCATCCGGCAGGCAGCCGCTGACCGGACCGCGCTCGCCATCACGACAACTCCAAACGAGGTCGCGACGGCTGAGCAAACGAGTCAGGAGCATGGCCGATGCTGACACTGCTTCGTCTCCCGAAGACCGCCGAACGGAAGCGCAACTCCAAAACCTACACCGATTGGCGCGGCAGAACGCCTGATCGCATCCCGGGAGGGCTACATCTCATGGCCCGCGTGGTGGGACGGACGCCGCATGACGGTGCTTATCGACGTTCGCAAGTTGACACGGCTGGCCGGGCACCCCCGCCCCATGACGGAACGCCAGATCACGGCAGCACTAAAGATGCATAAAGAGATAATGGAAGAGCGTGTGCCATGGCGATGTAAGGATCAATTGTCTCCCCGACGATGTCCCTGTACTGCCCCATCCTTAAATCGCCCCTAGATCATTAGCTTTTCACGCAGGTGATAAACGGGTGCGAGATATTAGTTCCATTGATAATGACAGCATATGTTACTGTAACTGGCACAAATCCACTTGGACAATTGTTGCCAGATAGCACGTAGCCATCCATGTGACCGTTGTACACGCAGCTTCCCGTAAGCGTCGTTCCGTTGCATGCTACAGACGTTCCGGCATACGTCGCTGTTGTCCCCGAACAGATTCCCGCGCGAATTCCACACCACATGCCAGACTGAAATCCCGAACTCGGCGTCGCCCACGTATTGTCACCCCTCAGATAGGTGGATGAACTTGCCGTGCCGCTGCCGAGGCGCGCCGTGGGCACGGTGCCGCTGGCGATGTTGGTGGCGCTCAGGTTGGTGAGGGCCGATCCGTCGCCCGAATGCGCGCCGCTGAAGGTGGTGGCCGTGGCGGTGCCGATCACCTGCAACGTGGATGAGGGCGAAGCCGTGCCGATGCCGAGCTTCTTGCCGCTGTTGTCCCAATAGAGGGCAGCATCGCTGCTGAGCGTCGTGCCGTTCGAGAACTGCACGTGGCCCGATGATCCGCTGGCACCCGACGTGGCGGTGCCGGGAATCCATTTGCTGGAGGCCGTGTTGTAAACCAGCGCCTGACCGTTGGCGACGCCGCTCACGTTCACATCGGTGAGGCCGCCAAGGGTTGTCGAACCGCCTCCGCCGCCGCTGCCGTCAGTGAGCGAACTGGCCGTGACGTAACCATTTAAGATATTTCCGAAAGAGGTCGTGGCACAAGCATTCCCGTCACGAGCATCCGCGGCAACGGTATATGTTCCCGCGGGCAGGTTCACAAAGTCTGAACCATCGAGAGTTACGTAATTGGCTGAAGACGGGTGAAGACCCGAAGAGGTTGAGAAAACAGTCGTGTTTGACGCGTCCTTCAATGTCAACTGTAACCATGTCGCATTGCCGCTGTATTTATATCCTGACAAATGGCCGCGAACAAAATAGAGGCCGGTCGCGGGAATTGTCAGCGTGGCCGTTCCAGAAAAATTGCAGCCGCCGGACACACTCATGTTAGCAGGCAGATTGGCCGTATAGCTCGTGCCGATTGAAACAGAACCTCCGCTTCCAGTTGAGCCAACGGCAATCCACCCGCCGGAGGCCTTTACGTGAAGCTGGTTCAGATCGGTATCGAACACCATTAAGCCGGTGGCGGGGGAGGTGATGGCCGTCCTCTGCGTCGTCGTCATGCGCGGGGGCAGAAGCCCCTTCGTGGTGGAGGTCACATCAAGCAGCGCCGTGGCGGCGGGTGTTGCCGTGCCGATGCCGACCGAGCCCGTGCTGAAATAGATGTCGCTGCCCGTTATCCCCCACGATCCGCCAGAGGCCGGTGCATCCGCCGTACAGTTGATGATCGTGCCGTCGGTGGAGCACCACTTTCCATTCGTCAGCGTCCCCACATGCGGGTCTACCTCGGTGCCCATGCCAGAAGCCGCCATGCTCACCCAGTTCGTGCCGTTGCAGAACTGCATGACCTTGTGGTCGCCATTGTAAATGGCTTCGCCTTCTGGTCCTGCCGGATTGGTGCAAGCGGCGCTCAGTGGGCCGGTGGTCAGCAACGAAAGGGAAATGCAGGCGAGGAAGGCAAGGCGGCGGATCACGGTTTTCCGGGGGAAAGGGCTGCGGGAAGTCTGGGATACGGCAAGGGCGCAGCGGCACCGGAGACAATGCGATGCTTGCAATGCTTCATGTCGACCGGCTGTTTGCCGATTATTGCGGGGCAATCGCGGACCGAGCGTTCAGCCTGAACGATTCCGAAAGCGGGGGAGTTGCCAGGAAGCAAATGCGAGAGCGCGGCCGCGCAGAGGAGCGCAAGAACGGCAAAGCCTGCTATTACGTTTGATCGACGCACGCGCACATCCGAATCCCTTGGTGGCTGGGAGTTCGAAAATCGCACGAAGACGATTGCAGGGGCCTTTAGCCGTGAGGCTTGGACATACGCCACTGCCTCCCAGCCCTATGGGGTGGAGGCAGCGTTCGTGTCGGCAACGCTAAGTTCCGCTTCGTGAGAGGTTTCGACACCCCAAAAACGGCTGAGGCCGCTTTCATCGCGAGCATGCCGGATTGTTTTCCTATGGTCAACGGCGATTATTCAGCATCGCCTTGAGCCCCGGTTGCGGCTTGCTAAGCTGCTTGTCGATTCCTTTTTGAGAGGCTTCGGCATGGCACGCCCCATCATCCCGGAATTTGAACCAGAAGTCGTTCGCGCGGTGGCAGACAGGCGACATTTCGGCGCCCCCGAAACGGTCGCCACCACCACGATCAAGTCTCTGGAGGTTCATGGTGTCATGCTCAGCAGCCGCTGTGACAAGGCGGACGAATATCGAACGATGTCCCGAATGGTGGAAAGCGTGGACGCCCCGCTGCGCAGGATCATCAGCGACATCTGGTGCGATAGCAAGGCAAATGCCTGCTATTCGGTTACGCTGAACCCCTGCACCGCCAAAGACGCTCGCGTCATTGCCGATCAACTCGACGCCGCATGCATGAAACAGGGCGGCGGACACAACGGGATTAGTATTTCCGGCTCACAGGGCCATATTGAGGTCGATCCCCACTGGGCCGGTGACGAGCTTCTTTAGCCGCCGATGGTGAGATCAGCACTCCCACGAGGCGTCCGCCTCATACAAGCATGTGCTCTCACGACCTCATTCCGCATTCGGATGGTTTGATAACCATCGGAAAGAAGAGGACGTTTTCTAATCGCGGAAGAATTCTTTCTTTTGAAAGTAGTTTCGCTTGCGTGAGAGCCCGCAGATAGGCTGAATTGACCAACGTCAAATCGACTGCGGGCTTCGTTCCGCTTGTCGGCAATCACCCCCCGATCAATCCGCCACCCGGCGAGAAAGGCAGGAAGGTGATGGTCGAAGAAATCACAATATCGGATACCACGAGGCAAGATTGTCCGGTTGAGCAAGCAATCTCTACGCTTGTTCGCCCGCCGCCTTTGGCCGGAGACCTGTCCGGCGCGGATTGCTGTCGCGATGGAACCTGCCTTCAGGGACGCGGAATTCTGGCCTCGGCTAACAGACGGGGCGTAGCAACCTGCACCGTGCTGCCGGTTACGCCGCGCCCGCCCCGCGCCGACAAGCCCGCCACCGCCGACTTCCTTTGCAGACAGGGTGCAATGGCCCTTGCAGTTCGGCTGGAGCGATACTGGCACGAGCGCGGCTATCCGGCAGCCCGCTTCTGGGCCGAACCGATCGAAGAACGCTTCGGGAAGATCGGCACGAGCGAAATCTATCGCATCAAGAGCAATCTGCTGAACGGCCTGCCGCCGCGTTAGCGATGCAATTCCCTAACCTGCGTATTGAATTCATTCTTTACGGTCGGGATTGGCAAGCCGCGGGCTGGCCGCCCCTTGGACGATCGTTACTGGCTGCGGTCACCAACACTCTACACCTGGAAGCAGGCCTTTTGGGTTCAGTACCTGAACGAATGACCATCTCCCGACGCAACGCCTGACGGGCATCGGCTGAATTGTGATTGGCCCCGCATTGCCGATGCCATCCCCCGTCGCGCCAACGCTCGAACAGGTCATGGGTCCGGACCGCATGGTGTGGCTGGAAACCCTGTTCCGCGCCAAATGCCCGCCTCTGCTGGACGACGCTCTGGAGGAGGCGCTGTTTGATAGCCCTGGACGTTTTCGGGCGTCACCTGCCTTCCGGGCGGGCATGGAGAAGTTGCTCAACGACGGTACGCCGTTAGAAATGCTCGTCGATTCCTCTGATACCGGCGTCGTCACATTGCCTGGCGGCCGGCTCGTTGATGAAAATTACCCGGACCGCTCCATCGCGTTCGTGATGCGCAAGGCGGGCGTGCTGCCGCCTTCACTCACCTGCGCGTTTGCCGATACAGCTCCAGCCCCCCAGTCGCCTCTGCTCTGGCGCTGGTGGACCGGCGATGGCTTGTGGATAGCAGGATGGGCCACTCCCTCCCCTCCTCGGCTCCAGCGACGTCCGGAAAGGGAATGGCCTGCGCTGAATATCTAAATCGAGTCGAAGCAACCAGCCAAGTGTGACGGTAAATTGTTGCTTCACTGTACTCGCATGCACAACATTAGCTGCCATTTAATCGACTAATACACAGGGGTGCACGCCGAGACTGGTTGAAACATTTCGCGTTCCGGTTGTACCCTAGCTTCCAGCCAATGGAGCGAGGCAACTCTCTTAAAACTAGCCGCTCCGTTTGGGGGGCAGAGTGTATATCTACCGCGCGACGATAAAGAACTTCCGGCTCTTGGCGGATGTTGAACTAGTTTTCGAAGAGAGAACCACCGTCATCGTAGGACGCAACAACAGTGGTAAAACGTCGCTCTCCGAAGTGATGCGCCGCTTCCTCGACGAAGGCCCTACCACTTTCCAACTCGAAGACTTCTCCAGTTCCTGCTACGATAATTTTTGCGAAGCACGCAATGCCTTCATGGAGGGCAAGGATGAGGCAACCATCAGACCTCTCTTGCCAGCTATAGAACTCAATCTGGTATGTCGATATGATCCGGCCCAGCTAGAACTGGGGCCGCTCGCTCCATTCGTTGTAGATCTTGATCCGACTTGCGCCGATGCAAGCATCTTACTGCGATACGAACTGAAGGACGGTGCCATCAAGACCTTCTTCGATGCACTGGCCAGCGGCGACCTAGATGCCGAAGCACGGCTAACGTTTTTCCGCACGCTTCGCGAGCGCATTCCGAGTTGCTACGCCCTCAAGACTTTAGCGCAAGATCCAAACGATCCCGATAACCAACGTCTTCTTACTGCCGCCGCCCTCCGCAATCTTGTAAAGACTGGTTTCATCAACGCTCAACGCGGCCTCGATGACGTCACGACACGCGAGTCCGACGTGCTGGCGAAAGTACTGGAGGGACTCTTTACAACGGCCGCATCTCCGACCGCCGATACGGCCGATCGCCTGATTGCTGAGGCCCTTACTACGGCTGTCAACGATATCCAGAACCAAATCGACACTAATTTCAGCGATCAGCTAAAGGGTCTCATGCCAACACTGCAAAGCTTCGGATATCCGGGGCTTGGAGGGCAAGAAATCAGAACCGAGACTACGCTCAACATCAAATCGCTTCTGTCGAATTTCACCAAGGTTCGGTACGCGGGATACGGCGGCGTTCCCCTGCCTGAGTCCTACAACGGCCTGGGTGTCCGCAATCTGATTTTTATTCTTCTGCAACTCGTCGGCTTCTACCGAGCATTCCGGGCCGAAACGGTATCGCCGGGGATGCATATGATTTTCATCGAGGAACCCGAGGCACATCTTCACCCTCAAATGCAAGAGGTCTTCATCCGTCAACTTGACAAAATTGCACAGCAATTAGCCCACAGCGCGGATGATGGCGGCGTTTGGCCGGTTCAGTTTGTGGTATCGACCCATTCATCACACATAGCGAATGCATCAGGATTCGAGAGCATTCGCTATTTTCTTGGCACTGATGTCCCAGGTGCGAATTCAGGGATACGTCAGGCACGCATCAAGGATTTACGTCAAGGCCTCACCGGCACTTCCGCATCGGACCGAAAATTTCTTCATCAATATCTTACACTCACTCGATGCGACCTCTTCTTTGCCGATAAGGCCATCCTTGTGGAAGGCCTTAGCGAACGGCTTCTTCTTCCCGTCATGATCGAAAAGCTCGAAGCTGCCGATGCAACATCGCCCAAGCTTTCCACGCAGTACGTTACAGTGCTGGAGGTCGGCGGCGCCTATGCCCACTTATTTCTTCCATTGCTCGATTTTCTCGAACTGCGGTCCCTGATCATCACGGATTTAGACTCGGTTACTGTCGCGGGAGGCACCGCCTGTGCAGTTCACGAAGGCTCGACGACAAGCAACGCCTGCCTTAAAGCTTGGTTTTCAGACGATGCTCCGCTCGCACTGACGGCGCTTTCCGCCAAGCTCGATACAGACAAGGCGAAGGGCCGCCATCGGATCGCCTATCAGTGTCCAGAGGCCGTGAACGGTCCCTGTGGCCGGACCTTTGAAGATGCTTTCATTCTTGCCAACGCAACCCAATTCGGATTGGCAGGACCGACACCGCAAGAACAAGAGCTTTCGGCCCGACAATTGGCAGGTTCGTTCAAAAAGTCCGAATTCGCTCTTAAGTACGCAATAGAAGAGCGAAACTGGAATGCTCCCAAATACATACTCGACGGGGTACGCTGGCTAGCCGGCGGCAACCCGGCCGGACCTGACCCAGCGCTTGCCCTTGCGATTGCAGCCATAGCATCCAGCGACGAGCAGCAAAATGCCTGAAACGGAATCGCCTGCATCGTTTGCAAGCCGACAGGCGCTTGAAAGCATGTATGCATGCCTTGAAGGAGGCCAGAGCTTCCGGCTTGAGGCCGGGGCTGGCGCGGGTAAGACATATTCGCTTGTCAAGGCACTTACCTTTCTGATCGAGAGACACAGGCGGTCACTTCCGCGGCGTAATCAGCAGATCGCGTGCATCACATTTACGAATGTCGCAAAAGACGAGATCGAGTCACGCACTGATCGCAGTCCGATTATCTATTGCGAGACAAACCACGCATTTTGCTGGTCGCTGATTCAAGGCTTTCAAAAGCAACTTAGACTGCTCGTTCAACAAATGCCCGCGTGGCAAGATCGGATTGCGGAGTTTGGCGATCTGGGAGATCGCAGTATCGAGTACAGTTTAGGTCATCGATCCATCAAAGAGAAGCAGGTCTCCCTACATCACGACGATATTCTACCACTCACAATTGAATTGATGGCCAACAGCAAATTCAGGAAGCTAATGGCCGATCGGTTTCCGATCATACTCATCGACGAGTATCAGGACACAGACGCCAACTGGATCGCCGCTATCAAGGAACATTTCCTGGGGAAGGCTGGCGCGCCGCTTTTTGGATTCTTCGGTGATCATTGGCAGAAGATTTATGGGAATGGATGCGGAAGCATCGAGCACCCTGCTGTCAAAGAGATCGGAAAGAAGGCAAACTTTCGATCGGTAAGCACGATCGTCGATTGTCTAAACAGAATTCGCCCTGAGCTGCCGCAGTTCGTGGAAAACCCCGAAGACGTGGGAGACGTCAGGGTCATTCACAGCAATGCATGGAGCGGACCTCGCCAAACGGGCGCGCATTGGGGTGGCGATCTGCCCTCCGAAATCGCTCATAGCTTTCTCGAACGAGCAAAAGGCGCGCTTTCCGAAAGCGGATGGGATTTTTCACCAGAGAAGACGAAAATTCTGATGCTTACGCACCGTTCTCTGGCCACCGAGCAAGGGTATCCAACTCTGCCAAGCACGTTCCGATACAACGAAGCGTTCACGAAGAAGGAGCATCCCCTTGTTGCCTTCCTTGTTGACGTACTTGAGCCTGCGGCAGAAGCGTTCTCGGAGAAGCGGTACGGCGCGATGTTTGCAGCTCTCGGGGGCGCGGTCCCGCTCGTTCGCAAAAGGTCCGACAAGGTCGCGTGGTTTGGCGCAATGAATTCCTTGAACGAGATTCGTCAGCACGGGACCGTTGGACAGGTCGTCGATCATCTGCGAACGACAAGGCATCCAAGGCTGCCGGACGGGATAGTCGAACGGGACGACGAGGCAAAATCATTCGATCCGACGTCGGCTACTGAAGCGGCTCCCGCTTTGATCGAGTGGATGAAGTTTCGTGATGTTCCGTATGTCGAGGTCAAGGCCTTGCGCAAGTATCTCGACGGCCACTCCCCATTTGAGACGAAACACGGTGTAAAGGGAGCCGAATTCGAGAACGTGCTGGTGGTAATTGGTCGGGGATGGAACCAATACAATTTTGGGGAGATGCTGGAGCTAGCCGGGACGGGACAAGTACCAGCGGCGAAAGCGGCAATGTTTGAGCGAAATCGCAATCTATTCTATGTCGCCTGTTCCAGGCCTCGGAGACGCCTAGCGCTTCTTTTTACTCAAAAGCTGTCGGACACCGCCTTGGGTACGTTGGCAAACTGGTTCGGGGCCAATTCACTTCGGGCGGCATCGTTCTAAGAACCCCAACAAGCATGACACTTGCGATGGAAGCGTGCCGCACGGCATACGCCCCAGAGCCCTTTGATCACATCGGCAGTTTCACATCCTGCGGTGTGACGGCATAGTCCACCATTTGCCCGCCCACGATCAGCTTGTTCGAGAACTGGCGCTGAACCACTACGTCTGCGGAAGCCGGGTTAAGTGAAATGACCGCCTCTCCTCCGCCACCGATATTGGTGATCTTGCTTCCATCAATATCGTAGGGGTGCGATCCGGCAAAGTAGACCTGATGATTCTGCTGCTTCACCGTTTCCGGTGTAACGTAAACAAGCGCCGTGACAAACGCACCCCACTGAAGCGCAAGGTTCGAATTTAAATAGGTGATATCGCGGACGATAAGATAGCTAGTGCTATCCACGGCGACCGCGTAGCCGGATCGAATTATTACGAGCCCATTGCGATCAACGGAGGCCGTAAACAAGGGGTGCGAACAGATCTTCAAGAGCCTGATCATCAAACTTGTCACTCTCACGTCGGATGCTTGCAGGAAACGTTGGCGATTCCGCAGCACTTGATACCTCTTCAATCTCGGACTTCTTAAGCTCAATAGTCGCCACAGCACGTACCAACACGTCGTCTTTGACTCCGACGAGCGGTGCGAACCGTCGTATTGCCTTAATGTGGTCGTCTAGCGTGCTTTCGTTATCTACGTCTTCGATTAACGAATCCAAGCGCTCGAACTGCGCGCGCATGGCATCGCTTAAAGCCGTTCTGACTCGATCGCCAAGAACCTGTTCATAACCCTCCATCGAGTCCAGAATGCTATCCAAGTCGTCCGGGACGATGTAGCCGTTTAACATTGTGACAAGCTGATCTTCGATCGCTGTTCGAAGCTTTTCGGCACCCTTCAGAGAGCCATACTCCGCGCCATCCTGAAGGCGAATGATAAGAGAAACGAGCCTCTGCCCATCACGCCACGCATCGAAGCGTCGGGAGGGATTGGCGGCTATTTCAGTTGCAATCTGCACAAACACGGCATTGTCGCTCTCTTTAGACCACTCCAGCAACAATTCGATGCGGCCGCCAAAGCTAAGATCATAGTAGGACCATACCCCTTCACGATCCTCGTTTTTCTTCATCTCAGGCAATATCGTGAAGCGACGAGCGACTGAAATGAACGCCGTATAACCGCGCTTACAGGATGTCTCTCGCCAAAGACGTTTCGCTTTGATGTGGTCTGAAACTCGTTTTGACCAGTCGGCCTTTTGGGCTGCCTCTGCAAGGTCTTCAACAAGCTCGGGACTATCGATGTAATCCGTGAGGAAGTCCCTCAATGAGGGATTTATGAATGTCACGGTCTTGCCATTGATGTTTATGTATCCACCTTCGAGTATTCTGACCGCCTCCTCGAAATCCTTCGGCCCGTGGGGCGTGGAATACTTTGATGCCAGCAGCTGGTGCAGGGCATCGAACGCTACCCGCAGTTCATCGAGCGAGACACCGTAATCTGAACAGAAAAAGAGAGCGTATAGTAGGTGGCGGCACATTTCTGGAATGTGCTTGCGAAATGAGACATCCCAAATGCGGCTAGGATTGTCGAGCGCCTTGAGGAATTCCGCACCGTAACTAGCTGGTGTCACGTCGCGCATTTGAGGCCCGTCAGTCATGGCCTCGATAATGCGAGGATTATAATTCTTGTGGTCTACAATCAGTGGAACTGCATGAGACTGCCACAGCGCAACAATGTGCTCCTGCGAAACGCCTGAGATCGCCAAGTGATTATACAGTATGCGAGCTCTAATCCGTCGCGTGTACACCCCCACATCCAGCACATATTTCGCGATATCTAGCCTTTGGTCTGCGAGGTGTTCTGAAATTCTTCGTGCCTCTTCAAAAATTGGAGCGCGCGTCGTCAACACAAACCTTGCATTGCTTGACGCGCGAACGCGTTTCAAGAAGCGCGTTAAATCGGAATCATTCGAGGCCAACGCTCGCGTATCAAGAGCCGCAGTTCCTAGAAAATCATCAAAAAAGAAAATCTGCTTTGTTCTGTCATCCAGTTTCGCAAATCCGTCGTTCAGACTACGAATTGCGACGTAAGTCCATCCATCGGATATGTATGCGTAAGAAAGCATTTCGGCCAATGTTGTCTTCCCAACGCCTGGTGGCCCTGAAATAATAACTACGTGGCCTTGCTCGAGCTTGTCCCGGGCGGCAGTAAAGCTTGGATTTGGCGCGTAGACCTTGAGTTTCGATTCAATCTCCTCTCTCGTGACCACAGTGAATGCGTGAGCCGCAGCATGAACAATTCGTTCGAGCACAGCGGTGCCAGATAGCCATAGTTTGAGATTCGCCTTTGCGATCTCCGGAAACTTACGAAGGAGATCGTTTATCTCAGTTGGACCGAAAATGTCGGCCTGTGACTGCAACCATGGACCAATCTCCCTTGCGAGCGACGCCTTGTTTGCTGGTGTAAGCGCTCTGCTTGTTGCGAGTAGATAGCGGCTCGGCTTCAACACATCGATACACGGACGGGATTTAGCCATTGCACTCTTCAGCGCAGAAAATGGCGATCCCGCATAATGCTTTGCTTGTAATATAGTCAGCTTGTCTGCGGTTGCATGCCGCCCATCGATGCCCCCATCGGGCCCCGCGCTAAAACCTTCGAATCGGACTCCCGTTTCTTGACCTAGAAGATCCCTCGCCAAGTCTTCAAAATCAGCATGTGACAGATTTTCGAATGAGTAAGCCATTTAGCACCAATCACATCTGCATCCCAGCAGACGACGCGACTCTGCGGTCCAAAATCGTTCATATATAAAATCGATAAGATGGCTTAGGCGTCGCATTGTCCGACAACTCGCACATCAGTTCGCCGACCCGCCGCGCGAACAAGAGGGTAATGGGAAGACGTGCGATGCCGTCGCTCGAATTCCAATTCATCTTGGTCAGGGTGAGGATTTCTTTCGAGCGCTCCTTCATGTTCGTGGGAAGGGCACTTCCGATCTCAACGGGAGCGGGAATATGCATCCCGGGATACTCGTTCCACCACGGCACATAACCGCCCGTGAAAAGATATGATTGATCCATAAGCGTGCAGAGTGTTCCACGCCACGGCTCTTCAAAGCCTTTTCGAACCATTCGGAACGGGGTGGAGCGTATCCACACGTAATCAACCGTCGACACCCGGCTCTTCGCCGCCTTCTTGAACCCGTCGAGCTCTTCTGGCTGGAAACCTGTTGTCTTATGAATTACGACGCGGTCTGGCATGACGCCTGCGCGGTCGTGGTACTGATTTAGGACATCCTCAAGCAAACCCATCGCCTGCCCTTCGTTCAGGTAAGGCTGGCGGTCGCGGCGTTGGTCATGATCGATGTTGGACCCTTTCAAAGCAAAGGGCTGAACATCTGTCGAGTAAGCCTGAGCCACGCTTGCGTAGACTAGATGTCCGCTCCGCTTCTTCATATGGTGGAACGACACTCCAACGAAACAAACGTTTTTTGGAAGGTCGGTCGGTCGCCAAGGAATGCCGCGAGCTTTGTAGTAAAGGCATGTCGCAAAATTCCATGCACGTGTGGCGTGACTCTGTCCCTTGTCGTCGGGGCGATCCAGGGTGTCACGACGGAGAATCTGGATGGGTATGGCTTCATCGTGAACCATGGTCCGCGCTTTGATAGCACGGTAAAATGTACGGAAAAGCAAGTCATCCGCCATCGTATAGAGTGCTTCAGCCGCCTTCAGTTCGTCGGGGGACGGCTGGAACAATGCGAGCTGGTCGCTCTCCTCCTCCGCACGCAACACCTCCAGCGCCTTGCGCTCCTCCGGAGTAAGACCGGGATTCGCCACGCGAAGATCGCCGAGCTCAGGCTTAATACAAACCACGATACAATCAGGCGCATCGTCGCCGAAAAGGCTACTGACCCGACCATCGAAGAGCTCAACAAGTTCATTGAAAGATTTTCCGGTCAAGGCATCCTTGAAAAGCGTGTTGTATATACCTGGTTCGACTGGTCGCTCGAATTGTTGGTCGATAAAAAAATTGCAATTCAGTGCCGCTTCCAGCCCTGGCCAATCCCGGAAGCGGTTGGAATTTCCTTCGAAAGCGGGCAGAAAATGTGTGAGGCGGTTTAGCCAAGCACGCGCGGCCTCGATATCATCGGGCAGACCCACGAGGCCAAGTCGGATCGTTCGCAAACCGCGATTGTCGACGGGGCCATTCGTGCTAAGACCACGACGCGGGTCAACGTCGCGTGTAGCATTGGCAAATTCGAGTTCGGGTTCAGGCAGTACGTCGATCTTGAGTGGCAAAGCCATCGGCCAATCCTCCTTCCTGAACATCGAGGGTAAAAAATCTCCCTTCAATCAGAAGATCGTCGACGAAGCGGTTGCCGATGTTGATGACCTGAGATCCTTGCGAAAGAAAGCGTGCCCAAAACGAGAGATCGCTCTCCACATTGGCATTGCGATCAAACTTAATACGGCGGGTCGCTTTGCTCGTGCGCATATAGCCCGGCAACGGGGTGACGCCGTCGCGCTTTGCAAACATGTAAAATGGCTTGATACGGATTCCCCAGACGTTGGCTTGTCTGACGACTTCGTAGCCAAACCCTTCGCATTCGAACCACGCCCTGTGATCTTCACCGCGGCGCTTCACCACGTCGCGGCGCACCCCCCTCCGATTTGGCGTGTCGTAGATGATCGTGCGGTTACCTCCCTTAAGCGCAGTGAAGTAAGCACGCCTTGCAGGATGGCCGTTCTTGTCTTTCTCTATGATAAGCCCCCGCGCTTCGAACAGTCTGAGGTGATCCTCGAAGTGTCGGCGGGTCAACCACGAAAACTTTGCTTGCAGAACGCGGTCATTTTCGACTTCGCACAACGGGATCTTCCGTGCTGGACCTTTGGCGACCGGAGCGAACAGGGTGTTCACTAATACCTCAGGCATAAAGCTCCAAAGGTCGCCAGTCCGCCACTCAAAAACGAATGTACCGGCCTCGGCAAGCGGCACTTTCTTCTCGAGCTCATCCCAGCGAGTGACATTGAGTACGATATGTGTGATTGCTTGAGGGGTCGCAACAAACGGCAGAAGGTTCAGAACGTAAGTACCGACGGGGCGTGTATCCTTCGCGACCGTCGTAGATCCGGCAGAGGCTTCGATGCGAAACAATTGCGCTACAAAGCTATCTTGTCCCGGCGGATAAGCGAAGGTAGCGGCACCTCCCAATTCGGCAGCCAATTCGCATGTGTCGGTAAGGCCCGTCCCCGCCCGTTCCATGGCGCTGATGCCAAAGAATACGTCGCACAATGCACGGTTGCGCAGGTCACTGAACTGCGGCACCGGCGCGAACACCCCGTCCGGCCCCAGCCTAAGGCGACCTGCCGCCGCAGGAAGAGTAGCGCCCGGGTTTACGAAACGAACCGAGTGGTTAGGAACGACATTAATCTGCGATGGTTTTGCGATTGAATAGTCGCGGTGGACAATCATATTGACAAGGAGCTCAACCAACGAGCGCTCGGAGTAAGCGGTACGGGTCTCGTGCTGACGACGCCCTTTGACCTTGATAGATGGATTGACCTGCTCCTGCTCAAACCATTCCAGCACGGCCTTGTACTGACCGATTAGGTTGCCCGCAAAGATGCGTCGCTTCTTATCGGCGACGGTCGCTGCAATCACGCTATGGGGGAAAAAGCGCCCAGGAGCTCGTCCGAACAATAGCACGCACGCAGCGCTGGGGCTTTCCTGGCCCTTCGCGCCGATCAAAAGGCCCAGCTCGCGCATCAGAGGCTTCAATTGCATTGAATCGATAGCACCACGCTCCAATTTGGCGCAGTATTGCCGCAAAGTCGTTAGGGCAAGATCAGCATCAATATCGGCCCACGTGGCATCGGTAATGGGCTGATCGTCGAACTGCTTGGCTGGCGCATCGGCAGAAGGCAGACTGAAGCGCTGCAAGCCAGCCATTTCGCGGTTCAGGTCACAGAACAACTCATCAAAGCCATCGATCTCTAGGTATTGGAAGTTTTGGCCAAGACGCTGCGCCAAAGCATCAACGTTCGGATGTGCTTTGTCGCCTGCGCGGTGGCACCAAAAGACTCCATGCCGGAATTTGAGTCCGGTGTCTGGCCCGAGCAGCGAACTGGTGATTGATGGTTCGGCTCCCCGATAGCCGACAACCACAAGCGGCGTTGACTCAAGAAGCGGGATGAGTTTCTGAACCAGCGCAGGATCAAGGACCTGCGTTTCGCTGATCAAGTTACGGTCGGTGTATTGCTCGGTCTTGCCGTGGAGCCATACGATCTGCGCCCGAGCAAATGGAGAAAATTCATTGAAGTCACCCGATGCGCGATTGACCTCCGCAACATGCCGGATGTGCGGCTGTTTATCGTTCAAAGCTTTGGGAAGACAAATATCGAAGTTGGTGGTCAAGATGGTGCCAGCAAGGCCACGCAGCACTAGTTCCGCCATCGCCCGATAGCCGGGGCCAAGCTCTTGTTTCAACGAAACAAGGTCCATCAAAGCTGTACGGCGATATGCCTCTGGCCATAGCTCATGTTCGATGACGAGAGGGAAGTTTT
This sequence comes from Rhodopseudomonas pentothenatexigens, assembly GCF_900218015.1. Classification (GTDB taxonomy): domain Bacteria; phylum Pseudomonadota; class Alphaproteobacteria; order Rhizobiales; family Xanthobacteraceae; genus Rhodopseudomonas; species Rhodopseudomonas pentothenatexigens. The sequence goes on along the minus strand of NZ_UFQQ01000031.1, from coordinate 28,470 downwards.
CGGCCAGCCGTTCGTCACCGCGAACAAACCATTTCTGCCCTTGCAGCCACGCCGTCCACTCCGACATTTTGATCTGCTCGGGAAGGGTCTTGCCTCCCAAGACGCGGTCTCCGTAAGCCTGCTTTGCAAGTCTCTTTACGCCTTCGGCGGCAAGCGGAATTCCGGATGAAAAGGATGCTCCCGCGCCGAATAGAAAGGTCGGCCGAGCATCATTGTCCGGGTTTAAAAGCGAGCAAAGAAGCGCAACACTGCTGGCATGAGGCATTCTTTAAGGCTGGCCGATTCCACAGAACAGAACAAGTACAAAATTTCTACCGTGGATGGAAATCCACCGGGCTGTGAAAAGCCGCCCAAGAAGCCCTAAGTCATTGTATTCGATGTAATTTCGGCATGGTACAATTTGGGCCTCCGCCCCCGGGGTTATGAGCCTGAAGCGGTTACCGGCTGTTTCACTCCGCGCCAGATCTTTTTTCCGTCAGCCCCCTGCTAGACGGGCGTTCTAGGCACTTGATCAGCGTACTTAGTCAGCCAGAATGATTTGCAACCAAGCTGAGCTAGTTTCGATAATTGCCCGAGCAGTAATCCGCGTTTTCGGCTGCAGCAAAATAGGCGGCAGTCTCTAGTCGGTTTCCATGGAGCCGAAGAGAGCGCAGCCCGAGATCGTTGTAGTGCGCCGCCATTTGTGCTGCGTCGAATTGGCCAAGATGCTCATCGAGGATAGCCTCTAGCTCAACCAAAATAGTCGCGGAGGCCTCCTTGAACCGGCGGCCAAGTTGAAGTTCATAAAAATGATACGAGAGTCTATGGGCAATCGCTCCATGCTGAGACTCATCTAGCTCGACACGATAAGTTAGGACAGGACCGTTACCCAACGACTTCAACTCTGCAAATAGCCAGCGGATATCTTGTGGCAATCGATCAAAATAGGGATGAAGAAAGGTCCGATTTGCTCCATTAGGCTTTCGCTGAAGTTTGATATGATTACAAGGATGGCAAATTGGCACCAAATTGATTGGCAGAACATTCAAGTCAGGAAAGGCTCTTTGTGGGAGAAAATGGTCGAGCTCATAGACCTCACCGTCACCGCAATAAGGGCACCGGGCAATCGACGCTTTGATTTCGTCATACACGGCTCGGCCACTACCTTCCCGAGCGGCCATACGGCGGTCATACACTTTTGACAAACACCTTGCCTCATGAGTGGTGGCTGGCATTTTCTCAACTGTGTGCAATCGACCCGCTCTGGCTGCCGCACGATAGGTTTCACCAGCCGATACCACACGGTCGGTCATGCCCAGTAGCATATCCCGTATGTCCCTATTTCTAGTCTGCCTTACGCAGGCCTCATAGTGGTCGCGATGATCAATAGTGGGAGGAGCGACATATTTCATTCGTCGTCCTCTTTGATAGTAAAGGCTCTCGCAAGTGCACGCCCCTCGGCCCCCACCTGGTCTTTAAACTCTGAAATTACGACCTCAAATTCCCTTCCCTGCGAAGCATCGTTCAGTAGACGATAGAAGCCGCTTTCATGAACCTCCAATCCAAATATCTTCCGAGTCAACACACTAACGTTTTCAGCGAATGTCTCTTGGCTAGGCCTTCGAACGCGAATGCGCGAGCCAGAGCGAGATATAACTGAAACGCAACTCTTTGGTACTTCTTGAAGAACGACAGGCGAATGCGTGGCGACCACAGCGACGGCATTCTGAGATATTAAAAGTTCAGAAATCGCCCGGATGAACGACCCGAGAAGAGGTGGATGCAAATGCGTCTCCGGCTCGTCAATGAGCACGAATGATCTGTCGCTAACGACGTCCACTAGCTTGGCGATTGTAAGAAGAACAATCTTATGGCCGGAACTGAGTGAGGTGAAGTCTTCAAGTTGACCGGCGCCATCAAACGATGCTCCGAAGGCACCTTCGATAAACTCGTTGAGGCCAGGATCGGATTGTAGCACAGACAATGCCCGTCGCCACTGAGCCATTTTCTGTTGGGCACGAGTTGAGCCGCCTCCGGTTATATTTCTAAGGCATGCCCCGAACTCATCATCAAAGTCACTGGCCGTCTTAAGCTCGATCCGATCTTCAGCACTGTCTCCGAGCTCTGGCGTCTCCTTCCGCTTCTTAATGCCAACATAGTAATACGGAATAGACTCTTTCGACTCTCGCTTAGACCTAAACAGCGGATTGAATCGATCGAACGCGCTATATGATACGACCACGAGATTGAGAAATTCGTTCTCCTCGTCGTCTGAATCAAGAAAAGTGAATTCACCGCGCAATCCAATGCTTGCCGCACGATTATTTGAAAGCGCGTCGGCCATGCCAGCAAGTAAGCGAGTCTTCCCAACACCGTTCCGCCCAATAATTACGTGCACATTCGTCGGCGGCTTAGACCCGGGCTCAACGGAAAACCTACACGTCTCTTTTGCATCGTTAGCACCAGCCTCGAATTCGAACTCAAAATTATAGGGAGTTAGGGCCGTGTCGCCGTTCAATATCCGCGGAAAGTTCGTTTCGACGTCTCGTATTGAAACACTTCGAAGCAAAGATGTTTTCATGCCTTCTTCGTCTCGAAATGAGTGCCAGATATCTTTATTGGCAACACAATCACGGATTGCAATTAGGTATTCCGTTCTGAGAGCTTCATCCAGTTTGGATAGTGCTATATAGTACTCGCGACTCGTCCCCAGCGAGCACCAATCGTCGTCGAGTTGAGAAAAGCGATCGTCGAGAGGCACGCGCCCCCCCGTCATGCCGCGTTTCAAAATCTTGACACCTCCAAGATCTCGCCTGTCACCTGCAGCGTCTAAGAGAATTGAATCGAACGACGTTTTGAATGAAAAATCGTCCCAGTTGTCGTTTACGAGGTAGCAAGTCCCTTTGTGCGCACTGGTGCCAGGAAAATTTTCAACTCTTCGAAACCTCATCGTGATGCATTCCCTCAGACAGGTTGTACACCGAGGTTCGTTCATCTCGTGCGATAAATCAACGTCTACCGCTGAAGAGCTTACTGTTCGAAATTCTGATCCGGGTCATGTGAGTACTGGATCGGGTCGGACGTTTGATGTTGCAGAACTCGCGTTCGTCGTCTGGGTGAGCTGTCTGACCTCATCACGTGGCCGTAGCGGTCCATCGTGAGATTATCAGCGGCGGATCGAGGAAATTCTGCACCAGACTGACAGGGGGGCATCAACTTCAAGCGGAGCGCTGAATGAACGATTTGGCACGCGGCTGCTGAGTACTGCGCCGACTAGGTATCGGCGCGGGCAATCATTGAAGACGCCGGATACGAAAAGCTGACAAGTTCTGACTGAACCAATCTACGCCAGAGGCAGAGACTCCAGACCGTCTCGTTCAAACGCCCATCGAATGAGACCGCATGTATCGCTACTGCGGAGAGCGGACAGCCAAGACGATCTCTCGCAAGAAGGAAGGAGCAGCCGTCAGACCGTCCAACATCGCATCCAACAAACGCGCATCTTGCTTCAATGTCCGAGGGGAAGACACCTTCCAATAAGTTGTTGAACTTTCATCCGGAATACCCGATATTACCATTCTATCTTGTAACCTGAGGCTCTTCGGGAGCTACGCTTCGAGCGTGTCGGGTGCGCCACCCTAGGCTCACCCCTTCCGCCATAAACCGTTGATTGTATTTTACAAAATCTGTTTACGAGCGAACGCTCATTCTACAACCATAAAGCAAAAGTGCGTTTCATCCTGCAACAACGCTGCAACAATTTTTCTGTTGCAGGCACCTCTCTCCCCCTCTCCAAACAAGCCCATCGTCGCGCTCCGACAAGGAGGGGTGTCGGCCTTCTAGTCTAGGCAGCGCACTCACGATGACGACGCATCGGGTTTCTTGGCACCAGGGACCTGTCCCTATCCGTCGGCGGCAGTTACGTACACCGCATCACAGTTGAAGGTGGAATGCCCCGTCGGTGCCGCCGACCCGGCGCTCCGGAACAAGTAGCCGGTCCACTCCATTGCGGCGCTGTCCACATCTGGCGCGGTCAGTCCCGGCCCCCCATTGAAGACAGCGGCACCAGGATCTCGCAGCGGACTGCCCCACATTCCGCCCGACAGCGTAGCCCGCACTTAGAGGATATTCAGCCGTTCCGGACCAAATCAACCGTCGGGCAACGATACCGTATTGAGCTTCTGCTTCCAGCGCTGCAGGGGGAAATCCCCATCGCCGATGGCAACTCCGTACGTGCCGATGCACCAGACGGTAAACTGAATATCGCGACGCTTGAAGTTGTACGGCTTATCGTCGACCGCCCACTCCTTGAAGAGTTTGTACTGAGACGCACACACAGCCTTCCCGAACAGATCGGGTTTGAACTGGGGATAATACGACGCGGAATGGTTGCAGTCTGGTCGCCCCTGGCGTCGCTTGTTCTGTTCGATCTCGCGTTTCAAGGACCCGAACAAATACTTGACCACCTTCGGAATGCTGTTGATCCCGCCGATGATGATGTTCTCCAAAGCGATCGGTTCGACCCCCCGCTCCTGACACATGAACGTGTCGCTATTGTAGAGGGGAGCAAAATTCGGGCAACGCACCGCACACGTATCGGTCTGTGCCCACGCCTTGCCAGCGACCAGCATCACCAGCAGCACGACTGAACAGAAGTATTTGCCGCACATCGTCATCTCCTGCCGTGGTTCGACAACATCGATCGATCGGTGTACCGCCGACGGACCATCCTGATATCCAAATCGGATCGGGCGAATTCATTGTGATTTTCGTCGAGCCACCTCAAGACGGCTGCAAATGGGTCGGCCGAGACTCTTCCGTCGACATCAACCAGCCAAATCGTGGCTTGCCGGGCACTCGCCTGCGGCGATGGATTTCGCCGCCAGCAGAATGGTTACTCTCAACCAATAGGATGATCGACGCATAGAACGGTCACCTCTGACACCTCGGACGACCACGTCCCATCGTCGGAATATCGAACACCGAATCGGGCTAGCCGATCGGAAAACACTGTTTCGGAAAGTCGTACGAGAAAGGCGGCTTCTTCACTTCCCCGGCAAAACAGACGTTGTTGGGAGCCTCCAGCGTCAAGACCCCGACCAGCTTGATGCCGCTGCCGAGATCGATCGTCTGCTCGACGTCCTTTTTCGTTCTGAATGGCGTTGACAAGTTTAATCCGATCTCGGTGATTTCCACCGTTACGACGCCGGAGATCCACTCGCCCTCGATTTTGACATTGGTGATCCTGAGATGAACCGACATGACTTCCTCCTCTGATGAACGTGACAGTCGTTGCGACATTGCCGCCCGTGGCGCGCGGTTTCGGTTTAGGGGTTGTGCATGATCTGCAACGGCCAATTGGCCGAGCCTTCGTAAAGCTTGAGAAACTCCCGGAAGACCACGTCGTGCTTTTTGCCGTCCGCCGGGTCGATGTAGTTGACGATCGTCGCGCCGGGCGTGCCGTCGCCGTCCAATCCCGCGACGACGAGGGCGTGTATGAATCCCTGGGAAGGCGTGGCGTCGACCGTGATCGACAGAGGCCCCTTCGTGCGCAACAGCTCGGCCCATTTGGCAATGGTCGGATTGAGTCCGCGAACGACGACGAGGCCGATGGCCCGGTAGAATTCGGCCTCGTCAGCGGGAGGAATTCCAGAGTTTGTCGGCGGAAAACTGCTTCCGTAGATTTGCTCGAATCTCGGCCCGGCCACCTTGACCAGCGCCGCGATCGTCGAAGGCACCGGCGAACGCCAGTTCTTCAACATCGTCGCCGCCGCCGCCCAGCACGACATCGGTGAGGGCTGGGCAATGGGATCGACCTTGTGGAGGATCTTGATCGATTCGGCGCTTGCCACCGATGTCACGAGGCACAGCACCAAAGCGTAGTACGAACAGCGCATTTTCGGACCTCTCCGTTCCCGAAGGCGGACTGATCGGTGTTTACGGCGACGACAGGTTTTCGTATTCGACGCGCGCGAGGAACCTCGGACCACTGCGGACGACGCCGGGCGGAGCCGGCTGGCCGGCGGCCACGATCGGCTCCAGCGCCAGTCTGTTCTGCTGGGCATTCGATGTCGGAGCCCGCCCGCCGTTCGTCACTCCGACCGGAGGCTCGAGCCCTCGCTGGGGCTCCGGCTTCGCCTTTTGCTCAGGCGCGGGCGGCGGCGGGGCGGCATCCTCGTCCTCTGTCGAGGCGTACTCATCGAGTTCTTCGACCACGACCGCGAGCCTGCTGGGGGCTTCGGGGCCGGTGGCGAGGGCGAAGGCGGCGCGCCAAGTGGCATCGCCGACGGCAGCGAAGTATGGCGCCGGCTTGGCGTCGCGCTCCACCAGACGAACCGCCGCCTTTCGGACGTTACCGTCGACCATAGGAGCGACAGTCTCGACAGCGTGCCCCGACGCCGACTTCGACAGTTCCAGCACTGAAATACGCATGAGCCCCTGCGTGCGGTTTCCGCGGAGACTGCCTGATGCCCTTTGCGCGGAATACCCCGAGACCTGCACTTCCAGGTTACGGCCTTCCTTCCACACCTGCAGGTCGCGTCTGGGATAGAGCTGCGCCCAGACTGTGACGGGCGCCGAGACCTGCACGCGAGGGTCGGCATTCGGTTGGAAGCGCACGAGTCCAAAACGCACGAAAGGTTCGACCATCCGATCCGGTTTCAGCTCGACGTCAACGAACCACTTCTCCGTCTCGACGTCGAAGCGCGGCACATAGGTCAGCAGTGCCGCCGTCATGGTTGGTTCGATGGCGGCAGCGTCGGCTCTCTCTCCGGATTTCTGCTCGCGCGGATCCCTCAGTGGGATGGCTACTTTCGGCACATAGACCGGAGAATCGCTGTCAAAATCACTCTCCGGCGTCCCGGATGCGGGGCCGCGACGCGCGGCCCCATCGGTCGCGGCCCCCGTACCCTTTGCGTCGCCGATCAGGCACTGCCATGTCAGGAACGGGCCGATGGGGCCGGCACTCTCCCGGATCGGATCGGCACCCCAGCGGGTCGTGAAGGCGCCGCCGGGCCCCAGATCCTCGTCGACAAAAGTCGCCAAATCCATCGCCGTCGATAGATCGGGTCGATTTTCGTAGAGCACATGCCGAGGGACCCTGCCGGCCTGCAGGTTTTCCGGATCTTGCGACACTTCGAGCAGGTGCGGAGGCCACAGCACCAGCCCGAGCCGCTCGCCCTCGCCGGAGGAGAACCATGGGCGATCCAGGAAAATTCTCACTTGTGATCGGCGCGCGAGACTCGAGATCCGTATCGGCTTCGGCGGTCCGGACTGTCCGATCACGTTCTTGCTGACGTCGGTCTCGCAATCGATCGTGTAGCTCGGCAGTGCCGCGTGCACCTTCGGCCTGGTCGGACGGACAGTTGCCGGAATCCAGATCGTTTGCAGTTGGTCGGAGCCCGGCTTCGGGGCAGTGTCTGCATGATCGCCGGACCGGATTGCGCCGCGAGGATCGATGCTCGTCACCTTGATCTTGTCGACCGCGTACGGGTCGGCCGGAAAGACCGATTCCGGCACCGGCGACTCCTTGGTTGGGACGACCTGCCGGAAGTAGGTGTCGAAACGACTGGCCGCGCGCAAATGCACTTCCATCTTGCGCGCCAACTGGCCAGCGATCGAATCGCCGGCCAGTGTCCGCAGCGCACCTCGCATCTTTTCGCGGTTGTTCGACTCCAGCGAAGCGATCTGCGCTTCGACAAGATCGACGGTTTCGAGGCCCGCCAGATACGACGACTCCTTACCCCGCTGCTGCAAATCCTCGATCTGGAGGATCGGCACGGTCTCTTTCGGCAGCCGAACCCTGCCCGCGCTGTCGACATCGAACCCGAAAAGATAGCGCGCCTTGCGGCTGATGAACTCCTTGGCGGCTCCGTCCTGTCGATGTTCTCCGTCCTTCGATGGTTCGACCGCGACGCGTTCCGGCCACTCGCCGGTCAGGCGTTGCTGGTTGGTCCGGCCGAGACGCGTATCGTCGATCGCCGATCGTTCCATCGAAATGCAGCGCGCGACCAGTTCGAGCTGTCGGCAGCCGTCCCGATCGAAGCGAACCTTGCCGGAGAAGACGATCCCATCGTCCCCTTCCTGCCCATGGGGAGGCGGAAGATTCTTTTCGGACGCGATCTGTTTCAGTTTTTCCAATCGGGCCGGCGTATCCGATTTGCATCGGTAGGCGCGAAGCCGCGAAACGGCGTCGTCGCCAGCGAATTTCGGCGCGCGCTGCGGTCGGTCGACTGCATGCAACAGCGACAACGTGCGAACACACGACAATTCCGGAAGCGGACGTCGCGAAATGAAACGGTACAAAATCTCGGCGGCCGCGGCGACGCCCACCGGATCAACAGTGATTCCAGAGTGGCCGACCCACGCGGCCTGCTGGCGGAGCTTGGCTTTTTCTCCAGCCGAGAAAGCGAATGGCTTTTCCTCCTTGCTCGTCAGATGCCGGTTGAGCGCCGCCAGAATGTCTTGGCCGGGCGCATTGCGGGACGCGGCGGCGATCACTGCAAGGGTCTCCGGCAGGTCGAAATATGCACGCAGCAGCGCCTCGGTCGGAATGTACCAGGCATCGAGTTCGACGGCTTCACCCGGCTTGAGAACGAGCGTCGCGACCCGCACCAAACACTTCGGACCGTCGCCTTTCATCTCGGCCGAGTCGCCGATGAATCTGTCTTCGTCCTTTCCTGCCCAAAAGTCTTCCTGCTTCGGTTCCCCCACGCGGAGGCCGGAGTCGGTGTGCCGCTCGACGACGAGCGCGACCGGTTTGACTTGCTCATACGGACTGCCCGACAGGTCGATGACGCGAGGGGCGCCTTCGAAATAACCGGTGCCGACCGGCTCGCCGGCGCGACGAACCGCCAGGACGAGCTGGCGCGCCATCGGGTCCGGATAAAATTGTTGTCGCTTTCGCTCCGCGACTCCGCTTCGCGCCTTGATGCGGAACACCGGCTCGCCTCCGAAGACGTCCGACGCGTCCGAAGAGTCTCGCCCGGTCCCTTCCGCCGGCGACACGATCGCGAAATGGCTTGGTGTCAACTGCTCCAATGGCTGGTCGCTGGCCGGAAACACCACCTTGCCGTCCTGGCGAACCGGAACACGGCCAAATTGCGGGAAACCAATTCTCGGCGGCTCCTTGCCTTCGGGCGCCCTCAAACCATTCTTCAACAACCGCTGCGTTGGAATCGGCTGGTCATAATCGATGTTCGCGAGCGCGCCGTCGGGATACTCCTTGTTGCGGATATCGTCGAAGACGCCGTGCCGCATCGCTTCGTCGAGCGAGACTTGCGGAGGCAAAAAAACGCGCCAAGTCTGTTCGGTCTTGCGGCGCTGTTCGATCACGCTGGTGCGCAGAATGCACGTGACGGCGGACTGCCGGCACATGAACGTGGTTTCCCCCGCGATCCCTTTGGGCAACAGCGCGATCGGAGGCAGAACGGCTTCCTGCCGGAGGAAGCGCCTCCAGCCGGCCCGCGGGGCACCGTCGCGACCGCTGGTCACCGGCATCGTCACGTCGCCGAGCGGCCCTCGAGCGTCGTAAACGGCAGCCGCCCGTTCCAGCGGCACCGCCACGCCGCCGACCCACACCGGTCTCATGCCGAACCGATACGCCCAGCCGTAGCGAAGCGGCCACGCCTTCCGCGTGGCTTCAGTCGCCGTGCTGGGAAGATCGAACAGCCGAGTGATCGCAATCTCCGTTCCGCGCTTGACCTCGATCTCCTCCCGCTTGCAAGTCAGCGACAGCGGGTCTCCCTCCCAGCCCGCGATACACTCTTCGACATGAACCATCTGCTGGCCTCCGGCCAGCAGTCGGCGGCGCGCGGTCGGCATCATCATCGCGGCGTCCAGATCACGACGCAGGTCGCTGCCGTATTTGAGACCGAGCGCGTCGAAACACTTCCCGAACAGATCCTTTTCGTCACGTTCCGGCCGCGGATCGCGATAATCGATCTCCCGGTCCATCAGGCTCCGCCATCTGTTCGCGCGATCGTCGGCCGAGCGAGCCATCACGTCGAGGCGATAGCCGATGGTGAGGTCGTCCGCATCCAGCAGGCGCAGCGGCGTTTTCACATCCGCGAACAGCCGCGCCGTCGTCATCTCCCCGATCACCGCCGCGCTGCGCCAGCGATCGACCAGGACCATGCCGCGACTGACGATCCCGGTCTCGATCTCGCGAGCAAAAGCTTTCCGCGCGCTCGCAACCTCGGTGGCCGTGCGAGCCGCGTTGTCGGCCACACTCTGCTGCTTTTGTGCCTCGCGCAGACCGGCTTCGGTGGCCAAAACCGGATCGATGTTGATGATCTCGTAGCGCGCGTGGTCGCCGCAAAACGGCCCTGCGGATTTGGTGGTGCGCTGCCCGAGATCCACAACGCCGCCGATCTGCGACACCGAGCCGCTGGCGCGAATTTTCTGGGTCGTGCAGCCTTCCAGCCGCAATTCGACTTCCTCCCGTGTGACCGGGTGAAACGCCAGGAATTGCTGATCGCTCTTGCGTCTGGTGAGTTTGGCGAGCGTGAACACGCACTTTGACACGCACTTTTCGACTCTTTTGGTATCGTCGCCGGCCGGAACCCGCGCTGCCAGCATCAGGAAGGCCGCCTCATTGCCATGGTCGTCGTCCCGCCACGCCTGCGCCAAGGTGGCCGGATCGATGTCGATGTCGACATCCACGCTGAAACGGAACACCCGTGCGAGCGCTGGATAAGACTTCACGAGCGTCATCAACACCCGCGCAAAATGGCCCGGATAGGTCGTCGTATCGATTTGGCAGCGATCTTGCAGCTTCTCGTTGTCCGCCTGCGCCAGCGCGCCGGGGGGGCGGTCCTTCGGAGCAGTCGTGGTATCGTCGGGCAGCATCGCGACCTGATGCAGTGCCCGTGCGCGCGCCAGCAGGCTTTCGTATTTGCCTTCGTCGAACAAATCCTCGCACGACGGTCCGCACGTTCCGACCGACCCGGGCGACAGCAAAGCGGCCGTCGCAGCGCTACGGCCGCTCGTTGTTAGATTTGCCTCTTTGCTGGCGGCGATCGATGCCGCTGCCTTGCGGCAGTCGCCCGCGTACTTTTCGGCGGCCTCCTCCAACCGCTTCCTTTCGTCCGACAGCCGACAGGCACGTTCCTTCTCGGCGGCGTCCTTGCCCGCGGAGCGATAGAATTTGTCCGGCCAAGGTGTCACCTTCGACGTCGACGCCGTATCGATGGTCGTCCGCACGCCGCCCTCAACAACCGTACGCGCCGCTCGGCGCGCGCGCGCCAACACATGAAGAATCGCGCTGTCCGCGCGCCCGGTCGGGAGGACGTTGGGGACCGATTTACCGTCGACCTGTCTGTGATACTTGTCGGCGCCGGCGCTGCTTTCATCGAACAGCTCGCCAAGTTCTTGCCAGAACCGGTCCTTGTCGGTCATGGCGTTCGCCATATGGTCGCAAACCGACCTCCACAGATCATCAATCGTCGCGCCAAGTTCATTGAGCGTTTGCGGCCGCGCCCTCGCCAACGCCACGGGGACGCATCGGCTCGGTGCCGCCGGCCTCCCTGGCAACGTGCGTGGGATCGGCTCCACGAAGTAGTGCAACGCGCTCGATTCGCTCGGGCCGCACAGCAACCCCTCGATGCCGCTCGGCCAGGATTCAAGATTGACGCCCGCTACGCCGTCCTCTCCCTTCGCGCGGGTCGGCATGAACGACACGGTGAGGCGAAGACGCTCGCTGCCTTCGACGAGTCCCGCCGCGACGACGCGCGTCGATGCATTGACCACTGTATCCGTCATTGAAACACCCATGCGGCTGGCTTGGAGCTTCGCGGCGTCACTTCGTCGAACCGCGCGAAATACGCTTGGTACTTTCCGAAATGCTCCGCCTTGCAGAACGTGAGACTGCTGAGCTTCGCCTGCGGCTCGGCCGATGCGAAGGCTTCTCGGTATTCGGAGCGATCAAGATCAATGACGTCCGCGAACCTGGTCGTATCCGGCGACAACGACGCCGTGTTCGCGTTCTTGCCGCCGCTCTCTCTCTTGAACACCGTCACGGAGAATTCGATATCCTTGATCCCGATAGAGAACGAGTACGTGAAGATGGCCTCCCCTTCGACGTTCGCCCCTGACTGCTGGAGGCGCACATTGAGTTGTGCGGAGACCGAGAAACAGGCAATCCGAGCCGACCCACCCGCATAGAACAAGCCGTAGAGATCGGTGTATCCCTCGATGGTGCGCACGAAGATTCCAACCGAAATCCGGCCCGATCCCGAGAGCGGGCCGAACGAAAATCCGCCGCCGCCGCCGAACTGGAACGATGCTTCGAAGCCGACGATGCCGTTCGGATTGGCAATCAGCCCGAAATGACCAGCACCTGCGTAAGGCGCCGCCGAAATCATGAATGGCGCTTCGGGACGGCTGATACTGACGACGAAGCGGGCGTCGCCCTTGTCGAACGGTAATTCCGCCGCGACGTTGAGCGACAGATTGTCGATGTACATGTTGCCGAGCGTAATGGGCGACAGCGCGAAGGCGTAGCCAGCAACGACGCCGATGTTGTTCCGGCCGGTGAGCAGACGCAGGAAGAAGCCGGTGCCGTCCTTCGGCGCACCGAGAATTTCCTGAAGCTCCTCTAGAAACTTGACCTGCGCACCAAGCTGCACGCGTTCCACGCGCATCGAAAAATCGAACGGCTTGCCGGATCCAGACGAAAAGCTGCACGGCGGAAAATGGATGGTGGCGACGTCGAAGGCGGGCAACAGCTTCAGCTTGAATCCGGGCACGAACCCTTCGGCATCGAAGGTCGAGTGCTTAGCGTTCAACAGATCGACCGTGCCGCTGGCACGCAGAACGAGCTTGCCAGGCAATCCCTTGGGGTGCGCGCGCGGCGGGTCGAAACTGACCAACTCTCCCACATCTCCCAAACCCAGATTGAAATCGTAGCTGCGCGAAATCCGGGCCGGGACCATCTTGCGTACCGCCTCGTCGATCTCGCGGCGAACCTGCTTGAGATCGACGAACTGGGAGATGTCGCCGCGCAAGACGGCGGTCAGAACCAACGACAGATTGCGCACCAAGAGGACGGGAGACGCCGTTTGCTTTTCAAACGCATCCGTGAACGCAAGGATTTTGGCCACGTACTCCTTGGTACTCAGGCCCGCCGGAGGTTTCGACAGCACCGCGAGATCGGCGACGTCGCGTGTGAGTTGATCTTGTGGAATGTCACCCGGCTTGGCGGTGTTGTCTCCCACCACGAACAGGCCCGCCAACGGCCTGCCGTCGGGACCCTTGAGCAACTTTGCAAGAATTGACAGGACGTCGTTGTCGACCGACAGCGACGTCTTCCAGTTGTTGGACCGGAAGGTGAGCAGGGGGTCGTAGATCTTTGCTTTGAGCTGCTCGAATATCGGCGCAGTCATTCCGGTGAACACGCGCGTCAATTGCGTGGACACCCCGTCTGCCGCACTGGTGATCTTCCCGACCAGCTCCAGGAGGGCGGCCTCGCGCCTCCGGAGGATCGCAGCGAGCCCCGAGCCAGGACTGCCGTCTCCCACGATGATCGCGCCGAGATCGGCGAGGCGTGGTCTCGCTGTCGCGAGGTCGCCTTGTCGCAGCGCTGCAATTCGCGTTCGAGCTTCGTCCAGTTCTTTAGCGAACTCCTCCAATTCCGATCGCGAGGTGCGCTTCAAGTCGGCGACGATCGCGCCGTGCGCGTCGGCCGGTGTTGCGGCGGGTTCCGGAATAGCGTCTCTCAGCTTCCGGATCGATTTGGCGACGGCTTCGTTGCTCTCGACGAACGACGTGTAGACGGTCTCGATCAATTCTTGGCACCATGTGTCCGCGATTGTCGTTGCAGTCTCTGAACCCACGTCGGCAGCGAGACGGCCCACGGCTTCCACCAGGTCGGCCTTGATCGCGAACAGTTCGCGCATCCGCGCGAACGCATAGATCTTCATTCCCGCGCTGGGAGTGGTACCGCCCGATGGCAATCTGCAGATGTTTCCGACGTCCTGATCGCCTCCCTCGCGGAAGCCGCGAAATCTGGTCATCAGGTCCTGGAATTCCGTCGTTCGCACCGAATCGATTTTGTCGGCAACTTGCTCAAACGCATTGACGAGGGCCGATAAACCAACGGCGGAATTTGCGGTGACGAACTCGCCGAATGCGCTCGTTGCCGTGTCGCATACTCCGGCAATGCGCTCCTCGAACGTCCGTTTTGCGAGCATCTTCGCTTGGGCCGCGAGAATTTCACCAAACATCCGGCTCAATCGTTCGACGATGTCTCCATCGAGCTTTCTGGATTCGCGCTCGAGCGCTGCCAGCTTCGGCAGGGTCTCGCTGATGTCCTTGTAGAGTGGTCCGCCGAAAGCGGCGATCATCTCGCGTGCTGGCTTGGCCCTCTTCGTTTCCATGGCGGACCGGTAAGCATTCAGGATGTTCTTCAGCGATCCATCGGCCGCTGCTGCAGCCGATCCGACTTCCTGGATCGCCTTGTCCGCCGCGTTCTGAAGCGCCATGTCCGGGTTGACAGGATTGTCGATCGCAATTCGTATGAATGTCTCGACGGCGCTGCGTGTGGCGCCGTCCAGGGCGCTCGCGACACTTTCCGGCATCGATCGTCGGGGCTCGGGTTCCGACGGAAGCAGGCTGTAGAAATCGTGGGGTGGCGGCAGCGTCACGAGCAACCGACCGAAGGGAGCCAGTTCGGCCTGATGAGTGGAGAAGAAGTTGCCTATCCCGCTGGCAACCTCGGTCTTGACCGCCATAACCGCCTGTCGAACCGTCTCGCCAATTCCATCGCTCAACTTGGAGAAGTCCCCCGACAGCTTGCGGAATCTGTCGCGGAAATCCTGCCGCAACGGAGCAATCGGATCTGCCAGCAAACGATTTACCGCATTGACGAACCTGCGGCCGCTGGCCTGCAGTTCGGTGACGGCCTGGATGGCACCGAGACCGGCCGCCGCCTTGGTCAGCCGCAACTTCAGCCGCAGGTCTTTCAGCGCCGAGGCGATGTCGGGATAGACCTTGTCCAGGTCGAGCTTGAGCAGTTCAGCGTTGGTCGGCGTCGCCTTTTGGACGCCCTCCTGCGCTCTTCGCCACATCAGGTCGAGGCGGTCGATCGCACGTTCGACGTCCGGAATGACGTTCTGCCGTAAGAACTCCAGCGTTTCCTCGGTGGCCGATTCGACTCGCTCCTTCAGTTCCGGTGCCGCTGCGCCCGATAGCTTCAAGAGATCTTTGAAGGAGATCAGCCCCAGTAGCTTCGCGTCGTCGCTGAAGAAGTCCTGAAGATCGAGCGACGGCGGCGGCCCCGCGTCGGCATCCGGTGAGACCGGAACGGCGGCCGCCGGAACGCCACTCGGCGGCTTTGGATCGCCGGCGAAAAGGCCCGTTCGACGGGAGAGATAGGTGACGTCCATAGCCGGCCGGGCAATGCCACCGGAGCGATCGCCGGAATCGCCCATGTCGATCGGCCATTTGCCGCTCTTCACCTTGAGATACTTGTCGGCGATGTTATTTCCGCCGAAGCCCAAGTTGACGTAGTCGGGGTCGAATTCCATGTCGACCGATCCGAGCGAACGGCCGACGAATCGTTCGGCCTGCCCGACACGAATGTTGGCCACGTCGACGAACGGATAGAACGGCGGTTGATCCGCCCCTTGCAGCAACGGATCGAAGGCGAAATACAGATTCGTCTGGTTCTCTTTGAAGAAGGCATTGCCGCCGGCGCGGCCTTCCGCCTTGAATTCCCACCGGTTGGTTTCGAATTCACATTCTCCGTCGGCGTTCTCTTCGGCGTAGCGGCGCTTGGCGCCGCCATGGTCGACGACCCGCAAGCCGGCCGGCCCGGCGTTGTAGTACGCCGTCAAAGCCTGGAGGAAGTCGGCCCTGTTCGCTGCGACGTTGTCGACGAAGACGAGCGGCATCCTCAGCGGGCTGGTCTTGCTGTCGATGACGTACTCGAACGCGATATTGCCCGACACTCCCGGTGTCGTGCGCGGCCAGAACGCCAGGCCCGGAAGTTTGTTGCCATCGGGAGCCTGAAAATCGATCCGGCCGCTCGGATGCTCCATCACCACTGGGTTTGTCGCCGACCAGGCTGATCCGGACCGGTTGTTCTCGGGATCGACGATGTCGGGCGTGACTGTGGTCAGCATCGACAACTGATTGACGGGAAATCGTCGTGACTTGTCCGGTTGGCCAAGCGCTGGGAAATTCTTTTCAGGATTGCCGATGCGGATGAATTTGCGTTGGATCAGAAATGCGGAGACGTGACCGGTCGCCGGATTGCGGACGAAACGACGCTCCGTTAGCTTGACCAGAGCCGCCCGCACACCGAGCGGAAACAGGAAGCCCTTGTAGACGACCTCGACCTCGATATCGCGGCCGAGCACTGTAATCTGTCGCCACCGTTCGACCGAGAACGCGTCGAACAGAGCGTCTCCATTCTTTTTCAATGCCGACGCCGGCGGCACGAAACCGGTATCGTGGCGCAGGCTACCGCCGAGCGCCGTCAGTCGGAGTTCCTCGATGTCGAGCGACTTTGGAATATAGATCCCGCTGAGATCTCGTTGGGTATTGCCGACCGTGTAGTACTTCAGGTCCCGGAGTTTGTAGGGATCCGGCGGCTCGAACTGGTGCGAATCCGCCAGCATGACACCGCCCTCGTCGCGGCGCCCCATCACCGGAAGGCCGTAGACCGAGGTCAGCGCCACGATTTCGTGACGGTCGTAAGCATCCAGCGACGTCCGGAAGTTCTCGTCGGCATCTGGGATCGTGAGCCATGGTGCCCGGGACCCTCGCTCGGGCGGTCGGGCGTATCCGAAGACTTCCGGCCTGAAGTCTGGCGACCAGATCGCCCGAACCACCGAGGGTGCCGCCGTGATGTTGAGCTCGGTTGACCACAGATGCGGGGTAACGGCCCAGTCCTTGTCGTCGCTGAGGACCCTGCAGTCGACCCACCGGCGGGTGCGAAACCGCGCAAACTGGTCGGGCGACAAGGTCAGACGGAACGGTAATTCAATTGCCGTCTCATCGTCCGACGGCGGCCGCAGCGACTCGCGGATATCCCTCAGCCGACCCTCGATCGATCGGCCGGGTTTGATACCCTTGTGCTTCAAGATGACGGCTGCGTCGCCTTCGGCGGCCCGGAAAGCCAGATGCGGAATTCGGCTTCCTACCGGCTTCTCGACGGTCTCGGCGCGCGAACAGACCGCCAGATCGAATTCGCCCCAATCGGTCAAGCCGTCGATGGAGTAGTCGATATGTCGCCGGGCACGTTTGCCGTCCACCGGGTCGGCGGTATCGAACCGGAAAACCAGCCGTGTCGCGCCGGACAGTCGGGCCTGCGTAATCGCCTCGAACTTTTCGCCTTTCGGCTCATCGATCGCGGATTGCACGAATGCGCGTAGTTTGGTCAGAAAATCCCTATCAGTGCCCTCGGCCCGAGCCGCGGCGCGAACGGGTTCGCGGCCACGATAGGTCGCCAGCGAAGCCTGAAGGCGAATAGGAATACCGGGCTTCTCAGCGAACTTGGCAGCGCAGGCGACCGTTTCCTTGTAGTCCCTGCTTCGCCTAATCTTCTCCTTGTGGATTTCGTTGTCGAGATTTGGTCCATTGCCGACAGGCTTGGGGTCCAGGCCGGAAGACGACGAGCCGCGCACAGTAGGCGTCGTCTTCGTGTCTCTGCTTGCATTCAGCCGGCGCTTGATGTCGTCGATGACCGCCTCCTCAAGCTCGACGTCAGGCAGTCGTGCGATCAAATTTTCGATTTCGATCGCCGGAGTAGTCGTGTTTTTTATGTAAGCGCGCCAGATCTCGAGCGTCACGGCTCTGACATCGGGGTCCATCGCCAGTGGATTCGGGCCGAGATATACGTCGCGTTGCTCCGCGGGCAGCCGATCCCACCGATCCCTCAACGTATTGAGAGTAGCGCCGTCGAGGCCGAGCCGTTCATCCCAAATTGAAGGGTTGGCCAGCAGAGCACGGATGGCGTCGTACTCCTCTTTCAACTTATCACTGCTCTTCACCCCCTCCTGATCATCACGCAGCTTCCGGCGAACCTCGAGAGAGACGTCCATGCCGGCATTTCGCCATTCCAACAGCCTCTTGGTGAAACACAGCGGATCGGTTTCGCTCATCGGCGCATCCGGCAACGCGATTCCGTCGTTGATCTGCCGGGAGTACGCTCTTTCGGCTACATGCTGTGGTGGAAAATTGACGATCAGCAACGGGCGGTCATCAAGGCGCCGCGCCGTTTCGCGAGCTGCCGCCGCTGCGTATCCCTGGCCGGCGCCGGACAGCCGCAGGTTGGGAACGATCCGCGCGCCATCCTTGCCGATCTCGAGCGCCATTCGTGCGAACTGAAATTCCAACGCCAGATTGTCGGACGATCGCCGCACCGCAAGCTTGGCTCCGTCGAGCGCCACCGCCGCACTCACAGGTAAGTTCTGGTCGAGCGCCGGCAGCGGAGCCGGTGCCTCGCAGATGGTGACGACACCACGCGCAGCCGGCGCTTCGGATTTCGACGCGGACTTCACCGGCAGCCTGAAGGCCACTTCGCTGCCGGCGAGGTCGAGCCGGCTCCAGACCATATTCTTGTCCGAGTGGGACGCCCCGAACGAACCGTCTGCCAGGGGAATCGCAATGTGCAGCAGTCGGGCGCGCGCGTCGAACTCTTCGATGATATCGTCACGTGCCTTGAGGACGAGTTGGGTCAATCCCTTTTCCGAGGCCAGCAGCGCCTCGCGACTCGCCACGGAAGCGCCCCTGCCCTCGGCATCTTTCCTCGTCTTGGGCGGCGACGGATCGCCTTCGATGGTCAGCGGTCCATACGCACTCGACAACTGGAATGGCTTGTCCTGGATTCGACCGCCGATCTTCTCGTAGATCTCTTCACGCGTTCCGTTCCATATCCGATGGCGGATCGCGATCGCCTCCGACAGGTAGAACGTGCTCCCAGGAACGGAACGATCGCTGCCTACCAGGGTAACCGCCAAGGGAGCTCTGAGGATGGCCGCACTTTCGCGCGCCGGCCCCCACTGCCGCACCGAAAAGCGCTCGAACGCTCCATCCAGCGCCACTTTCGCCGCTGCGCCCGCAGCCAACTTTCCGACCCAATAGGGATTGTTGTCGGTCTCAGGCGCCCATTTCAGATCGGCCGCCCTCGCACCTCCGAGATAGACCAGCGAACGAGGCCAAGGCCGCGAATGATTGAGTGCATCCCGGTGCCGCACGCCTTGGACCGATGCCCCGTCCCCCTCGTCAGGTTCGACGACGCCGATGTCGAGGCTATTGATCCGCAGCCGCCCGTCGAATGCCCATAGTCCGAACGCCGCAAGCGGTCGCAACGCATAGGCGAACCGAATCTCCGGCCGCAACGGCGGCCGCTGGCCGTCCGGCACGTGTATCTGCACCTTGATACTGAATTCCGCGCCGCTGCTCCGATCGAATTCGACTGCGGGGCCGAAGAACGCCCGTACGACTTGGCCAGCCTGCACATTCGACAGCCGAAACTTCAGCGATGCTTTGCCGGCTATGAAGTCGCCGAAGTCCGCTTCCGCCCTTGCACCTGCTTCGTTCGACCTACCGAACTGCCCCACGACGAGCCACGAATCGTTCTTTCGGGACCAGCCGATCCCGAAAGAAAACGTTCCGGTGTCGGAGAAGCTAACCTTGTTGAAGACAAAGGCCGAGACCGCTGCGTTCTGACCGAACGTGAACTCCGTG
The DNA here is from genome assembly GCF_900218015.1 of Rhodopseudomonas pentothenatexigens. Taxonomy (GTDB): domain Bacteria; phylum Pseudomonadota; class Alphaproteobacteria; order Rhizobiales; family Xanthobacteraceae; genus Rhodopseudomonas; species Rhodopseudomonas pentothenatexigens. Next base: position 8,799 of record NZ_UFQQ01000031.1, on the reverse strand, counting down.
GACGCCGTGGGCCCGAGTACTTCGGGAAAGATGGCGACGGAACCATAGGGAAGGTAGTCGATCTCGACACCGAACACCCTCGGGTCCCGCGACCATCGCGCTGGCCGGACGATCGGGCCGTCGCTTTCCGCCGACGCGCTCTCCGTCGCCAGCATCGATGCCGCCGACAGCCCAACGACAATTTCGCGGCGCGTCAGAGCAACCCCTGTCGACGTGGCTTCGGCCTGCGCTTCTTGCCCCTCGTCCCGAAAATCGTCCACCGGAGCGTCCTTTCGCTGACAAACCACAACGCTCGGACGGCTTTCGGCACTTAGCCGGACGGAGAACCAACTCCGCTGACCATCGCTTCGCGTAGCAACAGTCAGCCAATCACCGGCTCGTCAGACGAGCGTGAAATCGTTGTGAATCTGCCGTGAAAACCGACGGCGCTTCACGGTCCTGACCAACGCTGATGGCTCGGCAGACCTTTGCAGTGCAAAGATCACGGCGAGCGCGGCGGCCGGCCGGAGCCGACGCTACGCCGCCCCATCTCGCCAGACCGCTTCGAGCACGGCACCTCGAAAGCTCGTTCCGCGCAGCGAAACAGGCCGCCGACCCGGCTGGACGAGCGAAAACAGCTTGCGACGAATTCAACTACCGCTCTATGCTACCTACATTTCGCCATTTGATTGACATCGCTCGGCCGAGCGACCGTTACCACCATTGGACTCGCGGAATGACCCACGCGAACATCGTCGATGCGATGCCGTATCAGCGGAACGATCGTGCGAATCCCGTGCGCCATTCTCTCAGCCTGCTCGGACCGGTGCGTTTGCAGTGCGCCGGAGTGGATTGCACGCCCAAGGGACGACGAGCGCGGGCGATCCTGGCGATGCTCGCCGTCGCGCCGCACGGCATGCGTGGACGACGCTGGCTGCAATCGCGATTGTGGAGCGAGCGCGGCGACAAGGAAGGCTCGGCGAGTTTGCGCCAGTGTCTCAGCGAACTTCGGCGGTCACTCGGAGCGCACAGGGCGCTGATCTCTTTCGACAAGCAGAGCCTGACACTTGATATCAACAACATCGATATCGACACCCGCCGACTCGAGCAGCACGGCACCGAGGATTTCGATCTTACAACCAACCTGCCCGACTTTCTCGAAGACCTCGACATCGCAGACCCCGAATTCGATGACTGGCTTCGAGATCAACGACGGTATTGGGAAGAACGATTGCGCGAGGCGGCGTTGCGCAGGCATTCCGGCCGCGTCGACTCTCCGTCCGCCCTGTCCAATGCCACATCGTCCAATTCCACGTTGCCAGGCTTCGCCGTCCGCGACGGAGCCGGCGCCGTCGGTCGGATAGGCGGCTTCATCGGAACGCCGGTTGTCGCGGTGCTTCCGCCGAACGATACCGCAAGTGATCCGAGCCTGTGCTACCTCATCGAAGGCGTGACACAGGAATTGATCGACCAGCTGTCGCGCATCCGCTGGCTGGCGACGATCTCCCGAAGCTCCTGCTACGCGGCCCTGACGCTCACGTCGGGCGCCGCGGAATTTGGCGCCAAGCTCGGCGCGCACTATGTGGTTCAACTCCGGATCCCGAAAGCCGACGCATCGATGCGCATCAACATCGAGTTGACGCAGACCGACGGAAATCTGCTGGTCTGGGGCCGCTCGTTCGAGATCGTCGGCTCTCTCACCGAGACCATGTTGACGGGCATCGCGGAGGAGATCGCGGGGAACCTCGGGGGCAACATCTCAAGGACCGAGCAACATCGCGCGCGCCGACTGCCGGACGAGGTATCCAGGATGAACGATCTCGTGTGGCGGGGCCGCTGGCACATGAACCGCCTCAGCCGCCACGATGCCGAAAGGGCAGAATTCTACTTCCATCAGGCGCTGCAGATCGAACCCGGCAATGTCGAAGCGCGCGTACATTTCGCCTGGTGCACGCTGTGGCGCGCCTGGGCGATGCGGAGCGAGGCGCCCGCGATCCGCGCGGCAAGCTCGCTGGGCCGCCAGATCATCGAGCTCGACCCGACCGATGCGCGGGGATACTGGGTCACCGGGACCGCCGAGGCATGGTTGCGTCAATCGGAAGAGTCGGATTGCCTCATCCGTCGCGCCATCCATCTATGTCCGAGTCTGTCGCTCGCCCATGCGCAGCTCGGCAGCAACGCGATCCTGCGTGGTGAGCCGGAGCGCTCGCTGCCGTCGCTCGCGCTGGCGATCAAGCTCAGCCCTCACGATCAGCAGATGTTCTTCTTCCTTGGTGAACAGGCAATGGCGCACTGGTTGCTCGGCAATTTCGAGGACGCATTGGACCTTGCCACCCAGTCCACCATGCGGCGGCCGTCTTACTGGTACGCCCTCATGATCAAGTACCTGTCGCTCAAATCGCTGAACCGTCGTGCACTCGCCGACGAAGCGCGGGAGGATCTGCGCAGAGCCCGTCCGCAGCTTCGCGCCGACGACATCAACTGGCTCCCCTACATCGACCCCGCGCTCAACGCTTACTTCGTCGCGCAATTGGGATTGGATCAAGACACGACAATGCACGCCTGAAATTTGGTGGCCCGCTCGGACCGATACACCAGGAGATCGTATGGATACGAAGTACGACAATTCCTTCGCGAGGATCCTCTCCTACCCCGAGCGCTCCAACATCACTCAACGCGATTTCGGCCTCGACCGGATTCCACCGACCGGCTGGTTCGGCAAGCTCGCGGCCCGGTGGACCAAAGCCGCCTTGCGATACCTGCTTCTACCGCTGTTCCGTCGCATCCCTCCGATCATCAAGTTTCGCGGAATTCACTGGGTGGTCCGCTACGACGACGTTGAGGCGGTGTTGCGAGACCCCGATGCTTTTAACGTGCCGTTCGGCCTCGAAATGACGCTGCTCGCCGGGGGCACCAACTTCGCGCTCGGCGACGACGGCGAACTCCATGCCCGCCAACGGGCCGTAATGAAACAGATTTGGGCGACGATCGATCTCGACAGCGACGTCCGCGAACCAGCCCGGCAGATCGCAGGGTGGCTGCTCGCCGATGCAGGCGGCGAGATCGACGCCATCAAGGACCTGTTCACCCGCGTCGCGACCGAAACCTGTCTTAAGCTGTACGGCCTGACCGCCGAGAACGCGGACGAATTCGCCGAATTTGCAATGTCGACGACCGCATTGCTGTTCGCGGACCCAAGCGGCGAAAGCGAGGTGCGGATTCAGGCGATGTATGGAGCCGAACGGCTGCGCGACATCATCGACCGCAATTACGACCGTCTGTTCGGCGCTCCCGACAACTCCATCCTGGGCCGGCTGATCGCCATCGCCAAATCCGAGCCCGAGCAGATCGGCGGAGTGAAAGCGGATTCGGCGGCGCGACGCGGAGAAATCCGGGCCCTGCTGTTCGGACTGATCACCGGATTCGTCCCCACCAACACCATGTCGGCCGGGCACATCCTGGAAGAACTGACGTTTCGCCCCTCCGTCTTTGGCGATGCGGTTCGCTTGTCGCGCGAGGCCGAGGCCGCGCGGAGAAGCGCGGGACCGCAATCGGCCGACTATCTGGCCAAGCGCGATGCGCTTCAGGCGCTATTGTTCGAAGCGGCCCGGTTCAATCCGGCATTGTTTCCCGGCCAGTTTCGCGTTCGCACCGGCCGCCCCCTGAATAGTGGCGGCGGAGGACGACTGTCCGGCATCCCGCCGGGCGAGACGGTGATCGCGGCGACCGCGTCGGCGCTGATGGATGCTGCGAAATTTCCGCGGCCTTACGATTTCGACCCCGGGCGCTTCGCCGGCAGGCCGGCACCACGCAACCTGATGTTCGGCATCGGCGAACACGACTGCATCGGCGAAGAGCTCGCCAAGGCGATTATCGTCGAGCTGTTCCAGGTCCTGTTGGCGCAGAACAACATTCGGTTCGCGTCGAAGTCGCCCAGGCTGATGCGCGCCGGCCCGTTCCCGCGCCACATGCTGCTGCGCTACGATCCCGACACCGGGCAACGCCGGCAATCGATGATCTGTTGTGCGGTGCCGTTGGCGGCCAACGCGCCGATCGACGAGGTGCGAGCCCTGCTACGATCGTTCGGCCACCCGAAACGGCCGCGTGCCACCCAGGCCGATGCGACCCGCGCGGCGAGTATCGATCGGGCGTTCCGGGAAACCGGGATCGTGCATTTCGCCAGCATCAACGTCATCGATCTCGGCACAGCGACCGAACCACGACATCATCTCCTGGTGGAGCTCAATGTCGATGGCGCCGAGGAGGCCGCCCTTTCGAAAATCGTTCAAAAAGTCGGCGACCAGGTGTTTCAGCCGCTGATGAAGTATGTCGATGCCGGCCAGCCGCCGATGCCGGCGGAGGCCCTGCTGAAGCGGCGTCGGATCAAGTTGCATACGTGGCCCTGGGGCGCGATCGGCGTGAATTTTCCCGGGACCGCAGACTTCTCGGTGGCGCAAATCGCGGACGAAGACGGATTGTATGACGAGGTCAAGTCGATCGTCGATAGCGCCCGGACCGGACGCAACATCCCAAACGCGCGTGCGGCCATCGACGGCGACGGCGGGCGCTACGTGTTGCGCGAGGCGCGCCGCCAGCTGGCCGGAACGAGGTTCGCACCGCTGCTGGTCAGGCCATCCGCCCGCCTGCCCGCCTTCTCGAAATGGACGGATTTCAGCTTCGAGGAATTCGTCGCACGCGCCGTGACCACGCCGAACCTAGTTGCCCTCTACGCCGCCTTCATCGTCGCCACGGTGCTCGTTCCGCTGTTTGGCTGGTGGCTTTTCGCCGCGACGATTCCCGTCACCTACGTCGTGTTCTGGATGACGCCCGCGCTGGGTCTCGTCACCCTGGCAATCGCCTTTCTGTACTGGCTTCGGCACCGCGAGGCCATCGAGCGCCCCGAGGATCTGCCGCCTGCCCATGACCACATGCGCCGACTGCTCGCAACGGAAGACATCCCCGGTTACGTGCAGAACCACCTGACTTCGGTGACCGAGTTGAAGTCGGGGCCGTTCCGCAAACTGACGATGGCGCTGTCGCTCCAAATCATCAAGCAGATGGTCCGGATCTGGTTCAGGCCCGGATTCGTCACCGATTTTGCCACCATCCACTATGCCAAATGGTTTCGCGTCCCAGGAACGCAGAAGCTGATCTTCCAAAGCAACTACGACGGAAGCTGGGAAAGCTATCTCGAAGACTTTATCACCAAGGTTCATGGGGGCCAAACCGCTGCTTGGAACAATGGCGTCGGCTTTCCGCGCACCAACTGGTTCTACTTCGACGGCGCCCGCGACGGCGACCGGTTCAAGAGATGGGTGCGCCGGCAGCAGGTCGAGACGCTGTTCTGGTACAGCCGCTTCCCGCATTTGACCACCGAGCAGATCCGCGCCAATGCTTTGGTGCGCGAGGGCTTGGCAAGGGCCAGAACGAGCGCCGAAGCGCAGGCGTGGGAAGATCTCATCCATTCCCCGCCACGCCCGCGGGACACGATCCAGTCGGAGCAAGTCCAGTCGATCCTGTTCGGCGGACTCGGCAGGCTGGGTCAGGCACGAGGCCATCTGGTCAAATTCGGCGACCCCGAGCTGGCCAGGGGTTGGATCCGTACGATCGCAGAGACCTCCTACAATGCCGAAACCATCAGTGTGCGGCCGGACGGCCCGGCACTCGCGCTGGGCGACTACAGTCCCGACGAAGACGCCGTCTTCATCGCCTTCACTGCTGCCGGTCTTAGGACGCTCGGCTTTCCCGAAGGAAATCAACTCGAGGGCTTCGGTACCCTGCCGCTGCCGTTTGTCGACGGCATGGCGAAGCGCAGCAACATCCTGGGTGATGTCGGCGCCAACGCGCCCGACCATTGGCAATGGAGCGACGCGCCTGACGACGCCAAGGTTTGCCACGCCATCGTCCTACACTACGGCTCCGTCCAGTCCGATGCACAGAGAGCCGCATTCGAGAAGCAGGACGAGGAATTATTGACGATGCTCGCCGCCGCGGGCATGACCGCGCAAACCATCAAGATGTCGATGTCGCGCAAGCGGGGCGATCATCGCGAACCGTTCGGCTTCGTCGACAGTGTCTCACAGCCCGTGATGCGCGGCACGCGCCAGTTCGGCAAGGGCGATTTCGCTCCGGACGACGTGGTGGCCCCCGGCGAATTCCTCCTCGGCTACAAGGATACGCGCGGCTACTATCCACCCAGTCCGACGGTCAGCCAGACCCGCGACGACTACAACGACCTGCCGCCGCTGCAAGACGCGATTCCGGATCGATTTCCCGAGTTCAACAATAGCGGCCTGTCGGAACTGCGCGATTTCGGCCGCAACGGAAGTTTCTTGGTAATCCGGCAACTCGAGCAGGATGTCGATGCCTTCAACGGCTATGTGCGGCTACAGGCGGAAAAGCTGGTCAGCAACCGCTATTTCTCCACGTCGCTGAGAGTCCGCAATCCGGGCATTCCCGACCATCTGTTCGCAGCCGATCATCTACACGCCGAGATCAGCGGCAAGATCGGTACCTCGGCGGACAGCCACGGCTCGACGGACATGAACGTCACGATGAACGACCTGACGGACGTCGGCGGCCTCACGGTCAATCCGGCTCAGCGATCTTCGTCGGCGTACGACGTCCGCTTGGCCGAAGAACTGATCGCTGCGAAGCTCATGGGGCGCTGGCGCGACGGCAGCTCGCTGGTGCGCAATCCCATGATGTCCCGGAGCCAGCAAAACAAATACGTGTTTTTCGCCGAGCTTCGGAAGCGGATCATGATGGAGCGTAGGATCCTGGATGACCCCGACGCGGAAGGCCGCGCTTTGACTTTCGATGAATTGGTGCCGAGCGGCGACGGCTTGATGAGCGTGATCTGGGACGCACAAAGCGACGAACTGATCAGGCAAGTGATCCGGAATGTGCGCAAGGCTCTTCCATCGATCGAAGTTCCGCTCGAGCTGCTGGCCCCGGTGAAGCCGGACAATGATTTCAGGCATGGCACGGACGACCCTCAGGGGCTCGCCTGCCCGATCGTGTCCCACGTGCGCAAATCCAATCCCCGCGACAGTTTCCGGCCTGGTAGCCCGCTTCAGCTGGAGATCAACAATCGCCATCGGATCCTGCGCCGGGGACGAACCTATCAATCCGCGAACGGCGAGGACGCCGGGACGTTCTTCATGTGCTTCAATGCGAACATCGAAAGGCAGTTCGAGTTCATCCAGCAGACCTGGTCCAATTCGCGAACGTTCTCCGGTTTGCGCAACTGTCCGGACCCGATCATTTCGGCCAAGACCGATCATGACCGTTTCATCCTGCCGACGTCCGACCTAGTGTTCTCGCTTCCACTTGATGCACGCCCGCAGCAGGACTCGGGACACGCAAAGGTCCACGCCGACTTCGTGAAGGTCGTCGGCGGCGGCTATTTCTTCCTTCCGAGCTTGCAAGCACTGCGCTTCATCGCCCGACCGGTGCGGACGAACCACGCGTGTGACAACTTCCAATGACACCCTACGGTGTGAGGAGGTCTGGCAGCGGCCGGGACGGCGTGGTTCGAAGGACTCGGATCTGCTGCGCCGGCTGTCTCACCTGCCCCTCCCCAGCCCTGGAGGCGTCCGGAAGCGAGCCGGAGCTGCCGTTAGGATTCCCGGACTGTACGCGCATCTCAGCTGCGTGCCAGTGCTCAACAGCAACGGCGCCTTCTACAAGGAGTCGAGTCGGGCGCCCTCACTTGGGTCCACCTCCCCGCTTTGGTCTACGATCACAAGCGATGAGCTGCTGCCGGTTTGATGGACACCGAGATTGGGTGTTTCATGAAGCTGGAGGTGTGTCATGCAGCGACGGAAGTTCAGTCGGGAGTTCAAGGTCGAGGCGGTCAGGCTGGTGAAGGAGCGCGGGGTCTCGGTGGCGCAGGCCGCGGTCGACCTCGATGTTCACGAGAATGTCCTGCGCAAATGGGTGAAGCAGTTCGGCGTCGACCCGGTGCAGGCGTTTCCCGGTCACGGCCATATGAAGCCTGAGCAGCAGGAGATCGTGCGGCTGAGGCGTGAGGTCGCGAAGCTGAAGGCGGAGCGCGACATCCTAAAAAAGGCCGCAGCCTTCTTCGCGAAGGAAGCGATATGAAGTTCGTCTTCATCGCGAAGCACCGGACGATCTGGCCGGTGGCATGGCTGTGCGATGCACTCGGGGTGTCGCGGTCGGGCTTTCATGCCTGGCTGACCCGCGCTCCGAGTGCCAGATCCCGCAGCGACGCAATCGTCGGCGGGCGGGTCAGAGCGAGCTTTCTCGCCAGCGACCGAACCTATGGCGTCCGTCGGGTCTGGCGCGACCTCCTGGCTGAGGGGATCGATTGTGGCCTGCACCGGATCGAGCGGTTGATGCGATCTCAGGCGCTGCGGGCCCGGCCGCGCCGGCGACGGCTGCCGAAGGACGATGGCGATCGTCCGGCGACGATCGCGCCTTCGAACCTCCTGGATCGGCAGTTCGAAGCGGTTAGGCCGAACCAGAAGTGGATCGCCGACTTCACCTACATCTGGACCGCCGAGGGCTGGCTGTACGTCGCGGCGGTGATCGACCTGTTCTCCCGGCGGGTGGTCGGCTGGTCGATGAGCGCATCGATGACGGCGCAACTGGTCGCCGATGCTCTGCTGATGGCGGTGTGGCGCCGCGGCAAGCCGAACGCCCTGTTGCACCATTCCGATCAGGGCAGCCAATACCGAAGCGAGCCGTTCCAGCGGCTGATTGTGAATCGGCGTGGAATAAGGACCCCGTTTTCGGGGTGATCGGCGTCCAATCGGGACCCCTGGGACAGAGGGGCCACATTGGCTTCCATGTTCA
>NZ_UFQQ01000030.1 GCF_900218015.1 Rhodopseudomonas pentothenatexigens | reverse complement strand
GCCCGGATAGCCGGTCCAGGGCGTATCGAACTGCGACACCGCCTTACCGAAGGTGAAGCCGGCGAACTGGATGAAGGCGTAGTACACGCCGAGCGAGCCGTTGGCGACCGTGTCGGTGCCGGTGGTCCAGTTGAAGGTCGCATCGAAGTAGGTGCGAACCACGCCATACTCGGTCGCGGTGCGGGTATCGATGTTCAGATCCTGACGGGACCGGAAGATGTAGTCGTTGGCGAGGCGGTTCTTCTGGCCGGCGTTGCCGTTCCAGGCCGGCATGTTGTAGGCCGAGCCGCCACCGATCGTCACGTCGGCGCGCAGATAGCCGCCGAGCTTGATGCAGGTGTCGGTGCCCGGGATGTAGTAGAAGCCGGCGCCGTAGATCGAGCAGACCTTCACGTATTCGACCGCCTTGGCCTTCAACGGGAGATCGGCCGCCTGAGCGCCGCCGACGGCGAGGAGAGCCGCCGCTGAGCCGAGGAACAGGCCCTTAACAATGTTCATGTAAACCTCCAAGTTGCTCTGTCGGGAAGGTTCCGATCCGCAAAGTGCAAGCACCCGCTGTGGTCCCTTAGTCCCAGAAACCCGCCTAGCCGCTTCGCGCCTTTGGACACACCCGCTGAACGCGAGGGACTTAAGCGAACCACCTAATACGGGGCGACCTCGGGATGCCCCCCTCCGTCGCACCACGACAATTACCTAACAGTGATGCACAAGCAACAAGGGAGCCATGCTCGCGGCCCGTTTTCGAATGGGTGTTGCACAAATAACACTCAGAGCATTTCACCCCTCCATCTAAGTCACTGGCTTACAAGCATTTTTTCAGACACCCTCGACTACCGATGCCGCGTTGCAGCACTCGGCTGGAGGTGGATGAGTGGATCAGACAGGACCGTTCCGCGGTGCCGCGGCCGGCGAATCCTGAGAATCGATTCCTTGGCTCGGGCGAATCCGAGCGCGCGCCAACAATGCGATGGAACCGGAAGATCAGGGGTTTCGTCGCGATCGCGGCGCGCACGTCGTGCACAGGCCCAAAGGTCGCGCCCTCAATTCGCGCAATCCCGCTTGCGAGCGGCGACCGTGTCGGGCATATCGAGCGCACCGGAGACGTGGCCGAGTGGCTGAAGGCGGCGGTTTGCTAAACCGTTATAGGGTTGTAAAGCCCTATCGAGGGTTCGAATCCCTCCGTCTCCGCCAGCCAACTTCCGCCCCCATCGCGCAAACCTTCGACTCAGCGGCTCCGCCGTCGGGTGCCCCTTGCGCGCAAGCGCCGCAGTTCCAGGTCCCGCGTAAAAAGCAATTCCGATCTGCGGCAATGCGCGTCGTATCAAAAGATACAAACCCACGGTGGCTTCCTGCCTAGATTGCGGCGACGCGTTCCATCGCCGGAACAGCAAGTCGAGGAGCATCCGCCCAGCAATCAGCGCGCGGTGGCTCCATCGGAGGTATCTTGCCCTACAGAGCCTTTCTCGCACGCATCCGCCAGTTCTTCGACGGATCCGACGAACATCTCGATCTGATCGCGAACGGTCTGGCGGGCGGGAGCCTGAGACAGCCGTCCACGCCGATGACCGACCAGGAACTGGCGGAAGCGATCCGTGAATTCAAGAATGCGCCGCCCTCGCCCGATTCACTGAAGAAGCTCGGCGCCAAGCTGTCGCGCGATCGATAGGACTCGGGCGGTCCGCGCTCAATTCGGGATCGGCCGCGACGCCCGCCGCAGCAGTGCGAACACGCCCAGCGACACCATGCCGAGCAGCCCCGACAACACCACCGCACGGCCGTATTCGCCATTGAACACCGCGTTGTAGACTTCGAGCGAGATCGTGTTGGTCTTGCCGACGATATTGCCGCCGAGCATCAAGGTGATGCCGACCTCGCCGAGCGATCGCGCGGTGCCGAGCACCAGGCCGGCGACGATCGCGCCGCGGATGTTCGGCAGAATCACGAACAGGAAGGTCTCCAGCTCGTTGCGGCCGAGGGTGCGCGACGCCTCGCCGAGGCTGCGGGACACGCTGGCGATCGCCGCCTCGATCGGCTTGACCACCAGCGGCAGGCCGGCGATCACCGAGGCCAACAGCACGCCCTCGACCGAGAACACGAAGCTGAAGCCGAACCCGGCATCGAGCCACTGCCCGACCGGGCTGCGGCGGCCGAGCAGCAGCAGCAGGAAGAAACCGAGCGCGATCGGCGGAAACACCAGCGGAATCGTCACCAGCGCGTCGAGCACGGTGCGGCCCGGCCACGATCGCTGCGCCAGCGCCCAGCCGAGCAAGGTGCCGAGCACGATGTGCAGCACCAGGGTCGCAGCGGCGATCTCGAGCGACAGCAGCGCGGGGGCGATCAGCGCCGGATCGCGTAGCGCCTCGATCGCCGCTGCCAGCATCGCGGCTTACAATCCGTGGCGCTGCAGGATGGTACGAGCCTGCTCGGTGCCGAGGAATTGCACGAAGCCATCGGCGGCCTTCGCGGCCGGGGGCCGTACGCCGCAGACGATCTCGACCGGATCGTACAGCTTGCTGTCGACCGCGACATAGCCGCCGATGTTACCGGCCGCGCCGATCGCATCGGTGGCGTTGATGAAGCCGGCATCGACTTCGCCGCTGGCGACGTAGCTGGTCACCTGCGGCACCGTCGCGACCGGGACCAGCCGTGGATCGACCGTCGCGGCGAGCCCGCTGCGTTCGAGAAACTGCCGACCGGCCTTGCCGTACACCGCGCTGGCCTGATCCGGGATGCCGATCCGCTTGACCTCGGGCGCCGACACGTCTTCAGGCTTCGCGAGTGCCAGCCCCTTGCGATAGGCGATCACCAGCCGGCCGATGCCGAGCGGCGCGATCTGCGCAAAGCCGAGATCCTTGGCCTTCTCCAGCACCGCTTTGTCGCCGCACACCAGGACGATCTGACTGCTTTCCCGGGCCTGCGCCAGCACCTGGCCCATGTGGCCGTACACCTGCAGCAGCTTGTCGCCGGACTGCTTCTCGTAGGCCGTGGCCAGCTCGGCGATCGGCCGCCGATAGCCGGCGCCCGCCGCCAAGGTGATCTCTTCGGCTACGACCGGCCCCGCCCACGACATCATCGCAGCGCCGACAACCGCCGCCTTGGTCCACACAGACATCCCACCCCCCGCTTGGCTTGAACAATCGGACCCTTGCTAGCAGGCCCGGAGGCCGTTGTATATTTCACTATATAACGATAACCGCACCATGGCACCGGATGCAAGACAATGGCTGAGGAGATCGCGCTGCAGGTTCGGATGCCGCTGACCGGCCCGGCCGGACCGTTCGCACTCGATATCGACCTTAAGATCGCGACGGGAGCGCTGGTGGCGATTGCCGGTCCCTCCGGGTCCGGTAAGACCACCCTGCTTCGCGCCATAGCGGGGCTGGCACGGCCCGCCGAGGGTCGCGTCCGCGTCGGGACGGCATTGTGGTGCGACACCGCGGCACGGATCCACGTGCCGACGCGCCAGCGTTCGATCGGACTGGTGTTTCAGGACTACGCGCTGTTTCCGAACATGACGGTGCGCGGCAATGTCGACTATGCGATCGGTTCACGCGCGCGTTCCGATGAGGTCGACGAGCTGCTGCAACTGGTGGAGCTCGATGGGCTGGCCGACGCCATGCCTGACCGTCTGTCGGGCGGACAGAAGCAGAGGCTGGCGCTGATCCGGGCGCTGGCGCGGCAACCTTCGCTGCTGATGCTCGACGAACCGCTGTCGGCGCTCGATCCGGCGATGCGACGCAAGCTGCAGGACGATCTGTTGCGGCTGCATCGGCGCTTCGGCACCACCACGCTGCTGGTCAGCCATGATCCGTCCGAAATCCTCCGCCTCGCCGACCGCGTGATCCGGCTCGAGCATGGTGAGGTCGTGTTCGACGGCACACCTGCGGCGTCGCTTGTCGGCGCTGTAGGCGAAGATCCGCTGCTCCTCACCGGCATCTATCTCGGCGCGTGCGACAGCAGCGACGCCTGTGCGGTGCTGGTCGAAGGCCGGACATTGCGGCTGCGCCTGTCGGAGGTCTCCGGCCTCGGCGTCGGCGATCCGGTGACGCTTCGGATCGACGACGCCGTTGTCCAGCGGCACGCGCCCGGACACCGCGATCGTCTCAACGGTTGTCCGGCTTCGGCCGCTGAGTCGGCCGAGTTTCCTCGCATTTGACCACGATCTGAAATACGCCGCCGCATTGCGGACACGGGTAGTCGCGGAGCTCATAGCCCTCGAGCAATGGCCGCGCGCGCAGCAGCTCGGTCGCGGATCGGCAGATCGCGCAGTCACTGCTGCTACTCGGCACCGCGTCCTCCCCGGAAACGCGGCTGTATAGCCTGATCCGTGGGCCGCGTCGCAACTGATCAGGACGCGGTCCGCAGTTATTTCGTCGTCACAACGCAACGACGGTATTGGAGGCCAGCATCATTCCATTGCACAGAAATAGAACGGCAACTTCCGGGCCGTCGTTGATCAGAACTGCACACCGCGGGTCAGCGCCCCGTCGACCACGACGTTCGTCCCGGTGATGAAGCTGGCGGCACGGCTGGCCAGAAACACCACGGCATTCGCCATCTCCTGCGGCGTGCCCATCCGGCCGGTCGGGTTGAGAGCCAGCGCGGTGTTGTAGAGATCGGGGTTGCCGTTCTTGATCTGCTCCCACACGCCGCCCTCGAAATACGTATTGCCGGGCGAGACGGTGTTGGCGCGGATTCCCTTGCCGGCGAGCTGATACGCGAGACCCTGGGTATAGTGGATGATCGCCGCCTTGAAGGTGCCATACGGTCCGGCCGCGAAGTCGATCTCACGCCCCGACACGCTGGAGACGGTGACGATCGCCGGCTGCTGGCTCTGTTCGAGAAACGGCATCGCGGCGTCGACCAGCCGCACCGTACCCATCATGTCGGTGGCGAAGCCCTTGGCCCAGCTCTCTTCGTCCGAGCCGATGGCCAGCGCGCTGACGTTTGCGACCACCACATCGATGCCGCCGAGCTTGGCCGCCATGTCGGCGACCCATGCTTTCAACCCCGGGCCATCGGACACATCCACGGCGCCGCCGAAGGCCGACACGCCGGTCGCCTGCAGCGCCGCCACCGCGCTGTCGACCTCTGCCGCATTGCGCGCACAGGCCGACATGCGCGCCTTCGGCTGCGAAGGTTTCGGCGATCGCCCGCCCGATGCCTTTGGTGCCGCCGGTGACCAGTACCTTGGCGCCCTTCAATCCCAGATCCATGCTCGCTCCCCTTGGTTAGTAGTTGCCGGCGACGGCCTGCACCAGCGGCCGGTAGCTGTGCGGCATCCGCATCGCCACCAGATCCTTCCGCCGCACCACGTTGGTCGGATAAACGCTGTCGAGATTGGAGGTGTCGATCGTCGCGGTGGCGACGCCCTCCCCGCCTTCGATCAGTGCCTCGCGGCGCGGGAATTCGAAGGTGTCCGGTCCGAACACGCCGCTCAGCCCCGGATAGCCGCGCGCCGTATCGGCAACGTTGGCGAAAGCGAAGAACACGTTGTTTTCGCCGGCGCGGACCCGGAAGTGGTGCCAGTGGTGCGGATCGGCGCCGGTCGGGATCGGCGCCGGCTGAGAGACGCTGGTGCCGGCATGCGGCGTGCTGAACCGCGTCGCGATCGCCGCCGGGCACGCGATGATGTCACAGCCGCGCAGCGCCAGCACGCGGCCGGCTTCTGGAAACATCGCATCGTGGCCGATCAGCAGGCCGACCCGGCCGAGCGGCGTATCGTTCAAGACGAAGCTGTCACCAGCCGTAGCCCAGCTCCGCTCGTCCTCGGTCAAATGCGTCTTGCGATAGGTGGTGATGCCGCCGTCCGGGGCGATCAGCGCCGCGCTGTTGTACAGCACGTCGCCGTCGCGCTCGGCGAGGCCGCAGACAAGATGCAGCGACAGCTCGCCCGCCAGCGCAGCGAGCCGGTCAGTCGCCGGACTCGGCACAGCGACGGCAGTACGCGCCGGATCATCCAGCCCGGTAAGGCTCAATTCCGGAAACACCACCATCTCCGCGCCGGCGGCCTTCGCCTGTCGCGCCAGCGTCTCGATCCGATCGAGATTGGCGCTGATGTCGCCGCTCGGGGCGAACTGCGCGGCGCTGAGCCTGGAGCGCTTGCCCTTCGGCCAGGCCTCGTGGCCGTAAAGCCCAAAGAAGTCGTACGGATTCCAACTGAAGGTGCCGGTCAGCAGCTCCGGATACAGTTCCGGCCGCCGCTGCCGGAACACCGCCTCGCCGCCGATCCGCCGCGCCCGCGCGGTTTCAAGATCGATCTCGGCGAACGCCACGCCGTCGCCGCCGTCGATCACGGTGGCGATGCTGCCGTCCGGCGCGATCACGCAGCTTCCGCCGGAGAACTGCACGGTCCGCTCCAGCCCCCAGCGATTGCTCTCGATCACGTAGCAGGAATTTTCGAACGCCCGGCTGATCCAATACGGCGCAGGGGTGCGTTCGGCGAGCCAATTGGAGATGTGGCAGATGATATCGGCACCGCCTAGCGCCATCAGTCGCGCCGTCTCGACGAAATGGATGTCCATGCAGATCAACAGCGAAATCCGCCCGATCGGGGTGTCGAACACCTGATTGTGCAGATCGCCCGCCGCCGACCATTTCGGCTCGGAGATGTAAGGATGCGTCTTCCGGTGACGCCCGATCAATCCCTCCGGGCCGATCAGAACGGCGGAATTGAAATAGATGCCGTCCTCATCGACCTCCGGAAGGCCGACGACGATATAGCAATCGTGCTTGCGCGCCAGTTCGGCGAACCGCGCCGTGGTCGGCCCCGGGATCGGCTCGACGAACGGCGCTACCTCAGCGCGATCGAACCAGCAATAGCCGGTGGTGCCCATCTCCGGGGTGACGATCAGTTTGGCGCCGCCCACCGCCGCCTCCTCACACAGATCGAGCAGGCGCGCGATGTTGCGCTCCTTCTCGGCCATGATCGGCTCGAACTGAACGGTAGCGACCTTCAGCAGTTGCGACATCGCCGTCGCTCCCCTCACACCAGGAACGACTTCTTGATCGACGCTCCGAGCGTGTACTTCGGATCGACCATGTTGCCGAGCCGGACACGGCCGGCCTGCGTCAGAAGCATATAGGCGTCGATCTCGTCGAAGCCGTAGTCCGCCGCCATCCATCGGCACAGTTCGCGGTAGGCGATGCGGGCGGCATCCTCCATCGGCCGCGCCGAGCCGATCGTCATGATGAAATCCTTGGTCTCCAGCCGCGGCCAGTGGATCGGCCACCCCTTGATCAGATCGATCTGCACCGTGGTCACGGTCGGATGCTCGATCGCGACGCCGCAGAGTTCACCGTCGCCCTGGGCGGCGTGGCAGTCGCCGAGATACAGCAGCGCACCTGCGGTGTTCACCGGCAGATAGATGATGGCGCCGACGCCGACGTCCGGAAGGTCCATGTTGCCGCCGTAATAGTCCGGAACCAGCGACGAGATCGCTTCGATCTCCGGCGAGGTGCCGATGGTGCCGATGAACGGCTCATACGGCAGCGTGATCTTGTCGTTCCATTTGGTGCCGTGCTCGGCGGTGATTTCGAGCTTCTTGACGCGCTCCGGCAGCGGCGGATTGAGCAGCGCGGTGTTGCCGGTGCCGACCAGGCCGCCGAATTCCGGCATCACCACCGTGGTGCCGCGCGGCTGCGGCCCGCGCGGCACGATGCTCTCGATATAAACCGCCAGCGTATCGCCCTTCTCGGCGCCGTTGACCCAGATCGGGCCGTTCTGCGGATTGAGAAACGGGAAGTTGAGAATCTTGGACGGAACGTCGGTCTCGCTCTTGATCGCGCCCTCGAACGCGTCGTGGGTTTCGGCCGCAACCACGGCGCCGGGGTCGACGGTCAGCACCTTGTCGAAATACGGCCCGTAGACGTAGTGATACTTGCCCTGCTCGGCCTCTGTAATGGTGTGGCTCTTGCCGCGCACGCCCTTGGCGACGCCCTTGCGCGCCATGATCGATTCAGTCTGCCAGGCCATGTTGGTCTCCTTTGTTGAATTCGGTCACACCGCGAGGTGGCGGCGCATTTCGGCCTCGTCGTCGAGCGCGGCGCGGTCGAGGTCGGCGACGATCCGGCCCTTGTCCATGACGTAGCAGCGCTGCGCCATCGCCCGGATCATGTCGAGATTCTGCTCGACCAGGATGATGGTGACGCCGGTCTTGGCGTTGAGCGCGACCATGTCGCGGGCGATGTCCTGGACGATGTTCGGCTGGATGCCTTCGGACGGCTCGTCGAGCAGGATCAGTTCGGGATCCGCCACCAGCACCCGCCCGATCGCGAGCTGCTGCTGCTGGCCGCCGGACATCGTGCCGGCGCGCTGGCTCCAGCGCTCGCCGAGGATCGGAAACGTCTCGATCACCTCGCGCCGCTGCTGTTCGGTCAGCCGCCCCTTGATCGACGCCCCGACCGCGATGTTCTCGCCGACGCTGAGCCGCGGAAACACGTCGCGGCCCTGCGGCACATAGCCGATGCCGAGCCGCGCCCGCTTGAACGCCGGCAGATGCTCGATGGCGTCGCCGCGGAACACGATCGAGCCGTCCATCGCCGGGATCAGGCCGATCAGGCTCTTCATCAGCGTCGACTTGCCGACGCCGTTGCGGCCGATCACCGCGATGATCTCGCCCTCGCGGACCTCGATCTCGAGACCTTGCAGCACCGGCTTGCCGCCGTAGCCGGCCCGCAGCCCCACGGTGTTGAGGATGACTTCCTTACGCATGGTGATGAGCCTGCCCGAGATAGATCGCCGCGACCCGCTCGTCGGCGACGATGTCGTCGATCGAGCCTTGCGCGAACACCTGACCGAGATGCAGCACGGTGACGCGCTGCGCGACCTGGCGGACGAACGCCATGTCGTGTTCGATCGCCAGCACCGTCATGCCTTCGGCATTCAGCCGCTTGACCATCTCGCCGGTCTGGAACGTCTCTTCCGGCGACATGCCCGCGGTCGGTTCGTCGAGCAGCAGCATCCGCGGCTTCAGGCTGGTCGCCATGCCGATCTCGAGCCACTGCTTCTGGCCGTGGCTGAGATTGCCCGCGGTCTGCTTCTGCTCGGCTTCGAGGCCGAGGAACGCTAGCAACCGGTCGATCTCCCGGTCGAGCTCGGCGCCATGCCGCGTCCGTTGCAGCGCGATCTCCAGGTTCTGACGCACCGACAGCCCCTTGAACACGCCGGGCACCTGAAACTTCACCGAGAGCCCGCGCGCGATCCGCGCGAACGATTTGAGCGCGGTGATATCCTCGCCGGCGAAGAAGATTTCGCCTGAGCCCGGCGCGTATTCGCCGAGGATCAGCCGGAACAGCGTACTCTTGCCGGCGCCGTTGGGGCCGATCAGGCAGTGGATCTCGCCGGTCTCGAACGACAGGTTGACCTGATTGGTGACGTGCAGCCCGCCGAAATGCTTGTTCAGGCCACGGAGTTGCAGCAGCGCCATCAGTTCCGTCCTCCCTTGGCGCGGGCGACGAGCCGGCCGATCACGTTCATTGCTCCCAGCACCAGGCCATTCGGCGCGATCAACACGGTGAGCACCAGCAGAAGCCCCATCACCACCAGCGCATATTGGCTGCCGTAGATCGTCAGGGCCTGGAAACCGGCGAGCACCACCAGCGTGCCGACCAGCGTCGAGGTCAGGTCGCTGCGGCCACCGACCGCGACCCAGATCAGCGGCAGCGCCGCCGACGTCATCCCCATGCTCGACGGGGTGATGTACTGGCCCCAGGCGGTGTAGAGCACGCCCGACAGGCCGGCGAGCCCGGCGCCGATCACGAAGTTGACGAGCTGATACTTGCGGATGTCGTAACCGAGCATTTCGGCGCGCTCCGGATTCTCACGGATCGCCACGATGACGTTGCCGAACGACGAGTTCACCAGGATGCGCAAGCCCAGATAGACCACGACCACCAGCGCCAGGATCAGATAGTAAAGCCCAACATCGGCGAACAGCACGATCGGCCCATCGAACCATGGGATGGTGATCGGCGGCATCCCGCTCATGCCGTTGAAGCCGTTGAGCCGCGCCGCACCGATCCGCCATTCCGGGCCGGCGGTCTGGGCCATGAAGCGCTCCAGCATCAAGGTCACGGCGAGCGTGACGATGCCGAGGAACACGCCCTCGATCCGGCCGAAGAACATGAAATAGCCGAGCAGCAGCGCCACCACCGCGGCGATCAGGACCGCCGCGAGCACGGCGACGAGCGTGAAGCCATACGCCGCGCCGAAGTTCAGCGTCAGGATGCCGTAGCTGTAGCCCGCGATGCCGAAGAACGCGGTCTGGCCGAACGACAGCGCGCCGCCATAGCCCCAGATCAGGCACAGGCTGAGCGCAATGAACACCCAGACGAAGAAGTACGCGGTGTTGCCGACGGTGTAGCCGTCGCTGAACATCGGATACGCGATCGCGCCGATCAGCGCGAGCACGAACACCGACCAGAACAGCTTGCCGCGGCCCTTGGTCTGCGGGCCTTCGAGCCGGCGAAACACAGAGATCAAACCGTTCACCCTCGCCTCCCTCAGGTCCGTTCGCGCAGCAGGAAGCCGGAGATGCCTTTCGGCAGCACCCGAACCACGATGATCACCGCGACCAGCAGGCCGATCTGGCCGAACAACTGCCCTTGCCAGGAGGTCATCGCCGACTTCACCACCGCGAGCACGGCAGCCGCCGGCGCGGTGCCGAGGAAGACGTCGGCGCCGCCGATCACCACGGTGACGAACGCTTCCATCAGGAACGTCGCGCCCATCGTCGGCACCAGCGTCATGGTCGGCGCGTACAGCCCGCCGGCGAGGCCGGCGAGCCCGGCGCCGCAGGCGAAGGTCAGGCTGTAGATCCAGCGGGTGTCGACGCCGAGCGCATCGGCCATATGCGGCACCTGGATGGTGGCGCGTGCTTTGACGCCGAACGACGTCCAGTTGAAAAGCGCGTACAGCCCGCCGAGCACACCGAGCGCGGCCAGGAACAGCACGATCCGATAGATCGAATACGAATAGGCGCCGACCTGAAAGCTGCCGAACGGCGTGCCGACACCGGCCATGGTCGAGCCGATCACGATCAGCGTGCCTTGGGTCGAGATCAGGCTGAGCCCCCAGGTGGCGACGATGGTGTCGAGCGGTCGCTCATAGAGATGCCGCACCACGACGAACTCGACCAGCATGCCGACCACCGCTGAGACCACCGCTCCGGTCAGGATGGCGAGCGGCAGCGGCAGCCCGGCGTGCACGGCGGTGGCGGTGACATAGGCGCCGCACATGATGAACTCGCCGTGGGCGAGATTGATGACGCCCATCATGCCGAAGATCACGGCGAGCCCGCAGGCCGACAGCACCAGGAAGGCGAAGGCGTCGGCGAATTGATACAGCGCCGCGAAGGCGAAGGTGGCGATGTCCATCTGACGTCCAGCAAGGTGGCGTGGAGGGCCGCGGCACGGGCGGCAGCCCGATGAAGAACCGTTGACGGGAGAGAGCGACCGCTCCGGCGCGTCAGGGTGCGCCGGAGCGGTCCGCCGCACTTACTTGGGCGGCGGGTTCGACGGCGTGTATTGCGCCATCGGATCCTTCTTGGTCAGGTCGCAGCCGGCCTCACCCAGCCAATACGGCTTGATATCCGGCCAGACTTTCGGGAAGTCGATCGAGTGGTCGGCATTGACGTGCGCCAGGTAGATGGTGTGCGACATGTGCTGGCTCTTCGGATCGATGCAGACCTTGCCTTCCGGCGCGTCCATGCAGACGTCGCCCTGCGCGATCACCTTGCGGATGTCGTCGCGATTGGTCGACTTCGCCCGCTCCACCATCTGCTTGTAGAGATACACCGCGAGGTAGGAGTTCTCGGCCTCCTGATTGACGTACGGCTCGTTGGGGAACTTGGCCTTGAATTTGGCCAGGAACGCCTTGCTCTGCGGCGAGTCGATTTCCTCGATGTAGTTGGTGGTGACGTACATGTCCTTCAGGCTCGGCGGCTTGAAGCGCTTGTGCTCGTAGCCCTGGCCGACATTGACCGAGGACGCCATCGGCAGGTTGACGTTGGCGGAGGCGGCCTGTTCGTAATACGAAGCCTGCGCAGTGCCGACCAGCAGCGTCACGATGAAGTCCGGCTTGGCCTTCTGGATGTTCTGGATGCTCTGCGAGAACTGCGACACGCCGAGCGGGATGAACTCCTCGCCGGCCATCTCGCCGCCGTGCTGCTTGACGATGTTGCGCACCCACTCGGCCGAGATCTGGCCGAAATTGTAGTCGGCGGCCAGCGTGTAGACCTTCTTGCCGTATTTCTCCATCATCCACGGGATCAGCGTGGAGAACTGCTGCTCGGGCACCGCGCCGGTGACGATCATGTGGCCGTCGCAGACGCCGCCTTCGTACTGATTGTTGTAGAAAGCCAGACCGTTGAGCTGATCGACGATCGGCCGATACGCCTCGCGTGAGGCCGAGGAGAAGCCGGCGAACACCGCGTCGGCCTTGTCCCGTTGCAGCACCCGGCGCATGAACTCCTGGTAGCGGGTGTTGTCGGACTGGGTGTCGTACACCACCAGTTCGAGCGGCCGGCCCATGATGCCGCCGGCCTTGTTGATCTCGTCGGCGGCGAGCTGGATGGCGTGGACCTTGCCGATCGTCGCCACCGCGAAATCGCCCGACTGATCCTCCAGCACGCCGAGCTTGATCGGCTTCTCCGCGGCCAGCGCCGCGCCTGACGCGAGGACGAGCGTCCCCGCGAGGACTGCGGCATGCAGTCCCCGTAACCCAGTTCTGGTCATGTTGCTGTCTCCTACATCGCTCGTTTGTCGCCACGGTGCAGCGGCGGGATGCCGGTGTGGCCAGAGGGATCGGGCGGCCTCGCCCGTCGGCTCAGCAGATCCTCGCAATAGCTCTCCAGGCTCTGCCTCACGCGCATGCTCTCCCGGCGGATCTGGTCGTAAGCGCCGTCCTCGTCGAGGCCGCTGTCCTGCATCCGCTGGACCACGGCGCGCAGCACGGCACGACGGCCGCGGCGGCGCTCCTCGAGCGTCTGCAGGCGCTCCTGCATCCCGCCACGCAGGAGAAACTGGTTGATGCCCATGAACAGCGCCGAGTACACGGCGCCGCCGTGCACCGGCTTGCGCAGGAACGCGGTGGCGCCGAGATTGACCAGCGCCTTCAGCCGGCTCGGCGCTTCGACGCCGACCAGCCCGATCACCGGCACCGGCGGCAGGTGCGACAGCGGATTGAGCTCGATCGCCAGCACGCCGTCGAGATCGCCGTCGACAAACAGGATGTCGCGATCCGGCTGCAGCGATGCGAGGTCGATCTGAGCCCGGCCGTCGACGATCGGCAGTGCCTCGCAGCCGACGCCGAGCTTGGCCAGCGTCGGCTCCAGCGCGCCTTCCCTGCCCGTGCGCTCCATCACCACGAGCGCACGGCCGCCCTTGAAGTTCTGAACCGGTCGAAAGGTCATGACTTCACCAGCCTCAACAATGGGGAACGCATGGCGGCGGCGAACCGCGGCGAGGTTTGCACCAGATACGGATCGGGTGCGATCGGCTCGGGAGCTTCGAGCAGCACTTCGAACTGGCCGGACGCGGTCGACCGCCCGATCCGCGGCGTCAGCCAGGCGTGATACGTCTGCGGATCGATCCGCACCTCGCCTTGCGGCGCGACCAGGCGCTGATCGGCGACCGCCGCGCGCACCGCGCCAGCCTCGTCGGTGCCGGCCTGGTGCAGAGCGGCGGCGAGCAGCTTGACCGCGATATAGCAGGCCTCGGCATCGGCCGAGGTCGGCGGCGCATCCGGAAATTTCGTCGCGTAGGCATGGGTGAAAGCGTCGTTGGCCGCCCCGGTCAGCGAGGCGAAGTACACGCTCGACGACAGATGGCCGTCGACAGCTTCGGCGCCGATTTCGGCCAGCTCCGGCTCCGCCAGCGTGCAGCTCGCCACCGGGATCTCGGCGGCCTGGTCAATGCCGCGGGCCCGGCAGGCAGCACGAAACGCGCGGAAGAACGCATAGGCACTGGTGCCGATCAGATTGTTGAAGACGAAATCCGGGCGCTGCTCCAGGATCGCCGCGACGGCGCGATCGACGTCGGTGTCGCCGACCGCAAGATAGCGCTCGGCCAGCACGGTGCCACCGCGCGCGATCAGCGCTTCACGGAAGATCCGGTTGTTCTCCCACGCCCAGATGTAGTTCGAGCCGACGCAGAATGCGCGCTTGCCGTGCTTGGCGGCGAGATAATCGACCAGCGGCAACACGTGCTGGTTCGGCGACGCGCCGGTGTAGACCACATTGTCGGAGCTCTCGAAGCCCTCATAATGCGACGGGTACCACAACAGGCCATCGTGCTTCTCGAAGCACGGGATCACCTCCTTGCGGCTCGACGACGTGTAGCAGCCGATCACCTGCCGAACGCCCGACGCCAGCAGATCGTGGGCCAGATCGCGATACTGCGACAGGTCGCCGCCAGGATTGACGATGACCGGCTCGATCTCCGGCCCGTTTCCGCCGGCGGCCACCTCGCCGAGCCCGAGCAACACGCCGTTGAGCATGGTGCGCCCGACCGCCCCGTAGGAGCCGGTCGTGGAGAACATCACACCGATGCGCAGCCGCTTCGTCATGCCCGTGTCCAAAAACAAAAAAACGCCCACCGGCTGTCGAGCCGAGGGCGCTTTCGCCACCAACCAAACGCGCATCGATCAGCGCGGTGTCGGAAATGGTTCAGAACTCTTTGCGTCTCAGGGCTTAGTTGCCCAACGCTTGACGATTACGGTCGTCGAGTTCCTACTTCAAGTCAAGCGCATTGTTGATGCGAATCCTGCCGCTTTTCCCGCCTCCGTGCAGCAAATTGATGCAGCGCGATCGACCGCTTTCGGATTACTTCGCGTGCGATCAGAACCTGATACCCCGCTCGCCGCGCCTGAGCTTCCGCAACATTCTCGACTCCGAATGCAACCGCCGCTTCTCGATTTAAACCGGGAGTGGTAGAGCACCTGCGACCATCGCAGGGGCGGATATGACCGACAGTCTTCGAGGTTTCTACAAGGCCGCATTCGAGACCGCGCGCAAGAAGTCGCACGGCGTGGTGTTTCTGCAGGACGGCAAGATCCAGGGTGGCGACTCGACCTTCCTGTACCTCGGCACGTATTCGCAGACCGGCGTTGCCGTCGCCGGCCAATTGCGCGGTGTCCGGCATTCGTCGGATCATTCCCGGCTGTCCGTGTTCGGGGTCGAGCCGTTCGAGGTAACGTTCGACGGTGTCGCGAAGGATGGCTACGTCGCGATCGAGGGCTACGCGCACGAAACGCCCAGCCTGTCGCTGAAGGTGACCCTGACGCGCGTCGATGACTGAACATCCGGCTGTGCGGCAGCGGTGTTCGTCGGTGAGCACTGGTCTCCGGCAGGCGGCGAGCGTGACCGCATTCTTGGTATCGAAGTAGTCCGTCCCGACGATCGGTTCTTTCACCTTCAATCTCCGCTAACGCTCCAAAGTACGAGCCCTGCGCTTCCAACCAGTTGTTAAGCGGTTTCGCCGACGCTGCCACCCGCACCGGCGCACAACGGCGTCGGCGGCGCTCAAAAACAACAAACGGGTGGCAGTCATGGCTTCATTCGCTCAGGCGTTCCGCGCAGACGACATCGACACGCATGGCGCTCTGTACTGGGGCATCTTCGATTTCATTCATCAGTTCGTCGCGCTGCTCGAAATCGAACAGCACTAATCGATCCAGGTGATCGTCACGCGCAGCCCGCGTGCCTCGGCAGGCATCGACGGCCGGTTCGCGGCTCCGGCCGATCAC
Organism: Rhodopseudomonas pentothenatexigens; assembly: GCF_900218015.1. GTDB lineage: Bacteria > Pseudomonadota > Alphaproteobacteria > Rhizobiales > Xanthobacteraceae > Rhodopseudomonas > Rhodopseudomonas pentothenatexigens. The sequence goes on along the minus strand of NZ_UFQQ01000030.1, from coordinate 35,301 downwards.
TCCGATCAGTCGCGACATCCGCGCGCACTCGGCGGGGATGTCGACAAGGTCTCCAGGGAAGCCCTGCCAACCGCCGGGCCTCCCTGCGCGGGCCACTACGCGACATTGCACCCTTGCTATATTACCTCCAACCGTCCCATCGCCGCGCAATCTCGCCGCGTCACGCCTCGATATTAACCGTCGATTAAGCAAAACCTTGCGGCGCGCGGCCGCAGTCGCTTCGATGCCGACGACCTCGACCCATTCCGGCGCCGACGAGCGGCATCGCCGAGGGACGATCGGAGCGACGCACGGCCATGTTCCAGCGTTTGATGTTCTTCGTCGCAGGCGTCGACCGTGCAACGATGTTGGAATGCCCCGCGACTGACCGGATGTGGGCGACGCATATCGGTTTCTCGCTGTGCCTCTCCTTCACCGTGGTGTTCGGCATCGCCTACGTCGCCACCGGATACATGATCGATCAGTTGGCCGCCCGGATTGCGATCTCGATCGTGGTCGCCGCGACGGTTTTCATGTTCGATCGCGCGCTGTTTCAATCCGACTGGTTCGTCCAGGGCGCCTTCCATCCTGACGACGGCCTGTCGCATGCCGGCGGATGGCGTCACGTCGCCGGCCGGTTCGTCCGAATCGCGACGCGACTGACCATCTCGCTGGGGCTCGCCTGGGTGATCGCGCTGTTTCTCGAACTGGCGATCTTCTCGGACACGATCAGCGCCAAGATCGAACGTGACCGAATAGCCGCCAACCGTCCGGCGTTCGACGAACTCACCAGCTACAGCGCAGAGCTCGACCGGCAGATTGCAGAACGTTCGGCCAGGCTTGCCTCCCTCGAGCAGACGCTGCTGGGCGCATTGGCGGAGACCGCCGCATCGGACGGCGTCAACGCCTTGTCCGATGCGGAGATCGGACAAAAGGCCAAGGCCCTCGCCGACCGCGAAGCCGTGCTCCGCGCCGAGATCCGGCAGATCGAGGCGTCGATCCAGCAATACGCCACCGAGATGCACGCCGAGGAGCTCGGCCAGAAGCTCAGTGCGTCGAATTCCGGCCGCACCGGCCAAGGACCGCGGTTCGAGTTCGCCAAGCGCCAGAAGGACGTGCTGGAGACGACCCTGCAGTCGCGCCAGGCCGAACTCGCCCAGATCGCAGGTCGTGAAGAGGCGCTGCGCAAGACCGAGGCAGATCGGGTTGCGGCTGCTGCGCAGCGCGACGCGGAGAGCCGCGCTGCGCTGGTGACCAAGCGCGATGCGCTGCGTGCGCAGCTGGACGCTGCGCGAGACGAACTTCGGCAAGCGGAAGCCGACAAGGCGGCGCGGGTTGCGGAATTTCGCCGCGAGGTGATGGAGCGCAGCTACGTGCAGGCGCGCAGCGACCGAGCCGATCCTCTGACGAGGATCGCCGCTTACCAGGAATTGAAGAACGATCCCAAGGACGGCCGCACGATCACGCTGTTCTCGTGGATGACGCGGTTCCTGGTGATCTTCCTCGAGATCGTTCCGGTGATCGCCAAGATCTTCTTTTCCCCACCGAGCGTGTACGCCACGCGGGTGCGCGACGATGTCCGCCGGGCCAGGCAGCGGGTGCTCGAGCGGGCCGGCACCGAGCCGTCTCAGGCCGGGGCAGTGTCTCCGGGCACGTTGTCGGGCCTGATTGGCGGAAGCTTGCAGCCGTCAACGCGCGTGCGCATCGCAGCCGGCCGGGCGCCGTCGCCGACCAGTCCCGGGCCGAACACGTCCGGCGCTCCCCCGGCCAGCCCCGGACCGGCGCGCCAAGGACGGTGGGACCAAGTCGCCGGCCGTCGGACGGCGGGAGCGACCGCCGCCCCAGAACGAACCTCGCAGGAACGGGCCCCGCCGCAGCGACCGACGCCGATCAAGCCCGATCAGATCCCCCCGACGGAGCTGTCCGCCCCGTCACTGCGCTCCGGTGCCAGGCGTGCCGAAGCCGCGCCGAGCGGCGAGCTCCCGGCTCCAGCGTCCCGCCGCGGCGACGTCGGTCCGTCAGTTGCTGCCCCCTCGGGCAAGGCGCCCATGCCGCAGCCGGCCGCCTCGCAGACGACGAGCACCGCCCCTCCGCAGCCCGCTCGCCCCGGTGTCCCGCCGATCCGGCCTGCGACGTCCGATCGCTCGGCCGTCCCGAGCCCCGCCGTAGCCGGAGGGGAGAATGCGACCGATGCCGTCACCACGCTGATCGGCATGATGTCGGACGAGTTGAGCGCGACCGGCGTCAAACGATGAGAACGGCGGCCGCACGCTAATTGTCCGGCCCGGCCGCCAAGGCCAGCAGCTTCGGCACCTGATCGCGGATCGCTGTGACCACCTCGCGATCGAGCCGGTCGAGCCAGCGTTTCGGAATTGCAGCAAGTCCGTAGGTGGCGCCGGCGAGCATCGCCGCCAGCGCGCCGGTGGTGTCCGCGTCGTCGCCCTGATTGACGGTGGCGATGACGCAATCGGCGAAATCACCGGTCGCGAAGTAATAGTGCAGCACGGTGCGAAGCGTATCCACCACATAGGCGGTGGCGGGGCCGCGATACGGCGCAAAGCCGAAACAGCGATGTGCCTGAACCAGGTCGTCGGCGATGGCGCGGGCACGGATTTGTCCCTCGCCGGCCAGCAGCGCGTGCAACATCTTCACCAGGGTGAGCGCTGCGGCATCCGACAGCGGATGATGGTGGGTGACGCGGGCCTGGGCGATGGTCCACGCCTCGGCCTGCTGCGGCCGGCCGACCGTCGCCAGCGCCAACGGCAGGATGCGCATCGCCGCGCCGTTGCCGGCGTCGCCGTCGAAATATGGCCCCTGCATCTCGCCCGTCGTGATGTAGCGGCGGATGCCGCGCCGGCAGGTGCTGCCGACATCGACCGGCCCGGTCTTGAGCCATGCGGCAAATTCATCGCAGAGGTCGGCAAGCTCCAGGCCGGCGCAGCGGATCAGCGAGCGGCCGAGCGCCAGCGCCATCTCGGTGTCGTCGGTCACCTGCCCCGGCTTCAGCCGCAGCCAGCCGCCGCCGGTGATGTCCTTGTGCACGCCGTAGCGCGCCGCGATTTCGGATCTGGTCATGAACTCGACGGTGGCGCCGAGCGCATCGCCGATCGCGAAGCCGAGATAGGCGGCGAGCGCGCGGTCTTCCAGGCTCGGCGAGCTCATGCGGCGCCCTCTCAGAAGTAACTCGCGGTGACGCGATAGTCGCCGCCGATCACCAGATACTCGCCTTCGCCCTTCAACGGATTCATCGCGAGCAGCCGGTTGAAGAACAGGATCTTCGGCACCGGCACGCGGACCGTCAGGATCGTGTCGCCGAAACAGTCGGCGATGCCGCGATCGGAGGTGAACGAGGTCAGGTTGTTGAGCCGGATGATCGAGTGCCGCTTGTCGATGCGCTCGACGATCTGGTGCTCGTCGAAGTCGTTGACGCCGCGATACAGCGTGACATGGGTGCTGCCGGTGGCGGCGAAATGCGTCAGCGCCCATTGGCAGAATTCGTACAGCAGGTCGAGCTGAACCAGAATCGCATTGTTGTGGAAGCGGCTGGACATCTTTTCTTCGACATAGGCCGTCCACACCGGGCTGGCGATCCGCCGGATCGGCTCCTTGTGGAAGGTCGGAAACAGCCCGAACCGGCTTTCCACCCAGCCCTTGAGCACCGCGCCCTCGGCGCCGTTGCTGTCGAAACCCCACCCTTTGATCAGATCGAGATAGGACGAGCGAAAGCGACGGCGGCCGTCGCGGCCGCGGACGCGCTGCTCCGCATCGATCCCGAACAGCGCCGTCATGTAGCAGGCGAACGCCTCGCCGGCTTCCGGCAGATCGCGCGCTTCCGCAAGCATCTCGAACAGGCTGGGGTTCATCTCGCGCACGCCGGCGATGTGCAGCGGCACCGGCGCATCGTTGAAGCCGACGCCGGTGAGGAACCGCATCGGCACGCCGACGAGGTTGCTGGAATGCCCGATGCTGCCGCCTTCGTTCACCTTAGCCGGCCCTGCCGCTCCCACGCCAGCCCGCGGCGCGCCCGATCGATGACTCTGGCGGTATCGTTAGCCAAGACCACGCCGCCTGCCTATGCGCAACTCGGCGGAGCAGCGCGGCAGCCGCCGGCGCCGCTCAGCGCCGCCGCGCCAGCGTCTCGGAGGGCAGCTCACCATGGCGGCGCCGGTAGTCGTTGGCAAAATGACCGAGATTGGTGAAGCCGCAGGCGAACGCCACCGCCGTGACCGAGCGCGACGGCTCGCCCGACAGCAGCAGCTCGCGCGCCTTGTTGAGCCGGACCGCCTTGGCGAAGGCCATCGGCGAGTAACCGCGGTGCTTCTGAAACGCCTTGAACAGGCTGCGCACGCCGACATTGGTGACCGCAGCCAGATCGACGATGGTGATCGCCCTGTTCCACGACGCCTCGATGAACTCCTCGGCAACACGGACGTAGTCGGGAGCGGTATCCGGCGCGTCGCGGTCGAGCTGGCCACTGTAATTGTGCCGCGCCACGCTGAGGAACGACACCACCAGCGCCTGCTGGATCTCGCGCAGCATCAGCGGCGGCAGCGCCGGGGCGGCCGGATCGACGTGGCGCGCGGCGTATATCATCAGGTCGCGCAGCGCGCCCGCCCCCGCCCGGTCGCCGGGCAGATCGGGCTGAAACGTCAGCCTGCCGCGCGGCTTGACGCCGAGCAGCGCCTCCAGCGTCGCGGTGAGGGTCGCATCGGGGATGCGCAGGATCACCTGCTGATAGTCGGCACCGAATTCGATCCGGGTCGGCGTGGCCGCCGACGACACGCACCAATGCTGCGGATCGAGATCGACGCTGGACGCGCCCGCGGAGGTCCGGCTGCTGCCGCGCAGCGCGATCTGCACCCGGGCGAAATCGGTCTCGCCGAATTCGGCGGCCGCCGGCGCCGCATAGGCACAGAACCCGAGCCCGGCGGCCTCGAACGCGACGTAGCTGCCGAAGCCCTCGAACCCTTCGGCCTCGGCCGTGAACTCCCGGGCGCCATACACCGACAGCATCGCCTCGCGCATCGCTTCGGGATCACGGGTGTGAATGACGGGGGCGCGATTGAGCGGATAGTCGTTCTGGTCGGCGTTCGGACCAACGTCAAACGCGGGCTGGCGCATTCCAACAGACTCACTTCCCGGGATCTGGCTCGCGGCGGGTGACAAGCCAACTTGACAAGACTAATGCTCAATTCCGAGCATTACTGCTCAGAGCCGGTACGCCGCTGCTCTTTGGCCGTACCGGTCGGGGCCGCGGCATGGGCGAGCTGCGGCCGGCGAAGCCGCAGACCGTGACGATCCTCCCCGCATGGGGAACACGATTCGTCCCTTCCCGACATTGACCGGGCCGGGCAATGCCCCCTAAACAGACGTGGCTGGCGCCGCGACAACCGCAGCCGGCAGCCTCGCGCTCATGACGCAGCCGAGGACGATCGCACCAAGCTGGAAGGGTGGCCGAGCGGTTTAAGGCACCGGTCTTGAAAACCGGCGTGCCCGCAAGGGTACCGTGGGTTCGAATCCCACCCCTTCCGCCACGCCTAACTCTTTGATTTCATTTATCAACAGCCAGCTTCGGAACCCCGATTCTGTTACAATTCGATGTAACGTTTCGAGGCCGTTATGTACCTATGGAAACGAGGCGACGTTTACTGGTTCCGCCGATCGATCCCGACCGAATTGAAGGCTCATGTCGGCTCGTCCGACGCCGCGGTGAGCCTCCGGACCGGCGACCGCAGAAAGGCCCGGAAGCGGGCAATGAGGTTGGCAGTGGCAATGGACCAGTGGTCGGACGCAGTTCGACAAGCTCATGCAGATGATCCGGATCAGCCCGACCGCGCTCTCCTGCTGCGGATGCTCGACGACGCTATGGGTCTCGCGGAAGGCCAGCAGGCCATCATGAAGGCCAGGCGGCAGGCAGACGCCATTCAGGCCGCAGTGACCGATTACAAGTCGAAGGTCGAAACACTGGGGCAACTCTCCGGGATTGCTGATCGCATCTCTGCAATCAGCGACCGAGTAGCGGCCTTGCGGGCGGCGCCGGCTAAGGCGCGCTCAAACGAGTTCGCCGACTTGCGGGCGGTGTTTATGAACGAGTTCGGGAAACTTCGCGACGACGTTCAGAACGTGCATAAAAATCAATGGTCGTCTGATCTGCTGTCTACAAAAGTCGAAGCGTACGTCGCGGCGAAGGCTAAGGATCTTGGCGGCACGAAGCATGTTTCGACGATCGGGCCAAGGATCCAGAACTTCATTCAAACGATCGGTGATAAACCTCTCCGGGAGTACACGCGACAGGACTTCGAGCGGTATCGCGACATCTTGGATCGAACGCCGAAGCGCGCCTACGACCGGTTTAAGACATATGACCTTGCTGTCGCTACCGAACAGAACGAGAAGCGCCTGCGGCCTTTCGATGTTATCGACGACAAGACGGTGGACGACGACTATCTGACACCTGTGAAGACCTTCTTCACACACCTTGTCCGCCATTCATTGATTCCGGCGAACCCTGCGGTCGGAATCGTTTCGACGCGAACGCGCGAAAGCCGCCGCACCGAGCGGCCGGATGAAGGTCGTCTTGCCTTCACGTCTGATCAGATTAGCGCCTACTTCCGCTACATCGTCCGGACGCGTTCCCGCGCCACCGAAGACTATTGGTTGCCCATCTTGGCCCTGTACACCGGCGCCCGGCTCAATGAACTCTGCCAAATCGAACCCCGCCGGATCGTCATGCACAATCGACGTTGGCACATCGATCTGCTGACGGTCTATGACCGCGACGAGATCGAGCGAGCCGTGAAAGGACTCAAGCCGAAGGACAAGGCCGTCGCAAGACTGAAGCTCAAGACGGCATCCGCACGTCGGCAGATTCCGATTCACGATGATCTCATTTCAGCCGGCTTCATCGATTTGGTCGAAGAACGCCGTGAACACCCCAAATTCGTTCGCCTCTTCCCACGCCTTCGGACAGATCGGTACGGATACTATTCTTCTGCGGTCGGAAAGCGCCTGAATCGCGACCTCCAGCGCGCCGGCGCGAAGACTGCCGCCACCTCCTTCTACAGTCTTCGACACAATTTTTCGGCTGCCCTATCGAGAGCCCTTACTCCCGACCGAACGAAGGATAGGATCATGGGCCACCTGATCGACGGCGCCCAAGGTCACTACAACAACCCCAAACTTGAAGATTTCGAAACCGCCGTCATCGAGCGAGTCGACTTTCCGGGAGTCGATATCTCACCCTACCTTTCGCGAAAAAAACGATAAAAGGCAAATCTTCACTTGGAGGCAGCAGGTCGATTCGTCAGTTACCTCTTCACGCTTCATTTCAAACCATCGGGCTGCACTTCATCGATCTTCTGCTTCAATCCAAAGAACTCAGATAGAATTGTTTTCAGAGCAGCCAAGTTAGTTGTCTGACACTGCCAGACTACAAGTGTCCGCCAACCGCAACCCTCGAGTTCTTGGATCACTCGTTCATCTCGCGCTACGTTGCGCTCAAACTTGGTCCGCCAGAATTGCCTGCGGGATTTCGGCATCGTTGCCTTCTTGCAGCCGCGGTGCCGATGCCAGAAGCAGCCATGAACGAAGATCGCAATACGCCAACGAGGAAAAATCAGATCCGGCTTGCCGGGAAGATCCTTCTGTTGGATTCTAAACCGCAACCCCAGAGAATGAGCTGCGCGCCTCACCACCAATTCAGGAAGTGTATCACGTCCCTTTACCCGGGACATCAGCCAGGACCTTCTCTGAACGCTCAGGCGATCAACCATTCCTCATTCACCGACGAGACCCGCAATGGAGGCAAGACCGAGCTTCTTTCGGATCGACAGAAAGACGGCCTGGGAAACAATTGGCGACACGCTGTTACCAATCATCCGAAAGCTATGCCAGATCGTCGGATGAAAAATATGTCGATCCGGGAAGCCCTGCAATCGAGCCGCCTCGCGAACAGTTATGACCCGCGGCTCTTCTGGGTGAAGTGGACGGACCGCCTGCCGCGACCCCTTATCAGCGCCTGTACCGGCTCGAAGCGTCGGGCATTGCCCATCCCAAGCCAATCGCGGATGACGACCTACAGGATCGGTATCACCTGGTGCAACCGAAGCAAACCGTCGGGCAACGTCTGCCTTATGTTCCACCATTCGATGGCTCGCAAAAAGCCCGTCGTGGCTACGAAGCGAACGCGCATACTCGGAAGGACGACCACGCCTCGTGATACGCCAGTAATCGAAATTGTCTTCTCGGACCCCGAGAGGTTCTGCATCAACAAGATCCGCGATCGCCGACCTCACCGTCGCAGCCGGCCGCTCGAAGGCACGAATATCCGACAACAACAGAGGAGACTTAGCCTTTTTGTGTATGCCAACCACAAATACTCGGCGTCGACGAGTAGCGGCACCGAAGTCCGCCGCGTCCAATATCAGGGGACCCAAGATATCATATTGACCGGCAACCTGCTCGATGGCGCTTCCAAGAACCCCTCGGGAATCCTCGTAAACCAACCCCCTCACGTTTTCCATGACGAAGAACAATGGCTTCAACTCGGATACGATCCGAAAGAAGTGCGACAATAGCTTTCGACGTGGATCACTCGCATCTCGTCGGCCGATATCACTGAAACCCTGACATGGCGGTCCTCCGAATATGCCGGTTACTGACCGCCCGAGCAACTTTGTGATCTCAACACCCGTGAGCTTTCCCACGTCGCGTAGATACAAACGCGTCTTTGGAAAATTCGCATGAAACGACGAGGTCAGTGTGGCATCGACATCAAATGCGGCTGCAACATCGAAGCCAGCCTTGTGCGCTCCTAACGAGAAGCCGCCACAACCGCAAAAGAGATCAACAAGGGTCATTTCGGCTCGTCCCTGCCTTCGAAGACCGAAGGTTTGTCCTCACCCAACAAGCTCGCCGAAAATGGGATACTCCAAGTAGAAACGCTGATAAGCCGCAACCTCGCTTGGTCGCAGTTCAAACTCCAATCTCCTTGGATCGAGTCCCTCCTCCGAAGGGAGAAGCTTATCCAAAGCGCGCTTCTCCTTTTCAGTGAGAACTGGCAAATCGATATCAAACAACTCACGTCCAGTGGCAGCGGCAAAGGTGGAAGCGTCTGAGGCCCGCAATTTGTCTCGATCCATATGATCGGCAATCATCCCACCGACAGTCACCATGGTCACGCCATCGGCGTACCGATAGGACCAGATCGGCACGTACTCACAACCCGGCTTCTTCTCCAGAACCGCAGACTTAATCCGATCGTGCAGTATCTGCGCAGCTAGAGCGGGAAACTCATTAGCTGTCAGTCGGAGCTCACTATTGAGAAGCTCCTCATTCTCGCAAATGTCCGCCAGATATACATTGGCTTCCACCTCCTCACCCTGAAGCTTCTGGTTTCGCAATTGATCGACCGAAGCATTGACACTGACCAGAAGCATACTTCCAGAAACCATTTCGCCCACCGCCGTTTCGAGGTCTCCAGTCATTGCACTCTTGAGCGGACCGTCGTAGTCTAGCCAGACTATGCTCTGCTTACCGTCAAGAACATCGCCCAGGGCAATTGCCGCTTCATCCATCCGCACCTCGATACAGGCGAACGGCTTGTTGAATTCCACTCGCTTTTTTCTGCTCTTCTGATTCTCAATTGTGATCAGATCGCAAATATTCAGGTAGCGATGGACCAGGACGAAATCGGAAAACCACATTGAGCCGAAGCCCACGTATCTGAACTTCGGAATGTCGAACTGAGGCTGCAATTTCTTTAGCGTAGCTACAATTAGCTTGCGCTCGACGTTTTTGTTGGGACGGAGCATATAATTGATCGCTTCAAATGAACGTTTGCTCATCGCACGACTTCTCGCTTGAAGAAATATTCAAACGTCTGAATGCCAACTTCGGTCGGGGAAGAACCTACGATTCCCAATGCTTCCGCAGCTGCCTCGACATCTGCCGCTTCCCGCACATACTCAATGACGACGACGTCATTCTTGGTCGTCATAGGCAGACGCATTTGCTCGCTCACCGTAATCCTGGAAACAGGAACCTGTTTCGCAGCCCTCTCCATCTTCTTCAAACGCTTGGCGTCGGCGCGCCTTTTGTTTGTGTAGTCAACCCACCGTTTGGTCGCTTTGATCATTGTGGGAAGAGCTAGTTGATAGAAGGTATTGCTCGCCTCAACATCTCGCTTCGTCGTCTTCCATGGCAACTTGCTAGGCTCGGCACTATCAAAGCGAACAACGCCCATAAAGCCGATGAACTGCGGGTGCCAAGCTGGCACCGGTCTCATGCCCCACCCAGTATCCGACGACTTGTCGGCGCTCACCACGACGCGATCGTTACAGACTACATACCAGCCGTACACGCCACTATCTGGATTTCGTGCAGTCGCGGAAGTGTCATCAGGAGGCGGATCCGCCAAACCCGCGGTTATCTCTATCTTTACGCCCTCATGAATTTCAACGTGCTTGAATGGGGCAAACTCGTCACTTACTCGCATTCGAGGCATCACGGGGACGATATCTGCGGTGTTTACCCTCACCTTCAATCCGCGACTAAGAATGAAGGCGTAGTCGCGGGCAATCATTCGGCGCAAACGCTCAATAAAGGCTGGGCTGTCAAACTGTCTGCCGATTCCCGGGTAGAGCTCTTTGACTTCGATCACGGTACCCGCCGGCACCGTACTGCCATTCCTGACCACACGCGTGAGAGGAAACGACCACTCGACGAGCTGACGACCGTGCTCCAAGCGTATTTGAGGATCACGACGCCATTCATCGACATTGAGATTCAGCTCGAAGGATTCCGAGCCTGTACTGGACTTTATTTCGACCAAATTTCCCATCTTGAACATGGCGCGCTTCATGCCGATACCATACAAACCGATGGTCCCTTCTTGAAGAAGTGGCGCATCGTCTGGACGACCGAAGCGGAACGCATAGTCCTCAGCGACTTGGATCGGAATGCCACCCGAGGCATCGGAAATCCGGAAGCTATCGCGACCGAAGGAGATCTCGACTAGGTGGCCGACAAATGGTTGATCATGATCCAGTTGGACGCCCTGACGTCGCGCCGCCTCTCCGATCCCGTCGACGGAATTGTCCAATAGATCAAGGATGCAATCGACCAGGTCGATATCCCTGGTCAGCATCGCGATAAAGAAACTCTTCGATGGATTCGCGTTTGCGAGCAAATCCTCGTTTCCGCTGATCGGCATCCGCCTACCCCCCAGATCAAACCGATAGCCTACCCTCGGTTGAAAACCAAGTGTTCGGCTCACTTTTTGGATGATTCGCCGCGCAATCCAAAGGGGGCCGGAGATCCGTCATCCCGACCGAACGTGAGTTGGCACGTCGTTTGATCGGTGGCTGGGATAGCCACTCTCTGTACAATCCAAGCGACTTCCTCAAATCGGATCGCGTGCCCGTGGGCATGGTCTTGAATTGTTCAACCTCTTCGAGCGCAGCAAGTTCAAGAGCGCCGTTTTTGAAGGTCCGTCCGTCGAGCAGACGACGTGTACGGTTGAGCCGACTTTTGGCATTGCGAACTGCCGCCTTCGTGTACCCACGCGAATCGGCCAGCCAGACGCCAAATCGACCCAGAAGCGCAGGGATAGTCTCGCCAGATTCCCTTGCGAGGATCACCCGAGCGACAGCTTCGGCCAACGGAGACGGCACCGCGTTCGCGATCATTTGGTCCACCTCTCTTGATGTCGCGGCAGACCAGTCCCAATCCGACGGAAAGCCTTGGATCCGAGAGACCTGCTGTTGGGTCAGCAGGGCCGCATCGATCGCCGAAATCGGATCGTCCGGGTGTGGATTCTTCAAATACTTCGGACGGGGTCGTTCTCGCGACGTCCTGATCACGGCCGGCGCTGGTTCGTCCAGCGTCCGAACACCTCGTCCTTCGTAGTATGGTCGAGTAAAGAACGCGCCGGCGCGAAGCAATCGAAGATCCTCAACGTCATTCGTCAACATCTCTCGCATCGTCATGGCTCGTTCAGATCGAGCGGCAGCAATAGCAGAATCCAGAAAGCCGTGCTGTTCACCAAGCCTGCCCACGACAAAAAGTCTTCGTCGTCGCTGCGGCACACCGTAGAAGCTTGCATCCAGTCTTGCTTCGGTCAGGCCATATCCCGCTTTGACGATGATCGCTCGAGAGTCAACCCAGGACTGCGACCGAGCGGCCAAAGGGACGTTTTCCATCAAAATCCATTCTGGTCTCGCGATCACGACGAGCATGGCGAACGCCCTGGTCAGCGCCGCTCGCTCACCCTCGACGCGCTCTCCGGCGGCCGAAAAGTCCTGGCAGGGAGGGCCACCGACAATCATGTCCGGAGCGAGGGAAGCGATCATAGGCCCGACGTGGAAGATGTCCTTGAGATCCATCTGCCAGACGTGCGGACCGACATTTCTTCGATAGACATCGATTGCCGGCTTCCAAGAATCGTACGCTTGAATGACGTCGATACCGGCACGCATCAGGCCGAGGCTCATCCCGCCCGCGCCCGCGAAAAGTTCAACAGCCCGCATTCCACACTCGACAGAACGTAACTGAAAAGTCAGTTACGGAATCAACCGTTGAAATTTGATTGAGCCACCGGCGGACAAAGCTCATCCGCTCGAAATCTGCGAGCCATCTTTCCGAAACTTCTACTCAAATGAAGGATCGCTACCTGGATCCGAACGTCCTGGCCCTGGTGCTCGCTTGCATCGCGCGTCGACCGCTCCAATCATCAAGAGATAGACCCCGGGTCATTGCGGTCGGAAGCCGCTCGCCGGGGTCATCTGTGGAGCAACTCGAATGCTGGCTTCGGCCTCGTCTTGTGTCAACGACACACTCAAAACATCAGTCTCTCTTCCACGATTCCGCTTCGCCGATGCGAACGAACGGACGGCCTTCGGCCCCGCTCAGCATATTCGGGCGGTTCATCCCGCCAACCAGCGAGGTACTCGGCTTCGTAGGGGCTTCGTGATCTGGGGGCAAGGCGTCAGGTGGCGCGACGGCGCTGGTCGCGAATACAATTGGAAGCAATGGTCGTCGAGATTGGTAAATGCCGAGGTTGAAGCGGAATCCCTGATAGCATCAGGGCACCAAGGCACCGTCAACCAACTGTACTTTTCGATGCAGTCATTCCGGAAGCCGAATTCCCGGAAGACTTGGAATCTTGCAGCCCTGGGCTGCTGCTTCGTCGACCTCGACTACAAGGCGAGGTCGCGATGGAACGGCAAAGATCCGCTCGTGGTCTTGCGAGCGGCGCTGGCCGCGCTCGACGATGCGAGCATACCGCCACCTTCTTTTGCAATGGATTCTGGAAACGGAATCCATGCGGTTTGGCTTCATGATCTCCTGCCTCCGACGGCGATTAGAAGGTGGAATCTGGTTCAGGAGCGACTTGTGCAGGCTTTGCAGTCATTCGGCGCCGATCCTGCCGCAAAGGATGCCTCCCGGGTGCTGCGCCTCGCAGGGAGCTGGAATCCGAAGGCGAAGAACGGCCGCGGCCATGTCCATCTGATTTGGATCCAAGGCGCCGAACTGGCGAAGCCATATCGTTATGAATTCGACTCCATGGCTGATGAAATTCTGCCTATGAGAAGAGCCGAAATCAGGTCCCTCCGTGCGGAGCGTGCGAAGCGACGAGCGACATCGAAGACGGGCCGGAAATCGGCCGTGCGACGAGATTCAGCGAGCTACGCCGAGACGATCCTCGAAGATCTCGAACGCCTCCGGATGCACCGATACAGCTCTGCCTTTGGGCGGCTTCCCGTCGGTCAGCGTGATACTTGGCTGTTCGTGGCATCCATGGCGTTGTCCTGGGTGACGCCGGCCGCCGCGCTCGAAGGCCAGATTGTGGCACTCGCGTGCGAAGTCTCGGGTTGGAGCGAACGCGAAGCCCGCTCCCGCATGGGTTCCATCATCCGACGAGCCAAAGATGCAGCGGCCGGAAAATCCGTCGAATTTGAAGGACGTGAACTCGATCCCCGCTATCGGATGAAAGCCGAGACAATCGTACGGTGGCTCTCGATTTCCAACGAAGAGATGCAGGCGGCCGGCTTAAGGGTCCTGCTGGATGCATCCTCTCGTCGTATCCGGAACGTCGAAGCCTGCCGAGCGCGTCGACTTAAGAACGGCGCGACCTCGCATGAGACGAAGCGAGCCGAGCGAATAAAACTTGGAAAACGCGCGTTGTGGCTGGTTCGCGACGGCCTGACGCGGAAGCAGGTCGCCACCGAAATCGGTGTCTCGGAAGGCTTGATCGGCAAAGCCATCGAAGAGGTGCGTCGTACGATGACGTCGACGAGCCAAAACGCCTCGAATACCGAGGCAATCACGATTCGACATGTATATGGTGGATATTCCCCCCCGAAGGGGGGGATGCCCGTACCAGGGGGTACGGGGTGCTCGCACCCCGCCCGGCAGAACCAGAAAAGACATATCGATCCTTCGGATGGAGGCACGGCCCTGCGGCAACCGAAGACTCTCGCTGCCCTCGGCAGCGAAACGGACCTGCGACCGCCAACAGCCGCGAAGCAGCCTCCGACAGGACAACAGATGGATGTGAAGCAGAACCTGAGCTGCTCCTCCTCCAGAACCGATCGAGGCGACGGAAGGCGTGTTCTGGACGCTTCTACGACTGAATCTACATGGATGCCTCCACGGTTCTTACGTCGAACCGGCTGACATCGTCGCGAGAGCGTGTCGCGTTGGAATTCCGGGCGCTGCCTTGTGGCTTAAGGAAGCGCGCAGCCGACAATTTGCGGGGATCAAGCGATCTGCTATGCGCCAACGAGGATCATTCTGACGCGACCGTGCACCAGATCTGAGAGCGTCGATGGATCGAGAGGTCCACTCGTCGAGTTTCTGAGCGCTGAAATCAATCCAGAGGCCGTTGCCGACGCCGGCCTACGTCGTTGCCGAAATCGCTCGCATGACCGGCCGCGACGTCCGGTGCGATGATCGACTACGTGCCGCGTGACCGCGACATGTCGCCGCGGCTCGAATCCTTGTCAACAATTGTGAATCCTTGCTGAGCAAGAACTCGATTCTTCCCGGCTCCGAACGAGTCCTTTTCCCTTATTTTTCGGGCATTTCGCCCGTTCCGGGAAGCACTGGACCGCCGCTACTTCACTGCTGTAGCGTCCGCGTCGTTGATAGCAACAACGTCGGAGGTTTGGATGACATCAGCGCTCAGAATTGACGATCTCGAATTCACGTATGACGATGATTTGTCGTCATACGCGTCTTACGTCGCCGGAATCGACATCGTCGTTCAGCCGCTCCGAGACGGCTTCGCGGCGGAGATCATCGACGGAGTCGACGTCTACCAGCTCGGCACATTTCCGAGCGATCGCTGGGCAAAAGTCGCCGCTCTTCAAGCCGCGATGAAGTTCGTAGAACCCTAACTGAGATGTCAGTTACAGCTTTTCTTTCAATTTGAAACGGCTTCTCTGTCGAGCAATTAACCTGACGGACGGCGTCGGGGTGGCAGACAGTTGACAGACTGCTACCCCAACGCCATGATCTCCTAGTTACCCGCCGCACAGGCGGCTCGTTGACCGCCGCACAGGCGGCTCGGAATTATATCGTCTAGCCTTTCAATGAACCGGGTGGCTTTAAGGTCGCCCGGTTCATTCGTTCGTGGATCAAAGAGCTTCCGTTGACACTTCGCTTAGTCATGACACATCGCGAAAGTGTAATACGGTGCATTACGAAGGTTCGCGGATCGCAAGCCCCCGGCGAGCCTGTCGGCAAGGCTTCGCTTGGCCTCCTGAAATCGAAGAAAGCCAGCCATATCGTCTAACGTCGATAAACTGGCCAGGGGGAGGCACGCCTCCCCATGGACCCCCACCAAAAGCGCATCCGTCACCCTTTGCGTCTCCATCGTATGACGACATGGATTGCGTGACACTCAGGCCAACATCGGACAGCATGGCTTGTCTGGCATTCGCCGGTGATCTCATCATTGCGTAGTACTCACGATCGAGCGACTACGTCATGTCCGTCCCTCCCGTTCTATTCTTCCGCGCCGACCCCGCGACCCGCGCCGCAGTTGCTTCCGCCGCAGCGAACGCCGGATCGACGATATCCGGCTGGCTCCGTGAAGCCGCCCGGATGCGGCTCCCGGATGGCGGTGCCACCCTTCCGCCCTTGCCGCCGAGCCCGCCGCGCCGCCGACCGCGCGCCCCGGACGATGACGTCGCCGCCGTCGCCAAGCTGACCGGCAGCGTCGGCCAGCTCACCGGCGCGACGATTCAGCTCGCCCGCTCCCTGCGTGAAGGCGGTCACGCTCCGGATCACGACGTCGTCGAAACGATTCTGCACGATCTGCGCGCAACGCAAGCTGGGCTCGTCAAAATCGTCGACCGCCTGCGAGCGGCGGATGTCGCTCCGTGATCGCCGGCGCCACTCGCGGATCAGGCGGACCGGCCCTCGCCCGCCATCTGCTCAAACAGAAGGACGGCCAGAAAGTCGAAGTGATGCCCGCCCGTGGCCTCGCTGCCGAGCATCTGCGCGATCAAATCCGTGAGCTCGTCGCATCCTCGGCTCATGGCCGCACTGACCGGCCCGTTCATCACGTCCACATTGATCCGCCCCCGGACTGCGCCGACCCGGACGCCGTGATCGCCTCTTTCCTCAAGCATTACGAGCGCGAATTCGGACTTGAGGAATCTCCACGCGCGGGTGTCTTCCATACCAAATCCGGCCGCCGACACGCTCACGTCGTCTGGTCTCTCGTCCGCGACGACGGCTCCGTGATCTCGCTCGCGCACGATCACGCGCGCCGCGAAAAAATATCGAGAGTCGTTGAGTTTGAACACGGCTTGCCGATGACCAAAGGCAAGCACAATCGGTCCGCTGCCGCCGCGCTCCGGAAGGAAGGCCGTGAAGACGTCACGACCGCCATGGAGGCCGCCGGTCTTCTCGATGGTCGCCGGCCGGTCGCACATTCAACACCTCGGCAGCGCTCTCAAGCCGAGCGTACCGCCGTCCCGCTGGAGGAAATCCGAGCCCAGGCATTTGCGGCGTGGAGAGGGTCATCTGACGCGCAGTCGTTCGCCGTCGCGCTCCACGCCTTCGACTTCAGCGTCGCCACCGGCGAGAAGGGATTCGTCCTTATCGACCGCTCCGGAAGCGTCCACTCTTTGAATCGCGTCCTCGCTGCCGCCGCGCGGCAGACCGGCGGCGAGAGAATCACCGCGGCCGCCGTCCGGAGACGGCTCGCTGGAATCCGTTTTCCAACCATTGATGAGGTCAAAAATGCCCAATCAGAACGACGAAATCCTGACTCAAGCGACCAGAGCACGGGAGACCTCGGAGCGCCTGCTTCCGCTTCTGAGCCTTCTCGACGAGCCGGAAGGCGAGACGAGCCCGTTGGACGAACTGAGGGGCCTACTTCAAGCGATCGTTCAGATTCTCGGACACCACACCGAGACGTTGCAGCGGCTCGAAAGCGCCTGCGCGAGCGGATCGCCGCGCAACGCATAGGCAGCATCGATCTACAAGCAATAATTGCAGCAAAGGGGGCAGTCATGGCGGAGATCAAAGCCCAGAATTTCAAAGCAAAACTCTTGTCGGAGATCGCTCCGGAGGGCTTCGATGTGCATGCATTTACACTTGATCTGCGCATGATCAAAAAGCCCGCGCCCGGCAAGGCGGCGCGGATCATGACGACGGATGGCGGCTGGATCGAGTACGATTCTGTTCGCCGATCCGTCCGGACTTGGGGGCCCATCGGCCGCGCCCAAATCCTCGCCGGGGCACTCGCCGCAAAGGTCGGCTGCGAGGTTCAGCACCTTGCGAAATCGACTTCTGTCGCGGCTCACGCTGACGCGCTCAAGGTCACCAAAGCGGCTGAAGACACGGTGAAATCGCTGGTGATCTTCTGGTCCATGCGCGGCTACAACGCGACCGGCGGACCGGACGGCTGTTGGGTTAACGCCGGGACCTCGCGGATCTGCGACACCGGCGACCGCCTTGACGTCCATGGCGGGCTCACGGACGAAGCGATCGCCGCAGTCCTCGTCAAAGCTCGGGATTCTTGGGACGGCGGCATGTGCTTGGACGGCGACGACTGGACCCAGGCCGAGCAAGATCGGCTGTGGATCGCTGCTCAGCGTGCAGGCGTCGAAGTCCGGAACTGCGAACCGTCCGACGCGATCCGGTCAAGGTGGCAACGCGAGCACGAAACCGCCGCGAAGACGACGAAAACGTTCTCTTCTGCCAAGTCTGCAATCGCCGTCGCCGGCGATGTCCGAAACGCCGCCGCCGGCGACCTCGCCGCCCTCAACCGCCTCCCGAAAGCTTTGCAGGCTTTCGTCGTCGCGCATCTCGACGACGAGCAGCGCAGTCAGCTGTCCGCGAAATCCATCGCCGATATCACGGCCGCGCTGAAGAGGTTCGGTGATCTCGGGGAGACCGAGCTTCAGGAGTTCGAACGCGCCGGCCGCGAGTTCACA
Source organism: Rhodopseudomonas pentothenatexigens (assembly GCF_900218015.1). GTDB lineage: Bacteria > Pseudomonadota > Alphaproteobacteria > Rhizobiales > Xanthobacteraceae > Rhodopseudomonas > Rhodopseudomonas pentothenatexigens. Next base: position 16,870 of record NZ_UFQQ01000030.1, on the reverse strand, counting down.
CCGCCGAACCCGCGTCGCGATAATCACGACCGCGAGGCCGGGTACACGTACTCACGATGACCGTCGCTCCGCATATGCTGCGCCGCTACATTGTCGACCGGGCGTCCGGGCGCATGCCGCGGTCGGAATGGACCTACTACGCCCCCGAGGCCGCCGCTTGGATTCGCGCTGATGAGAGGACCGCGCGGCGTCACGAGCATCACCGGCGGGTCCGGATCGACGGTCTGGCCTGGTGTGATGTCCTCGGCCATCGCACCGTCGTGGCCGACGACGCGGCCTTACAGGCGTATTTCCTGACGATCACGCCTGACGATTGGCAGCGTCTCGCGATCGATGTCTCCGAGCATCCGACCCGCTGCCTCCGGGAGTGGCGCGCCGCCGGCGCGCTCATCCTCGCCACCGTCGATCCGGAAACGGAGGCTTCCGGAGGACCGCTCTCAGACTGGCCGACATCGCGCGGCACAGGCCCGCGGAGCTTGCTGACGCGTTGATCTAAGGGGGTCTCTTTCCGGATGAGCAATCATCCATGTGACCCCCGCCGAGGCCATAAAACCACCGCGCAAAAGCTTCGAATTGTGGCAGGCTTCCGCCACAATTTCTGAAATGGTCTTTTAGTACCGCTTCCCCGTCGGATCACTCGCCCCTTCCTCGACCTGGCACACCGGCCCGCCGGGCGGCCCCTCCGGGGCCTCGCAAGGGGACCGAGGCTCCTCCAGCCTTCGGCCTACGTGCGCCCGCACCACTCCCCTTGCGCCAACGTACCGGCGCGCCGAATTGGCCTTCAGGGCGAGCGACGCGACGGGAAAGATCATCACCGGCTGGGCGGTATCTGCCGCGCCGGCGGCAGGATGCCCAGCTTGAAGGGGGCTCGCTCCGCTCAAGGAAAGGCGTTCGCTCCCTCCTGCCATCCCGTGTTGCGCCGGGCCAATCCACCTATGGCGCGTCGATGCAGAAGCGATGTCATTTCGCACGAGAACAAATGACGAACTTGGGGGTGGAAGTCGATGCCTCTTTTCCACGTAGTGGCGGCGTCCTAGGTTGCGCTGATTCAACTTGAGGTTGGAGATGCCAGACTTTACCGCAGAACGACCTTGCCGAATTCTGGCTCTCGATGGGGGCGGCGCGAAAGGTTTCTATACGCTCGGCGTGCTCCGAGAAATCGAAGGCCTGATCGGATGTCGGCTTTACGAGAAGTTCGATCTGATCTTTGGGACGAGCACCGGCGCGATCATCGCTGCCCTACTGGCGCTCGGCTACTCCGTCGAGGAGATCCATGGGCTCTACAGGGAGTACGTCCCGACGATAATGCAGAAGAAGACCCCGTGTGAAAAATCGGCGGCCCTCGCCAAGCTATCGGAAAAAGTATTCAAGGAGGACAAGTTCGACTCGGTGAAAACCGGCGTCGGCGTGGTCGCTACTAAGTGGGAAATCGAGCGACCAATGATCTTCAAAGGAAGCGTGGAACAGGCGCACGGGCGCGTTGGAACGTTTGTACCAGGCTTCGGAGTAACGATCGGCGAAGCCGTTCAAGCATCATGCTCTGCTTATCCATTCTTTGAGCGAAAGACCATCAAGACCGCGATGGAAGATGAAGTTGAGCTGATCGATGGCGGGTACTGCGCTAACAACCCAACACTCTACGCCATAGCTGATGCACTGAAGGCTCTGAAGGTCGAGCGCGAGCATATCAGAGTCGTGAGCGTCGGTGTCGGCGTGTATCCGGAACCGAAGCCAGGGCTCAAGATGTGGTTTGCGCAAAAGTACCTTGTGAGCGTCCAACTTCTTCAGAAGACATTAGAGATAAACACACAATCGATGGATCAGCTCCGCCACATCTTGTTCAACGACATCAAGACCGTGCGGATCAGCGACACCTTCGAGAAGCCAGAGATGGCGACCGACCTATTCGAACACAATCTTACGAAGCTCAACATTCTGCGCCAGCGCGGCGCCGAGTCATTCGCATCACGAGAAAATGTCCTGAGAGAGTACTTGCTGTAGGGGTAATGCATGGCGATTTCTGAGCAACAACTTGACACTTGGTCGAAGCAAGGTCCCACCTCACAATTTACCGCGACCTACGAGACGCTTCGCGAAGTATTGAACCATCACGAGTCACCCTATTTCCTCAAGAGTTTTGAGATCTTTCTCCAAGGGTCCTACAAGAATACGACGAATGTTTATGGCGACAGCGATGTTGACGTTGTCATCCGGCTAGACTCCGTCTTCTACACTGACCTCTATTTTCTGAATGCTGAGGAGACGGCCCGCTACAACTCGCAGAGATCGCCAGGGAATTACTCGCTCGACGACTTCAAAGCATCTGTACTCTCCTGGCTCGTGAAGAAGTACGGGAACGATGTGAAGCCAGGAAAAAAGGCGATCTTCATTAAGGGAAACGGAGGACGCCGCGACGCCGACGTTCTCGTATGCGCGAAGCTGCGACGCTACTACACCTTTCCGGCGTACGGTGAACCCGTCTATGTCGACGGCATCTGCTTCTTTCTTCCGGACGGTATCAGGATTGAGAACTTCCCTGAACGCCACGCCGAGAATTGCACCACCAAGCATCAAGATACGAAACAGTGGTTCAAGCACACAGTCCGCATATTCAAGAACCTGCGAAATACGATGATCGAGAAGCGTATCATCGCAGACGGGCTTGCGCCGTCGTACTTTATCGAAGGAATGCTCTACAACGTCCCGAATGATCGCTTTGGTGGAAGCGAGCAACTCAATTTCAAAGACGTTCTGGAATGGCTTCTCGCCGCGAAACGGGAAGACTTTTCCAGCGCTAACGAGCAGTTCAAGCTACTTGGAAACGGACACGTGACGTGGCCAACAGCGAACTGCACGGCGTTCCTGAATGCTGTCTGGACCTACAACAATGCTTCCTAGCCAGTAAACAGTTCAACTGGGCGAGCCGATGGTGGGCAATTCGGTGAGTCCGTCCTTGTGTCTGTTTCGGTCTGCATCCCGTATGATGTGCCTAGCCTCTAAAACGGCATTGAATGCGGGGCGAGCATCCCGGTTGGTTTGCCAAAACTAACGTTGAGATGTCCCCAACTGGTTCGCCTGAAGTACGGGAATGGCCACCTGAGCAGCCATCCGGACAGCATCGATCTCCGCTCCTAAATTGTTGACATCGCCCGCCAGAAAATGGGACATGCGCCTGTAACAAGATCGGCTTTGGAATTCTGGCTTCATCGTTGAAAAATCAATCGGTTATACGGAAAGCGGCGGCGCATCCCACCCCTTCCGCCATTTCTGGCCAAGCGTAAGCCGCCCGAAGTGCCTCCAGCCGGAGGCACAAAAGTTGAAATTACAAAGAATTCCGCACCTTAAGCAGCGCCTGGACGCTAGACTTCAGCCGAACGATCCGGACTGGAGTGGCCTTTTGTCCTCGAAAGCGTCTCACATTTCGTCCAACAAAACGTCCAACGGCGGAGGTTGTCATGCCTGACTTCCTCACCCGCCGTAATGGATTTTGGCACTTCGTGCGAAGGGTCCCGATGGAGTTCGCGGCCCTGGATCGGCGCGGCATCATCCGGCATTCGACGAGGGTGCCGGTGTCGGGCGACCGGACGGGCCGAAGGGCCATCCGGGTCGCAACCCGGCTAAATGCCGAGCTTGAGGCCTATTGGCACCAATTGGCCGGGGACAGGTCTGACGACGCGATGAGGGGCTATGACGAGGCGCGGCGGCGCGCCCGGTCGCTCGGATTTGAATATGCCGACGGCGATCAAATCCTGACGTTTCCGTGGGAGAAACGCATGGAGAGGATCGAAGCCCTTTTGACGCGCGGGCTGGAAACCGACAGGGGTGCCCGAACCGCATTGCTCGGCACGCAACCGCGCCCGTCATTCATGCTCTCCAAGCTATTTGAAGAGTATGAGACCGCCACCAAAATCGAAACGCAGAATTTCTCCCCCAACCAGATGCGGGTCTGGCGTGGCGGACGAATGCGCGTGGTGCGCGAGCTTGTCGATCTCGTCGGCGACAAGCCCGTGACCGAACTGACGCAGGACGACGGCCTCGACTACAGCGAATGGTGGCGCGAGCGGGTCATCACCGGGGAGACCAACGCAAAGTCGGCCAACAAGTCGATCAGCATGCTGAACCGTATGCTGAAGGAAATGAGCATCCGTCGACGGCTCAATCTGCCTGAGATATTCAAGGGGCTTCGGCTTCGGGGCGAGGTCGATAACCAGCGTCAACCTTTCGAGACGGATTTTATCCAGAATAAGTTGCTGGCCGAGGGTGCGCTTAAGGGGCTGAATGAAGAAGCCCGACACGTTATCTATCTGCTTGCCGATACGGGCTTGCGCCCGTCGGAAGCCGTAAACCTTCAGGCTCACGCTATCCACCTCGACGCGCCAATCCCCTATGTCGAGGTGTTACCGGATGGCCGGGTGATGAAAACCGAGGATTCTCGCCGCCAGATTCCGTTGGTCGGCACGGCATTGGCTGTCATGAAGCTGAGGCCGAGTGGATTTCCGAACTACCGGGACAAGTCGTCGTCCCTTTCAGCCCTCGTGAACAAATACCTTCTTGCCCATGGGCTGCGGCCTTCGAAGCTGCATTCGCTCTATTCGCTTCGGCACAGCTTCAAGGATCGCCTGATCGCGGCGGAAGCTCCTGACAGTCTGATCGACAGCTTGATGGGTCACCGGACCGGCAAACCCAAATACGGCAAGGGGCCGCCGTTGGAGCTCAAACTCAAATTCATGGAGTCCATCGCATTCAAGCCGCCGTCGCGGCTGTGAGCCATGAGCAACCGGCGGGCGCGATGTTTTGCGCCCTCCATGCGCTTGAATTCTTCGAGCTCCTTCTCGAATTTCTCGAACAGCGGCAGATGCACATCGCCATCCAGTTCGATGAAGTACGCCAGCAGTACGAGCGCACGTTCCGTGCGCTCGATGCGATTCAGCGATGATGATTCATCCGGCTTCATGGCAATGCTGCCGTTCAGTAAACTCCGCGCGTTAGTATTGGCAAACCTCCGCGCTTCACCAGCGCGAATGACCTCTCCGTCCGCAGTCTTACCGAAGTTTCCCCGGCAGGCGCCCTCAGACGGTTGCCGTCGGGCCGTTGCGAACGGACTTGCGTCGACCTGCCGCTCGCGGGGCCTTCCGCTCCGCGCTCTGATCCGGCGCAGGATCGGCTACCGGTTTGAGCGTAATGTCGAGCACAATCTCGGGCTCGGCCAGCAACAGTTTGCTCTGGTCATTGCCATCCTGGTCGCGCCAGAGAAGGCGGGAGCGGTAAGGCTTTGTCGGCGTGAATCCTTCCGCAGGCTCAAAAGTCTCGACCCGGAAATGCACGCGCGGATTGATCGCGATGCCCTCGCCCGGGATGACGCTGAAGCCCTTGTCAGCCGCAAACGCCTCGACGGTCTCTTCCGTGAGGATGCTATCGCGATTGATCAGAACAACGCGCGCCTTGAAATCTCGCGACGTCTGAAGCCGTGATGCCGATCCCGGCTGATACTCTTCCACAAGTGCGACGTGATCGACTGGAACAAGCCGCTTACCGATGATGAACATATTCGACATGGCACACCTCCTTGTTGCGATGATCAAGGAGACGGTGATGGCGCGCGATTGGCGAGAGGCTCGCTTTCTTTAAAGAGGATTTTCCGCGCGAACGCCTGGAAACGTGCGTGAAGCCTCGTCAACTCCCCGTATTGGATGGGAAGGGCGAGGAAAGCCTTGCACTAGCTTGTAAGACGCGGGCAGTCTGACGACAGAAGAACGGTTTAGATTCAGATGGTTAGGCTACGTTTTGCATGATTTTTCAATGAAATTCCTTGCAATTGAGGCCATTCCGGTGTATATTTTGGTCTATGAGTAAGCTTCAAGAACTCAAAAGGCATCTCAAGCCCGGGGAGGTTTATCGGCGCGAGGATTTAGCTCGCTGGTCGAACGCCGTCGATCGCCACCTCCGCCAGCTCGTCGATGAAGGCGTTCTTACGAAACTGGCGGGAGGGCTCTATGCCTATCCCAAGGAGACGCCTTTCGGTAAGGCCCCAGCGAACGATGATAAATTGGTGGAGACCTTCCTAAAGGATCACCGTTTTCTTCTGGCCTCACCAAATGTCTACAACAGCCTGGGCGTCGGCACGACCCAGCTTTACGACACGACGATCGTCTACAATCACAAACGTCACGGCGACTTCTCACTTGGGGGTCGACGATTTGCTTTTCGCGTCAAGCCTTCCTTCCCCAAGACGCTCTCGAAGGAATTCCTGCTCGTCGATCTCGTGAACAATATCGACCAACTCGCCGAGAGCAAAGACGACGTCCTGGAGCGAGTGAGAAAGCAAGTCGCATCATTTGATGCATCCCGCCTCCAGCGCGCGGCGCGTGACTACGGCAATGTACGCACCAAGAAATTCTTCGCTCAGGCCCTAATGGCACCTCATGCCGACCGACTTCTTGCATCGCCATCCACAGTTCGCTGATCTGATCCGGATCGTCGTTGCCGACACTGCCTCACAAGATTTTCGTGGCTAAGGTTGCGGGATAGGATTCGTCCGCCCCTAAAATCGTCCACCGCGGAGCCGTGCCAATTCAGCAGCAACACGATCAACCGACAAGCCCGTCACGCCGAAGCGCTCATAGAGCGAGGCGACAAGTGGATGCACGTACAAGGCAAGGTGGTCGTCGATCTCGGCAACGGGAACCGTTGCCTCTAGCACTGCCTCGTCGCTACGAGCCGCACCACCTTCCATGAACAGGTCTGACATTGGATTGGCCCACGAGCGAAGCACGCGACCGGAAAGCCCAGTGTAGAGAACGCGGAGCTTCACCTTCACCTTGCGCCTGTCCTCGGCCAGTTGGTTTGCCAGGGCCTGGGCATGAAGCAACGCCTCGCCAATGCGCCACACCGGTAATGTGGTGTCAAAAACCGTGCGGGACGGAAATGTCTCCTGCCCGTCTTCTTGATAGCCTCGAATAATGAACGCTCGTCCGTTGGGCGAAGCACGCCAAAAATCGCAGTGCGCGGGATCGGCAAAGGACCGTTGGCCACCGGCTTCTTCGGGCTTAAGCCAGCATTCAATGACCCCGTCCTGCTCGTGAGGCTCATATTCCGGGCGCGTCATGAAAAGAAACAGCGGCCACCCCGTATGGCGAATGACAGCTTTCTGCAACAGATCACGAAACTTATGGAGCTCGACGCTCTTCAGATCTCCCTCAAGAGCGTAATCGATCCGGTACCAACCATTGGAGAAGCGGCCCGGCGAGTCCGCCGGGAGCTTTGACGTCAGTTCGCGCCAGCGCTTGAAAGCATCCTGAACGAAGCTCTCCTGCGCCCCACCTTTGTCAGGCTCCTTCACAAGACCAACGACACGAAGAATGTCGAAGGCCTTTTCAAGCGTCAGGGATCGTTCGCCCCGATCGAAGCTCACAATGGTGGGAATGCTGACGCCCGCCAGCGCGGCATGTTCGCGCTGGGTCATTTTCTCCGCCTTGCGGCGGCGGATCGCCTCGGCAACCAGTTCTTTCCAGTCGAGGGAGATCACTCCCCGAGAATTCGAAGGCATGATCCCCTCACGATTTCAGAGTAACGATGAACAAACCCGTCCGGGGCTTCGCCATCGGGCGGTTCAATGATGGAAGCCGCACGCTTTGCTGCCTTCCTCAGATCGTTGAACACGAGCTTGATGGCATTGTCGGTCAAACCGACGCTCTTGCCGAAATCCGTGAGAAGTTTTGGCGCAATGGCGTCAAGGTTAGGCTTTTTGCCATCAATTGTAAGCGCTATGGTCTGGTCGAAGCCATCGTAGACCGCGGTGTTGACGACGTCGTAGGCAGGAGAAAGCCGCAAGCCGTCAGCCGTCTCCAGCAACGAAAAGTTTTTGAGGTGAGCGTCGCAGTTACCAACCAGCACATATACGATGAGGCGGCGAAAGAAGCGGGAGACATCGATCTCCGGACGGGCCGAATGCTTCTTGATGACGCCGGCAACGTCTTCGTAGGAAGCATCGTACTTTCCTGCAAAATCTCGCCCGCTCGGTTTGTTCAATATCTGAGCGAAGTCTTCTAATCTCAGCTTGCCTCCGTCCGCAGTGCGATCGAACCTTTTGACGATAAGGGCCTGCTCGTTCAGTACCGCGACATTGGCCAGTTCAAACTCGTTCACTTCCTTCTTGCCAAGAAGTTCAGCAGCCCAACGCAGGCTCAAGTTCTCGTTGCGGACCAGCGTGCGCAGATTCTCTCTTTCGGAGTTGAATTTGGCGATGTAAGGCGCAAGGCCCTCACGTCCGGCAGGCGTGAAGGTTTGGCCGTCCTTGACGACAAGTAGCTTGCGCTGGATGCCCGAAATAGTCCGGCCGGGATTTGCAGTGACCTCTGCAACCTCAACGTCGTCGCCTTTGTCTCCAGCAAACCGGCGGACGCCGACGGCACCAATGCAGTCCGCGCCATAACGGAGCAACAGGCCAAAATCGTCCTCTTCCTGAATTCGCGCTGTTCGCGCCTGCTTCTCGCGAAGCCAGCCCTCGGGACCCAGATGCTGAAAGAAGGGATGAACGCCCTGGGCCCATTCGTGCTCTCGTTGGAGCGCAGGCAGCACGCAGGCAATCGAGGTGTTCCAATCCTTTGCATAGGTAAAGCGGGTCCCCCCGCTGGCCGTCTCTTCCAACGTGCCAGCAGCGGTGTCTTTGAAAAGAACCTCGGCTTTCCGAAGCGTCATGCTAAACTCCACTTTCTCTGGCATTGATCCGGTCCAAGAAAATGCCATCTAAGGCAGCTATGAATTCCTTATCTGACGCTCAAGTCAGGTAACTAAGCTATACCTTATCACAGAACGATTGAGCATTCACTAAGAAGCTTTAGCTTCATTTTTTCCCGTAAATTCAGTAAGTTGGGGCCTCGTACAGCTAGACTTTAGCACCCTGCGCGCACGCGACGAACTTTTCGGCCGTATTGGCCGCTCCGAAATCAGACTAGGGCATTGATATTACTATGTTTATATGACTAGCCCGCGATTTTTGGCCGATGATTTGGCCGGTCCTGCGGACCTCAATCAGGGGGCGAGCTTTTCAGTATCGCTCAGCGGCTCGTCCGGGCTCTTAGGTCGGATCGGCCCCTCGCCCGAAAAGAAACGCGCGATTTTGTCCATCGCCAGCTTGTGGTCTTCCGATTTGAAGGGATGGCCATTGCGCCGCTGTGCTCGGGAATCCGTCAGGATGTTCGCATTTCGCATGCCCTGACTGCGGGAAGGACTTTCAACAACTGAGCCAGAAAGATACCTCAGATCGACGAGCAACTAACGGCGCACATCTGGGGCTCGATCACTCCCCACGCATCGCTCGAATATCCTTCAGCAAACGGCAAAGCGTGAGCGGTGTCCCTGCAAAGGGAACGAAGCCAAGGTGCTCATAGAACCGTTGAGCGGCCTCATCCTTGGCATGGACGACCATGGCGCGCACTCCGGCTATGTCGGCTGCTTGCAGCGTCCGACGCATGGCATCCACCACAAGTGCCGCCCCCAGCCTTTTGCCCTGCCATGCCTGATCGACGGCCAAACGGGCGAGGATAATGACAGGCACAGGATGACGGGGCAGCCCCTTTGCGAGGCGCTCCGGTGCTTCGTCATGCGCAACCTGGCCGACGACTAACGTGTGATAGCCTGCAGTGTCAGAACCGGTCGTTGCACGCAGGTCTGCGAGATGCCGGCGCGCCGCCCGGGCAAAGCGTGTAGCTTGATGAATCGATTCAGCGCTTCATTCCCGCAATCGAAAGACGTGGGATCGTGGGCGAGCGCGAGTTTGGCAAGCCGAACGTTGCGGCAGCCTCTTCACCGCATCTTTCGGGCAAGGCGGGCAACTCGCTCAACTTCGTTACGCATCGGGCCAAAAGAGTATTTTCTTCCGAGCAACACGAAAGTTTCGGTTTTTGGATCGACAAGGCGAAAGATGTGCCCCAGCACATCGTCGGCAAGGTCAGCATCTTGAACCATTGGACCAGGGAAGATGTAGCCGGCAATGTCGCCGAGCAGATATTCGTCCAGCCGCTCGTCAAAATGCTCCAATGAATTACGCAGTTCACGGTCCGCAAGTGGGGAATCGTCGCGGATTGAAAAGAGCTGGCGCAATCGAGCTCCCCTCGCCCGAGCAAGCGTCTCATTCTTGACCGGAAAGAAGAAGCGGGACAAAGCAGCTGCGTGTCCTAGTGCTTCATGAACACTGGACACGACGACAGACGAAGATTGGGGTTCCTTCGCACAATCAAAGAAGCGGGCAAAGGCAGCTTCGGCTCGTTCGGCAGAGTAATAGATCGCCTCTCCATAGAATGCGACATAGATGGGCTGAATTCCGTCGCATTGCATGACGGTAAGATTGGCCCGCCTGTCGCGTTCATTTTTATCCAGCATCTTGGTTGCCATAAGAAGCGTCCATCCTACGTTGCTGTGCCTGATTTTGATAGTTCAGCGGCGCTCCTTATCGAGGAGACCTATAAGTCGGGGGACAATAGCGTTGAAGAATATCGAAGGGAGAAATCGAGGAAGGTCGGGATTTTTGAATGGCAGCCCCGATCTCGAAATGACTTTCATACAGAACGTATACTGGGAGGCCGTTCTAAGTACATCAACTCAGATGACTCTCATTTCGTTTCCGAGATAAGCAAGCCGTGCTCCAGCGTCGGATTCAAAACGCCGATCTCTTCCCCATCGATCTCGAAATCTTCCCTTATTGTTTTTGAGAGTATTTATGCGCTGACACGCGCCTTGAGTCCGGCATAGCCTTTCGGACGGTCTGGGTACCGATGAAGGAGCGCGATGCCTGAACTTGAAACGGGAAGAACAGCACCAACCGAGCATGCGGATGGGGTCGCATCCCGTGCGCCGACGCAAACGGCTCTGGCGGCAACGCCGGAAAAAGGTCCGGCTTCGTCGCTCTCCGGTGACATCCTGTACGGTGCTGATGGCATCGCCGAATTCCTGTTCGGTGACCGCAAGCACCGCCGCAAGGTCTACAATCTGGTAGAGACCGGACAGCTTCCGGTCTTCCGGCTTGGCGCGAACATCTGCGCCCGCAAGAGCGTTCTGGTGGACTGGATCAGTCGTCAGGAAAGCGCAGCCACTTTGGCCGCCGCCGGTCAGGCCGAAGCCCACCAGATCACAGCTCGCTAACGCATCCCAGAAATCCAGCCGGTCGACTCCCGCCCTTCCGGGGTCGGGCCAAAGATCGTGCAGCTTCGCTTGCCGTCGGATTCCGGCGGGCCCACCGTGAAGGCAACGCAGCGCTCGATCGGACGGCACTTGCTGGCGCACGCCTCGACGCTGGTGACGGGATAGGTCAGCCTGTTCGACCCCAGCGTGGTGCCGCCGGTCAGGATTGCATCACAGGTGATCTTGAACCCTGCCGGTTTAGCGTTGTCGGGCAGGCACGCGTCCGGTTTCGGCTCCGGCGGCGGCGGTGGCGACGGCTGGGTTGTCTTGATGGGCGGCGGCGATGGCGGTGCCGACGCTGGCGGCGACTTCGGTGGAGCCTTCGTCGTGGTGGCCACCATGGTCGCCGACGGGTTCGACACCCAGGCATACATCCCGAGCGCCACGGTGATGCTGGTCAGCCCCATAGCCGCCGCCAGTCTCGACCGGCTCCAGAAGCTGCGCCGTCCGGATGGCTGCTCCCGGCGAATGACCGCTTGCGGGGCTACGCGTGTCCAATCTTTTCCGAACTTTTCCCCGTGGGGCTCGATGATGATCAGGTCGTTCGAACCGACCGGCTGACTTTCTTCATCGTCAACAGCCGGGATGAGCGACCTTCCGGAAGATGAACCGGCGGGCAGGCGGGGCTGACCTTCATCCGGCTGCGGCTGCTCCGATGCCGGGTCTTCGGTCGCTTGCCCGGCGGACGCGGCCTTGCGGCGTTTCAGATCGCGGGTCCGGCGCAGCGCTTCGGCCAGCTCAAGGCGGGCATCATCCCAGGCGTTGTTCTCCCCGAACAGTTCACGTTCGAGGTCGTTGGTGTATTGCGGGAAGTGCCTGTCGGCCATCCAGTTGCCGAGCGTTTTCTCGGTGATGCCCAGCAGGCCGCAAATGGCGGCGGCCTCCCACTTCCGACCGGCCTTGGCGGACGGGTCGCCCTGTGGCCGGGTGCCGTAAACAAACAGGTGCCAATAAACGAGATCGCCGAAACTGAAATCCTCGCGATCCTGCGGCAGTATCTTTGAATATCGCGCCACTTTTCCGAACTTTTCCGCCTGTTACGGGCCTTTCGGGGACTTTTCCGGACACCTCGACCGATAATCGGATCGTCTCCAACCCCCGAGAGGTGTCCCATGTCCTCATACCAAAGCACCCGCCAGAATGAGCGGTATTCCCGGCCTGTCTCCGTTACTTCGCAGCCCGATAATGCCGGGGGTCGTCTGCGCCGTCCGGCCTCCGCCGACGAATGCTTCGATGCCATGGCCCGCCATCACGAGCGCGTCCGGATGGATGGCGCGCTGAAGTCTGCCCCGGCGCCCGCTCCGATCCACGAGACTGCCAAAGGCGCGGTGGTCAAGCCGGACAACGGCGACATTCTTTATGGTGCCAAGGCCATCGCCCTGTTCATCTTCGGCAACGACGACAACCGCTCCCGCCGCCGGGTTTTCAACCTCTGGGCCCATTACCGCGACCGGAAGGAAGCGGCGGGCTTCCTGAAGCTGAACGGGGCCGTCTGCCTCTCAAAAAGTCAGTGGCGCGCCTTTCATGGGCTGGGCTGATGTTCGCCCGGTCGCCGGACAGAACCCGCTGGTCCCGGCCTCAATGGTCCGTCGGGCGCTGTGACAAACGGGGCCGCCTTCGCCAGAGTTTGGGCACGCCGTTTCAGGCGTGCCGCCGCCAGCGCCTCCCTCTTTCGCGCGCAGACGGCCAGCCGCAACGATTTGAGGGCGGCACCCCGCTCGGAACGCAGCGCCGCGAGCGCGGCCTGCCGCTCCTCCGGTCGGGTGCTGAACGCGACGGCAGCAAGGCGGGCTCCATAGTACTGAAGCAGCTGCGCCACCTCGGCCGTGAGCAGATTTTCGAAGGCGGCAGCGATGCGTGCGCATTCGACAGCAGCCGCATCGTGGCATGAGCCGCGCCTGAACCGGAGCCACCGCCTCCCGGGTCTGGAGGCGCTCCCTGCCCCAAACCCGCGCTCAGTCCCGTTCGCGCTTCCGCTCGCGGCGCTCCTGCCACCAGGCCAGCAGCTTCTCGGCCTCGGTTTGCGCTTCCTGACCTCTGATCTGTTCTTCGTTCTGGCGCGCGCGCTGATTGAAAGCTTCCTTGCTTCGTTCGCGCGGCGCTTCATCCGCTCGTTTCACGGCTGGTCCTCCACCAAAGAAACCATCGAACAGTCGCTCGCCGATGGCGGCGATGCCGCCAAGAGCGCCGAGCCCAAGGCCGCCGGTCAGGCTCGCGCCATCATGGACGCGATTGGATTCACCATCATGGTGGTGCCGATGATGATGATCATGATCATCATCATGCTGAGGCTCAACGGCGGGCCTCTGCTCACCCGGCGGCGACGTCACCTCACGTCCGGCAAGACGGAAATATCCCTCCATATCGTCGGGTCCGATCCTGCCCTCCTTGTCTTCGGCGGCGTACGCAAGGTCGAGCAGATGGGGCGACGCTTCGCCTTCCTTCTGCCGCGCGCGAAGCTCGGCGCGTTCTTCCTTCTGGTGAAGCAGAAGATCCTTGTATTCTTTGTCGCGCCGCTCCCGAAGCTCCTTGCAGGCTTCCTCGCGCCTCTTCTCCAGCTCTTCGGTCTGGCGGGTAACGATGTCCGTCTTCATCTCGGCAAGGCTCTCGGCATCAAGACCCCGCCGTTCGGAATCGAAATAGGTCATCCATTCGCCGCGGTATTCGGCACGGACATGGCGATAGACCCTGTTCCGGGCGCGACGGAATTCCGGCTTGCCTTCTGCAAAGAACGCTTCGCGCTCCTTGCGCTGGTGCGTTTTCAGCAACACCCATTCGTGACTGTTGCGCTCGTAAAAGTCGCCGCGATCAAAATAATCCGGCGTCTCCCAAATCCGCTCGACCTCCGCCTTATCGTTCTCCTGCTCCGCCTCCTTCATCTGCTGCCAGACATCGCGGGTGGGCGACGGCTCGCGCTCCTCATAGGGGCGAAGGCGCTGCTCACAATGAATGCGAAACTGGCTGCGCTCGTAATTCAGGGCCCAGAACGAGGCTCGGACCTGCTCGAAGCCGGCATTGATGCTGCGCCCGTCTTCCGGCGACACCGTATTGAGCATGACGTGAACGTGCGGGTAATGCTTGTCGGTGTGGGCCACCAGCAAGGCCTGCCGATCTTCCCAGCCCATATCCTTCAGGAAGTCCTGAACCGCCCCGATCATCTCTTCGCGGCTCGGCTTTTCCGACGGATGCCAGTTCAGCGAGAAATGCTTCACCGGGTTTTCCAGCTTTCGGCCGCCCGCCGACACGCCCGCTTCCCTTTTCAGGTCATTGGCGGCGCGAACCGTCCACAGCATCTCGTCGACGGCATGGGGGATTTCGTCATTGGCGAGATTGAGCGTGTGGGTCCATCGCACCCTTTCCGAACTTTTCGCCTTGCCGGAATCATGGGTGAGGTATGCCGCAAGCCCGGCGAAGGATTTTCCGGGCCGGTTGAACTTAACGATCATCGCCGCCGCTCCGGATAATCAGCGTGCGGATGTCCTGAAGAAGAGGCTCCAGCGTGGGCGGGCAAGGCTCATCGAAGCTGTTCATGCGCCGCACGATCTGGTTCAGGTTGTTGCCAAGCCGGGATAGTTGCACGCGAAACGCCGGATCGCCCTGATGGCCGACCGTTACAATCGCCGCGCTCGCCTGCCATTCGGTCAGAAGACGCGCACGGCTGTAATCCACGGGCCTCATGCCTTTGGCCGCCGCACACTGACAGACGAATTCAAACTCCCGCTGGGTCAGCTTGATATTCATCTGGCGGTCCCGGATTTCGATCTGTCGTGGTCTTGCCATTGCCGGACTTCACCGTTGAGCGCATGCGTCCTGGGTCCAGGGGCCACCACCGGCCCCTGGCGAGCTTCGTTTCCGGTAACGGAAACGACAACTCGCTATCCTCTTCGGCCGAGCTATACGCCTCGCGGTGCTGAATGCCGACCTGCAAAACTTTGCAAAATGAAGCGCGTGTACGTGGGGTGCCAAGGCTTGCCCGGCATTACCAAACATTCCCGGAGTGATGAGCGCGGCCTTGTGGTTTCCTTCTTTGAAAGGAGAGAGCCATGCGTCATCTGGGATTGAAGCTGATCTTGTTCGTGGCGGTCTGGTATGAGCTGAGCGTCGAGTTTCGCATCAGCCCGGACGCCGCGTTCCTTGCAACCATTGGCCTGCTCGTGGGCGGCTGGCTTGCGATGCGTCTTGCGGGGCAGGCTGCGTATCTGATGGGTCCGCTCACCTCCGGCCTGCTGATTCAGGTGCTGCTATGGTTCGTGCTGTTGTGGTGGTTTGCACCGGCGGTGTTCCATGCGATCCCGGTGGTGTTTGACCTGCTGATCGTGGTGGGGCTTGCCTTGGCCGGGGCACGCTGCCGGGTGTTGTTTGAGGAAGAGAAGAAGCGCGGGCGGAAATTCGTGCCAGCTGAACACTCGGTTGCCGTGCTGCTGGCGGTGTTCGGCGCAATGGCGGCCTGTATGATCTCGCTGCGGCAATGGGGTTCGCTGTGGCCGTTGGTGGCTTATGTGCTGATCCCGGGGCTTCCCTTCGCCTTCGGCTGGCGCGTGGCACCCCTTGCCGCTCCCGACCGGTTTGACGCCAAGGTCGGTGACGCGGGATCGTTCCGCGACGCCGGTCTCAGTGAGGAGCGATAGCCATGAGCGGCGCATTTGCCATTCCCTATGGCTACAATGCCGAGCGCGGCACCTTCTCCTGCTACACCGACAACCGGCATCTCTGCACCTTTGGCCCGACGCGGAGCGGCAAGGGTGCCACGGTGATTGTTCAGGCGTTGCTTCAGGTGCCGCACAGCGTGGTGGTGATTGACCCGAAGGGTCAGAACGCGGCGGTGACGGCACGTCACCGCAAGGCCATGGGACAGGACGTTTATGTGCTGAATCCTTTTGGCCTTCATGGCGGTCCGCCATGGAATTTGCCGCGGCACCGCTACAATCCCCTCTCCCAGCTCGACATTCACAGCCCGAACGTGGTGGCGGATGCCGCGGCGCTCTCGCAAGCGCTGATCCTGACGCAAGGGCGCGATCCGTATTTTGATGACACGGCCCGCGATCTGGTCACCAGCCTGATCCTCTATCTGGTCTCGACCTTGGGCAAACGCGCAACGCTCGGGCACATGCGGAAGATGGTGACGGACATTGCCGCGCGAGGCCCCGCCGCCGCGATGCTGCTGACCTCGATGGAGGCAAGCCCCTACCCGTTCATCAGCCAGCCGATCGGGCGGTTCAAGGACATCGAAGCGCGGGATATTTCGAGTGCCATCAATACGGCGATTACGCAGACGGCGTTCCTTGACGATCCGGCCTTTACCGATGCCTCACGAGGCGGCGCGCTGACCGGCAACGATTTCGACCTGGCCCAGATCAGACGAAAGCCGACAACCGTCTATCTGATCCTGCCGGGACGCTATATGGACGCCTACGCGCGGTTTCTGCGGTTGATCATCACCTCGGCGATTGAGCAACTGACTACAGATCCCGGTGGTTATCCCGTCCTGATGATCCTCGATGAATTCGCACGGCTCGAACAGCTCCCGGCGGTCTCGAACGCCTTCAGCTTTGCGGCGGGCTATAACCTGCAACTCTGGCCGTTCCTGCAGGACCTGCTGAACCGCCCCGGGTTTGCCGGAGGCCGTTTGGTTTAAGTTATGCCGCCATGTCGGGCTGTTCCATCATGGCGTAGTAGCGTTGCTCTGCTTCGG
>NZ_UFQQ01000041.1 GCF_900218015.1 Rhodopseudomonas pentothenatexigens | reverse complement strand
GACAGCGCGCTCGCTCGCGGCTTGCTCGCGCCTCGTCATCCCGAGGGGTCCCTTTTGGACGCCGATACGGGGTCCCGATCCAATGCCGATTGACACCCCTTCTTGCGGGACAGCGGCAGCGCTCGCACGTCCACCAAGACCTCGACCCCAACGGCCTTGAGAGTGGCAACAAACCTGTCGATGTCCGTGCCTTCATAGCCAATGGTGTAGACAGTCGTCATGTGCGGCGATCCCCGTAAGATGTTGCTCTGCACTCGTTAAGGTACAGTTGCAAGTCATTCTTTGGGCGCCGACGCTGCACTCAAGTTGAAGCCGACGGCGGGCAGCAACGGCAAAATACACTGATAGGTCCGCGTCGATCATGGCCCCCTCCCGATTGATGTCGAGCACTGGTGATCCAAGCCGCCGTCCCGAGCAACCCGAGTGGCTGACCAAGCCCCGCCGCGTGGAGCCGGAACGCGGCGTACTGTCAAGGCGGCCGCGATCCCCGCCAACGAGGTTGTTCCAGACTCTCGCGGGCCCTAATGATGTCTGCGAGGTTGGTGGCCCTCTCTTCGGCCCGCGCAGCCTGCATATCGCGATCGGCCCGCCGCGCCGACTGGTGAACTGCTTCAGGTGTCGCAGTCTGCCCAGCTTCGTCACTCGTTTCTATGCTGTCCCACTCTCTCCGCCAGCACGGCCCGATTGTGATCGGATTTCCCAGGTGGTCGACGGTGGTCGCGATGACGATGATGTCGCTCCGGTGGCGGCGGAGAGCCGCCGTTTCTTGTTTAAGGCGGCTTACCTTGGCGCCCCTATAATTTAAGCGGACGGGCTGCTGCTTAAACAACGCGCGACTCCGCTTGCGCCTCAGGCCCCGATTCACAGCAGCGACTTCATCGCCATCTCGCACCCCAGCAGCAACAGGCAGACCAGGAAGCCGCGACGAAAGGCGGTCGGACTGATCCGGCTGCGAACGGCCTGTCCGGCCCACATGCCGCCGAGAGCGGGGAGCGTGGAGAGGGCCGATACGGTCAAATGATCGGTCTGGAAAGCGCCGTGTGCGCCGAGTCCGATTGCGAGCGCGATCGTGGATACGGTGAACGACAGGCCGAGCGCCTGCACCAGATCGTCCTTGGCGAGGCCGAGCGACTGGATGTACGGGACGGCCGGAATCACGAACACGCCGGTTGCGCCGGTGACGATGCCGGTCAGTCCGCCGATCAGCGGCGACAGCCACGGCTCGGCGCGCACTGAGATGCTGATAGGACGGGCCAGCAGCGTGGTGCTGGCGTAGACGATCAGGGCGCCGCCGAGCATCGCGGTCGTCAGCCGCGTATCGCCGCTGGCGATCCATGTCGATCCCAGCAGCGTGCCGACGACGACGGCCGCCATCATCGGCCACAGCCTGCGCAGCACTGCACCCAGGCTCGGGCCGGCCAGCAGTTGCCAGACATTGGTGACGAAGGACGGTACCAGCAGCAGGCTCGCGGCTGCGACCGGCGAGATCAACGCGCCGAGCACGCCCATCGCCACCGTCGGCAGGCCCATGCCGGTGACGCCCTTGACCAGGCCGGCGACGAAGAAGGTGGCGAAGACCGCGGCCAGCAGCGAGATCGAAACATCGGACATGGTGCATCACCGCCGCTTCGCGAGGCTTCCGGCAATGCGGATGTGCCGATCCGTACCTTCGGCTATGCCGAAGGCTGACCGTGGGCTAGTCTCGGAAGATGCGCTTCGACCTTACCGATCTCGGCCTGTTCCTCGCCGTCATCGAAGCCGGCAGCATCACCCGCGGTGCGGCCGAAGCCGGTCTGTCGCTGCCGGCCGCCAGCGAACGGCTGCGCGACATGGAGGCGGCCGGCGAAGTTCTGCTGCTGCATCGCGGCCGGCGCGGGATCGTGCCGACCGAAGCGGGCGAGGCGCTCGCGCATCATGCCCGCACGATCCTGCACCAGATGGCCGAGATGCGTGGCGAGCTCGGCCGCTATGCGAAGGGAATGCGGGCGAATGTCTGCGTCTTCGCGAATACGGCGGCCATCACGGAGTATCTGCCGGAACGGCTGGCGACCTGGATGGCGCAGCACCCTCGGGTCGATCTCGACCTCAAGGAACGGCAGAGCTCCGAGATCGCCAGGAGCGTGTCTGCCGGCTTCGCCGAAATCGGCATCCTGTCCGGTGCCGCCGCAACCGCCGGCCTGACCTTGCGTCCCTTCGCCATCGACCGGCTGGTGGCCGTGTTGGCGCCGAGCCACGCTCTTGCGGAAAAGCCGCAGCTTCGGTTTGCCGACCTGCTCGATCAGCACTTCGTCGGTCTGACCGGCGGCGCATTGCAGCAGCATCTCGAGATGCAGGCGGCTCGGCTCGGGGCGAACATCAAGCTCCGGGTCGCGCTTCGGAGCTTCGACGGGATCTGCCGGCTCGCGGGCGAAGGCGTCGGAATCGGCATCGTGCCGGAAGCGGCCGCAAGGCGCGCGAAGCGATCGGCCGGCATTGCCATCGCCCGGCTTCAGGACGATTGGGCGACGCGCCGGTTGTCGGTCTGCGTCCGCAGCGAGCCGGAGCTGACGCCGCTGGCGCGGAGCCTCTTTCAGCATCTCGCGTCCCGGTCGTCTTCGCCGCTCCGGTGAGAAGGTGTGCCGCAGCGCCGGTGTAATCTCGATCACGCCCCGCGCTGCGGCCGCTGCGCGGTTACAAATTGCGCCGCACGAAGCCGTCGATCGCGGCGGCGATCAGGTCCTTGTCGTTGTCGATCGTGGCGACGTGGTAGGAGTTGTCGAGCCACAGCGTTTCGATCCTGCTGGAGCCGACGTGATTGGCGATCACCGTCGCATTGTTGGGTGACAGCACGTGGTCGACCCGCGAATTGATCACCAGGGTCGGGCACTTGATCCTCGGCAGCAGCGCGCGGGCGGTGGCGGCCAGGCCCATCACCTGCTTGACGCAGGTCACGGGCACCTGATCGTAGGCCAGCTCCTTGGTGGTGGTGTCGACCATGTCCGAACCGATCCCGGGGACGAATTCCGGCAGGCCGCGCGCATACGCCAGCCCGGCGAGGTCGGGCGAGTCGATCTGCACCGCGGCATTGATCGGGATCACGCCGGCGACCTTGTCCGGATGCGTCGCCGCCAGATACAGCGACAGCGTGCCGCCCATCGACAGCCCGGCCACGAAGGTCTTGTCGCATCTGGCGGACAGCTCGAGCAACGCGTCCTCGGCGCAGTTCACCCAGTCCGTCGCGGTGGTCTTGGCCATCGCGGCCGGCGAGACGCCGTGCCCCGGCAGCCGCGGGCCGAGAACCGAATAGCCGCGTTCGCCGAGCCGCTCACCGAGATAGCGCATGCTCTGCGGGCTGCCGGTAAAGCCGTGCACCAGCAGTACGCCGGTTCTGCCGCCGTCGAATGCGAACGCCTCCGCGCCGGCCATCACCGCTTCGCTCATGTCGTTTCCCCCCTGAAACTATGGCGGCGCCGGCGCGCGCATCGCTCCGGTCGCTCAACCATCTGTTTTGATTCAATTTTCCTATGTCCCGCAAATGCGCCGCCAGCGTCAAGGGAGCTCGCGCCGCGATGCGCCGGCACGCGGCGGCAGCAACAAACACCTCGCGCTGGGGACGCGTTGCGCTGCTAAAGTATAAGAGTGTCGCCGCTCCGGCCGATCGAAGCCGATTCCGCCCCGATCCATGCGCCCGCTTCTGATCTAAATCACAGCAGCCTTCGACTAATTGTGCAGAATCCGCGCCGCGTCGCCGTTTTCCGGTAAGAAAATACAGGGCGGCGGCGCTCCATATAAAAATTCCTTTGGTGGTACCAAGGAAAATGCAATTTCTCTTATGTGACCGATCGGCTCACAAGCTCCGCGCAACGGAGCCCGCTGGAGCCATTTGGCCGCGCTGCGTTGTGGGGGAGTCATCATGGATCAGGGCCAAACGCTCTCAGTTCTTCTCGATTCTTATGCGGTCGATCCGCAGCGCAAAGCGGTCGCCGCCGCGGTCGGCGCGATCGCCGCGGGGTCGATCGAAATCTCCGAACTGATCGGGCAGGGGGCTCTGGCCGGCATCACCGGCGCCGCACACGGCGGCAGCAATGCCGACGGCGACGTGCAGAAGGATCTCGACGTCAAGGCCGACGAGATCATCACCGCCGCACTGAAAGACGTGCCGTTCGCGGCGCTGGCGTCGGAAGAGTCCGACACTCTGGTCGACGGCGATCCCAACGCGCCGATCTCGATCGCCTACGATCCGCTCGACGGCTCGTCCAACATCGACACCAACATGACGGTCGGGACGATCTTTTCGATCATTCCGAACCAGCCGGGTGTCAAGCCGTTCACCGCGCCCGGCTCCTGCCAGATCGCGGCAGGCTTCGTGGTGTATGGACCGCAGACCTCGCTGGTGCTGACGCTCGGCGACGGCGTCGATATCTTCACGCTGGACCGCAAGGCCAGGACCTACCGGCTGATCCGCGAGCGGGTGACGGTGCCGGCCGACACTGCCGAATACGCCATCAACGCCTCCAACCATCGCCATTGGGAGCAGCCGATCCGCGACTTCGTCGACGAGTGCATCGCCGGCGCCGATGGCCCGCGCGCCAAGGACTTCAACATGCGCTGGATCGGCTCGCTGGTGGCCGAAGTATATCGGATCCTCACCCGCGGTGGCGTCTTCCTGTATCCGGGCGACAACCGTCCGGGTTACGGCAACGGCCGGCTGCGGCTGCTCTACGAGACCCATCCGATGTCGTTCGTGATGGAGCAGGCCGGCGGCGCCGCCTCGACCGGGCGCGAGCGGGTGCTCGATCTCACCGCCAAGACGATCCACCAGCGTTCGCCGCTGATCATGGGGTCGATGGACAAGGTCAAGCGCATCGAACTGCTGCACACCGATCCGAGTGCCGCGTCGCGCTCGGCGCCGCTGTTCGCCCGCCGCGGCCTGTTCCGCGTCTGACGTCTCCCCCGGTTGGAATTGGAAGTACCTCCTCATGTCCCGTAAGCATCCGATCATCTCCATCACCGGCTCCTCCGGCGCCGGCACCACCTCCGTGAAGAAGACGTTCGAGCAGATCTTCCGCCGCGAGAACGTCAACGCCGCATTCATCGAGGGCGACGCGTTCCACCGCTACAACCGGGTCGACATGCGCAACAAGATGGCGGAGGAAGCCGAGCGCGGTAACCGCCACTTCAGCCATTTCAGCCCCGAGACCAACCTGTTCGAGGAGCTGGAGCAGACCTTCAGAAGCTACGCCGAGACCGGCACCGGCCGCACCCGTCACTATGTCCACGACGACGAGGAAGCCGCGCTGCACGGCGTGCCGCCCGGCAATTTCACCCAGTGGCAGGACCTGCCGTCGAACTCGGACTTGCTGTTCTACGAAGGCCTGCACGGCGCGGTGATCACCGAAAAGGTCAACGTCGCGCAGCACGCCGATCTCAAGATCGGCGTCGTGCCGGTGATCAACCTCGAATGGATTCAGAAGCTGCACCGCGACCGTGCGGCGCGCGGCTATTCGACCGAGGCGGTGACCGACACCATCCTGCGCCGGATGCCGGACTACGTGCACTACATCGTGCCGCAGTTCGCCGAGACCGACATCAACTTCCAGCGGGTGCCGACCGTCGACACCTCGAACCCGTTCATCGCGCGCTGGATTCCCACCGCCGACGAATCGATGGTGGTGATCCGCTTCAAGAACCCGCGCGGCATCGATTTCGCGTATCTGCTGTCGATGATCCAGGGCAGTTTCATGTCGCGCGCCAACTCGATCGTGATCCACGGCGCCAAGCTCGATCTGGCGATGCAGCTGATCCTGACGCCGCTGATCATGCAGCTGATCGACCGCAAGCGAAGCATGAAGTAATGCCCAACATCTGCAAGAAACTGGGGAGGCCGGTTTGAACGTTCCCGCACGCGACATCCACGACAAGGTCACGCATCGCGACATGGCGAATGCGATCCGGTTTCTCGCCATCGACGGCGTCGAGAAGGCGAAGTCCGGCCACCCGGGCATGCCGATGGGCATGGCCGACGTCGCCACCGTGCTGTTCACCCGCTTCCTGAAGTTCGATCCGGCCGCGCCCGATTGGGCCGACCGCGACCGCTTCGTGCTGTCGGCCGGCCACGGCTCGATGCTGCTGTACGCGCTGCTGCATCTGACCGGCTATCCGGATGTCACGATCGATCAGCTCAAATCGTTCCGGCAGTGGGGCTCGAAGACCCCGGGCCATCCGGAATACGGCCACACCCAGGGCGTCGAGACCACCACCGGCCCGCTCGGCCAGGGTCTTGCGACCTCGGTCGGCATGGCGCTCGCCGAGCGGATGATGAACGCGCGCTACGGCGACGCGCTGGTCGATCACTTTACGTATGTGATCGCCGGCGACGGCTGCCTGATGGAAGGCGTCAGCCACGAGGCGATCTCGCTGGCAGGTCATCTCAAGCTCAACAAGCTGATCGTGCTGTGGGACGACAACCACATCTCGATCGACGGCGACACCTCGCTGTCGTGCTCGGACGATCAGCTCGCGCGCTTCGCCGCGTCGGGCTGGGCCACCACCCGTGTCTACGGCCATGATCCGGAAGCGGTCGCGGCCGCGATCGAGCAGGCCAAGAAGAGCGACCGTCCGTCGCTGATCGCCTGCCGCACCACCATCGGCTTCGGCTCGCCGAAGGTCGCCGGCACCGAGAAGGCGCATGGCGCTCCGCTCGGCGCCGACGAGGTCGAGAAGACCCGCGCCGCGCTGAACTGGCCGTATCCGCCGTTCGAGATTCCCGATCCGATCCTGGCGCGCTGGCGCGAGGCCGGCGGCCGCGGCAAGGCCGCGCACGACGCCTGGACCCAGCGGCTGGCGGCGGCCGACGCTACGACCCGCACCGGCTTCACCGATGCGCTCGCCGGCAAGCTGTCGGCGGACTACGAAGGCGCGCTGCAGGGCCTGATCGCCAAGTTCGACGCCGACAAGCCGACCATCGCCACCCGTCAGGCGTCGCAGCTCACCATCGACGCCATCGTGCCGGCGTCGCCGAACATCCTCGGCGGCTCGGCCGACCTGACGCACTCCAACCTGACCCACGCCAAGGGCACCATGTCGGTTAAGCCCGGCGCGTTCGGCGGCAACTACCTGCACTACGGCATCCGCGAATTCGGCATGGCGGCGGCGATGAACGGCATCGCGCTGCACGGCGGCTTCGTGCCGTTCGGCGGCACCTTCCTGGTGTTCGCCGACTACAGCCGGCCGGCGATCCGTCTCGCCGCGCTGATGGGCGTGCGCGTCATCCACGTGATGACCCACGATTCGATCGGCCTCGGCGAAGACGGTCCGACCCATCAGCCGGTCGAGCACGTCGCCTCGCTGCGCGCGATCCCGAACCTGCTGGTGTTCCGCCCCGCAGACGCGATCGAGACCGCGCAGGCCTGGGACGTCGCGCTGAAGCAGACCTCGCGCCCGTCGGTGCTGGCGCTGTCGCGTCAGGGCCTGCCGGCGCTGCCGCGTCCGAACGGTGCGGCCGGCAATCCGGTCGCCCGCGGCGCCTATGTGGTCATCGATCCGCCCAAGCGCGACGTCACCCTGATCGCCACCGGCTCGGAAGTGTCGCTGGCGCTGGATGCGGCCTCCAAGCTGGAAGCCGCAGGCATCAAGGCGGCGGTGGTGTCGGCCCCGTGCTTCGAACTGTTCGCCGAGCAGGACGACGCCTACCGCGCCGGCGTGCTCGGCACCGCGCCGCGGGTCGGCATCGAGGCGGCGCGCGACATCGATTGGCGCCGCTGGATCGGCGATACCGGCGCGTTCGTCGGCATGACCGGGTTCGGCGCCTCGGCACCGGCGCCGGTGCTGTATCAGAAGTTCGGCATCACCGCCGATGCGGTGGTGGACGCCGCCAAGGGCGCGATCGCCCGCGGCAAGCACTGAGCCCGATTTTCGAACATCGCGACGACTTCGTCGTCACACAGTCAGTTTGAGGAGACATCATGGCGCGTATCACCCTGAGGCAATTGCTGGATCACGCCGCTGAGCACGGCTACGGCGTGCCCGCGTTCAACATCAACAACATGGAGCAGGGCCTCGCGATCATGGAGGCGGCGGCGCTGGTCGACGCCCCGGTGATCATCCAGGCGTCGCGCGGCGCCCGCTCCTATGCCAACGACATCATGCTGGCGAAGATGATCGACGCGCTGGCCGAGATGTATCCCGACATTCCGCTCTGCATGCATCAGGACCACGGCAACGACGAAGCCACCTGCGCCACCGCGATCCGCTACGGCTTCACCTCGGTGATGATGGACGGTTCGCTCAAGGCCGACGCCAAGACCGCCGCCGACTATCAGTACAACGTCGATATCACCCGCCGCGTCGTCGACATGGCGCATTGGGTCGGTGCCTCGGTGGAAGGTGAGCTCGGCGTGCTCGGCTCGCTGGAGCACGGCGGCGGCGAGCAGGAAGACGGCCACGGCGTCGAAGGCAAGGTCAGCCGCGAGCAGCTGCTGACCGATCCGGACCAGGCGGTCGAATTCGTCCGCGCCACCAAGGTCGACGCGCTGGCGATCGCGATGGGCACCTCGCATGGCGCCTACAAGTTCAGCCGCAAGCCGGACGGCGACGTGCTGGCCATGAAGGTGGTCGAAGAGATTCACCGCCGCCTGCCGAACACCCATCTGGTGATGCACGGCTCGTCGTCGGTGCCGCAGGACCTGCAGGACATCTTCAACGAGTTCGGCGGCGCGATGCCCCAGACCTTCGGCGTCCCGGTCGAGGAGATCGTCCGCGGCATCAAGCACGGCGTCCGCAAGGTCAACATCGACACCGACTGCCGTCTGGCGATGACCGGTGTGTTCCGCAAGGTCGCGACCCAGAACAAGGCGGAGTTCGATCCGCGCAAGTTCCTGAAGCCGGCGATGGATGCGATGCGCGACATCTGCAAGCTGCGCTTCGAGCAGTTCGGCACCGCCGGCAACGCCTCGAAGATCAAGGTCGTGCCGATGGCGGAGATGGCCAAGCGCTACAAGTCCGGCGCACTCGATCCGCAGATCGGCCAGGTCGCCCGCGCCGCGGAGTAACCGGATTCAATTCGCGGCGGCCAGCGGGCCGCCGCGCCTCGCATTGCAGGAGATCACCATGGACCAGTCGAACCGCTACGCCAATCTCAACCTCAAAGAGAGCGAGCTGATCGCGGGCGGACGGCATGTGCTGTGCGCCTACATCATGAAGCCGAAGGCCGGCTTCGGCAACTTCATCCAGACCGCCGCACACTTCGCCGCCGAATCCTCGACCGGCACCAACGTCGAAGTCTCCACCACCGACGACTTCACCCGCGGCGTCGACGCGCTGGTGTACGAGATCGACGAGGCCAAGGGCCTGATGAAGATCGCGTACCCGATCGAGCTGTTCGACCGCAACGTGATCGACGGCCGCGCCATGATCGCCTCGTTCCTGACCCTGACGATCGGCAACAACCAGGGCATGGGCGACGTCGAATACGCCAAGATGTACGACTTCTACGTCCCGCCGGCTTACTTGAAGCTGTTCGACGGCCCGTCGACGACCATCAAGGATCTGTGGCGCGTGCTCGGCCGCCCGGTCGTCAACGGCGGCTTCATCGTCGGCACCATCATCAAGCCGAAGCTCGGCCTGCGCCCGCAGCCGTTCGCCAATGCCTGCTACGATTTCTGGCTGGGCGGCGACTTCATCAAGAACGACGAGCCGCAGGGCAACCAGGTGTTCGCGCCGTTCAAGGACACGGTGCGGGCCGTCGCCGACGCGATGCGCCGGGCGCAGGACACCACCGGCGAGGCCAAGCTGTTCTCGTTCAACATCACCGCCGACGATCACTACGAGATGCTGGCGCGCGGTGAGTTCATCCTCGAGACCTTCGCCGACAACGCCGACCACATCGCCTTCCTGGTCGACGGCTACGTCGCCGGCCCGGCCGCGGTGACCACCGCCCGCCGCGCGTTCCCGAAGCAGTACCTGCATTATCATCGCGCCGGCCACGGTGCGGTGACTTCGCCGCAGTCCAAGCGCGGCTACACCGCCTTCGTGCTGTCGAAGATGGCGCGCCTGCAGGGTGCCTCGGGCATCCACACCGGCACCATGGGTTTCGGCAAGATGGAAGGCGAAGCCGCCGACCGTGCGATCGCCTACATGATCACCGAGGACTCGGCCGACGGTCCGTTCTTCCACCAGGAATGGCTGGGCATGAACCCGACCACCCCGATCATCTCCGGCGGCATGAACGCGCTGCGGATGCCGGGCTTCTTCGACAATCTCGGCCACTCCAACCTGATCATGACGGCGGGCGGCGGTGCGTTCGGCCACGTCGACGGCGGCGCGGCGGGTGCCAAGTCGCTGCGTCAGGCCGAACAGTGCTGGAAGCAGGGCGCCGATCCGGTCGAGTTCGCCAAGGATCACCGCGAATTCGCCCGCGCGTTCGAGAGCTTCCCGCACGACGCCGACAAGCTGTATCCGAACTGGCGCGCCAAGCTGAAGCCGCAGGCGGCCTGAGACCTGCACAAGTCGTCGCAACGGCCTGCGTCCCGCACGCAGGCCGTTGCGCGTTTGCGGGCGGCGCACGCTGGGTAGCTCCGGCAGGCGGTTAGTCGACAATCAACCGTTCGACAAGGCTGCGCTTGCGGCCGCAAATCCCTGCGGCATGCTGACCACCGTGATGGCAGCCTGCCGCGGGAGCATTCGATGTCCCATGTTCACTCGGAGAGCTACTGGTTCCAGCTCAGAGTCGACGGCGCGGTTTACCACTGTACCTTCGTTCTGACCGATGATCGTTTGATCACCGTGGCAGCCGCCGGCCGCAGGCGCAGCGAGATGCTGGGCGGTGTGCCGCCGCGAGCACTCGCCACGACGATCGCGCTCGAACTGGTGCATGAGCGGCCCACGATCTCGCAGCCGGGCGAGATTGCGCCGCGGAATCTCCACAGATCCTGGCTCGACGGCCTGTTCGAACGCGCGCGTAGCGCCGGTGCCGGCCGCCACTGACACCCGGCGGCGTAGGGGCCGCTTGGACGCCTCTCTGGTTTCTCCGTGCGTGTTAGTCAGGACGCTGTCAGTGTTTTCGCCCGCGTATTTTTACGAACATTCTCGTTAAGGTTGCAGAAAGTTCCGCGGCACAGATTGCTCGCGCTTTCCGGACGGCAACGTGGCTGCTGGAGGCGAATCGGGCCCGCCTCGATCACTCGATCCGCCGTGGAGTCATGCTGCGCGTCGTCAGCTCTCTCGAGGAGCCCTCGATGTTTGCCAAGCTATCGATCCGCACCAAGATCACCGTCCTCGTCGCGCTGCTGCTCCTCGCCATCTCGGGTCTCGGCGGGCTCGGGTTGTACAAGTTGAACACCCTCAACGCCAGCACGCTCGACCTCGGCACCAACTGGTTGCCGAGCGTTCGCGTACTCGGCAGCCTGCGCTCCAACATCTCGAGCTATCGCAACCAGATGCGGGCGCACCTGATTGAGCTGTCGGCCGACGGCAAGGCCGAGACCGACAAGCACATCGCCAAAGTGATGGACGCCATCAAGAAGGACCAGAGCATCTACGAGCCGCTGATTTCCTCGGCCGAAGAGCGGCAGCTCTACGAGTCCTTCAAAAAGGAGTGGGCGAGCTATCTCGATGAATCGCAAAAGGTGATCGAGATGTCCAGGAAGTCCGTCGGACGATTCTCGCCGGAAACAGCCGAATACCTGTCGAAGGTTGTCGTGCCGATCGGGCGCCGCGCCGACTCGTTCCTGCAGAAGGATATCGATATCAACAACAAGGGGGCGGACGAGTCGAATGCGGCTGCTGCCGTCACTTACAGCTCCGCCTTCTGGATGGTGCTGTCAATTCTAGGTCTGGCGATTCTGTTCGGCCTTGTCGCCAGCTACATGGTGATCCGCGACGTCGCGGCCGGCATCGCGTCGATCGTCTCACCGATGCAGGAGCTCGGCCGGGGCAATCTGGCCGCCGATGTCCCGCATCGCGGCGAGCCGACCGAAATCGGGCGAATGGCCGACGCGCTGCAGATCTTCAAGGAAGCGCTGATCCAGAAGCGCGACGCCGATGCCGCGGCAGCGAAGGAAGCCGAAGAGAAGATCGCTCGCGGCCAGAGGATCGATGCCGCGACCCGGCAGTTCGAGCGTGCGATCGGCGAAATCGTCGAGACCGTGTCCTCGGCATCGACCGAGCTCGAAGCTTCGGCCGGTACTCTGACCTCGACCGCCGAGCGGGCTCAGGATCTCGCGACGTCGGTTGCCGCCGCTTCCGAGGAGGCTTCCGCCAATGTCCAGTCGGTCGCCTCGGCGACCGAAGAGATGAGTTCGTCGATCACCGAGATCAGCCGTCAGGTTCAGGAGTCGGCGCGCATCGCCAACGACGCGGTCGATCAGGCCCGCAAGACCAACGACAGTGTCAGCACCCTGTCGCAGGCGGCGGCGCGGATCGGAGACGTCGTCGAGCTGATCAACACCATCGCCGGTCAAACCAACCTGCTCGCGCTCAACGCCACCATCGAGGCGGCGCGCGCCGGCGAGGCCGGCCGAGGCTTTGCGGTGGTCGCCGCGGAAGTCAAGGCGCTGGCCGAACAGACCGCCAAGGCCACCGGCGAGATCAGCCAGCACATCACCGGCATCCAGACCGCGACCGGACAATCTGTCGATGCGATCAGGGCGATCGGCCAGACCATCGGCCGGATGTCGGAAATTGCCTCGACGATCGCCTCGGCGGTGGAAGAGCAGGGTGCGGCCACCCAGGAAATCTCCCGCAATGTGCAGCAGGCGGCGCAAGGCACCCAGCAAGTCTCGGCGAACGTGACTGACGTGCAGCGTGGCGCCACGGAGACCGGTTCGGCGTCTTCGCAGGTTCTGTCGGCCGCCCAATCCCTGTCGCAGGACAGCAACCGCCTGAAGATCGAAGTCAGCAGATTCCTCGACAGCGTGCGGGCAGCCTAGCGATCGACCGCTGAGCTGATCTAGTTACCGGCGTCCCGGGCCGTGGCCTATCGCGTCTTGAAAAGTGAACTATCTTGTCTTGATAAGTTCATCGAGCGCCGTCCACGGCTTCGGTCAGCCTTCCATTTTTGCATACCACCTCGTCACATGGCGGGCTGTGGAGGGTTGTTCTCGCCCTGTTAACAGCCAGGTAAGTGGCTGCTGATAACGAGGCAACGGGGCACATTTCGCGGACCGCTCAGGTGCGCGATCTCCAATTCGACCAGGACGGCGCCACGCAGCGTGAGTCACACGTTGTGCCTTCCACCGTGCCGTTGCGATGTTCGCCTCGGTCGACGTCGCATGTCGACAACGAGGAAGTCGCGCAATGTTTGCTAAACTCTCGATCCGCGCCAAAATCACCGCCGTGCTGGCGTTCCTGCTCGTCACCATGCTCGGCATCGGTGCATTGTCGGTCACCTCGATGCGGTCGATCAACGCCAGCGCGGTCGACATGCGGACCAACTGGCTGCCGAGCATCCGGCTGCTGAGCGACCTGAAGATCCAGCTTCTCTCCTACCGCAGCATCCTCCGGTCGCATTTCCTCGAACTGACCGCCGACGGCAAGGCGGCGGCGGAGAAGCGGCTCGATACGGCGGTCAAGACGATCGCCAGGATCCGCCAGGACTACGAGAAGTTGATCAACTCGCCGGAGGAGCGCGCGCTGTACGACGCCTGGGTCAGGCAGTGGGGTGAGTACGAATCCGGCGTGCAGGAGGTGATCGCGCTGTCCCGCGCCAGCGTCGGCAAATACCCTGCCGAGGCGCAGAAGTTGAACGAGGAGAAGTATCTGCCACTCGGGCAGAAGGCCGACGCCATCCTGAACAAGGACATCGAACTCAACAACAAGGGCGTGGATGTCGCCGGCGTAGCCGCCGAACGGCAATACGCCACCACCTTCCTGCTGTTGGGGATCATCATCTGCGCCGCCGGCATGATCGGCGTGGCCGTGGGCTGGTATCTGGTGCGCGACGTCTCGCGCGGCATCGACTCGATCGTGTCGCCGATGCAGGCGCTCGGGCAGGGTGACCTCGCGGTCGACGTCCCGCATCGCGGCGAGGCGACCGAGATCGGCAAGATGGCCGATGCGCTGCAGGTGTTCAAAGAGGCGCTCGTCGCCAAGCGGGCGGCCGACCAGGCCGCGGCCCGCGAGGCCGATGATAAAATCGCGCGGGGCCAGCGGGTCGACACCATCACCCGCGATTTCGAAACCATGATCGCCGAAATCGTCGAGGCGGTATCGTCGGCCTCGACCGAACTCGAGGCGTCAGCCGGTACGCTGACCTCCACCGCCGAGCGAGCGCAGCAACTGACCACCATGGTCGCGGCCGCCTCGGAGGAAGCTTCCACCAACGTGCAGTCGGTGGCCTCGGCCACCGAAGAGATGTCATCGTCGATCGGCGAGATCAGCCGCCAGGTGCAGGAATCGGCGCGGATAGCCAATGCGGCCGTGGACCAAGCCCAGAAGACCAACGACCGTGTCGGCGAACTGGCCAAGGCGGCGGCAAGAATCGGTGACGTGGTCGAACTGATCAACACGATCGCCGGCCAGACCAACCTCTTGGCGCTTAACGCCACGATCGAGGCGGCGCGGGCCGGAGAGGCGGGGCGTGGTTTCGCCGTGGTCGCTTCGGAGGTGAAAGCCCTGGCTGAGCAGACCGCCAAGGCTACCGGCGAGATCAGTCAGCAGATCGGCGGCATCCAGACGGCGACCCAGGAATCGGTCGGGGCCATCAAGGAGATCGGCGACACCATCGGCAAGATGTCGGAGATCGCCTCGACCATCGCTTCGGCGGTGGAGCAACAGGGCGCTGCCACTCAGGAGATCTCCCGCAACGTCCAGCAGGCGGCGTCCGGAACCCAGCAGGTGTCCTCGAACATCACCGACGTGCAGCGCGGCGCCACCGAGACCGGTTCGGCGTCCTCCCAGGTGCTGTCCGCCGCACAGTCGCTGTCGCAGGACAGCAACCGGCTGAAGCTCGAAGTCAGTAAGTTCCTCGACAACGTGCGGGCGGCCTGATCGGCCCGCACGCCGGTATTCCGCCGCGCCGAGCGGCGATCCTCCCGGTCGGCGCGGCTGCAATGTCAGCCGCGCCGTCGTCGTGAACGGCTCAGGCGAAACGCTTGGCGATCAGCAGGCAGAGCAGCACCGATCCCGACGACGCCAGCACGGTCGCCATGTTTGGTGAGGTTCTGGGTGAGGATCGACAGCAGCGAGGCGGTGCGCGGCGCGGCGGGCTTGCGTCGTTTCGTTCTTGACGAGGTCTTCGCGGGCATGGCGCTTCCGGGTCGATGGCGCGGGCGTTGTGCGATCCCGACTGCTTTGCTCAGTCCGGTCCGTTCCCGACCTTCCATCGATCATCCGATGCGAGCTTGGCCGAAGTCTTAATCGGCGACGCATCACTGCTCTTGATCGGCGTCCATGGTTTACGGATTGCGCCGCACCGTGCCGCTGTCGGTCTCGTAGGTAGGGCGGCGCCACGCGGGTGCGAAATCACACCCGGCAACCGGCGGATTTTGTGCCAAATCAAACCCATTTTCGGCGTTTTCTTGTTAGATGCGAATGATAGCGCCTGTTACAATCGTTCTAAACTCCCGATGGCGCCGGCTTGAATCACTTGACCTTGGCGGCAGCGATTGGAAGAACGAGCAATGACCAAGAACCTCCATCGCGATCGCCACAACCATCACCAGCCGATCCTTCTGGGGAACGCACGCCGGGGTTATAGCGGCGTTGTTCAGGCGATCGATCCGCACCGCGGCACGTCGTCATTGCAGCCGGTCGAGCTTGAGAGCCGCTTGATCGAGCTCGGGTTCGTCGAGGGAGCCAAGGTCGAAGTGTTGCACGAGGGGATCATCGGCCGGGACCCGATCGCGGTTCGTGTCGACAACATCACCATCGCGGTTCGCCGCCGCGAAGCGATGGCCGTCGTGCTGATGTAACGCGCGGATTGCAGTTTGTTGATTTGGCGCCTGCGCGATGACCTCGATCGAATCCCATCCGTTCAACCTGGCTTTGGTTGGAACGCCGAACAGCGGTAAGACCTCTCTGTTCAATGCCCTCACGGGCAGCCGCCAAAAGGTGGCGAACTACCCTGGCGTCACTGTCGAACGCAAAACCGGCCTGTTCACCACGCCGGGTGGGCGCGTCGTCAGTCTGGTCGACCTGCCGGGCACCTATTCGCTGCGGGGCCGCAGTCCGGACGAAGAAATCACCCGCGACGTCGTGCTCGGTCGCAAGTCGGGCGAGCCGGTTCCGGATCTGGTGCTGTGTGTCGCCGACTCCACCAATTTGCGGCTGACGTTCCGGCTGATGCTGGAACTGAAGGCCACCGGCCGCCCGCTGATGCTCGTGCTGAACATGTACGACATCGCGATGCGCCGCGGCGTCACCGTCGATGTCGAGAAGCTGTCGGCGCAGCTCGGCATTCCGGTGGTGACGTCGATCGCCGTCCGCAAGGGCGGCACCGCGGAGCTGCTGAAGCGGACCGATGAATTCGCCGCACAGACGCCGACGCCTTCTACCGGAGATCATTGGCGTCCGCTGAGCACCGGTGAACTGCGCGCGCTGCAGCGCGAGGCCGATCGCATCATCGCCGATTGCGTCAGCCTGCCGGCGCGGCCGCACACCCTCACCGCCCAGGTCGACCGGGTGGTGCTGCATCCGGTGGCCGGTCTGGCGATCCTGGTTTTGATCCTGTTCGTGATGTTCCAGGCGGTGTTCTCCTGGGCTCAGCCGTTGATGGAACTGATCTCGGGCGGCTTCGAAGCGCTCGGCGCATTCGTCCAGGCCAATATGCCGGAAGGGCTGCTGCAGAGCTTCCTGCAGAACGGCGTCATCTCCGGCGTCGGCAGCGTCATCGTGTTCCTGCCGCAGATCATGATCATCTTCCTGTTCATCCTGCTGCTGGAAGATCTCGGCTACATGGCGCGCGCTGCGTTCCTGATGGACCGCATCATGGGCGGCGCCGGGCTGCACGGTCGCGCCTTCATTCCGCTGCTGTCGAGCTTTGCCTGCGCGATCCCCGGCATCATGGCGACGCGGGTGATCGACAACAAACGCGATCGCTTGACCACCATCCTGATCGCGCCACTGATGACCTGCTCGGCGCGCATCCCGGTCTATACGCTGATCATCTCGGCCTTCGTGCCGGCCAAGGAGGTGTTCGGCTGGATCAATCTGCAGGGGCTGGTGATGTTCGGCCTCTACACCGCGGGCATCGTCAGCGCGCTGACGGTGTCGGCGTTGGTCAAGTTCTTCATGTGGCGCGACTACGAGCCGGCTCCGTTCATGCTCGAACTGCCGGACTACAAGCTTCCGCGGCTGAAGAGCGTCGCCATCGGCGTGTATATCCGCGCCAAGATGTTCTTGCAGCGTGCCGGCACCACGATCTTCTCGATGATGGTGCTGATCTGGTTCCTGGCCTCGTTCCCGCGCCCCCCGGCCGGGGCCACCGAACCGGCGATCGATTTCAGCTTGGCCTCGATCATCGGGCATGCGATCGAGCCGGTTCTAGCTCCGCTTGGGTTCAACTGGCAGATCGCGGTGGCCCTGATCCCCGGAATGGCGGCCCGCGAGGTTGCGGTGGCGGCGCTCGGCACCGTCTATGCGATCGAAGGCGGTAAGGAAGCGGCCGAGCAGATCGGCCAGGTGCTGGCTTCGAAGTGGAGCCTCGCCACCGCGCTGTCGCTGCTGGCTTGGTTCGTGTTCGCGCCGCAATGCGCCTCGACGCTGGCGGTCATCAAGCGCGAAACGGGAAGCTGGGGCTGGATGGGCGTCACCTTCATCTACATGTTCGTGCTCGCCTACATCGCCAGCCTGATCACCTACAACGTCGCAGTGGCGCTCGGCGCCGGCTGAGGCCGATTGTCGTCAGGCCGCACCGAATGGCTCGGCGGCGTCGTCCGGCTGCACCAGGCGGCGTCCCGACACGGCTCGCAGCACAGCGGCGGCGATCGTTCGTCCGCGATCATCGATCCCGGTCCACTGCGCATGACGGCCTCGGGGATCGACCTCCAGCAGCTTGACGCCCTGCGGCACGTCTTGACCGTCACGAATGACGCCGCGCAGGATGCCGTCGCACGGCGCGCGCACCGGCACACCGCCGAGGTGGCCGACCGGGTAGCCGTTGAACACCCGGCTGCCGATTTCGATCGCGGTCCGCCATCGTCCGCCGGCTTGCGAATACTGGAAGCGTTCGGCACCGGCGGCGCCCAGCGGGCTGGCGACTCCATCGGCGGCGTCGGTCCAGCCGGCATCGACGATCAGTCCGCTGCGGCCGGGGCGGGTCTCGATCGCCACGTCGCAATTCGCCGAGCTGGAGAAGCCCGGACCGAGACCGATGCTGACACGGGCCAGCCGTCGCAGGTCCGGGGTGACGCGATGCTTCTGCATCCGAGCGTCGATCAGAATGTCGATCGCGCCGATCGGCAGCAGGTCGGGCAGCTCCAACCAGGTCACCAGAACATTGTCGGGGCGGCGCCGCGCCTTGAAGATCTGGATGGCGTGATCGACCCGCTCACCGCGCACGCCTTCGACCGCGATCTCATCGCCGTACAGCGCGTCATGAAACGCCATCTTGCGTCGGATCACCGGCGGAAACGGATCGTGTGACATCACCACACAACAGCCGTCGCGGCGAAGGTGAACCGCGACTGCGGAGGCGATTTCATTGGTCCCGAGCACGACCGCGAAGCCGCCGGCGCTGAGTTGGAGAGGCTGCGTCATCACCACCACGCTGTGTCCAGTGTCCGGGTCCGGTTTAAGCAAGAGCCGGACCAGATCAGCGGGGCGCTGTTAATGGTAGTCAAATGCTGGTCCGATGTCGCAAAGCCAACGTTGTGTCGGGTTGGGCGGGGCCGGCGGTGTCGCTCTGATGACATTCGCTGGCAACAACGGGTTGTTTGTCGGCCGGAATCGACGCCATGTCGGTTGGCCCGGTTCATGCAAGTTGCCTTGCAACGAAACCGATGGAGACCGTCCCGTGCACCCTGAACCACTGCACGCCGAGCGGCCCGAACCCGCACCTTCATCACCCCCTGCGGCCCGCCCTGCGGAGATGCCGCCCGGAATGCCGGCGGGAATGTCGTCGGCGACCGGCGGCGCCTGCCCGTTTCACAATGATCAGCGCGAGGCGCGGACCGGTAAGCAGAAGACGCTGGTCCTGACCGGCGCGTCGCGCGGTATCGGCCATGCCACCGGCAAGCTGTTCTCCGACGCCGGCTGGCGGATCATCACCTGTTCGCGGCAGCCGTTTGCCGATGACCGCTGCCCGTGGGCGACCGGCCTCGAGAACCACGTCGCGGTCGAGCTTGCCGATCATCGCGCCGTGCCGCGGGCGATCGACGAACTGAAGGAGAAGCTCGGCGGCGGACCGCTGCATGCGCTGATCAACAACGCGGCGATCTCCCCCAAGAGCGTTGAGGGCGAACGCCTGACCTCGCTGAACACGCCGGTCGCGACCTGGATGAGTGTGTTCCACGTCAATTTGCTGGCGCCGGTGATGCTGGCGCAGGGGCTGTTCGACGAACTGCGCGCCGGGCAGGGCTCGATCGTCAACGTCACGTCGATCGTCGGTTCGCGGGTGCATCCATTCGCCGGCAGCGCCTACGCCACCTCGAAGGCCGCGCTGACCTGCCTGACCCGGGAGATGGCGCACGACTACGCGCCCTACGGCATCCGGGTGAACGCGATCGCGCCCGGTGAGATCAAGACCGACATCCTATCGCCGGAAACCGAGGCGATGCTGGCGCCGACGATCCCGATGCGGCGTATCGGAACACCGGATGAGGTCGCCAAGGTGATGTTCTTCCTGTGCTCGGATGCGGCCAGCTACGTCACCGGTGAAGAAATTCACATCAACGGCGGCCAGCACGTCTGACGTGCCGGCGGAGCGAATAGCTCGAAGTTAGTTTGCAGTTGACTAGCAATCACGCATGTCCGGATACGCTGCTGCCGTTCTTTTGGTCTGGCGATTTTGCGTTGCGTCAATGCGGCCGCGGCGTCTGACTGGTGCTAGAGTAGTAATCAGTTGAATATCAGCATCTTTGCCAGTGGTAATGAACTAAGCAGAGCGAGCCATAACTTCCGCAGCGATGCAGCCAAGATGAGCACGACATCTGGTTGGAATTCATCCACAATCTCGCAGCGCTCCGGATCTGACGGGGGAAGGCTCGGGGGCGATGGAGACCAGCTATGGCTCAGCGCGAAATCCGCCTTGTCGAAAACGAGTACCCGTCGCCGTCGATGACCCATCCTCCAATACCGCTGAGTGACATCGCGCTCACCGGCATTTTCGAGATCTCGAAAATCCTCACCTCACCGGCGCGGCTGGAGATCACTCTCGCCAACGTCGTCAACCTGCTGCAGTCGTTCCTGCAGATGCGCAACGGCGTGGTGTCGCTGCTCGCCGATGACGGCATTCCGGATATTACCGTCGGCGTCGGCTGGGCCGAGGGCAGCGACAACCGCTATCGCGCCCGGCTACCGCAGAGGGCGATCGACCAGATCGTCGCCACCGCGGTGCCGCTGGTCGCCGACAACGTCTCCAGCCATCCGATGTTCAGCGCCGCCGATGCCGCCGCGCTCGGCGCCACCGACGACACCCGGGTGTCGTTCATCGGCGTGCCGATCCGGATCGATTCGCGGGTGGTGGGCACGCTGAGCATCGACCGTGTTCGCGACGGCCGTTCGTATTTCCGGATGGACGCGGATGTGCGTTTCCTCACCATGGTGGCCAATCTGATCGGCCAGACCGTGAAACTGCATCGCGTCGTCGCCCGCGATCGCGAGCGGCTGATGGCGGAAAGCCACCGGTTGCAGAAGGAACTGTCCGAGCTGAAGCCGGAGCGCGAGCGCAAGCGGGTCAAGGTCGACGGCATCGTCGGCGAGAGCCCGGCGATCCGCAAACTGCTGGCCAAGGTCAGCATCATCGCCAAGTCGCAGTCGCCGGTGCTGCTGCGCGGCGAGTCCGGCACCGGCAAGGAACTGATCGCCAAGGCGATCCACGAATTGTCGGCGCGCGCCAACGGCCCGTTCATCAAGATCAACTGTGCGGCCTTGCCGGAGTCGGTGCTGGAGTCCGAGCTGTTCGGCCACGAGAAGGGCGCGTTCACCGGCGCGATCGCCGCCCGCAAGGGGCGGTTCGAACTCGCCGACAAGGGCACGCTGTTTCTCGACGAGATCGGCGAGATCTCCGCGTCATTCCAGGCCAAGCTGCTGCGCGTGTTGCAGGAGCAGGAGTTCGAGCGGGTCGGCGGCAATCAGACCATCAAGGTCAACGTCCGCATCGTTGCCGCCACCAACCGCAACCTGGAAGAGGCGGTAGCCCGCAAGGAATTCCGCGCCGACCTGTATTACCGGATCAATGTGGTGCCGATGATCCTGCCGCCGCTGCGTGACCGCCCCACCGACATTCCGCTGCTGGCGACTGAATTCCTCAAGCACTTCAACAAGGAGAACGGCCGCGAGCTGGCGTTCGAGCCGCACGCGCTCGAGCTGCTGAAGGCCTGCTCGTTCCCCGGCAACGTCCGCGAGCTGGAGAACTGCGTGCGCCGGACGGCGACGCTGGCGATGGGGCCGGAAATCCGTGACAGCGATTTCGCCTGCCATCAGGACGAGTGCCTGTCGGCGATCCTGTGGAAGGGCCACACCGAGCCCGCGCCGGAGCGCCCGCGCCCGGAGATCCCGTTGCAGGTCTTGCCACGCAAGGCGCCGGTGGAAATCGTTCATCCGCGCGAGCCGGTCGCATCAGCAGATGATTTTGCGCCGGCGCCGGTCCGTTCGGAGATGCCATCCGACGAATCGAATATGTCGGAGCGCGAGCGCCTGATCAACGCGATGGAGCGAGCCGGCTGGGTGCAGGCGAAGGCCGCGCGCATTCTCGGCCTGACGCCACGCCAGATCGGCTATGCGCTGAAGAAGCACAACATCGAACTCAAACACTTCTGACGCGCGGCGGCACGCGATCATCGGACAAGGCGCGACGTCATCTGGCGTCGCGCCTTGTCTGTCTGCGAGCGGCTCTTCGAAAATCTCCGTCACATCTCGATAGGCCGGATGACGAGTACGGATGCCTGTCAGACTTGCGACAAGTGTCGGGGGCCTGACACCGGCATCGTTCTGCGTCGAGCCGAATAATCGTGGAAAAACAATCATCAAGGCATCTGGCACGCGGCTTGAAAGACAGCTCGTCAGCAGCACTCTGCGAACCAGGAGCCGACCATGGCCTACAAGATTGTGACCTCCCAGTGCACCGTCTGCGGTGCGTGTGAATTCGAATGCCCGAACGCCGCGATCAGCATGAAGCGCGGTACCTATGTGATCGACGCGACCAAGTGCACCGAGTGTGAAGGTCAGTTCGACAAGCCGCAGTGCGTTTCGGTCTGCCCGGTCGACAACACCTGCGTGCCGGCCTGACGCGTGATCTCGCAAGACGGCCGACGCCTTGACCGTCGGACGCCGTCTTCGACCGATCGCCGCGCCCGCGAATCGTCCTCGATCTTCGCCGGCTCGGTTGCAGCACCATCACCCACCGACAAGCCGCCTGTCGCGCGGCGATCGAACGAGGCCCGGATATGAGCAAGCTGCTGCAACTTCATGACTTCGCCGCGCCGGGAGCGATTTCGTTCGACGAGATGCGCAAGAGCGCAGCGTCCTCAGGCTGCAGCAGCAAGGGCGGCGCCGGCAAGACCGGCTGCGGCTCGGCCGCGGGTCCGAGCGATCTGCCGCCGGAAATCTGGGAGAAGGTGAAGAACCATCCCTGCTACAGCGAGCAGGCGCATCATCACTTCGCCCGTATGCACGTCGCGGTCGCGCCCGCGTGCAACATCCAGTGCAATTACTGCAATCGCAAATACGATTGCGCCAATGAATCCCGTCCCGGCGTGGTCAGTGAGAAGCTGACCCCGGAGCAGGCGGCGCGCAAGGTCGTCGCGGTGGCCTCGACCATCCCGCAGATGACCGTGCTCGGCATTGCCGGCCCGGGCGATGCGCTCGCCAATCCGGCCAAGACCTTCAAGACCTTCGAGCTGGTCACCGAGACCGCGCCGGACATCAAGCTGTGCCTGTCGACCAACGGCCTGATGCTGCCCGACTATGTCGAGCAGATCGCCGCCATGAAGGTCGATCACGTCACCATCACCATCAACATGGTCGATCCGGAGGTCGGCGCGCAGATCTATCCGTGGATCTTCTACAATCACCGCCGCTACAACGGCGTCGAGGCCTCGAAGATCCTCAGCGAGCGGCAATTGCTCGGCCTGGAGATGCTGGTGGCGCGCGGCATCCTGGTGAAGGTCAACTCGGTGATGATCCCGGGGATCAACGACCAGCACCTGATCGAGGTCAACAAGGCGGTCAAGTCGCGCGGCGCCTTCCTGCACAACATCATGCCGCTGATCTCGGAAGCCGAGCACGGCACCGCGTTCGGCCTATCGGGCCAGCGCGGCCCGACCGCGCAGGAGCTGAAGGCGCTGCAGGATGCCTGCGAAGGCGAGATGAACATGATGCGGCACTGCCGGCAGTGTCGTGCCGACGCGGTCGGCCTGCTCGGCGAGGACCGCAGCGCCGAGTTCACCACCGAAAAAGTGATGGCGATGGACGTCGAATACGATCTGGCCGCGCGCCAGGCCTACCAAGCCAAGGTCGAGGCCGAGCGCGACGCGATCGCGGTCGCCAAGCAGCGCGAGCTGGACAAGCTCGCCGATGAGACGGCGACCATCAAGGTCCAGGTGGCGATCGCCACCAAGGGCGGCGGCGTGATCAACGAGCATTTCGGTCATGCCCACGAATTCCAGATCTACGAGGTGTCGACCGCCGGCGCAAAATTCGTCGGCCATCGCCGCGTCGATCTGTATTGCGAAGGCGGCTACGCCAGCGAGACCGGCATCGATCCGATCCTCAAGGCGCTGAACGACTGCACCGCCGTGCTGGTCGCCAAGATCGGGATGTGCCCGAAGGATTCGCTCGCCGGCGCCGGCATCGAGGCAGTCGAGACCTACGCGTTCGAATACATCGAGCAGTCGGTGATTGCCTACTTCAAGGATTACCTCGAGCGCGTCGGCAAGTCGGAGATCCGTCACATCGCCCGCGGCGACGCCACGATCCGCCAGGGCGCCTTCACCGAGGCATAGGACGAGGCGCCGAAGGGAAACGGCCATGGCCTACAAGATCGTCGCATCGCAATGTACCGGCTGCTCCGCCTGCGAGCCGCAGTGCCCGAATGTGGCGATCTTCGAGAAGGCCGGCACCTTCGCGATCGACCCTTCGAAGTGCTCGGAGTGCATCGGCCACTACGACGAGCCGCAATGTGTCGCGGTGTGTCCGGTCGACGGCACCTGCGTGATCGACAATTCCGTCCCGCGCTATCAGGCAGCATGAGGCGATTCCGATGGATATGAGCTTCACCCCCTCGGCCGAAAAATTCATCCGCCGCATGCTGCGTTTCAGCGGCGGCGCCGGTGGTTTTCGCCTGGTGGTCAGCGCCGGCGGCTGTTCCGGCCTGTCGGCGCAGTTCGATATCGCCGGCGCGCCGCACACCGGCGATTCGGTGGTCGATCGCGGCGACTATAAATTGTTCCTGCCTGAATCGAGCCTCAAGCTGCTCGAAGGGGTCGTGATCGATTTCATGGAAACGCCGACCTCGAGCGGCTTCATGTTCCACGATCCGAAGGGATCGAACTGTCAGTGCGCCAGCGATAGCGGCTCGAAGCCGGCCGCCGGTCTGCACCAGCTGCGGGAGCTGTGAACCATGCCCGACCTGATGCACAGCGAACTGACGATGTCCGGTCCGGAGCAGTCGTTGTTGGCCGGGGCGCTGCTTGGCGCGGGCCTGCCCGCGGACGCACATCGGCATCTCGAATTGGCAGGGCGCGATTATCAGAGCGAAGTGCTGGCTGAACAGCACCTGCGCGAGGCTCATCTGCTGGCTCCCGACCATGCCGCAGTGCTGATCGGGCTGTACCGGTTCTATTTCTACAAAGGCCGCCTCGGCGAGGCACTTGAAGTGGCGCAGGCCTGCCTGTGCAAGGCCGCGCGCGACAACGGCCTGGCGTCCGACTGGCGCAAGGTGCGCCGCGGCGACGCCGAGTTCTCCAGCTATTCGGCGGTGCTGCCGCGATTCTATCTGTTTGCGCTGAAGGCCTATGCCTATCTGCAGATGCGGCTCGGCCGGCTCGACGAAGGGCATGCTGCGGTGGAGAAGCTGCTCGAACTCGATCCGACCGACAAGGTCGGCGCCGCCGTGCTGCTCGATGTGTGGCGTCGGATAGGGCAGGACGATGACGACTGACATCGACGAGGCCCGCGACTGGCAAGGCAACGAAGTCGACTGCGCGTCGTGCCCGCATCGCGAGCTGTTGTCCGCCGGGCTTTGCGAATTGAAGAAGGCTTGCGTCCAGGACCGCTATGCGCGGCGGCTGGAACGGTTCTTCCAGCAAAATCGTGCGCTGGCCGACGGCTATCTCGACCATCCGTATTTCGAGACGCGTGCGGTCGCTGCCGGCTATGCCACGGTGTTCCTGCTGCCGAAATTGCTACAGGATTCCGACGAGACCGTGCGCTGGAGCGCGGCCCGGCGGCTGCCGAAGCGCTATCTGCTGGGTTTGCGCAGCGACCCGCATCGCGAGGTGCGGATCCGCGTCGCCTCGGTGCTGAGCGACGACGAACTGCGCCCGATGGCGAGCGACGAGGACTACTACGTCCGCCAGATCGTCGCTCGGCGCGCCTCGCCAGGCCTGCTGCCGCTGCTGGTGCTCGATCCAGATCCCGGCGTGCGCCGCGAAGTGGCACGGCGGATCGGCCCGGAATGGCTAGCGCAGATCGCAATGGATAAAGACGGTGAGGTCCGCCTCGAAGCCGCTAGGCGGATGACGCCGGGCCGGCTGCTGGCGATGC
The DNA here is from genome assembly GCF_900218015.1 of Rhodopseudomonas pentothenatexigens. Lineage (GTDB taxonomy): Bacteria > Pseudomonadota > Alphaproteobacteria > Rhizobiales > Xanthobacteraceae > Rhodopseudomonas > Rhodopseudomonas pentothenatexigens. The sequence goes on along the minus strand of NZ_UFQQ01000041.1, from coordinate 2,335 downwards.
TCGGCGATGCCGATTGGCGGGTTCGCTACGAAGTCGCCAGCCGTGTCGACGCCTACGAACTGGCGCCGCTGCTCGACGATCCCGATCCGCTGGTGCGCGAGCTCGCGCGCAGCCGCAGCGGCTTCACCGAACCTGCCAAGCTCAAACCCGCAACGGAGCCTTCGCCATGAACATCGCGCGTGACAGCGACATCGTCGAGCTCGACGGCCCGCCGACGTTCGAATACGGCCAGAAGGTGCGGGCGAAGATCAACATCCGCAACGACGGCACCTTTCCGGGCAAGGAGATCGGCGAGGTGCTGGTGAAGAAGGGCGACGAGGGCTACGTCGTCTCGATCGGCACCTTCCTGCAGCAGTTCTACATCTACGGCGTCGACTTCGTCGCGCAGGGCCGCATCGTCGGCATGAAGCGGCGGGAGCTGGTCGCGGTCGAAGCCTTTCAGGCCGAAACCCAGGAGGCGGTGTGATGACGCCGGAGCCGCGATACCAATGGGGCCAGCGCGTCCGCGCCGAGATCGACCTGTTCAATGATGGCAGCTTTCCGGACCAGCCGGAAGACGCGCTCCTGGTGAAGAGCGGCGATCCCGGCGAGATCGTCCGGATCGGCCTGCACACCGAAACCAATCGGCCGGTCTATCTGGTCGAATTCGCCGAACACCGGGTGATCGGCTGCCTCGAAGACGAAATCACGCCACTCTGACCTGTCGCCGCGGCGGCCAAGCAAAGGACCACCCTCGATGAAAGTGATGATCCGCAAGACCGCGACCGGCCACTCCGCCTATGTCGCCAAGAAGGACCTCGAAGAGCCGATCGTCGAGATGGAGAATCCCGCGCTGTGGGGCGGCAAGGTCACCCTTGCCAACGGCTGGCAGCTCGAACTGCCGGTGATGGCGGCGGACACGCCGCTGCCGATCACCGTCGAAGCCCGCAAGCTCTGACCATGGCGTTGTCGCCCGACGATATCGCCCGGCTCGACGCGCTGCTCGGAGGCGACGCGGCCGAGGCCGGTGCGCTGAAGACGGTGCGGCAGGAGCTTTCCGGCCTGTCGCTGACGCAATGTGACGCGTCCGACATTTATGCGGAGCAGCCGTTCCGCGATTATCCGCGATTCAGCGTCTATCTGGTCGACGGATCGAACCATTGCTGGACCATCACTACCGACGCCGCACGCGCGACCGGCCTGGTCGTGGTCCATCACAAAACTGCAAGAGCCATCTGACGGGGGAGCAGGATCATGCCGGCACAAGCACTCGACGACATCGCCGCAGGCTTGGTGCGGGGGCGGATCATTCCCTATCTCGGCGCCGGCTGTGTGGCGCTCAGCGAAACCAGCAGCGTGCCGACCTCGCCGGCCGAACTGGTGGCGCGGCTGACCGCGAAGACCACGGTGCCGCACAAGGTCCGAACCAATCTCACCGGCGCCGCGCAATACATCGAGAATTTCAAGCACCGCAAGACGCTGACCACGATGATGGCCGAGGCGTTCCGAGCGTCACCGCAGCCGAACGAGCTGCATCGGATGCTGGCATCGCTGCCCGAGCTGCCGCTGCTGGTTCATGCCTGGTACGACGACCTGCCGCAGAAGGCGTTGGCCGGGCGCCAGAACTGGGGCATGGCGCAGGGCGTCAGCCAGAGCGAGCATCACGGCCATTGGGTCAACTACTACAAGCCCGATGGCAGCGAGATTGCCGAGCCGGCCCCCGGCATCGTGACCGAAGAGGATATGCCGCTGTATTCGCCGGTCCCGGATGAGGCGCTCGGCTGGGCGACGATGCTGTATCAGCCGATCGGCTCGGTCGCGCCGGCCGCCAATTTTCTGGTGTCCGACAGCGACTATGTCGAAGTCCTGACCGAGATCGACATTCAGACGCCGATCCCGCTGACGGTGCAGGAGCTGCGCAAGGACCGCCATTTCCTGTTCCTCGGCTGCCGGTTCGACACCCAGCTCGACCGCGTGTTCGCCCGCCAAGTGATGAAGCGATCGTCGGACCGGCATTGGGCCGTGTTGCCGGATACGCCGACCCGCAACGAGCAGCGCTTCCTGGAAGAACAGGCCATCACCCGGATTGATTGGCCGCTCGCGAAGTTCGTCGCAGAACTGGCCGATGCGCTACAGGGACAGGCGCTGACGGCGTAGGTGCTTCTTCATCGGTTGATGGAAGCGAACTTGGGCCTTCCCAAGGGGAATGAGTCCTCATCCTGAGCAACCATTAGATCGGGGCAGATTTAGCGATCCAAGGAGTGCCGCGGGCGACGACTGTGTTGATGAAGATAATCAGCTTACGGGCGCAGGCGACCAAGGCGAGCTTGTGTGGTTTACCCCTGGCGGTCAGCGT
>NZ_UFQQ01000039.1 GCF_900218015.1 Rhodopseudomonas pentothenatexigens | reverse complement strand
TACAACGCCCTTCGCCTGCAAGGAAAACCCGGAAAGGTCGCGCTCATCGCAATCGCCCGAAAACTGCTCGTCACAGCCAACGCACTCGTCAAAGCAGACACGCCATATCAAGGTAAGACCCTTGACACATGAGACAGTCGCCGGGTGCGCCGCTGCGCGGCGCCCGGGAATGACGGAACCTTGGGCTGCTCGAAGCGCGTCCCTCGTCAGGCCGCCCGTACTGACGCCAGGAAATTGCCGACCTCGGCCCTGAGGCGGCTGCTTTCGCTCGACAGCGATTGGGCCGCCGACAGCACCTGCACCGAAGCCGCGCCGGTCTCGCGAGCGCCCGCCTCGACCCGTGCGATATCGGCGTCGACCCGCGAGGTGCCATGGGCGGCGTGCTGGATATTGACGGCGATATCCTTGGTGGCCATGCCCTGCTCTTCGACCGCCGAGGCGATGCTCGACGAGATCTCCGACATCTGGCCGATGATCGCGCAGATCTCCTTGATCGCCTCGACCGACTCGCCGGTCGCCGCCTGAATGCCGGTGATCTGCTGGCCGATTTCGCCGGTCGCCTTGCCGGTCTGTTCGGCCAGCGCCTTGACCTCTGCCGCCACCACGGCGAAGCCGCGCCCGGCTTCGCCGGCCCGCGCCGCTTCGATCGTCGCGTTGAGCGCGAGCAGGTTGGTTTGCCCAGCGATGGTGCTGATCAATTCGACGACGTCGCCGATCCTGGCGGCGGCGGCGGACAATTCGCCGACCCGTTCGTTGGTGCGCCGCGCCTGATCGGCCGCTTCGGTCGCGACATTGGCGGAGGTCTGCACCTGCCGGCCGATCTCGTTCACCGAAGCGGTCAGCTCCTCACTGGCGGACGCGACCGACCGCACGCCGGCGGAGGCCTCCTGCGACGATCCGGCGACGTCGGCCGTGAGCTCGAGCGAACGCGCCGCGGTCGCGGACAGTGAATGCGCCGCCGCCTCCAGTTCGTTCGCGGCTGCCGACACCGTCTTGATGATCTCGCCGACCGCGTCTTCGAAGCCGTCGGCGAGCCGCGCCATGTCGGCCTTGCGCTGCGCGGCGGCGACGTGTTCCTGCCGGCTCCTCTCGGCGGCCTCCTGGTTCGCCTTGTGCTCGGCGTTGGTCTTGATCGCGGTGATCGCCTTGGCCATGCCGCCGATCTCGTCGCTGCGGCCGGCCCCAGGGATCACCACATCGAGCATGCCGGCAGCCATCGCCTGCATGGCGGCGGTGAGGCGCACCAGGGGCCGCACCATGCCGACCGCCAAACCGGCGACCCCGACCGCGATCAGCAGCGCCGCGAAGCCGGACAGAATCCACACGATGGTCGAGTAGTTTCCGACCTGCCTTGCGGCCTCGGCTTCCAGCCCGGCGTTTGCGGTTTGGGCGCGCTTAACGATGTCGTCGATGATGGCGCGGTGATCTGCATAAATCGAATCCAGCTTGGTGTATGCGGCTTCCGCCGCTGTCTCGTCGCCGGCACTCAGGGCCGGGATCAGCTCCTGTTCGGCCACGGCCCAGAATCTCTGAACGGCGGCGTCCGAGTCGACGGTGAGCCGCGCTTTCAGGGCGGGCTCGAGCGCAGAGCTTGTCCAAAATTTTCGCCGGTCGAGATAATCGCGGCGAAGCTGCTCCAGCTTTGCGGCATGCGTGCGCCACTCTGACGGCCGGCGTAGCGCCAGCGTCGCTTCGAGATACGCTTCGATCACGTAGGCCGGCGGCGGCAGGATGTCGGCGACCAGATCGCTGCCCAGCTTGATCTGCGAATACAGCGGTCCGCCGACCCGCAATTGATTGAGCGCCATGAAGTTGGTAGTCAGCATCGCCGTGAGGCATACCAAAACAACCACGGCGAAAGTGGCGATCATCGATGTGATCGAGAGACGGATTTTCATGACGGGAGACTCGGATAAATCAGCTCCGGTCCGATTAGTTCCGCGGATTTAAGACGACGTTACGCAGCGCGGAAATCGAAACCAGACTATCGTCGTCAGCCGATGCAGGAACGACATGTTTCTTTAGTTGATGAGCGCACAAACGGGCGCTCGGCACAACTAACTGGCCGTTATCAGATCAGCATCACACGTATGAATCGCGGCGCGCCGCTGCGTAGTTCGCTCGATAGGCGAAAGACGCTCAACCCATCGCACTCCGCATACGTCGGTCCGCGTAGCACGCCATCCATTGCGACGATGCGAGGTTCCCGTCCATACGACCATCGTGGCACGCGGTCCGGTCGATTTCGTGCGGTAGGTGGCATCGTCGTTGCAGACGGCCTGCACGAACGCTGCATCGTCCGCGCACGACCGCGTTGCTCGCACCGGCGCCTTCGCCGATTCGAGATCAGGAAACGCAAATCTGTCGATCGAAAAAAATGCCCGGCGCAACGCCGGGCATGTCGGTGGTGATAACAGCGGCTGACCACGACCAATCTCGAGAGTCAGCGGTCAATCCGGCGCTCCCCTGCTCTGCCTGCTCAGGCGGGGAGAAGATAGCGTCACGCCCAGGCGCGTTCCTTGGCGGCCTTGGCCTCGTAGGCGTCGATCGACGGCTTCTTTTCCAGCGTCAGCCCGATGTCGTCGAGGCCGTTGATCAGGCAGTGCTTGCGGAACGGGTCGATCTCGAACTTGATCGCGCCGCCGTCCGGGCCGCGGATTTCCTGCGCCGGCAGGTCGATCGTCATCGTGGCGTTGGCGCCGCGCTCGGCGTCGTCGAACAGTTTGTCGAGATCGGCCTGCGACACCCGGATCGGCAGCACGCCGTTCTTGAAGCAGTTGTTGTAGAAGATGTCGCCGAACGAGGTCGAAATCACGCAGCGGATGCCGAAATCGAGCAGCGCCCAGGGGGCGTGCTCGCGGCTCGAACCGCAGCCGAAATTGTCGCCGGCGACCAGTATCTTGGCGCCGCGATAGGCCGGCTTGTTGAGGATGAAATCCGGGTTCTCGCTGCCGTCGTCGTTGTAGCGCTGCTCCGAGAACAGGCCCTTGCCGAGACCAGTCCGCTTGATGGTCTTCAGGTACTGCTTGGGAATGATCATGTCGGTGTCGACATTGATGATCTTCAGCGGCGCCGCGACGCCTTCCAGCGTGGTGAACTTGTCCATCGTCAGGTCTCCGGGATTTGAACACAGGTCATAACGCCCCGTCGCGGGCGGTCAAGCGTCCGATACGGTATGCGGCCCGGTGCCATCAGCCCTCGGCCCTGGCCTCGATCGCTTCCATATCGTCGTCCGACAGGCCGAAATGGTGGCCGATCTCGTGCACCAGGACGTGTCGGACGATGTCGCCCAGGCTGTCGTCGTGCTCGGCCCAGTAGTCGAGGATCGGCCGGCGGTACAGCCAGATCATGTTGGGCATCGGCGCGACGTCCTGGCTGGTGCGCTGCGGCAGGCCGATTCCCTGGAACAGGCCGAGCAGATCGAATTCGCTCTGTGCCCCGAGGTCGTCCAGGACATCGTCGGTCGGGAAGTCGTCGACCCGGATGACGACGTCCTCGCACAGCGCGCGGAACTCGTCCGGCAGCCTGGCGAACATCTCGTGCGCCATCTGTTCCAGTTCGGCCAGCGACGGCGCTTTGGCGGTGATCCACATGGTCGGCCGTTGTACGCGATCGGACGGGGGCGGCAAGCGGCTTGCGGTTGACGACGGCGCCGCGATCGGGGACTTTGCCGCGGGGCTTTGAAGGGGCGGATGGCATGGACCAGCGCGGCAAGGGGCGGATCACGATCGCAGCGGCAACGCTGGGACTGGGGCTGGCGGTCTGCCTGCCGGCGACCGTACCGGCTCAGGCCGAGCAGGCGATGGCGGCCACCGAGCGCACAGCGGCCGATCGCCTCACCGACATCTCGTCACAGGAGCGGCCTCGCCGGGCGCCACGGCGGCTGCCGATCTATCCGCGTGACAACGGCGACGGCGTGATCCCGCGCTACGATCCCGGCCCCAACGCGGTGCGCGACTGCACCGCGACCTATGTGCAGGAATATCGCCCGAGCGGCACCGTGATCGTACCGCGGATGAACTGCTTCTGGCGACGCGGCTGAGCGCGAGACGCATCCGACCGACACCCGCCGCTTGGTACGTCGCAAATCGAGTCAAAGCCGTCGCGGCCGGAACTTCACCCGGCGGTCGTGCATTGCTGCGGCGCGGAGGCGCATTCACTCCGCATTCACGTCGTGCCCTTCAGCCTGATCGTCAGGGGGTAATGCCGAGCGGCACGCCGACCGCCACGCGGGAACACGCGCGCCGCCAACAAGGAGTTCTGGTATGAAGATCTTGAAATTGTCCGGACTGGCTGTGATCGCAGGTTTGTTGCTGATCGCGGCACCCGGCGATCGCGCGCAGGCCGCGCCGCTGGCAAGCCCGGGCATCGCCACCACGGTGCAGCGCGAGGTGATTCCGCAGGCCACCGAGGTGCAGTATCGCCACCGCCGGCACTATCACCGCCATCACCATCACCGCTGGCAACGCCACCATCACGTGCGCCGCCACTATCACCACCGGCACCACCACCGTCACTACCGTCACCATCATCACCGCCACTGGCGCTGATACGGTTCGGTTACCAACGGGCCCGCAAATGCGGGCCCGTTTTCGTCCGGACGGTTGCAATTCGGCGCGCGACGCCGACATCATGGGAAAGCCACAGCCTACGGAGGTGACGATGCGTGCATGGATCGGAGCGGCCATCCTGGCGATTGCGCTCGGCGCCGCCGGCCCTGCCGGCGCGGCTTCGGCGCTCCCCGCCCCGGCGCCCGGGGTCTCCGCCCCGCAGGCGACCGACGTCAGCGCCCGGCAGCGCAAGCAGCACGCCAAGCAGCGCCATGTCCGGCGTCACCCGGCGCCGCGCCGCACTTATGTCTACGCGCCGCGCCGCGCTTACGACTACAACGCACAGCCACATTGGTATCGGCCCGATCCGGTGGCGCCGTTCTTCCCGTTCGGCTACGGCTGGGGCCTCGGGCCGTCGTGGTAAGCCTGGGAGCGCGTTCTGATCGCTCCTTTGGCCATCGCACCTGCAATTCCTGAGCTCGACGCGATCCGCAAAGCAGAACAGGCGCCCCGAGGGACGCCTGTTCGCTGTTTGTCGAACGAAGCTTGGTGAAGTCCGGCCGCGAACCAGCTCGCCGTCGTCAGTGCCAGTCGCGGATGTCGACGAAGTGGCCGGCGATCGCGGCGGCGGCGGCCATTGCCGGCGACACCAGATGGGTGCGGCCCTTGAAGCCCTGACGGCCCTCGAAGTTGCGGTTCGAGGTCGAGGCGCAGCGCTCTTCCGGCGCCAGCTTGTCGGGGTTCATCGCCAGGCACATCGAGCAGCCCGGCTCGCGCCATTCGAAGCCGGCCTTGATGAAGATCTTATCGAGCCCTTCGGCCTCGGCCTGTTCCTTCACCAGGCCGGAGCCCGGCACGATGATGGCGTTGACGTTGGCGTTGACGGTCTTGCCCTCGGCGACCTTCGCCGCGGCGCGCAGGTCCTCGATGCGGCCGTTGGTGCAGGAGCCGATGAACATCCGGTCGATCTTGATATCGGTGATCTTGGTGCCCGGGGTCAGGCCCATATAGGCCAGGGCGCGCTCCTTGGAGAGCCGCTTGGCCTCGTCGGCGATATCGGCCGGGTTCGGCACGCGGCCGGTGACCGAGATCACGTCCTCAGGGCTGGTGCCCCAGGTGACGATCGGCGGCAGCGCGGCGGCGTCGAGCTTCAGCTCGTGATCGAAATGCGCGCCGTCGTCGGAGCGCAGCGTGTCCCAATAGCGCAGCGCCGCGTCCCAGGCGTCGCCCTTCGGCGCCAGCGGACGTCCCTTCAGGAACTCGTAGGCCCGCTCGTCCGGCGCGATCAGGCCGGCGCGGGCGCCGCCTTCGATCGACATGTTGCAGACCGTCATGCGGCCTTCCATCGACAGCGACCGGATCGCGTCGCCGGCGTATTCCAGCACGTAGCCGGTGCCGCCCGCGGTGCCGATCTCGCCGATGATCGCCAGGATCACGTCCTTGGCGGTGACGCCGTCCGGCAATTGGCCGTCGACCGTCACCCGCATGTTCTTGGCCTTCTTCTGGATCAGCGTCTGGGTCGCCAGCACATGCTCGACCTCCGAGGTGCCGATGCCGTGCGCCAGCGCGCCGAACGCCCCATGGGTCGAGGTGTGGCTGTCACCGCAGACGATGGTGGTGCCGGGCAGCGTGAAGCCCTGCTCCGGGCCGATGACGTGGACCACGCCCTGACGCTTGTCGAACTCGTTGTAGTAGGTGATGCCGAAGTCGCGGGCGTTCTCGGCCAGCGCGGCGATCTGCTCGGCGCTTTCCGGATCCGGATTGGGCTTGGAGCGGTCGGTGGTCGGCACGTTGTGATCGACCACCGCCAGCGTCTTCTCCGGCGCGTGCACCTTGCGGCCGGCGGTGCGCAGACCTTCGAACGCCTGCGGCGAAGTGACTTCGTGCACCAGATGGCGGTCGATATACAGCAGGCAGGTGCCGTCTTCGGCCTCGTGCACCAGATGGTCGTTCCAGATCTTGTCGTACAGCGTGGTGGGCTTGGCGGACATGGGATTGGTCCTTCGAAAGGATCTCTGAATTGTCGAAGTGAGCAGGATCGCGCGGCGCATCGGCGCCGTCGTCAGATCAGCTGATCAGCGCGGCCGTGGTCAGCCGGCCGAAGAACCGCCACGGCAGGCGGCTGCGGTCGTCGAGCACAATCTTCGAGGCGCGGCGGCGATTTGGAAACATTCCACCCATATAGCACGTCGCGGCAGGGCCACAACGCTTCGCCGAGCAGACAGGCGCACAGCGCAGGCGCAACAAAAAAGCGCGACCCGAAGGCCGCGCTTTCGAAAAACCAAATCTCGAAGTGCCGATTACTCGGCGGCAGCGGCCGCGACGGTGCGGTCCTGCTTCTTCTCGACGATGCGGGCCGACTTGCCGCGCAGGTTGCGCAGGTAATACAGCTTGGCGCGACGCACCTTGCCGCGGCGCACAACCTTGATCGAGTCGATCATCGGCGACAGCAGCGGGAACACGCGCTCGACGCCCTCGCCATAAGAAATCTTACGGACGGTGAAGCTCTCGTTGATGCCGCCGCCCGAGCGGCCGATACAGACGCCTTCATAGGCCTGCACGCGCGAGCGCTCGCCTTCGACGACCTTGACGTTGACGATCACGGTATCACCGGGACCGAACTCCGGAATCGTCTTGCCGGCCGACAGCTTGTCGAACTGCTCTTTTTCGAGCGTCTGAATCAGGTTCATCGATAATTCTCCATCGGCGGCGCGCCCGACCATCCCGGCGCGGGCTGCGCAAAGATCCATTGTCCTGCCATTGCACGGATTTGGCGGTGCTATACGGCAATCCTGGGGGTTTGTCACCCGTCCGTCTTGTTTTTTGGCGTTTTTTGCGATTCGCCCTTTGCCCGAATGGTTTGCGCCGGCCTAGCGGCCCACAAATCCGGCCGCCGGGCTTCTGTCAGGGCCTCGGCTTCGCCCAGCCGCCACGCCGCGACCTTTCCGTGATCGCCCGACAGCAGCACCTCGGGGATCGGCCGGCCTTCGAACGTCTGCGGCCTTGTGTATTGCGGATATTCTAACAGACCGGCCGAAAAGCTTTCGTCGGTCGAAGATTCCAGCTTGCCCATCACCCCCGGGAGCAGCCGGACGCAGGCGTCGATCAGCGCCATCGCGGCGATCTCGCCGCCCGACAGCACGTAGTCGCCGATCGAGACCTCCTCGAGCCCCCGCGCGTCGATCACCCGCTGGTCGATGCCCTCGAACCGGCCGCAGACGATCAGCGGCCCAGGGCCGGCCGCCAGCTCGGCGACCCGACTTTGCGTCAACGGCCGACCGCGCGGGCTCATCACCAGGCGCGGCCGGTCCGCAGCCGCATCCACGGCGTCGATCGCGGCAGCCAGCACGTCGGCGCGCAGCACCATGCCGGGGCCACCGCCCGCCGGGGTGTCGTCGACGCTACGGTGTCGGTCAGTGGCCGAGTCCCGGATGTCGCGCGCCTCCAGGCCCCACAGCCCGGACGCCAGCGCGCGCCCCGCCAGGCTGACGCCGAGCGGGCCGGGAAACATCTCCGGAAACAGGGTGAGGACAGTGGCGCGCCAGGTCATGCAGAGCCTGCAAAAGGTGAGGCGTCATGCGCGGGCTTGACCCGCGCATCCATCATCTTCGCGAGACGATGGATCGCCGGGTCAAGCCCGGCGATGACCACAGAGAGTGTAGCAGCGTTCGTCCGGACCGATCGACGAGCCTTCACGCCTCCGGATGGTTCGGCGTATCGCCTTCGATCTCGTTCGGCGGTTCGATCACCACCTGGCCGCTGGCGAGGTCGACGGTCGGCACCACCGCGTTGGTGAACGGCAGCAGCAGCGTCGGCCCGGACGGCGGCGCGATTTCGATGATGTCGCCGGCACCGAAATTATGGATCGCCACCACCTTGCCGAGCGCGTCGCCCGCGGTGGTCACGGCGGCCAGCCCGATCAGGTCGGCGTGGTAGTACTCATCGTCCTCGGTCGGCGGCAGCTTGTCGCGCGCGACATAGAGCTCGACGCCGTTGAGCCGTTCGGCCTCATCACGCGTGGTGACGCCCTTCAGCGTCACCACCAGATGGCTCTTGGCCTCGCGCGCCGATGCGATCTCGAACTGGCGCGCGCCGTCCTTGGTCACAAGCGGACCGTAGTCGGTCACGGCGAACGGATCGGCAGTGAAGCTCCACAGCCGCACCGCACCGCGCACGCCGTGCGGCGCGCCGATCCGGGCGACACAGATGAGCCCGGATGGCATCAACCGCCCCGCTTACTTGCCGTCGGCGGCCTTGCGCTCCTTGCGCGGCACCGCCTTCTCCGGGTTATTGCGGGCTTCGCGCTTGCGGACACCGGCGGTGTCGAGGAAGCGGGCGACGCGGTCCGACGGCTGCGCGCCCTTGGCCAGCCAATCCTTGACCTTGTCGAGGTCGAGCTTGATGCGGGCTTCGTTGTCCTTGGCCATCAGCGGGTTGAAGTAGCCGAGACGCTCGATGAAGCGGCCGTCGCGCGGGAAGCGCGAGTCGGCGACGACGACGTGATAGAACGGGCGCTTCTTGGTACCAGCGCGCGCGAGGCGGATGACGACGGACATGTTAGCTCCTTAGGTGGGGTTCGTGTGTGTTGGTATTTCTAAACTTATCAGCCCGTCATTCCGGGGCGCGCGTAGCGCGAACCCGGAATCCCGAGGTGTTGTGGGGAGGAGATTCCGGGTTCGCCGCTGCGCGGCGCCCCGGAATGACCGAGAGGGAGAGCAAGGCAGCTCATTTCTTCTTCCCGAATCCCGGGAAGCCGCCGAGGCCGGGCAGCGTCGGCTTGCCGGACAGGCCGGTGAGGCCGGGCAGATTGGGCATTCCGCCGCGCAGCGAGGCCGGCAGGTCCTTCGGCAGTTCCGGCAGGCCTTCGGGCATCTCGCCGCTCTTCATCTTGTCCTGCATCGCCTTGATCTCGTCCGGCGACGGCATGCCGCCACCGAAGCCCATCGCCTTGGCGAGGCCGGCCATCGGACCGCCCTTGCCGCGGCTGACGGCCTTCATCATGTCGGCCATGTTGCGGTGCATTTTCAGCAGCTTGTTGACGTCCTCGACCTTGATGCCGGCGCCGGCGGCGATGCGCTTCTTGCGGCTGGCCTTGAGGATGTCGGGGTTCTTGCGCTCCTCGCGGGTCATCGAATCGATGATCGCGACCTGGCGCTTGAGGACACGATCGTCGATGCCGGAGGCGGCGATCTGGTTCTTCATCTTGGAGATGCCGGGCATCAGCCCCATCAACCCGCCGATGCCGCCCATCTTGGTCATCTGCAGCAGCTGATCGCGCAGGTCCGTCAGGTCGAACTTGCCCTTGCGCATCTTCTCGGCGACGGCGGCGGCCTTTTCGGCATCCAGCGTCGCAGCGGCTTTCTCGACCAGCGAGACGATGTCGCCCATGCCGAGGATGCGGCTGGCGATCCGGTCGGGATGGAAGTCTTCCAGCGCATCGGTCTTTTCGCCGGTGCCCATCAGCTTGATCGGCTTGCCGGTGACGGCGCGCATCGACAGCGCCGCACCGCCGCGGCCGTCGCCGTCGATACGGGTCAGCACGATGCCGGTGAGGCCGACGCGCTGATCGAACGCGCGGGCGAGATTGACGGCGTCCTGACCGGTCAGGCTGTCGGCGACCAGCAGCACTTCGTGCGGGTTGGCGGCGGCTTTGATCTCGGCCGCCTCGGTCATCATCTCTTCGTCGAGCGTGGTGCGGCCGGCGGTGTCGAGCAGCACGACGTCGTAGCCGCCGAGCTTGCCGGCTTCCATCGCGCGCCGGGCGATATCCGGCGGCTGCTGACCGGCGACGATCGGCAGCGTGTCGATCGAAAGATCGCGGCCGAGCACCGCGAGCTGCTCCATCGCGGCCGGGCGATAGACGTCGAGCGACGCCATCAGCACCTTGCGCTTGTCCCGCTCGGTGAGGCGGCGCGCCAGCTTGGCGGTGGTCGTGGTCTTACCCGAGCCCTGCAGACCGACCATCATGATCGGTACCGGCGGCACGGCGTTGAGATCGATCGACTGCCCTTCCGACCCCAGCGTGGCGATCAGCTCGTCATTGACGATCTTGACCACCATCTGGCCGGGCTTGACCGACTTGACGACGGTGGCGCCGATCGCCTGCTCGCGAACCCGCTCGGTGAACGAGCGCACCACTTCGAGCGCGACGTCGGCTTCCAGCAGCGCGCGGCGGATTTCACGCATCGCCGCATCGACATCGGCCTCGCTGAGCGCACCGCGCCCGGTCAGCCGATCGAGAATGCCACCCAGCTTTTCCGACAGATTGTCGAACATCGGCCCAATTCCAGCGACGGCCTTCCGGCGAAAGGCCTACAAAACCAAACACTTATGGCGCCCGAGGGCGCATCGCGCTGTCGGACGTTGACCTCCGGCCTCCAGGACCGGTCGGCGGATCGAAAAGAGCACTTTTCGAGATTTCGCGCGCATCTAGACGCGACATCGTCGTGAAGTCAAGAAATCCGACTGTTTGGCGCCCTGGCGGGACTCCCGACCACGCAGAAAATCGCTATATTTCGGCAAGTTAACCAGGTCCAAGGTCATGAAGCACGTCAGTCTGGCAGATGCGCGGGCCAACATTGCGAAACTGCTCGATGAGGTCGAGCGCGGCGAAACGGTGACGATCAGCCGTGATGGGGTGCATGCGCGGGACGTCGCGGCACCGGCCCAGGAGCGTTCCGCGGATGTTGTGCAGGCCATCGAAGAGCTCAAGCAGCTCCGCAAGGCAAACGGACCTGCGACGGTCGAGGAGATTCTGTCCTGGCGCGACGAGGGGCGGCGGTTCTGAATGGCATTCGTGTTGGATGCTTCGACTGCCGTCGCCTGGTGTTTCGACGAACACCACCCCGCTGCCGATCGAACCCTTGAGCTCGCTAAAGTCAGCGAGCCGCGAGCTCCTGCGATCTTGTGGTTCGAGCTCCGCAATGCGGCCCTGATGGGGATTCGGCGAGGTCGGATGAAAGCGGAAGCCGCCGACGGAGTGCTTGCCCGGATCGAACGCATTCTCATCGCGATAGCGCCACTGCCGCCCGCGGCAGACCCGATCTTCGCCTTGGCCCAGCGCCACCGCCTGACCTTCTACGACGCCGCCTATCTCGAACTGGCGCAGCGCGAGCGGATCGGGCTTGCGACGCTCGACGCGGCATTGGTCCGGGCGGCGACCGCAGAAGGCGTTGCCCTGGTCGGCGCATGAGCGAATGAACGCGATCACACGCCGCCGCCTGCTGGCGACTGCTGCCGGCCTTGCCACCACGGCCGGGCTTTCCTCCCTCTGGATCTCCCGCATGACCTATTACCAAGGCCCGGTCACCGATCACTTCGATGGCACGCGGTTTTTCGATCCCGACGGCGCGCCGCCGAAGAGCTTCCTCGACGTGCTGCGCTGGCGGTTCAGCCACAAGCCGGCGCAATGGCCGGACTGGGCGCCGAGCCCGTTCGCCGACACCCCGCCGCCGCGCGTCGATGGCGCAAGCGCGCGGCTCGCTTACATCGGCCACGCCAGCTGGCTGCTCCAGACCGGCGGGCTCAACATCCTGATCGATCCGGTGTGGTCGGAGCGGGTGTCGCCGGTCAGTTTCGCCGGGCCGAAGCGGCACAACGATCCGGGCATCGCCTTCGAGAAACTGCCGAAGATCGACGTGGTGCTGGTATCGCACGGCCATTACGATCATCTCGACCTCGCAACGCTGTCGCGGCTCGCCGCCGCGCATGCGCCGCGGGTGATCACGCCGCTCGGCAATGATCTGACCATGACGGCGCACGACGGCGCGATCCGTCCCGAAGCTTACGACTGGAGCGACCGCGTCGAACTCAATGACCGCGTCGCGGTGACGCTGGTCCCGACCCGGCACTGGACCGCGCGCGGCCTGTTCGACCGCAACCGCACGCTGTGGGCGAGCTTCGTGATCGAAACCCCGGCGGGCAGGATCTACGTGGTGTGCGATTCCGGCTATGGCGACGGCCGGCACTTCCGCCGCGTCCGCGACGCGCATGCGCCGCTGAAGCTGGCGATCCTACCGATCGGCGCCTACGAGCCGCGCTGGTTCATGCAGGATCAGCACATGAACCCGGCCGATGCGGTGAAGGCGCTGGCCGATTGCGGCGCCGAGCGAGCGCTCGCCAATCACCACGGCACCTTCCAGCTCACCGACGAGGCGATCGACGCCCCCGAGCAGGCGCTGTATGCGGCGCTCGACGCCGGCGGCGTGCCGCGCGAGCGGTTTCCGGCGCTGAAGCCAGGGCAGGTGTTCGAGCTGTGAGCACCGTGCTTACTGCGCCTTGATGGCCCAGTTCACCGTCACCGACACGTTCAGTGTCTGCTCGCCCGGCGCGACCTGAGCACCGGCGGCAAAGTCGGCCGCCATTTTGCGCATCGGCATCACACCAGGGGCGGAATCTTCCGCGATCGACAGCGGCGCCCCGAGCGTGAGACCTGCCGCGCGGGCGTAGATCTCGGCCTTGCGGCGGGCATCGGCGACCGCTTCGGTGCGCGCTTCGTCGAGCAGCTTCGAGGCATCGCTGACCATGAAGCTGATGCCGCGAACCTCATTGGCGCCGGCCACCATCAGCCGATCGAGAATGCCCGCCACCGCGGCGATGTCGCGGACCCGCACCGACACGATGTTCTTGGCCACGTAGCCGGTGATCTCGCTGGGCCCCGGCCGGTCGGCATATTGCGGCTGCAGCGATATTTGCGAGGTCTGAATGTCCTTGGCGTCGACGCCGGCGTTCTTCAACTCCAGCAGCACCTTGCCCATCGCCAGATTGGTGGCTTCCGCCGCCGCGCGGGCGGATTTGGCGAAGTTCGACACCCCGGCCTCGATCCGGGCGGTGTCGGGCGCGACCGACTTCTGAGCTTCGCCGTGCACGACGATGCCGGGCGGCGGCGCATCCTGGGCGCGGGCCGGGAGCGCAACGAGCAGGCAGCAGGCGGCGATGGCGGTGGTGAGAGGGCTGAGCTTGTTCATTTCATCGGCACATAAACGTTGATCACCAGCTTGTCTTCGGCGGTCTTCAGCGGGTCGGTGACGTACTCCTCGATGAAGGTATCCTTGGCCTCGAGCTTCTTCTCGTCGAGGAAATTGGTGATCGCCTCGTAGGTATTGTCCATGTTGTCGTAAGAGCCGCGGTGAACGAATTTCAGCGCCTTGCCGTCGGGCGATTTGCCGATGCTCATCGACTTGCCGAGGTTCTTCGGCTCCTGCGGCACCGGCACTTCGGCCTGGAAGGTGAAGCCGGCGTCGTCGGTCGAGGTGTAGACGATCATCGGGTTGCCGTTCGGCGCGATCCCCTGCTTGTCGAGCAGCGCGGTCAGTGACTTGAACGCGTCCATCAGGCTGTCGAAAGCGTTGTCCCAGTTCGCCTTGCCCTTCAGGATCACCACCGTCTTCGGCTCCAGCGTGCTCTCTTCGCCGAACGGATCGGCGGTCTGCACCGGCGCCGGAGCGGCCGGCGCCGCCGGGGTCTGGGTCGCCGACGGAGCCGGGGGCGTGGTGGGAGCCGGCGTCGCGGCCGGCGTTTCGCTCGCGGCCGGCGGCGTGACTGGGGCAGGGGTGGCAGGCGCCGGCGCGGCCTGAGCCGGGGCCGGCTGTACCGGTGGTGTCTGGGCCTGCGCCGGTGCTGCGGCCGGCGGCTTGTCCTTGGCGTCCTTGCCGGCGTCGGGGGCGGTCTGGGCCGATGCGCCGGCGATGCCGAGCGTCAGCACCAGCGCCGGCATCAGCCCGACGCGCGCAAGACCAAACAGGCAGGGGCGTTCCATTCCATCTCTCCCAAGGCCACCGCGAACGTCGCCCGACCTTCCCGCGTGGCGCAGCATCGGAGTTCGCGCGAGTCACCGAGTCGAGCGGCTTCTCATAACATCCGATCCGCGATTTCGTCCCGTCCCGGGGAGCCATGCGATGGCGGTGTGGCTTCCCTGTGGCCGTGCGCCGGTGTGGGCGGCAGACTGGCCAAACCGGGCGGGGTTCGCCATATAGGCGCGGCGAGGACGAGAGCATGAGCGCGCTGGACAACCGCCTGTTCGCCAAGATGAACGGCATCGGCAACGAGATCGTGGTGGTCGACCTGCGCGATCAGCCGGCGCCTGTGACGCCTGCCGATGCGCGGGCAGTGGCGGCGCATGTCCCCTACGATCAGTTGATGCTGCTGCAGCCGGCCCGGCTGCCCGGCACCGAAGCCTTCGTCCGGATCTACAACAATGACGGCTCCGAATCCGGCGCCTGCGGTAACGGCATGCGCTGCGTCGCGCGGCAGATGTTCGCCGGTACAGACAAGAGCGGCTTGACCTTCGAGACCCGCGCCGGGCTGCTCAACTGCTGGCGCGGCCCGGCCGACGGTCTCTACACTGTCGACATGGGCGAGCCGAAGTTCGGCTGGCAGGACATCCCGCTCGCCGAAGAGTTTCGCGACACCCGCGGCATCGAGTTGCAGATCGGGCCGATCGACGCGCCGATCCTGCACACGCCGTCGGTGGTCAGCATGGGCAATCCGCACGCCGTGTTCTGGGTCGACGACATCGAGGCCTATGATCTCGGCCGGTTCGGGCCGCTGCTCGAAAACCATCCGGTGTTTCCCGAGCGCGCCAACATCACGCTCGCCCATATCGTCGATCGTCAGCACATCACGATGCGGACCTGGGAGCGCGGCGCCGGCCTGACCAAGGCGTGCGGCTCGGCAGCCTGCGCCACCGCGGTCTCGGCGGCACGGCTGAAGCGCACCGAGCGGACGGTCGAGATGACGCTGCCGGGCGGCCGACTGACCATCGCATGGCGCGACAGCGATAACCATGTGCTGATGACCGGCGGCGCCGAGTTCGAGTTCGAGGGCCGGTTCGATCCGGCGCTGTTCGCCGTCGCACGCGCTTCGACCACCGCGTAATGGCCGTCGAGGTCGTCACTTTCGGCTGCCGCCTCAACGCGTTCGAGTCCGAGCTGATCCGGCGCGAGGCGGAAGGCGCCGGGCTCACTGACACCATCGTGGTCAACAGCTGCGCGGTGACCAATGAGGCGGTGGCGCAGGCGCGACAGCAGATCCGCAAGCTGAAGCGCGCGCGCCCCGAGGTCCGAATCATCGTGACCGGCTGCGCGGCTCAGACCGAACCGGCGACATTCGCCGCGATGGCCGAAGTCGACCGCGTCATCGGCAACGACGACAAGACCCGCGGCGACGCCTGGCACGCCGCCAAGGACGCGCTCGACGCACTACCTAGCTTCGGGCTCGACACCGAGCAGAAGATCGCAGTCGCCGACATCATGGCGGTGCGCGACATGGCGCCGCATCTGGTCGACGGTTACCAGAGCGGACTGCCGCGGGTGTTCGTACAGGTGCAGAACGGCTGCGACCATCGCTGCACCTTCTGCATCATCCCGTATGGCCGCGGGAATTCCCGCTCGGTGCCGGTCGGCGCGGTGGTCGAGCAGGTGCGGCGGCTGGCCGAGCGTGGCCATGCCGAGATCGTCCTGACCGGCGTCGACCTCACCAGCTACGGCCCCGACCTGCCGGGCGCGCCGAAGCTCGGCAGCCTGATCAAGAAGGTGTTGCGCCACGTCCCCGAGCTGCAGCGGCTGCGGATCTCCTCGATCGACTCGATCGAAGCCGATCGCGACCTGCTCGACGCGCTGGCAACCGAGGAGCGGCTGATGCCTCATCTGCATCTGTCGCTGCAGGCCGGCGACGATCTGATCCTGAAGCGGATGAAGCGCCGGCACGCCCGCGCCGATGCGATCGCATTCTGTGAGGAGGTACGGCGGCTGCGGCCGGACATCGCGTTCGGCGCCGATCTGATCGCCGGCTTCCCGACCGAGACCGACGACATGTTTCAGCGCTCGCTCGACCTCGTCGAGGACTGCGGCCTGACCTTTCTGCACGTCTTTCCCTATTCGCCACGGCCCGGCACCCCAGCGGCGCGGATGCCGCAACTCGACGGCCGGGTCATTCGCGAGCGCGCCGCGCGGTTGCGTGCGGCCGGCGAAGCCGCGCTGCGGCGACGGCTGGCCGCGGAGGTTGGGACGACGCGCTCGGTGCTGATCGAGAGCCCGACGCAGGGCCGCACCGAGCACTTCCTCCCGGTCGCGATCGGCGACGAGACGCCCGGCACGGTGCGGCGGCTGACGATGGCCGGGCACGACGGCGCAAGGCTTGCAGTCTATTAGATCAACGGGCCGTTTCCTTGATGAAACGCGCCGCGATCCGGCCGGCCTCGATCCGCACCACCGCACAGAGCCGGCTGGCCATGCGCTTCGGCCTGAACTCCAGCAGAAAGGTTCTGAGGTCCAGCCCCTGGAGCGAGCCGGTGCAGCTCAGCAGAACTCCGGACTCGGAGATATCCAAAAGCCTGCCCTCGCGTCGCCATACACCGTCGACACTGACGATGCAGACATCGATGCCGTCGGCGTGTTGAAATTGCACACGTTTTGCCTTGCGCTTGTCCCAGCTCATTGCGGCCTCCTCCCAGTACCGATCGCAGCGGTTTCCAGGCTGTTACGAGGCGCTCGCCTGAGTGCTTTCCCGCACTTTCCAGAACCTGAGCATCCGCTGTGCGCTGGCTTTCGACAGTTTCGCAAACTCCTGCCCGATCTGGTCGAGCTCGGGTGTCGAGAGTGGGGCTCCCGAAAACCGCATCTGCAGGATCGCGCTGACCGTCTCCCACCGGAAGTCGGCGGCGCGGCACGGCACCAGCAGGCCGTCGCAGCGCGGGCTCTGCATCAGCGGTTTGAGGATGTCGATCGGAGTGGATGCCAGCAGCGACAGCGCTGCAACCGTTTCCTCGTATTGGCGAGCCTTTGCGAACCGCAGCAGATCCTTTTCCTGCAGTTCGCCTTTTTCCTTGAGAAGTTCGACGAACCTGCGGGCAGCGGCGTAATCACGCGGCTGTGAGGCCTCGTGGCCCACGGCCTGCACCACGGAATTCAGAACATGCTGGACCTCGTTGCGAACTTTTTCCGGCATCACCGCCAGCAGCCGCTCGCGGACCGCTTCTTTCGCCTTCAACAACAGATCGCGTAGCAGCTTGATCGGGATATCGATGCGCCGGCCGGCTTTTTCGGCAAGGAGCTCATCGTGTTCGGCGGCTTTGGCGAGCACGGTGAAACCGGCCGCCGAAATCGACGACGTCTCATTGCTCAGCAGCCGGTGGTAGACCTCCATGTTTCCTCGCGCCACCAGTACATCCGTCACCGGGTGGGTCAGTGTCGGGCGGCCGGAAATCGCGATCAAATGAGCCTGCCCCTTGGTCCTAGCGATGTCCACCAGATCGCTTGTCGTCAATCGCGCCGATTCCTCGAGCACCGGTCCAGCGACTTCGATATCGTCGCTTCTCGCCAGGCTTCTGATCGTTTCGAGGGGCGCGTTGTCGATAGGGGCCAGCCGAACGCTCAGCTCGGCCAGAGCGCGCGTTTCGATCTTTCTGATCAGATGACCAAGGACTTGGTCGAAAACGGCGATCTGATCTTCATTGAATCTGTTGCTGTCGCTCAGGAAGAGGTCCGTGATGCGACGTAAAGTCTCGAGACGGCGCTCTGCCGAACCAGTCTGAATCGCGCATTCGAGTTCGTCGAGCAACGAGCCTTGGGTTGCCGTCGCCGTGGAATCGGACACTTGAAATATCCTCCCAACTGATCGCTCCGCCCGACTGCACCAAAGCATCGCTTATTTCCGTGGCGTGGTGATACGCAGTCGACGCGTCCTGCAATCTTTCAAACGCGAGTTAGACGGACATTAACGAGCGGTAAAATCGATATCGAAAATCTGCAACGACCTGGACATTACGAGAGATCAGCCCTCAAATACTCATCTGCTATTAGTTCGTTTGAAAATGCCGAGCGCGTAGGCGACATGCCCGCGTCTTAAGCAAGCGGCTTTTCAGGTTTTGCTTTGAATTGAGATGAAAACCACGCTGTCATTGGCCCCATCGGCCGCGCTGCGGATATTTCATTTCGACGATATCGACCTGTATCGATCGGGTGCGGCAGCACTGCAGTTTGAATTGACGCCGCTCGTCAGAAAGATCTCGGCTCGGCAGTTCATGTTGACCATGCCGGGTTGTGACATGTTGGTGGAGTGCTCGTTTCCCCGCCTGACCGGCGGGATGCTGAAGCCGGGCCGGACGGTCATCGGTTTCTCGATGACCGACGAAACTGGGGGCCTGTTCAACGGCATCGATCTCAAGGTTTCGACACTCGTCCTCGGACACAGCGGCGCCGGTTACGTGGCCTATGAGAATAGGCCCCATTGCTTCGCGCGGGTAGCGTTCGAGCCGGAGGTCCGCGACCGCGGATGGCCGGCCGCAGAGAACGGCTTTGCTCAGTTCTTCATGTCGCAGCCTGCCCATGAAAGACTTCGCTGTCTGGTAGTGGAGATCATGACTCTCGCCTCGCATTCCCCTGACGACCTGCAAAAGCCGGAGGTCGCACAAGGCGCCAAGGAATCGTTGCTCGCAGCGGCGGACGAGGCGTTCGCGAATTCGGCCGTCGCGCCGGGCGCGCGATCATCGCATGCCGAGCGTTTTCTCGGCATCATCAAGAGTATCGACGAGATCATCTCCGCAAACCCGGCGAACCCGATCTATAGCGGCGAGCTGGCGAACGCCCTCGGCGTTTCCGTGCGGACCCTCCATACCGCGGTGCTGCAATATCGCGGCATGAGCCTGCATCGTTACCTCAAGCTCAAACGGCTTTGGCAGGTCAGGCAAAGGTTGCTGATTGGCAACATCAGCGTCAAGGCCTGCGCGCTGGCGTACGGCTTCTGGCATCTGAGCGATTTCTCGCGAAGCTACCGGACCCTCTTTGGAGAGCTGCCATCCGAGACCCTTGCGCTGGCGCATTAGCCGGATAGGTCGAGCCGATCCGCCAAAGCCAGCAGCCGGCCGGGCGACCTGCCGACTCGGCGTGTCGCCGGGCCAGATCCCGGCCGGCTGTTCAGGGGCGCGATGGCTTCAGCGTCCAAACGCCGGTGTGTTTGATTTCGGAATCTTCCAATTCGCGCGTCACCGGCACGCCGTAGCTCGCAAGCTGCACGAGCTGGTCCTTCGGCAGATAGTACCGCCCGGGATCACCGATCAGCACGCGCGCGCCCTGCGCGGCACGGCCGTGCAGGAAGTCGAAGGCGAGGCCGGCGATATCCTGCTGATAGAAGATGTCGCCGGCGAGCACGGTTTGCGCCGGCAGTGGATGCGGCCCGGCGAGCAGATCGTCGCCGCAGACCTCGATCGCGACGCCATTCGCTGTTGCGTTGACCAGAATCGCCTCGCGCGCAAAGCCGTCGATATCGAACGCGGTGACCTTGTGCGCACCGGCCTTCATCGCCGCGATCGCCACCAGCCCGGAGCCGGAGGCGAGGTCGATCACCTGTTTGCCGGCGACGTCCTCCGGGTGATCCAGCACGTAGCGCGCCAGCGCCTGTCCACCGGCCCAGGCGAACGCCCAGAACGGCGGCGGCAACCCGGCCTCGCCGAGTTCTTCCTCGGTCTTGCTCCACAGCGGCAGCGCCTCGTCGGCGACGTGCAGCACAACCT
Source organism: Rhodopseudomonas pentothenatexigens (assembly GCF_900218015.1). Lineage (GTDB taxonomy): Bacteria > Pseudomonadota > Alphaproteobacteria > Rhizobiales > Xanthobacteraceae > Rhodopseudomonas > Rhodopseudomonas pentothenatexigens. The sequence continues at coordinate 13,601 of NZ_UFQQ01000039.1, read as the reverse complement.
CCGGCACCAGCGGCACCGCGCGCAGCCGGGTGTTGGCCTGGATGAAGCCGATCGGATCGGCGATGGCGGAGCTGCTCATCGCGCGGTGATGGGCGAGTGGCGGAGAGATGTAAAGGTGGGGGCCTGCGAGGCGGAGCGAGCCGCCCAACACCACGTCATCGCCCGCGCAGGCGGGCGATCCAGTATCGGAGAGAGCCCGAGGTCGATCACGAATGCCCTGGAATACTGGATCCCCCGCATCCGCGGGGGATGACATCACAATAGTCAGGGCACCTTGGGGCTAAAGCCCGCCCATTTTGCAGACCAGCTTCCACTCCTCGGCCGTCACCGGCTGCACCGAGAGGCGCGAGTATTTCAGCAGCGCCATGTCGGCGAGGCGGGGCTCGGCCTTGACGGCGGCGAGCGTCACCGGGGTCTTCAGCGGCTTGTCGGCCTTGATGTCGACGCAGACGAATTTGCCGCTGGCATCGGTCGGGTCCGGATAGGCCTCGCGGATGATCTCGGCGATGCCGACGATCTCCTTGCCCTCGTTGGAGTGATAGTAGAACGCGCGGTCGCCGCGCCGCATCGCCACCATGTGCAGCTTGGCGGAGTGATTGCGTACCCCGGTCCAGGCTTCGCCTTCGGCGCCCTTGGCGACCTGCTGGTCCCACGACCACACCGACGGCTCGGATTTCACCAGCCAGTACGCCACGTCTATTCCTCCGCCTTCAGCGGCCGCGTCAGCAATCCTTCGATCGCCGCCTCGACGCCGAGCTTGCCGTCGAGGATCGCGGCGACCGCGGCCGAAATCGGCATCTCGACGCCCTTGGCCTGAGCCATCTCCATCAGCACCGGCGCGGTGAAGAAACCTTCGGCGAGCTTGCCGTGCGAAGCGGTGTCGATGCTCTCGCCGCGGCCGAGCGCGGCGCCGAACGAGAAGTTGCGCGATTGCGACGTGCCGCACGTCAGCACCAGATCGCCGAGCCCGGACAGGCCGTGCATGGTCTCGATCCGCGCGCCGTAAGCCCTGCCGAACCGCACCAGTTCGGCGAAACCACGCGTCGTCATCGCGGCGAGCGCCGAAGCGCCGAGCTTCTTGCCCTCGACGATGCCGGCGGCGATCGCCAGCACGTTCTTGGTAGCGCCGCCGAGTTCGACGCCGCGCACATCGGTCGAATGATACGGGCGGAAGCTGCCGCAATTCATCGCCTGCGCCAGCGCCTGCGCGCAGGCCGCATCGGTGGCGGCGATCGTCACCGCGGTCGGCAGGCCGCGGGCGACATCGGCGGCGAAGCTCGGCCCCGACAGGATCGCCGGAATCGCGGCCGGCGCGCATTCGGCGATGATCTCGGTCATGAACCGGTGGGTGCCGTGCTCGATGCCCTTGGCGCAGGCGACCAGCGGCGTCTTCGGCGCGATCAGCGGCTGCAGCGACGTCGCCACCTGGCGCAGCACCTGCGCCGGCACCACCAGCAGCAGCGCGTCGGCGTGCGCCGCTTCGGCCAGATCGCGCGTCACCCGGATCGACGGCTCCAACGTTACGCCGGGCAGAAACCGGCTTTCGCGCGCCGCGGCCAGATGCTCGGCATTGCCGGGGTCGTGCTCCCACAGCGTCACGTTTCGCCCGGCCCGCGCGGCGGTCTGCGCCAGCGCGGTGCCCCAGGCGCCGCCGCCGAGCACGGCAATCGAATTCAACGAACTCATCGCAACATCATCCAAGCCACCAACACAGCATTGCCGGCCTTAGAACCCGGCGCGCGTGTTGGCAAATTTCGCCGGCGCGGTGGCGCCAGCGTCGAGCAGCCAGCGCGCGCGCGGCGCGGTATCCATCGGGTCGGTGAGGCCGAGCGCCAGCCGTTCGGCACCGGCCCAGGCGATCATCGCGCCGTTGTCGGTGCACAGCGCCGGCGGCGGCACGATCAGCGTGGTCTGCGCTTTCGCGGCGACCTCGCGCAGCATCCGGCGGATCGCCTGGTTGGCGGCGACGCCGCCGGCCGCGACCAGCGCCTTCGGCGGCCCGAACCGCTCCTTGAACAGCCGCAGGCCGGCACCGAGCCGGTCGGCGACCGAGTCCAGCACCGCAGCCTGGAAGCCGGCGCACAGATCGGCGATGTCCTGCGGATCGAGCGGCGTCAGCTTGCCGGCCTCGTTGCGCACCGCCGTCTTCAGCCCGGACAGCGAGAAATTGGCATCCTGACGTCCGAGCATCGGACGGGGAAACGCGAAGCGGTTGGGATCGCCGGCTTCGGCCGCGCGTTCGACCTGCGGGCCGCCGGGGTAGGGCAGGCCGAGCATCTTGGCGATCTTGTCGAACGCCTCGCCGACCGCGTCGTCGACCGTGGTGCCGAGCCGGGCATAGTCGCCGACGCCGAGCACCGCCACGATCTGGGTGTGGCCGCCGGAGGCGAGGAACAGGCAGTAGGGAAACTCGACCGCATCGGTCAGCCGCGGCGTCAGCGCATGGGCTTCGAGGTGATTGACCGCGATCAGCGGGGTGCCATGTACCAGCGCGATCGCCTTGGCGGTCGTGAGACCCACGATCACGCCGCCGATCAGTCCGGGTCCCGCGGCCGCCGCGACGCCGGACAGCCCGGCAAACGCCACGCCGGCCTCGTTCATCGCCGCCGCAATGATGCCGTCGAGCACGTCGACATGGGCGCGCGCCGCGATCTCCGGGACGACGCCACCGAACGGCGCGTGCTCGTCGGTCTGGGAACGTACGATATTGGAGAGAAGCCTGCCGCTGCCGTCGGCGCGACGCTCGACCACAGCGGCTGCGGTTTCATCGCAGGTGGTCTCGATCCCCAGCACCAGCAAGGCTTGTTCACTAGTCAAATTGAGCCCTTGCGTTTGCGCCCGAACCGGCGTTCTCCTTGCCTCGCGTAGCATTGCGGGGTCTTGGAATGCAATCATCCCCTTGGCGCCCTGCGGCCCCGGCAGATTGCGTGGGAGCAGCGAAGCGGGGCGCTGCGACGCGACCGGTTTTCACGCGGCTCAGGGTCATGCGGCCGGGCTACATCGGATTCAGTTTCATCAACCAACAGGCGAGGACGTAACGCGTGGCTTTGCTCGTCACCCGCCCGCAACCCGACGGCGACGCGACCGCGAAGACGCTGCGCGCCAAGGGCTATGAGGTGTTGCTGGCGCCGATGCTGCGGTTCGAGCCGGTGCCTTTCCCGGACGATCCCGACGCGCGTTACACCGGGGTGATCGTCACCAGCGCCAATGCGCTGCGTGCGCTGGAAGGACAGCCGGTGTTGGCGCGGCTCTTGGATCTGCCACTGTTTGCGGTCGGCAAGCACACCGCCCGCAAGGCGCAGGATGCCGGATTCAGCAACGTCATCGTGGCCGACGGCGATGCCGCCAAGCTCAGGATCAAGATCCGCGACAGTCTTCGCGGGACAGACAAGCGCGCCGGCGCGTTGCTGTATCTGGCGGGCGCCGATCTGTCGCGGGACCTCGCCGGCGAATTGCGCGAAGATGGCTTCGAGGTCGTGATGCAGACCGCCTACAGGATGGTGCCGGTGCCGAGCCTGCCCGCCGATATCTGTGATGCCTTCGCAGCCAACGGGATCGAAGCGGTGCTGCACTACTCGCGGCGCAGTGCCCGGGCTTTCGTGGACGCAACGCGGACCTCCGGCATCGAAATCTCGGCGCTGGCGATCCCGCAGTGCTGCCTGTCGGAGGCGGTCTCCGAGGTGGTGCGCGAGGCCGGCGCCAACCAGGTGATGGTGGCGCGGAAGCCGGACGAAAAAGCGCTGCTCGAAGCGCTGGATCGGGCACTCGGCCCGGCCAAAGTGAGTTGATGCGGCGCCGGACCGCCGGCACCGACAGGTAGCGACGAGGAAAATCCAAGGATGGTCGAGAACAGGCCCGAACACGAACAGGCCGCGGAACCGGCCGAGCATTCCCAGCCTTCGGCCGAGGAGACGAGCGCTGCGGCTCCCGGGTCCGAGGCGGGAGCGCCGGCGGAGACGACGCCCGACACCGAGCCGGCACGCGGACCGGAGCAGGCGTTCGATATCGCCGCCGATCAGCGTGAGCAGGCCGAACAGGCGGCCGGGCTGCCGGAACCGGAGTTCGCCACCACCACCGCCGCAGCCGACGCGTCGGCAGGTGCGCACAGCTCGGCACCGCCGCGGAGCAGCATCGCGTCGCTGATCCTGCCGCCGGTACTGACGATTGCGATCGCCACGGGCCTCGTGGTCGGCGCCGCCAAGATGGGGCTGCTGCCGCAATTCCTGGAGACGACCAGCGTCACCGCTCCGCAGGCCGATCCCGCCGCGCTCGACGCCCTGAACGCCAGGATCGCCAAGCTCGAAGCCGCCCCGGCCGGCGGCGCAGCGGCGGCGCCGGGCGACCGCGCCGCCCTGGAAGCGCTGGCGATCCGGATCACCAATCTCGAAGCGCAGCCGAAAGCCGCGTCCGATGCGGCAGGCGCGCCGGATGCGGCAGCCGCCGGCCGGATCGACGCGCTGGAGAAGACGATCGCATCGCTGCGCGACGAGGTCGGGGCGCTGCGCGGCCAGGCCGATCAGCTCGCCGCCGCCGTCAAGGAGCTGAAGGCAGCGCCGGCCGGCGCAGGGACCGAAGCCGCCGGCCAGCCGGGCTCGGCCAGCGCCGACCAGAGCGCCGCGCTGGAGCAGACCACCGCTGCGCTGGCAGCCCTCGATCGGCGCCTCGGCGCACTGGAGACCGCCGCCAAGGCTGACGCCGAGAAACCAGCGGCCACGGCGGCTCCGGCCGAAGACGGCGCGCTGCGCCGCGCCGTCGCCGCCACCCTGCTCGACCTCGCCGTCAGCCAGGGGAATCCGTTCGAGGCTTTGCTCAAGGCCGCGAGGCCGCTTGCGCCGGATCCATCCGCGCTGAAGCCGCTGGATCGATTCGCCGCCACCGGCGTTCCGAGTGCGGGTGCGCTGGGCGAGGAGCTGATCGAACAGCTGCCCAAGCTGCTGCCGGACAGGACCAGCTCGAACGCGAGTTTCATCGACCGGTTCACGGCCAATGCCGAGCGGCTGGTCAAGATTCAGCGCTCCGACGCGGTCGAGGGCATCGATCGCACGGCGGTCATCGGCCGGCTCACCGCCGCCGGCAAGCAGGGCGACATCGCGGCCGCGCTGAAGGAGCTGAAAGCGCTTGCGCCGGACGACCGCGCTCCTGTTCAATCCTGGATCGACAAGGCCGAGGCGCGCGACCAGGCGCTCGCCGCGTCTCATCAATTCGCCACCGCAGCGCTCGGGGCGCTGCAGAAACCGTCGCCATAGGTCTGCTCATGCTGCGCATCGTCCTGTTTCTTGTGATCATCGCGCTCGCGGCGGCGGGCGCTGCCTGGGTGGCCGAACAGCCCGGCGAGGTGGTGCTGTCGTGGAACGACTGGCGGGCGTCGATGACCCTGCCGGTGTTCGCACTGGTACTCGGCGGCGCCATCGTGGCCGTGATGCTGGCCTGGGCGATCATTCTCGGGGTGCTGCGCGCACCCGGCTGGATGAAGCGCGGCCGCAGCTCGCGGCGCAGCGCCCGCGCCCGCAACGCCATCACCCAGGGCCTGCTCGCGGTCGGCCATGGCGACAGCAGCGCGGCACGCGCCCACGCCAACACGGCGCGGCGCCACGCTCCGCACGATCCGCTGGCGCTGCTGCTGCAGGCGCAGTCGGCGCAGCTCGAAGGCGATCGCGAAGGTGCGCGCCGTGCGTTCCTGGCGATGGCCTCGCGCAAGGACACCAAGTCGCTCGGCATGCGCGGGCTGTACATCGAGGCGCAGCGCGCCGACGATCCCTATGCGGCGCTGGCGATTGCCGAAGAGGCCCTGCGTCTGCAGCCGAACTGTGCCTGGGCGTCTCAGGCGGTGCTCGGCTTCCGCTGCGCCCGCGCCGACTGGACCGGCGCGCTGGAGATCCTCGAGCGCAATCTGTCGGCCGGGCTGATCGACAAGAAGGCGTTTCGCCGGCAGCGCGCGGTGCTGCTGACCGCGCGGGCGATCGATCTGGAGGAGAGCGACGAGAGCGTGGCGCGCGACAGCGCGCTCGAAGCCAACAAGCTGGCGCCGACCCTGGTGCCGGCGGCGGTGCTGGCAGCGAAGTACCTCGCCGAGGCCCATCAGGTCCGCCGCGCCATGAAGGTGATCGAGGCCGCCTGGCAGGCGCAGCCGCATCCCGACCTGGCTTCGACCTATGCCAACCTCAAGCCGGGCGACACCGCGAGCGCGCGGCTCGGCCGGGTTGAAAATCTTGTCGGCAAGGGTCCGCAGCAGCTCGAAAGCGCGGTGGCGGTCGCCCGCGCCGCGATCGATGCCGGGTCGTTCAGCCGTGCCCGCGCGGTGCTCGAACCTTATTTGGAGATGCCCACCCAACGAGTCGCGATGCTGATGGCGGAGATCGAGCACGGCGACCGGGGCGACACCGCGAAGGCGCGGGCCTGGACGTTGCGAGCGGTGCGCGCCCTGCACGATCCGGTGTGGACCGCCGATGGCTACGTGTCCGAGCATTGGCGGCCGGTGTCGCCGGTCACCGGGCGGCTCGACGCCTTCCAGTGGCAGGTGCCGGTTTCGGCGCTGCCGTCGAACAAAGCGGTGGTGGTCGAGGACAAGTTCCACGATGCGCTGATCGCCTCGGCCACCGCCGAGGCGTTGCCGGCCGCAGAATCGTCGGAGGCGGTCACGGTCACGGTCGAAGCCGCTCCTGAGGCGCCGATCGTAACACCGAAGGAAACCTCGACACCGCCCGCTGAAGAGCCCGCCAAGTCCGATAAGCCAGCCAAGCCGGCCGAAGCGGCGGCCCAGACGGCCTCGGACACGGTGATCCCGATGTCGTCGTCTGCGGCGCCGCTGTTCCACCGCCGCAAGGAAGCACCGCCGCCGGTAATTCCGATCGTCCGCGCTCCGGACGATCCCGGTGTCGACGAGGAAGCCGCGCCGGAAGAGTTCACCGAGCGTCCGCAGACTCCGACGGGACAAAGCAGCGGCTGGCGCGGCTACCGGCCGCAGCGCTGAGCTGGCCGGCCAAGGTTCGGGCCGGCGCACGACGGCTTCGAGATCTCATCGGCGGGCGCTCCGACCGCCGGTTGTGGCGCTCTGGTTCTTGCCAATCAGGCCGCCGCCCGATATCAGGAGCCGACATTTCGGGGCGTTTCGTCGACGCGCCGCGGTTGCCGCAATAGCTCAGCTGGTAGAGCACGTCATTCGTAATGACGGGGTCGGGGGTTCGAGCCCCTCTTGCGGCACCATTCCGTCTCTGTCCGAACCGGTCCGCTCCGCCCGCGCGACTTTGCATCACCGATGCAGGTTTGCCCCGGCTTCGACCGTGGGTCGGACATTCCTGAAGCAGCAATCGTCGACAGTCGCTGGTCCACAACCCGACGGGTGGATCCCGTCCTGGCTCGTCGCAACGCTTGTCGCGGGCGATCATGTCCTGAGGGGAGCGCGACCACCTGCCTGGCTGCATCGAGCACCCGGCCGGCGCGATTGGAGACATCGCCGACACATTGCTGGTTGGCGGACCGGCGCAGACGGTCGCCGCTTTGCCGCCTGTTGTCGCGGCGGCCATCAGGTCGGCTGATCCAAATAGAAAAGCCCGCGGCGATGCGCGGGCTTTTGTTGGTACCGGCTCACCCGCTGGGTGAGCCTCGATGTGGTGATCTCAACGCGTGGTCTTGATCGTCGCGCCTTCAATAACTCCAGGAGGCGCGTTCAGGGTCGCGAGGCGAGGCGCCGGTCAGGCGCGCTTCGGAACGCCCAGACCGTTGTGTAGCCAGCTGCTCCACGACCGCGACAGCGTCTCGCTGACCGTCCGTCCGTCCGTGAACAACATCTCTCGGGCATTGCTGACGGCCCCCTTCAGATCCATCCACATTTCCTTGAGATTGGCCAGAATGCCGGTTGTGCCGTCGAGTACGCGGTGACTCTTCAGCTTCGCCAGCTCGATCAGCGACTGCTGGATCTTGGCGATCGACCGCGCGATCCGGCCGATTTCATCCGAGCGGCTCAGCGCATGGATGCGGACGCTGGTGTCGCCGGAGGCGAGCCGTTCGACGTCCTTCTCGAGCTCACCGAGCGGCGCCAGCAGGCCGCGCGAAATCCGGGTTCCGACCAGACCGACCACCGCAAACACGACGACACCGGCGAGAAGCAGCATGGTGCGAGCGGCGCCGACGCCGTAATCGGGGGTGGACGTGACCACGGTCTCCGACGCCTGCACCATCAGACCCTGGCCTTCGAACGAGGCCGGCATCACCACGGGTCCGGCATCCTGCTGCATCACCAGCATGCCGACGATGCTGCCGTCCGCGGCGCGGACAGGCGACAGCGTCGCCCCTCCCTGGCCGACCAGACGGTCCAGCGACGCGACCCGCGCCGTCTGCTTGGCGTGGCTATCGGTCACCTTGTGCAAGACCATTTCGCCGACGCCACCGATGGCGACCGAGGCGAACAGCGTAATTCCCAAGACGAGGATCGAAATCTTCTGGGCTAGGTTTCGGTTGGACAGATCGAATTGCATCGTAGTTCTCCAGCTTTCTTCAATTAGGGGCGGCTTGCCCCCTAAGGTGAACAGCGTGAACAACGCTTTACTTATTAACGTTAACCACTCGTTAACTTCCGCGCAGACCTGTTCCGGCTACGCTAAGAAAACGCCTCACGCTGGAACGGTGAACGAGCGACTGGTAACCAGACACTCGTTCTAGAGAATCGCGAATCACCATGAGTCAATTAGCCGTCTAACTCTTTGATTAAACAGGTAGTTGCTCAGCAAGTCACGATCCGTGGAATCAGTTTTGCTCCGATTCGCGCGGCTGTAAATATACAGAGAAGTGCCGGCCGTCGCTTGACCCACGACAATGGAGTAAGCTCGCTTCACTCCTTCGACCGGCGGTAATTTCGACGACGTTCGCTTACTAATTCCCGGCACGCGCCGTGGTGGGCGACTCCGCTGGTGGTGCCGAAGTAACAATCGCCAGCCGGGCATTTCCGCCATCGCCCGACTTCGTCGAACTACTCGGGAGCTCTCGCCGAAGCCCGGCCGATGACCGCCGCGCGACCGGCCGACACTCGATCGCCCAATCGCCTCGGCCCGTCTGCCGCGACCCTATGCCGCTGCGGTCCGGCCGGGAGACGGCGTTCGGCGTTGCCGCCCGCGAACGACGCGGCTGTGCCGTTTTGATTTAGAGCAAAGACGACCGTCCGATTCCGGGCTCCCTTCGCAGCCGCGGCAACGGTGCTGCCGGTTTGTTGACGGGCTGCCAGCCGCGCGAGGCGATCCACTCCCTGCTTCCCCTCGGCAGCGGCGACGGCTCGATCGCATTCGTTCAGCGTCGTTTTCCTGTGTTCGAGGGCAACCAGATCGAGTGCGTGCCGTGCATCCCGAAAGCATTGTCTCGACTGTTATTCCGCATCTCGTCATCAAGCACACCGCCGCCAGGACGCGCACCGCGCAGGATCCGGCGGAAGCCCGAGCTGCCGAACTCGCCCGGCTCCTGATCGCGCCGAATCTCGCCGACGCGTTCGATCTGATCGACAAATCGCTGGCGCGGGCGTCGTCGCCGACCGCGTTGTTCACCGGCCTGTTCGAACCGACCGCCCGCAGCCTCGGCAACCTGTGGAGCGAAGACGCCTGCAGCGAATTCGAAGTCACCATCGGGCTCTGCCACCTGCAGACCGCGATGCGGCGGATCAGTTTCGATCTGTTGTCGGCACCGCTGGCAAGGTCGCAGCCGCGCAGCGTGCTGCTGGTATCGCAGCCGGGTGAGCCGCATTCGTTCTGCGCCGCCTTGCACGCCGAACTGCTGCGTCAGGCCGGCTGGAACACGGTCAGCGAGTTTCCCGACGGCGACCGGGCGCTGATGGATCTGGTCGCCAGCGGCTGGTTCGACGCCGTGAACTTGTCGCTCAGCCCCGCGCTGCGCCGCGAGCATTGGCTGCCGCGCGTGGCCGAAACCATCCGCAAGCTGCGCGCCGCGTCGCGCAATCCGGCGCTGGCCGTAGTCGCGAGCGGCCGGGTGTTCGCCGAGCGCAGCGACGCCGGCGCCCTGGTCGGCGCCGACGCCGCCACGATCTCGTCGGTGCAGATCGAGCGTTGCCTGATGCGCTCGCTGCTCAACCGCAGTGCGCGCCCGGCAGCGAATTTCGCCTGGATCTGACCGCGCCGGTACCGCGCTGTGCTTCACCTTCGAACGGCCGCTTCGGATACCGGAGCGGCCGTTGTGTTTGAGCCGCGCCCGGCGTGTTGGCCGGATTGCCAACTCGCCGGCCTCGCGGCCGACCGCCATATTCCAATCCCGCGTCCGTGCTATCGGCGATGCCTTCAGAGGGGCTGACCATGCAATCCGAAACCAAATCCTATCCGTTCGATCACCTGCCGATGATCGACTACGACGCCCACCCGGCCTATGGCCGCGTGATGTCGATGCCGATGCTGGGCGCGCGGCTGAAGGCGATCACTATCTTCGGCTACGGATTTGTCCTCACCACCGCTCAGCGGATGATCGATGTCGAGCATCTGCCGCGTCCCGCTGAAACCGGCAACCGCTTCGTCACGGTGCTGCGCGGCCTGCCGACCTATCTGCGGCTGATCATGCTGCAGCGGCTCGGCCGATTCAGCGCCGGGTCGGCCTACGCGCCGAAGACCGAGCGCGGCAGCGCGGTATTCGCCCCCCTGGCGCAGGACGGGTTCGCACCGGTGCAGCTCGGCCCCGACAAGATCGTGGAGCTGCGCAAGCAGCTCGATGCCGCGTTCAAATCGCTGGAGCATCGCGTCGCGATTCCAGGCGATCCGGATTCGACCCGCGTCGTGATCGATGCTGCGGCGGCGCCTGAGCTGTACAAATGGTTCAACCAGGTCGCGGCCGACGCCGGTCTGACCGAAGCTGCCAGCGGCTATCTCAAGCGTCCGGTCGGTGTCGGCCGGATCACCGCCGAACTGACCGAGGCGCCGAGCGGCGCATCCGCGAGTCCGTTCGCCGACGTCAGCGTCGACGTCTCGCCGTGCGACGGCTTCAAGGTCGACGGCAGCTATAACGTGGTGAAGATGGTGGTCTATCTCGGCGAGACCGCAGCCGCGAACGGCCCGTTCACCTATGTGGCGGGCAGCAACCGCGCCGGCCGGCGATTCTGGGACGCGATGATCCGCCGCGCCAACGACCTGTGCGGATTGTCCTCGACCCTGCCGACCGCCCGTGAGACGTTCTACGCGTTGCCCGCCGGGCTGCAGCGCAAGGCTTCGTTCGGCGCCGATCTGGTCGCCGACAGCAATTTCACCGCGGCGATTGCCGACAACCAGGTCGAGTTGACCGGCAGCCAGGGCAACGCGGTGATCTACGATCCGGCCGGGATCCATAGCGATGGCGCGCCGACCATGGGGCGGCGCAGCGCCGTGATCGTCACCTTCACCGAACTGCCGCGCTGAGGCGCCGACATACCGCGGCGGGTGCCGGTCAGCGCCCGCCGAACGCCTGCAGCGCCGCCGCAAGCTCCGGATGGCCGGCCGCATGATCGGCCACCGGAATTCCCGCGGCGATCGCGTCCCACGCCTGGCGGATCGAAGCGGCGCCCGCCGCCGGTCCCATCGGATGGCCGAACACGCCCCGCCCCGGCACGAAGCCGAAATCGGCGCTTCCGACCTTGCGATACACGTTCTCCAGCGTCGCCGCCGAGTCGCTGCCGCCCGGCACCGGCAGACACGGCTTGATCGGCCCCATCGGCTCAAGGCAGGCGCGGATGCAGTCGAGCACTTCGTGCTCCGGCGTCATCATCCGCGGCCCGAAGCCGGGCATGATCACCACGTCGAAGCCAGCCAGCCGCTGCAGCCGCGTCATCACCCGGGAGTGGATGCCGTAGTTCGCCAGACGGCTGAACGCGGCGATGAACGGGAAATGCGCCATCAGCGGCACGGTGGCGTGCTTGCGCAACATCCGCACCGCCGACAGGCCCACCGGCATCGCATTGACCAGCAGGGCGCCGGCGCCATTGGCCACCGCGACGTCGTGCAGTTCGACCAGCCGATCGACTTCGTCGGTGATGTTGGCCAGATAGATTTTCGGCACGCCGGTTTCGGCCGACGCACGCCGGCAGGCGTCGCCGAGCAGCGCGGCGCGCTCGGCGAGCGGACACCAGTCGACATCCGCCAGCATCTCGTCGTCCTTGGCGATGTCGAGGCCGCCGCTCCAGCTCTGATAGCCGAGCTCCGCGAACGGCTGCGGCGGCAGTCCGATGTTCGGCTTGATCACGCCGAAGAAGATCGGACGATCGAACGCCTGAAGCCGCTCGCGCAGGCCGGCGATGCCGAAGCGCGGGCCGTCGAACGCGGCCAGATACGCGTCGGGAAACCGGATGTCCTGCAGCCGGATCAGCGGGATCCCGGGCGAGAAGAACACGCCCTCGCCGCACACCGCCGACAACAGATTCGGAATCTTCGCGCCGAAATTGCCGTGCGGATGCGCGATCGTGACGCGGCAGGCGTGGACCGGCCCGCGCGCGGCACATTCCACCGGAATGCTGAAGCCCGAGGGGCGCGGCTCGGCATGCAGCTCCAGCACCTTGGCGGCGAAGCGCGGGCGGAAGTCCTCGTCGAAACCGACCCGGCGCCACTGCGCGGTCGACTGCTCGCTGCACAGATGCGCCGCGGCCTCGCGCGGATCGCCGGCGCATTCGAAGTCGAAATCCAGCTCGATGTAATCGTCGAGATCGAGATCCGCGCGCTTGGCGTAGAAGCCTGCGATGTCGTCCGGCGTCATGGCTGATGACCTGTTTGGTGATATCGCTGCGGTCATACGCGGGCGCAGCCCACGTATCCATCCGTAGCACCCCGTTCTTTCGATGGGGGAGTCGTCGCGCGGGACGCGACTGGCCTTACCCGATGATCTGCAATTCGACGCGGCGTCGCTGACGCGGACCGTCGAGCTCAATGAAGAACACCGACTGCCATTCGCCGAGTACCATCGAGCCGTGCGCGACGGGGATCGTCTCCGACGAGTTCATGAACAGTCCGATCAGATGCGAATGCGCGTTGTCGCGGCCATCGACCGGATCGAGATTGTGCAGATAGTCGCCGTCGCGCGGCACGAAGCGCTTCAGAAAGGTCAGCATGTCGCGCTCGAGCTTCTCTTCGCGCTCGTTGACGTTGATCCGAGCGGTGGTGTGCAGACAGCTCACCGTGACCAGACCGTCCTTGACGCCGCTGCCGGCGACGAAGCGACGAACCTGATCGGTGATGTCGATGAGCTGGATCGGCGCAGTGGTGGCGAGTTCGATGCGGTGACGGAGAATCTGCATGGCGATGTCCTGACCTGGAACCGCAAAGTGTTAGCCCGGCGGGCGTCATGGAGCAACGCAGCAGCGGCGAGTGAGAAGAGCTCGCAATTGTGCGAGTTCACTAATTCGGTGATCGGATTTTTTTGTCGGCGGCGAAGTCCTTCGGGGTTTTGCCGCCGAGGGCCTGGTGGGGCCTGAAGTTGTTGTAATAGACCATGTATTCGAACAACTCGTTGGCGAAGTGGTCGAGGTTGTCGAAGGTGGCTCCGTCGATCACGTCGTCGTCCAGGGTCCGCCAGAAGCGCTCGATCTTGCCGTTGGTCTGGGGGCGGTAAGGCCGAGTGTAACGGTGCACGATGCCGAGCTCGCGCAGCATTGCCTC
>NZ_UFQQ01000028.1 GCF_900218015.1 Rhodopseudomonas pentothenatexigens | reverse complement strand
TCGTACTCGGCCATCAGAAACCGCCATTTCTGGATGTAATTCCGCTCGATCGTCCGGTCGAAACTGTTGTCGCGCATCGAAGCCTCCCTGATGGGTGGATTCGATCACCGAATTATTGAACTTGCACAGCAATGACGAAAGGATCGGTCGCGTTACACCGCGGCGGCGAGCTGGGTGAATTCTTTGACGACGCGTTCGTAGACCGGGCGCTTGAACGGCACGATCAGTTCCGGGAGATTGTGCATCGGCTCCCAGCGCCAGCTGGTGAATTCAGGTTTGTGGCCGTCGCCGGGGTGGGCGACGTTGATCTCGGAATCGACCCCGGTGAAGCGCGCGGCGAACCATTTCTGGCGCTGGCCGCGGTAGCGGCCCTTCCAGGCGCGGCCGGCGACGGTGCGAGGAATGTCGTAGATCAGCCAGTCCGGCACTTCGCCGAGCTTTTCGACCGAGCGGACGCTCGTCTCCTCGAACAGCTCGCGCTTGGCGGCTTCCCAGGTGTCCTCGCCGGGATCGACGCCGCCTTGCGGCATTTGCCAGACGTGGGTTTCGTCGACGTGCTCGATGCCGCCGGCGCGGCGCCCGATGAAGACGAGACCCTCCCGGTTGATCAGCATCACGCCGACGCAGGTTCGATAGGGCAGGTCTTCGTAGCGGGCCATTCCGTCAGTGCCTTCCGCATCCCCAAGCAGGGTCAACTCAACTCGATTTTGATTTCAGCATCGCCGTTGTCAATGGCACCAGCAGGATGCCTCGGCTCTCCAAGCTCTTGCTCCAGTTGACAATTCGTTCAATCGTCACGGGAAGCGCAGAAGCCATGCCGATTGCGCTGCCGCGTTCCTTGGCGATGCTCTCCAGCCGCGCCAGCGCCTTGTCGACGTCGGCGCCGGCGGGCACCTGATCAATCGTGAGGTCGGCTCGCGCATACGGGATCGCCAGCGATTTGGCCAGCGTGCCGGCGACGCTGCGCGGCGCGGTGCCGTCGTCGAGATAGCCTAGTCCGCGCTTGGCCGCGTCGCGGATCACCGCCTGCATCGCCGGCTCGGTGGCGACGAACCGAGCGCCCATGAAATTCGATAGTCCGACGTAGCCCTGAATCCGGCTGAGATGCCAGTTCAGCCGGTCGAGATTCTGCTCCGGCGCGCTGGAGGTCAGCAGCGTCTGCGGTCCGGGGTCGTTGTCCGGATAATCGAACGGCTCCATCGGGATCTGCAGAATGACCTCGTGGCGCTTGGCCCGCGCCTCGGTCGCCAGCTTGCCCGGGTCCGATCCGTACGGCGTGAAGGCGAGCGCCACCGCCGCCGGCAGCTTCATCACCGCCTCGTTGGTGCGGGCGGCGCCGATCCCGAGGCCGCCGACCACGATCGTGACCGTCGGCATCCGCTCGGCCTTGGCGCGATCGGCGTCGGTGGTCATCGCATAGGCGTTGAACGGCTTCAGTCCGCCGACCATCACGGGAATCATGCCGTAGCGCGATTGCTCGAGCAGCTTGGGGTTGATCCCGTCGGCCGGCGCCTGGGCGGCGGGCAGCTCCGCATTCTCCGCACCGCCGGTCGCGACCACCACGTCCTGGCGGGTGCCCTTGGAGCCGTCGATGATGGTGATGGTCTTGTGGCCCGGTGCCGCTTCCTTGGTGCCTTGGTGATCGGCGGCGGCAGTCGCAGGGCCGCCGGTCTTGCCGCCCTGATCCTGGCCGGGTTCGGCTGCGGCCTGTTTCGGCTCATCGGGGGCCGGCTTGATCTCGACCTGAACCACCGGCTCGCCACCGAACGGATCGTTGCCGAAGATCGCAAAGCCGAGGAACACCAGAACGAACAGGCCGAGCAGCGTCGCGATCGCCTGCGTGGCGTTGAACGGCAGCCGATAATGGCGCAGCCGCTGCCACCGGTTCCGCTTCTGACCCAGCGGGGTGCTCAGTTCGTCCGCCGACACTGCTAACGATCTCCCGAATCAGTCGGAGCGACGATAGCACGATGCAGCCGGCGCTCGACGCCGCGCGGCGGTCTCGGGCGCCAAGCCGCCCAGCAAAAAGGGCGGCCCCGCCGGCCGCCCTTCGCGCAGATATTCCGGGTCGATGAATGCGAACGGTCAGTTCGCCGCCTTGTTGCCGGCCGGCTTGTCGACCGCGGCCTTGTCGCCGTTGGTCTGCTTGTCCGCCGTCGGCGCGGTCGCATTGACCTTGATGCCGTGGAGCAGATCGGCCGCTGCCTTCAGCGCCTTGTCGTCCTTGGCTTCCGGCGGCACGTAGGATTGCGAGCCGGTCTTCTCGTCGCCGTCGGCGCCCTTCAGATGGCCGCGCAGCGAAGCCTCACCCTTGGTGTCGGTCCGCGCCTTGAGGTCGGCGGGCACGTCCTGCATCACTTCGATGTCCGGGGTGATGCCCTTGGCCTGGATCGACTTGCCCGACGGCGTGTAGTAGCGCGCGGTGGTCAGCCGCAGCGCGCCGTTGCCGGAGCCGAGCGGGATGATGGTCTGCACCGAGCCCTTGCCGAACGAACGGGTGCCGACCACGGTGGCGCGCTTATGGTCCTGCAGCGCGCCGGCGACGATCTCCGACGCCGAGGCCGAGCCGCCGTTGACCAGCACGATCACCGGCTTGCCCTTGGTGAGATCGCCCGCATGGGCGGAGCGGCGCTGGGTTTCTTCGGCGTTGCGGCCGCGGGTCGACACGATCTCGCCGCGGTCGAGGAATGCATCCGACACGGTCACGGCTTCCTCGAGCAGACCGCCCGGATTGTTGCGCAGATCGAGGATGAAGCCCTTCAGCTTGTCGGCACCGATCTGATTGGTGAGGTTGCCGATTTCCTTCTTGAGGCCCTCGGTGGTCTGCTCGTTGAAGGTGGTGATGCGGATGTAGCCGATGTCGCCGTCTTCGACGCGGGCGCGCACCGAGCGGACGCGGATGTTATCGCGCACCAGCGTCACCTCGATCGGAGCGTCCTGGCCCTTGCGGACGATCTTCAGCCGGATCTTGGTGTTGACCGGGCCGCGCATCTTCTCGACCGCCTGGTTCAAGGTCAGGCCCTGCACCGCCTCGTCGTCGAGATTGGTGATGATGTCGTTGGCGAGAATGCCGGCCTTCGACGCGGGGGTGTCGTCGATCGGCGACACCACTTTGATCAGCCCGTCTTCCATCGTGACTTCGATGCCGAGGCCGCCGAATTCGCCGCGGGTCTGCACCTGCATGTCACGGAAGCTCTTGGCGTCCATGTAGCTGGAATGCGGATCGAGGCCGGTCAGCATGCCGCTGATCGCGGATTCGATCAGCTTGGAGTCGTCCGGCTTCTCGACGTAGTCACTACGGACGCGCTCGAACACATCGCCGAACAAATTGAGCTGGCGATAGGTGTCGGAGGTGGCGGCGCGGGCACTGGCGCCCATCAGCATCGTGCGCGGCTGAGTGACGAAAAGTGTCAGCGCGGCACCGGTGACGGCGCTGAGGAGGATTACCGAAGTCTTGCGCATCATCCGCGAACCTTTTCGCCTTCAGTTGCGGCCCACCATGGGCCTGGATCGATGGGAGTGCCGTCTTTACGGAACTCGACGTACAGCACGGGCTGACTGGCGTTCGCCGCGATAATAGAGGCGACCCGCGAGGTCGAACCCATGGTCGCGACCGGCTCTCCCGTGAGCACGAATTGGCCAATATTGACCGAAATGCGCTCCATCCCGGCGATCAAGACATGATACCCGCCCCCGGCGTTGAGGATCAAGAGTTGTCCGTAGGAGCGGAATGGGCCGGCATAGACCACCCAGCCGTCGCACGGCGTCGTGATCTGCGCCCCCGGCCGCGTTGCGAGTGAGATGCCGCGCTCGACGCCGCCGACGCCGTCGGGGCGGCCGAAATCGCGGATCTTGGTTCCGTTGACCGGGAGCGGCAGCATGCCTTTGGCGGACGCGAATGCGACTGCCGGGCTGAGCCGGCCTGGATCTTTGAGCGCCGCCAGATTGGGTTTGCCGCCCGGTGCTGCGGGGGCCCCCTTCTGACCGGCGACCGCCGCCGCCTTGGCGGCGCTCTTGAGGTCCTGCTCCATCTTGGCGATCAGGCCTTGCAGGCTGTCGACCTGGCGCGACAGGGTCAGGGCCCGGCCGCGCTCGGCCTCGATGTCCTTTTCGACGGCGCTCTGCTGCCGCTGCCGCTCCTCGACCAGGGCGGCGAGCCGGGTCTGGTCGGCGGTCAGCTTCGAACGGTCGGCGGCGAGCACGTCGCGCTCGGCGGCGATCCTCTGGCGCACGGCGATCAGTTCACCGAGGTCGGTGGCGAGTCGTTCGGCCCGGGTGCGCAGCTCCGGCACCACCGCGCCGAGCAGGATCGCGGTTCGCAGCGACTCCAGTGCATCTTCGGGGCGCACCAGCAGCGCCGGCGGGGCGCGGCGGCCGGCGCGCTGCAGCGCAGCCAGAACCTCGCCGATCTCGTCGCGGCGCTGCTCGAGCGAGGATCGGATTTCGGTTTCGCGGGCGTCCAGCGGTCGCAATCGCGCTTCGGCGTCGCTGATCCTAGTTTCGACCGTCCGCACTTTGCCGGCAACGTCGATCAGTTCCTGGTTGAGCTTGCTGCGGTCAGCACCGATGGCAGCGAGATCGGCTCTCAGCTTGTCCTGCTGTTCGGCGGCGCTCTTTTGCTGCGCACGGGCCGCTTCCAGCTCCTGCTCGTGCTGCTTGATCAGGTCGGCCATCGACGGCGATGCAGCGGTGGCGGCCGGCGCTGTCTGCGCCCGGGCTGAGCCGATCAGAGCGTCTTGAGAGCCGGCGAACACACCGCCCGCGGCGAGGCCAGCGGACAACAGCGCCACGCGCCGCCAATTGCCGGCAGCCGCCTGATCCCTCGCAGCCGTGTCGCGCGGTACATGCATCGGTTCACTTCGGCGTCGGTTACGCACGATGGTATGGATGTCCCGCCAAGATCGTCGCGGCCCGATAGATCTGCTCCAACAGTAGGACACGGACCATCTGGTGCGGCCAGGTCGCAGCGCCGAACGACAGGCTCAACTTTGCCTTGCGCCGCAATTCGGGCAAAAGTCCGTCCGCACCGCCGATCACGAAAATAGTACCTGCCACCTGTTCGTCCCGCCAGCGCCCGAGCTGCGCGGCAAAGGCCGCGCTGCCGAGGCTTTGGCCGCGCTCGTCAAGCGCCACCAGAACCGCGCCGTCGGGCACCTGGGCGGCGATCGCGGCGGCTTCTTCCGCCATCCGCGCCGGCGCCTCCCGGGCGCGGCTCTCGGAGATCTCGTGGATGTCGAGGCCGCGGAAGCCGAGCTTGCGGCCGAAATCGTCGAACCGCGCGCGATATCGCTCGGCGAGCTCTCGCTCCGGCCCCTGCTTCAGCTTACCGACCGCCAGGATCATCAGTCGCATCGGCTCACGCGCCTCTTGCGCGAGAGCCGCGCTACTCATCCATCAGACAGGCGCCGCCAGTCGCGCCGACACCAACCGGGTCCGATAACTACAGCGTCTTCGCCGGCGACGGTCCCTGGGTCCACAACCGCTCGAGGTTGTAGAATTCGCGGACCTCGGGACGGAAGACGTGCAGCACCACGTCACCGCTGTCGATCAGCACCCAATCGCAATTCGGCAAGCCTTCGACGTGCGGCGCGGCGATGCCGGCCTGCTTCAGCGCCTTGACGACGTTCTCGGCGATCGCGCCGACGTGACGGTTGGCCCGTCCGCTGGTGACGACCACGTAGTCGAACATCGCTGATTTGCCGCGGAGGTCGATGGTCGCCGTCTCTTCCGCCTTCATGTCGTCGAGGCGGGAGAGGATCAGTTTCAGCGTTGCCTCCGCATCGGGCGCAGCTTTGAACTGCGATGCATTCGGAGTGATCGCCTCAGGGGTCGGTACTGGCGCAGTCCTGGTTGACGCGGACCGCGAAGCCTCTGCCGCGACCGATTTCGGCAAAGCCGACGTGGACAATACAGAAGTGGTCAGGGACCTTTCCTTTCACTGTATCGCGGGTGCCGACTCCCGGCGCCCACAGGCCATTCTAAAGCAATTTCCAGCAAAGTGGAATCCAGGGCGCCTCGAGTGCGCCGTAGAAGCCGCCGCGCCGTCTCGCAAAAGTCACACGTCCGATGTGGGGAGCGCCGCGCCGAGAGTCCAGCAGACGCGACCATCATGTCTTCCAGCTTCCATCGGGGTTCCGCAACGCGGTCGAGGACACCGGCGATTTCAGTCCGGTTAGAAACACCCAGGCAGGCGCGGCGCGATCCGCCAGCGTCGCCGCCTTGTCGGTAGGAATTCGCATTCGCATCAGGCGCTGCGCGGCGGGAGCCGCCAATGCGCGCAAGCTGGTCGGCGGACGGTCGATCACCGCAATCGGGACCTCGGCCGCGATCTGCTGCCACTGCTGCCAGCGATGGAACTGAGCCAGATTGTCGGCGCCCATGATCCAGACGAAGCGAGCGCCGGGACAATGCCGGCGCAGATAACGAAGAGTATCAGCAGTGTAGCGGGTGCCGATGACGGCTTCGAGACGGCTGACCCGGATGCGCGGATCGTCCGCGACGCTCTGTGCTGCGGCGACCCGGGCGTCGATCTCGCGCAGGCTGGAGATATCCTTCAGCGGATTGCCAGGCGATACCAGCCACCACAGCCGGTCGAGCTTCAGCCGCTTGATGGCGAACTGACTGATCGCACGATGCGCCAGATGCGGCGGGTTGAACGAGCCGCCGAGCAGCCCGATCCGCATCCCGGGCGTGAACGGCGGAATCGCGCGGCGCGCCGCGGCGAGATCCGGCGTCACCTCAGCCTCGGCGGCGCGGCGGCATCACGGCCGGGTCTGCCCGCTGCCATGGATGCGATACTTGAAGGTCGTGAGCTGCTCGGCGCCGACCGGCCCGCGGGCGTGAAATTTGCCGGTGGCGATTCCGATCTCGGCGCCGAAACCGAATTCGCCGCCGTCGGCGAACTGCGTCGAGGCGTTGTGCAGCACGATCGCGGAATCGACTTCGCCGAGAAACTTCGCGGCGGCCTGAGCATCCTCGGCGACGATCGCGTCGGTGTGGTGCGATCCGTGATCGTGGATATGGGCGATCGCCGCGTCGACGCCGTCGACCAGCTTGGCGGCGATCACCGCATCGAGATACTCGGTGTCCCAATCCTCGTCGCTCGCCGGCTTCACCCGGGGATCGACCTGTTGCACGGCCTGATCGCCGCGGACTTCGCACCCCGAGTCGATCAGCATCGTCACCAGCGGCGCCAGATGCGTCGCAGCGCCCGCGCGATCGATCAGCAGCGTTTCGGCCGCGCCGCAGACGCCGGTGCGGCGCATCTTGGCGTTGAGCACGATCGACTTGGCCATCGCCGGATCGGCGCTGCGATCGACATAGACGTGATTGACGCCTTCGAGATGCGCGAACACCGGCACCCGCGCCTCGCTTTCGACACGCGCCACCAGGCTCTTGCCGCCGCGCGGCACGATGACGTCGACTGCACCATCGAGGCCCGCGAGGAGCAGGCCCACCGCGGCACGGTCGCGGGTCGGCACCAAGCTAATCGCCGCGTCCGGCAGCCCCGCCTCGCGCAGCCCCTGCACCAGGCAGTCGTGAATCGCACGGCAGGAGCGGAAGCTCTCGGAGCCGCCGCGCAGGATCACGGCATTGCCGGACTTCAGGCACAGCACGCCGGCGTCGGCGGCGACGTTGGGCCGGCTTTCGAAGATCACCGCGACGACGCCGAGCGGCACGCGGACGCGCTCGATCGTCATGCCGTTCGGCCGTTGCCAGCTCTCGGTGACGGTACCGACCGGATCGGCGATGCCACGCACCACCGTGATGCTTTCGGCCATCGCCTCGACCCGCGCCGGCGTCAGCGTCAGCCGGTCCAGAAACGCCGACGTCGTGCCAGCCGCCTTGGCATCGGCGACATCCTCGGCATTCGCCGCCAGGATCTTGTCGGCATGGGCGCGGATCGCCCGCTCCATCGCCTCCAGCGCGCGGTTCTTCTGCTCCGGCGGCGCCAGCGCCAGGATCCGGGCGGCGGCGCGGGCCTGGCGGCCCAGGTCGGTCGTCAGCGTCGTCAGTTCGGCGCTGCCGTCGATGGCTTTGAGCGGGGCGGTCATGGGCTGGAGCCTGAAAAATCCGAGTTGCGTCATGTAAATAGGAGGAAAATGCCGGTACGCCAAGCCGGTTGCAGGGAAACCGGGTGATCCCTATCCTTCTGAAATCTGCTCAAGGAGGCTCCCATGGCCGGCAGCTACACCCTCGACGAGCACTCCGCGGCGTTCGTCGACAGCTTGGTCGAAAGCGGTCGCTACGAAACCGCCGGCGACGTCGTGCGGGAAAGCCTGCGCCAGATGCAGGCGCGCGAGGCCAAGCTCGAAGCACTGCGCGCCGAGATTCAGAAGGGGCTGGACAGCGGGCCGGGCGAGGAGTTCGACGCCAAGACCTTGGCTGAGGATGTGAAGCGACGTGGACGGGAGAGGCTCGCCGCTGCGCGCGCAGCAGCCTCCAAAAGTGTTTCTTAATCGTCGCCTCAGTCCACGCGCGCGCACCGACCTCGATCAGATCTGGTCATTTATTGCAACTGATAACGAACACGCTGCTGATGCGGTGATCGAATTGATCACCCAAACGTTCGACCTCCTCACGCAGAATCCTGGTGCAGGGCGGCGGCGCCCCGAACTGTCACCAACGGTCCGGAGTTTTCCTGTCGGTAGTTACCTGGTCTTCTACACGGCCGAGGCGGGAGCCATTCGGATTGCGCGTGTGCTGCACGGGCGCCAGGACATTACGCCCAAGGATATCGCGCCCTGATCACGCTGGTGCCGTTCCGACCACCAGGTCGTCGCGATGGATCATCTCGGCGCGGCCGGTGATTCCGAGAATCATCATCACGTCGGGGGACGACCGGCCTTTGATCTTCTCGGCGTCCTCGGCGTCGTACGCGACCAGGCCGCGGCCGATCTCGTGAGTATCCGGCCCGCGCACGATCACCGCATCGCCGCGGGAGAACTGGCCGTCGACCCGGATCACGCCGGCCGGCAGCAGGCTCTTGCCGGCGCGTAGCGCGCTGACCGCGCCGGCGTCGATCGTCAGCGTTCCCTTCGGCTCCAGCGAGCCTGCGATCCAGCGCTTGCGCGCCGTGACCGGATTGGCGGGGGTCAGGAACCAGGTGCACTTGCCGCCCTCGGCGATCGCCTTGAGCGGGTGATCGATCTTGCCGGAGGCGATCAGCATATGCGTTCCGGCCGACGTCGCGATCTTGGCCGCCTCGATCTTGGTACGCATGCCGCCGCGGGATAGTTCCGAACCGGCGGCCCCGGCCATACCCTCGATCTCGGCGGTGATCGATTCGACCACCGAGATCAGCGTGGCGTCGGGATTGCTGCCGGGCGGAGCGGTGTAAAGCCCGTCGATGTCGGACAGCAGGATCAGCAGATCGGCGCTCGCCATCGTGGCGACCCGCGCCGCGAGACGGTCGTTGTCGCCGTAGCGGATTTCGGTGGTGGCGACGGTGTCGTTCTCGTTGATCACCGGGACAGCCCGCCATTCCAGCAGCTTGCCGATGGTCGAGCGGGCGTTGAGATAGCGTCGGCGTTCCTCGGTGTCCTGGAACGTCACCAGGATCTGGCCGGCGCCGATGCCGTGAGCGCCGAGCACTTCGGACCAGGTCCGCGCCAGCTCGATCTGGCCGACTGCGGCCGCGGCCTGACTTTCCTCGAGCTTCAGCGGACCGCGCGGCAGCTTCAGTCGGCTGCGCCCCAGCGCGATCGAGCCGGACGACACCACCATCACGTCGCGGCCGCCGCGATGCAGCTCGGCGATGTCGGCGGCGAGCGCCGTCAGCCATCCGGCCCGCACCTCGCCGGCGGCGGAGTCGATCAGCAGCGACGAGCCGACCTTGACGACGATGCGGCGGAAATCGTGAAGCTTGGGACTGGCCATCGGAGGTATCGATCACAGCGTCGCGGCGCAGAGCGCGGCGACTGGCGGGAAGTGGCTCGTTTTGCAGCACGGCGCCGGCCCGCGCAAGCCGTGCAAACGGACCGGCAGATCTGTCGATCTCCGCTGCTGCGCCGCTCAGGCGTCCTGCGGGGCCCAAGGCTTGGCTTCGGCCGGATTGTCGGCGGTGCCGATCGCCTTGTCGGACACCGGCGCTTCGCCGATCACCGCGACCAGCGCCCGCAGCGCCTCCGGCACACCCTGCCCGGTGACGCCCGACAGCAGCAGCGGAGTCTTCTTGGCCGCCCGCTTCAGCCGGTCCTTCTGCTTCTTCAATTCGTCCGGATCGACGGCGTCGATCTTGTTCAGCGCAACGATTTCGATCTTGTCGACCAGCGTCTCGGCATAGGCTTCGAGTTCGCCGCGCACCGTCTTGTAGGCCTTGCCGGCGTGTTCGCAGGTGGCGTCGATCAGATGCAGCAGCACCCGGCAGCGCTCGATGTGGCCGAGGAAGCGGTCGCCGAGGCCGGCGCCTTCGTGGGCGCCTTCGATCAGCCCAGGAATGTCGGCAAGCACGAACTCGCGGCCGTCACTATTCACCACACCCAGCTGCGGATGCAGCGTC
The DNA here is from genome assembly GCF_900218015.1 of Rhodopseudomonas pentothenatexigens. Classification (GTDB taxonomy): domain Bacteria; phylum Pseudomonadota; class Alphaproteobacteria; order Rhizobiales; family Xanthobacteraceae; genus Rhodopseudomonas; species Rhodopseudomonas pentothenatexigens. The sequence goes on along the minus strand of NZ_UFQQ01000028.1, from coordinate 50,277 downwards.
GTGAACGGATAGTCGGCGATCTTCGGCTTGGCGGCGCTGACCTTGGACAGGAAAGTCGATTTGCCCGCGTTCGGCAGCCCGACCAGGCCGGCATCGGCGATCAGCTTCAGCCGCAGCCAGATCCAGCGCTCTTCGCCCGGCAGGCCGGGGTTGGCGTGGCGCGGCGCGCGGTTGGTCGAGGATTTGAAATGGGCGTTGCCGAAGCCGCCATTGCCGCCCTTGGCCAGCACGAAACGCTCGCCGACCTTGGTGAAGTCGTGGATCAGCGTTTCCTTGTCCTCGTCGAAGATCTGGGTGCCGACCGGCACCTTCATGACGATGTCCTTGCCGCCGGCGCCGTGGCGGTCGCTGCCCATGCCGTTGCCGCCCTTCTGGGCCTTGAAGTGCTGCTGGTAACGGTAGTCGATCAGCGTGTTCAGGCCGTCGGCGGCCTCGACGATGATGTCGCCGCCGCGACCGCCATTGCCGCCATTGGGGCCGCCGAATTCGATGAACTTCTCGCGGCGGAACGCGACGCAGCCGTTCCCGCCGTCGCCGGAGCGGATGTAAACCTTGGCTTCATCGAGGAATTTCATGGGTCATCCGTATCGTAAGGTCGGGGGGCGCGGCAACACTTCGATCACCGTCTGCAGCCAGGGCGGTCTGAAAGTCGAAGCGACGCTGCGACGCCTTGCGTCGGTTCGCGCAGCGGCGCGATAAGCGCCGGTCTTGACCGACAGGGCAGATATGGGGCTGTTCGCCAAAATCACCACCGCATCCGATCCGCGCACTGCGCGGATCACCGGCATCCTGCTGATGCTGCTGGCGATGCTGGCGTTCTCGTTCGCCGACGCGGCGGGTAAGACGGTGGTGGCGGTCTATTCGGTCGGGCAGCTGTTGCTGCTGCGCGCGTTGGGCGGTTTGCTCGTGCTGTCGCCGCTGATCTGGCGCCAGCGCCGCGCGTTCCTGCGGCTGGAGCGGCCGGGTCTGCAACTGGCGCGGACGCTGATCGCGACCTGCGAAGTCGCGGTGTTCTATCTGGCCACCGTCTATCTGCCGCTCGCCGACGTCATCACCTTCTATCTGGCCTCGTCGCTGTTCGTCTCCGTCGGTGCAGCGGTGTTTCTCGGCGAGACCATCGACCGGCCGCGGGGGATCGCGATCGGCGTCGGCTTCGTCGGTGTGCTGATCGCGCTGCAGCCGTCGGCCCAGACGGTCAGCTGGCCGGCGCTGATCGCGATCCTGGCCAGCGTACTGTTCGCCGGGCTGCTGCTGCTGACCCGGTTTCTGCGCCGGACTCCCGACATGGTGCTGGCCTCGCAGCAGTTCGCCGGCACGCTGGTGCTGGGATCGGTTCTGGCGCCGTCCGGCTGGATCACGCCGTCCGCGACCGATTTGGTGTGGTTCGCGATCTCGGGGGCGGTGTCGGCGGTCGGTCTGCTGTGCGTCAATCGCTCACTGCGGCTGGCGCCGGCGAGCGTCGTGGTGCCGTATCAGTACACGATGATCATCTTCGCCGCCGCGTTCGGCTGGTTGCTGTTCGGCGACGTGCCGTCGCACGCAACCGTGGCCGGGGTCGCGATCATCATCGCGGCCGGGCTGTATCTCGGCTGGCGCGAACGCAGCGCACCGCGGCCGTCCGAGGGCGGTTGACTACTCGCCCACCCGGAGCGCCAGCCCGCTGAATCGTTCGCTGAGCAGGCGCGCGCGTTCGCGGCGCTCTTCGATCAGCAGCTTGCGTTCGGTCGCCTCGAACGCGTCGAGGTCGGCACGGAACTCGTTGCGCACGTCGCGCGCGGTGACGCTGTGGTCTGGCGAATCGGACATTGGGACCTCCCTGGTCGAACTGACACCTGACTACACGGCATTGATGAAAATCGCGTAGTCGCGGGGACGGAAGCGGCACGTGCGCCCGGCGATGGTTAAGCGCCGATTGAACGCGCCGCGATGCGTCGTGATCAGATGCCGAAACGGCGGTCGAGATCGACGAAGCGGAAGCTGAGCTGTTCGGCCCGCTCGCGGTGCTGATCGGCCTCCACGGCGCGGTCGGCGGCGCGTTCGAGCTGATCGATCGTCGCGGGCGCGAGCGGCTGGATGTCTTCGGCGAGGTCGCGGGCGAGGACGGCTTGGATGTAGCGATGAGCGGACATTTCGGAACTCCCTGTGTGGAAGTCCGTCCTACGCAGCCTGCGCGCTTCGCTGAACTCGGTTCCGACCGAGGCTGACGGTTCGTCGTCCCGCCGTGGTTAAGCGGCCGGTAACGGCGAGGCCGCGGCTCGATACGACTGTCCCGAAACAACATCGGCCGGGTCGCGGCCCGGCGGATCGGTTCACTTCATTGACGACGCGCGACCGCGCGGGTCAGCAGCGCCGCCTGGTGGTGCCCCACTTCTTCAGCGACGACCACACCCCGCGGGTCAGACGGAAGCAGTCGACCGGAGTCGACGAGCCGATCGATTCGAAACGGTGCAGCTCGACGCCGGTCCACTGGAAGCCGCACTTCTCCAGCACGTTGCGCGACGCCGGATTGATCACGCGGGCGCCGGAGATCATCTGCCGGGCGCCGTGCACCTCGAAGGTGAAGTCGATCACCGCCCGCGCGGCTTCGGTGGCGTAGCCGTTGCCCCAATGCTGCACGCCGAGCCAATAGCCGAGCTCCGGCGCATCGCGGTCGCTCCAGTCGACGCCGACCAGTCCGATCGGCTCCAGGTCTTCGGCCTCGATCAGGAAGACGCTGTCGTGGCCCTGGCCCAGCGCGGTGACGAAGCGCGCGGCGTCGTCGCGGCTGTATGGGAACGGCATCCGCCGGGTCATCTCGACGACGCGGCGATCGTTGGCGAGCGAAGCGATGGCCTGTACGTCCGCGAGCACCGGTTTACGCAGCGTCAGCCGCTCGGTCTCGAGGACGCACGGTCTCGCTTCGCGCAACGAGGGCGTGGTGGTCGGGATCTCCTGCAACATGGCGGGCTCCTGAAGATGCGCCGTAGAACTACGCAAAGAAAAAGGGGAGGCCGGTTATCCCGCCTCCCCTGGAGCCCTTGTGTGCTCCGCCGGTTTGACAGGACCCGGCGGACACATATTCGTTCCACCGTCTATTCGGCCGCCTGCATCGCAATCGGAAGGACCGATACGTAGGTGCGGCCGTTGGCTTTGGCGCGGAATTCGACGCGGCCTTCCACCTTGGCGAACAGGGTGTGATCAGTGCCCATGCCGACGTTGACGCCGGGATGCCACTGAGTGCCGCGCTGACGCGCAATGATGTTGCCGGGAATCACGTGTTCGCCGCCGTAAGCCTTGATGCCGAGGCGCTTGCCCGCGGAATCACGTCCGTTGCGCGAAGAACCGCCCGCCTTTTTATGAGCCATAGCCCGTCTCCAAAATCCGAATACCTTTTAGATGAATCCCGTTACGGAATCATCCCGCTTTTTTGTCACGCCTGCTGCGCGCCGGCTTACTCGGCAGCGTCCGCCGCCGGAGTCGCTTCGGCCTTGACGCGCTTGGGGCGCGGGCCGACCGAGGGCTGCTTGCCGTCGGCGAGGATCTCGGTGATCCGCAGCACGGTGATTTCGTCGCGATAGCCGCGCTTGCGCTTGGAGTGCTTGCGGCGGCGCTTCTTGAACGCGATCACCTTCGGACCGCGCTTGTGGTCCAGCACCTCGGCGGCGACGGTGGCGCCGGCCACGGTGGGCGCGCCCAGCGTCGGGGTGTCGCCGCCCAGCACCAGCACTTCGCCGAGCTGGATGATGCTGCCGACGTCGCCGTCGAGCTTGCCTACTTCGAGCACATCTTCCGGAACGACGCGGTACTGCCGGCCGCCGGTTTTGATGACTGCGAACATCGTTTTTCTTCCTTCGTGTTCGATCCCGGCCTCGGGTGACCCGGGCCGGCTTTTTGGTCAGTCGGTTAAGGACTTGCGGCGGGATCGCCGCGGGCATTCCGTGCGGATGGACTTGAGCCGGGCGGAAGCCGCCTCTGGCCGCACAAAAGGATTCGGCGCGAGACCTGCCCGCGCCGGTGCCGGACTTATACTGCCCGGCGAAGTCAAGTCAAGGCAAAGGCGGCCAAATCCGCCGCGGGAGCGGCGCCGGCCGCGACCAAACGGGCTGTTTGGCCGGTCGGCGGATGCAACCAACCGGTTCCCGGGCCGTTGTCATGCGGTTTTCACGGGGGACGCGCCATGGCTGAGGATACGCTGACCACCACGACCGCGGGCATCGCGGTCCACGGCGCCGCGCGGCTGCCGTCGGTCGACATCGACACCTACAATATCGAGCTGAAGGACGAGGACGGCTTCCTGGGCGACCGCGCCAGCAAGGGCGCGTTCCAGCGCATCCTCGACTCCTGGCGCAAGCCGCTGCGCAAGAACGGCGAGGACCCGTTCGGCAAGACCGCGACGGAGGACATCTCCAAGTCCATGCTGGACGCGGTGCTGACCGGCGACGACGCCAATGCGGCTGCGCTGGTGCATGGCGCGATCGAGGACTTCGCCCAGGAGCTCGCTTATGTGACCAAGCGATTCCTCAAGACCAAGGCCTGGACCGACACCGAATGCATCGTCGTCGGCGGCGGCTTCCGGCAGAGCCGGCTCGGCGAGATCGCCATCGCACGAACAGAAATTCTATTGCGATCAGAGGGACATAAGGTCGATCTGGTGCCGATCCGGTTCCATCCCGACGAGGCCGGCCTGATCGGCTGCCTGCATCTGGCGCCGTCGTGGATCTTCGAGGCCCATGACAGCATCCTGGCGGTCGACATCGGCGGCTCCAACATCCGCTGCGGCGTGGTCGAGACCTGCTGGAAGAAGGCGCCGGACCTGTCGAAGGCGTCGGTGTGGAAGTCCGACCTTTGGCGACACGCCGAGGACGAGCCGACCCGCGAGGGCGCGGTGAAGCGGCTGACGCGGATGCTGAAGGATTTGATCTCGGAGGCCGAGGACGAAGGCTTCAAGCTGGCGCCGTTCATCGGCATTTCCTGTCCGGGCGTGATCAACGCCGACGGCAGCATCGAAAAGGGCGCCCAGAACCTGCCCGGCAATTGGGAGAGCAGCAAATTCCACCTGCCGCGCAGCCTGCTCGAAGGCATCCCGACGATCGGCAGACACGACACCGCAATCCTGATGCACAATGACGGTGTGGCCCAGGGCCTCAGCGAAGTGCCGTTCATGCAGGAATTCGAGCGCTGGGGCGTGCTGACGATCGGCACCGGCCTCGGCAACGCCCGCTTCACCAACCGCAAGTCCAAGGACAAGGACAAGGCGAAGAAGGAGCGGGAGAAGGAAAAAGACAAGGACAAGAAGGAGCGGAAAGAAAAGGCCTGAGCGGCCGACCGGGGCCGGCTGGCATCGCTTCACCAGACCGGTTGCCAGTTTTGGCCGGCGGGGGGCCGGCCGTGCGGCTCGGGGCGGTCGTCGTGGCGGCACCGTCATGGCCGCCAAATCTTCCGACCCACCTTGTGCATCCGCCCCGCCTCGCCTAGAACACGCCCCGACCACCGGGCGTGAATCGCCCGCTTTTGGCACCAGGAGAGGTGGCAGAGTGGTTGAATGCACCGCACTCGAAATGCGGCATAGGTGCAAGCCTATCGGGGGTTCGAATCCCTCCCTCTCCGCCATCGCTGCTTGATAGCGCAGAAGTCCTTCAAAATCAATAACTTATCGAGCGCCCGGATGTTGACGGTGGAGCACCCCGGTGGAGCACTGCAACGCGGACCTTGCCACGAATTGTTCGGTCGTGCGAGCTGTCCATCGTGTGAATAGGCGCCGAACTTGCCCCCATTAGTGATGAACGTTCTGATCGATGAATCAGAGGCTTCCACTGGCTTGGCTGGCGTCCATCCTCGGACCCGATCCGGGGGCAAATGGTGCGCGAGTAAAACTTCGCCTTTTCAAACTTCACTTTGCTGAGGTGCCGGGGGTCGACCCATGCCGATGCCAAGCGCCTTTTTTCGTTGCTCCGCGCAATGACGCAGCCGTCGTTATTCGATAGGACAACCGGCTTACCGTGCAGGGCGGGTTGGAAGGCACATTCGCAGGAAACAAAGAAGTTATTGCAGTCCGCAAGGGCGCTGGGCGCTGCCACGCCTAGAACATCGTATGGATTGTTTGACCTAGCCAAACTTCGAAGGCAGTGCGTTCGCTGATGGAGATGTGCTCGAAAGTCTGGTTCTCGGCTTGCAGCCGGGCTTCTTGCCGCGTCGCCGGCGCTTAATTGCGAACTCGTCGTCAACGAGGGCTGCCACCACCGATGGGTCGACGGGCGGCCGCGAGCGGTCGACCATAGCGATGTCATTCCGGAAGATGCCTTCGCCCCTATGGCCTGAGCTTGTGCAGGAATGGGACGAATTGTGCTGAACATCTCGGCGAGCGTATCTGCTTGTGGTAGTAAGAGACATTGCAAACAACCCACTCGGATTGCGCCCAGTGAGCTCCCTCAACGAGTCTCAGCCAAAATCGCCGCCTAAAAAGGTTGCCAAGGCGCGGTCTTATTCCGACAAGACGCTCAAACTGCTCTTTGCCCTGTGTGGGAATCAGTGCGCGCATCCCGAGTGCTCGCAGCCCATCATCAAGGCTGCGACTTTAAGTTCTCCGAACATCGTCGTCGGGCACATCAGCCACATCTATGCGCATAGCGGGAAGGGTCCGCGGGGCAACCCCGGAATGACCGAGAAGCAGTTACGGCAAGCGGACAATCTCATGCTGTTTTGCCCCACTCACCATGTCATCGTCGATGGGCAGCATGAAACCTATCCAGCAGTCCTGCTCAAGCAGTGGAAGGAACAGCACGAACGCCAGTACCGTGAGAATTTGTCCGCCAAAATTACGGACATCGGTTTCGCTGAGCTGGAGGTTGTCGCCAAAGCCTTGCTGGCTCCGGCGGCCGTGGGAAATGGCGATTTTAATGCCATTCCACCTGCGGCAAAGATCGCAAAGAACAAGCTCGGGGCAACCTCGACCATGTTGCTGACACTGGGAGCTGCGAAGTCCAGAGAGGTGGAACGGGTTCTCCAGTCTGCTTCCCAGCTGGATAGCACGTTCCCGGACCGGCTCAGGAACGGTTTTCTTATGAAATACCAGGAATTGCGAGCGGAAGATTTCGATGGGGACGATCTTTTCCTGGCTATGTATGAATGGGCCGGAGGAGGAGGGGGTGACAAGGGGCGCGAGGCTGCTGGCTTGTCGATCCTGACACATCTCTTCGTTATCTGCGATGTCTTCGAGAAGTGAGTCGATGACATTTCTGCCCACCAAGTACGTCCCGCTCGATGCCTCAATGATCGGCGTCGCATCGATCATAATGGGAGGCCTCAAATCCAATGATACCGTTTCGACACTTTGGGACCGGGTGAGATTGCACCCGCAAATACGAACCTTTGACCGTTACGCAGAGGCCTTAACGTTTCTCTTTGCGGCCAATCTCATTGATGTACGTAACGGTATACTCATTCAGCCTGCCGGCGGTGGAAAAGCGGCATGATCATACGTGTTTGGTCCGATCTGGCGACGTTCAAGGAAGTGACATTTCAAGACGGCTTCAACGTTGTGCTTGCCGATACAGCTGAAGATTCAAAGGAGACGGAAAGCACCAACGGTCTCGGAAAGACGACCCTGATCCGGATCGTTCATTTTTGTCTTGGTATGGAAACAGGCCGTGACAAGGTGCTCAGTCACCCCGACCTGGCCAATATATCATTTTGTTTGGATATGTCGGTCGGTGGCGCGATCGTTACCGTGAAGCGAAATACATCGACACCAAAGCAAGTGCTGGTGAGCTCCCTATTAGTCGATGGGCTGCATATTGATGCCAAGAGGATCGACGACGAGTTTGTACAAATTGGTACCGATGACTGGAAGAGGGTGCTCACTCATCGGTTCTACCCACCTGCTCATGGAATCACGACACGGCAGCCCTCCTTCCGAGACATAGTCTTGTACTTAGTTCGACTGGGCAAGGCGGCCTTTGCTGACCCGCAGATGGCCTTTCAGGGACAATCAGGGCCAGGCAAGAGATTGAATGTTAGCTATCTCTTGGGGCTGAACTGGGGTTTGCAGGAAAACATCCACGAGCAACTTGCAAGCCGGGGCCACCTAACCGACGCCTCCAAGGTAAGAAGGGCGGCGGAAGAGGCGGGTGCGGAAAAATCGATCGGTGAACTTGAGGCCGAACGTGTCGCGCTGGAATCGCAGCTAAGTGCAAAGAAGAAGGAGTTGGATTCGTTCAACCTGAGAGAGGACTACCGGGATCTTGAGAAACGGTTGGGCGGCATAGACCGCGACCTGCACGATGCTATCAACGAGAACTTTTCCGATGGTCGTTTACGTGACTATTATCAGGAAAATTCCTCTGACGTCCCCGAAGCCGATACGACTCGACCGATCGCTATCCTTCAGGAAGCCGGCGCCGTATTCAAGGATGAGACTCTGCGCAAGCTGAGCGAGGTGGCGTCGTTCCATGAGCAAGTCTATCGAAATCGGAAAGATTTCTTGAAAGCCGAGGTGACCAGGCTTGATCGGGCCATCCGAGCTAGAGATGCCAAGATCGATGCGCTATCGTCGGAAAAGCAGCAGCTATTGACCGTTCTAAGAACAAGCGGCGCCATAGATACCCTGATTACCCTACAGCGGACGCACACGGATCTGAATGCACGCCACCAAGTTCTTATCTCGCAGATCGACGACCGGAAATCGATAGATCGACGGGCTGACGAGTTAACGGCGGCGATCGCTCGCGACAGGACCTTGTTGAAGCAGGATCTTGAGGATCGCCGTCAACAGGTCGACGAAGTGAGGGCTCTCTTTGCAGAATTTACCCAGGAACTTTATGGCCGGCCTGGGCGGTTAGGAGTAGACGTCGGCTCGAATGGTTATTCGTTTTCCTTTACGATTGACCGGCAGGGAAGCGACGGGGTCGATCAGATGGTGGTGTTCTGTTTCGATCTAACCGTCGCGAGTGTGTGGGCCAAACGTGGCAAAGGCTTCCCGGTGCTGATTCACGATAGCAGCCTTTTCGCGGACGTAGATCCGAGACAGTACGCTAAGGCACTGAAGTTGGCGGCAGACAATTCAGCGAAATATGGATTCCAGTACGTTTGCTGTTTGAACGTCGGATCTATTCCAAAAGACCACCTAGGGGAATTTTCGATAGAACCATACGTAAGGCTGCGATTGAATGATGTCGGCCCGGAAGGACGGCTGCTCGGCAAACAATTGCCACCGAGGGAGAAAACCGCGGCTTAGAAGCTAGGTAGTTTCATACATCAATAGAACTCCGTTTTCACGGATGTAATCAGCGCGGGCACGAAGATTCGCCATGAAGCCGGTCCCGTTTCAGATTGAAAAGGTCTATCCGCCGCGCGGCCCACTGCAGCAGTACAGGCTCGTTCAAAGCGCGGCATTCAACTGTTTCCGGTGCGGGCAATCCAAGAAATCAAAGCTGACGACGATCTACGGGGACGATTGGTCAAGACGCCTTTGCAACGGGTGCTACGGCCGGCTCCTGTCGATTTACGAGGTTAAGGGCGGCCGCACGCCAGATGACGAACGCACGGATGCTCTCGCCGCTGTGCTGCTTGGGCTCGTCAGCAAGGATGAGATCATCCAGGCTGAGCGGTTGCTCAGGGCATCCGAGAACCGCGCTGAATTGCTTTCGCCGGAAGCCATACGGTTCATAGCGACTTCGGAGCACGTGTCGAAGCATCTGGCGAGTCAGCCTGGGCTGGAATGGTCGCCAGCTGTTATTGGGCTGTGCAAGTCGGTAGAGCTGGAGGCTGCCCGACTCCTTCTGCGACCGCTGGCAGTCCAACTTGCCGAGGCCAATCTTGCGGTAGACCGAGCTGACAAGGACTACGGCCGAGTCGCCGCATTCTGTACCGATCCCACGCGACGTCCACCAGAGCTTGGAGCGATCGTCCACTTTCTGAGGACCTTGGCGAATAGCAAGAAGCGCCGTCAACAGAGTTTGCTTCTCCAGGGCTTTTTGAAGTTGGTTTCAAACTGGCCCGGCTCGCATTGGTTGCTCGACGAGAGCGGACTTGCCAGCTTCCTCAATGTCCTGACGACTGACTACAGAAATCCAGCCGCCCACACGACGGAACTCGGGCAGGCCGATTACGCCAGATGTCGCAATCTTGTCCTCGGCGCGGACGGCGGCCTCTGGAAGCTTCTGGTATCTACGGTTCGGCATCGCCGCTAGCGATCGTGATGACAGACAGGAAGCGACGGCAGGTCCATCAGCAAACAGGAAAACTTACTTAGGCAAACATGTCGAAAAAATCGCGAAGGGCTCTTAGGCGCAGACGGCAACGAAGGAAAAGAGGGCTTGCCTTGCGGCCAATTGATCGGATGAACGGAGCGCTCGGCGAGTTTCTCACCGCGTGTGGCGAGCTGGAGTTCAAGATGATTGTGTTTGCTGACTACATAAGCGAACCAGGTATCGAGGCTATCTTTGCGGACCTTTCGGGCCCGTTCGGACCAAAGATCAAGGCATTTAAGGAATGGTGCGATCTCTCAGGCGTGCCGGACGCTAGGAAGGCTCGGCTTCAGCGGGTTTACAAGAAGCTCGACGAGCTGTTGCCGAAAAGAAACTTCCTTGTTCACGGAGAAACATGGGATGGCCAGTTCAAAGGGAAATCACTTCAGCCGTACAGGGTGGGGATCATAAAGAAAGATCTTGATTACATAGATAAGTTTGATCGGGGCGAACATGGAGCCAATGTGTTCAGCATCGACCAGGTCCGGGCGGTCACACGTGAGTGCCGTGACATCATCGCTGATCTCGACGTTCTTCGCGACGCTCACACCCTTACGGAAGACTTGTAGAAGACTCTCAATCGTTGGGCTGCAAACTCTGCAGGGATCGATGCCAGCGCCTTGCTTCCAGCTGGGAACGCGGTTGACGTTCTCGCCGAGGATTTTGGTGGTCGGCAATCGGTCCTCCTAGGACCTCTCCACAAATGACTTTGTTGGTCTTCTGGTCGTTCTCGGCATGCAGCTCGGCGCCCATCACCGTGCCGGGCCGCGAATCGGTCCAGCCTTGCGCTTTGGACGGTCTTAGTCGCCTTCCTCAACGGGAGCGGCCTTGCATCAGGGCGCGTCGTGTCCGGGACCGAGCGGACTGGCAAGCTCAACCTATAATTGGAGCAAGGATTCGATATTTGTCCGGAGATTTCCACCATGCTGACGAAGGCGAGCGGGTCGGTGCAGGGACTGCGGACGTTCGAGATCAGGCCTGGGCCGAGCCGCGGTAATACTAATCCTTGGCGCGGAGCGTTTCGGCGGGGCGACAAGACCGAAGAAAAGAAGCTCGGAGCGGCCAACCGCGCCGATCAGGCGGACCGGAAAAGAAAATATTTTTCTCTTTGGGGCCCGCGCACGGCTCCGGGCTCATTTGGCAGTCGTGTGGAGGCTCCGACGCGAGTGCCGGGCGTCCGAAGCGGTCCGCCGGAAAGGGCTGTGGGGATTTTGAGGCGAATTAAATCCCCATCGGTCCCGCTCCAGTCGTTTCGTTCCCCAATTAGTCCTGTGGTCGCGCCTCAGGGCTGGTTGGGCAGGGCATTGGCCGGAAACGCGATTTTTAGCGGGGAGAAACCAAGAAAGCGCCTCGCGCGCGCGCGATTAACACCTCGTTAACCTTTTCCGCGCCAGGAAGGAGGTCGGGCTGGATGTGTGGCATCGGCTCTTGTTCGGGAGTGCGCGAATGAACCGATTCAAGCTTGGCGACGAGGTTTGTAAGGACAACGGACGGCGCGGTGTCGTCCGCGCGATCTTCGTGAACCGGGACGCGGCGCGGATGTGCGCGGTCGAGATCAATGGCGCGCTGGACTTCGTCGAGGAAGCCAGACTGGCGCCGCCGCAACAGGCGGACCTCGCCGCCTGACCGCTCGGGCCGGTCCGCCTTGTTGATGCGTTGGTCAGGCGGCCGTTCCGATTCGCCGGCAACACCGGTCGTTGATTAGAGCTGCAGTTCGCTCGGCGTGAGCACGCCGACGCCGGGTCTCGCGGACAACCTGCGCCGAACCCGCCGCGCGCTGCGCTTCCATTGCATCCCAACCGAAACGCCGCCCGGCCAAGATGCCGGCGGCCCCGCGCTCGCCTGCCCCCCCTCGGGCCTTGTCACCGCGTCGCCGCGCCGTCGAGCGAGGCGGGTGCCGCTTGCCGCAAAGCTCGCCGACCCGGACGCTGTCCGCAACGCCGCGCGGTCGTGCCGGCCGGGCGCCGGCGTGGCGATTTGCCGCCGAACCCCGATAGCATCCCTGATCGATCCAGGACGTTGCCCCGGCCGGAAGCCGCGCGGCGGCGGGCCCGCGTTGTGCAGACGTTCCGAGCTCCGTAGGCAGCCGCGGCGCCGGCGTCGACGGCTGCGATCCTGGGAGAGGTGATGATCGAGCCCTATTGTGGATCAGCGCCGCTCCCGGCGGAGCTGGTCGGCCGCTGGAATCTCGATCCGGTGCTGATCGCCGCGCTGCTGGTCGGCAGCATCGCCCATTTGTCCGTGGTCGCCACGCCGGGCGGCACGGACGCGCGACGGGCGTGGCTGGCGCCGGCTGCGGCATGGACGATGCTGGCGGTGCTGTTTGTTTCCCCGCTGTGCGCGCTGACATCGGCGCTGTTCTCGGTGCGGGTCGCCCATCACGTCGTGATGGTGGCGGTCGCGGCGCCGCTGCTGGCGCTGTCGCTGCGGCGGATCGCGGCGGTGGCGGCGGTCGCGCGCGCCGGGTCGGCGGCGTTCGTGCTGCACTCTGCCCTGCTGTGGCTATGGCACGCGCCGGCGCCCTATGCGGCGGCGCTGGCCGAGCCGGCTGTGTTCTGGGTGATGGAGCTGAGCCTGCTCGGCAGCGCCGTGGTGCTGTGGCTGGCGATTCTGTCGCTGGCAGGGCCGGTCGGGCGGAGTCTGGCGCTTTTGCTGGGGGCGGTGGTGCAGATGGGCATGCTGGGCGCGGTGATCACCTTCGCCCGTGCGCCGCTGTACGACGCCCATCTGGGCGTCACCACGCCGTGGGGGCTGTCCGCCCTGCAGGACCAGCAGCTTGCCGGCCTGGTGATGTGGGTTCCGGCGGCGCTGCCGTATCTGGCGGTGGCGCTGATCCTGCTGGGGCGCCGGCTCGACCGCCCGATCGCCGCCGATGAACCGGTCCGATGATCGCGTGGCTGAAGGCTGTTCATATCCTGGCGCTGATGGTGTGGTGCGCCGGGCTGCTGGCGCTGCCTGGCCTGTTCGTGCATCGCAGCCGGCTATCGGATACCGCGGCCGCCGAGTTGCACCGGCTGACCCGGACCCTGTTCATCCGGGTTGCGTCGCCGGCGGCGTTTGTCGCGGTGGTGGCGGGTACCGGGCTATTGTTCCTGCGCGAGGTGTTCACCACCTGGATGATGCTGAAGCTGGTCGTGGTCGGGGTGCTGGTGGTGATCCACATCCGCAGCGGCCATCTGATCCTCAACCTGTTCGCCCCCCACGGCAGTTTCGTGGCCTGGCGCCGCTGGGCGTTGACCGGCGCGACGGTGTGCACGATCGCCGGTATCCTGACGCTGGTGCTGGCCAAGCCCGAGCTGACGCCGGCAGGGCTGCCGGACTGGCTGACGCAGCCCGGCGGCCTTCAGTCGTTGGTCGACACCATCAAGCCGACGCCGTGATCGAACACCAGCTTGCCGCCGTGCCACCCGGCGAGGCCGACGAACACGGTGCCGAGCGCCGAGATCATCAGGCCGACCGGCAGCACCGGGTCGTCCTGCACCAGCCGCCATCCCCAATTCGCTCCGGCGATCGACACCAGCGTCACGCCGGCGACGGCGTGGGTCCAGCTCGTCGTCCGCTTGCGGATACCCTCGACCAGCAGCAGCTCGGCGGTGCCGGCGAGGCTGGCGGCGACGCCGAGCCAGAATGCGAAGCCGCTCGCCCACAGCCCGACGCGGACCCAAAACGGGTCGGCGGTCCACCAGTAGAACACGTCGCAGCCGAGCGTGGAGATCACCAGCGCGATCGGAAACGCCACCAGCATGGCGTGGACCGGGTGGCCGGCGAATGCCACCACCGAACTGGTGTCGTAGTCGCTGATCTCCTCGACGACGGATTTCGGCATGGCGCACCTCCCGGCTCGGTAATGCGGCGAGGGCGCGCCGGTTGCATCGTCGCGGCCGCCACGTTGCCGCTGGCCGCCTGCAGCGGGCCATTGTCCACGCTCGAACCCGCCGGTCCCGCCGCCGCGGCGATCGCGCAGCTGTGGTGGGCGATGCTGGCCGGCGCGGTGGTGCTGTTCGGCCTGGTGATGGTGCTGCTGCTGTGGGTCTTTGTTCGACGCAGCGCTGCGCCGGCAAGGCCGGGGCTGTGGCTCGCCGGCGGCGGATTGGTGCTCCCGGCGCTGGTGCTGACGCCGCTGCTCGGGTTCGGACTGCTGACCGGCGAACGACTGCTGGCGCATCCGCGCGCCGCCGAGGTGGTCCGGATCGAGGTCGAAGCCCGGCAGTGGCAATGGACCTTCCGCTATCCGGCCGCGGACGGCGGGACCCGGATTTCGGTCAACGAGCTGCACCTGCCGGTCGGGCGGCCGGTCGACCTCCACGTCACCAGCCCGGACGTAATCCACGGCTTCTGGATCCCGCGGCTCGGCGGCAAGATCGACGCCATTCCTGGCCATATCAACGTCGTCCGGCTCAGCGCCGATCGGCCCGGCGTGTATCGCGGCGTCTGCGCCGAGTTCTGCGGCGGCGGCCACACCGCGATGGATTTTCGCGTCGAGGCGCATGCCGATGACAGCTACGAGGACCGGCTGCGCGAGCTGCCGCGGGACCGGCCATGACGGACGGAAACGGTCATCCGCCCCAGACTACGACCGGCGCGATCCGGCTGCACAAGCAACTCGAAGCGGTGTGGGGCACGCCGCCCGGCTGGGCGCAACTGTCGGCGGTGAACCACAACGTCGTCGGCCGCCGCTTCATCCTGACCGCGTTCGTGTTCTTCGGCATCGGCGGCGTGCTGGCGATGCTGATCCGGGCGCAGCTGGCGACGCCGCGCAGCGCGTTTCTCGGCCCCGAAATCTACAATCAGATCTTCACCATGCACGGCACGGTGATGATGTTTCTGTTCGCGATCCCGATGTTCGAGGGTTTTGCGATCTACCTGCTGCCGAAACTGCTCGGCGCCCGCGACATGGCGTTCCCGCGGCTCGGTGCCTACGGCTACTGGTGCTACCTGTTCGGCGGCTCGATCCTGCTGATCGCGCTGGCGGTCGGGCTCGCCCCGGACGGCGGCTGGTTCATGTACACGCCGCTGACCTCGAAGACCTACAGCCCCGGCATCAACGCCGACATCTGGCTGATCGGCGTCACCTTCGTCGAGGTCTCGGCGATCTCGGCGGCGATCGAGATCATCGCCACGGTGCTGAAGCTGCGGGCGCCCGGCATGTCGATCGACAAGATGCCGCTGCTCGCCTGGTATCTGCTGGTCACCGCCTTCATGATGCTGTTCGGCTTCCCGCCGCTGATCCTCGGCTCGGTGCTGCTGGAGCTGGAGCGAGCGTTCTCGCTGCCGTTCTTCGATCCGACCCGCGGCGGCGACTCGCTGCTGTGGCAGCACCTGTTTTGGCTGTTCGGCCATCCCGAGGTCTACATCATCTTCCTGCCGGCCGCCGGCATGGTGTCGACCATCCTGCCGACATTCGCCCGGCGCGAGATCATCGGCTACGGCTGGATCGTGGTCAGCGTGGTGGCGCTGGCGTTCCTCAGCTTCGGGCTGTGGGTCCACCACATGTTCACGGTCGGGATTCCGCATCTCGCTCTGGCGTTCTTCTCGTCGGCCAGTACGGCGGTGGCGGTGCCGACCGCGGTGCAGATCTTCGCCTGGATCGGCACCCTTGCGGCGGGGCGGCCGCAGCTCAAACTGCCGATGCTGTACCTGCTCGGCTTCTTCTCGGTCTTCGTGATCGGCGGGCTCACCGGCGTGATGCTGGCGATCGTGCCGTTCAACTGGCAGGTGCACGACACCCATTTCGTCGTCGCCCATCTGCACTACGTTCTGGTCGGCGGCTTCGTGTTTCCGATGCTGGCGGCGGCGTATTACTGGCTGCCGCATTTCACCGGCCGGGTGCCGCGCCACAGCCTCGGCCAGCCGGCGTTCTGGCTGATCCTGATCGGGTTCAACCTGACCTTCCTGGTAATGCACTGGACCGGGCTGCTCGGCATGCCGCGCCGGATCACCGGATACGGCCCCGAGACCGGCTGGGAATGGCCCAACCTGCTGTCGTCGATCGGCGGCTTCACCATGGCGATCGGCTTCGCGCTGTTCACCGTCGACGTGCTGATGCACTGGCGGCACGGCAAGCGCTGCGACCGCAATCCGTGGCGCGCGTCCACCCTGGAATGGGCCACCGCGACGCCGTCGCCGAGCTACAATTTCGCCTCGCTGCCGCAGATCGGCTCGCGCGCACCGCTCGCCGATGATCCCGCTCTCGGTAACCGGCTGGCCGCCGGAGCGGGCTATCTCGGCTTCGTTCGACACCGATGGCTGGAAACGCTCGGCGTCGAGGTGACGACCGGCCGGGTCGAGCAGATCGTCCGGCTGCCGAACCGCACCTTCATTCCGCTGGTGACGGCGGTGATCACCGGCCTGTTCTTCGTCGCGGTGCTGTTCAAGCTCTACGTCCTGGCGCTGATCGCGTTGGCCGCGGTGGTGGCGGCGGTGATGATGTGGACCCCCGACTCCGGCGAACGCCAGGACCATGGGGCGCTGCCGATCGGCAACGGCGACTCCGCGGTGTTGCACAGCGAAGCCGCATCGCCGCCGTCGCTGTGGGCGATCTGGCTGGCGCTGGCCGCGGACGCCACCGCTTTTGCGTCGCTCGGCTTCGGATTGTTGTTCCTGTGGGTGGTGGCGCCGAACTGGCCGCCCCCCGAGCTGCTGCAATGGTCGCCGTGGGGCGCGGCGCTGACCGGGGCGGGGCTGGTGACGGCGCTGATGGCCGGTCAGGTCGCGGCGAGGCGGCGCGTGATCGCGCACGCCGCATGGCGGGAAGCGCTGCTCGCGATCTCCGGCCTCGGCCACCTCGTCGCGCTGCTCGGCATCGCTGCGATCGTCGTCATCACGCCCGATCCGACGCGGCATGCCTACGCCGCAGTGATTCTGGTGATGCTGCTGTATGCAGGCCTGCACGCCGCGATCGGATTGGTGTTCGCCGGCTTCGGGATCTGGCGCAGCCGCGCCGGCTTCGTCTCGCCGGCTCGCAGCATCGATCTGCGTCTCGGCGCGATCTGGACGGGCTATACGGCCGCGCTCGGTGCGGCGGTGCTGCTGCTGGTGTTCGGGCTGCCGCTGGTGATGGGAGCGGCGCGATGACGCCGCGGCTCCCGCTGCTCCTGATCGCCGCCGGCTTCGTGATCTGGGCGTCGGCGTTCACCCTGCTGTATGCGGGGCTGTCGCTCGGCTGCGTGGCCGGCTGGCAAAGCGAGCTGATCGCCGGCGTGACGCTGCTGCGGGCGGTTCTGCTGGCGATCTGGTTCGCCCATCTCGCGGCGCTGGGTACGCTGCTGATCTATTGCGTGAGACTGGGAAGGCGGTCCGCCGATCGGACGTTCGGATTCCTGCGACGCGCGGCAATCGGGTCGACCATGGCGGCGATTGCCGCAACGGTTTGGACGGGAGCGGTCATTCCTGCGGCCACGCCGTGCTTGTGAGCGGTGGGCCGAAGCTCAAAACATCAGGCCAGCGAAGTCGCCGCGGGACCGCCGGCGCCGGTTGCCGGCAACGAGATCGTGGGCTCCCGGGTCTCGGGCGTGAACGACGGCTGCAGCGGCGCGTCGTCTTGCGGATGGAGTCTCGACCGTTCGGTGGCGATCGCCACGACGTCGTCCCAGCGCGTCAGAAACACATCGACGCAGGCCGGGTCGAAATGGAGACCGCGACCGTTTTCGAGATGCTGCCGCGCTACCGGCAAAGGCATTGCCTCTTTATATGGGCGGGCGGTGGAGAGCGCATCGAACACGTCCGCGACCGCGACGATCCGAGCCGCGATCGGAATCTCGTCGCCTTTGAGTTTGTTCGGATAGCCGGTGCCGTCCCAGCGCTCGTGATGGGCCACGGCGATGTCGGCGGCGAGCCGAATCAGCTCGCAGCGGCTGCCGGCGAGGATCGAAGCGCCGATCGTGGTGTGGGTCTGCATCACGGCGATTTCGTCCGGCGTCAGCTTGCCCGGCTTGAGCAGGATGTGGTCGGGCGTGGCGACCTTGCCGACGTCGTGCAACGGGGCGGCCAGATAGATGTCACGGCACAGCCGGTCCGGGAGTCCCAACCCCTCTGCAATCATGCGGCTGTACTTGGCGACCCTTAGCGTGTGATCGCCGGTGTCGTTGTCGCGATACTCGACCGACAGCGCCAGCCGAAGGATGATCTCCTCTTCGCGCTCCTGAAGCGTATGGGTGGCGCGCGCCACCTCGCTCGCCAGCAGCGCGGCGCGGTCGTTCAGCTTCCGGACCGCGGAGCCGAGCCGAATCATGTTGCGCAGCCGCACCTGCGTTTCCAGACTCTTCGGCTGCTTCGGCAGGAAGTCGGTGGCGCCGGCGTCCAGTGCCTGCAGCCGCACCTCGTCGCTCTCCACCGAGGTGATCATCACGATCGGGATGTCCGAGAATTTAGGCAGCGATCGCAGCCGCCGGATCAGGCTGATGCCGTCCATATGCGGCATCTCGTAATCGGCGAAGACGATGTCGATATCGAGATTACGGGCCGATGACAAAGCCAGGAGCGGCTCGGTGAACGGGATGACATGTACTTGCCCGTCCGCTTCGATCGTTCGCTTCAGGTAGTCCAGGGCCGACCGGCTGTCATCCACAACTAATGCTTGAATTAACATAAAGTGCGACCTTTGCTAAGTATAGCGGCGTATCTATACTAACGAGCGTCGGTTAAGTGCGAGCTAAGTTCGGTCCGCCAAAGGTATCTTTTGATCTTCCCGTGCGATCGTCTCCGTCCGCGAGACCTGGTAGTTTGCCGGGGTGAGACGCTCAGACAAGTAATCGCTCTAGAAATTTCAGTCGGCGAACGAACTTTACAGACGCGTAGCAGAGTATTTTAATAATTAGCCGTTAGGCTCCCTCATGCCGGCGAAGTATTCGCTCCGCGACCGACGATCGCTCGCGATTGGGGACTGCAATGACGTTTGATCCCTCCGAAGCGGGAGCCGCGCTTCGGCTTCCTTCCGACTGTAGCATCTCTTCCATTCGAACCATTCACGAGACCATCCAGGAAGCTCTCGGCCGCCAAGGTCCACTGGAGATCGACTGTTCGAATGTGAACAGGGCCGACCTCACCGCGATCCAGCTCCTGCTGTCGACCGCGAAGACCGGAGAGGCCCAGGGCCGCCCGGTGGTGCTGACAGAGCTCTCCGAAGTCCTTCGCAACACCATGCAGCGCGCCGGCTTCGCCGACGACGAGATGATCGACCAGAATTTTCCGCAGAAGAAAGGTGGCTCGTAATGGCCACGATCCTGACCGTCGATGATTCTCCGAGCATCCGCCAGATGATCAAGGTGACGCTCGAGCCGGCCGGCCACAGTGTCCTCGAGGCCGGCGACGGCGCCCAGGGGCTGTCGAAAGCGCAGGCCACCAAGGTCGACCTCGTCATCACCGATCTCAACATGCCGGTGATGAACGGGCTCGAGCTGATCAAGGCGCTTCGCAAGCAGCCCAACCTGGTCGGCCTTCCGATCGTGTTCCTGACCACCGAGTCCAACGACGCGGTCAAGCAGGAGGCCAAGAGCTGCGGCGCCACCGGCTGGATCACCAAGCCGTTCAAGCCGGAGCAACTGCTCTCCGTGGTGAGCAAGCTGGTGCGGTCATGACCACGATCGATCCGGCAGCCGTCTTCCGCCAGGAGGCGGCCGAACTGTTCGAGGTGCTGGAAGCGGCGCTGCTCGATCTCGGCCAGAACCCCGACGACCGCGAGCTGGTCGACTCTGCGTTTCGCGCCCTGCACACCATCAAGGGGTCGGGCGCGATGTTCGGGTTCGACAAGGTCGCCAGCTTCACCCACGAATTCGAGACCGCGTTCGAGCGCGTCCGCAAGGGCGAGATCAAGCCGACCCAGGACCTGGTTTCGGTGGCGCTCGCCGCCAAGGATTTCATCCGCGCGCTGATCGAAACGCCGGACGACACCGATGCGATCATCGGCGAGGCGATCCTGGCCGATCTCAGCCGGTTCGTGTCGCCGACCGAAGCCGTCGAAGCACCGGTATCGTCGCCCGTGTCGGCGCTTGCGCCGGTGTCGGAGCGTCGCCAGGTCGGCTGGCATCTTCGCTTCGAATTCGACTCCCAGATCCTGCGCAACGGGTCCAACCCGCTCGACCTGCTCGACGACCTCAGCAAGCTCGGCTCCTGCTTCGCGATGCCGCTGACCGACGGCATCCCGTTTCTCGACGAACTGGTGCCCGAGGATTGCTATCTGAAGTGGGACGTCTCGCTGCATTCGGATTGCGACAAGGCCGCGATCGACGACGTCTTCATGTTCGTCCAGGACGAGATGACGCTCGCCCTGGAGCCGCTGTTCGAAGGTGAAAGCGCCCGCCCGGTGCCGGTGCTCGAATTGCCGGACATTTCCATTGTGCCGCCGGAGCCGCCGCAGAGTGCGGACGAGGCGAGGTCCGCGCCGCAGGCCGCCGCCGCCCCGCTGCCGACCGAGCGCCGCAGCGGCGAGCCGCGACGCGCCGAAGACCGCGGCATCGCCACGGTCCGGGTTCAGGCCGAACGGCTCGACGAGCTGATGGATCGGGTCGGCGAACTGGTGATCGCGCAGGCGCGCCTGACCCAGCTCGCGGCTTCCGGCAACGACATCTCGATCAAGCTGATCGCCGAAGAAATCGAACGGCTCGCCTCGAGCCTTCGCGACACCACGATGGGCGCCCGGATGGTGCCGATCGGCTCGCTGTTCGGCCGCTTCCGCCGTCTGGTGCACGACCTGTCACGCGACCTCGGCAAGCCGGTGGAGTTCATCACCATCGGCGAGGACACCGAACTCGACAAGACGATGATCGAGTGCCTGGCCGACCCGCTGGTCCACCTGATCCGCAACGCGATCGATCACGGCATCGAATCGCCGTCAGCGCGGGTCGCCGCCGGCAAGCCGGAGCAGGGCCGCATCGAACTGGCTGCGCAGCATTGCGGCGCGCAGGTGCTGGTCACCGTGAAGGACAATGGTGGCGGGCTGAACACCGCGCGCATCCGCGCCAAGGCCGAAGAGCAGGGACTGATCGCGCCGGGGGCGTCGGCCTCCGACCAGGAGATCCATCAGTTTCTGTTCCACCCCGGCTTTTCGACGGCGCAGACCGTTTCGGCGCTGTCGGGGCGCGGCGTCGGCATGGACGTGGTCAAGCGCACCATCGAGAACATGCGCGGGTCGATCGACCTGTCGACGGTCCCGGGTGACGGCACCACCGTCACGCTGCGCCTGCCGCTGACGCTGGCGATCATCGAAGGCCTGCTGATCCGGGTCGGCAGCGGCCGCTACATCATTCCGCTGTCCGCGGTCGAAGAGTGCGTCGAACTCACCGCCGAGGACGAGCGCTCGCGCAGCCGCAACTTCCTCAATGTCCGCGGCAACCTCGTGCCGTTCCTGCGCCTTCGCGAAATCCTCGAAGCCGACGGCGAGCCGGACCAGCACCAGAAGACGATCATCATTTCGACCGGCGAGACCCGCGTCGGTCTGGTGGCCGATCAGATCATCGGCAATCACCAGACCGTCATCAAGTCGCTGTCGAAGCTGCATTCCGACGTCACGATCTTCTCCGGCGCCACCATCCTGGGTGACGGAACGGCGGCGCTGATCCTCGACGTCGTGCAGCTCGTCGGCCTCGCCCAAGCCCGATCCGAAAAACAGATGAGCGAGGCGGCCTGATGAGCAACGATCGGGTTCAAGGTGCAATCGACGGCGATGCCGACGCGATGCAGGTGGTGATGATCGGGCTCGGCGAGGAGAAATTCGCGCTCGACGCCGGCCTGGTTCGCGAGATCATCGATCCGATTCCGGCCACCAAGGTCGCCGGCGCCAAGGCGTTCGTGCCGAGCGTGATCAACGTCCGCGGCAACGTCATTCCCTACGCCGATCTGCGGATCCGCTTCGGCATGCCGGTGCAGGCCCACACCGCCGACAGCCGCATCGTGGTGCTCGAAGTCCGCCTCGACAACGAGCCGGTGCTGGTCGGAGTCAATGCCGACCGCGTCTACGAAGTCACCGAGATCTCGCGCACCGACGTGCAACAGACCCCGCGCGTCGGCATGCATTGGAAGCCGGAATACATCCGCTTCATCACCAAATGGCGCGACGAATTCGTCGTCGTACCGAACATGGAACGGATCCTGAATTGAGCGTCCTCGGTCCGGCATCCCACCGTGCCTGCCGCCACCTGCGCTGAAGTGAGGAAGACATGGCCGAAATCGCTCAGTATCTGACGCTCGGACTCGCCGGGGAGACGTTCGGAATGGCGATCCGCAACGTTCGTGAAATCCTCGATATGCGGCCGATCTCGCGGCTGCCGCACGCGCCGGAATTCATGCTCGGCATCATCGACGTGCGTGGGACCGGCTATCCGATCCTCGATCTTCGGCTGAAACTCGATTTGCCGCCGGTGCCGCCGACCGAGGCGACCCGCATCATCATTCTCGATGTGCCGGTCGCGGACCGCATCGTCGGTGTCGGCTTCGTCGCCGACTGTGTCTACGAAGTCACCGACATCGAGGAGAGCTCGCTCGAGCAGGTCCCCGACGTCGGCGGCAAATGGAAGTCGGACTACATCGCCGGCATCGGTCGCAAGGGCGATCGCTTCGTCATCATCTTCGATCTGGCGCGCCTGATGGCCGGCGCCGATATGGCGCCCAGCGCTGCCGCGAACCCATCGAACGACCTGGCGGCTTGAGCCGCCCGGTCCGGATCAGTTGTTGCGTGAGTTTGGCCCAAACCTTCGACCTCTAAGGAATCTCGACATGAGACTGACTGTCAAAGCAAAGCTGGCCGGCGCCTTCGGTGTCGTGATCCTGTTGTCCGCCATCGCCGGGGCGGTGGGTTACCTCAAGCTGAGTGAAATGGCCGCCACGACGACTGCTCTGACGGCGGCAGCCGACCGAGCAGACAAAGCCAATCACCTGAAGGAAATGTTGCTGCTGCAGGTTCGTGCGGAGAAGAATGCCATTCTGGCCAGCTCCGAGAGCGAGGTGGATCGTTATGCTGCCGAGATCGGCAGCATTCGCGCGAAGCTGGTGAAGGCGAGAGACGAGATCCACTCCGCGGCGACCGAGAACGGAAAGCGGATTCTGGACAAGTTCTCGGCGGTGTACCTGCGCGTCAGCGCCAGCGAGGATCAGGCGCTCCGGTTGGCGAAGTCCGACAAGGCAAAGGCGGCGGAGCTGTCGAGCACCGAAGTCCGGAAGGAGGTCGTCGAGGCGATGTCCGATCTGGACGAATACATCACCTACGTCAGGAAGACCATGTCCGACCGGTCGGAGCAAGCCAAGGAGGATGGTGCGCGCGCTCAGATCATGCTCATTGGTCTCGTCATCGCTTCGCTGGTGATCGCGCTGATCGCCGCGATCTGGATCGCGCTCAATATCAGCCGCGGCCTGTCGCGGGCTGTGGGGCTTGCCGACGCGGTGGCGATCGGCGATCTCAGCCAGAAGATCGACGTCTCCAGCGACGACGAAATCGGCGATCTGGTGAAGTCGCTGAATGCGATGACCGCCAACCTCAACGCCACGGCCGATGTCGCCAACGAGATCGCCAAGGGCAATCTCACCGCGGACGCCAAGCGGCTGTCGGACAAGGACACGCTCGGCATCGCGCTCGAGCAGATGGTCGAGAAGCTGCGGCAGATCGTGTCCGAAGCGCTCACCGCGGCGCAGAATGTCTCCGCCGGCAGCCAGGAACTGTCGGCCAGCGCCGAGCAGCTGTCGCAGGGCGCCACCGAGCAGGCCTCGTCGGCCGAGGAGGCCTCGTCGTCGATGGAAGAGATGGCGGCGAACATCAAGCAGAACGCCGAGAACGCCAGCCAGACCGAGAAGATCGCGGCGCAATCCGCCAAGGACGCCGAAGCCAGCGGCGCCGCCGTGGGCCGCGCCGTCCAGGCGATGCAGACGATCGCCGAGAAGATCACCATCGTGCAGGAGATCGCACGCCAGACCGACCTTCTGGCGCTCAACGCCGCGGTCGAAGCGGCCCGCGCCGGCGAGCACGGCAAGGGCTTTGCGGTGGTCGCCTCGGAAGTCCGCAAGCTCGCCGAGCGCAGCCAGGCGTCGGCGACCGAGATCGGCGAACTTTCCGGCGAAACCGTCAGGGTGGCGCAGGAAGCCGGCGATATGCTCGCCAAGCTGGTGCCGGACATCAAGAAGACCTCCGAGCTGGTGCAGGAGATCTCCTCGGCCTGTCGCGAACAGGACGTCGGGTCGTCGCAGATCAACCAGGCGATCCAGCAGCTCGACAAGGTCGGCCAGCAGAACGCCAGCGCCTCCGAGCAGGTCTCGTCGACCTCGGAAGAACTCGCCTCGCAGGCCGAGCAGCTGCAGTCGACCATCGCGTTCTTCCGCATCGACCAGGATACCTCCAAGTCGCACGGCGCATCGCTCGACAAGGCGGTCGGCCAGCTCCGCGCCAAGGCCGCCCACATGGCCGCCGTCGATCGCGGCCCGAAGAAGCCGGTGGCCGCCAAGCCGCAGCGCCAGGTCAAGGCGGCGGGCGGCGGCGGCTTCGCCTTCGCGCTCGGCGACGGCGAGGACGACCGCGACGCCGACTTCCAACGCTGAGCAAGCCGCGGGACCAGATCCCGCGAGCCCGGATGCAGCAACGGTGAACGCCCCGCCCGGGCGTTCACCTTTCGAAAACGCCGGCCGGCCGTCGCGCGATCGACGGCGCCGGCGTCGCCTGCGAGACGATCGGTCGGTGGACCGTAACGAAGAGTATCCTCATGGTCCAAGCCAAGCGCCAGCTGTCGGACAGGCAGTTTCGTTCGCTCGCCGAACTGATCGAAGACCAGGTCGGCATCAAGATGCCGAACGCCAAGCGCTTGATGCTGGAGGGGCGGCTGCACAAGCGGGTGCGGGCGCTGAACTATTCGGGCGTCGGCGAATACGTCGACAATCTGTTCGACAAACAGATACTCGAAGACGAATTGACGCATCTGATCGACGTCGTCACCACCAACAAGACCGACTTCTTTCGCGAGCCGCAGCATTTCGAATTCCTGAAGACGGTGGCGGTGCCGGAGCTGCTGAAGCTGCCCAGCCGCAAGTCCAACGATTTGAAGATCTGGAGCGCCGCCTGCTCGACCGGCATGGAGGCCTACACCACCGCGATGGTGCTGGACGACATGGTGCGATCCGGGTCGCGGTTTCAGTTCCGGATTCTCGGCACCGATATTTCGACCGCCGTGCTGCGTCTCGCCAAGGCGGCGATCTACAATCGCGAGGTGGTCGCGCCGGTGCCGGCGCCGTTCGTCGGCCGCTATTTTCTGACCTCGCGCGACCGCTCCCGGGATCAGGTGCGGGTGGTGCCGGAGCTGCGCCGGTTGACCCATTTCACCCGGATGAACCTGATGGACGCGTCCTATCCGGTGGACCGCGACGTCGACGTCATCTTCTGCCGCAACGTGCTGATCTATTTCGACCGCGACACCCAGCGCAAAGTGGTCGAGCAGTTGTGCTCGCATCTGCGGCCGGGCGGCTATCTGCTGGTCGGCCACTCCGAGTCGATGATTCACAGCGCTCTGCCGAAGTTAAGGCAGGTTCAACCAACCGTCTTTAAGCTGTAGGGATGATCGGAGCGCATCAGATGGCGAAGCAGAAGGTCCGGGTCCTGATCGTGGACGACTCCGCCTCGGTGCGACAGGTCCTCGGCACCATCCTCGGCGAAGACCCCGAGATCGAAGTGATCGCCACCGCGTCCGACCCGTTCGTGGCGGCGAAGCGGCTGCAGAACGAACTGCCCGACGTCATCCTGCTCGACATCGAGATGCCGCGGATGGACGGCATGACGTTCCTGCGCAAGATCATGGCGCAGCATCCGATTCCGGTGGTGATCTGCTCGTCGCTGACGGCCGAGGGCTCCGACCTGATGTTCGAGGCGTTCGAGGCCGGCGCGGTCGACATCGTGCCCAAGCCCCGGGTTGATACCCGGCAGGCGCTGCTGGAGAGCTCCGGCCGGCTGCGCGAAGCGATCAAGTCCGCGGCGCGCGCCCGGGTCCGACCGCGCGCGGCCCGCAAGGTGATCGAACAGAAGCTGACCGCCGACGCCATCATCCCGCCGCCGGTGGCCGGACGGTCGCGCCCGACCACCGAGCGGATCGTCTGCATCGGGGTGTCGACCGGCGGCACCGAGGCGCTGTACGACGTGCTCGAAGTGCTGCCGCCGACCTGCCCGGGCATCCTGATCGTGCAGCACATGCCGCAGGGCTTCACCGCCGCCTTCGCCAAGCGGCTCAACGCCGGCTGCCGGATCAACGTCAAGGAAGCCGAGGACGGCGATCCGGTGCTGCCGGGCTGGGCCTATATCGCGCCCGGCGCCCGGCACATGCTGCTGGTGCGCAGCGGCCTGCGCTATCAGATCGCCATCAAGGACGGCCCGCCGGTGTCGCGGCATCGCCCTTCGGCCGACGTGCTGTTCCGCTCCGCCGCGCAATATGCCGGCGCCAACGCGCTCGGCATCATCATGACCGGGATGGGCGACGACGGCGCCCGCGGCCTCCTGGAGATGCGCAAGCTCGGCGCCGCCACCTGCGCCCAGGACGAAGAGAGCTGCGTGGTGTTCGGCATGCCGAAGGAGGCGATCGCCTGCGGCGCGGTCGAGAAGGTGGTGTCGCTGAACCAGATCCCGCGCGAGATCATGGCCTGGCAGCAGGCCAAGCAGCCGGTCGCGGCGGATTGATCGCGTCGTGTCCGCGTTGAAACATCCGATTGCCGACGCCGTCGCGTCGATCGAACTGGTCGCGTCCCGGATCGAAACGACTTTCGCCCAGGTCGGGGGGCAGCTCGGCGAAGGCCACGGCATCTTCCAGGGGCTGAACGAGGCCCTCAGCGAACTCGCCCGCGAATTGTCCTCCGCGCAGATCGAGGGCGCATCCGGCGCGCTGCGCGACATCGCCGGCCGGCTGAACAGCCTCGCCGACACGCTGCCGGCCGAAAGCGCGCTGCTCGATCAGCTGCGCCGCAACGTCGGCGAGGCGGGGGCGCTGCTGAAGCAATTGCTCAAGCACGTCGAAATGATCACCACCATCGCGCGTAGCGCCCGGATCGAATCGGCCTCGCTCGAAGGCGATCGCGAGGGCTTCATCGCCTTCACCCGCGAGGCCTACGATCTCGGCAAGACCGTGCAGTCGTCGATCGAAGCCTGCGTCAAGGATCAGCAATTGCTGGCGGCGGCGGTGGAAACCACCTGGGGCCGCCAGAGTGAATTCGAGCGGCGCTACCGGCCACAACTCGGCGCCTCCGGCGGCGAATTGATGTCGGCGTTCGCCGATCTCGGCCGGCAGCGCAACGGCAGCGTCGGCGTCGCCGAGCTGGCCGGCAGCAGCGCCCGGACCATCAGCGAAGTGGTCGGACGCTCGATCGTGTCGCTGCAGGCCGGCGACAGTACGCGTCAGCGGCTGGAGCATGTCTGCGAAGGTCTGCGCCGCGCCGCCGATCCGGAGCCGACGCTGGTGCCGGACACGACTGAAGTGCAGCCGCTGCCCCGGCTGCTGGTCCATCTCGAAGCGGTGCAGCTGCACGACACCCAACAGGAATTCGACGCCGGGATCGTCGACATCGTCCGGTCGCTGTCGACGATTCTGACCGAAGTGGCGACGCTGGTCGAAAAGGGCCGGTCGCTGCACGGCGGCCGGGAGGGCGGCTCGGCATCGTTTCTGTCGCGGGTGCGGCAGGCCCTCGCCCAGGCCTCCGGTTTGATCGCGATGTGCGAAGACGGCGGCCGCTCGATCGACGAAGCCCTGGGTGTGGTCGAGAATACGCTGGAAACCTTCGGCGCCGCCATCGCCGACCTGACGGATTCCGTGGTCGACATCTCCCTGATCGGGATGAATGCCGGGCTCAAGGCCGGCCACCTCGGCGCCAAGGGGCGCGCCTTCGTGGTGATCGCCAACGAAATGAAGCTCACCGCCGACCAGATGACCGGGGCGGCGGCGCGGCTGAGGCCGCTGCTGTCGGAGATCGGCAAGGTCGGCGCCGATCTGCGCAACACCCGGGCGAGCAGCGATCCGGCCAAGCTGTCCGGCATGGAGGCGGCGATCCTGCAGACTCTGCAGGACGTCGAGGCCGGCAACGACCGGCTCGGCGGACTGATCGGCCGGCTCATCGACGAGGGCGGCAAGTTCGACGCCGTCATGAACAGTGCCCGCGAACAGATGACGTCGCTCGGATCCAGCGCCTCGACGCTGCCGGCGGTCGCCGAACGCCTCGAGGAAGCAGGCGGCGATCTCGGGCGGGCCACCTTCGGCCACGCGGAAGAATCCGTGCTCGACCAGCTCTACGCCCGCTACACGATGGAGCGTGAGCGCGACGTCCACCGCCAATTCCTGCTGCGGTTCGGGCTCGTCACCAGGCAGCAGGCGCCTGCTGCAAGCGATTGTGACTTCGAGCTGTTTTAAGGTCTCGGCCGGCGGCGACTGAAAGCCGGAGCGGACGCAAAGCGCCGATGAGGTGCGCCGACCGTCCGGCCTCGGCCGGCCGCCATTTCTGATCTGTGTCATCATCACTTCAGCGCAAATCGGCTTTGATCGGCCCGGTCGGTGCGCGCGCGCCCTGCTGGAACGGGGTCGAAATGACGCAGGTGGTGTACGGAGTCTGGGACGGGGTGGCCTACGACGCGCGAGCCGGCGGGTTCGATGCGCGGGCGACCGACTACGCGCTCGAGAACTTCGACGAGTTCGATGAGGGCAATGCGATCCGCGCCTTCATCGCCGATCGCGGCTTCTTCGTGTTCGATCCCACCGTGTCGCTGGTCGACGCGCTGTTTCATTACCTCAAGACCGCGGCCGAGCAGTCCTGCGGCGCCTGCACACCCTGCCGGGTCGGAACGGTGCTGGTGCGGGACGCGCTCGACCAGATGCGACGCGGTCTCGACGCCGTCCTGACACTCGACGACATCGTGGTGCTGGGTGAGCAGATCCGTCAGACCTCGCTGTGCGGGCTGGGCCAGACCTGTGCGGTCGCGCTGCTCGCGGTGCTGCGCGAGTTTCGCGGCCGGATCGAACAGGAGCTGGCGCCCGGCCGGCCGATTCCGGCCCAGCACGGCATGGCCTACGTCACCGCGCCGTGCATCGAGGCGTGCCCCTCCAAGATCAACGTGCCGCGCTACATCGACTACATCCGCGACGGCAAGCCCGAGAGCTCGCTCGGCGTCCTGCTGCAGAAATACCCGATGGCGGCGACCTGCGGCCGGGTCTGCGTGCGTTACTGCGAGCAGGCGTGCCGGCGCAAATTCGTCGACGAGGCGGTCGGCATCAAGACGCTGAAGCGCTACGTCGCCGACCAGCAGAGCGGTCCGCACGCGCTGAAATTCACCCGCGACATGATCCGCAAGCCGCTCGCCGACGGCATGCGGGTAGCGGTGGTCGGCGCCGGCCCGGCGGGAATCTCCTGCGCCTATCACCTGCTGCTGCGCGGCTATCACGTCGACGTCTTCGACAAAGCCAGCCAGGCCGGCGGCATGGCACAGATCGGGATTCCGAGCTACCGGCTGCCCAAGGACACGCTGGCGCTGGAGACCGATATCATCGTCGATCTCGGCGGCCGCTTCCTGTTTGAGCAGCGGCTCGGCCGCGACTTCTCGATCGACGATCTGTTCGCGCGCGGCTATCGCGCGGTGTTCCTCGGCCTCGGCTGCCAGCAGGGCGCCCGGCTCGGCGTTGCGGGCGAAGACCTCGCGCATGGCGGCTACTTCAGCGGCATCGACTTTCTGCTCAAGGTTCACGACCATGTCGACGGCATCGCACCGCTGGCGCTGCAGGGCGAGGTGGTGGTGGTCGGCGGCGGCAATGTCGCAATGGACTGCGTGCGTTCGGCGATCCGCCTCGGCGCCGCCAAGGTCCACGTCGTCTATCGCCGCACCCTCGCCGACATGCCGGCCGATCCGGCCGAGATCGAAGCCGCCCGCGCCGAAGGCGTCGAGTTCCACGTGCTCAGCGCACCGGCCGAGATCGTCACCGAGCACGGCAAGGTCACCGGCGTAGTGCTGACGAAGATGCAGGCGAGTGAGCCCGATGCCAGCGGGCGGCGCTCGGTAAAGCCGATCCCGGGCAGCGAGACGGCGATGCGTTGTGACGTGCTGATCGCTGCGATTGGCCAGCAAGTCGAGGACGGCCCGCTGATCGAGAGCGACGGCATCGCCTTCGACCGCTGGCGCTGCGTCGCGACCGATCGGGTGCTCGCCACCTCGCGGCCGGGCGTATTCGCCGGCGGCGATTGCGTCACCGGTCCGTCGACCCTGGTCTACGCCATGGCCGCCGGGCTGAAGGCGGCGCGCAACATCGACGACTGGATTCAGCGCGGCTCGGTGCGGTTCTTCAAGCGGTCGCGGATGCGCAAGCTGATCGCCGACAATCATATGATGGCCAACGAGATCGTCGCGGCGCCGGTGCGCAACGCCTATCGGGTGCACAATCCCGAAATCGATCCCGAACTGCGCAAGCACATGTTCGGCGAGGTCGAGCAGACCATCGACGCTCGCGCCGCCTACGCCGAAACCCAGCGCTGCATGCGTTGCTATCGCGTCTATTCCGTCGTCACCAAGCATCCGATCCCGGAAGGAGCGGCTTGAAGCGATGTGCACCCCCGATCAGGCCGGCCATTCTGCCCGCGATCCCGCCGAGGCGACGATCGCGCTGTCGATCAACGGCATCGCCTGCGCCGGCTTTGCCAACGAGACCATCCTGTCCTGCGCGCGGCGCTACGACGTCTACATCCCGACGCTGTGCGAACTGGAAGACATCGATCACACCCCCGGTGCCTGCCGGGTCTGCCTGGTCGAGATCCTGCAGGCCGGCAAGGACACGGCGCAGATCGTCACCGCCTGCAACACCCCGGTGCGCAACGGCATGGAGGTGCAGACCCGCTCCAAGAAGGCGCGCGACATGCAGCGTCTGCAGGTCGAGCTCTTGATGGCCGACCATCTGCAGGATTGCGCGACCTGTATCCGCCACGGCAGTTGCGAGCTGCAGGATCTGGCGCAGTTCGTCGGGTTGCAGCAGAACCGGTTTTTCGATCGGGAACGGACCGAGTCGCGCCCGGTCGATCAGAGTTCGCCGTCGATGGTGCGCGACATGCGGCGCTGTGTCCGCTGCCAGCGCTGCGTGGCGATCTGCCGCTATCACCAGAAGATCGACGCCTTGGCGATCGAAGGCAGCGGCATGGAACGGGTTGTGGCGCTGCGCGACGCGGACGGCTATCCGAACTCGGTCTGCGTCTCCTGCGGCCAATGCGTGCTGGTCTGTCCGACCGGCGCCCTCGGCGAACGCGACGAGACCGAGCGGGCCCTCAGCTATATCTGCGATCCGAACGTCGTTACCGTGGTGCAGTTCGCACCGGCGGTGCGGGTGGCGTTCGGCGAGGAATTCGGCATGCCGGCCGGGACCAATGTCGAAGGCCAGATCATCGCCGCCTGCCGCAAGCTCGGGGTCGACGTGGTGCTCGACACCAATTTCGCCGCCGACGTGGTGATCATGGAGGAGGGCGCCGAGCTGCTGGCGCGGCTGAAGCAGGGCCGGCGCCCGACCTTCACGTCGTGCTGCCCGGCCTGGATCAATTTCGCCGAGATCCACTATCCGGAGGTGCTGCCGCTGCTGTCCTCGACCAAGTCGCCGCAGCAGGTGCTGTCGACGATCGCCAAGAGCTACTTGCCAGCGCAGCTCGGCGTGCCGGCAGAACGTATCCGGGTGATCTCGATCATGCCGTGCATCGCCAAGAAGGACGAGGCGGTACGGCCGCAACTGTCGCACGACGGCCATCCGGAAACCGACCTGGTGCTGACCACGCGCGAATTCGCCCGGCTGCTGCGGCGCGAGGGCATCGACCTGAAGGACCTGCCGTCGTCGCAGTTCGACCGGCCGTTCATGAGCGCGTATTCCGGCGCCGGTGCGATCTTCGGCACCACCGGCGGCGTGATGGAAGCGGCGGTGCGGACCATCTACGCGCTGGTGAACGGCCGCGAGCTTGATCGGATCGAGCTGACGCAGCTCCGCGGCTTTGAAGGGCTGCGCGAGGCCAGTGTCGATCTCGGCGGCCCGGTCGGCGAGGTCAAGGTCGCCATGGTTCACGGCCTCGGCGACACCCGCCGGCTGGTGGAATCGGTGCTGAGCGGCGAGGCGAACTACGATTTCATCGAGGTGATGGCCTGTCCGGGCGGCTGCGTCGACGGCGGCGGGTCGCTGCGCTCGAAGAAGGCGTATCTGCCGCTGGCGCTGAAGCGGCGCGAGACCATCTACAATGTCGACCGCGCCGCCAAGGTCCGGCAGTCGCACAACAATCCCCAGGTGCAGGCGCTGTACCGCGAACTGCTGCAGGCGCCGAATTCCGAGATCGCGCATCAGCTGCTGCACACTCACTATGCCTCGCGCAAGCGCGAGCTGCAGCACACCGTCAAGGAGATCTGGGACGATCTCACCATGAGCACGATCCTGTACTGACGGGGGCTCGTGATGACTTCGCCTCAGCACCCGCTGGTCAATCGTCGCGAGGTCGTGTGCGGCCTGGCGGCGTTGCCGATGCTGGACCTGACGCGGGCGTTCGCGGCCGAGCCGCTGACGCTGTGGGGGATTCCGGCAACGCCGTCGGCGCTGTTCGTCCGCGCGGTGACGTCGGAGCGGCTGCAACAGATCGCGCCCGGAACGCGCTTTCAGCTCTGGAAGAGCACGGACCAGATGCGCGCCGGGATCGCGTCCGGACAGTTCCGGCTGTTCGCGACCTCGACCTA
This sequence comes from Rhodopseudomonas pentothenatexigens, assembly GCF_900218015.1. Taxonomy (GTDB): domain Bacteria; phylum Pseudomonadota; class Alphaproteobacteria; order Rhizobiales; family Xanthobacteraceae; genus Rhodopseudomonas; species Rhodopseudomonas pentothenatexigens. Next base: position 17,382 of record NZ_UFQQ01000028.1, on the reverse strand, counting down.
CGCGGCCGCCAATTTCTTCAATCGCGGCGCCGGGACGCGGATGCTGAACGTCGTTACCTGGGGCGTGCTCTACGTGATGGCGCGCGATCCGGCCATCAGGTCGGTCACCGATCTCGCCGGCCGCAGCATTCTGCTGTCGAACAAGAACGAGGCGCCCGATCTGTTGTTTCGGCTGGTGCTGCGCCGGGCCGGGCTTGATCCGGACCGCGATGTCCGCTGCGAATATGTCGGCTCGCCGGGCGAGGCGGTGCCGCTGTTTCTCGCCGGCCGCAGCGACGTCGCGGTGCTGCACGAACCCGCCGCCACCACCGCGCTGCTGCGCGCCAGGCAGGAGGGCAGGCCGGTCTATCGCGTATTGGATATCGCCGAACTGTACGGCCGCCACACCGGGCGGGGGGCGCGGATTCCGCAGGTCGGGCTCGCAGTCAGCGCCGAACTGCTGGACACCCAGCCCGAGATCGTGGCCGCAGTGCAGGCCACCTGCGTCGAAGCAAGTAACTGGATCGCGGCGCATCCCCGCGAGGCCGCCGAGCTTGCTGCGCCGGCGCTCGGCTTGCCGGCCGAAGTGATCGCGGCGTCGCTGCCGCATGTTCGCCTCGACGTCGTTCCGGCGCGACAAGCACGCGACGACATCGAAGTGTACTTCAAGAATCTGATGGAGCTCGACCCGGGCATCGTCGGCGGCCGGCTACCCGCTCCGGCGTTCTATGCAGGGTGAGCGGCCGGTGCGGCGAGGCAAACCGCGGGTCTCGTCGGCCTGGAGCCTGGTCGGCATCGCGCTGCTGCTCGTGCTGTGGCAGGCGGGGCACCGCCTCTACGGGCCTTTGGTCCTTCCGGGGCTCGGCGACACGGCGCTAACGCTGTGGCGGATGATCCGCGCCGGGCAGGTCGGGCCGGCGCTGCTCGAGACCGCCGGCAATGCCGGGCTCGGCTGGATCATCGGCGCGCTGATCGGCTCGTGTGCCGGGATGCTCGCCGGCCTGCGCGAAGAGGCGCAGCGTGCGCTGCAGCCGGTCGCGATCATTCTGCTCGGGGTGCCGGCGATCGCCTGGGTGGTGATGGCGCTGCTGTGGTTCGGCGGGCGCTGGGCGGTGGTGGTGACGGTCGCTGCTGCCACCGGACCGATGCTGTTCGCCGCGGCGCTGGAAGGTGTGCGCAGTCTCGACGGCACGCTGGCCCGGATGGCGCGGGTGTACCAGCTGCCGCTCTCGGCGCGGTTGACCGAGCTGTATGGGCCGCAACTGCTGAGCCATCTGTTTCCGGCGCTGGTGACCACGCTGGCGATGTCCTGGAAGGTCGCGGTGATGGCCGAACTACTCGCCGGCGCCGGCGGCATCGGCGATGGTTTGGCCACCGCGCGCGCCCATGTCGACACCGCCGAGACCATGGCCTGGGTGGTGGTCGTGGTCGGGGTGCTGATCGTGGTCGATGCCGGCGTGCTGCAGCCGCTGCAGCGGCGGCTTTGGCTATGGCGCGACGACGAGCGGAGCGGCGGCCGATGAGCGAGCCGGTGCTGCAGTTCCGCGGCGTACAGTTCGGCTATCAGGCGGCGCCGGTGCTGCGCGGCATCGATTTCGACGTCGAGGCAGGCTCGATCACCGCGGTGATGGGGCCGTCCGGAAGCGGCAAGAGCACGCTGATGGCGCTCGCCGCCGGGCTCTTGATGCCGGACGCCGGCGCGGTGCATCGCTGCAGTACGCGGCTCGGCATGGTGTTTCAGGATCCCGCATTGCTGCCGTGGCGCACCGCGCTCGACAATGTGGCGTTTCCGCTGATCGCGCTCGGCCTGCAGAAGCGCGAGCGCCGCGAACGCGCACGGGCGATGCTCGCGAATGTCGGCCTCTCCGGCGACGATGCCGGTAAGTATCCGCGCCAGCTCTCCGGCGGGATGCGGCAGCGCGTGGCGCTGGCGCGGGCGTTGGTGATCGAGCCGGATCTCCTCCTCTGCGACGAGCCGTTCAGCGCGCTCGATGCGCTGGTGCGAGCCGAGCTGTGGCGGATCCTGCGCGGCATCCATGCGCGCAGCGGCCTGACGATGCTGATCGTCACCCACGACGGCCCTGAGGCGATGCAGTGCGATCACCTCGCCATCCTGTCTGCGGGCCACATCGAGCAATTCGGCACACCGGCCGAGATCGCGCACCATCCCGTCAGCGACGTGGTCCGAACCTTTGTGGCCGCATCGACAGGGCGTTGACGACGGCGCCGCCTTCTTACTCGCGCGGCGGCGAGTGGGCGCCATTGGCGAGGAAGAACAGTTCGACCAGACGCCCCTTCTTGCCGGCGAGCGCGAAGATGCACTCCGGCGACTCGGCATCGAGTTCGACGATCGGCACCTTGGCGATGCGGTCGACCCGGCTGGAGCCGTGCTCCCACATGAAGCCGATGCCCAGGTGATTGGCGACCGCCTCCAGCATGCCTTCGCGGGTGTTGACCACGATCGACGGAATCGGCCGCAGGTTGGCGGCGCGGAACGCGCGGTCGACCGCACGCTGAGTTGACGAGTCGCGGGTGCGGAACACCAGCGGATAGCGCATCAGCTCGGCGATCGAGACCTGCGGTTTCTTCTTCAGCGGATGGTTCGGATGGCACAGCGCAACCACGCGCTGTTCGAGGCAGATCTCGCGGCGGAAACGGCGGTCGGCCGGCACGTCCGGCAGCATGCCGATGTCGACGCGCTGATCGACCACCGCGGCGACGATCGCCGACCAGCTTCCGATTTCGATCGCGACCTGCACCTTGGGATACATCTGCTTGAAGGCCGCGATCAGCGCCATGCCCGGCATCGAATTGCCGAGCCCGACACGGAGTTCGCCGCCGGCCAGTTCCTCGCGCTGCGACAGGATCGACAGCGCGTCGGTCTCGATCGCCTGCATCCGGCTGGTGGCGCCGTAGAGCTGGCGGCACAGCGAGGTCGGAATCAGATTGGCGCCGTGGCGCTCGAACAGCGCCACGCCGAATTCGCCTTCGAGTTCGCGCACCGATTGCGCCACCGCCGATTGCGTCACGCCGATCCGCCGCGCCGCGGCTGCGAAGCTGCCGGCATCGAACACGGCGTTGACGGCGCGCACCCGCGCCGAAGTCAGGGCCATCGGGCTCGCTTCTCCGCATCACCAGGAAACCTGGTGAGAGCCATAAGCAAAACTGGCGACCGTTATGTGACTGTCAGACGCCACCCGTAACCCTGTGCCGCATCGCAATCAGGCCGGAGCACAGGTGATGGCGAAGATCGAGCTCAGCGCGATCCGCAAATCGTTCGGCGACACCGAAGTCCTGAAGGGCGTCGATCTGTCGATCCACGACGGCGAATTCGTATCGCTGGTCGGGCCGAGCGGATGCGGCAAGTCGACACTGCTGCGGGTGATCGCCGGGCTGGAGCCGCAGAGCGCCGGCGAAGTGAAGATCGGCGGCGTCGCGGTCGATCACGTCCGGCCGAGCGCGCGCAACCTCGCGATGGTGTTTCAATCCTACGCGCTGTACCCGCATCTGTCGGTGTTCGACAACATCGCGGTGCCGCTGCGGATGAAGCGATTGTCGGCACTGGAGCGCGCGCCGCTGCTCGGCCGGCTGTTGCCGAACCGTTACCGTGTCGAGCGCAGTATCCGCGCCGATGTCGAGCGCGTCGCCGCCCAGCTCGAGATCTCGCCGCTTCTGGCCCGCAAGCCTGGGCAGCTCTCCGGCGGCCAACGCCAGCGCGTCGCGGTCGGTCGCGCTTTGGTACGCGAGCCGGTCGGCTTCCTGTTCGACGAGCCGCTGTCCAACCTCGACGCCAAACTCCGGGTTCATATGCGCGCCGAAATCGCGCAGCTGCATCGCCGGCTGAAAGCGACTTTCGTCTACGTCACGCACGATCAGGCCGAGGCGATGACGATGTCCGGCCGGATCGCCGTGATGATCGGCGGCGAACTGGTGCAGGTCGGCACGCCGAGCGACGTCTACGACAATCCGCGCGATATCCGGGTCGCCGAGTTCATCGGCAGCCCCAAGATCAACGTGCTGCCGGGTGCGGTGCAGACCGACGGCCGCATCGTGATGCTGGATCGTGTGCTCGCAGCCCGCGCCACGGCGGGCGCCGGGCCGTGCCGGGTCGCGGTCCGCCCGGAGCGGATCAGTCTCGGCGGCGGCGATCTGTCCGGCGTCGTGGTGCATGTCGAGAACATGGGCGCCGAAGCCTTCGTGCATCTCGGCTGCGACGGGCTGACCGATCCGGTGGTGATCCGGCTCGACGATCCGCTTCGGCTTCCCGCGATCGGCAGCACCCAGCGGTTCGGCTTCGCGCCCGAGGCGATCCGGCTGTTCGACGCCGCCGGCAAGCGGCTCGCGCTTCGGACCGGTACGTCCATCGAGGCGATCCGCGAGGTGGCCCATGTCTGAGGCCACCATGTCCGATGCCGCCGTCGCGCTGCGCGATCTCGACGCGCCCGCAACTGCGCGCGCTTCGGCCAGGCCGCGGCGTCGCGGCCGCGGCACCGTCGCCTATGGCCTCGTCGCCCCGGCGTTCACGCTGATGCTCTTGATGCTGCTCGGTCCGCTCGCCGGGGTGGTGGCGCTGTCGTTCACCGATTATCAGCTCGGCGCGCCGTCGTTCGCCTGGATCGGCCTCGCCAATTATCAGCAGCTGTTCGCCGATCGGGTGTTCTGGATGTCGCTGACCAACACGCTGACTTACGCGGTGATCGTGGTGCCGGGCTCGGTCGCGCTCGGCCTCGGCGTCGCGATGCTGATCGAGAGCGGAACGCGCTTACGCAGCTTCTATCGCACCATCTACTTCCTGCCGGTGATGGCGACCCTGATCGCGATGGCGATCGTGTGGGAGTTCATGCTGCACCCGCAGTTCGGCCTGGTGAACGGGCTGATCAAGATGGTCGGCTTCGCACCGCATCCCTGGTTGCAGGATCGCGGCACCGCGCTGTACGCGCTGTGCGCGATCGGGATCTGGCAGGCGGTCGGCTTCAACATGGTGCTGTTCCTGGCCGGGCTGATGTCGATCCCGAAGCACCTCTACGACGCCGCCGAGATCGACGGCGCGGCCAGCGCGTGGTCGCGGTTCCGGCTGGTGACCTGGCCGATGCTCGGGCCGGTGACGCTGTTCGTGGTGGTGATCACCGGCATCCGGTCGTTCCAGGTGTTCGACACCGTCCACGTCCTCACCAAGGGCGGGCCGTCGAAATCCACCGAAGTGCTGATCCACACCATGTACATGGAAGGCTTCGAGTTCTTCCGCTCCGGCTACGCCGCCGCGGTGACCGTGGTGTTCCTCGGCCTGGTGCTGCTGCTGACTTTGGTGAAATCGCGGCTCGCCGCCAAGCAGGTGCATTACGCATGAGCGCCGTGCGACCAAGCCTGATCCGCTCCGCTCTCCGCCACGCCGTGTTGATGCTCGGCGCGGTGCTGATGCTGGCGCCGTTCGTCTGGATGCTGTCGACGGCGTCCAAGCCGCCGGACGAGATCTACTCCAGCGACCTGCATCTGATCCCGCATCACTTCGCGCTGTGGGACAATCTCCGCATCGCGTTCGGCAAGGCCGATCTCGGCCGCTTCCTGCTCAACGGCGTGATCGTCACGGTGTCGATCTTCGCGCTGCAGGTGCTGATCGCGCTGCCGGCCGCCTATGCGCTCGCCAAGCTGCGCTTCCTCGGGCGCAAGGCGCTGTTCGCGCTGGTGCTGTTCGGCATCCTGATCCCGCCGCAGGCGACCGCGATCCCGGTGTTCCTGCTGCTGCACCAACTCGGCGCGCTCGACAGCTACGCGGCGCTGGTGCTGCCGTTCACCATCTCGGTATTCGGCATCTTCCTGATGCGGCAGTTTTTCATGACCGTGCCGGACGATCTGCTCGACGCCGCCCGGATGGACGGGATGTCGGAGTTCGCGATCGTCTGGCGGGTGATGCTGCCGACCGCGATCCCCGCGGTCACCGCGTTCGGCATCTTCTCGGTGGTGGCGCACTGGAACGACTATTTCTGGCCGCTGATCGTGCTCAACAGCCAGCAATACTACACGCCGCCGCTCGCGGTCGCGCATTTCCGCAATGCCGAGGCCGGCACCAGCTACGGCCCGCTGATGGCGGCCGCGATCGTGATCATCACCCCGCTCGTCGTCGCCTTCCTGCTCGCGCAGCGCCGCTTCATCGAAGGCATCACTTTGACCGGACTCAAGTAATCCAACCCCAACAGGAGGCCAACATGCTGAAGAGATGGATCGCCGCAGCCGCGATGACGCTGGTTGCGGGTATTGCCCACGCCCAGCAGCAGACCGAGGTGGTGCTGCAGTTTCCGTATCCGGAACTGTTCACCGAGACCCACAAGCGGATCGCCGACGAATTCGCCAAGGTGCATCCGGAGATCAAGGTCACGTTCCGGGCGCCGTACGAGTCGTACGAAGAAGCCACCCAGAAGGTGCTGCGCGAGGCGGTGACCAATCAGTTGCCCGACGTCACCTTCCAGGGCCTCAACCGCATCCGCGTGCTGGTCGACAAGAACATCCCGGCGCCGCTCGACGGCTATATCGCGGCCGAGAAGGATTTCGACAAGCAGGGCTTCCACCAGGCGATGTACGATATCGGCACCGCCAGCGGCAAAGTCTATGCGCTGCCGTTCGCGATCTCGCTGCCGATCGTCTACGTCAATCTCGACCTGGTGAAAAAGGCCGGCGGCGATGTGAACAACCTGCCGACCACCTGGGACGGCATGCTCGACCTCGCCAAGAAGGTCAAGGCGCTCGGCCCCGACACCAACGGCATCACCTACGCCTGGGACATCACCGGCAACTGGCTGTGGCAGGCGCCGGTGTTCGCACGCGGCGGCACCATGCTCAACGCCGACGAAACCAAGGTGGCGTTCGACGGCCCCGAAGGCCAGTTCGCGATGCGCACCATCGCCCGCCTGGTCACCGAGGGCGGCATGCCGAATCTCGACCAGCCGTCGATGCGCGCCACCTTCGCGGCCGGCAAGACCGGCATCCACATCACCTCGACCTCGGACCTGAAGAAGACCACCGACATGATCGGCGGCAAGTTCGCGCTGAAGACGATCGCGTTCCCGGACGTCGTCAAGCCGAACGGCCGGCTGCCGGCCGGCGGCAACGTCGTGCTGATCACCGCCAAGGACAAGGCCAAGCGCGACGCCGCCTGGGAAGTGGTGAAGTTCTGGACCGGCCCGAAGGGCGCGGCGATCATGGCGGAGACCACCGGCTACATGCCGCCCAACAAGGTCGCCAACGACGTCTATCTGAAGAACTTCTACCAGAACAACCCGAACAACTACACCGCCGTCAGCCAGCTTGCGCTGCTGACCAAGTGGTACGCGTTTCCCGGCGACAACGGCCTGAAGATCACCGACGTGATCAAGGATCACCTCAACTCGATCGTCTCCGGCGCGCGTGCCAAGGAGCCGGACGCGGTGCTCGCCGACATGACGAAGGATGTCCAGGCCCTGCTGTCGAAGACCGTCGGCGCCGCCAAGTAACGCACGGATCAACTCGCGGCGGAGCGCGTCCTGCGCTCCGTCGCGTTTCGTTCGGAGCCGGCCATGAAACTGATCCATCTCAGCGACATCCATCTCACGACCCCGGGTGCGACGATCGGCGGCCGCAATCCGCGGCTGAATTTCGAGCGAGCGCTGACCCACATCCTGCGCGACCATCACGATGCCGAGCTGATGGTGATCACCGGCGATCTGTCGGACTGGGGCGATGCGGACGATTATCGCTGGCTGAAGGCGCAGCTGGGTGCGTTTCCGATTCCGGTGCGGCTGTGCATCGGCAATCACGATCGCCGCGAGAATTTCCTGAGCGTGTTCCCGGAATCTGCCGACGAGCACGGCCTGGTGCAGGGCGTGGTCGATACCCCGGCCGGCCGCTGCCTGCTGCTCGACACCGCCGAAGCCGGCACCCATGCGGGCCGCTATTGCGAGACGCGCAAGGCGTGGCTGACCCGGCAACTCGCCGAACATCCCGGTCCGTTCCTGCTGTTCATGCATCACAATCCGATGCCGACCCATCTCGGTCCGATGGACCAGATCCGGCTGCTCGACGACGCCGCATTCCGCCGGATCGTCGGCCGGCATCGCGACCGCATCCGCCACATCTTCTTCGGCCACTGCCATCTGCCGCTGGCCGGCTCGGTGGCCGGCGTGCCGGTCAGCTCGCTGCGCGGCACCAACCATGCCAGCTATCCGCTGTTCTCCGAGCGCCGGATGCTGAGCGCCTCCGACCTGCCGGAGTCCTACGGCGTGGTGTTCTTCGGCGACGACTACGTCACCGTGCACATGGTCGAGTTCGGCTACACCGGCGAGGTCCGGGTCGAGGGCTCGCCCGACTACAACGCCTGGAACAGGGAGACCATGGCGCGATGAAGTTCGTCGTTCTCACCGATACGCATTTCGTCGCCCGCGGTCGCCGCATCTACGGGCTCGATCCGGCCGAGCGGCTCGCCGCCGCGGTGGCGCGGATCAACCGCGAGCATCCCGACATCGCCTTCGTGATCGTCACCGGCGATCTGGCGCATTGGGGCGAAGAACCTGCTTACGACAATCTCGCTTCGGTGTTGGCGGGATTGCGGGCGCCGACCATCCTGATGATGGGCAATCACGACAAGCGCGACGCCTTCGCCAAGTTCTTCCCCGGCGTGCCGCGCGATGCGAGCGGTTTCGTGCAGGCCATGCAGGTGTTCGAGGCGGCGACGATCGTCACGCTGGACACGCTGAACGAAGCCGCGCCGAACCACGAAGGCCTGCTATGCGACGCCCGGCTGGCGTTCCTCGAACGTGCCCTCGCCGAAGCGCCGGCCGACCGACCGTTGCTGTTGTTCCAGCATCACCCGCCGTTCGACACCGGGCTGCGCTATATGGACACCATCCGGCTCGCCAATCCGGACGCCGAGTGGGAGGTGATCGCCCGCACCCGGAAGCCCGACTATCTGTTCATGGGTCATCTGCACCGGCCGATTTCCGGGGTGTGGCGCGGCATCCCGTATCATATCCAGCGCGGGCTGGCGCATCAGGTCGCGTTCGATCTGGTGGCCGAGGGCCACATTCCCGGCTCGCACGAGCCGCCGGACTACGCCCATGTCAGCGTCGAGGTCGACCGCATCGTGATCCACCAGTGCTCGTTCATGTATGACGGGCCGCTGTTCTCGCTGCACGACAGCGTCGCGCTGCATCGCGTCTCGTTCTGACTCGCCTCAGCGGCCTCCGAGCCGCCGCTGCTGTGTTGCACGGGCGGCAGCGGAGCCGACGCACAGCAGCGTATCGCCCGGCTGCAGCACGACGTCGTCTGCGGGCGTCTCGATCGTGCTGCCGCCTCGGATCAACCGCAGCACGATCGCACGCCGCCGCAGCGGGTGTGCGGCGTCCTGGTGCTCCGGATCGACGCAGAGCTCGGCCACGCTCAACGGCTGTTTCAGCGCGCCATCGGCTCCGATCAGCTTCGGCGCGTTCTCGGCGTCGAGCACGGCGCTCCAGAACTGCGGGGTGTCGTTGCCGAGTGCGGCGCGCAGCCGCTCCGACAGCGTGAACGCCCAGAACTCGTCGCTGCGGCGCGCGGCGTCGAGAAAATCCGCGAGCAGCGGCGTTCGCAACGCGGCCAGACATTGATGGGCGATGATCTCGCTCGGCACCATGGTGATGTCGGCGCCGAGCTTGGCGAACAGCATGTGGCTGGCCCGCAGGTTCTGTCGGGCGATCAGGAAGATGTCGGGCTTCAGCCGCCGCGCCGCGATCGCGATCGCCAGATTCTCGGCATCGTCGTCGGTGCCGGCGACGATGCCGGATGCCTGCGCGATGCCGGCCTCGCGCAACGCCGCGATGTCGGCCCCGCGGCCGTGCACGGCGTGATGGCCTTCGGTCCGTGAGCCGACCGGGTCGATCACCGCCGCGGTGAAGCCGCCGCGCTGCACGGCGGCCACCACCTCGCGACCGAACCGGCCGTAGCCGCACACGATCCAATGGCCGGGAGCCGCCGGCATCCGCGCCGGCGCGCTCGGAAACAGATTGGCGCCGGGCGAGCTGGTCAGCCAGGCGGTCAGCCGGTAGACGTCCGGCGCCCGCATCGCCAGCGTCAGGTGTTCGGCGAATTCGCGAAACGGATTGATCACCCGGTGCGTGCCGAGCGAACTCATCGACGCGGCGGTCGCTTGCGAATCGGCACGGCCGATCACCGTCAGCCCGGGGCGCAGGATCGAGGCGGCGATCGCGACGGCGAGATTGACCTCATCGTCGTTGCACAGCGTCAGCACGCCTTTGCATTCTGCCTTCATCAGGCCGGCGGCCGTCAGCGTCTCCGGCGAGCGGGCATCGGCGATCAGCGCCGGCGCTTTGCCGTTCAGCCCCTCGATTTCGAGCTGCTGCACGGCGCGCTCGTCCTTGTCGATCGCGATCAGCCGGCAGCCGAGCTGGCGCAGCGCGTGCACCACCGTCATGCCGGTGTCGCCGAGACCGCACACCAGATAGAACGGCTGATCCAGCCCGGCGACAGCGCGGCGAAACCGGCGGTCGACCAGCGCCTGCTGAAACGCCTTTTCCTGAACCAGGCTGAGCAGCGAGCCGAGCAGCCACGCCCAGCCGATCACCGACAGATAGATGATGACGGTGACGAAGCCGCGCTGCTGGTCGGTGAACGGATGCGGCAGTTCGCCGAAGCCGATCGTGGTCGCCGTGTAGGTGACGAAATAGAAAGCGTCGAACAGCGTCATCCGCCACGGGTGACCTTGAGCATCGACCCCCGGGATCAGCATCAGCCCGAGCGTCGACACCGCGAAGACGAGCGCCAGCAGGATCAGCGGCGGCCGCAGCCGGGAGAGCCCGAGGCGGACGATGCTACGCATCGCGCCGTTCCCCATCGGGCGCGAGCGTGAAGTAGAACGTCGCGCCTTCGCCGAGGCGGGATTGCACCCAGATCCGGCCGCCGTGATGCGCCACGATCCGGCGCGTCATCGCCAGACCGACGCCGGCGCCTTCGGCTTTCTGCTCCGGTTGGTCGACGCGATGGAACATCTGGAAGACCAGTTGCTGATCGGTCTCGGCGATGCCGATGCCGTTGTCCCGCACATAGTAGCGCGGCGGCGTGCCGTCTTCGACGCCGATTTCGATCCAGCGCTCCGGCTTGTCGTTGTACTTGATCGCGTTGCCGATCAGATTGGCGAACACCTCGCCGATCCATTCGCGATGACCGTGGACCGTTCCGAGCCGCATCGGCCGGCGCACCTCGATGCGGTCCTCGGCGATCCGGCGCGCGAACGGCGCCAGCGCGTCGTCCACCACCGCGTCGAGGTCGACCGTCTCGGCGGCTGAGTCGCTGCCGCCCCGGCTGCGGTCGAGCAGCGCATCGACCAGCGCGTCCATCCGCTGCGTCAGCTTCAGGATGGTGGCGACCTGCTGCCGGCCCTCCTCGTCGAGCACTTCGCCGTGGCGGCGGCGCAGCGAGGTGGTGAGATGATGGATGCCGCGCAGGTGCTCCTTCAGCTCGGCGGAGGCGACGTCGGTGTAGCGGCTCAGCTCCGAATGCGACGCTTCCAGCGCCCGGTTGATCCGCTCGATGCGTCCCTTGCGGGCGGCGGCGATCTCGGCGATGGCGGCGGCCAGCCGGGTGGCGGCGTCCTTCTCGTCGTCGCGCCACGGCACCGCGCGGCCCTGCACGCTCTCCTTCCACAGTGCGAAGGAGTTGCGCGGCCGCAGCCGCTGCATGCCGTCGGCATCGCTGATTTCGACCGGCTTGTGCGGGTCGCCGGCCCATTGCACGTCCTCGATCTGCTCCGGCCGCAGCCAGGCGATCAGGATCGGCTGATCGGGCATCGGCCGTACCGCCAGCACGCCGCTGGCCTGGCTGGCGATGGCTTGCGCGGCGGGATCGTGCGTCGGCAGCCGGTCGGTGGCGAACACCGGCCCGGCGCGTTCGAGCAGCCAGTTCGTCAGCTCGCGCAGCGGCGCGGCCGCCGGCGCCTCGCCACGCGTGGCTGCTTCGCCGCCGGTCTGCACGACCACGCCACCGGCGTCGATCAGCGTGCTCAGCAGGTCGAGTGCGCCGGCGGAGCGGAGCGCCGCGCCGATGTCGGCCTCGCTGTCGAGCAGGCGCGTGAGCGCCTCTGCGGACGCCTTCCTGGCGCTGATTCGTTCGAACTGCTCGGCGTCTTCCTTCGCCGACATCAGCAGCGACAATGTATGGGCGAGAAATTCCGCCGCCATCCGCATCTGGTGCGAGATGTGGCGGGGAGCGGCATGATGCATCGCCGAGATCAGGCCCCACAGCCGGCCTTCCTTCACCAGCGGCATCACCAGCGTCGACTGCACGCCCATGTTCTTGAGGTACCCGGTGTACATCACCGAGACGCTGCGCAAGCTCGCGAAGCTCATGTCGACCGGTCCGGTCACCAGCGGCGACTTCGCCGCCAGCAGCGGCACCGGCGTGTAGCCGACATCCGGCAGGTGCCGCACCCAGCTCAGCGCGAACAGTCGCCGCGCCGGCGCCGGAATGTCGCTCGCCGGATAATGCAGCCCGAGATACGGTTCGAGATCCTCGCGCCTGGCTTCGGCGATCACCTGGCCGCTGCCGTCCTCGGCGAAGCGATAGGCCATCACCCGGTCGTAACCGGTGAACGCGCGGATCCGCTCGACGGCAAGATCGAAGAACGCCTGCACGCCTTCGGTCGCCTGTAGCGCCGCGAGATCGGCGCGAACTGCCGAATACAGATTCGAGGTGGCGCCGGCCGCTTCCGGTTCGGCGTTCTCGAATTCCAGAATGATCAGGCCGCCGCAGCGATGGGCGAACAGATGCCAGCCCTGGTCCGAGCCGAGGAAGGACTCCCGGGCGATGTTGACGGGACCGCTGTCGAGCGGCATCCGGCGCAGCGAGCCGATCAGCTCGCGCCACCCGGACCCGAGCACCGCGGCGATCGGGGCGCCGATCACCGCCTCCGGCGGTTTGCCGATGAACGCCGCGCAGTTGGCGCTGGCGTGCAGCACGCGGTCGGACTGCTCGTCGACGGTGAGCATCGCGCCGTGCGGCTGGATCGCCTCCGGATATTGCACCAGCTCGCGGTCGCAGCTCGACAGGTCGACATTCCTGGCGGTGACGATACCGCCACTGTCGGCTTCATTCATCCAGTCGCTCGCATCTGACCTCCGGCCGCCGCTCGTGGCCGCCCGGCCCGATGCCGGGGCGGTGGTAGCTTCGGCCGGCGCGGCGCTGGGCGCCTTGACCCGGATCAGCCGACCGGCGGTTTCCCGGCGACGGCGAGGTGCGGCGCCAGCAGCTCCATCACCACCCGGCGCTTGTCGCGCATGATTTCCGGCTCGCCCATCTGGCCGACTTCGTGCAGCCAGCTGCCGCACCACTGAAACGGCCCGTCATAGGTGGCGAGACCTTCCCGGTACGGCACGAAGCGCGACGGAGACTGCTGCAGTCTGGCGAGGTCGAGCTTGCTGTAAAGTGGCCCCCAGTTGCCGCCGCCGGTATCGAGGCCAAGGAACCAGTCCTGGCCGAAGTCGAGCGGCAGGTCGCGCACGGCGGCGAACCGCATCATGGTGAAGCCGGCCCACAGGAACCAGCGCTCGCTCGGCGGCTCGGTGGTGCGGACGTAACCGTAGACGTCCTGAGTGGCGAGCGGCGCGAACGGATCGTCCGGCGCGGTCGGAAACAGATCGTGATCGAGCAGACCGAACATCTCCGGCGCCCCTGGCCGGATGATGTTGTGCCAGATCCAGTTCAGCACGATGCCGTGCGAGCGGCTGCTCTTCTGCCACGGATTCTCCGGCGCGCGTAAGTAAGGCACCCCGTGCGCCGCAGCGACCCGTTGGATCTCGGCGGCGCGGTCGTCGTCGGGCGAATTGTCGACCACGATGTACAGCGCACCCGGCACGAACAGCCGGATCAGCGGCGCCTGCAAGTCGATTGCCTGCGGATCCTGATATGCCACCGTGAACAGCGCGCGCCGGCCGGTGATCATCCGCGCCACCGCGGCCGGATCGCCGACCTTGGCGGACTGCCGGCGATAGCGGCGGTCGATCCGGTTGTAGCGCGCGGTCTTCAGCCCCTGCGACAGCGGCCGCAGCCGCTTCCAGTCGGCGAAGGTGTAGTCGGAGAGTTTCTTCGGCACGGCGCAGTCTCGCTTCAGGCGGTGGCGGCCGCAGCCGGTATGCGGGTCCAGACTTCGGTGCAGACCATCGTGCCGGAGGTGCTCAGCGCGGTGTCGCGCGCGAAGCCCTGCGCGCCGAGATGATGCCGCAAGCCATCGATGACGGCCGGATCGACCCCGGCAAGATGAAATTCGGCCACCACCGCGCGCAGCCGCTGCATCGGGCAGGCCGGCAGGATGTCGGTCTCCATGCCCTCGGCGTCGAGCACCAGCACGGTCGGCTGATAGGCGGCGATCACTTCGGCGATCGCCCGGACCGGGACCTCGACGGTGGTCTGATAGTTGCCGCCGATCGATGCACCGAGCCAGCTGCCGTCGCCGATCGCCAGCGTTGCGGTGCCTGCCTGCGCGCCGACTGCGGCGCGCTCCAGCCGCACCGGCAGCCGGTTGAGGGCGAAATTGTCGGCAGCGACCGCGGCCGCCGCCGGGTTCGGCTCGAACGCCACGACGTTGTCCGCGCCGGCGACCCGCGCCGCGGTCAGCGACACCACCCCCATGCAGGCGCCGATATCGACCACGCGGTCGCCGGGCCGCACCACCGCCTTGATGGCGTTGCGCTCGGGGCCTTCATAGTCGCCGGCCAGCAGGGCGTGGATCATGCCTTTCGGCACGTCGGCGCGGTAGCCGACCAGCGTGAAGCCGTCGAACGGCACCGTGGGCGCCCGCAGCAGGCGGCGCAGCCGGGCGCGCAGACGATCGAGCAGGGCAGACAAAACGTGCGTCCTCGTAAAACGATGAGCCCCGTAATCAGCAGCTTCTACCGGATCAGGCAAGCCCGGCGGCGGTTTCAGGCCAGGCCGTCCGGATTTGACGCCAACCGCAGCAGATACCGACCATAGGCGCCCTTGGCGATCGGCTGCGCCAGCCGTTCGAGCTGGCGCGCGTCGATCCAACCGAACCGGAACGCGATCTCCTCGGGGCAGCAGATCTTGAAGCCCTGGCGTTTCTCCAGCACGCGCACGAACTCGCCGGCGTCGAGCAGGCTATCGGGCGTGCCGGTGTCGAGCCAAGCGAACCCCCGGCCCATCTTCTCGACCCGCAGCTTGCCGCGTTCCAAGTATGTGCGATTGACGTCGGTGATCTCGAGCTCGCCGCGTGCGGAGGGCTTCAGGTTCGCTGCAATCTCGACGACGTCCCGATCATAGAAATACAGCCCGGTGACAGCCCAGTTCGAGCGCGGCTGCACCGGCTTCTCCTCGATCGAGCGCGCGACCTGATCGGAATCGAATTCGACGACGCCATAACGCTCCGGATCGCTGACCTGATAGGCGAACACCGTGGCGCCCTCCGGATGCTGCGCAGCGTTCTGCAGTAACGGGATCAGATCGTGGCCGTAGAACAGATTGTCGCCGAGCACCAAGGCTGACGGCTGCCCGGCGACGAAGTCGGCGCCGATGATGAACGCCTGCGCCAGACCCTCCGGCTTCGGCTGTTCGGCATAGCTGAACGACATGCCCCAACAGGCGCCGTCGCCCAGTAACTGCCGGAACCGCGGCAGGTCGGCGGGCGTCGAGATAATCAGGATATCGCGGATGCCGGCCATCATCAGCGTGGTCAGCGGATAATAGATCAGCGGCTTGTCGTAGATCGGCATCAGCTGCTTCGACACCGCGGCCGTCATCGGATGCAGCCGGGTGCCGCTGCCGCCGGCGAGAATAATACCCTTGGTGATCATGGTCGGTCCGCGTCCTGCGCAAGCAGCCGCTCGATACACGGTTGCAGCGATTGCCGCCAGTGCGGCAGGCGAATGCCGTGAACGGTGGCGAGCAACGAGGTGTCGAGCCTTGAATTCGCCGGCCGCCTGGCGGGGGTCGGATACTCCGTCGTCGGGATCGGAATCACCGTCGCGGACGGTCCGCCGGCCGCTCGCGACAGAGCGAAACTCGCTTCGGCGAATTCGGCCCACGTGGCCGTGCCAGCCGCAGTCATATGGAAGACACCGCGCAAATCGGACCTCGCCGATTCAGCCAGCAGATTGTGGACGACGCCGATGACGCCGTCGGCGATATCGAGCGCGCTGGTCGGCGCGCCGACCTGGTCGCACACCACGCGCACTTCGTCGCGCTGCCGCGCCAGGGCCAGCATGGTGCGTACGAAATTCCTGCCGAAGGGGCTGTAGACCCAGGAGGTTCGCAAGATCGCGTGATCGGGTGCGGCTTGCGCAACGGCGCGTTCGCCGGCCAGCTTGCTGACGCCATAGACGCCGAGCGGTCCGGTAGGGTCGTCTTCGCGATAGGGGCGGTCGCCGCGGCCATCGAACACGTAGTCGGTCGACAATTGTACGATCGGCACACCCAGTTTCGCTGCCGCGCGCGCGACGGCGGCTGCGCCTTCGGCGTTGATCGCGGCGGCGAGGTCTGGTTCGGTCTCAGCCTGATCGACGGCCGTGTAGGCCGCGGCATTGACGATCGCGTCCGGCTCGAGTCCGATCAACGTCGCTTCGAGCTCTGCCGGCCGTGTCAAGTCGATCTCCGGCCGGGCCAGCAGGAGGATCTGTTCGGTCGAGCCGGCCGCGCGGACGCTGAGCGCCTGCGCGATCTGGCCGTGACGACCGGTGACGGCGATTCGCATCCTGTTACTCGAAATAGCCGGGCAGCGACGCGAAAGGCGGCAGCAGCAAGTCCTTGTCGGACAGCACCGCTTGATCGGCGGTCACCGGCCAGCGAACGGCGAGATCGGGATCGTTCCAGGCGATCCCGAGATCGTTCGGCGGCGAATAGTAATTGGTCACCTTGTAGGCCACCACCGTATCGGGCTCGAGCGTGCAGAAGCCGTGGGCGAAGCCGACCGGAACCAGCAGCTGCTTGCCGTCCTCGGCGGACAGCTCCTCCGCGACCCATCGGCCGTAGGTCGGCGACGATCGGCGCAGATCGACTGCGACGTCGAGGATGCGGCCTCGCGCCACCCGTACCAGCTTGTCCTGTGCGAACGGCGCGCTCTGGAAGTGCAGGCCGCGGATGGTGCCGACGGCGGCGGAGATCGACTGGTTGTCCTGGACGAAGTCGAGCGCAATGCCGTGGTCGACGAAGCGCTGCCTGTTGTAGGTCTCACAGAACACGCCACGCGAATCCGCGAACGCTGTCGGCGTGATGATCTTCACCGCGTCGATCGCGGTCGGGGTCACTGTCAGCATGATCTTCCCATTGTCGGCGTGCCGCTAGCTGTGAGCTTTCATTAGGTTGTCCATCCGGTCCGGACCGGGGATGCTGAGGTTGCGAT
Source organism: Rhodopseudomonas pentothenatexigens (assembly GCF_900218015.1). Classification (GTDB taxonomy): domain Bacteria; phylum Pseudomonadota; class Alphaproteobacteria; order Rhizobiales; family Xanthobacteraceae; genus Rhodopseudomonas; species Rhodopseudomonas pentothenatexigens. The sequence goes on along the minus strand of NZ_UFQQ01000028.1, from coordinate 38 downwards.
GCTTCAGTATCCAGGGAGGGACCGGATGAACATTCACA
>NZ_UFQQ01000029.1 GCF_900218015.1 Rhodopseudomonas pentothenatexigens | reverse complement strand
ACCGGCGCCCCGTCCCGGATGGCCGTCCGGGACGGGGCATTCCCCGAAGGGAATGATGAAGGATAGCAGATCGCGCTAATACAAGGAGCCCGGCGAAGCCGGGCGTCTCGAAGGATGGAACAACGCATTGCCTGCGTCACATGGTTCGAGACGGCGCTACGCGCCTCCTCACCATGAGGTTGTGCGCGTGGCAGACGGTGCGGATCAGCTGTGATTCGATGAAAAACAGAACTGCTCTAACAACGATCGTACCTGGGATACTGGATCGCCCGGTCAAGCCGGGCGATGACGTGTCATTTATAATGATGCGCTGACCAGCGACACCGAGGGCGTGTCTGCCGACTACAACCTTCGCAGCGCCACCGACTCCACCACGTGATCGGCGCCCTTCTTCAGGATCAGGGTCGCGCGCGGGCGGGTCGGCAGGATGTTGTCCTCGAGGTTGGCGAGGTTGGTGCGCTCCCAGATCGCGATCGCGGTGGCGGTCGCCTCTTCGTCGGACAGCACCGCGTAGCGATGGAAGTACGACCGCGGATCGTGGAACGCGGTGTCGCGCAGCGCCAGGAAGCGCCGGACGTACCAGTCGCGCAGCACCGGCTCGTCGGCGTCGAGATACACCGAGAAATCGAAGAAGTCGGACACCACCGGCACCGCCTGACCGTCGCGCGGCAGGCGGCCGGTCTGCAGCACGTTGACGCCCTCGACGATCAGGATGTCGGGACGGTCGATCACCGTGAACTTGTTCGGCACGATGTCGTAGGTGAGATGCGAGTAGATCGGCGCCTTGACCTTGCGGCGGCCCGACTTGATGTCGGACAGGAAGCCGAGCAGCGCCGGCAGGTCGTAGCTCTCCGGAAAGCCCTTCTTCTGCATCAGCCCGGCGCGCTCGAGATAGGCGTTGGGGTGCAGAAAGCCGTCGGTGGTGACGAGATCGACGGTCGGGCGCGGCGACCAGCGCGCCAGCAGCGCCTGCAGCACGCGCGCGGTGGTCGACTTGCCGACCGCCACCGAGCCGGCGACGCCGATGATGAACGGCATCTTGCGCTCGACCACGCCGAGGAAGCGGCGCTGCGCGTAGTACAGCTGCTGCATCGCGGCGACGTGGATCGACAGCAGGCGCGACATCGGCAGATAGATTTCTTCGACTTCGGTGAGATCGAGCCGGTCGTGCATCGAGCGCAGCGCCGCGACCTCGGCGGCATCGAGCGTCATCGGCGTGTCTTCACGCATGCTCGCCCATTCCGACCGCGAAAACACCCGGTAGGGGTTGTAGTGATGCAGATCCGACCTTGCGTCCATCTCGCGGTCCCTTCGCCTTGGTTTTGATGGCGGGATTATTGTTGTTGCGGCCGCCGGGCGCGGCCGACGCCGTCAGTCGCGCTTGCGCGACGCCTTTTCCTCCAGGCCCGACATCGAGGTGCGCTGCGCCAGCGCCGCCTCGACCTCCTCGAGATTCACGCCGCGCGATTTCAGCAGCACCAGCATGTGGAACAGCACGTCGGCGGCCTCGGAGATCAAATGCGAGCGATCGTTTTCGACCGCTGCGATCACCAGTTCGACCGCCTCTTCGCCGAATTTCTTGGCGCAGTGCTCGGCGCCCTTGTCGAGCAGCTTTTTGGTGTAGGAGCTGTCGCCGCCGGAGGCCGCACGGGCATCGACCGTCGCGGCGAGATCGTGGAGGGTGAAACGGGCCATACGCTGACTCTGCCGGTTCTTGGTGCGAGAGTACCGCCCCTCGCCGCGTGACGCTAGGGATCGAGCCGCATCGGCAGCCCGGCCCGGACCATATGATCCTTGGCCTGACGAATGGTGTACTCGCCGAAATGGAAGATCGAAGCCGCCAGCACCGCGGTGGCGTGGCCCTCGCGGATGCCGTCGACCAAGTGATCGAGATTGCCGACGCCGCCGGAAGCGATCACCGGAACGCCGACGCTGTCGGCGATCGCCCGGGTCAGCGGAATGTCGAAGCCCACCCTGGTGCCGTCGCGGTCCATCGAGGTCAGCAGGATCTCGCCGGCGCCGAGCGACACCACTTCCTGGGCGAATTCGATCGCGTCGATCCCGGTGCCCTTGCGGCCGCCATGGGTGAAGATCTCCCAGCGGTCACGGCCCGGCACCCGCTTGGCGTCGATCGCCACCACGATGCACTGATCGCCGAACTTCTCGGCCGCTTCCTTGACGAATTCGCGCCGCGCCACCGCGGCGGAATTGATCGAGACCTTGTCGGCACCGCTGCGAAGCAGGGTCTTGATGTCGTCGACGGTGCGCACCCCGCCGCCGACCGTCACCGGCATGAAGCAGGCCTCGGCCGTCCGCCGCACCACGTCGAGCATGATGCCGCGGTTCTCATGGGTGGCGGTGATGTCGAGGAAACAGAGTTCGTCGGCGCCGGCGGCGTCATAGGCGATCGCGGCCTCGACCGGGTCACCGGCGTCGCGCAGGTCGACGAAGTTGACGCCCTTGACGACGCGGCCGTCCTTGACGTCGAGGCAGGGAATGACGCGGACCTTGAACATCGCGGCGTCCTTACGCGGCCTTGGCGGCGCCGATCAGCGCCAGCGCTTCCGCCGGATCGAGCCGGCCGTCGTACAGCGCCCGCCCGGCGATTGCGCCTTCGAGCTTGTTGGCGCGCGGGCTGAGCAGCGTCTTGACGTCTTCGATCGAGGCAAGACCGCCGGAGGCGATCACCGGGATCGAAATCGCCTCGGCCAGCGAAATGGTGGCGTCCCAGTTGATGCCTTTGAGCAGGCCGTCGCGGGCGATGTCGGTGAAGATGATCGCGGCGACGCCGGCATCTTCGAACCGCTGCGCGATGTCGAGCGCGGTGACTTGCGAGCTCTCGGCCCAGCCTTCGACCGCGACCTTGCCGTCCCGGGCATCGAGACCGACCGCAACGCGGCCCGGAAAGGCCTTGGCGGCTTCCTTCACCAGCGCCGGGTCGCGCACCGCGGCGGTGCCGATGATGACCCGGGCGATGCCCTTGGACAGCCAGGCTTCGATTGTCTTCAGGTCGCGGATGCCGCCGCCGAGCTGCACCGGCATCTTGACCACCTTCAGCATCGCCTCGACCGCGTGGGCGTTCATCGGCTTGCCGGCGAACGCGCCGTCGAGGTCGACGACGTGCAGGTACTGAAAGCCCTGGGCCGCAAAGCTCTGCGCCTGCGCGGCGGGGTCGAGGTTGAACACCGTGGCGCGCGCCATGTCGCCCTGTTCGAGCCGCACGCACTGGCCGTTCTTGAGATCGATCGCGGGGAAGAGAATCATCGGAAGCACTCACTCCCTCTCCGCTTGCGGGGGAGGGTCAGGGTGGGGGATGAGCCACAAGCGCCGGACTCGCGGACCCCCACCCCCGACCCCTCCCCGCAAGGGGGAGGGGAGCAGCGCCGTCGCGCGCTCCGGAGCTGAGGCCGCGGGATCATGCTCACGGCTTCCACTTCAAAAAGTTCGAGATCAGTGCCAGGCCGAAGCGCTGGCTTTTCTCGGGGTGAAACTGAGTCCCGATCGCGGTGTCCTTGCCGACCACGGCGGTGACCGGCCCGCCGTAATCGGCGCGCGCCAGCACATCGCCCTCGTGTTCGGCGGCGAGGTGGAAGGAGTGCACGAAGTAGGCGTGCAGGCCTTTCGGGCCGAGCGGCAGCCGGTCCAGCACCGGGTGCTCGCGGACCTGATCGAGGGTATTCCAGCCCATATGCGGGATCTTCAGGTCGTCGCGGTTGGGCGCGATCTTGACGACGTCGCCGGCGATCCAGTTCAGCCCGTCGGTGGTGACGTGCTCCTTGCCGCGGGTCGCCATCAACTGCATGCCGACGCAGATGCCGAAGAACGGCCGCGCCTTGTCGCGGACGGTCTCGGTCAGGGCTTGGACCATGCCGTCGATCGAATCCAGCCCCTTGCGGCAGTCGGCGAAGGCGCCGACGCCCGGCAGCACCACCCGGTCGGCCCGGAACACCTGGTCCGGATCGCGGGTCACCAGGATCGGTTCGGGATTCTCCAGGCTCCGCGCCGCACGCTCGAACGCTTTCGCCGCCGAGTGCAGGTTGCCGGAGCCGTAATCGATGATCGCAACGCTCACCGCGAACCTCCCGGGTTCGGGAACGAGCCGAAGATGTCGCCGTGGATCGACGAGGCCGGCAGCGGAATGCTGCGCGCCGGCGGCGGCGCGCCGCGGTCGACCGGCAGGGTAAAGCCGATCGGCTGCGGCTGGCCGGCGACCCAGCGATCGAAGAACCGCCGCTCGGCGATCTCACGGTCCTCGCCGACCGCGACGCCGACCGACTGCCAGCCGCGCCGCGCCAGGGTCCAGCGCCACAGGCTGCCGGCTTCGAGCCCGAGCAGGCTGGCCAGCAGCAGCGCCACCACGAACCGGGTGCCGCTTCCGGCATGCAGCGCCGTGAGCGCCACCGCAGAGGCGGCGATCACCACCACGTAGCCGAGCGTCGCCAGCCAGAGCCGGCGATACAGCAGCCAGAACGGGCCGAACACGAAGGCCCAGACGTAAAAACCATCACGGACAAAGCGGAACTGATCGGGCGCAGCCTGCTGCAGCTCGTCGTCGTCCGCCCGCGGGGCATGAACAGTGAACACCGGCATGGACTTGTCTCCGCCGCCCGACGGCCGTCAGCCGCCGAGCTGACCCTTGGTCGAGGGCACTTCGCCGGCCGTCTTCGGATCGATCGCGACCGCCGCGCGCAGCGCCCGTGCCAGTCCCTTGAAGCAGGATTCGGCGATGTGATGGCTGTTCTCGCCATATAGGGTCTCGACGTGCAGAGTCACGCCCGCGTTGATGGCGAAGGCCTGGAACCACTCCCGCACCAGCTCGGTGTCGAACTCACCGATCTTGTCGCGGGGAAAGTCCGCCTTGAACACCAGGAACGGCCGGCCCGAGACGTCGATCACCACCCGGGTCAGGGTCTCGTCCATCGGCATGAAGATGCTGGCATAGCGGGTGATGCCCGCCATGTTGCCGAGCGCCTGCTTCACCGCCTGACCGAGCGCGATGCCGACATCCTCGGTGGTGTGGTGGAAGTCGACATGGAGGTCGCCCACCGCCTTGACGGTGATGTCGATGCGCGAATGCTTGGCGAGCAGATCGAGCATATGGTCGAAGAAGCCGATTCCAGTGGCGGCCTTGGCCACACCGGTGCCGTCGAGGTCGACCGTGACCTCGATGTCGGTCTCCTTGGTCTTGCGCTTGATCGTCGCCGTGCGCATGAAGCGGGCTCTCCGGTAAAAACGCGGTCTTTTAACAGGCCGGTGACACCTTCGCTACTGCGCCGGGTGCGGAGCGGGACCGATCTTCGTCCTATGGTGAGCGGATTAGCCGCCCCGCCGGCCCCCCGCGCGGCGATTGCATCACCGCCCGGCCGTGCCTAGATCAGCGCTCGCGAAAGGAACTCCATGTCACTCTACAGCTCTTCGGCAGACGCCGGCCCGCCGGTCTGGCACGGCACCACCATTCTGACCGTGCGCAAGGGCGGCAAGGTCGTGATCGGCGGCGACGGCCAGGTCTCGATCGGCCAGACCGTGATCAAGGCCAACGCCAAGAAGGTTCGCAAACTCGGCAAGGGCCAGCCCGGTTTTGAAGTGATCGGCGGCTTCGCCGGCGCCACCGCCGACGCCTTCACGCTGTTCGAGCGGCTGGAGGCCAAGCTCGAGCAATATCCCGGCCAGCTCACCCGGGCCGCCGTCGAGCTCGCCAAGGACTGGCGGACCGACCGCTATCTGCGCCGGCTGGAAGCGATGATGATCGTCGCCGACAAGGACGTGTCGCTGGTGCTGACCGGCACCGGCGACGTCCTCGAACCGGAGGCCGGCGTGATGGCGATCGGTTCGGGCGGCAATTATGCGCTGGCCGCCGCCCGGGCACTGATCGACACCGACCAGGACGCCGAGACCATCGTGCGCAAGGCGCTCGGCATCGCCGCCGACATCTGCGTCTACACCAACGGCAATCTGACGATCGAGACACTGTGAACGGCTCTTCATTGCGAGCGAAGCGAAGCAATCCAGGCGCTCCGTGCACCGAGTCTGGATTGCTTCGTCGCTTCGCTGCTCGCAATGACGGGAGCCAACGCCGAAAAAGAGAGCCATGACCGACTTTTCTCCCCGCGAAATCGTCTCCGAACTCGACCGGTTCATCGTCGGCCAGGCCGACGCCAAGCGCGCCGTCGCGATCGCGCTGCGCAACCGCTGGCGGCGGCTGCAGCTCGAAGGAGCCCTGCGCGAAGAAGTGCTGCCGAAGAACATCCTGATGATCGGCCCGACCGGCGTCGGCAAGACCGAGATCGCGCGGCGGCTGGCCAAGCTCGCCGGCGCGCCGTTCCTCAAGGTCGAGGCCACCAAGTTCACCGAGGTCGGCTATGTCGGCCGCGACGTCGAACAGATCATCCGCGACCTGGTCGAAGTCGGGATCGCGCAGGTGCGCGAGAAGAAGCGCAAGGACGTCCAGGCGCGCGCCCAGATCGCCGCCGAAGAGCGCGTGCTCGACGCGCTGGTCGGCCCCGGTTCGGGCCCGGCGACGCGGGATTCGTTCCGCAAGAAGCTGCGCGCCGGCGAGCTCAACGACAAGGAAATCGAGATCGAAACCCAGGCCGGCTCCGGCACCCCGATGTTCGAGATTCCCGGCATGCCGGGGGCCCAGATCGGCGCGGTCTCGCTCGGCGACATCTTCGGCAAGATGGGCGGCCGCACCAAGACGCGGCGACTCACGGTCGCCGACTCGCACGAGATCCTGGTCAACGAGGAAGCCGACAAGCTGCTCGACAACGATCAGCTGGTGCAGGAGGCGATCGCCGTCGTCGAGAACAACGGCATCGTGTTTCTCGATGAGATCGACAAGATCTGCGTGCGCGACGGCCGCAGCGGCGGCGAAGTCTCGCGCGAAGGCGTGCAGCGCGACCTGCTGCCGCTGATCGAAGGCACCACGGTGACCACCAAGCACGGCGCGGTGAAGACCGAGCACATCCTGTTCATCGCCTCGGGCGCGTTCCACATCGCCAAGCCGTCGGACCTGCTGCCAGAATTGCAGGGCCGGCTGCCGATCCGCGTCGAACTCAACGCGCTGAGCCGCGACGACATGCGCCGCATCCTCACCGAGCCGGAAGCGTCGCTGATCAAGCAATATGTGGCGCTGATGAAGACCGAGGGCGTGACGCTGGAATTCTCGGACGATGCGATCGACGCGCTCGCCGACGTCGCGGTGGCGGTGAACTCGACGGTCGAGAACATCGGGGCACGCCGGCTACAGACCGTGATGGAGCGCGTCCTCGACGAGATCTCCTTCGTCGCCCCCGACCGCCACGGCGAGACTTTCCGTGTCGACGCGGACTACGTGAAGACCAATGTCGGCGATCTGGCCAAGAACACCGATCTGAGCCGATTCATTTTGTAGGTGATCGACGCTCGCTCACGCGCTCCCGTGAGCCCCGCCACAACTACAAACGTCATGCGCGGGCTTGACCCGCCTGCGGGGCCGAAGCCCTTCGGTGCGGCGAAGGCCCGCGCATCCATCTTTTTAGAAAGACGATGGATTGCCGGGTCAAGCCCGGCAATGACGGGTTTTTATGTATGATACGCCACAAGTAACAACAGCACTCACCCCGCCCCCTCACGTCATCGCCCGGCTTGACCGGGCGACCCAGTATCGCAGAGCTTCTGTGGCTAAGTAACAATCTCTCTGGGATACTAGAGCGGCTCATCGTTTGATTGAAACGATCCGACCTTTCCGAAGGCACTGCGTCCTCATCCTGAGGAGCCCGGCGAAGCCGGGCGTCTCGAAGGATGGAACAACGCATTGCCTGCGTCACATGGTTCGAGACGGCGCTACGCGCCTCCTCACCATGAGGCCGTGCGTGTGGCGGGAGGTGCGGATCAGCTCTGATTCGATGAAAAACAGAAGTGCTCTAAGTAACACCCGCTCCGGAATACTGGATCACCCGCATGCGCGGGTGATGACGGTGGGTGTTGCTGATGGGCCGGTGAACTATCCCCGCGCCCGCCGCACCCGCACATACAATGCGCCTTCGCCGCCGTGGCCGATGTGGGCTTCGTCGAAGCCGACCACGTAGGCACGGAATTCCGGGAGGGCGAGCCATTGCGGCACCTGCCGGCGCAGGACGCCGCGCTCGGCGTCGCCGCTCTTGCCCTTGCCGGTGATCACCAGCACGAAGCCGTACCCGTCGTGACTGGCGCGCTGCAAAAAATGCAGCAGCGCGTGATGGGCGCGAGCCTGGGTCATGCCGTGCAGATCGATCCGGGCGTCGATGTCCTTGCGGCCGCGCGACAGGTGCGTCCGTTCGCGCCGGCCGAGCGTGGCGAGCGGCGGCGGCGCGGCCGGCGACGGCTTCGCGGCACGCTTGAGCGGTTGCGGCGAGGCCGGCGGCGCCGGTTTGAGCGCCGGCACCGCCGATTGCGCATCGACGCCTGCGACCTTGACCGGGCGCGGCCGGCCGCGGAGCGGCTTGATCTGACGCGCCACGCCGTCCCACAGCGCCCGCTCGTCCTCGGTCAGGCTGCGCTTGCGGCGCGACATCGGCGGATCGAGCGGCGGGATGATGCGGTTCATCGAGGTCAGCGCGGGTGGCGATGATGCCGTTTGTGGTGTGAGCGGTGCCGTTTGATCTGCGGTCGCGACGCGGCCGCGGCCGGTCGCACTTCCGGAGTCGGGACCGCGTTTGCGGCTCCTTGTTTACCACCGGACTTCGCCGGCGTCGCCGCAGGCTTCTTGGTTTTTGCCGGCGGACGCGGCTCGGGCAGCGGCAGGGTGCGGCCCCGTGCCACCGGATCGAGGCTGTTCGGCACCAGTATGGCGAATGCGATCGGATGACGGATTCGTCCGGCCACCGCGCCGGCCTCGGCACCGGCACCGAAATACAGATCGGCCCGCGCCGGGCCGACGATCGCCGAGCCGGTGTCCTGGCCGATCATCAGCCGCTGAAACGGCGTCTTGGCGTTGGCCGATTCGATCGGCAGCTCGCCGGTGATGAAGAACGGCGTACCGTAAACATGCAGCCCCTTGTCGACGGCGATCGAGCGACCTGGGGTGAGCGGCACGCCTTGGGCGCCGATCGCCTCGTCGTCGTCCTTCAGCTCGACCTTGCGGAAGAATACGTAGGACCGGTTCGCCCGCCGCAGCTCCTTGGCGCCGTCGGGGTTGGCTTCCATCCACTCGCGGATGCGATGCATCGACATCTGTTCGCGCGGGATGATGCCGCGCTCGATCAGGATGCGGCCGACCGGGGTGTAGGGGTAGCCGTTATGGGCGTCGTAATTGATGCGGACCACCCGGCCGTCCGGCAGCTTGATTCGTGCCGAGCCCTGGATCTGGGCGAACAGCAGATCGGTCTGGCTGTTGAGCCAGCCGATTTCCAGGCCGCGGCCGTCGATCGCGCCGTCTTCGATCTGACCGCGATCATAGTATGGCACCAGCTTGCGCCGGCCGATCTTGCGGTACACCGGACCGCCATTCGGCAGGGCCGCATCCTGCGTGTAGCCGCGGACGAACAGGTTCGACGGACGGCGATACACCGGCACAGTGTAGTCGTCGGTCTTGACCGGCGAGCCTTCGATCACCGGCTCGTAGTAGCCGGTGACGAAGCCGAGCGGCTCACCGAGCCGGGAGATCTGCAGCGGGACAAAATGCCGTTCGAAGAACGCGCGCGCCTCGGCCGCCGTCGTCAGACGCGCTGAGCGGGCAGCATGGCAGGGCTCCCGCAACGAGCCGCCGAGCGGCTTGTCAGTCGATGGCGATCGGCGGGCCGCCAGGATCGGGCGACAACTGACGCGAAAGGTCTTCAGGGCCGCGAGCTGATCGTCGGACTCCCAGCCGGGAATCTCCGACCAGGCGACCGGCAGATACTGGCCGCCGGGAATCTCCAGCGGCCACAACGGATGCCGATAGCGGGCGTGATGCTCGGCGAATTTCGAGACGGATCGGGTGCCGGATGAGTGGTGCCGGCTGCGCGCCTCGGACGCCGTATGAGCAAGCAGCAGCACGGCCGCGATGACGCAGCCGACGATGGCGGCGCGCCGGGCGCCGCGGGCGTCAGGTGCCGCTGCCGGTCCCAACCAGCTTCCAATTCGGATCGCGCGAGCTGGTGTCGCGGGCGAAGGTCCAGACATCGGTGATGTCGGTGACCTTGTCGGGCGAGCCGTCGACCACCGCACCGGTCTTGTCGCGGGTCGCGGAGATCATCTGCGACACGAATTTCAGCGTCAGCATCGCGGTGCGATCGCGCAGCTCCGCGCTGATCAGCTCGGCCTTCTCGATTGCCACAAAGCGGGATTCGACCTTCAGGTCGTTCTTTTCACGATCCTTGATCGCCGCATCGAAGCTCTCATAGACCTCGCTGGACAGCAGATCACGCAGCGAGCGGCGGTCGCCGTTGGCGAAAGCCATCACGATCATCTCGTAGGCGCTCTTGGCGCCGGTGATGAAGTGCTGTGCATCGAACGACGAGTCGTGCTGCGCGATGGCATTGAGGCCGTGCTCCAGCTCCGAGTCCGGCTCGGCAATGCCTTTCCAGCGATCGGAGGGCGGCACCACGTCGGCATTCGGCGCCATCGGCGCCTGATCGATCACCGTGCCGGGCATCGAGATCACGTTGGTGTCCTGCTTGCCGGGAATCATGTCTCGCGCAGCGGCGCGATCGAACGGCGGCCGTTCGCTGCCGGTGCGCTGGCCGAGCACATTGCGCAGACGCAGGAAGATGAACACCGCGAGCGCCAGGAAGATGATGGTGTAAATATCCACGTCGCATTCACTTTCTGATCGGGCCGGATCGGCATTGCGTCTCCGGCATCGCCACGTCGACGCGGCACGCGAAGCCGGTTTTCACCATGTAGGCATCAACCGCGCCTCGCCAATGGCGCGTTTTGGCACAGTCACCGGGGTTGGCAAGTCCGCCCCACCACCTGAAGGCCTCGTTGCTGCAACTTTACGCGTTTCGGACCCGCTCGAAAACCGGGTCGGACGAGGAACCTGTCCATCTGGAGGTTAACGGGCGGTTGCTGAATGGTTTCCTTGCCCCCAGGGGACTATTTTGGAGGTATCGGAGAATAGCGGAGTTTCGGCCCGAAGTCGTCCGTCCGCCTTGTGGAACGGCGCGACCGTATGATAGCCACTCGCCCCAGCGCCTGCCCTCGTGTGCGTGCCGCTGCAGCTGGCGGTCGCCTTCAAAGTTCGCTTCCAGGAGAACCATCGATGACCAACGGTAACGGAACGCCTCCCGAGGGTGCTCCTCCGCAGCTCAATGTGCTGGCGCAGTACACCAAGGACTTGTCGTTCGAGAATCCGAACGCCCCGGCATCGCTGGCTCCCCAGCAGCAGCAGCCGGCGATCAATATTCAGATCAATGTCGGCGCCAACGCCGTTGCGGAGAACGAATACGAAGTCACGCTGTCGATCGACGGCAAAGCCGAATCCGGCGGCGGCGTGCTGTTCAGCTTCGAACTGGCCTATGCCGGCGTATTCCGAGTGCTCAACGTGCCGCAGGAGAATCTGCATCCGTTGATCATGATCGAATGCCCGCGACTGCTGTTCCCGTTCGCCCGCGAAATCATCGCCAGCGCGGTGCGGGACGGCGGATTCCCGCCGCTGATGCTCGATCCGGTCGACTTTGTCGGCCTGTATCGCCAGAATCTGGAGCGAGCCCAGCAGCAGGGCCAGCCGAGCTGATCCGCTCGCCGCTCACGCTCATGACTTCTGCAATGCCCGGCCGACGTGCCGGGCATTGTGTTTTGGGAAGCCAAAGGCTCAGGCGCCGGCGGGCAGATAGTCCGGCCAGATCGCCTTGTCGCCCATGGTGGCGATGAAGGCGCGGTGGGCTTCGAGGTCGGCGTCGGTCAGGCGGCTCGGCAGCGGCGCGGGTCGCTGGCGGCGACGGCTCTCGTTGGCAGCTCCAACCACCTCGACCGGCACGTCGGCGAGGATCAGCTGCGACTGCCGGGCACCTATCAAATCAATATAGACTTCGGCGAGCAGCTCGGCGTCGAGCAACGCGCCGTGCTTGGTGCGGCGCGAATTGTCGATCGCATAGCGCGAACACAGATCGTCGAGCCGGTTGGACACGCCCGGATGCTTGCGGCGGGCGAGCAGCAGCGTGTCGACCAGGCGTTCGCGCGGCACCGGCGCCCGCGACAGCCGCGACAGCTCGGCGTTGATGAAGCCGATGTCGAACGAGGCGTTGTGGATCACCAGCGGCGCATCGCCGATGAATTCGAGAAACTCATCGGCGACCTGGGCGAACAGCGGCTTGTCGGCGAGAAATTCGCTCGACAGCCCGTGCACCGCGAAGGCCTCGGCCGGCATGTCCCGTTCGGGATTGAGATAGCGATGATAGGTGCGACCGGTCGGCATCCGGTTGAAGATCTCGACACAGCCGATCTCGACCAGCCGATCGCCGCGCAGCGGATCGAGGCCGGTGGTTTCGGTATCGAGGACGATCTCACGCATCGCTTCTGATCAGGCTGTGTTCGTTGCCGCGCGAATCAGTCGCGCCGGCGTGGCATTTTAGCAGCGGCCTCGAGGATTTCGCGGATCTGAAGCCGCACCGGGTCGAGTCCGTTGGAGGTATCCACCACGAAATCCGCGCGCTTGCGCTTCTCGGCATCGGGCATCTGCCGGGCCAGGATGGCATCGAGCTTGTCGGGGGTCATGTTGTCGCGCGCGAGAATCCGTTCGCGCTGCACCTCCGGCGAGGTCGTCACCACCACCACCGCATCGACGCGCTTTTCGCCGCCGGTTTCGAACAATAGCGGCACATCGACCACCGCGACCGGAGCACCGGAGGATTCGGCATCGTCGAGAAACTGCTGATGATGGGCGCGCAGCATCGGGTGCACGATTCCTTCGAGCCGCTTCATCGCGGCCGGATCATGTACCACCTTGGCCGACAGCAGCGCGCGATCGACCTTGCCGGCGACCGTGGTGCCGGGAAACGCCGCTTCGATCGCCGGCACCGCCTCGTTCTCGTAGATCTTATGCACAGTGGCGTCGGCGTCGTAGACCGGCACGCCCGCTTCGGCGAACAGCTTGGCGGTGGTCGATTTGCCCATCCCGATCGAACCGGTCAGTCCGAGCACCAGCATTCCGTCGCCTCCGTCTTCATCTTCGGCGCGAGTCGTTTCAGCCCCGATGATGATCGGTCTGAGGCTCGCTTGTTGTTTGGTCGTCGCTCGCGCGTCAGACCGCCATCAGGTTCTGGCTACGCAGAAAACCGAGCAACGGCAACAGCGGCAGGCCCAGGATGGTGAAATGATCGCCGTGGATGCCGTCGAACAGATGTACCCCGAGGCCTTCGATCTGATAGGCGCCGACGCTGGCGGTGGCCTTGTCGCCGACGATGTCGAGATAGGCCTCGATTTCCGCGTCGGTCAGCGGCCGCATCGTCATCCGCGCGATCGACACGTCGGAGAACAGCGTGATGCCGTTGCGCACCACCGCGACCGCGGAGTGCAGTTCATGGCGCCGGCCGGCCAATTCACGGAGTTGTTTGGCGGCGGCCGCCCGATCGGCAGGCTTGTTGAAGCTGCGCGCGCCGAGCGCCAGTGTCTGGTCGGCGCCGAGCACCAGTCGTCCGGGGTGGTGATTGCTGACGAACGCCGCCTTCTGCTCGGCCAGCAAAGCGGCGATCGCGCCGGGCGCGGCAATGCCGGACGCCGCCGCAATCCCGCGTTCGTCGATCTCGGCCGGAATCGCCTCGAACGGAATTCCGGCATTGGCCAGCACAGTCTTCCGGGCACTGCTCTGCGAAGCGAGCACCAAGGGCTGCGGCCCGAGCCACAGTGTCATTCCGGCACCCTTTGGCGCTGCCGGTCGGCAAGCAGCTTCATGATCGCCGCCGCCGTTTCTTCGATCGACCGGCGGGTGACGTCGAGCAGCGACCAGCCATATTTGGCGCTGAGCTTGCGCGCCAGCAGCACCTCGTCGGTCACCGCCTGGCGATCGATATAGGAGTCGTTGCCGGCACCGGCGCCGAGACTGAGAAGCCGGTTCTGCCGCACCTGGATCAGCCGTTCCGGCGAGGCATGCAGGCTGACCACCAGCGGCTTCTTCAAGGTCTCGAGCTGGTGGGGAATCGGAATGCCGGCGACCAGCGGCACGTTGGCGGTGCGGATGCCGCGATTGGCCAGATAGATCGAGGTCGGCGTCTTGGAGGTGCGCGAGACACCGACCAGCACCACGTCGGCTTCTTCCAGCCCTTCGACGTGCTGGCCGTCGTCGTGCATCATCGAATAGTTCAGCGCGTCGATGCGCTGGAAATACTCGGCGTTGAGGGTGTGCTGCGCGCCGACCCGTCCCATCGTCGAAGCACCCAGATAGGCTTCGAACAATTGCATCACCGGCCCGATGATCGACAGGCTCGGGCTGTTGATCTCCTGACACTTCGCCTCGAGCCGGTTGACCAGCTCGGTCTCCAGCAGCGTGAACAGCACGATGCCGGGCGCCTCCTCGATTTCCTGCAGCACGCGATCGAGCTGCTTCTGACTGCGCACCAAAGGATAGACGTGCTCGACCGGGGTGATGTTGGCGTACTGCGCCGTCACCGCACGCGACACCGTGATCAGGGTTTCGCCGGTGGAGTCGGAGACCAGATGAAGGTGAAAATAGCTGCCGTCGGTGAGCATCGTGCCCCTGTGTATCCTGTGAACAACGGGGCGAGAACCGCACCAAAGCGGCGCCGCGACCGTCGCGGCCGGGATAACCCGGCATTTTCTTCACAGGCGTCGGGTGAGAAGAGCTGTTCGGGATGGCTTCGAGGTTAGCGGGTGAATGTGGATTTGTCTCTCGGTAATGCGGCGACGAACCGGCGCAACCCTCTGATCTTTCGAAGCGCAATCAGGACGGCCGGCGTTGGGGACGATTGTGCAAATGTGGGCGGACGCGGGACAACGCGCGAATGCCGTTGGATGAGTCAAATCCACGGCCACTTAGACTCAAACCTTAAGAATCTATAAATATTGATGAGAAGGGACGCGCTTGCGGAAAGCTCCGCATTCGAGCATTCGATCAACGCGCGATGCGGGGTCTGCGTTCCGGATCCAGTTTGCGATTCGCGGCACGGTCGAGTGGAAGATCAATGATCGAGTGGGTCTATATCTATCCCTGGGTTAAGACTTTGCATGTGGTCGCGGTGATCTCATGGATGGCCGGCATGCTGTATATGCCGCGGCTGTTCGTCTACCATTGCACCGCAGAGGTCGGATCGAAGCAGTCCGAGACGTTCAAGATCATGGAGCGGCGGCTGTACCGGGCGATCATGAATCCGGCGATGCTGGTCGCCTGGGTCGCCGGCCTCGCCATCGCCTGGGAGCAGGACTACTTCGCCTCGGGCTGGTTTCACGGCAAGCTCGCCGCGGTGGTGCTGATGACCATCATCCACCTGATGCTGGGCCGCTACGTGCGCGATTTTGCCGCAGACCGGAATACGCGGTCGCACAAATTCTATCGCGTTATCAACGAGATACCGACTGTTCTCATGGTTGCGGCGGTGATCTTCGTCATCGTCAAACCGTTCTGAGGCGGCAAATCCCTATCCAGTAACGGGATCGTCTTGCGTGATTGCGACGGATTTCCTATAGTCGCGTTGTCCCACCTAAAGCAGGCGAATGTGGTTGCGATCTGGATCCTTTTGGACCGGCCGCCGCATCGGGTCTGAAACCTCCCGCACCTTCCTTGCTCAAGTCGACCTGAAGACCTGCGGACCTCTGTCATTTCCCTCCGCTTTTTCTTCCGCTGACGAATCCCCCAGTCTCGTTTCCACAGGACCACCCCCATGCGGGAAATCAAACTTCAAGACCTGAAGGCCAAGACGCCGGCCGAGCTCGTTTCGTTTGCAGAGGAGCTGGGGGTCGAGAACGCCAGCACGATGCGCAAGCAGGAGCTGATGTTCGCCTGCCTCAAGCAGTTGTCCGCCAAAGAAACCGACATCATCGGTGAGGGCGTCGTCGAGGTGCTGTCCGACGGTTTCGGCTTTTTGCGGTCGCCGGACGCCAACTACCTTCCCGGTCCTGACGATATTTATGTCTCGCCGTCGCAGATCCGCCGCTTCGGCCTGCGCACCGGCGACACCATCGAAGGCCACATCCGCAGCCCGAAGGAAGGCGAACGCTACTTCGCGCTGCTCAAGGTCAACTCGCTGAACTTCGAAGATCCCGAAAAGTCGAAGCACAAGGTCAATTTCGACAACCTGACGCCGCTGTTCCCGGACGAGCGTTTCCGGCTCGAGATCGACGATCCGACCCGCAAGGATCTGTCGGCCCGGGTGATCGACATCGTCGCGCCGATCGGCAAGGGCCAGCGCGCCCTGATCGTGGCGCCGCCGCGCACCGGTAAGACGGTGCTGATGCAGAACATCGCGCACTCGATCACCGCGAACCACCCCGAGTGCTATTTGATCGTGCTGCTGATCGACGAGCGGCCCGAAGAAGTCACCGACATGCAACGCTCGGTGAAGGGCGAGGTGATCTCCTCGACCTTCGACGAGCCCGCGGTACGCCACGTCCAGGTCGCTGAGATGGTGATCGAGAAGGCCAAGCGCCTGGTCGAACACGGCCGCGACGTCGTGATCCTGCTCGATTCGATCACCCGCCTCGGCCGCGCCTACAACACGGTGGTGCCGTCGTCGGGCAAGGTGCTGACCGGCGGTGTCGACGCCAACGCGCTGCAGCGGCCGAAGCGATTCTTCGGCGCCGCCCGTAACATCGAAGAGGGTGGCTCGCTGACCATCATCGCCACCGCGCTGGTCGATACCGGCTCGCGCATGGACGAAGTGATCTTCGAAGAGTTCAAGGGCACCGGCAACTCGGAGCTGATCCTCGACCGCAAGGTCGCCGACAAGCGCACCTTCCCGGCGATAGACATCTCGCGGTCCGGCACCCGCAAGGAAGAGCTGATCACCGATCCGCAGCTTTTGAAGAAGATGTACGTGCTGCGCCGCATCCTGAACCCGATGGGCACGATGGATGCGATCGAGTTCCTGCTCGACAAGCTGCGCAACACCAAGAACAACTCGGAATTCTTCGACTCGATGAATACCTGAGCGAGTCGAACAAACCGGCCATCAAGGGCGTCCCGCGGGGCGCCCTTTTTGTTTGCGTTCGGAATGGCGCCTCGGCAAGACAGCGCCATGCATCCGAGCGACCAGACCATCTTTGCCCTCGCCACCGGAGCGCTGCCGTCGGCGATCGCGATCGTGCGGGTCTCCGGGCCGCGGGCCGGAGACGTGCTGAGGGTGCTGACCGGATCGCTGCCGCCGCCGCGGCGTGCTGTGCGTTGTGATCTCCGGGACGCCGTCGGCGAGATGATCGATGACGGCGTGGCACTGTGGTTTCCGGGACCGGCGTCGGCTACCGGCGAAGACGTCGCCGAGCTGCACATCCACGGCAGCCGCGCGGTGGCGGCGGCGCTGATCAAGACGCTGTCGTCGTTGCAAGATGTGCGGCCGGCTGAGCCGGGCGAATTCACCCGGCGGGCGTTCGAGAACGGCAAGCTCGACCTGACCGAAGCCGAAGGGCTCGACGATCTGATCCATGCGGACACCGACGCGCAGCGGCGTCAGGCGCTGCGCCAGCTACGCGGCGTGCTCGGTGATCGGGCGCGACGATGGCGGGACCAGATCATCGAAGCGCTGGCGCTGGTCGAAGCCGGAATCGACTTCTCCGACGAAGGCGACGTCGCGGATGAACTGATCGGGCCGGCGCGCGCCAAGATCGCCGCGCTGTCGGCGGAGATTGCGGAGGTCCTGGCAGAGCAGGGCCGGGGCGAACGGCTTCGCGACGGGATGGTGGTGGCGATCGCCGGCCCGCCGAACGTTGGCAAATCCACCCTGATCAACCGCCTGGCGCGGCGTGAGGTGGCGATCGTGTCGCCGCATGCCGGCACGACCCGGGATGTGATCGAGGTGCAGCTCGACCTCGACGGCTATCCGGTGACGGTGATCGACACTGCGGGTCTGCGCGACAGCGACGATCCGGTGGAGCAGGAGGGCGTGCGGCGGGCTCGGTCGCGCGCGGCGGCGGCGGACCTGGTGCTGTGGCTGAGCACGGCTGTCGACCTGTCCGACCCGGATGTCGCCGGGCCGGAAATCTGGCGGGTGCGAAACAAGATCGATCTGGCCGAAGAGAGAGCGGATCGCAGCCTCTCGCGGCCTGATTTCGGGATTTCGGCGGGCACCGGCGAGGGGGTTGCGGATTTGCTGCGCGCGTTGACACGCTTTGCGGCGCAGTATTTCGGCGCCGCGGAAGCCGGGCTGATCACCCGCGAGCGTCATCGGACTCTGCTGGCCGATGCGGCGGCGTCATTGGCGCGAAGTCTTCGACCCGGTCTGGCGGAAGAGATCCTGGCCGAGGAGCTGCGGGCCGCGGCTCACAGTCTGGGCCGGTTGCTCGGACGCGTCGACGTCGAGGACGTTCTCGGCGAGATCTTTGGCCGGTTCTGCATCGGCAAATAGGTCGCGCGGCGTCCGACGGTAAGGGTTGCTTAACCATGATCCGGCGATCTCTCGCCCCTGTTTCACGTGAAACATCGCGGTGAGGTTTGCCGGGTACCGAGATCGGTACGAGTCGCCTTCAAAGCTCCTCGGAGCTGAGCTACAACCCCACCATGCGCAATTCTTTCGACGTCATCGTCATCGGCGGCGGCCACGCCGGCTGCGAAGCGGCGGCTGCGGCTGCCCGGATCGGTGCGGCTACCGCGCTGGTCACCCATCGCTTTGCGACCATCGGGGCGATGTCCTGCAATCCGGCGATCGGCGGGCTCGGCAAAGGCCATCTGGTCCGCGAAGTCGATGCTCTCGACGGCCTGATGGGCCGGGTCGCCGATGCCGGAGGCATTCAGTTCCGAATGCTCAACCGCCGCAAAGGTCCGGCCGTCCGCGGCCCCCGGGCGCAGGCCGATCGCAAGCTGTATGCGGCCGCGATGCAGGCCGCGATCCGTGCCACTGCGAACCTCTCGGTGATCGATGGGGAGGCCGACGCATTGCTGTGGCGAGACGGTCGCGTGACCGGAATTCGTCTCGGCGACGGCCGTGAACTTGCGGCCGCTGCCGTTGTCATCACCACCGGGACGTTCCTGCGCGGTCTGATCCACCTCGGCGAGCGAAGTTGGCCGGCCGGCCGGATCGACGAAGCGCCGGCAATGGGGCTCTCGGGCTCGTTCGAAGCGCTCGGCTTTGCGCTCGGCCGGCTCAAAACCGGCACTCCGCCCCGGCTCGATGGCCGGACTATCGACTGGGGTGCGGTGGAAATGCAGCCCGGCGACGATCCGGCGGAGCCGTTTTCGGTTCTGACGCCGGCGATCACCACGCCGCAGATCGAATGCGGCATCACCCGGACGACGCCGGCCACCCACGAGGTGATCCGGGCCAATGTACACCGCTCGCCGATGTATTCCGGGCAGATCCAGTCGACCGGACCGCGCTATTGCCCGTCGATCGAGGACAAGATCGTCAAGTTCGGCGACCGTGACGGCCACCAGATCTTCCTGGAGCCGGAAGGGCTCGATGATCCGACCGTCTATCCCAACGGAATCTCGACCTCTCTACCCGAAGAGGTGCAGCGCGCGATCCTGAAAACCATCCCCGGGTTGGAGCGGACCGAGATGCTCCGCCCCGGCTATGCGATCGAATACGACCATGTCGACCCGCGCGAGCTGGAACCGACACTGCAGACTAGGCGGCTGCGTGGTTTGTTCCTGGCCGGGCAGATCAACGGCACTACCGGCTACGAAGAAGCGGCGGCTCAGGGGCTGGTCGCCGGCCTCAATGCCGGGCTCGCCGCCGGGGGGAGCGACCTCGTGGTGTTCGACCGCGCCGACGGCTATCTCGGGGTGATGATCGACGATCTGGTGACCCGCGGCATTACCGAGCCGTACCGGATGTTCACCTCGCGCGCCGAATACCGCCTGACGCTGCGCGCCGACAACGCCGACCAGCGGCTGACCCACAAGGGTCTGATGCTGGGATGTGTCGGGGCCGAGCGGGCGGTATTCCATCGGACCAAGATGGCGGCGCTGGCGGAGGCGAAAGCGCTCGCCCAGTCGCTGTCGATCACCCCCAACGAGGCGGCCAAGCACGGGCTGTCGCTCAATCGCGACGGCCAGCGCCGTTCGGCATTCGACCTGCTGTCCTACCCGGAGATCGAGTGGCCGCAAGTCTGCGCGATCTGGCCGGAGCTCGGGACGGTCGATTCCCAGATTGCCATCCATGTCGAGATCGACGCCAAATATCACGTCTATCTGGAGCGGCAGACCGCCGACGTCGCAGCTTTCCGCCGGGACGAAAGCCTGCGGCTCACGGATGTCGACTACGCCGAGGTTCCCGGGCTCTCGAACGAAGCTCGCACCCGGCTCGAACGGCACCGTCCTCAGACCGTAGGGCAGGCGGGTCGTCTCGATGGCATCACGCCGGCCGCGCTGGGAATTCTGGCGGCCTATCTGCGACGAGAGCAGCGCAAACGGCCTTCGGTCAGCTAGGCATGTTTCACGTGAAACGATCTGACAGAGTTCGGCTCTGTTTCACGTGAAACGAGCCCACGTCATCCTGGCTGAAGATTCATTGCTGCAAGGCAGTGGCCGGAATCGGTCGACGAGAATATAATCAGAAGAAGCCCTCGGGCCGCTCTCTGTGCAGTGCAGGTTCATGCAGCGCGCCGCCAAGACTCTCCCAATGGTCTCTGATCTCGCCGCCGACAAGGCTGCGGCGCTGAAGCTCGTTCCGGTATCCCCGAAGCTCGAAGCGCGGCTCGACGCCTATGTGGCGCTGCTGCAGCAATGGCAGGCTAAGACCAATCTGGTCGCGCCATCGACGCTGCCGCAGCTCTGGACCCGGCATGTCGCGGATTCCTTGCAGCTCGTCGGCCTGGCACCCGACGCGCGGCGGTGGCTCGACTTCGGCTCGGGTGGCGGCTTCCCGGGCGTGGTACTGGCCTGCGCGATGGCCGATGCCGGCGGGCATGTCACCTTGGTGGAGCGGATCGCCAAGAAGGCGGCGTTTCTGCGCGAGGCGCTGCGTGTCGCCGGCGCGCCGGGCACAGTGATGCTGGCGGACATCGGGGATAACGTGGATAGATTCCCACAGGCGCTCGATTGCATCACCGCACGCGCAGTCGCTCCGCTACACCAGCTGATCGGTTTCGCTCACCCGTTGATGACCCCTGGAACCACCAAGGCGCTGTTCCTGAAGGGTCAAGATGTAGAGGCCGAATTGACGGAAGCTACTAAATATTGGAACATCCAACCTAAGCTGCATGCCAGCGTGACCGGTGGCCAGGGCTGGATCGTCGAGATCGACCACATCGAACGACGCACGTAACCGCCACAACCAGCCGAAGAACCCGCCATGACCGTAATTGACGAGATATATCAAGGTGATAGGGCTTCCGAGCCCGGGCGTCCGCGTATCATCGCGCTCGCCAACCAGAAGGGCGGGGTCGGCAAGACCACCACCGCGATCAATCTCGGCACGGCGCTGGCCGCGATCGGCGAGCGGGTGCTGATCGTCGATCTCGACCCGCAGGGCAACGCTTCGACCGGGCTCGGCATCGACCGCCGCGACCGCAACACTTCGACCTACGACGTGCTGGCGGGCGAAGCACCGCTGCGCGATGCGGTGGTCGCCACCGCGGTGCCGCGGCTGCACATCGCCGCCTCGACGATGGATCTGTCCGGCCTCGAGCTCGAGCTCGGCCACCGCAGCGACCGTGCGTTCCGGCTGCGCGACGCGATCGGCGTGCTCAACAAGGACATCGATCCGCCGCTCGACTACACCTACGTGCTGATCGACTGCCCGCCGTCGCTGAACCTCTTGACCGTCAACGCGATGGCGGCGGCGGATGCGATCCTGGTGCCGCTGCAGTGCGAGTTCTTCGCGCTCGAAGGTCTGTCGCAACTGCTGCAGACCGTCGAGCAGGTCCGTGCCAACCTCAACCCAAGCCTGACGATCCACGGCATCGTGCTGACGATGTTCGACAGCCGCAACAATCTGTCGAGTCAGGTCGTCGCCGACGTCCGCCAGTTCATGGGCAAGAAGGTCTACGACACCATGATCCCGCGCAACGTCCGGATCTCGGAAGCGCCGAGCTACGGCAAGCCGGTGTTGGTGTACGATCTGAAATGCGTCGGCAGCGAAGCTTATCTGAAGCTCGCCACCGAAGTGATTCAGCGCGAGCGCGAACTCCGCACCACGCATTGAGGTGCGGGCAGCGGGCTACGGTGCTGCAGCCTGTCATTGCGAGCGCAGCGAAGCAATCCAGCGATACGCGACGAAGACTGGATTGCTTCGTCGGCTTCGCCTCCTCGCAATGACGACGACAGCTAACAATTTCGATTCTATCAGTGCGGAGTAGCGACGTGAATCCAAGGGAGCCGGCGATGGCCGATGAGCACCGTTCGCGACTGGGACGCGGCCTGGCGAGTCTGATCGGCGATGTCGGCGGTGAAGCGACGCAGGCCGAACGGCCGCGGGCGCAGCGCAAGGTGCCGATCGAATTCATCAAGGCCAATCCGCGCAATCCGCGCCGCACCTTCACCGATGCCGAACTCGGTGAACTGTCCGACTCGATCAAGCAGCATGGCGTGATCCAGCCGATCGTGGTCCGTCCGGTGAAGGGCAGCGCCGATCGCTACGAGATCATCGCCGGCGAGCGTCGCTGGCGCGCGGCGCAGCGCGCCGGCCTGCACGAAGTGCCGATCGTGCCGGTCGATGTTTCGGATGCGCTCGCACTCGAGATCGCGATCGTCGAGAACGTGCAGCGCGAGGATCTCAATCCGCTGGAAGAGGCGCAGGGCTATCAGGCGCTGGCGGCCGAGTTCAAACGCAGTCAGGAGGAGATCGCCAAGATCGTCGGCAAGAGCCGCAGCCACGTCGCCAACATGATGCGGCTGATCAAGCTGCCCGACGACGTCAAGGCATTGATCGCCTCGGGCGAGCTCACCGCCGGCCACGCCCGCGCCCTGATCGGTCTGCCCGATCCGTCGGCGATCGCCAAGCGGATCGTCGCCGAAGGTCTCAACGTCCGGCAGACCGAGGCGCTCGCCCATGAAGAGGGTGTGCCGGAGCGCAAGCCGCAGAAGCCGCGCGCTGCCGCGAGCGTGAAATCGGCGAAGGACGCCGACACCCTGGCGCTCGAGAAACGCCTGAGCGACGCGCTCGGCATGAAGGTGACGATCGACGATCACGACGGCGCCGGCGCGGTCCAGATCCGCTACGCCGATCTCGATCAGCTCGACGACATCATCCGACGGCTAGAGGCGGGCGGTTAGTTCGCGTTGTTCGTTGACTCCTGAGGCGACGGTCTCTGGTTCGTCATTCCGGGGCGCGCAGCGTAGCTGCGCGAGCCCGGAATCCACAACCACTACCGTCAATGATTCGTCGTCCACCGCCGTGCGCTCTCACGAGCGCCGGGCGTATGGATTCCGAGTTCGCCGCTGCGCGGCGCCCCGGAATGACGAACGAGAGCGGTCTCGTGTGGCCAGCCGGGTGGGCTTCGCTGCGCTCAGCACTACGGATGATACCAACTAGAGCAGTTCTGTTTTTGATAGAATCAGAGTTGATCGGCACCGCCTGCCACACGCACAACCTCATGGTGAGAAGGCGCGTAGCGCCGTCTCGAACCATGTGACGCAGGGAACGCGTTACCCCATCCTTCGAGACGCCCGGCTTCGCCGGGCTCCTCAGGATGAGGACTCAGTGCCTTCGGAAACGTCGGATCGTTTCAATCAGACGATGAACCGCTCTAACCCCGTCGCCTTGCGCTCACTGCGATCGACAAGAGCGTGCGCTGGGCGATCGCGGCGCCGAGTGTGGCCTGACGGCGGGTTTCGAGGGCGGCGCCGGCGAGCTGCTCGATGATCTGCGCCAGCCGCGCCGCCGAGAGGTTGCGCAGCGCGGTTTCGGCTGCGGCCTTGCGGGAGAAATGCAGCCGCGGGAATCCGGAATCGAGCACCATCGCGGCCGGCGCGCCGCCTTCGACCGCGAGGCTGGTCTTGTGCAGAAACGCCGCGTGGCGCTGCGCCGCCAGGATGATCTGGCCCGGATAGGTGCCGGCCACCATGGCCTTGGCGAATTCGGTCTCGACCACGACGGGCTTGCCGGAGAACGCCGCATCGACAATCGCGTCGAGCTTCAGGTCGGACGCGTCGGACACGCAAGTGATCACGTCGTCGAGCGTGACTTCGCCCTTGCCGTGAGCGTACAGCGCCAGCTTGCGCAGCTCGTTGCGCGAGGCCTGGCGGTCGCCGCCGAGCAGCGTGGTCAGCACGGCCTTCGCGTCCTTGCCGATCTGCAGATTGGATCCGCGCAATTCGTCGTCGATCAGCCGGGCGATATCGGCTTCGGCGTCCGGATAGCAGCCGATCGCGACCGCGCCGGTGGTCGCTTTCTCGCACGCTTTGCGCAGCGCATTGTCCGGCTTGATGTCGCCGGCTTCGATCACCACCCGGCATTCCTTGGGCGGGGAGGCGATCAAGGCTTCGACGCCGGCGACGAAGCTGCGCGAGCCGGCGCGGACCCGGATGGCGCGCCGGCCGCCGAACATCGGAATGGCGAGGGCTTCGTCGACCAGCCGCGACGGCTCCGCGGCGAGTTCGTCGCCGTCGAGCCGCACCAGGGCGAACGGGTCTTTTGGATCGTCGAGCGAAGCGGCGATCAGCGCATCGGCGCGTTCGCGCACGAGGCCCGCATCGGGACCGTACAGCAGCACGATCGGCCGGCCCGGATCGGGGCGGGCCAGAAACGAAACAGCGTCTTTGCCGCGCAGCGCAACCATTCCTCAGCGCTCACGCCGAATGTGAAACGACACCGCTCGCCCGCCGCGATCGCGGCTCACATGCCGGCGTAGAAGAACGAGGCCAGCCGGGTGTTGATGTTCTCGGCGATCTCCTGCACGGCGCGGTCTTCCGCATCGCGGCCGGCGCGGGTGCGGGCAAAGCGCTGCGATTGGCCGGGCACGTCGTACTCGACGCGGGAGAAGGTGTTGCCGGTCGTCACGATCTTGCCGGTGGCGATGTCCTTGAGCTGGTAGCTGGCGTCGATCGCGTAGTTCTCGATCGTCGGAAGCTGCGTGCTGGGATCGACGATCAGCGACGACCGCGAAGTCGTGAGCGAGATCTTCAGCGTATACAGCGGCGGCGCCCCGGTGGCGCTGCCGTACAACTTGAACATCAGCTTGTTGCGCAGCTCGACACCGAGCCGGGAGTTGCGCGAGCCGTTCGGAATGTCGAGCGGCGGCACTTCGATGGCGCTGAGCTTGTCGCGCAGCGTCGGCGAGCCGTCGCCGCGGTCGGCGTACATCGGTTGGAAGCAGCCAGCGACCGGCGCCGCCAATGCGACGGCCAGCGCGAGCCGGACGACGAACTTCTTGAGCTCCGCGGGCTTAGCCGACGACATTCACGATCCTCTGCGGAACCACGATCACCTTGCGCACGGGCTTGTCGCCCAGGGCCTGTTTTACCGCATCGAGCGCCAAAACGGCAGCCTCAATTTCGCCGGTCGGGGCGTCGCGGGGCACCGTCACCTCGCCGCGCTTCTTGCCGTTGACCTGAACTGGCAGGGTGATGCTGTCCTCGACCAAGAGATCCGGCTCGATCTGCGGCCACAGCGCCTCGGAGACCAGGCCGGTCTGGCCGAGCACCGCCCAGCATTCCTCGGCGAGGTGCGGCATCATCGGGTGGAAGAGCTGCACCAGGATCACGGTCGATTCGCGAATCGCCCAGGCGAGATCGGGAGAGGGCGTCTGTGCGCGGGCCAGAACGTCGCCGAGGGTATTCGAGAACTCTCGGATATGCGCCAAGCTGACGTTGAAGGCGAGCCGTTCGATGCCCGACAGCACCTTGTCGAGCGCGCCATGCGCGGCTTTGCGCAACGCGACCGCCTCGGCGCCGAAGCTCGCCGGCCGTTCGGCCGGCGCCGCGGCGGCGATCGGGGCGGCATCGTTCACCATTCGCCACAGCCGCTGCACGAAGCGCGACGCGCCCTTGACGCCTTCCTCGCTCCAGATCACGTCGCGGTCCGGCGGCGAATCCGACAGCATGAACCAGCGCGCGGTGTCGGCGCCGTAGGTCCCGATGATGTCGTCGGGATCGACGGTGTTGCGCTTGGACTTCGACATCTTCTCGATCGGGCCGATCTCGACCGGGCCGCCGCCATCGATCAACGTGGCGCGGCGCTGATCGCCGTCGACGGTGATTGCCACTTCGGCGGGCGACGCGTAGTGGCCGTCGGCCTTGCGATAGGTCTCGTGCACCACCATGCCCTGCGTGAACAGGCCGGCGAACGGCTCGTCATGCTTGATGTCGATGTGACCGGTCGCCTTCATGGCGCGGGTGAAGAACCGGCTGTACAGCAGATGCAGGATCGCGTGCTCGACGCCGCCGATATACTGATCGACCGGCATCATCCGGTTGACGACGTCGGGCGTGGTCGGCGCCTCGGTGTTCCACGGATCGGTGAAGCGCGCGAAGTACCAGGACGAATCCACGAAGGTGTCCATGGTGTCGGTTTCGCGCACCGCCTTGCCGCCGCATTGCGGGCAGGTGACGTGCTTCCAGGTCGGGTGATGGTCGAGCGCATTGCCCGGCTTGTCGAACGACACGTCCTCCGGCAGCACCACCGGCAGGTCGGCGTCCGGCACCGGCACCACGTCGCAGGTCGGGCAGTGGATGATCGGGATCGGGCAACCCCAATAGCGCTGACGTGAGATACCCCAGTCGCGCAGGCGGAAGTTGACCTTGCGCTCGCCGACCGGCGCGCCGGCAAGCTGCGCGGTCTCCAGCCGCCTGGCGACTTCTTCCTTCGCCTCGGCGATCGTCTTGCCGTCGAGGAAGCGGGAATTGATCAGGCGGCCGTCGCCATCATAGGCGGTATCGGTGATGACGAAGCTCGCCGGGTCCTGGCCCTCGGGGCAGACCACCGGTGTGTTGCCGAGCTGGTACTTGTTGACGAAGTCGAGGTCGCGCTGGTCGTGCGCCGGGCAGCCGAAGATCGCGCCGGTGCCGTATTCCATCAGCACGAAGTTGGCGACGTAGACCGGCAGCTTCCAGCTCGGATCGAACGGATGCACGGCGCGGATGCCGGTGTCGATGCCCTGCTTCTCAGCGGTGTCGATCTCGGCCTGCGCGGTGCCGCGCTTCTTGCAGTCCTCGATGAACGCCGCGACCTTGGGGTCCTTCGCGGCGGCCGCCTGCGCCAGCGGGTGATCGGCCGCGATCGCCATGAACTTGGCGCCGAACAGCGTGTCCGGGCGGGTGGTGAAGATCTTCAGTTCGGTCTCGCCGGCCGGCGTGGTCGCCGCATCGAGCGCGAACCGCACCATCAAGCCTTCGGAGCGGCCGATCCAGTTGCGCTGCATCAGCCGCACCTTGTCGGGCCAGCGATCCAGCGTATCCAGCGCGTCGAGCAGTTCCTGGGCGTATTTGGTGATCTTGAACACCCACTGGTTCATCTCGCGCAGCTCGACCACGGCGCCCGAGCGCCAGCCGCGGCCGTCGATCACCTGCTCATTGGCCAGCACGGTCATGTCGACCGGGTCCCAGTTCAGCTTGCGCTTCTCGCGCTCGACCAGCCCGACTTTGAGGAAGTCGAGAAACATCTTCTGCTGGTGCTTGTAGTAGGACGGGTCGCAGGTCGCGAATTCACGCGCCCAGTCCAGCGACAGCCCCATGGTCTGGAGCTGCTTCTTCATCGCCGCGATGTTATCGTAGGTCCACGCCTTCGGGGCGACCTTGCGTTCGATCGCCGCATTCTCGGCCGGCAGACCGAACGCGTCCCACCCCATCGGGTGCAGCACGTTGTAGCCGCGCGCCCGCATCGTCCGCGCCACCACGTCGCCCATGGTGTAGTTGCGGACGTGGCCCATGTGGATCCGCCCCGAGGGGTACGGGAACATCTCCAGCACGTAATACTTCTTGCGCAGGTCGTCGTTGCGGGTGGCGAAGATCTTCGCTTCGTCCCATTTCGCCTGCCATGTCGGCTCGGATTCGCGGGCGTTGTATCGTTCGTTGCTCATGAGATCAGGATTCGACAGATCAGAAGACGGCCGGCCGGTTCGAGCGCGGATCATCAGGGCGGACAACAAGGCGCGGCCGAGGTCGCCAACCGGTGCGGGGGCTCGGGTCAAATCGCGCGCGAAGCGCGCGGACTAGGCCACGAAACAAGGTGTCGGGTCAATGGGATGGCGCAAGCCGGGAGGCCGGCTGCAAGGCCCGTCGGCGGTCAGCTCGCCATGGCCACCGGGCCGTCATCGGCCCGGGTGAAGCCGTGCTCGACCACGTTGTTGCGCCCGCGATGTTTGGCCGCGTACAGCGCGGCGTCGGCCGCTTCGACCAGCTCGGCCGGTGAGGCCTGCTCGCTCGGCAGCGTACAGGCGACCCCGATG
The DNA here is from genome assembly GCF_900218015.1 of Rhodopseudomonas pentothenatexigens. GTDB lineage: Bacteria > Pseudomonadota > Alphaproteobacteria > Rhizobiales > Xanthobacteraceae > Rhodopseudomonas > Rhodopseudomonas pentothenatexigens. The sequence goes on along the minus strand of NZ_UFQQ01000029.1, from coordinate 31,996 downwards.
CTGACGGTGACGTGCTCGAAAGCGCTGGTCCGGTGCGGCAGCGCGAGCTGCTCGATGGTGGCCCGCACCAGTTCGCCGACCTGAATCGCCCGGGCGGGCCCGGTATCCGGCAGCAGCAGGCAGAACTCCTCGCCGCCGTAGCGCGCCGCGAAACCGCCGGTCTGGTCGGCGACCGCCGCCAGCGTCTCGCCGATCCGGCTCAGGCAGGCGTCGCCTTCGGGATGGCCGTAGGAATCGTTGAACAGCTTGAAGTGGTCGACATCGATCATCATCAGCGCCAGACGGTGGCCGGTCTGCTGGCCCTTCATCCATTCGAATTCGAGCCGGCTCTGGAAGCCGCGGCGGTTGGCGAGGCCCGAGAGCAGGTCCATCGACGCCATCACGCTGAGCCGGCTGTTGCTGGCGACCAGCTCGCGCTCGCGCTGACCAAGCTGGGCGGCCATCGCGTTGAAGGCCCGGGCCAGCGGCACGAATTCCGACGGTATCTTTTTCTTGGCCACCCGCGCCGACCAGTCGCCAGCGGCGAATTTGTTGGCCACGGCCGTCAGCACCGAAATCGGCTGCACGATCAGCCGTTCGGCGGCGATCAGGGCGCCGAGCAGGACGAACAGGCAGACCAGCGCGAGCTGCAGATAGGCGGTGCGGATGTCGTGATTGATACCGGCCGAGACCTTGTTTTCGTCGACCGTGACCACCAGCCGGGCGCTGGTTCCGGGAATCCGGTTGATGGTCAGCAGCCGGCCGGTGGCATCGCGCATGGTGGTGGTGTCGCGGCCCTGCGGCCCTTCGGCCAGAGCCGGCAACAGCGCCAGGCGTTCGAGCTTCTTGCCGACAAGGCTGCGTTCGTCCGGCGGCGTCGCCAGCACGGTGCCTTCGCCGTCGATCAGCGCCGCACTGACACCTGGCCGTCCGGCCAGATTGCTCATCATGTCGGACAGCCAGTCGAGATTCATGCCGGCGACGATCACCGCCTCCTCGCCGGTGTCGATCGCCGATACCGGATAGGCGGCCAGGATGGTGCCCTTCTGGGTCTGCCGCCCGACCAGGAAGTCGCTGACGACGAAATCGTGCGTTTCCATAGCCTTGCGGAAATAGCCGCGATCGCTGATATCGACCCCGACGAACATCGAGGATGTCGAGCAGCGCACGATCCCGTCCGGACCGGCGACCATCAGCATCCGGATCGAGGGCAGATCGACGCGCAGGCTGGCGCGCAGGATGCTGCAGCTCCGCCCGGCCTGGGCGGCGGCGGCATGCACATAGGCGGCGGATTTGAGCACCGCCTCGACCGACGAAATCACCTCGCGTTCGGCATCGGCGGTGCGCTGCGCCAGCGTCGACAGCTCGTTGGCCATCGCGGCGAGCTGGGCGGTGCGCGTCTGCTCGAGCAGCCGCACCCGATCCAGCATCAGCGGACACACCAGAATCAGCGCCAGCACCACCAGCCTGGCCCGGATGCCAAGCATGGCTCTGAGCTTGGCTTTCTTGCGGACGATTGCGATGCGTGACATCGTTGCCCCCTCAGCCCCGCAATGATCCTAGGTGGAAGGCTTCAAGAAGCCTTTCCTCGATTCTTTACAATTTGAGCGAAACACCAACCGTGAGCGAACCCGCCGCCTTGATCGCGCCGTCCCATCCGCTTTCTTCCCGCCGCGCAGCCTGGTCGGGAGCGCCGCCGCGATGAGCGCCGCCGACAATCTGGCCGCGGTCGAAGCGGACATCACACGCGCCTGCCAGGATGCGCGTCGCCCGCGCAATTCGGTGACGCTGATTGCGGTGTCGAAGACGTTCGAGGCCGACGCGATTCGCCCGGTTCTCTCGGCCGGCCAGCGGGTATTCGGGGAAAATCGCGTCCAGGAAGCCAAGGGCAAATGGCCGGCACTGGTTGACGAGTATCCTGGCACCGAACTGCACCTGATCGGACCGCTGCAATCCAACAAGGCCAAGGACGCGGTGACGCTGTTCGACGCGATCCATTCGGTGGATCGCGACAGCCTGTGCGAGGCGCTCGGCAAGGTGCTGCCGCAGGCCGGCCGCACCGTCGATCTGTTCGTGCAGATCAATACCGGCGAGGAGCCGCAGAAGGCCGGCATCGCCCCGCAGGACGCCGACGCCTTTCTGGTCGCCTGCCGCGAGCGCTGGGGGCTGACGATCTGCGGACTGATGTGCATCCCGCCGGTCGATGAAGCGCCGGCGCCGCATTTCGCGCTGTGCGCCAAGATCGCCAAGCGCAACGGCCTGTCGAAACTGTCGATGGGCATGAGCGCCGATTTCGCCACCGCGATCGCCTTCGGCGCCACCCATGTGCGGGTGGGCTCGGCGATCTTCGGGCATCGGTAGGGCGGCTGCCGCGCGATCTCATTCTTTGCCGTCACCACCCGCGAAAGCGGGTGGTCCAGTATTGCAGTGCGCTGCTGACCAACCCCGACGCTGTGGACTACTGGTTCGCCCGCCTGCGCGGGCGATGACGGTCACGGAGCAATGCTCCGCGCAATCACTCCAGCACCGCTGCCGATGGGACCAATCTACCCGATCACGATCTTTGTCGTCGGCCCGAGCCGCGCCAGCAGGCGCGTGAGGTTCGGCCGGGTCATCGCCACGCAGCCGGCGGTCGGGCCGAAATTGTCGCGGGCCAGATGCAGAAACACCGCGCTGCCGCGGCCGGCGATCCGCGGCCGGGTGTTGTGGTCGATCTCGACGATCAGGTCGTAGAGGTGATCGTCCCGCATCAGCCGGTCGCCTTCCCCGGCCGGCGACCGCCGGATCGGGCGGTTGTAGTGCCGGCTCTGCGGGTCTTCGCACCAGGCATCGTCGGGACCGATGATCCGAACCGGCAGCGATGTGCGCGGCCGCGGCCCGCGGTCGGGTCGCCACCACAATCGCAGCGGGCGAAACGTGCCGCGCGGGGTGCCGCCGTCGCCTTCGCGCTTGTTCGCAAGGATGCCGCCACGGCCGAGCGACACCGGGATCGGATGCCCGCCCGCGATCAGCCAGCCGCGGCTGCGCCGGCCGGCGGCCGCGCGAACCTCCAGTCTCGCCAGCGGTTGCGGCGATCTGCGCGAAGTTGTTGGTCTGGTTATCTTTTTCATGAGTCCGGAAAGCCTGCGCCCAGCATCATGGCGGCAAATTTGGGCGGCCGCAGTTAAATTCCGCGGAATCGCTCCCTATCTGCTGATCTGCGATACAATCGCGCGTGATTTGCGTGCGCGTCCCTGATCAGACCGCGCCGCCAGACGACGGAAGGACAGCGCCCATGCCGAACGCCCGCAAGATCCTGATCGTGGACGACGACAACGATCTGCGCGACGCGCTGGTCGAGCAGCTGTCGCTGCACGAGGAGTTCGAGGCGTCTGCGGTCGATACCGGCGCCAAAGGTGTGCAGACCGCGAAAGCGCTGTCACCGGATCTGGTGCTGATGGATGTCGGCCTGCCCGACACCGATGGTCGCGAGGTGGTGCGGTCGCTGCGCAAAGGCGGCTTCAAGGCGCCGATCATCATGCTGACCGGCCACGACACCGATTCCGACACCATTCTGGGTCTCGAAAGCGGTGCCAACGACTACGTCGCCAAGCCGTTCCGCTTCGCCGTGCTGCTGGCGCGAATTCGCGCCCAGCTTCGCCAGCACGAAGCCAGCGAGGATGCGGTGTTCGCGGTCGGGCCGTATTCGTTCCGTCCGGGTTCGAAGATGCTGACCGGCGCCAACGCCAAGAAGGTGCGGCTGACCGAGAAGGAGACCGCGATCCTGCGCTTCCTGTACCGCGCCGGACAGGCGCCGGTGTCGCGTGAGACGCTGCTGCAGGAAGTGTGGGGCTACAATTCCGGCGTCACCACCCACACCCTCGAAACCCATATTTACCGGCTCCGCCAAAAGATCGAGCGCGACGCGGCGAATCCGGAGATTCTGGTCACCGAGGCCGGTGGCTACAAACTCGTGCCGTGATACCAATACGGGACCGATTCACCCGTTGTCCGGTCCCGCATGTCGATCGAAGATGATGTTGCTCTGCTCGCGCGCGTCCCGACGCTGCGGCTGCTCGGCGAGCAGGCGCTGCGCATGCTGGCGATCGGCTCGGAACAGCGCGATTTTGCCCGCGGCGATGTGATGTTCAACGCCGGTGAGCCGGCCGATGCCGGTTACGTGGTGCAGCGCGGCTCGTTTCAGATCACCATGGAGGATGGCGGTTTTCACGAGACGGTGGCGCGGCCGGGCGATCTGATCGGCGAGCTGGCGCTGGTGATGCCGATGCGGCGACCGTCGACCGCGGTTGCGCTGGAATACTCCTCGGCGGTCCGGATCGCCCGCAGCCTGTTTCAGCGGGTGCTCGAAAGCGATCCGGTCGCGGCGCGCCGGCTGCGTGACGAATTCGCCGCCCGCACCAGCCAAGTGGCCCATGATATCATCATGGTCGGCAGCAAATTGAGCTCGTAGTCACAGCTCCATCGTCATCGTCACCGGGACGTGGTCGCTCGGCCGCTCCCAGCTTCGCGCGTCACGCAGGATCTTGAAGTCGATGACGCGGTTCTTCAGCGCTTCCGACACCCAGATGTGGTCGAGCCGACGGCCGCGGTCGCCGACGGTCCAATCTGCAGCCCGATAGCTCCACCACGTATAGACCTTCTGATCGAGCGGGATGCGATCGCGTGCGACGTCGACCCAGTTGCCGGCGCGCAGCACCGCGAGCAGCTTCTCGCATTCGACCGGGGTGTGCGACACGACTTTCAGAAGCTGTTTGTGCGACCAGACGTCGTGTTCGTGCGGCGCGACGTTGAGGTCGCCGACCAGGATGTGCCGCTGATCGCCGGATGGATGCAGCGGCTCGCACGCCTTCATCTCGTCGAGAAACGACAGCTTGTGCCTGAACTTCGGATTGACCTCGGGATCCGGAATGTCACCGCCGGCCGGAACGTAGAAATTGTGCAGCACCAGCGGCGGCGCGTTCTCGTCGGTCTTCACCGAAACCGAGATGTGGCGGCTGTCGATGATATCGCAGAACGTTCGAATGTCGGTGGCGACAAACGGCAGTTTCGAGACCACTGCGACGCCGTGGTAGCCCTTCTGTCCGTTCAGCGCGATGTGCTCGTAGCCGAGCCGCTTGAACCGCTTCAGCGGAAACGCGTCGTCCGGACATTTGGTCTCCTGCAGGCACAGGATGTCGGGACGCTGGGCTTTGAGGAATTTCGCCACCAGATCGATGCGCAGCCGTACCGAGTTGATGTTCCAGGTGGAGAGCGTGAGGCGCATGGGAGCTCGGTCGCAGGAAGGCAGGACGGCACCGACAGACGTCCGATGCATCCTTGTTGCGCGGCATGGGTTCGGACGCAAGCCGATGGTGTGAACAACCGGCCAGGGATTCGGGCCGCGTTCGCACCCAGCGTCATGCGCGGGCTCGGCCGGCGCATCCACCGTCCGCGCAGCGGACCATTGCGAAGGCCCGACGGACGTCTCTAGCCCGGCGGGGTCTGATAATTGGTGTAGTCGATCTTGAACATCGACGGATCAGGACGCTTGGTGGTGTCGAGATTGTACACCGCCACGGTGGTGTCGTAGCCCTGCGGATCGGTGACGGTCCATTGCTTGAGCTGACCGTCCTTGGCGCCGAACATCAGCAGCAAGCGGCTGGTGCCGATGATGGCGTTCTTCTCTTCGATGATGATGTTGGAATACAGATCGTCCGAGGTGATGCTGACCACATTGGTGTCGCGCAAAAGATCGATCCGGTCGCTGAGCAGATAGCGCAGCGGCGTCTGGGACAGCGGATAGACGTCCTGGGTCGCCAGCTTGCGGTCGCGGACCACCACCGACTGGCCGTCGGCGATCATCGATACCGGACTGGGCTCGTCGTACTCGAACCGCACCTTTCCAGGCTTCATGATGTAGAAGTCGCCGGTCAGCTTGCTGCCGTCCGGCCCGACCTGAACGAACTGGCCGACCAGCGTCTGCAGCGACGACAGATAGGCGCTGACCTTGGCGGCCTCGGCCTTCTGGGCGGCATCGAAAGTGGTGAAGATCGAGGCCGGCACATTGCGCCGCGGGTCGGGAATCACCGGCTCGGGTGGCGTCGTCAGCCTGGCGACCGGCTGCTGCTGCGGAGCTTGCGGGGCGCGTTGTTTCGGCTCGGCCGCGCTGAGCTGCAGCGCGCGGGTCGACGGCTTTGCGGCTGGTGCCGGCTCGGCCTTCGCTGGCAGTGCCGTGGTGCCGACGAACGCCGCCGCAGCGGCGGCCACGCAGAGCTGCCAAAGCCCGGTTTCGGTCGCCCGGCTTGCCGTCAAGTCGTTGAACTGTCTGATCAAGCTCATGTCCTGTACGGCCCCGGCGACATCGCCGCGGGGGCCGTCTGCCGCTACAGGGGCGCTGTGGCGATTTCGCGACCCCGCACCGGCTCCCCGCATGCCCCTGATCCTCCGCCTCAAAAGTTGGAATCCTCTTCCGCCACCAGGATCTCACGCTTGCCGGCGTGGTTGGCCTGACCGACGATGCCTTCGAGCTCCATGCGCTCCATCAGCGAGGCGGCGCGGTTGTAGCCGATCTGCAGCCGCCGCTGAATATAGCTGGTCGAGGCCTTGCGGTCGCGTTTGACGATCGCCACCGCCTGCGCGAACAGATCGCCGCCGCCGTCTCCGCCCATGCCGGTGGCGTCGAACACTGCGCCGTCTTCCTCGCTCGGCTCCTCGGCGGTGACCGCCTCGAGATATTCGGGCGCGCCCTGCGCCTTGAGATGCTTGACGACCTTCTCGACCTCTTCGTCGGACACGAACGGACCGTGGACGCGGCTGATCCGGCCGCCGCCCGCCATGTAGAGCATGTCGCCCTGGCCGAGCAGCTGCTCGGCGCCCATCTCGCCCAGGATGGTGCGGCTGTCGATCTTCGACGTCACCTGGAAGGAGATGCGGGTCGGGAAGTTGGCCTTGATGGTGCCGGTGATGACATCGACCGACGGGCGCTGCGTGGCGAGAATCACGTGCAGGCCGGCGGCGCGTGCCATCTGGGCGAGACGCTGCACCGCACCTTCGATGTCCTTGCCGGCGACCATCATCAGGTCGGCCATCTCGTCGACGATGATGACGATGTAGGGCAGCGGCTCAAGGTCGAGCTTCTCTTCCTCGTAGATCGCCTTGCCGCTCTCTTTGTCGAAGCCGGTATGCACCGTACGGGTCAGCTCTTCGCCCTTGGCTTTGGCTTCGCCGAGGCGGGTGTTGTAGCCGTCGATGTTGCGGACGCCGAGCTTGGCCATGCGCTTGTAGCGCTCTTCCATCTCGCGCACTGCCCACTTCAGCGCCACGACCGCCTTCTTCGGATCGGTGACGACCGGCGTCAGCAGATGCGGGATGCCGTCATAGACGGAGAGTTCGAGCATCTTCGGGTCGACCATGATCAGCCGGCACTGATCCGGCCGCAGCCGGTACACCAGGCTGAGGATCATGGTGTTGATCGCGACCGATTTACCCGAGCCGGTGGTACCTGCGATCAAAAGATGCGGCATGCGGGCGAGGTCGACGATGATGGACTCGCCGCCGATGTTCTTGCCGAGGCACAGCGGCAATTTGTGCACCGTCTCGTTGGCATCCTTCACGCTGAGCAGTTCGCGTAAGTAAACCTTCTCGCGATGGGCATTGGGCAGTTCGATGCCGATCGCGTTGCGGCCGGGCACCACGGCGACGCGCGCCGACAGCGCGCTCATCGAGCGGGCGATGTCGTCGGAGAGGCCGATCACGCGCGACGATTTGATGCCGGGCGCCGGCTCCAGCTCGTACAGCGTGACCACCGGGCCGGGGCTCGCCTTGATGATCTCGCCACGGACGCCGAAGTCCTGCAGCACGCCTTCCAGTGCGCGCGAATTGGCTTCGAGCTCTGATTTGCTGAGCGGCTGCCGGTCCGATGCTTTCGGCGCGGACAGCACGTTGACCGAGGGCAGGTCGAACCGCGCCTTCTTGGCGACCGGCTTGGGCGCCGCCTTCTTGCGCGGCGCGCGGGCGACCGGAGGGGCTTCCTCCTCGTCGTCCTCGTCTTCGATCTCGTCGGCCGATTCGGGTTCGAAATCGTCGTGATGATCGGCTTCCGGGGCGATCGGCGGCGCGACGCGGCCGCCGATTCGCGGCTCCTGCCGTTCGAAAGCCTGCTTGCCGCCGGCCGGCGCACTGCTGACAAGGCTCCGGTAAGACAGCTTCATCAGCCGCCACAGCCTCGCTTTGGCGCTCAGGACTGCGTGCACCAGCCAGCCGAGCGACACCGAGCCACGGTCGGATTCGTCTTCGTCTTCGAGCGGCAGATCCTCGTCGGACGGCACCTCGTCGGGTTCGCGCTCGCGGGACCCGAAGCCGCCGGCGATCAGGAACGTCGCCAGCACCGCCGCACCGAGAATGAAGCTGAGGATGATGCGGAAGATCACGCCAGGGCCGAACACCAGCGATGGCGCCCGCACCAGGGCGTCGCCGACCACGCCGCCGAGCCCGGTCGGCAGCGGCCAGGCGGTGTCGTGCGGAAACGACGAGGCGAAGCCGGCCGCGAAGATCGTGCACAGGATCCAGGCGCCCATCCGCAGCGCTGTGCGGTCGAACGGCCGGTGGTTGAGCATCCGCCAGCCCCACACCGCGACCGGCATCAACAGGCCGATTGCACCGAGGCCGAGGATCTGCATCGCCAGATCGGCCCCGATGGCGCCCGGGTAGCCCAGCAGATTGTGAATGCGCCGCGACGTCGCGTGGCTGAGACTGGGGTCCTGCACCGACCAGGTGGCGAGCGCCGCCGCCGCTACCGCGGCGACCGTGATCAGGCCGAGTCCGCCAAGTTCGCGCAGCCGCCTTGCCAGCACTTCGCGCACCGAGAGCGGCAGGTGTCCGACCAGGGGGAAGGCTCGTTCGATCGCCGGCATGCTCATGGGGCCCTGCGCATCATCCGAGGATCCGCACCAGGCGATGCAGCGCCTCTGCGGTGGTTTCGCTGTCCTGAACCATCGCGACCCGGATGTAACCGGTGCCCGGATTGCTGCCATCGCTCTGCGGCCGCGCCAGATAGCTTCCCGGCACCACGCGCACGCCGCCATCCCTGAACAGTTTCACAGTGGCAGCTTCGTCGCCGCCATGGGCGGACACGTCGAGCCACAGACAGAAGCCGCCGGCCGGCCGTCGATAGCCATAGTGGGCGCCGAGAATCTGATCGGCGAGATCGAATTTCAGCCGGTACAGCCGACGGTTCTCCTCGACATGAGCCTCGTCGGCATAGGCCGCGACCGCGACATGCTGCAGCGGGATCGGCACCTGCGGCGCCGCGACGTTGCGCAGCTCGTGATAGGCTTTGAGAAAGCCCGCATCGCCGGCGACGAAGCCGACCCGCATGCCGGGCAGATTGGAGCGCTTCGACAGCGATTGAAACACGACGACGTTGCGGAAGTCGGGACCTGCGGCCTGCAGCGCGCTGCCGGGCGCGACCTGGGTGTAGATCTCCGAGTAGCACTCGTCGCTGAGGATGATGAACTCATAGCGGTCAGCGAGCTGCTTCAGCCGCACGAAGTAATCGCGCGATGCCACCGAGCCTTGCGGGTTCGCGGGTGACGCCAGATAGATCGCCACGGTACGCTTCAGCGTCGCCTCATCGAGACTGTCGAGATCCGGCAGGAAACCATTGTCCAGCGTGGTCGGCAGGAACACCGCCTCGCAGCCGGCGGCGCGGGCGCCCGCCGCATAGGCCGGGTAGAACGGATTGGGCATCAGGATCGCCGGCGTGCCGTCGCGCTTCGGCACGTAGCGCGCGGCTGCGATCGCGGCGAGGAACAGGCCCTCGCGGCTGCCGTTCAACACCAGCAGTTCGGTTTCGGGGTCGGGTGCGCGACCCAACGCGAACCGTTTCGTCAGCCAGGACGACGCGGCTTTGCGGAACGGCTCGATGCCTTTGGCAAGTGGATAGCGGCCGAACTCCGCCGTGTGCTGCGCCAGCACCGCGCCGACGAAATCCGGCACCGGATGTTGCGGTTCCCCGACCGACAGATTGATCAGGCTTTGGCCCGGCCGATACGGCGCCAGCAGTTCGGTCAGCCGCGCAAACGGCGAGCGCTCGCTCTGCCCGGTAGCGTCGACGCTGCCGGCCGCACGCGCCGGTGAGGTGGAAGCGGACAAAGCCATTTGAATTACGCCAGTTTTCACCGCGCCCGATCGGCAAGGTGGATCGAGCGGAAACAGATCAGCCACCATAGATACGGCGAGGTTAAGACGCGATTAACCATCGACGGTTGCGGGCGGCGTGCCTAGATTGTGGTGGTGCCTCGCGAACAGGCGGAGGTCGGAATGGCGAGTAGAATCACGGGCGAAGGCCAAGTGACAATCCCGCAGGACATCCTCGAAACGCTCGGGGTCGGTCCAGGCGGTGAGGTCGATTTCAAGCGGGCCGCGAATGGTCGTGTTGTCGTTGAAAAGGCCCATCCGTCGCGCCCCGAGAATAACTGGGACAAAGCAAGGGGCTCGGCCGATGCCGGGTTGTCGAGCGACGAACTGCTGAAACTACTGCGCAGCGACGATTGAGCTGTGACGCTGATCGACTCCAATGTGTTGATCGACTTCTTCACCGATGATCCGGTTTGGTCAGGATGGTCGCTGGTCAAATTGCGTGAGGCCGCGGGCCGAGGACCCTTGTTGATCAACGATGTGATCTTCGCGGAAGTGTCTGCCGGCTTTCAGAAATTGGAGACTGTCGAAGCCGGTCTAAAGACTCTCGGAGTTCAGACTGTGCCGATTCCGCGGGAGGCGTTGTTTCTCGCGGGGAAGGCATTTGTCCAGTACCGTCGCGTAGGCGGAGTCAGGACTGGTGTGTTGCCGGATTTCTTTATCGGAGCGCATGCCGCGAACGCGCAGTTGCCGCTGTTGACGCGTGATACCAGCCACTACCGATCGTACTTTCCCACTGTCGAGCTGATCGTACCCGACGGCTGCTGACGCCCTCGCGTTCGCCCGCCGCTTCCATTGCGCCATAAAGAAAGGGGTCCCAGCTTGCGCTGAGACCCCTCGACGGTTCGGGCATCGCCGGGTATCTGCCCGAACCGTAGGTCTGGGCGCGGCGGTCAGGAGAACGCCGCGCCCTCGGGAGAACTTACATGTTGTAAGCGCGCTCGGTGTGCTCGACGAGATCGAGGCCTTCGCGCTCGACTTCGACCGGGGCACGCAGGCCGACGATCACGTCGACGACCTTGAACAGGATCGCCGAACCGATACCGGAGAGCAGCAGCGTGGTGCCGACGCCCCAGCTCTGCGAGATCATCTGGTTGGCGAAGTCGTACTCGCCGACCTTGCCGAGGGTGTAGTCGTACACGCCGGTGCCGCCGAGAGCCGGGTTCACCAGGATGCCGGTGCCGAGCGCGCCTATGATGCCGCCGACGCCGTGGACGCCGAACACGTCGAGCGAGTCGTCGTAGCCCAGCGCGTTCTTGATCACGGTGCAGAACAGCAGGCAGACCACGCCGGCGACGAGGCCGAGCACGATCGCGCCCATCGGACCGGAGAAGCCGGCGGCCGGAGTGACAGCAACCAGACCGGCGATCGCACCCGAAAGCGCGCCGAGCACCGAGGGATGACCCTTGAAGATCCACTCGGCGAACATCCAGGCCAGCGCCGCCGCCGCGGTCGCGACGAAGGTGTTGGTCATGGCGAGCGCGGCGCCGCCGGAGGCTTCGAGGTTCGAACCGGCGTTGAAGCCGAACCAGCCGACCCACAGCAGCGAGGCGCCGATCATGGTCATGGTCAGCGAGTGCGGAGCCATCAGCTCACGGCCGTAGCCGGTGCGCTTGCCGATCAGCAGGGCGCCGACCAGACCGGTGATGCCGGCGTTGATGTGCACCACGGTGCCGCCGGCGAAGTCGAGCGCGCCCTTCTTGAACAGGAAGCCGCCGTCCGCCATGACTTCGTCGAGCTTGGCCTGCGCCGCAGCCTTGGCGGCATCGTCGGTCGCGGCAGCGAGCGCCTTGGCGGCGTCGTTGACCGCATCCGGGCCGGCCCAGTACCAGACCATGTGCGCCATCGGCAGGTAGATCAGGGTGATCCACAGCGGGATGAACAGCGCCACCGCGGCGAAGCGGGTGCGTTCGGCAAAGGCGCCGACGATCAGCGCCGGGGTGATGGCGCAGAACGTCATCTGGAAGCAGACGAAGATCAGCTCGGTGATGTTGGCGTCGACCGAGAAGGTCGCGCCCATCGAGTCGGTGGTGATGCCCGACAGGAACGCCTTGGAGAAGCCGCCGATGAACTCCGAACCGCCGGTGAAGGCGAGGCTGTAGCCGTACAGCGCCCAGATGATGCAGGCGACGCACACGGTGTAGAATACCTGCGCCAGCACCGACAGCATGTTCTTGGAGCGGACCAGACCGCCGTAGAACAGCGCCAGACCGGGGATGGTCATCAACAGCACCAAAATCGTCGAGGTCATCATCCAGGCGTTGTCGCCCTTGTTGACGGTCGGCGCTGCGAAGGCGGCGGTCGTCGCGAACGTGCCGGCGACGAGCACGGCCAATCCCGCGCCGTAGGGACGTTTGAACGTCATTGGTTGTCTCCTGAGTGAAGCAATAAGGGTGAGCGGATCAGAGGGCGGCCGCGTCGGCCTCGCCGGTGCGGATGCGCACCGCGTGGTCGAGGCCGAGGACGAAGATCTTGCCGTCGCCGATCTGGCCGGTCTTGGCGGCGCTGGTGATCGCCTCGATGGTCTTTTCGACCTGCTCGTTGGCGATTGCGACCTCGATCTTGATCTTGGGCAGGAAGCTCACCGCGTATTCGGCTCCGCGGTAGATTTCGGTGTGGCCTTTCTGCCGGCCGTATCCCTTGACTTCCGTCACCGTCAAACCGTGAACGCCGATGGCGGTCAGGGCGTCACGGACTTCTTCGAGTTTGAATGGCTTAATGATCGCCATAACAATTTTCATGGGTCCTATCCCCGCTAGGTCCCGGCCGAACTGGCCGGAGAATGATCTCGACTGAAATTCCCCACGCGGAGAGCATCACTACGCGGGCACAGCCGGCCCGTTAGAATCAAATGCCGTGCCAGTCGGGCGGAGCTTTGAAATCGTTGGGGATTCGGGGTCATTTTCGCTGCGCGGCACTAAGACACCGGCTGCGCTATTCGGTCGCGCCCAACAGGTGGGCATGCCTGATCAAGAATCAGGCATGCCAGGATGCAGACTCAATCGCTGCCCATCGGAAGGGCACAAAGCTCAGTCGAAAGTCGGACGCTGGCCTACTGAAGCGCCTCGCCGTGCTGCGAGATGTCCAGGCCTTCGATCTCGTGCTCGCGGGAGACGCGCAGCGCTACGAACAGGCTGACCAGCTTCAGCAGCACGTAGGTCGCCGCGGCGGACCAGACGAATGTCACCAAAATACCGGCGAGCTGGGTCAGCGGCTGCATCCACGAGCCCTCGATGGCGCCCGATACACCGCCGATCGAGGCGGTGGCGAAGATGCCGGCCAGGAAAGTTCCGGTCAGGCCGCCGATGCCGTGGACGCCGAACACGTCGAGCGAGTCATCGTACCGCAGCCGGTGCTTCAGCCAGATGCAGGCCCAATAGCAGACGAGGCCGGCAATCACCCCGATCACCACACCGTGCCACGGTTCGACATAGCCCGATGCCGGCGTAATGGTGCCGAGACCGGCGACCGCGCCCGAAATCATGCCGAGCACTGATGGTTTGCGCCGCGCCATCCATTCGATCGCGCCCCAGGTCAGCGCGCCCGAGCAGGCGGCGAGGTGAGTCGCCGTGATGGCGAACACCGCGCGGCTGTCCGCTGCCAGCGCCGAGCCACCGTTGAAGCCGAACCAGCCGACCCACAGCAGGCCGGTGCCGATCACCGCCAGCGACAGGTCGAACGGCGACAGGTTCTCGCTGCCGTAGCCGTGACGGCGGCCGATCACGATCGCGGCGACCAGACCACCGGTGCCGGCCGACAGATGCACGACGAGACCACCGGCAAAGTCCAGTACGCCGAGCCCGGCGAGGAACCCGCCACCCCAGATCCAATGCGCCAGCGGCACATAAACGAAGATGAACCAGCCAATCGAGAACAGCAGATAGGCGGAAAACCGCATCCGGTCGGCGACCGAGCCGGCGACCAGCGCCACGGTGATGACCGCGAAGGTCATCTGATAGAGCATGAACAGCGCTTCCGGGATGGTCTTGGCCGCCGGATTGACGCTGTCCATGGTCATGCCGACCAGGAAGACACGGTCGAGCGAGCCGATCAGGCTGCCGTTGCCGGTGAAGGCCAGCGAGTAACCGAATGCCACCCACAGCACCGAGATCAGCGCCACCGCGGCTAGGCTCTGAGCCATCGTCGCCAGCACGTTCTTCTTGCGCACCATGCCGGAGTAGAACAGCGCCAGACCGGGGATCGTCATCATCAGCACGAAGGCTGTGGCGACCGTCATCCAGGCGGTATCGGCAGGGCTGATGCCCGGGGCCGCTGCGGCCGCGGTCCCTTGCGCCAGGGCCGGCGTCGCGATGCTCCCAAGGCTGAGAGCTGCAAGGATGGAGCCCGTCGCGGCTGGCGCCGCGCGGCGTTGCAACACGATCATGGTGCCTGTCCTGAGAACTGTCGCGGCGCCCCCCCGGCTCCGCGGGGTATGGGAAATGGTGGTCGGCGCCTGCTTACAGCGCGTCGACGTCGGTTTCGCCGGTGCGGATCCGCAGGGCGCGGTCGATTGGCGTGACGAAGATCTTGCCGTCGCCGATCTGGCCGGTACGGGCGCCGCGGGTGATGACCTCGACCGCCTTGTCGGCGAGCGCGGAATCGACCGCGATCTCGATCCGCAGCTTGGGCAGGAAATTCACGATGTATTCGGCGCCGCGATAGATTTCGGTATGGCCGCGCTGCCGGCCGTAGCCCTTGACCTCGGTGACGGTCATGCCGTGGACGCCGACCTCGGTCAGCGCCTGGCGGACCTCGTCAAGCTTGAACGGTTTGATGATGGCGACGACGAGTTTCATGCGTTGGCCCCCTTGATTCACGCAAAGCCCATGGCACCGCCGCGGCGGTGCTCCGATCCCGTGTATATGCCGGGTTTCGCGGCAAGGCGCGCAGAAAATAAGCCGATTGACTGCTCAACGAACGTGCGTTGAGGACGCCGTCCCTCAGCCCTTCGGACTCTCGCGACGTTCGCGGATCGAGCCTTCCTGCACGACCGAAGCGACCAGGGTGCCGTCGGTCTTGAAGATCTGGCCGCGGGTCAGGGCGCGGCCGGCCTGGGCGGACGGGGAGTCCTGGGCGTACAGCAGCCATTCGTCGGCGCGGAACGGACGGTGAAACCACATCGCGTGGTCGAGGCTGGCCGGCATCATCCGCTTGTCGAACAGGGTCCGGCCGTAGCGCGCCATCGCGGCGTCGAGCAGCGAGAAGTCCGACGCGTAGGCCAGCGCGCACATGTGCAGTGCCGGGTCGTCGGGCAGCTTGGCGGCGGTCTTGATCCAGACATGGATTCGGCCGTCGTCGATCTTCTGGCCGAAATAGCGCGACAGCTCGACCGGGCGCAGCTCGATCGGCCGGTCGGACTCGTAATAGCGCTTGATGAAGTCCGGCATCTCCTTGAAGAACGGCTGCTTGATGATTTCCTCGGCCGATAGCGCCTCGGGCGGCGGCACGTCGGGCATCTTGTCCTGATGATCGAAATTGGTCGGCTCGTCGTCGTGGAACGACATCATCAGCGAGAAGATCGCATTGCCGTGCTGAATCGCGGTGACCCGCCGGGTGGTGTAGCTCTTGCCGTCGCGCAGCCGATCGACCTGATAGATGATCGGCACCTGCGGGTCTCCCGGCAGGATGAAATAGCAATGCAGCGAATGCGGCAGCCGGTTCTCGACGGTGCGGCATCCCGCCACCATCGCCTGGCCGATCACCTGGCCGCCGAATACCCGCTGCCAGCTGGTTTTCGGGCTGGTGCCACGAAACAGGTTCACCTCGATCGGCTCGAGGTCGAGAATCGAGATCAGGTCGATCAGGCCTTTGGACACCGGCGAGCGCTCCCTTCAAGCGCCGGGCCGTGATTTCACACTGCCGGCGATGTCTGTTAGAACCCCCGGCGATCGGCGGGGTTGTTCCTGAGCCTGTTTCGCCCAGCTCCGACCATGGCGCAAGAGTGAGAAAAATGACCGCACCGCGAAGCATTGTCATCGGAGGCGGCGCGTTCGCCGGTCTGGCGCTGGCGCTGGCGCTGCGTCAGGGGCTCGGGCCGGAGGTGCCGGTGATCGTCGCCGATCCGGCGCTGGCGTTGCGACCGTCCCGCGATCCGCGTGCCACCGCGATCGTCGCGGCGTGCCGGCGGCTGTTCGAGGCGCTCGGGGTCTGGGACGAGGTGGCGCCGACGGCGCAGCCGATCATCGACATGATCGTCACCGACAGCCATCTCGAAGACGCGACCAGGCCGGTCTTCCTGACCTTCGCGGGCGAAGTGCAGCCGGGCGAGCCGTTCGCCCATATGGTCGAGAACAGATATCTGGTCGAGGCGCTGGCCAAGCGCGCCGAGGCCGAGGGCGTCGAGCTGCGCGCCACGCCCGTCACCTCCTACGATGCGCGGCCCGAAGCGATCGGCGTCACGCTCGGCGACGGCAGCGTGATCGATGCCAGCCTGCTGGTGGCGGCGGACGGCGCCAAGTCGAAGCTGCGCCAGCGCGCCGGCATCGCCACCTATGGCTGGGACTACGACCAGTCGGGTATCGTGGTGACGGTCGAGCACGAGCGGGACCACAATGGCTGCGCCGAAGAGCACTTCCTGCCCGCCGGTCCGTTTGCGATCCTGCCGCTCACCGGCAGGCGATCGTCGCTGGTGTGGAGCGAAAGCCGGCGCGACGCCGAGAGGATCGTCGCGCTGCCGGAGAAGGACTTTCAGCGCGAGCTGGAGAAGCGGTTCGGGCTGCGACTCGGCGACGTCAAGCCGCTCGACAAGCCGAAGGCGTTTCCGCTCGGCTATTTCGTTGCGCAGTCGTTCATCGCGCCGCGGCTGGCGCTGATCGGCGACGCCGCGCACGTGATCCATCCGATCGCGGGTCAGGGCCTCAACATGGGCCTGCGCGATGTCGCGGCGCTGGCCGAAGTGGTGGTCGACGCGGCTCGGCTCGGCATCGATCCGGGTCAGGCCGACGTGCTCGAGGGCTATCAGCGCTGGCGGCGGTTCGACACCATGGCGATGGGCGTCGCCACCAACGGGCTCAACTTCTTGTTTTCGAACAACTCTTCGCTGCTGCGCGGGATTCGCGACATCGGCCTCGGCCTGGTCGACCGGCTGCCGCCGCTGAAGGGCGCCTTCATCCGTCAGGCCGCCGGCCTCAGCGGCGAAACCCCGCGGCTGCTGAAAGGCGAAGCGCTGTAACGCAGCGCCTCGCGAGGGCAAGATCGACGCGACGGCCGCGTCGTGCACCGTCCGTCCCGCGTTGCGAAAAGCTGAGAATCTCTCAGCCTTGCCTCACGCGCCTCCTGGCTACAGTGCGGCCGAAGGAGACAGGGCATGGATGGACGCCATTTCGCACGGTTCGCTGAATACAACCGCTGGGCCAATGCCAGATTGTATCAGGCCGCCCTGGCGCTGCCGGACGAGGTCTATCGGCGGTCCGTCGGGGTGTTCTTCGGCAGCCTGCACGGCACCCTCAACCATCTGCTCGTGGCCGACCGGATCTGGCTGAAGCGACTGACCGGCAAGGGCGACGCGCCGACGCGCCTCGACGTGATTGTGTTCGACGATCTCAGGGATCTGGCCGGGGCCCGCGCCGCGGAGGACGAGCGCATCATCCGGATGATCGATGGCCACGACGCTGCCGCGCTCGCCGAGACGGTCGACTACGCGACGACCTCGGGCAAATCCTTCCGCCAGCCACGCGCCGAGATCCTCAGCCATTTCTTCAATCATCAGACCCATCACCGCGGCCAGGCCCATGCCTGCCTGTCGATCCTGACCGCGGCCGAGCCGCCGACGCTGGATCTGCTGGCGTTTCAGCGCGGCACGCCGGCGCCGGACCTCGCCGCGCTGGCGGCCGGGGGTTAGTCGATCCGCCGCGCCTCTTCGGGCAGCATGATCGGAATACCGTCCCGGATCGGGTAGGCCAGCTTGGCGCCGCGCGAGATCAGCTCCTGGCGAGCGGCATCGAATTCGAGCGGCCCTTTGGTGACCGGGCAGACCAGGATGTCGAGCAGCTTGCGGTCGACGGCGTCGGGCCGCTCGGACGGCGAAAGGGTCATAGCTTCAGGCTCCAGAACAACAGGGCTGGCATCGAGATTGATCGGACAGCGGCGCAGCGCCGTCAACGCGCGTGCGCAAATTGCCGAGTGTTACTGCAGGGGCGGGTCGCCGCTGGTGCGCTTCTTGGCGAGGTCCATTTCGGTGACGGCAATCAGGATCTCGGCCCGGGTCTTCAGGTCCGGCGCCTCGAGCAGCGCCTGCTTCTCCGGCGGGCCGTAAGGCGACATCATCGCCAGCGCATTGACCAGCGCTTCGTTCGGCGCGCTCTCGACGCCGTCCCAGTCGACCTTCAGGTTGTTGGCCTTGAGGAAGTCGGTCAGCACCGCCAGCAGTGTTTCGCGGTCGACTTCGTCCTCGCCCTTGCGGGCGGTGAAATCGTCGACGAACGGGAAATAGTCGACCTTGCACTGCCGGTACGGCGTCAGCACCTGCAGCTCCTCGACCACCTTGAAGCGCGACACACCGGTGAGTTCCAGGATGTAGCGGCCGTCGCCGGATTCGGCGAGCTGCGTGATGCGTCCGACGCAGCCGACATTGAACAACGTCGGCTTCTCGGCGGTCTCGGACGAGTGGGCGCTGTCGGGTTGGATCATCCCGATCAGCCGATGGCCGTCGCGCAGCGCGTCGTCGATCATCGCCAGATAGCGCGGCTCGAAGATGTTCAGCGGCATCTGGCCACGCGGCAGCAGCAGCGCGCCCGGCAGCGGAAATACCGGAATTACCTCCGGAAGGTCGGCTGGCCCGCGATAGGCGGCATTGATCGGCATCGCCGGCTCCGCACTGAAAATTGCGACTTAAGAGAACAGGATCGTCGACAGCCGCTTGCGGCCCTCGACGGTGGCGTCGTCGGCGGGGCCCCAGGCCTCGAAGAACTGCACGAGCTGCTTGCGCGCGCCGTCCTCGTTCCATTTGCGGTCGCGCCTGACGATCTCGAGCAGATGCGTGGTGGCGTCCTCGCGGCGGCCGGCGGCGTTCAGCGCGGTCGCCAGATCGAATCGCGCCTGATGGTCGAGCGGATCGGCGGCGACCTTCTGTTCCAGCTCGGCGATCGGGCCGAGCGATTCCGCCTGCTCGGCCAGATCGATCATCGCCTGCACCGCCTTGACGGCGGTGTCCTCGCGCTTGGCTTCCGGCACCAGTGCCAGGGTCTTCTTGGCCTGTTCGGTGGCCCCGGTCTGCATGTAGCAGCGGGCCAGACCGGCGATGGCCGGGATATTCGCACTGTCGGCGCGCAGCACCTCGGCATAGATCGACGCCGCGGTCTGGACATCGCCCTCGGCCAGGATCGCTTCCGCCTCCTGCAGCAGCTCGGCCGCGGTCGGCGCGCCGCCCGGCATGCCGGCCGTCAGCTTCTCGATGAAGGCGGTGACCTGGCTCTCCGGCACCGCGCCCATGAAGCCGTCGGCCGGGCGGCCGTCGACGAAGGCGATCACGGCCGGGATCGACTGGATTCCCATCTGGCCGGGGATCGACGGATGCTCGTCGATGTTCATCTTGACCAGCTTGACCTTGCCGTTCGCCGCCCGAACCGCCTTTTCCAGGATCGGGGTGAGCTGCCGGCACGGGCCACACCATTGCGCCCAGAAGTCGATCAGAACCGGCTGGCGCTTGGATTCCTCGATCACATCGCGGACGAAGGTCTGGGTCGTGGTGTCCTTGATCAGATCGGCGGCCTCAGGCGCCGCACCGCTGCCCTGCTCCAAAATCGTCACGTCGTCCTCGCTGTTGTCGGTCCGGTCCGCCGTTTTAGCACGGCCCCTGCTCTAGATGGCGCAGGAAGTTCGATTTGCAACGGGAACCGGCGCCGCCGGCCGCC
Organism: Rhodopseudomonas pentothenatexigens; assembly: GCF_900218015.1. GTDB lineage: Bacteria > Pseudomonadota > Alphaproteobacteria > Rhizobiales > Xanthobacteraceae > Rhodopseudomonas > Rhodopseudomonas pentothenatexigens. The sequence goes on along the minus strand of NZ_UFQQ01000029.1, from coordinate 11,990 downwards.
GAAGCGGCTTCCGGCGCAATTTTGCGACCAAACGGCTCGCGGTACTCATCCACCCCAAAAAGCCGGCGCACGAAATGTCGAACGGCTGTTGCAATCGGCGGCGGCATTTGGCATAGGACTGCCCACGGTCGTGCCCACGGCGCGCCGTTTCTCGGATGCGGGTGTAGCTCAGGGGTAGAGCACAACCTTGCCAAGGTTGGGGTCGAGGGTTCGAATCCCTTCGCCCGCTCCAGAGATCCGCCGGCAAGATCCTCGGCCCGGCGCCTGCCTTTCCAGACCCATCGAGCCGATCGGTGATGCCCGTTGGGCGACTGTCTCGCCGCTTCAGTGCGGCTGCTGGGCGCAGCCCCCGGAATCTGAAATAGGTTCGTCGATCGCAAAGCAGGGAACGGGAACCGATCCGCTTATGCTGTTCTACGAACCTCTGTTTCTGACTTTCTTCCCGTTTCTGTATGTCCTGTACTTCTCGGTCCGCGATGCGCGGACGAGGCGCTGGATCCTGCTGATCGGCAGCGGCCTGTTCTATCTCTGGGGCGAGCCGCTGTTCGTGCCGGTGGTGGTCGCGTCGGCGCTGATCGACCATCTGCTCGCCCGCGGGATCGTCCGCAGTTCGAACGCATCGACCCGGCGTGCGCTGCTGGCGCTCGGCGTGGTGCAGAACCTCGCGATCCTGATCGTCTACAAGTACACCAGCTTTGCGCTGGAGAGCCTGAACGTGTTGCTGGTCGCCGGCAAGCTCGGCGCGCTGCCCGTGTGGCATATCGCGTTGCCGATCGGCGTCTCTTTCGTCACCTTCGAGAAGATCACTTATCTGGTCGACAGCTATCGCGGCGTGTCGCAGCCGGCGCGGCGGTTTTCCGACTACTGCCTGTTCGTGTTCTTCTTTCCGAAGCTGCTGGCGGGCCCGATCCTGAAATATCACGAGATCGATCGTCAGATCGCGGTGCCGCGCGGGTTCTGCTGGGCCGATTGCGGTGCGGGCCTTTCTCGGTTTGCCCAAGGCATCTTCAAGAAGCTGCTGATCGCCGATCCGCTCGGCCATTATGCCGATCAGGTGTTCGGCGCCGATCCGGCGACCCTGTCGATGGGGACTGCATGGCTCGGCACGGTCTGCTTCACGCTGCAGATCTATTTCGACTTCTCCGGCTATTCCGACATGGCGATCGGCATCGCCCGGATGCTCGGCTTCTCGCTGCGCGAGAATTTCAACATGCCGTACGTCTCCCGCTCGATCACCGAGTTCTGGCGGCGCTGGCACATTTCGCTCACCACCTGGATTCGCGACTATCTGTACATCCCGCTCGGCGGCAACCGCTGCAGCGCGCTCGTCACCTATCGCAATCTCTGGATCTGCTTTTTGCTGTCGGGGCTGTGGCACGGCGCGAGTTGGACCTTCGTGCTGTGGGGCGCCTACAACGGTCTGTTCCTCACGCTCGACCGGGTGTTCCTGGAGCGTTGGCTGCAACGCGGCGGTGCGGTGATCGCCACGGTCGCGACGCTGCTGATCGTGATGCTCGGCTGGGTGATCTTCCGGTCGCCGGATGCGGCGCACCTCGGCGGCTTCTTCGCCGCGCTCGCCGGCTTCGGCCAAGCCACCGCGTGGCTGCCGGCGCCGGCCTCGGTGCTGTGGACCGCTGCGCTCGGCGCAGCGCTGAGCCTGATCCCGGCCCTGCCGGTCTTTGGCTCGCTGGGCGCGGCCTGGCGCAGCAGTACCGGACTTCGGCTCGCCGGCCATGTCGGCCTCGGCGTGCTGGGCATCGTCGCGATCGCCCGGGCGGTGGCGATCCCGTTTCAGCCCTTCATCTACTTCCGGTTCTGAGCATGGAGACTCTCACCACATCATCGGGACGATGGCTGCGCCGGCTGGCGGCAGCGGCCTTCGTGGCGATGCCGGCGCTGACGCTGTGGAATCTCGCCGTGCCGTCGCGCGCCGTTCGGATCGGACCGGGGCTGGTCGGCGTCACCCAGGAGGTGCCGTTCGATCTCTCGCTGCGCGGCTTTGTCGACGGCGCGTTGCAGAAGGCCGCGGCGCTGCGGATCGCGGACGCGATGCCGCTGCGACGGACGCTGATCAGGCTGAACAACCAGATCGCCTATTCGCTGTTCGGCGAAATCACCGCTCCCGGCGTTCTGGTCGGGCGCGACGGCGAACTCGTGCAGCGCAGTTATCTCGAAGAATACTGCTCGCGCGCGATCGGACAGGCCGACACGATGGCGGATGCCGCGATCCCGCTGCTGCGCGACATCCAGGCTTACTACCGCGATCGCGGCAAGCTGTTCCTCTATATCGTGACGCCGTCAAAAGTCGCCGACATGCCGGACAAGTTCACGCATCTGATCGCCTGTCCGAGCAGTCCGCAAGCGCGCGCAGAGCTCGTCCCGGCCTATGTGGCACGGCTGCGCGCCGCCGGCATCGACGTGCTCGATCTGGCGACTGCGACCCATGCGATGCGGAGCGACGCCACCGCGCCGTTCCCGCGCAGCGGCATCCATTGGAACGATCTGGCGATGGCGCGCGGCAGCCGGCAGATCGTCGATGCGATCAACGCCCAGGCGGGACGCGAATTGTTGCCGCCGTTCAGCTTCAGCGCGACAGTGAGCCGGCCGGCCGAAGGGCGAGACCGCGATCTGGCGGAGCTCGCCAATCTGTTGGTGGCGCCGATCGACTATCCGACGCCGAAGCTGACCTACAGCCATCCGCCCTGCGCCGGCCGCGAGGCGACGCGGATCGACGCGGCGCTGGTCGGTACCAGCTTCATCGACCCGGTCAGCGAGGTGCTGACCGAACAGGCGTGTCTGACCCGGCTCGGGCAGTACTTTTATCTCAAGCTCGGCCGCTCCCGCGGCGGAGTCCGACAGAACCAGCTCTCCGAGGCCGAGCTGCGTCAAGTGCGCGACGTCGATCTGATGCTGCTCGAAGAGAACGAAAGCCTGATCGGGCGGCAGGCCTATCTGTCGCTGCTGCACCGGATCGTCACGGCCCCCTGAGGTCTCGCGTTGCCGCAATGAAATCGGGCCCCGCACGGGATGACACCGCGCGGAGCCCGCTTGATCGCCGGCGCAGGGTCCCGGCGATGACTTGCGTCGGACGTGATGGCGCACGACCGGTTCGCTTGCTACTCCTCCCGCGCCCAGCTCGCGCGCTTGACGGCGCGTTCGCAGAGGAAGTCCAGCGTGAAGCCGATCAGGCCGATGATCACCACGGTGGCGGCGAGCCGGTCGTATTCGAGCGTGTCGCGGGCGTCGTTGATGGCGTAGCCGAGTCCGGAGGTGACACCGAGGAATTCGGCCGGCACCAGCACGATCCAGGCGACGCCGACGGCGAGGCGGATGCCGGCGAGCGCGTCCTGCAGAATCGCCGGCATGATGATGGTGAACAACATGTGCCAGGGCCGGGCGCCGAGATTGCGCGCGACCTTGAACCAGGCCGGATCGATCCGCCGGAAGCCGTGCGCGGTAGAGAACAGGATCGGCCAGATCGCCGCAACGCCGATCAGGAACACGATCGCGCCGTTCCAGCTCGAAAACGCCATCACGGCGATCGGCATCCAGGCGAGCGGCGAGATCATCCGCAGGAACTGAAACGGTACCGAACTGGCCTGACGCATCCCCTTGAACCGCCCGACCAGGATGCCGAGCGGCACACCGAGCACGATCGCCCAGGCGAGCCCGCCGCCGATCCGGGCGAGACTCGGCAGCGCCATCTTGACCGCCTCGCCGGAGATGAGCATCGACCACAGCCGCTGGAACGTCGGCAGCGGTGCAAAATCGGCGAAGCTGGCGGTGCGCGGATTGGCGGCGATGATGGCGCCGCCAATCCACCATACGGCCAGCAGCGCGGCGATGCCGAGCAGTACATAGCCGAAGCTGCGTGCGGGACCTGCCAGTTGCCCGCCCGCTTTCCGCGGCGCAATCGCGGCGGTGTCGTCGAGGGTCAGGTCGAGACTCACAGCGCCAATACCTCGGTTCGGGCGAACGGATCGGCTGGATCGACGCTCGGCGCCTTCTTCCAGTCCGGATACTTCGTCATCGCCTGCTTGACGAAGTTGTAGTCGACCAGATCCTTGGCGACGAAATCCGGATCGAGCTTCTTCAGGAAGGTGGTGTCGCCCGACACCACGGTGTCGTTCATCGACTCGACGATCAGCTTGGTGGCCGACGGATACGGCCAGGGCTGGAAGTCGATCCGGCCGAGCTTCCACTCGGGGTGGGTGATGGCGTGGGTCTCGCCATAGGCCTTGTCGTCGTAATAGGTCATCGCCCGCTCGACCACCGGCGCCGGCAGCGGCAGGTAGCCCTCGCCGTCCTTCGACAGCAGCTTGGCGACTTCCTTCTTGTTGGCAGCGGCGTAGATCTCGGCGCGGACCAGCGCGTTCATCACTTTCTGGGTCCATTCCGGCTTCTTCTTCGTCACCTCCTCGTTCATGCACAGCACGCAGCAGGGATGGTTCTTCCAGATGTCACCGGTGAAGCGCAGCATCCGGCCGCCGGCCTTGATTTCGCCGAGCGCGTTGAACGGCTCGGCGACGATGTAGGCGTCGATCTTCTTCGCCGCGAGCGCCGGCGGCATGTCGGGCGGCGCCATCACCTGCAGATTGCATTCGTCGGCCGCGAGCGTCTCGCCCTGTCCCTTGATCACCGGCTTGATGCCGGATTTGCGCAGCGCGTATTGCAGCACGATGTTGTGCATCGAGTACCAGAACGGCACCGCGACCTGCTTGCCGCCGAGGTCCTTAAACGATTCGATTCCGGTCTCCTTGCCGACCACGACCCCGGACCCGTTGGTATGCGCCCAGGCCATGATCTTGACCGGGAAGTTGTTGTTGTAGCGCATCCACACCGGGATCGGCTTGAGCAGATGCACGAGGTTGAATTTGCCGGCCGCAAAACTCTCGACCAGCGGCGACCAGCCGCGGATCAGGGTCGGGCGCTCGGCTTCCAGCCCTTCGTCCTTGAAGTAACCCAAGCCGTGCGCCACCAGCAGCGCTGTCGCGTCGGTGATCGGCAGATAGCCTATCCGCACCACCTCATCGTCGGCCGCACGCGCTGATTGGCCGAAGCCGCCCAGCATGGTGCCGAGCGCAGCAAGGCCGCCAGCCGCCAACATGTCGAGCGTCTGCCGGCGCGTGATCCTGAAACGATCGTCTTCCGGATGGACGACGTCATCTCCACAATTGATGCACATGGTGATCTCCTGTTAGCGGGCGCCGGCGGCGACGATCTTGAGCGGTTCGGGGCGAGGGGCTTCGGAAATGGCTGGACTTGTGCCGCCGTGCAGCGCGCGGCCTGTCGCGCGCTCGAATGCAGACTGCAGCTTCGCCTGCGCGGCCGCGACGCTGGCGGCGCGGCGCTCGGGATCAGGATCGCGGCGGTCGATCTCGATCGGGATCGCTTCGGCGATCCGTCCGGGATCGGACGCCATCACCACGGCACGATCGGCCATTGCCACAGCTTCCGGATGTCGTGGGTGACGATCACCAGCGTGATCTTCATGTCTTCGGCGATGCGGCGGACGTCGCGCTGCAGCGCGCGGCGGGTCACGGCGTCGAGCGCGGAGAACGGCTCGTCGAGCAGCAGCACTTCGGGGTCGACGGCGAGGGAACGCGCCAGCGCGACGCGCTGCTGTTGGCCGCCCGACAATTCCTGCGCGTTGCGGCCCCCATAGCCGTCGAGCTCGACCAGATGCAGCAATTCATCGACGCGCGCGGCGATCTCTTGCTTCGGACGCCCGGCGAATTTCATGCCGAGCCCGACGTTCTGCGCCACGCTCATCCACGGATACAAATTGGGCTGCTGGAACATCATGATCCAGTGCGGCGAGGGGCTTTCGACCAGCGCGCCGTCGATCCGGATCTCGCCCGTGGTGGGTTTGGTCAGACCGGAGATGATGTGCAGCAAGGTCGACTTGCCGCAGCCGGAGCGTCCGACCAGCGCGAGCTGCTCGCACGGCTTGATCTCGAGATCGATACTGCTCAGGACGTTGCTGCTGGAGCGGCGGTAGCGATGATTGACGCCCTGGATCGCGATATGCGCGCCCGGCCATGATTTCTTCGAGCGATATGCCGGCATGCGGACCGCTGCTCCTTCGTATCTTGCCGATCGGGAAGGGACGGCACCGGCCACCTGGATGCAGCCGGTGCCGGGGCTCGCTTACTCCGCCGCCATCAGCGGCTGCGCCGCATAGGGCGGGCCTTGCTCGATCGGCAGCGACGGATCGCGCGACCACTCGTTCCAGGAGCCGAAGTACAGGCTGACGTCCTTGATGCCGGCTTCCTTCAGCGCCACCAGCGTGTTGGAGGCGCGGGCGCCTTTGAAGCAGTACAGAACGACAGGCGTGTCCGGGGTGATGCCGACCGTTGCGCATTCGGCGAGGATTTCGCTCGGCGACTTGAACATCGGCCCGGCCGGCGACGGCTTCATCATCCGGTACCACTCGATCCACACCGCGCCGGGGATGCGGCCTTTGCGCGGGCAGAAGTCCTTGCCGTAGGGCGATGAGCTTTCGCCGACCCATTCGTCGACGTCGCGGGTGTCGAGCTTGACCTTGCCGGAGTCGCCGACCGCCGCCTTCATGCCTTCGAGATCGACCAGGATCGATGCGGCGGCCGGATCGACCTTGAAGGTCTTCGGTACGGGCATCGGCACGTCGGTGGTGATCGGCAGGCTGGCGGCGGTCCAGGCGGCGTAGCCGCCATGCAGGATCATCACCTTCGGGTAGCCGAGATATTTCAGCAGCACGTAGCCGCGGCACGACTGGCCGAAACCTGTGTTCATCGACTGCTCGGTGATCACCGCAGTCTCTTCGCCCGACAAGCCGGCGGCGCCGAAGACCGCCGCGAATTTGTCGCGCATCTCGGCGACGCCGTCGGGCGTCGAGGTGGCGAGATAGGTGAAGATGTCGTGGATGTTGACGGCGCCGGGAATGTGTCCGGCCGCGTAGGTGGCCGGATCGCGGGTGTCGATCACCACCGTGCCGCCAGCAGTCATCATGTCGGAGAGTTCGGCGGGTGATACAAGAACCTTGTCAGTCATCAGTCGCTCCAGTGCTCGTTGTTGGGTCAAGACGTCGTTGTCTGAGGGTTCTCCAGGGCGGTTCCCTGGAGCCGAGCGTTGAAGGTGCAGCCCGCGCCTGGTACGGGCCGCGCGATGGCGTCTCGCGGGCTAGTGCGCCATGTCCGCGAGCATCTTGCGCAGCTGTTTGGTGGCCGGGGTGACGATGGCGACGAAGTAAGCCTCGCGCAGCCGGCGCTGCGCGGCGGCGCCGGCCACGTAGCCGCGGGCGCCACAATGCAGCATCGCCGCGTGGGCTGCCGCGACCGAGGCATCGCCGGCGGCGAGCCGCGCCTCGATCACCGCGCGCCAATAGCCGAGGTCGTCCTCGAACGGTGTGGCGGCGAGGCGGGCGACCTCGACTTCCATCGCCTCGAGTTGTTCGGCGATCGGCTCGGGCTGCACGTCGAGATATTTGTTGACGTGGCCGAGCGGTCCCTTGGTCTGCTGAATCAGCCGCAGGCAGTCGCGGATCAGGCCGAACGCCATGCCGGCCTGCAGCAGGATGAAGCCGGCGCGAATCCGTTTGATGAACGGATCGACCGGATCGGCCAGCACCCAGGCGTCGGGCACGACCACGTCGCGCATCTGCACCGCGAAGGTGCGGGTGCCGTCGAGCGCCGTGAACTTCGCATTGTCGGCGAGGCTCACGCCTTCGGCGTTGCAGGGAATCACCGCCATCACGTTGCGGGTGCTGCCGCCGTCTTCGACCTCGAAGATCGCGCCGAAGTAATGATCGGCGCCGAGGTTGGAGACGTAGGGCAACAGGCCTTTGACGACGTAGCCGCCGTCGCCGCGGCGGCCCTTCAGCCGCATCGGCTCGATTCCGAACAGCGACTTCATCGGGTTCGACAGCGCGGTGCCGCCGAGCGCCGCGCCGGTGGCAATCTGCGGGCCGACGCTGGTCCGCAGATGCTGATTGTCGGACGCATAGATGTACCAACCCAGCGCGTCCTGGCACCACATGCAGAACGACGTCGACAGGCAGTGCTCGCCGGCCGCCGCCATCGTGTTGATCGCGGTCATCAGATCGACATTCGGGCTCATGCCCGGCAGATGGTGCGCATAGGCGCCGAGGCGCCCGAAGGCCCGCATCTGAGCTTCCGGATAGTAGCCGTCGACGTCGATCGTATTGACCAGCGGCGGCAGTTCGCGCGCTGCCAGCGCACGGACCGCCTCGACGACTTCGGCGCCGGGAAGCATCGTGCCGTCGCCTTTGCTCACTGACTGGACATCCAACATCGTTGTTCTGGTCCGTTTCTCGGGGGGCTGGTCGGTCAGGCCATCGCGACGTCGAGATTGACCGGGCGGGAGAAGGTGTTGGCCACCGGTGACCACAGCCGCGCATGCGCGACCAGCGCTTCCAGCTCTTCACGCGGCCGATCGGCTTCGAAGCTCACCTTGGCGCGCACGTCGGTGAAGCCGACCGGTTTCTCCGACAGGTCGCCGGTGCCCCACACGCCGGTGATGTTGAGGTCGCCTTCGAGCTCGATTTCGAGCTTGTAGACGGTGATGCCGCGCGCCACCGCGTTGGCGTGGATGCCGACGGCGAGGCAGGAGCCGAGCGCGGCGAGCGAGGCTTCGGACGGGTTCGGGGCGGTGTCGTCGCCGAGCAGGCCCGGCGGCTCGTCGACGATGTAGGGCGGCAGCGTGCGGATGAAGTTGAGGTGGCGGAAGCGGCCTTCGGCGACGGTCTTGCACTTCAGCGTCTTGATCACCGTCGGGTCGGCCTTGCCCTTGGCGATCAGGTCGTCGAGGCCGGCCTTGTCGATCGGCGCAAGGCATCCGGTCAGAGCGGTCGGGCTGTCGGGGGTCAGGCAGGCGGTCACGGCGGTGGCGGCTTTTGTCATGGGATCTCCTCTGGCTGCCATTCGGTCGGCAACGCTGTTGGCTACAGACCGTTCTGTATTAGCAGGAAGCGTGCCAGAGTCGTCTTGGGAGAAAAGGCGAGCAGAATCAGTGTCGAGTCGCGCTCAGGCGTGCTGCCTAATATCTCGGCTCGCCGCTTTTGCAGTCAGCTTGCATCCGCCGCTGCCCGCGAGCGGGGCAATGCGCCGGATGTAAACAGACCATTCGGTTTCCCCGGATTGAAGTTTGCCGCCGACGGCGGTAAGTGCGGGTGATGGCCGATGCCGTACCCCTGTCAGTCGAACCTCCCGCCCTCGCGCCGCGGATCTCGCCGCGCGAGCGTCTGATCGACAGCGCCAAGAATCTGTTCTGCCGCTACGGCATCAATTCGGTCGGTGTCGATGCCATCATCGCCCACGCCGGCACCGCCAAGACCACGCTGTACAAACTGTTCGGCTCCAAAGACGGCCTGGTCGAAGCCGTGCTGGAACGCGAGGGCGAAAGCTGGCGGAGCTGGTTTCTGGAGTCGATCGACGGTCCGGGCGGCACCGCGCGCGACCGCCTCGATCGGATCGGCCCGGCGCTGAAGGACTGGTTCAGCCGCGGCGACTTCTACGGTTGTCCGTTCATCAACGCGGTCGGCGAATCCGACAAGGCCGACGACCGGATGCGCAATCTGGCGATCGCCCACAAGACCATCGTGCTCGACCGTCTCACCGTCTTGTGCGCCGAAGCCGGCATTGCCGAGCCGGCGCAGGTCGCCCATACGCTCGGCCTTGTCATCGACGGCGCGATCGTGATGGCGCTGGTGACGCGCGATCCGTCCGCCGCCGACGTCGCCGGCCGCGCCTGCTCCGCGATCCTGCCGCGCTGACCCTCAGCGCCCCAGCAGATCCCGCGCCACCTGCCTGACGAAGAATTCCGACGAGGCGACGGTGAGGTGGCTGCCGTCGAACGTCACCGGCGTGCCGCTGCCCGGCACCGCGAGCAAGCAGCCCTGCTGATTGCAGTAGACCGGCGTCGGCGAGATGAACTCCGCCCCCTGCGCGGTGAAAAATGCCCGCAGCCGCTCGTTGGCCTCCGCTTCCGAGCGGTCCAGCCGCGGCGCACGATCACGCGTCGGGATCTCGGCCAAGGTGACCAGGCCCGCGGCCTCTGCCCGATAGGCCTGCGCGAGAATCCGCCGCGGCGGCGTATGCCAACTCGGAAACTTGCCGACCACGACGATGCGCCGGATGCCGATCTGGCGCAGTTCCGCGAGCGTCGCCTTGATCATCGCGTCGATCGCCGCCGGGTCGCGGTCGGGGCCGTCGTAATCGCGCCATTGCCGCGCGACCAGGATGATCGTGTCGGGTTTCGATGCCTTCAAGCGTTCGCGGGCGCTGTCGTTGGCGGCCGTGCAGCCCGGCGTCTGGACGCTGACATAGCCGAAGATCGGCGGGCATGCGGCGGTGGTGTATTGCGACAGGCTGAAGCCGCCTTCGCTCTGCTGCACGGCGTGCAGACCGGGATAGAGCTGCGCCGCGTGCGAATCGCCCCACAGCGCGATCCGCGGCTGGCCGGCGCTCGCCGCATCGTCGCACACGCCGGCGAAACGCGACCCGGAATCGATGAAGCAACTTCCCCGCCGAAACGCCGGCATCGCCTCGGCCTGATGATCGCGGGTGACGATCTGTACGCCGGCGCTGAATCGCGACGGCACGCCGTCGGCGACGAAAATGCCGGCGCCGATCAGGCCGACCACGGCAACCGCCACGAACACGGCGGCGGTCTTGGCGCGTGTCGGTCGATAGCGGATCTTCGGTTCGACGAACCGATAGGTCAGATCGGCCAGTCCAAATGCCACCAGCACCGCGATCAGCTTCATCAGCGGCGGCGGCTCCTCGCCGAGCCGGACGATGCGCACCGCCGCCAGCACCGGCCAGTGCCACAGATACAGCGGGTAGCTGATCAGCCCCACATAGACCATCGCGCGGTTGCCGAGCACACGCCGCGCCATCCAGGTGCCCGGACCGGTCGCGATCAGCATCGCCGCGCCGAGCACGGGCAGCACCGCCCACCAGCCCGGAAAAGCACGGCTGCGATCGATCAGCGCGGCGCCGGTTGCGATCAGCCCGAGGCCGGCGATCGCACCGATGTTGCGCAGGATCGCGGCGTGCTGCGCGAACACGGCGCTCAACGGAGCGGTCTGCTTTGCCGCAACGATCGCCAGCAGACAGCCGGTCATCAGCTCCCAGAACCGCGTCACCGGCAGATAGAACGCGGCGGATGGATGCGCCGGCGTCAGCAGCAGATTGGTTGCGAACGAGGCGACCAGGATCGCCACCGCCGCCACGACGGCGCCGTTCTTCCAGCGCCATGCCAGGATGATCACCGGCGGCCACAGCAGATAGAACTGCTCCTCGACGCCGAGCGACCACAGATGCAGCAAAGGGTTCAGCTCGGAGGCGGTGTCGAAGTAGCCGGAATCGTGCAGCAGCGCGATGTTGGCGAGAAACGCGGCGCCGAATCCGATCGCCTTGCCGGCATCGCGATAATCGGTCGGAAACAGCAGGAACCAGCCGCCGATCGCGCAGGCCGCCAGCACCAGCAGCAGGGCCGGAAAAATGCGGTTGATGCGGCGGGCGTAGAATGTGGCGAAGCTGAAGTCGCCGCGATCGACCGCCTGGCAGACGATCGAGGTGATCAGAAATCCCGAGATCACGAAGAAAACGTCGACGCCGATGAAGCCGCCGCGAACCGCAGTCGGGAAGGCGTGGAACCCAACCACCAGCAGCACTGCGATCGCACGCAGGCCATCGATATCGCTGCGATAGGCCGGTCTCATCGGAAATCCTGGGAGGACAACAAGGTCGCCTGATTGGGGATGCCGCGGCTCCGAAACTTCGGGACATCGAACGAAATCGATCGGCGTCATCGCGAAGCAGCCCGCCACTGTCAAGGTCGGGCCCCGGGCATCATTGCTGTGCAAGTTCAATAATTCGGTGATCGAATCCACCCATCAGGGAGGCTTCGATGCGCGACAACAGTTTCGACCGGACGATCGAGCGGAATTACATCCAGAAATGGCGGTTTCTGATGGCCGAGTACGA
>NZ_UFQQ01000025.1 GCF_900218015.1 Rhodopseudomonas pentothenatexigens | reverse complement strand
TGTGAATGTTCATCCGGTCCCTCCCTGGATACTGAAGCATCGCAACCTCAGCATCCCCGGTCCGGACCGGATGGACAACCTAATGAAAGCTCACAGCTAGCGCAAAGATCTGAGACCGAGTTCTGAATATCGGTGGTTGCCGGGCTGGTTGACATTATATCGCGCGCGATATAAATATCTATCCATGAAATCGCCCCCGACATCTTCACGCGCGCCGCGCGTCGCCGACAAGCAGAAGCTGGAGAACCAGCTCTGCTTTGCGCTGTATTCGACGCTGCTCGGGGTCAACAAGGTGTATCGCGGCCTGCTGCGCGAGTTCGACCTGACCTATCCGCAGTATCTGGTGATGCTGGTGCTGTGGGAGAGGGACCAGATCAACGTGTCCGAGATCTGCGAGCAGCTCTATCTCGAGACGACGACGCTGACTCCGCTGCTGAAGCGGCTGGAGACGCGCGGACTGATCAGCCGGCGGCGGTCGGCCGAGGACGAGCGGCAGGTGATCGTCGGCCTCACCGAGGAGGGACGGGCCCTGCGCCAGCAGCTCAAGCATGTGCCGGACTGTCTCGGCGCCGCGATGGGTGGCTCGCTCGACGACGTCGTCGAGCTGCGCGACAAGCTGACCAAGGTCCGATCCAAGTTGTTTCAGGCCGCCTGATGCGGAAAGGGCGACCGGACAAATCGACAAACTGTACCAAAAATATCGCGCGCGATAATTGTGCGGACGATCTAAATCAATCACCAGAGTTCCAGAACCCTCAACCCGAGAAGGACCACACCATGTCAGTCGAGAAAGTTCTCTACCGCGCCACCGCCACCGCCACCGGAGGCCGCGACGGACGCGGCGTCAGCAGCGACGGCCATCTCGATGTCGCCCTGACCACGCCGAAGGAACTCGGCGGCGCCGGCGGCGACGGCACCAATCCCGAGCAGTTGTTCGCGGTCGGCTACTCGGCCTGCTTCCTCGGTGCGATGAAGTTCGTCGCCGGGCGCGACAAGCTGCCGATCCCGAAGGACGTCAGCGTCACCGGCTCGGTCGGCATCGGCCCGATCCCGACCGGCTTCGGCATCGAGGTGGAGCTGAAGATCAGTCTGCCCGGCATGGACCGCGAGCAGGCGCAGACGCTGGTCGATCGCGCGCATGTCGTCTGCCCATATTCCAACGCCACCCGCGGCAATATCGATGTGACGTTGACGCTGGTTTGAGGCCGCGCCGCCTCGCCAAGGCGGCCGTTGACAACACTGACGTCATCGCCCGCGGATGCGGGCGACCCAGTATTCCAGGGCGCTTGTTGGTTCGCCGCGCGCTTGCCACGGACGCTCTGCGATACTGGGTCCCCCGCATGCGCGGGGGACGACAGCATCATTCTGTTCACGGGCTTCTTGCCCAACACGAGGAGGGCTTGCGTTACGCCGTCGCTCTTGCGCAGGGCGGCCTACGGCAGCTTGTCGTAGCCTTCGCCGAGGCCGTTGAGGCTGAGCGGGAAGCCGATGCCTTCTTCGGGGGTCTCGAAGATGATGAAGGTCGCGGTCTTGGCGCTGCGGAGCTGGCCGAGCAGCTTGTCGTCCATCACCACTTCGGCGACGCAGCCGTTCGGCAGGCAGCGCACGAAGCCGGCGCGGCCGATGTCGGCGTTGTCGAGCTTGAGTCCGAGGCCCGACGGCAGCAGCACGCCGAGCGGCGCCACCACGCGCATCAGCTTGCTCTTCTGATCGGCGGTCTTGAGGATGATGACGGTGAGGCCGGCGTTGGAGCGGTCCTCCGCGACCACGCTCTGGATCAGTGCGCACTGCTCGGCCTTGGCGCCCGGCGGGGTGTCGCAGCGGATCTGCCAGTCGCCGTGCACCGACCGCACCGCGCCCTGGGCGAGGGCCGAGCCGCTGCCGGCCAGCGCCACCAGCCCGACCGCCAGCAGGCCTCCGGTCGCAGCGCGGCGGCACGAGGCGAGGATCGGCGAGAGTCTGGCAAGGCCCATCAGAGATGTTTCCGAGGTAATGACGGTTGAACGGGGAGGTCAGCGGCGGGTTCCGACTGACCGGCAATGACGGCGCCATGAAGGCAGCCCGCCCGCCAGCGAATCAGTCTTCCGTGACGTCCCGCTGCTTTGCCTACAGCGGAGGGCCTATCTGTCAAGCCGACCTCACATGACCCCGGCATCGTGTCAGTGGCGCGAGACGAATTCCGCGGCCGGTGAGCAGACCTTCGTGGTTTGCACCTGCGCCCCCCAATCCTGCATTGCGAGGGACTGCGAATTGTGATTTGAAAATAGAATAAGAAGCGTTCGCACTTAAGCTACGCCTTCGTGCCGAGCGCAATACACTGCACGGCCGGTCACACCGATACGGTGGACCGTCGTGACAAGTCATAGGGAGCGCGACGGCATGACCATGTCGAAGGGGCGAATTGCGCGGTGGTCGCTGGGGCTGGCGATCGCGTGCTGTGCGGCGGCAGCCGGCGGGGCGGCATTCGCCCAGACCGGACAGCCGGCACCCTGGGAAGTGAGCCTGCAGCAACCCGCCTCTCCGGTGATGGAGAACATCGTCTGGTTTCACAGCTTCATGCTGTGGCTGATCACCCTGATCACGCTGTTCGTGCTGGCGCTGCTGGTGATCGTGGTGGTGAAGTTCAACGCCAAGGCCAATCCGGTCCCGTCGAAGACCACCCACAACACGCTGATCGAAGTCGCCTGGACGATCGTGCCGGTGCTGATCCTGGTGGCGGTCGCGGTGCCGTCGTTCCGGCTGTTGTTTCTCGAACTCGACATCCCGAAGCCGGATTTGACCGTGAAGGCCACCGGCAATCAGTGGAATTGGACCTACACCTATCCGGACGACAAGATCGAGTTCACCTCGATCATGCTGACCGACGAAGAGCGGGCCAAGATGAATCCGGTGCCGCCGCGGCTGCTCGGCGTCGACAACGAGATGGTGGTGCCGGTGGACAAGGTGGTGCGAATCCAGACCACGGCCGCCGACGTGATCCATTCCTGGGCGATTCCGTCGTTCGGCGTGAAGATCGACGCCGTCCCCGGCCGTCTCAACGAAGCCTGGTTCAAGGCCACCAAGGAGGGTCGTTATTACGGCCAGTGCTCCGAGCTGTGCGGCCGCGACCACGCCTTCATGCCGATCGTCGTCCATGTGGTGAACGAGCAGGAGTACGAAGCCTGGAAGAAGAAGCAGCAGGTCGCCTCGCGCATGCGTGACGATTCCTACGCCTCGGCCGCTTCCGCCACGCGCTGAGCGCGGTGGGATCGCAAGACGTCGAACGGGGACCGCAAGGTCCGAGGTTTTCAAGTCAGGATCTGAAGATGGCAATGGAAGCTGCAAGGGTCGCTCATTCCGATCACGCGCACGACGATCACGCGCATGCGCATCCGACCGGATGGCGACGCTACCTGTATTCGACCAACCACAAGGACATCGGCACCATGTATCTGGTGTTCGCCGTGATGGCGGGCATCATCGGGGCGGCGATGTCGATCGCGATCCGGGTCGAGCTGATGTTCCCCGGCGTGCAGATCTTCCACAACAGCCACACCTACAACGTGTTCGTCACCTCGCACGGCCTGATCATGATCTTCTTCATGGTGATGCCGGCGATGATCGGCGGCTTCGGCAACTGGTTCGTGCCGCTGATGATCGGCGCACCGGACATGGCGTTTCCGCGGATGAACAACATCTCGTTCTGGCTGCTGCCGGCGGCGTTCGCGCTGCTGATCATCTCGACCTTCGTCGAGGGCGAGCCGTCGTCGAACGGCGTCGGCGCGGGCTGGACGATGTACGCGCCATTGTCGACATCAGGGCATCCGGGACCGGCGGTCGACTTCGCAATTCTGGCGCTGCATCTGGCCGGCGCATCCTCGATCCTCGGCGCGATCAACTTCATCACCACGATCTTCAACATGCGGGCGCCGGGCATGACCCTGCACAAAATGCCGCTGTTCGTCTGGTCGGTGCTGATCACCGCGTTCCTGCTGCTGCTGTCGCTGCCGGTGCTCGCCGGCGCCATCACCATGCTGCTGACCGACCGTAATTTCGGCACCACCTTCTTCTCGCCCGAAGGCGGCGGCGATCCGCTGCTGTTCCAGCATCTGTTCTGGTTCTTCGGCCATCCCGAAGTCTACATCCTGATCCTGCCGGGCTTCGGCATGATCAGCCAGATCGTCTCGACCTTCTCCAAGAAGCCGGTGTTCGGCTATCTCGGCATGGCCTACGCGATGGTGGCGATCGGCGTGATCGGCTTCGTGGTGTGGGCGCACCACATGTACACCGTCGGCATGTCGAGCACGACGCAGGCCTATTTCGTCGCCGCCACCATGGTGATCGCGGTGCCGACCGGCGTGAAGGTGTTCTCGTGGATCGCCACGATGTGGGGCGGCTCGATCGAGTTCAAGACGCCGATGCTGTGGGCGGTGGGCTTTATCTTCCTGTTCACCGTCGGCGGCGTCACCGGCGTGGTGCTTGCCAATGCCGGCGTCGACCGGGTGCTGCAGGACACCTACTACGTGGTCGCGCACTTCCACTACGTGCTGTCGCTGGGCGCGGTGTTCGCGATCTTCGCGGGCTGGTACTACTGGTTCCCGAAGATGACCGGCTACATGTACAACGAGACCATCGGCAAGCTGCACTTCTGGCTGACCTTCATCGGCGTCAACATGGTGTTCTTCCCGCAGCACTTCCTCGGCCTGTCGGGGATGCCGCGACGCTACGTCGACTATCCGGATGCGTTCGCCGGCTGGAATCTGGTGTCGTCGATCGGCTCCTACGTCTCCGGCTTCGCGGTGTTGGTATTCCTGTACGGAATGGCGCTGGCCTTCATCCGGAAGGAGCGCGCGGCCGACAATCCGTGGGGCGCCGGCGCCACCACGCTGGAATGGACGCTGTCGTCGCCGCCGCCCTTCCACCAGTTCGAGGTGCTGCCGCAGGTCCGCTGAGGCCGCTGTTGGAACCTGCGTCCGCCGCTGCCGTTGCGGCTGCGGATGCAGCTCGAAACGAAAGGTGAGCCCGTGTCGGTCATCGACGTCAATCCGATCCCGCTTGCGCCCCGGATTTCCGAAGCCGGCGTCGCCGACTACGTCGCGCTGCTGAAGCCGCGGGTGATGTCGCTGGTGGTGTTTACCGCGCTGGTCGGCCTGCTGATGGCGCCGGGCAGCTTCCATCCGGTGCTGGCGATCACCGCGATCATCTGCATCGCGGTCGGCGGCGGCGCCGCCGGCGCGCTGAACATGTGGTACGAGGACGACATCGACGCCAAGATGACCCGCACCGCCAACCGGCCGATCCCGCGCGGGCGGGTGACGCGGCCGGAGGCGCTGACCTTCGGCATGACGCTGGCGTTCTTCTCGGTGGTGACGCTCGGCATCCTGGTCAACTGGGTCGCCGGGGCGCTGCTCGCCTTCACCATCTTCTTCTACGTCGTGATCTATACGATGTGGCTGAAGCGCTGGACCGCGCAGAACATCGTGATCGGCGGCGCCGCCGGCGCGCTGCCGCCGGTGGTGGCGTGGGCCTCGGTCACCGGATCGCTGGCGGTCGAGCCGATCCTGCTGTTCCTGATCATCTTCTTCTGGACGCCGCCGCATTTCTGGGCGCTGGCGCTGTTTCGCAACGACGACTACGCCCGCGCCGGGGTGCCGATGCTGCCGGTCGTGGCCGGTCCCGATCACACCCGGCTGCAGATCCTGCTCTACACGATCGTTCTGGTCGCGGTCGCCGCCGCGCCGTGGCCGCTCGGCTATTTCGACGCGATCTACGGCGTCGCCTCGCTGGCGCTCGGCGGCTGGATGCTGGTGCTGGCGATGCGGGTGTATCGGCATCGCACCGGCAGCGCCGCGCTGCGCGCCAGCCGCAACCTGTTCAAGTTCTCGATCCTGTATCTGTTCGCGCTGTTCGCGATCCTGCTGGTCGAGGTGGTCGTGGCGGCCGTGCTGCGGCTGATCGGATGATGGAGGGCGCGATGGAGCCAGTTCACAAGCCGCCGCCCGGCATCGTGCTCACCGAGGCGCAGAAGAAGCGCCGGCGCGAGCGCTCGATCGCGATCGCGGTGGCGCTCGGCGTGCTGGTGGTGCTGTTCTTCGCCGTCACCCTGGTCAAGGGGCCGGCGGTGCTGCACCGGCCGATGTAAGGGAGCCGCCTCGATGTCGCCTCCGCTTCCCCAAGCTCCGCCGGCGCCGCGCCGCGGGTTCGGGCGTGACACCGCGGTGGCGGCGGTGTGCGGCCTGGTGGTGGCGCTGATGGTGGGGGCGTCGTTCGCCGCGGTGCCGTTCTACAACTGGTTCTGCCGCACCACCGGGTTCAACGGCACCACCCAGGTGGCGCGCGCGGCGCCGAGCGCCGCGCCGCTGACCCGGACCGTGACCGTCGGGTTCGACGCCAACGTCAACGGGCTGCCGTGGAAATTCGAGCCGGAGCAGCGCGAGATCGAGGTGCCGATCGGCAAGGTGGTGACGATCTATTACCGCATCACCAATCTGTCGCGCTCCGACACCACCGGGCAGGCGGCCTACAACGTCACGCCGCTGACGGTCGGCTCCTACTTCACCAAGATCAATTGCTTCTGCTTCACCGAGCAGAGCCTGGCGGCGGGCGAGAGCCGTGACATGCCGGTGGTGTTCTACGTCGATCCGGCGTTCGCCGCCGATCCGGAAAACGACACCGTCAAGACCATCACCTTGTCCTACACCTATTACCCGGTGCGCGATCCGGCGCCGAAGCCGGTGGCTTCCAGCGAGCAGGCGCCGCGCAAGGGCAATCTCTGACAGGAAACGCTGCAACAAGAACAGACCGGGACTTAAGCAACGCCGTCCCGGAGGGACCGAAACGGAGAGCGACAATGGCCACGGCGCACGTCAAGCACCACGACTACCACCTCGTCGATCCGAGCCCGTGGCCGTTCGTCGGCTCGGTGTCGGCGTTCGTCATGGCGCTCGGCGCGGTCGCCTGGATGCACCAGATGTTCCAGGGGGCCCCGATGGTGTTCGGCATCGGCGTCGTCGGCGTGCTCTACACCATGGCGAGCTGGTGGAGCGACGTGATCCGCGAGGCCGAGTATCAGCACGACCACACGCGCGTGGTGCAGCTCAGCCACCGCTACGGCATGATCCTGTTCATCGCCTCGGAGGTGATGTTCTTCGTCGCCTGGTTCTGGGCCTACTTCAACGCGGCGCTGTTCCCGGCCGATCCGGTGCACGCCGCCCGCGCCGAACTGTTCGGCGGGGTGTGGCCGCCGAAGGGGATCGAGACGTTCGATCCGTGGCATCTGCCGCTGCTCAACACGCTGATCCTGCTGACCTCCGGCACCACGGTGACCTGGGCGCACCACGCCCTGCTGCACAACGACCGCAAGGGGCTGAAGCAGGGGCTGATCTTCACCATCCTGCTCGGCGCGACGTTCTCCTGCGTGCAGGTCTACGAATACACCCACGCCAGCTTCTCGTTCGCCGGCAACGTCTACGGCGCCACCTTCTTCATGGCGACCGGCTTCCACGGCTTCCACGTGCTGGTCGGCACCATCTTCCTGGCGGTGTGCCTGATCCGCGCCTATGCCGGGCACTTCACGCCGAAGCAGCATCTCGGCTTCGAATTCGCCGCCTGGTACTGGCATTTCGTCGACGTGGTCTGGCTGTTCCTGTTCGTCTGCATCTACGTCTGGGGCCACGGCGCCTCGACCATGGCGCACGGCGGCTGAGCCCGGCCGATCCGCGGGGAGCGGCGCCAGCGACCGCCCTCCCTGCTTTCAAGGCTGCACGATGATGAGCCGGCACCAATCGGTCATTGCGAGGAGCGAAGCGACCAAGCAGTCCAGGAGCGCCATGCACCGGGCCCTGGATTGCCTCGCCTTCGGCTCGCAATGACGGAGCGGATCGATCAGGCTCCCACCGTCCTGCAGAGCGCGCTGCGTGGCATTGCGTGCCGCTGTCCGCGCTGCGGCGAGGGGCGGCTGTATGCCGGCTTCCTGACGCTGGCGCCGCGCTGCGAGGTGTGCGGGCTCGACTTCGGCTTCACCGACGTCGGCGACGGCGCTGCGGTGTTCACCATCCTGATCGGCGGCGCGGTCGTGGTGCTGTGTGCGCTGATCGTCGAGGTGAAGTATCAGCCGCCGTTCTGGCTGCATGCGGTGCTGTGGCTGCCGCTGGTGCTGGTCACCACGCTGTTGCCGCTGCGCTCGATCAAGGCGCTGTTGATCGCGCTGCAATTCCACCACAAGGCGCAGGAGGGCCGGCTGGTCGGCCGCGATCGGCCATGACGGCCGCGGCGCGCCGGCGCAGCATCGCCGGGATGAGCCTGATCGCGCTGACCATGGTGGCGGTGCTGCTGTCGCTCGGGTTTTGGCAACTGCAGCGGCGGGACGAGAAGCATCGGCTGATCACGGCGCTGCACGAGCGGCTCGCGGCCGAGCCGGTGGCGCTGCCGGCCGCGCCCGACTGGCCGTCGCTCGATCCCGCGCACGACGAATTCCGCCGCGTCCGCTTTGCCGCGACCTATCTGAAGCTGCCGGGCGCGATGGTGTACTCGTCCGGCTCGGCGGTGCGCGACGACGTCGCCGGCCCGGGCACCTGGGCGTTCCTGCCGGCGCGGCTGGCGGACGGCCGCATCGTGGTGATCAATGCCGGCTTCGTGCCCAACACCATGCAGGAGCGCGGCGCCGAGGATCGCGCCGTCGCGCCGCTTCGAAGCGGCGAGCCGGTCATGCTGACCGGATACTTGCGGTTTCCCGAGCAGCCCGGGCTGTTCGCTCCGGCGCCGAATCTCGACAAGCGGCTGTGGTTCACCCGCGACGTGCCGGCGATGGCCGCCGCGCTCGGTTGGGACAGACCGGCCGCGGTCGCGCCGTTCTACGTCGACCTCGAAGCGCCGGTCCCGGCCGCCGGCGTGCCGAAGCCGGGGCGGCTCGGCGTGCATCTGCGCGACAACCATCTGCAATACGCAATCACCTGGTTAGGGCTGGCGCTGGCGGTAGCGGTCGCATTTGCGTTCTGGCTGCACGGCCAACGCCGAGGCTCCACCCCCGTTCTCGGTTGACGCCGCGGGCTTGGCCAGCTTCCAGCGCATCGTGTAGGATCCGCCTGGAAGCGCTGGTCTGGTTCAGTCCTTGTGGGTCCAGGAGCACCTCATGCCGTCAAGCTACAGCTACTCGGTCATTCTCGAGCCCCAGGAAGGCGGCGGTTTCACGGTGCTCGTCCCGGCGCTGCCCGAGGTCGTGACGGAGGGGGACAGCGAGCAGGAAGCGCTCGCCAACGCCGAGGAGGCGATCCGTGCAGTCCTCGCCTACCGACGGGACCAGGGAAGGGCGCCTCCATCCGATGCGCATCCCGAAATTCGCCACGTGACTGTGGCCGCCTGACATGGGTGACGGCCGGCTGCCGGTCGTCGGCGGCAGGCGGGTGATCCAGGCGCTCATGAGAACGGGTTTTGTCGTCGATCGGATCGTCGGCAGCCACCATGTTCTGGTCTATCCGGGCGATCCGGCGCGCACCGTGACGGTTCCGGTCCATGCAGGACGAGATCTGAAGCCGGGCACCCTGCGATCGATTATCCGGCAGACCGGGCTGACGGTGGAGGAGTTCACCGACCTTCTTTGAAGCGGCATCACCCCTGCTGCATAGGGGCAACGTGCAGCGACAATGTCCCGTTGCCGGTCAGAGCCACGATCGGGGGCTTCTCCGAGGGCAGCGATTTCCCCTGCGCGGCAAACTCCTTTATGGTGAGCCCGATTTCACCCGCGCGTGAGACTGAACTCGATCAATATCAAAGGCTTGGGCGTTAGGCCGGGCCTTTGGAGGCACCCTTGACGACCTATGTTTCGACCCGGGGCGACGCCCCGCGCCTCGGCTTCTGCGATGTGATGCTGACCGGGCTCGCCCGTGACGGCGGGCTGTATATTCCCGAAGTCTGGCCGCAGCTCAGCCCCGACACCATCACCAGCCTGTTCGGCCGGCCGTATTGGGAGGTCGCCGTCGAGGTGATCCGGCCGTTCGTCGCCGGCGAGATTTCCGACGCCGAACTCGGCCGCATGGCCAGCGACGCCTACGCCACCTTCCGCCACCCGGCGGTGGTGCCGCTGCGCCAGACCGGCCCGAGCCAGTTCGTGCTCGAGCTGTTCCACGGTCCGACGCTGGCGTTCAAGGACGTTGCGATGCAGTTATTGTCGCGGCTGATGGATCACGTGCTGGAGAAGCGCAGGCAGCGCACCACCATCGTGGTCGCGACCTCCGGCGACACCGGCGGCGCCGCGGTCGATGCCTTCGCCAATCTGAACAACGTCGATCTGGTGGTGCTGTTTCCGCACGGCCGGATCTCCGATGTGCAGCGGATGATGATGACGACGTCCGGCGCGCCGAACGTGCATCCGCTGGCGATCGAAGGCCATTTCGACGATTGCCAGGCGATCGTGAAGGGGCTGTTCAACCACCATAAATTCCGCGACCAGGTGGCGCTGTCCGGCGTCAACTCGATCAACTGGGCGCGGATCGTCGCTCAGGTGGTGTACTATTTCACCAGTGCGGTGGCGCTCGGCGCGCCGAACCGGCTGGTCGACTTCACCGTGCCGACCGGCAATTTCGGCGACATCTTCGCCGGCTATGTCGCCAAGAAGATGGGCCTGCCGGTGCGCCGGCTGAAGATCGCCGCCAACGTCAACGACATCCTGGCGCGCACGCTGAAGACCGGGATCTACGAGGTGCGCGAAGTCCACGCCACCACCTCGCCGTCGATGGACATCCAGGTGTCGTCGAATTTCGAGCGGCTGCTGTTCGAGGCCTCCGGCCGCGACGCCGCGCTGATCCGCTCGCTGATGGGCTCGCTGGCTCAGTCCGGCCGCTTCGTGCTGCCGGATGCGGTGCTGGCCGCGATCCGCGACGAGTTCGACGCCGGCCGCGCCGACGAGGCGGAAACCGAATCGGCGATCCGCGCCGCCTGGCGCGAGGCCGGCGACCTGATTGATCCGCACACCGCGGTGGCGCTGGCGGTGGCCGACCGCGACACCACCGATTCCACGGTGCCGAATATCGTGCTGTCGACCGCCCATGCGGCGAAGTTTCCGGACGCGGTGGAAGCCGCCTGCGGCATCCGGCCGGAGCTGCCGGCCTGGCTCGGCGGGCTGATGAGCAAGCCGGAGTCGATCAAGATCATGCCGCGCGATCAGGTCGCGATCGAACGTCACGTGCTGGCGGTGAGCCGCGCCGCCAAGCAAGGAGCCGCCGGATGACCGTCGAAGTCAGCAAGCTGCCCTCCGGCCTCACCGTCGTCACCGACACCATGCCGCATCTGGAAACCGCGGCGCTCGGCGTCTGGACCGGCGTCGGCGGCCGCGACGAGAAGCCCGACGAGCACGGCATCTCGCATCTGCTCGAACACATGGCGTTCAAGGGCACCACGCGCCGCAGCTCGCGCGAGATCGCCGAGGAGATCGAGGCGGTCGGCGGCGACCTCAATGCCGGCACCTCGACCGAGACCACGGCGTATTACGCACGGGTGATGAAGGCCGATGTGCCGCTGGCGCTCGACGTATTGTCCGACATCCTGGCCAATCCGTCGTTCGAGGCCGAAGAGCTCGAACGCGAGAAGAGCGTGATCGTGCAGGAGATCGGTGCCGCGCAGGACACCCCCGACGACGTGGTGTTCGAGTATCTCAACGAGCTTTGCTATCCGGAGCAGCCGATCGGCCGCTCGCTGCTCGGCACCGCCAAGACGCTGAAGAGCTTCAGCCGCGAGAAACTGCAATCCTATCTGTCGACGCATTATCGCGGGCCCGACATGGTGGTGGCGGCGGCCGGCGCCGTCGATCACGCCCGCATCGTCGAAGAGGTGTCGCACCGCTTCGCCAGCTTCGACGCCACCCCGGCTCCGAAGCCGCAGCCGGCGATGTTCGGCGCCGGCGGCTCCCGCGTGGTGCATCGCGATCTGGAGCAGGCGCATCTCACCCTGGCGCTGGAAGGGCTGCCGCAGGGGGCGCCGACGCTGTTCAGCATGCAGGTGTTCACCAACATTCTCGGCGGCGGGATGTCGTCGCGGCTGTTCCAGGAGGTGCGGGAAAAGCGCGGGCTGTGCTACTCGATCTACACCTTCCACGCGCCCTACAGCGACACCGGGTTCTTCGGGCTCTACACCGGCACCGATCCGGCCGACGCGCCGGAGATGATGGAAGTGATCGTCGACGTCATCAACGAGGCGGTCGACACGCTGACGGATGCCGAGATCTCCCGTGCCAAGGCTCAGATGAAGGCCGGCCTGCTGATGGCGCTGGAGAGCTGTTCGTCGCGCGCCGAGCAACTCGCCCGCCACATCCTGGCCTATGGCCGGCCGTTGCCGGTCGACGAACTGGTCGGGCGGATCGATGCCGTCACCATCGAAACCGCACGCGAAGCCGGGCGCACGCTGCTGGCGCGCAGCCGGCCTGCGGTGGTGGCGCTCGGCAGCGGCCGCGGTCTCGACAGAGCTGTCGGCCATGCGGAAGGCTTGACACAATCCAAGGCCAAGACGTCCTATCATTGAGCTGACGCCGCAGTCGCGGCGTTCGAGGCCCGCCGGGTCGCGGGTCGGGAGTGCCGCCCATGGCGCTGTTTCGAATGCCGTCCGTCGGACCTGCAGCACTAGCGCCGCGCGGCCATGGGCTTCTGCTACGCGCCCCGCAAATGGCGGACTTTCCGCAATGGGCGGAGCTGCGCGAATACAGCCGGGCCTATCTGACGCCGTGGGAGCCGATCTGGCCGTCGGACGATCTGACCCGGGCCGGCTTCCGGCGGCGGCTGCGGCGCTACGCCGAGGATATTGCCGCCGACCGATCCTATCCGTTTCTGGTGTTTCGCGAGCAGGGCGGCCAGCTGGTCGGCGGCGTCACGCTGGCTAATGTCCGGCGCGGCATCGTCCAGGCCGGGACCATCGGCTACTGGATCGGCCAGCCGTTCGCCCACCAGGGCTATATGACCGCCGCGCTGCGGGTGCTGCTGCCGACCCTGTTCGGCGAGCTCAACCTGCACCGGGTCGAAGCCGCCTGTATCCCCACCAATGCACCGTCGATCCGCGTGCTGGAGAAATGCGGCTTCACCCGGGAGGGGTTGGCGCGGCGCTATCTCTGCATCAACGGCGTCTGGCAGGACCATCTGTTGTTCGGTCTGCTGCACGAGGATTTTCGCGGCTGATTCGACACGCATTGCAACGTCGGGTGCCTTTGGTTCGCCGGCTTTGCTTTGCTATAACCCCGGCGGTCGAAACGAGTGCACGGACCGGGTAGGGTGAATGGCTCAGGAGATTGAACGGGTGTCGGCGCGGCGGCGGGCTTGGCAAGCGGCGCGGGTCACTGTCGTGGTGGGGTTCTGCGGCGCGGTGCTGGCGGCGACGCCGGCGTGGTCGCAGTCGATCACCGATCGTTTCAAGAGCCTGTTCGGCGGCTCCTCGCAGCAGCAGCCGGACCCGACCGTCTCCAACGGTCCGCCAGTCGAGAGCCAATTGACCTGCCCCTCGGTGACGGTGCGCTCCGGGGCTTCGACCTATGCGGTCGGCCTGCCTGGCAAGGAGGCGGCCGGCGCCGATCTGCGCTATCAGGCGGTCATCAGCCGCACGGCGCGCGAATGCAATCTCAACTCCGGCATCATCACGGCCAAGATCGGCATCCAGGGCCGGATCATCGCCGGTCCCGCCGGCGCGCCGACCTCGGTGGACGTGCCGCTGCGCGTCGCCGTGGTTCAGGAAGGCGTGTCGCCGAAGACGGTCTTCACCAAGGCATACCGTACCAGCGTCTCGATGCAGCCTGACGGCAGCGTGCCGTTCAGCCTGGTGGCCGAGGACGTCGCCTATCCGGCACCGTCGGTCGCGGCCAACGATGCCTACGTGTTCTATGTCGGCTTCGATCCGCAGGCGCTGAAGCCGGAGCCGCGAAGCAGGCGGAAGTAAGCGAGACGCCCCCCTTCACGTTCCCCCGGAGGGGGAGGGGCGCTCGCGCACCGAGCGCGGGGTCGGTTGGTGAGAAGACCGAGAGGCATGCCCGCGCCTGTTCCGGCGGGCTCGTTCCGCGTGCTAGAGCAGTTCTTCTTTTCATCGAATCGGAGCTGATCCGCACCGCCTGCCACACGCACAACCTCATGGTGAGGAGGCGCGTAGCGCCGTCTCGAACCATGTGACGCACGGAATGCGTTGCCCCATCCTTCGAGACGCCCGGCTTCGCCGGGCTCCTCAGGGTGAGGACTCAGTGTCTTCGGAAAGGTTGGATCGTTTCAATCAAACGATGAACCGCTCTAAATACAGGATCGCCGGATTCGTGGCTCACCCTCACCCCCGCCCTGCATCCTGCTCCGCAGCCGGCTGGTCGACCTTTCCTCTCCAGGGGATGGCGGAGACGATCGGCAAATCAAACGAAAAAGGCCGGCGCGATCGCTCGCGCCGGCCTTTGATTTGCTCGAGGAGGCGTCAGCTCAATTGAGTTTGCCGCGGACTTCCTGGATGCCTTTGTTGAGCAGTTCGTCGGCGAGGTTGCCCTTGACCGACTCGGACAGGATCCGGGAGGCTGCGGCCACCGCGGCTTCGGCCGCCGCCGCACGAACGTCGGCGAGCGCCTGGGCTTCGGCGAGGGCGATCTTGCTCTCTGCACTCTTGGTGCGACGGGCGACGAAGTCTTCCAGCTTGGCCTTGGCTTCCGCCGCGATCCGCTCGGCATCCGCCTTGGCGCTCTCGACGATCGCCTGCGCTTCGCGTTCGGCCGAGGCCCGGCGCGCCCGATAGTCGGCGAGCAGCTTGGCGGCCTCGTCCTTCAGCTTGCGCGCTTCGTCGAGCTCCGCCTTGATCCGGTCGCGACGCTTGTCCAGCGCCTGCAGCACGGTGCGGTGCACGCCGAAATAAGCGAACACGGCGAGCAGGATCACGAACGCGACGGCGACCCAGGTCTCTGCTTCTGCGAAGATTGCCATCAGCCTCAACCCTTCAACGAAGCGTCGACCGCGCTGTCCACCGCCTTGCCGTCCGGCGTGACGCCGGCAAGCTGCTGGACGATCGCCGAAGCGGCGTCCGAAGCGATGTTGCGCACGTTACCCATCGCCGCCGTTCGGGTGGCTGCGATGGTCTTTTCGGCGTCGGCGAGCTTCGCCGCCAGCCGCTGTTCCAGCGTCTTGCGCTCGGCTTCCGCCTGCGCGTTGAGCTTTTCGCGGGTTTCCGCGCCGATCGCCTGGGCCCGGGCGCGGGCGTCGGCGAGTTCGGCCTCATAGGCTTTCAGCGCGTCGTCCGCCTCGCCCTTCAGCTTCTGAGCCGCCGCCAGATCGCCGTCGATGGTCTTCTGCCGCTCTTCGATCACACCGCCGACGCGCGGCAGTGCGATCTTGGAAACGATCAGGTAGAGCGCAACGAATGCGATCGCCAGCGACACCAGTTGCGAGGCAAAGGTTTCCTGCTGGAAGGGCGGGAACGGCGCCTTGTGGCCTCCGCCCGCTTCCGTGTGGGCAGTGGTGCCCTTGGCGTCGCCATGACCTTGAGCCACGGGCTTCTCCTGTTCGGCCGGTCACGACCCCGGAAGGTCAGGACCGGATTTTGGATCTTAGAGGGCGAACAGCAGCAGCAGCGCGATCAGCAGCGAGAAGATGCCGAGCGCTTCGGTCACCGCGAAGCCGAAAATCAGGTTGCCGAACTGGCCCTGGGCGGCCGAGGGGTTACGCACCGCAGCGGCGAGGTAGTTGCCGAAGATGATGCCCACGCCAGCGCCGGCGCCGCCCATGCCAATGCAGGCAATACCAGCGCCAATGTACTTCGCGGCAATCGGATCCATGTAACGAACTCCTGTTGGGGTTGGGTGTAGTCGTTTGCGAGTGGGTCTTTAGTGGCCCGGATGAATTGCATCGTTGAGATAGATGCAAGTCAAAATGGCGAACACATAAGCCTGCAGGAACGCGACCAGCAGCTCCAGCGCGGTCAGCGCGATGGTCAGGCCGAGCGGCAGCACGGCGCCGAACCAGCCGACGATGCCCAGTGCGCCGAGCATCGCCACGAAGCTCGCGAACACCTTCAGCGCGATGTGGCCCGCCAGCATGTTGGCGAACAGACGCACCGAGTGCGAAACCGGCTTGAGGAAGAACGAGATGACTTCGATGAAGACGACCAGCGGCAGGATGTAGATCGGCACGCCGGAGGGCACGAACAGCTTGAAGAACTTCAGGCCGTTCTTGGAAAACCCGTAGATCAGCACCGTGAAGAACACCAGCAGCGCCAGCGCGACGGTGACGATCAGGTGGCTCGACACCGTGAAGGTGTAGGGCACGATGCCGATCAGGTTCGAGACGGCGATGAACATGAACAGCGAGAACACCAGCGGGAAGAACTTCAGCCCTTCCTTGCCGGCCGTCGACCGTATCATGTTGGCGACGAATTCGTAGGACAGCTCCGCGATCGACTGGAACCGGCCCGGTACCAATTGGCGGCCCGGCACCAGCATCAGGACGGCGATCAGCGCCACCGTGCCGAACATGTAGGCCGACGAGTTGGTGAACGCGATTTCTTGTCCGCCAACGTGACCGAGGGTGAAGAGCTTGGTGATCTGGAACTGATGGATCGGATCGGCGGCCATTCGTCTCTCAGTCTGTCGGTGTCGCGAGCTTGCGCGGGATTCGAACGATCGGTGCGCCTTGGATCCCGCTCAGAGTCGCTCGGACTGTTTCGCCATGACGCCTGCTGCCCGCATCACATTGACCACACCGGCGATGAAGCCGATCAGCGCAAACGCGATGAGACCCCAGGGCGAGGTCGAAAACAAACGATCGATACCCCAGCCGAGAGCCGCTCCGCCGAGAACGCCCGCAATCAACTCCGATGAAAGCCGAAAACCGAGCGCCATCGCCGAGGCTTTGGCATGTCCGTTTTCACTTCCTGTTTCGGATTGATCCGACTGGAGTTTCCGGTTCACCCGAGAATGGGCCAACCGTTGTTCCAGGCTTCCGAGCCGTGCGGAAAGCGCAGCCTCCTCAGGCGATCCGTCGCGCGGTTCATGCGCTGGTCGGCTGCTGTCGTGCGTGTCGTCCGCCATGTCGTGGAGACCCGAACCAGCTGCCGCTAACGATGAAATAACGCCCCAGAAACCCTTAAAAGCCGCGCGGACCATACTGACCACCTGTAGGCAAGTCAAGATTCGGTCGCAGCCGCCTACAGTGTTGTTTTGGCTGATTTTATTGATGATTTGCGAGTCGATGCGATAACTTGTCCGCAGCGCGTTTGCGGCGCTGCGCCATGATCCGGCTTGCACGACGGGAATGGCTCTGATCCGATGCGGCCGCTTCCAGCGAGCCGTTCGCAGCGGCGGACGGAAGGTCCCCCCCGCCATCGGAGAGCGCATGCCGCGTCGGATCGACTACTACTTCTCGTTCCAGTCCCCCTGGGCCTATATCGGCCATCAGCAGTTGCGGCGGCTGGTGGAGACCTACGACATTCATCTCACCTACAAGCCGGTGCTGTTGACCGGGCTGTTTTCCGAGACCGGCGGCCTGCCGCTGGCCAAGCGGCATCCGGCGCGGCAGCACTACCGGCTGGTCGAGCTGCAGCGCTGGCGCGACAAGCGCGGTCTCGACTTCAAATTGTGGCCGAAGCACTGGCCGTTCGACGCGCGGCTCGCCGACGGCGTGGTGATCGCGGCGCTCGCCGCCGGGCTCGACCCCGAGCCGTATCTGCAGCGCGCTTATGCCGCGGTGTGGGAGCGCGAGCTCGACCTCACCCAGCCAAATGTGCTGATCGAACTCGCCGATGCGGCCGGCCTGCCCGGCGAGAAGCTGTTGGCGCATGCCGGTTCGGACCAGATTCGCGCCGCCTACGATCAGAACCGGCAGGACGCCATCGCGGCCGACGTGTTCGGCTCGCCGGCCTATGTGCTCGACGGCGAGGTGTTCTGGGGCCAGGACCGGATCGAACTGCTCGAGGATGCGTTGAAATCCGGCCGCGCCCCGTACCGGCCGGCGAACCGAAGCCCCATATAGGCAGGGTCTTCATCCGAAAGGCGGGAGCATCCCGATGAGCTTTGCACCTTTGGCCGTGGCGCCCAGCGGCGTCGCCCGTCGCAGCCCCCGGGTCGCGGCGCTGGCGCTGCTGATCGCGTTCGGCGGCGCCGGCGGCGCCCTGGCCGAGACGCCGCTGCCGGACAGCGAGAACGGCCGTTACACCTTCACGCCGTCGGCCGACGGCGTGGTGCGGCTCGACACCCGTACCGGCAAGGTCTCGACCTGCACCGACAAGGGCAGCGGCTGGGCCTGCTACGCGATCGCCGACGAACGCGCCGCATTCGATGCCGAGACCGGCCGGCTGCAGGCCGAGATCGACCGGCTGAAGAAGGAGGCCGATGCGCTGCGCGCCGCCAATGACAGCCTGAAAGCGCAACTCGCCAGCGCCGGGCAGCCGGGCGCCAAGACCGATGAGGCGATGCCGAAGAGCGACAGGCTGCCTCAGCCGCAGGTCACCGAAAAGGACGGCCAGCGCAAGCTGGAAATCCCGCTGCCGAGCGATCAGGACGTCGATCGGGTGATGGGCTTCCTCGAGCGCGCCTGGCGCAAGCTGATCGACATGGCGACCCGGGTGCAGCGGGACATCAGCGGCGACAAGATCTGACCGGCCGCGACGCGAGGTTGTCGATGAATTCACCCCGCACCCTGAGCCGCGCACCGCTGGCGCACGCGACCGCCACTACCGTGGCCTCGTCGGTGCTGACCGTGCAGACCGGCGGCGCCGGCTTCTCCGACATCACCCGCGAGGTCGCGGCCTTCGTCAAAGAGGCGCGGGCCAAGGACGGCGGCGTCACGGTGTTCGTGCGTCACACCTCGGCCTCGCTGACGATTCAGGAGAACGCCGATCCGACGGTGCTGGCCGATCTTGCCACGGTGCTGAACAAGCTCGCGCCGGAACATGCCGGCTGGCGCCACGATACCGAGGGGCCGGACGACATGCCGGCCCACGTCAAGACCATGCTGACGTCGGTGTCGCTGCAGATCCCGGTGCTGCAGGGCCGGCTCGCGCTCGGCACCTGGCAGGGCATCTACCTGATCGAGCACCGCGCCAGGCCGCACCGCCGCGAGGTGGTGCTGCAGTTCATCGGCACGACGGAGCAATAACTCTTCGCCAAGATGCACGGAGCCCCCATCCTGATGAGCCGGCGAAGCCGGAGATCTCGAAGGATGAAGGGTACGCAATGTCCGTGGTCGATGGTTCGAGACGGCGCTTCGCGCCTCCTCGCCATGAGGTTGGACATGATGTTGGCGGCCTCACTCCTACTGCCAAAAACAAACGGCCGCGGATCGCTCCGCGGCCGTTGCTGATTGGCCGGTCCGGCGCAGGCGCCGGACCGCTGATCATCAGGTCTTGCTGATATCGACCTTGCGGGTTTCGGGCAGGAAGATCAGGCCGACCACCACGGTGATCGAGGCGAACACGATCGGGTACCACAGGCCGGCGTAGATATCGCCGGTCGAGGCGACGATCGCAAATGCGGTCGCCGGCAACAGGCCGCCGAACCAGCCGTTGCCGATGTGATACGGCAGCGACATCGAGGTGTAGCGGATCCGGGTCGGGAACAGTTCGACCAGCAGCGCCGCGATCGGGCCGTAGACCATGGTGACGAACAGCACCAGCACGAACAGCAGTCCGATCACCGCGGCGGTGCTCGGATTGAACACGTCGAACGGGTGCGACATCTTGATGATCTGCGGGTTGCCGGCCTTCGGATAGCCGGCTTCCTGCACGGCCGCGAGCACCTGCGGATTCGAGGTCTTGGCGTCGGCGTAGGGCACTTCCCTGTCGTTCACCATCACCTTGACGCCGGAGCCGGCCGGGCCGTTCACGGTCGAGTACTTCACCGACGACTTCGACAGGAAGTCGCGTGCGGTGTCGCACGGCTTTGTGAACACGCGGGTGCCGACCGGATTGAACAGGTCGCCGCAGCCCGCCGGATCGGCAACGACCTGCACCTTCACGGTCTCGATCGCCTTTTCCAGCGCCGGGTTGGCGTAGGTGGTGATCATCCGGAAGATCGGGAAGAACGACAGCGCCGCGATCAAGCAGCCGGTCAGGATGATCGGCTTGCGGCCGATCTTGTCGGACAGCCAGCCGAAGATGATGAAGAAGCCGGTGCCGAGCAGCAGCGACCACGCGATCAGCAGGTTCGAGGTGTAGCCGTCGACCTTCAGGATCGATTGCAGGAAGAACAGCGCGTAGAACTGGCCGGTGTACCAGACCACGCCCTGGCCCATCACCGCGCCGAGCAGCGCGATCAGCACGATCTTGGCGTTGCCCCAGTTGGCGAAGGCTTCGGTGAGCGGCGCCTTCGAGCTCTTGCCTTCTTCCTTCATCTTCTGGAACACCGGCGACTCGTTGAGCCGCAGCCGGATCCAGACCGAGACGCCGAGCAGCAACACGGACACCAGGAAGGGAATTCGCCAGCCCCAGTCGGCGAACGCGGCTTCGCCGACGATGGTGCGTGTGGCGAGAATCACCATCAGCGACATGAACAGACCGAGCGTCGCGGTGGTCTGGATGAACGAGGTGTAGTAGCCGCGCTTGCCGGGCGGCGCGTGCTCGGCCACATAGGTCGCGGCGCCGCCGTATTCGCCGCCGAGCGCGAGGCCCTGCAGCAGGCGGAGGCTGATCAGGATGATCGGCGCAGCGATGCCGATGGTCGCCGCGTTGGGCAACAGGCCGACGATGAAGGTCGACAGGCCCATGATCAGGATGGTGACCAGGAAGGTGTATTTGCGGCCGACGATGTCACCGACCCGGCCGAACACGATGGCGCCGAACGGGCGCACCAGGAACCCGGCGGCGAAAGCGAGCAGCGCGAAAATGTCCCGGGTGGCCTCCGGATAGGCGCTGAAGAACTGCGCTCCGATGATCGCAGCGAGCGAACCGTACAGGTAGAAATCGTACCATTCGAAAACGGTACCGAGCGAAGATGCGAGAATAACGAACCGCTCGTCGCGGGTCATTCCACCCGAACGCTTGCTCGTTGCGGCAAGTGTAGCCATCAGCGTCTGCCTCCCTAAGGTTGTTTCGAGGGCTATGTTGTTGTTTTTGTTGGGACTGGCCCGCGCCTAAAGGTGCGGGGTCACCGTGCGTCAGTGTACCGTAGCACCGCTCCCGCCCTGCGGCATTACGACTTTCGACGCCAAAAGCGCGTATAGTTGCGCTTGCTCAATGTTTTTGGTGACGCGCGAGGGCATGATGATACGGACAAGGCAGCCACGTCCGCCTTGCCAGCCGTCCATCACAGGGCGACACTTGCCACCACACCTTGCCACCGGTTTGCTGTCGCGAGCCGGGAACGAAGACGGTTCGGTTCCAGCTTGCGAGTAAGGGACATCATGACCACCCCCGCCAGCACGCATTTGATCATTGCCGACGACCATCCGTTGTTTCGCGATGCGCTCCGGTTGGCGGTCGCCAGCGTGGTCTCCGCGGCCAAGATAGGTGAAGTCGGCTCGTTCGAGGACCTGACGGCGATGCTCGAGCGCGAGGGCGACGTCGATCTGGTGCTGCTCGACCTCAAGATGCCGGGGATCAGCGGCTTTTCCGGGCTGATCTATCTGCGCGCGCAATATCCGGCGATCCCGGTGGTGGTGGTGTCCGCCAGCGACGATGTCGAGACCATCCGCCGCTCACTGGATTTCGGCGCCTCCGGCTTCGTGCCGAAGCGGTTCGGTGTCGAGAAGCTCGGCGAGGCGATCCTGCGGGTGCTGGACGGCGACGTCTGGGTTCCGCCGGATGTCGATCTGTCGGCCGCGTCCGATCCGGAGACGTCCAAGCTGCGCGACCGGCTGGTGACGCTGACCCCGCAACAGGTCCGGGTGCTGATGATGCTGTCCGAGGGGCTGCTCAACAAGCAGATCGCCTACGAGCTCGGCGTCTCCGAAGCGACCATCAAGGCCCACGTCTCGGCGATCCTGCAGAAGCTCGGCGTCGAAAGCCGCACCCAGGCGGTGATCGCCGCCGCCAAGATCTCCGGCAGCCAGTGGCGCCAGGAAGAACCGATCGCGTCGTAGAGTTAGTCCTTTTGTACGACGGAGATAGCCTTTCCCTCATGGTGAGGAGGCGCGAAGCGCCGTCTCGAACCATGAGGCGGCACGGCCTTGCCTTCCAGCTCATCCTTCGAGACGGCCGCTGCGCGGCCTCCTCAGGATGAGGTCGGTGTGCCAGGATAAGTGATTACTCCGCCGCCGCCACCTGCTGCTGGGCATGCCACTGGCTCAGCAATGCCCGCAGCGACGCGGCTTTCACCGGCTTGTTCAGCACCGCGATTTCTTCCTGCCGCGCCGAGGCGCGGACGCCGGGGCTGCGGTCGGCGGTGATCAGGATCGCCGGAATGCTCTGGCCGAAGCGCTGGCGGATTTCACGGATCGCCGCAATGCCGTTGCCGCGGTCGAGGTGGTAGTCGACCAGGAGGCCGGTGATGCGCTGCTCGCTGCTCTCGATCGCGCGGATCGCGGCTTCCGGGTCGGCGACCGCGATCACCTTGGCGTCCCAGGTGGTCAGCAGCGTCTTCATGCCGTCGAGGATCGCCGGGTCGTTCTCGATGCAGACCACCAGGATGCCGCTCATCGACGCGCGGGACAATGGCGTAGCGCTGGTCACCGCGGCGGTGTGGTTGACGACCTCGGCGACCGTCACCGTCACCGAGAAGCACGAGCCGCCGCCGCGGTTGGAATCCAGCGCGATGCCGTGGTTGAGCACCCGCGCCAGCCGCTCGACGATCGACAGCCCGAGCCCGAGTCCGCGGGCGATCCGCGCGCCCTGTTCGAGCCGATGGAACTCCTTGAAGATCTCGCCGCGCTTGAGGATCGGCACCCCCACCCCGGTGTCGTAGATGCCGATCCGCAGCGACTGGCCCTGCCGCCGGCAGCCGACCAGCACCCGGCCCTGCGGGGTGTATTTGATCGCGTTGGAGATCAGGTTCTGCAGCAGCCGCCGCAGCATCAGCCGGTCCGACTGCACCGGCAGCGAGCACGGCACGAAGGTGAGGTCGAGCCCCTTGGCACGCGCGGTCGGGGCGAATTCGATCTCCAGCGAGCGCATCAGATCGCCGATCACGAAATTCGACAGCGACGGCGTCATCGCGCCGGCGTCGAGCCGGGAAATGTCGAGCAGCGCGCCGATGATTTCTTCGATCGCCTGCAGCGACTCGTCGATGTTGTCGACCAGCCGCGAGTCTTCGCCGCCGGCCTGGCGTTCCACCAGGCTGGTGGCGTACAGCCGCGCTGCGTTCAGCGGCTGCAGGATGTCGTGGCTGGCGGCGGCGAGGAAGCGGGTCTTGGAGATGTTGGCTTCTTCGGCCGTGCTCTTGGCCAAGGCGAGCTGCGAATTCAGCCGCGTCAGTTCCTCGGTGCGTTCGCGCACCCGGCGTTCCAGCGTGGCGTTGGCGCGCTCCAGCGCCTCGGCGGCTTCGAAGCTCGGGGTGACGTCCGAGAAGGTGATCACCAGCCCGCCGTCGGGCATCCGGTTGGCGCGGACCTCGACCACCAGATGCCGCTCGGGAAACCGCTCGATGAACGGCTCGCCCTCGGTGGTGTAGGCCGCCATCCGCATCTGGGTGTGCGCTTCGGCGTCGATCGGGGCGATGCTGTTGCTGGCGAGGAATTCCAGGATCTCGATCAGCGGAATGCCGATCTGGATGATGTGCGGCGGCAGGCCGAGGATCTCGCCGAACTGCCGGTTCGAGCAGATCAGTTGCAGCTCGGGATTGAACACCGCGATGCCCTGGCGGACGTGGTTGAGGGCGGTCTGCAGGATCTCGCGGTTGAAATGCAGCGCGGCGTGGGAGTCGTCGAGCAGCTTCAGCGCCGCTTCAGCCGAGACGGTGCGCTTGCGCAGCAGCAGCGACAGCACCAGCCGCGACGACGCCGCGCCGATCGACGAGGCGATCAGATGCTCGGCGTGCTTGAGCAGCTCGAAATCTGCCGGCGCGGCCGGATCGAGCGTGATGCGGCGGCCGGCGGCGAAGTTGCGGAACGAGTCCCGGGCGCGGTCCGGGCCGAGATATTGCGACACTGCGCCGACGATGTCCTGCACCGTGACGGTGGTGCGCCAGCGCCGGAACGCCGGAGTCATCGGCGTCAGCGCGTCGGGGACGAACACCTCGGCCTGCAGCCGCTCGATCGACGTCGGCTGCCGCAGCAGCGACAGCACGATATAGGCGACGAGGTTGAGCGACAGGCTCCACAGCACGCCGTGCAGCAGCGGCGGCAGATCGGCGCCGAACAGCGCCTGCGGCCGCAGCGATTCGATCCCCCACGGGCCGTGCTGCAACAGCAGCAGCCCGGCAGTCGAGTTCTCCATGAAGCTCGGAATGAACAGCGTGTAGGCCCACACCGCGAACCCGACCAGGAGTCCGCCGATCGCGCCGCGTGCGGTGGCGCGACGCCAGATCAGGCCGCCGAAGAACGCCGGTGCGAATTGCGCGATCGCGGCGAACGACAACAGCCCGATCGCCGCGAGCTGGGTGTTGCCGAGGGCGCGATAATACAGATAGGCGAGGATCAGAATCGCGAAGATCGCGACCCGCCGCACCGTCAGCAGGAAGCGGCCGAAATTGCGTTGCGCGTCGGGCCGTGGCGCGCCCTGGCGCTTCAGCACCAGCGGCATCACCAGATCGTTCGACACCATCACGGCCAGCGCCACGCATTCGACGATCACCATCGCGGTCGCCGCCGACAGCCCGCCGATGAACACTGCGACGCTGAGCATCGGCGCGTCGGCCTCGATCGGCAGCGCCAGCACGTACATGTCGCTGTCGACCTTCCCGAACGGGAACTTGACCAGCCCTGCCAGCGCGATCGGAATCACGAACAGATTGATGGCCACCAGATACAGCGGAAACAGCCAGCGGGCGCGGCCGACTTCGGCGTCGTTGGAATTCTCCACCACGCTGACGTGGAATTGCCGCGGCAGCATCATGAAGGCGCAGAACGACAGCGCCGTCATCGTCAGGAAGTTGGCCGGCGAAGTCTGGTCGAGCGCGCGCACCGCTTCCGGCATCTGCATTGCGCGCTCGATCAGCGCCGACGGGCTGAACATCCAGAAGGTGACGAAGATGCCGGCGGCGAGGAACGCCACCAGCTTGACGATGGATTCGGTGGCGACCGCCAGCATCAGGCCGTGCTGATGCTCGGTGGCGCTGGCCTGGCGGGTGCCGAACAGCACCGTGAACACCGCCATCGCCATCGCCACGATCAGCGCGATATCGCCGACGATCGGGATGTCGGCGATGTTGTGGCCGTCGCCGAGGATGGTCTGCAGCGACGACGACACCGCCTTGAGTTGCAGCGCGATGTACGGCACCGAGCCGATGATCGCGATGATCGCCACCGCGGCCGCGACCTTCTGGCTCTTGCCGTAGCGCGCGGCGATGAAGTCGGCGATCGAGGTGATGTTCTGCGATTTCGCCAGCCGGATGACGCGGCGCAGCAGCGGCGTGGCGACCAGGACCACCAGAACCGGGCCGACATAGATCGCCAGGAAATCGAAGCTGGAGCGGCTGGCGGAGCCGACCGAGCCGAAGAAAGTCCAGGAGGTGCAATAGATCGCCAGCGACAGCGGGTAGATCAGTCCGCCGGCACGCTCGCGCTGGCCTTGCGACAGCCGGTCACCCCAGCTCGCGACGTAGAACAGAAACCCGATGTAGGCGAGGGCGGCTGCGATCACGCCCCAGTCGTGCAGCATCGCGGTCGTGCTCCCTCGCGTCAGGCGGCAGGCGATCGATCAACCACTTCCCGCGCAGCCCGCCAGGTGCCGGCCTGCGGGACGCAATCGCAAGTCTACCAAAACAGAAGGGGCGCCTGCGACAGGGATTTTTCCCAGCCGCGGGCGCCCCCGCCGAAATCGTTACAGCGTCGCGCGAGCGGTACGGATCACTCCGCAGCGATCGCCTTGGCTCCGAGCGGCAGGCCGAGCTCGTTCCAGACCTGTACCAGGGCTTCGGCGAGCGCGTCGATCAGCTTGTCGTCGTGATACGGCGACGGCGTGATGCGGAGGCGTTCGAGGCCGCGGGCGACGGTCGGGTAGTTGATCGGCTGGATGTAGATGCCGTGATGTTCGAGCAGCAGATCCGACGCCTTCTTGCACTTCTCGGCGTCGCCGACGAACACCGGCACGATATGGGTGTCGGTCGGCATCACCGGAATGCCGGCGTTGTTCAGCACCGCCTTGACACGCGCGGCGCGGTCCTGATGGCGCTCACGCTCCCAGGTCGAGCTGCGCAGATGCTTGATCGCGGCGGTCGCGGCGGCGCAGATCGGCGGCGGCAGTGCGGTGGTGAAGATGAAGCCCGGCGCGTAGGAGCGTACGGCGTCGATCACTTCGGTCTTGCCGGTGATGTAGCCGCCGAGGCAGCCGAACGCCTTGGCGAGGGTCGCTTCGATGATGTCGATGCGCGCCATCACGCCGTCACGCTCGGCGACGCCGGCGCCGTGCGCACCGTACATGCCGACCGCGTGCACTTCGTCGCAGTAGGTCATCGCGTTGTACTTCTCGGCGAGGTCGCAGATCTTCGCCAGAGGGGCGGTGTCGCCGTCCATCGAGTACAGGCTCTCGAAGGCGATCAGCTTCGGCCGGTCCGGACCGGCGGCGATCAGCAGCTCTTCGAGATGCGCCGTATCGTTGTGGCGCCACACCACGCGTTCGCAACCCGACTGGCGGATGCCTTCGATCATCGAGTTGTGGTTGAGCGCATCCGACAGGATCAGGCAGTTCGGGATCAGCCTGCCCAGCGTCGAGAGGCCGGTCTGGTTGGAGACGTAGCCCGAGGTGAACAGCAGCGCCGCTTCCTTGCCGTGCAGCGAGGCGATTTCCTGCTCGAGCTGCACCAGAGGATGATGCGTGCCGGCGATATTGCGAGTGCCGCCGGCGCCGGTGCCGATCCGCGTCGCGGTCTCGACCATCGCGCCGACCACCTTCGGATGCTGGCCCATGCCCAAGTAATCGTTGGAGCACCAGATCACGACATCGCGAGGTCCGGAGTTCGAGTGCCACGTGGCGTGCGGGAACCTGCCGGCAATCCGCTCGAGATCAGCGAACACCCGGTAACGACGCTCGTCGTGAAGGCGGGTGAGAGCGTCTTGAAAGAATTGATTGTACTGCATCGCGATGACCTGTTGGGGAGGCGGATCGAACGACGGAACGCCGCAGAACCGGCGAAACTATTAGAACTCTTCCATCACCGAAGTCGAGGCGCAATTCGACGGATCGGGCTGCGCCCGACGCGATCCATATCATCGGTTCCGCAGGGCAAGGCTTGATGAGGATCAATGCCTTGGCGCGAATGCCGCCTTGTCAGGGATCACGCGGACAACGCCGCAAACGTTAAGCGCTGGTGAACCGCAGCACGCCGTCGCTGAGCGGCAGAACCTGCAAACGGTTCTGCGCCAGCATGTAGTTGACGTGTGCGATCAGCTCTCCGACCGCGAAGCCGGTCTGGTGGGCGTCGAGCACATGCTTGTGAAATACCACCGGCACCAGCTCCGCCGAGCTCATCGGCTTGTGGCGGCAAGCATCGGCGATCAGCCCGCAGCGCTCTTCGTGGTGGTCGGCGAGCTGGTGAATGCGCGTCTTGGCGCCGATAAACGGCAGTCCATGTCCCGGCAGCACCAACACGTCGTCGGGCAGCAGTGCGTCGAGTCTGGCGAGCGAAGCCAGATAGGAGCCGAGCGCATCCTCGTCGGGTTCGTGAGCCCAGACGCTGACATTCGGCGAGATCTTGCTCAGCACCTGGTCGGCGGAGAGGAACAGCTTCTCGGCAGCGCAGTACAGCATCACCTGGTCCGGCGAGTGGCCGGCGCCGGTGATGACCCGGAACGTGCGCTGCCCGATCCCGATGTCCTGTCCGTCGGCGAGGCGGCGGTAGGCCGCCGGAAGCGGCACCGTCTTCTTCAGGTAGTCCTGACCGCGTCCGACCAATTGCTCGATCACATTTTCGTCAATGCCGTGCCGGCGGAAGAACGCGCGGTTGTTGACGAGGCGTTCGTCGGTGCGCCGGTTCTGATGATACACGCCCTGCAGATACTCGATCTGCGACATATAGAACGGACAGCCGAACCGCTGCACGATCCAGCCGGCCATGCCGACGTGATCGGGATGCGCGTGGGTGACGATCACCCGGCTGATCGCAAAGCCGGCAAGCGCGCCGTCGAACAACGTGTCCCAGGCGGCGATCGTGGCGTCGTTGCCGAAGCCGGTATCGACCATCGCCCAGCCGTCGCCATCGGCGATCAGATAGATGTTCACGTGATTGAGCCGGAACGGCAGCTTCAGCCGCAGCCACAGCACCCCCGGCGCGATTTCGACAGCCTGATCCGGACCCGGATGGCTTTCCCGCAGATAGCGGAGTTCGTCGTGCGGCGTGGCGGCGTCGGTCTTCTTATGCATTCGGCGCGGGCTCCCTGACCCGGCTTAGCGGCAGCGGAGCGGCGGCGCCAGCCGAAAAACCGCCGGGCCGGCTGCAGCGATCACAGGGCTGGACCGGCGGCCGGGGTGTACGCCACCGGCCGCCCGATTTCGCCGCGCCGTCAGGCGGCGCGGATGTTGACCAGGAAGGCGTCGATTTCCTCGCGCAGCACTGCCGTTTCCTGGCGCAGGGAGCCGGAGGCGTTCAACACCTCGGCGGCAGCCGAGCCGGCCTGCGAGGCAGCAGCGCTGACGCCGACGATGTTGCTGGAGACCTCGCTGGTGCCGCCGGCGGCGTGCTGGATGTTGCGGGCGATCTCGCGGGTCGCCGCGCCCTGTTCCTCGACCGCCGCGGTGATCGCGGTGGTGACCTCGTTGATCGAAGTGATGGTCTGGCCGATGTTGCGGATCGCGCCCACCGCCGAACTGGTCACCCCTTGCATCGCCGCGATCTGAGCGCGGATCTCCTCGGTCGCCTTGGCGGTCTGGCTGGCGAGGTCCTTGACCTCGGCTGCGACCACCGCGAAGCCACGGCCGGCGTCGCCGGCCCGCGCGGCTTCGATCGTGGCGTTGAGCGCCAGGAGATTGGTCTGTGAGGCGATGCTCTGGATCAGGTCGATCACCGCGCTGATCCGCTCGGCGTTGTCGGCGAGCCCCTGCATCGTGCTGTCGGTCTCGCCGGCTTCGCGCACCGCGCGGGTGGCGATCTCCGCCGAGGTGGTGACCTGACGGCTGATTTCGGCGATCGACGAGGCGAGCTGCTCGGTGCCGGTCGCCACGGTCTGGACGTTGACCGAGGTTTCCTCCGCGGCCGAGGCGACGGTGGTGACCAGCGCGCTCGACTGCTCCGACGTGGTGGCCATCGCGTGCGCGGTTTCCTGCATCTGATCGGCGGAGGATTGCAGCTTCTCCATCGCGCTGCGCACCGTCGCCTCGAACTCGGCGATCCGCGCCTCGATCCGTTCGGTGCGTTCGGCCTTGGCGGCGCGATCCTTGTCCTGCTCCTCGCTCAACGCCCGCGCCCGGATCATGTTGTCGCGGAACACTTCGAGCGACTCGGCCATCACGGCGATCTCGTCGCGGCGGCTGCCGCGGTCGATCGCGGTCCCGAGATCGCCGGCCGAGAGGCTCTGCATCGACTTCTGCAGGCCGACGATCCGGCGCACGATGCTGCGCCCGACATACAGCCAGACGAACAGTGCCGAGCCGACCAGGGTCAGGGCGCCGAGCGCGATCATCACCCGGGTGGCCAAGGTGATCTGCGCTTGCGCGTCCGATGTGCCCCGCGTTGTTTCGTTACGAACGTTGTCGACGAGCTGCTTGACGCTGATGCCGAGGCCGACGTTGAGCTTGCGGGTCTCGTCGAGCAGCAGGTCACGATAGTCGCGGGCGTCGAGTTCGAGCTGTCGCAGCTTGAACGCGCCGGTCTTGCCGTCGCCGAGCGCCATCAGCTTCTGCGCCGCAGCCTTGATCTCGGCCGTGGTCTGGTTGTCCGGGAGTCCGTCGAGATTGCTGTTCACCACCTGACGGGCTTCCTTGAAGCTGGTTTCCACCGGCTCGAGATCGTCGGAGCTGGAAGCCGACAGCGCCGCCATCAGGTCAGAGGCGATCAGATTGGTCAGGGCGATGACATTGCCGAGCTGTTCGATGCGGCGGCCGGCGGAGGTGGCGTCGTCCTGCGACAGGTTGGCCGATCCGAGCACCGCGTTCATCTGGGCCTGGGCATCGAGCATCGCCGGATTGGCGACCGCGATGAAGGCGTCGTGCGAGCGCCGCAGGTCGTCGTACAGCTTGACGTGGCGGGTGGTCA
Source organism: Rhodopseudomonas pentothenatexigens (assembly GCF_900218015.1). Classification (GTDB taxonomy): domain Bacteria; phylum Pseudomonadota; class Alphaproteobacteria; order Rhizobiales; family Xanthobacteraceae; genus Rhodopseudomonas; species Rhodopseudomonas pentothenatexigens. The sequence continues at coordinate 39,658 of NZ_UFQQ01000025.1, read as the reverse complement.
GGTCGAGCCGTTCCTTGGCGGCGGAGCCGAGGCTGCGGATGGTGTCGTCGATGTTCTTCAGCGTTTCGTTCAGCGCCGAGACGACCGCCTTGTCGCCGCCGTAAGTGGTGATGTCGGCGAGCTTCTGGATCGCCACCTGCTGCGCCGCCTTCATCCGGGCCGAGCGCTCCTGAAGCTGCTCGGCGGACAGCGAGTCGAGCAGGATCGGCGCCTGGCTGGCGAGACTTTCGCTTTCGGTGGCGAGCTGCAGGCTGGCGGCGAGTTTGGGAATGTCACGGCCGCTCAGCTCCGACATCGTCCTGCCGAGCTGGTGCAGGCTCATGCCGGCCCAGGCGCTGATCAGGATCGCCATGCCGGCAATCACGGCGAATGCGGCGAAAAGGCTGCCACGAATTCCGAGCTGCGGAAATTTCGGCCGCAACCGTCGGAGTTTCGCGAATTTCCCAGACATGCTTCCCCCACCTGATTCATTCAACTTCGCGTCGATCTCGGCGACGCCGGCGGGAGTATCAGTTTAGGGGGTTAATATTCTTCACGTGGTTCTACGAGCATCGATCGCAATTTGAGCAATCGGTTCGTCGCCGCCCGACATGGTTTCAAAAATGAAAAAGGGCCGGCGCGAGGCCGGCCCTTCCAACTTCCCGAAGAAGGAAGTGATCAGGTCTTAGTACTTGGCGACGACCGGACCGCCCCAGTTGAAGCGGTAGTTCAGGCCGGCCTTGACAACGTGCTCGTCGTTCTTCGCGGTGAAGCCCGGGGCGAGGGTGACGTTGCCGAAGTCGTAGTACTGGTACTCGATCTTGCCCGACCAGTTCGGAGCGAACAGGTATTCGAGACCGCCACCGACGGTGTAGCCGTCGGTCTTGCTGTCGACCGCAACGCCGACGCCATTGAAGGTCAGGCTGCTCGAGTAGTCGGCGTAGGCCCAACCGCCCTTGACGTAGAGCAGAGCCGGACCCCAGGTGTAGCCGAGGCGGCCGGTGACCGAGGCCAGACCACGCTGGTTGTCAGCATAGGTGAACACCGCACCCGGGGCACCCCACGACACCGAGCTGTTGGTGCCGCTCAGCCAGCTGTACTGACCTTCAACACCGAGCACCCAGTTCGGAGCGAACTGCCAGTCGTAACCGGCCTGCACACCGCCGAGGAACTTGCCGTCGTTGCTGGCGGTGACGCCAGTGCCGATGCTGTTGTCGCCCGAGAAGGCGCCACCGATGTGACCACCGATGTAGAAGCCGGTCCAGTTGTAGATCGGGGCCGGGGCGTAGGCCGGAGCCTTGGTGTACGGACGAGCAGCGAGGTCCGCGGCGAGGGCCGGGGCCGCGCCGAGGGCGACCAGGGCCACGGTGCCGAGCAGAATCTTCTTCATGTGTTGTCTCCAGACTTTGTCAGACGCACCGTTCGTCGGCGCCATCTGCTTCATGGCTTAGCGGGATTTTACGCAAAATGCTGTCACCGGGAGGCCACACTCCCTTTGGAACTAACCTCATGATGGTGCACAATTTTTTATGGCTAATGGAACCTTAAAGAGATCTAAATTTCGCCTTAATTCGGAACCTCGCCTGCCGCCTTCCAGAGCATCGGATTCGGCCGGCTGCTCAAAAGATGGACGGAATCGTCCGCTCGCGTTTTAAGGCCTTGATCTGTTGAGGTTATGTGCGCTGCCGGGCACTTGCCTCAGGTCGCCCGGATGATGTTATAGTATTACGAGAGGCCGACAAGATAACTCCCGTTCATGGATCGAGCGTGACCCATTCTCCTTCTCCCGTCTCGAATCCGGGACAGCCGGCGCGCCATGTCCATTTGCATGTCCATGGCGCCGAATCGCCGCACCCGCCGCAGCCAGCCCCCTGGTCGATCCTGAGGATGGGCCTCGCCAGCCGAGTCGGGGCGGCGCTCGCGATCAGCGCCGCCTTATGGGCGCTCGTGCTGGCCGCAATGAGATGACCATGACGCCGCAGCTTACCTTCCACGACGTCACCCTGGGCTACGACCGTCACCCCGCGGTGCATCACTTGTCCGGGCAGATTGCGGCTGGGACGCTGCTGGCTGTGGTCGGTCCGAATGGCGCCGGCAAGTCGACGCTGTTTCGCGGGATCGTCGGTATCCTGAAACCGCTGGCCGGCTCGATTGATCGCGACGGGGTCGACGTCCACGACATCGCCTATCTGCCGCAAAGTGCCGAGATCGACCGCTCGTTTCCGATTTCGGTGTTCGATTTCGTCGGCATTGGGCTGTGGCGAACGACCGGGGCGTTCGGGCGGCTCGGCGGGGATGCCAAGCAGCGGATCTCGCGCGCACTCGCGGCGGTCGGCCTGTCGGGATTCGAAGGCCGGAACATCGGCACGCTGTCGGGCGGCCAGATGCAGCGCATGCTGTTCGCCCGCGTGCTGCTGCAGGACGCCCGCGTCATCGTGCTCGACGAGCCGTTCAACGCCGTCGACGCCCGGACGACGGCGGACCTCGTCAATCTGGTGCGTCATTGGCACGACGAGGGGCGAACCGTGATCGCGGCGCTGCACGACCTGGAGCTGGTGCATGCCAGCTTCCCGCAGACGCTGCTGCTGGCGCGGACCGCGGTGGCCTGGGGCGCGACCGCCGACGTATTGACGACCGACAACCAGACCGAGGCGCGGCGGATGTGCGAGGCGTTCGACGACAGCGCCGCCGCCTGCACCGCCGCCCCGCAGGCAGCCTGACATCATGATGCTGGATCAGGCGCTGGTGGCGCCGTTCACCGAGTTCGAATTCATGCGCCGGGCGCTCGCCGGCATCGTCGCGCTGTCGCTCGGCGGCGCGCCGATCGGCGTGTTTCTGATGCTGCGGCGAATGAGTCTCGTCGGGGACGCGATGGCCCACGCGATCCTGCCCGGCGCCGCGATCGGCTTCCTGCTGTCGGGACTCAATCTGTTCGCGATGACGTTCGGCGGCCTGATCGCCGGCTTCGCGGTGGCGATCCTGGCCGGGCTGGTGTCGCGCGTCACCGAACTGAAGGAGGACGCCTCGCTGGCGGCTTTCTATCTGGTGTCACTGGCGCTCGGCGTCACCATCGTGTCGATGCGCGGCACCAATATCGATCTGCTGCACGTGCTGTTCGGCAACATCCTGGCGATGGACGACCGCACCCTGCTGGTGATCGCCTTCAACGCCACGCTGACGCTGGTGGCGCTGGCGGTGATCTGGCGGCCGCTGGTGATCGAATGCGTCGATCCGCTGTTTCTGCGCACCGTCAGCCGCGCCGGCGCGCCGGCGCATCTGATCTTCATGGCGCTGGTGGTGATCAATCTGGTCAACGGCTTTCACGCGCTCGGCACCCTGCTGGCGGTCGGCTTGATGATCCTGCCGGCCGGCATCGCCAAATTCTGGGCGCGCGACATCTCGGGAATGATGCTGGTGGCGGTCGGCAGCGCGATGCTGTCGGGCTATTGCGGCCTGGTGCTGTCGTATCACGCCGGCCTGCCGTCGGGGCCTGCGATCATCTTGGTCGCGGCGGTGATCTATCTGGTTTCGCTTTTCTTCGGCCGGTCCGGGGGCGTGATTCGCAAGCTGTTTCCCGGCCGCCATCTGGAGGCTTGAGTGCGATGATCCGTTGGAGTGTGATGGTGATAGCGGCGCTGCTGATGGCGGCGCCGGCGCAGGCGAACGACCGCATCCGCGTGGTCGCGAGCTTTTCGATCCTCGGCGATTTCGTCCGCAACGTCGGCGGCGATCGGGTCGAGGTCACGACGCTGGTCGGGCCGAACGGCGACGCCCACGTCTATACGCCGTCGCCGACCGACGCCAAGACGATCGCGGATGCCAGGCTGGTGGTGGTCAACGGCCTCGGGCTCGAAGGCTGGCTGCCGCGGCTGGTGCAGTCGTCCGGCGGCAAGGCGACCATCGTCACCGCGACCAAGGGCGTCAAGGCGCGCGAAGCCGACGGCGACGATGATCACGATCATGCCGGCCATGACAAGGGCGGTCACGACAAGGGTGGCCACGCCCACGACCACGGCAAGACCGATCCGCACGCCTGGCAGTCGGTGCGCAACGCCAAGGTCTATGTGGCAAACATCCGCGACGCGCTGATCGCCGCCGATCCGGCCGGCGCCGACGCCTACCGCGCCAATGCCGAGGCCTATCTCGGCAAGCTCGACGCTCTCGACCGCGACGTCCGCGCCGCGGTTGCGTCGATCCCCGCCGCCCGCCGCAAGGTGATCTCGACCCACGAGGCGTTCGGCTATTTCGCCGACGCCTACGGCGTCGCCTTCATCGCTCCGCAGGGCGTTTCGACCGAGTCCGAGGCCAGCGCCCGCGACGTCGCCACCATCATCAAGCAGATCCGCAAGGACAAGGTGCCGGCGGTGTTCCTGGAGAACATCAGCGATCCGCGGCTGATGCAGCGGATCAGCGCCGAGACCGGCGCCAAGATCGGCGGCACGCTGTATTCCGACAGCCTGACGGCCGAAAACGGCGACGCCCCCACTTACATTGACATGGTGAGGCACAATATAAAGACGCTGACCGGCGCGCTGAGCAGTTAGCCCGGTCCCGCTGCGTCCGGCATGCCCGGCGGAGCGCAATCCCGCCCTTTCCGGCCCCGACCTTCGAGACGCGCAAGCCGTGTTTCAGGACGGGGCTTCCGTGCTGGAGTTCGTGCCTGATGTCCTCTACCGCCGCCTCGAAAATTCCCGTCACCGTGCTCACCGGCTATCTCGGCGCCGGCAAGACCACGCTGCTGAACCGCATTCTGTCGGAGAACCACGGCAAGAAATATGCGGTGATCGTCAACGAGTTCGGCGAGATCGGCATCGACAACGACCTGATCATCGGCGCCGACGAAGAAGTGTTCGAAATGAATAACGGCTGCGTCTGCTGCACGGTGCGCGGCGACCTGGTGCGGATTCTCGCCGGCCTGATGAAGCGCAAGGGCAAGTTCGACGCGATCATCGTCGAGACCACCGGGCTCGCCGATCCGGCGCCGGTGGCGCAGACCTTCTTCGTCGACGAGGACGTGCAGAACGCCGCACGGCTCGACGCAGTGGTCACCGTCGCCGATGCCAAATGGCTGAGCGAGCGGCTGAAGGATGCGCCGGAAGCCAAGAACCAGATCGCCTTCGCCGACGTCATCGTGCTCAACAAGACCGACCTGGTGAGCCCGGCCGAACTGACCGAAGTCGAGGCCCGAATCCGCGCGATCAATCCTTATGCCAAGCTGCACCCGACGCAGCGCTGCCAGGTCGCGCTGGCCGACGTGCTGGAGCGCGGCGCGTTCGACCTCGACCGCATTCTCGAGATCGAGCCTGCGTTCCTCGAAGCCGACGATCACGATCACCATCATGATCACGACCATGGTGACCATCACCACGGCCACGATCATCATCACGGCCACGGGCTCAAGCACTATCACGACGAGGACATGCAATCGCTGTCGCTGAAGAGCGACAAGCCGCTCGACCCGGCCAAGTTCATGCCCTGGCTGCAGCAACTGGTGCAGACTGAAGGCGGCAAGATCCTGCGCTCCAAGGGCATTCTTGCCTTCAGGGGAGACGACGACCGCTACGTGTTCCAGGGCGTGCATATGATGCTGGAAGGCGATCATCAGCGCGCCTGGAAGGACGGCGAACCGCGCGAGAGCCGGGTGGTGTTCATCGGCCGCGATCTGCCCGAGCAGGCGATCCGCGACGGCTTCGCCAAGTGCATCGCGTCATGAGCGGCTTCGAGGCGCCCGGCGAAGCCGGGTCGATCGCGTCGGTAACCGACCGGGTCAGGCCGGTCACGATCGAAGGCGGCGCCAGTGCGGTCCACTTCCTCGGCGACACCGCGGTGTTCATCGGCACCGAGGAGAACGCGGCGCTGGTCGCCGCCGACGGCACCGTCTCGACCGTCGCGCTGCACGGCGGCGGCATTCTCAGCTCGGCCTGCGACGGCAAGCGCATCGTCACCGGCGGCGACGACGGCAAGGTGATGCTGCTGGACGGCTCCGGCAACGCCGAGACCGTCGCCACCGATGCCAAGCGGCGCTGGATCGACAATGTCGCGCTGCATCCGGACGGCGCGGTGGCGTGGTCCGCCGGCAAGATCGCCTATGTCCGGACGCCCAAGGCCGAGGACAAGTTTTTCGAGGTGCCGTCAACTGTCGGCGGCCTCGCGTTCGCGCCGAAGGGGTTGCGGCTCGCGATCGCGCACTACAACGGCGTGACGCTGTGGTTTCCGAACATGGCCGGCAACGCCGAATTCCTCGAATGGGCCGGCTCGCATCTCGGCGTGATGTTCAGCCCGGACAACCGCTTCCTGGTCACCGCGATGCACGAGCCGGCGCTGCATGGCTGGCGGCTCGCCGATTCCAAGCACATGCGGATGACCGGCTATCCCGGCCGGGTGCGGTCGATGGCCTGGACGGTCGGCGGCAAGGGTCTCGCCACCTCCGGCGCCGACGCGGTGATCATCTGGCCGTTCGCCAGCAAGGATGGCCCGATGGGCAAGCAGCCGGCGATGCTGGGACCGCTCGAGGCGCGGGTCAGCGCGGTCGCCTGCCATCCCAAGAACGACATCCTCGCCGCCGGCTACAGCGACGGCACCGTGCTGCTGGTGCGGATGAACGACGGCGCCGAGATCCTCGGCCGCCGCAACGGCACGCCCGCGATCGCGGCGCTCGGCTGGAATGCCGCCGGCACCCTGCTGGCGTTTTCCGACGAGGATGGTGCGGCCGGCATCCTTCCGCTGTAAGAGGAAGCCGTCTCCGACAGCAGGCGGCTTCCGATGCGTTTCCTCACCACCTTCCAGACCGCGGACTTCTTCGACACGCTGGTCAGCCTCACCGTCGCGTTCGTGCTCGGGATGCTGATCGGCGCGGAGCGGCAGTATCGGACCCGTGCTGCGGGCCTGCGCACCAACGTGCTGGTGGCAGTCGGCGCCGCCGCCTTCGTCGATCTGGCGATGCATCTGGCCGGCGCCGACGGCGCGGTCCGGGTGATCGCCTATGTGGTCTCCGGCATCGGCTTTCTCGGCGCCGGCGTGATCATGAAGGAGGGCATGAACGTCCGCGGCCTGAACACCGCTGCGACGCTGTGGAGTTCGGCGGCGGTCGGCTGCTGCGCCGGCGGAGACATGGCGGCGCAGGCCGTGGCGCTGACGGTGTTCGTGATCGCCGGCAACACGCTGCTGCGGCCGCTGGTCAACGCCATCAACCGCATCCCGTTCGACGAGCGCACCTCGGAGGCGACCTATGCGGTGCGGCTCACCGCCGGCAGCGCCGCCGCCGGGCGTCTGCGCGAGCACCTCGAAGAGCGGCTGGAACAAGCCGACTATCCGGTCGCGGAAGTCGAGGTCGAAGCGCTCGAGCATGCCGAGGACAAGGTCGAGATCGTCGCCACGTTGGTGTCGACCGCAATCGACCCGAGTGAACTCGATGCGGTGGTCGACGAACTCGGCAGGGAAGCCGGTGTCGACTTCGCCACCTGGGAAACCAGCACTAAAGATTGATTCACCTTGTAGGCAATTGCGGCCGTTCCGGAACCCGGTGCGACACCGGAACCCGGAACGATGCCGGTGCGCGTCCGTTGGTTCGGCGAGCAAGGGATGAGGATCATGGCGCCGAACGACAACGACAAGGAGCGCGGCCTGAAGCGGGATCTGCTGCTGGCCGGCGTGCTGATCGCGGCGGGCGTGGCCCTGTCGGGCCTGTCGCTGACCCAGGTCGACAGCCGCACCGGCCGGCTGCAATTCGCCCAGGCCACCCCGCAGCCGCCGAGCTCGACCCCGGGCGCCGAGACCAAGCCGACCGCACCGGACGACGCCGGACCGACCGGCGCGCGTCCGCACGACATCCCGCCGCAGCCGGCCCGTCCGGATCAGGACGCGGTCCAGTCCGGCGCCAAGCCCGCGCTGCCGCCGGCCCCGCCGGAGAAGATCGGCGAGCCGATCAAGCCGAAGGGCGGCTGACCGCCGCCACCAAGAAACGGCCGACGATCACCTCACCGGGCTCGCGTCTGCGGGCTCGGTCTTTTGGTGATCAGTGGTCGTCGGCGAGGAGTCCCAAGCACAGCGCACCTCTCCCGATTGCGGGAGAGGTCGGATCGCGTAGCGATCCGGGTGAGGGCACTCCTATCAACGAGTCGCTGAGTCAGTGCCCGCGTCGGCCCTCACCCCAACCCTCTCCCGCAGGCGGGAGAGGGAGCGCGCTGTGGAGCGGGGATGACGCAATTTCTGCAATCAGGGGTGGGAGCGCTCTTCTCCCCTCCCCCTTGCGAGGAGGGGTCGGGGGTGGGGGTCCCCAGGCACTGAGTGCGCGTTGTGCCACACAAGCATTGTGCCCGCGTCGCCCTCACCCCAACCCTCTCCCGCAAGCGAGGCCTCTGCAAAACCTGACTGTTTGCTCTGGATATGATTCACTTCGGTATGCGGAGGTGAATCGGATGGCGCAGGACAGTTTCATCGAGGCTTTGCTGCCGGCGGGGTTTGGGCGCAACGAGCGGCTGGAGCGCATTTCCGGCCTGATCGATTGGGAGCGCGTTGCTGGGTTGATCCGCAAGGTGCGGCCGGGCGAGACCGGCCGCCCGCCCCTACGAGCCGCTGGCGATGTTCAAAGCACTGTTGCTGCAGCAGTGGTACGGACTGTCCGACCCCGGCCTGGAAGAGGCGCTGCTCGATAGGGTCTCGTTTCGGCGCTTCTGCGGGTTTGCGCTGGATGCGCAGACACCCGACGAGACGACGCTGTGCCGGTTTCGCAATGCCTTGCAGCAAGCGGGACTGGGAGAGGCGCTGTTCCATGAGGTTCTCCGGCAGCTCGAAGCGGCCGGATATGTCTTGAAGACAGGGACTTTGATTGACGCAACCCTGGTTCAGAGTTCGGGGCGAACGCCGGCGTCGGGTTCGACCCCGCGCGAGGTCGAGAGCCGCTCGTCACACGATCCGGAAGCCAACTGGACAAGGCAGGGCCCGAAGCGCCAACTGTTCTTCGGCTACAAGGCGCACGTTGCGATCGATCAGGGATCTGGTCTGATCCGGGCTCGTCGCCTGACCGGCGCGAAGACCTCCGAGAGCGAAGTCGCCGACGATCTCGTCCTCGGCGACGAGAAGGCGGTCTATGCCGACAAGGCCTACGAGAAACGGGCTCGGCGCCAAGCTCTCAAGGCCCGCGGCATCAAGGATCGCATCCAGCATCGTCGCAACAAACACCAGAAGGCGCTGCCGCGATGGCAGGCCGTACGCAACAAGCTGATCGGGCGCGTGAGGCAGGCGATTGAACGGACCTTTTCGCAACTCAAAGGCCGCTACGGCTTCACCCGCATGCGCTACGCAGGCATCACCGCCAACGAATTCCACCTCGATCTGATCTCGATCGCCTACAACCTGCGAACCGCAGCCGCCATCCGCTGACGAGGCCGCCGCCAGGGCCGCTCAGCCGTCGCTCGTCGCTCGCATCGCATCCCGAGATCGCCTCCTCACCGACCAAAAATAACAAACTCGGCCAGTTTCGCAGAGGCCTCGCTTGCGGGAGAGGGAGCGCGCTGCGGAGCGGGGATGGCGCAATTTCTGCAATCAGGGGTGGGAGCGCTCTTCTCCCCTCCCCCTTGCGGGGAGGGGGCGGGGGTGGGGGTCCCCAGGCACTGAGTGCGCGTTGTGCCACACAAGCATTGTGCTCGCGTCGCCCTCACCCCAGCCCTCTCCCGCACGCGGGAGAGGGAGCGCGCTGCGGTCGGGGAGGGGCCTCAGCGCACCAGCACGTTCTTGAACTGCCACGGGTCGGAGGTGTCGATGTCCTCCGGGAACAGGCCGGGGCGGTCGGTGAGCGGGGTCCAGTCGGTGTAGTAACCCTTCACCGGGCCGAGATACGGCTTCTGCACTTCGAGGCAGCGGCGGAAGTCCATCTCGTCGGCTTCGACGATGCCGGCTTCCGGATTCTCCAGCGCCCACACCATGCCGGCGAGCACCGCCGACGACACCTGCATGCCGGTGGCGTTCTGATACGGGCAGACCTCGCGGGTCTCTTCGATCGAGAGCTGCGAACCGTACCAGTAGGCGTTCTTGGCGTGGCCGTAGACCAGCACGCCGAGTTCGTCGATGCCGTCGACGATCTCGTTCTCATCGAGGATGTGCCACTTCGGCTGCATCTTGCCTTCGGCGCCGAACATCTCGTGCAGCGACAGCACCGCGTCGTTCGCCGGGTGATAGGCGTAATGGCAGGTCGGCCGGTAGACGACGTTCTGGCCGTCGCGCACCGTGAAGTAGTCGGCGATCGAGATCGATTCGTTGTGGGTGACGAGGAAGCCGTATTGCGCGCCCGGCGTCGGGCACCAGGTGCGGACGCGGGTGTTGGCGCCCGGCTGCAGCAGGTAGATCGCAGCCTGACAGCCTTCGGTGTGCTTGCGGCCGTTGTCCGGAATCCACTTCTCGTGCGTACCCCAGCCGAGTTCGGCCGGCTGCAGGCCCTCGGACACGAAGCCTTCGACCGACCAGGTGTTGACGAACACGTTCATCGGCTTCGGGGTCTTGGCGCGCTGGGTATCGCGCTCGGCGATGTGGACGCCCTTGACGCCGAGCTTCTGCGCGAGTTGGCCCCAGCCCTCGCGGCTCTTCGGCTCGTTGAATTCGAGGCCGGTGTCGCGGGCGATGTCGAGCAGCGCCTGCTTGACGAACCACGACACCATGCCGGGGTTGGCGCCGCAGGTCGACACCGCAGTGGTGCCGCCGGGGTTCTTGGCCTTGGCGGCCAGCAGGGTCTCGCGCAGCGCGTAGTTGGAGCGCTTCTCCGGGCCGGCGTTCTTGTCGAAATAGAACCCGAGCCACGGCTCGACCACGGTGTCGATGTACAGAGAACCGATCTCGCGGCACATCGTCATGATGTCGACCGACGAGGTGTCGACCGACAAATTGACGCAGAAGCCCTGGCCGCCGCCTTCGGTCAGCAGCGGCACCAGCAGCTCGCGGTAGTTGTCCTTGGTCACCGCCTGCTTGATGAAGCGGACGCCGTGCTTCTCGGCGAGTTCGCCGTCGGCGTGCGGGTCGATGATCACGAACCGCTGCTTGTCGTACTCGAAGTGCCGCTCGATCAGGGGCAGCGTGCCTTTGCCGATCGAGCCGAAGCCGATCATCACGATGGGGCCGGTGATCTTGGCGTGGATCTTCGAAGTGGACGACATCAGGTTTGGACTCCGGACAGGGGGACAGGGATCAGGCCGCTATGTGCGGACAGGACGGTTCGGGAATGTGACGGCCAGGTGAATTTCGAATGTCACCTGCGACGCGGTAGTCAGTCTGGCGCGGACACGCTGAGTACCGTCAGGGAGCGCCGCTCGCCCGACGGGGTCTCGAAGCTGATCGACTGCCCGACGGAGAGGCCGATAAGCGCGGCTCCGATCGGGGTCAATACCGAAATACGACCAGCGTCGACGTCGGCCTCGGTCGGGTACACCAGAGTCACGTGCTTTTCCTTGCCGGTGGTATCGTCCCGGAAGGTGAGGGTGGATTCCATGCAGACGATCCCGGGCAGGGGATCGCTGTCGGGCGCGACATGGGCGCGCGCGACCTCCCCGGCGAGAAACTCGGCCGTGGTCGGGTAGCGCTGCGCGGCGGCTTCGGCGAGCTGGCCGAGCCGTTCGGCGTCGCAATTGCGGATGGTAATCGGTGGGCGCTGGGCGGGAATTGATTGGATCATGTGTTTCACGGGTCCTTGTCACGCCGGACGCGTCATGCGCACCGGCATTCTCTGGATAAGCAGCAGTTTGAAAACAGAAGGGGGAGCAGTCGACGAGATCGTTCAGCCCGGACGGCGCACGCGCGCGTCCGGGTCACCTTCCTGCGTGAAGGCGACCGGCGCGCAGCATCAAGCGGTTGCGGGGCAAGATCGTCATGATCGTCGGAACGTAGGGCTCCCGGCCCGAAAGTCAACCGGAAGCCGATTATCGTACAATTGGATAGGCTTAGCTGCGGCGCTTGGCGGTGACTTCGATTTCGATCTTCATCTCCGGCTTGTACAGGCCGGCAACCGCGACGATCGTTGCCGCTGGGCGGATCTCGGCGAGGTTCTCGCCGCACACCGCGAACACCGCGTCCGCGTCCTTCGGGTCGGTGATGTAGTAGGTCGCCCGCACGATATCCTCCATCGCGAAGCCCGCTTCGTTCAGTGCGGCGGCGATGGTCTTGAAGCAGTTGCGGGTCTGCGAGGTGACGTCCTCCGGCAGAGTCATGGTGGTGTAGTCGTAGCCGGTGGTGCCGGACACGAAGACGAAGTCGCCGTCGACCACGGCGCGGCTGTAGCCGGCGGTCTTTTCGAACGGCGATCCGGTGGAAATCAGGCGACGCGACATCGAGAACAATCCTGTTACTGAGGGGAGACCGGCAGCCAATGCCGCGTCCGGTTTTGCAAATCAAGGCCGACTGTCTCAGCCCTGACACATGATCGGGTTAGGCTGCGGTTGTCTCGGCTCCACGGCCCCGACGTCGGCGCCAGGCGTCGACCGCGATCTTGAGTGCGAGCACGGCGAGCACCAGCACCGTGACACGCGGGCGCTTGGCCGGATCGCGCCGTGCAAAGACGCGGTGAGTCGGGCGCGGCAATCGTAGAAAACGCATCGGTCCCTCCTTACGCGGCGCGACGAAGACGCGCCCGCTCGGCGCGCGCCGGTTTGGCGGCGGCACCGGTCGCGACGATCAGGCCGGCGGCGCCGTCGAGCGCGCCCTCGCGTAGTTCGAGGCCGAGCAGGCGGTCGCGCTCGAACGGCCCGGGCAGCGCCAGCGCTCCCATCTTGTCGGACGAGAAGCCGAACCGCGCGTAGTACGGGGCGTCACCGAGCAGGATCACCGCGCCGTGGCCGCGCGCAGCGGCCTCCGCCAGCGCCGCGCGCATCAGCGCGCCGCCCACGCCGAATTCCCGGCAGGACGAATCGACGGCGAGGGGGCCGAGCACGAGTGCGGCCCGGCCCCCTGCGTCGACGTGCCAGAGCCGCACCGTGCCGACCAGACGGCCTTGACGGACCGCGGAGAAAGCGAGGCCTTCCGCGGGCGCGCGTCCATCACGCAAACGCTGGCAGGTGCGCGCATGCCGGCCTTCGCCGAAGCACGCATCCAGCAGGCGCTCACGCGCGGCAATGTCGGAGCTCTTTTCCGCACGGATCGCGAACGGAACGGCTGCGACGTTCAAGGCAGTCAGGGTGGCGATGGTGTTCGTCATGGCACGTCGATCCCCACACTGTCCGGCGAACCGCGCCGGCAGCATGTTGTCAGCAAAAGCAGATGTGACAGGGAGAGGCCGGCGAGCCGGCCTCGACTTTTCTGCTCCCTCTCCCGCTCGCGGGAGAGGGCCGGGGTGAGGGCGACACGAGTCGCTGTTTCACCCTGCTGTCCGGCCTCCCCGCAAGCGGGGAGGGGAAAGCTCAGATGTGGTAGGTCGCCAGCGGCGGGAAGCCGTTGAACGCCACCGCCGAGTAGGTCGACGTGTAGGCGCCGGTGCCTTCGATCAGCAGCTTGTCGCCGATCTCCAGCGTCACCGGCAGCGGATACGGCAGCTTCTCGTACAGCACGTCGGCCGAATCGCAGGTCGGGCCGGCGAGCACGCAGGGCGTCATCTCGGCGCCGTCGTGGCGCGACTTGATCGCGTAGCGGATCGACTCGTCCATCGTTTCGGCGAGACCGCCGAACTTGCCGATGTCGAGATACACCCAGCGCAACTCGTCCTCGTCGCTCTTCTTCGAGATCAGCACGACTTCGGTCTCGATCACGCCGGCGTTGCCGACCATACCGCGGCCCGGCTCGATGATGGTCTCCGGGATCTGGTTGCCGAAGTGCTTGCGCAGCGCCCGGAAGATCGAGCGGCCGTACTGCACCACGGCCGGCACTTCCTTCAGGTACTTGGTCGGAAAGCCGCCGCCCATGTTGACCATCGACAGGTTGATGCCGCGCTCGGCGCAGTCGCGGAACACCTGCGCGGCCATCGCCAGCGCGCGGTCCCACGCCTTCACCTTGCGCTGCTGGGAGCCGACATGGAACGAGATGCCGTAGGCTTCCAGGCCGAGACGCTTGGCGACGTCGAGCACGTCCACCGCCATCTCCGGATCGCAGCCGAACTTGCGCGACAGCGGCCACTCGGCGCCGGCGCAATCGTACAGGATGCGGCAGAACACCTTCGAGCCGGGCGCGACGCGAGCGATCTTCTCCACCTCTGCGGTGCAGTCCACCGAGAACAGACGGATGCCGAGCTCGTAGGCGCGCGCGATGTCGCGCTCCTTCTTGATGGTGTTGCCGAACGAGATGCGGTCCGGGGTCGCTCCCGCGGCCAGCGCCATCTGGATCTCCTGCACCGAGGCGCAGTCGAAGCACGAGCCGAGCGAGGCCAGCAGCGACAGCACTTCCGGCGCCGGGTTGGCCTTGATCGCATAGAACACACGGCTGTCCGGCAGCGCCTTGGCGAAATGCATGAAGTTGTCGCGCACCACTTCGAGGTCGACGACCAGGCACGGCTCGACGTCCAGACCCTTGGCACGGCGGTCGCGCAGGAATTCGCGGATACGTTCGGTCATGGCACTCTCCCACGCGCCCAGCGACGGGCGCATTCCAGACGATGACGCCGATCCGATGCTTCAAGCGCCCGTCGCGCGATGGAGGCGCAACGAGCGATGAGCTCGGATCAACAGTGCTGCCGTGGATTGGTTGGGAGGGATCCCGCCCGCTCACCTGGCAATGAAGGACAAGCCTCTTCGGTATTCGCGCCGGCTGTTGGAAAGCCGGCAGAGACCAAAAAAGCCCGCTCCGTCGTTGCTTTAAGTCGCGTCCCCCGTTGAGAACGAGGTGCGCCGGTTCGCCTCCGGCTGTCAGTCACGGTTGCAAGAGAAGAAGCCACCTTCAACGGCATCTCTTGAGAGAGATGCTGGCCATCCGCTTGAACGGAGGACCCTCGGCTCTTCATCCCTTGGCGGCTGTCCGGCCTCTTGTCCGGATACCTACCGACTGACACACGACCACAGGCACGTGCGAAATTGGGCAAGGGTGCAAATAGGTGTTTCGATGCCGGGCCGCAAGATTTTTTTTGTCTTAACCCGGGAATTATTCGCCCGCGTCGCGGAGCGTTGCCGATCCATCACACCGCGCGGCGCGAAGCTGAACGTTCGTTCAAGTTCGCCAATAACGACGGGGACAAGTACGACGGCGACGCGGCGGTGTGACGACGCGCTGCGGCGGCAGATCAGGCGCGTTTGAAGAACGGCTCGATGCGCTGCGCGTTGCGGACGAAGCCGATCATGATCACGACGCCGAGCACGAACAGCACCGCCTGCAGGATGTGAGTGGCATCGTCACCGAGACCGAACAGGATCGCCAGGGCCCACCCGCCCGCGAACGCAGCTCCGAACACCTCGGCGCCGATCAGGATTGCGGCGCTGACGACGGTGATGACGCTCGGCCAGGCGATCTGACGTGATCCGGCGGCGGTGGCAGGCTTGCTCATGGTTCGAAAGGTCCTTCTGGCGGGCGCAATCTAGCGAAATCGCCCGCGGCGGCAAGCGAAAGCGCATGATCCCGCAAAGTGTCAGCAGTGGGGCGCCAGGTTCAAACTGTGCAATTTACCAGCACGGCCGCGACAAACCGGGCGTAAAAAAGCCTCACCCGATGGTATATGTCGGGCGTTAACCGGCCCCGAATTCAGGATGGATTGATGTCAGACAGCACCGGACCGATTGCCGCACCCGTCGACGCCGGCAATCCGCTGCTTGCCGCCTGGACCACACCGTTCGAAACCCCGCCTTTCGAAACGATCCGGCCGGAGCACTTCGTGCCGGCGTTCGAGCGGGCGTTCGCCGACCACGCCGCCGAGATCGCCGCAATCGTCAACGACCCGACAGAGCCGGACTTCGACAACACCGTCACGGCGCTGGAGCGCTCCGGCAAGCTGCTGAACAAGGTCGCGGCGGTGTTCTACGACCTGGTGTCGGCGCATTCGAGCCCGGAGCTGCTCAAGATCGACGAAGAGGTGTCGCTGCGGATGGCGCGGCACTGGAATCCGATCATGATGAACGCTGTGCTGTTCGGCCGGATCGCGGCGTTGCGCGACAAGCGCCAAAGCCTCGACCTGACGCCCGAGCAGCAGCGGCTGCTGGAGCGCACCTACACCCGCTTCCACCGCTCCGGCGCCGGTCTCGACGACGCCGCCAAGACGCGGATGGCCGAGATCAACGAGCGGCTGGCGCAGCTCGGCACCAGCTTCAGCCATCATCTGCTCGGCGACGAGCAGGACTGGGTGATGGAGCTCGGCGAGGACGATACCGAAGGGCTGCCGGCCAGCTTCGTGGCTGCGGCCAAGGCTGCGGCGGAGGAGCGCGGTATGCCCGGCAAGGCGGTGATCACGCTGTCGCGCTCCTCGGTCGAGCCGTTCCTCAAGATGTCGAGCCGGCGCGATCTGCGCGAGAAGGTGTACCGCGCCTTCATCGCCCGCGGCGACAATGGCAACGACAACGACAACAACGCGATCATCGGTGAGATCCTGAGCCTGCGCGAGGAGAGCGCCAAGCTGCTCGGCTATCCGACGTTTGCGGCCTATCGTCTCGAGGACTCGATGGCCAAGACGCCGGAGGCGGTGCGTGGCCTGCTCGAGCGGGTGTGGAAGCCGGCCCGCGCCCGTGCGCTCGCCGACCGCGACGCGCTGCAGGAGCTGGTCGCCGAGGAAGGCGGCAACTTCAAGCTGGCGCCGTGGGACTGGCGCTATTACGCCGAGAAGCTGCGCCAGCGCCGCGCCAATTTCGACGACGCCGCGATCAAGCCGTATCTGACGCTCGACGGCATGATCGCTGCGGCGTTCGACACCGCCACGCGGCTGTTCGGCATCACCTTCGCAGAGCGCAGGGACGTGCCGGTGTGGCATCCGGACGTCCGGGTGTGGGAGGTGAAGGATCAGGATGGCGCACATCGCGGTCTGTTCTACGGCGACTATTACGCCCGGCCGTCGAAACGCTCCGGCGCCTGGATGACCTCGCTGCGCGACCAGCAGAAGCTCGATGGCGCGGTGGCGCCGCTGATCATCAACGTCTGCAACTTCGCCAAGGGCGCCGGCGGCGAGCCGTCGCTGCTGTCGCCGGACGATGCCCGCACCCTGTTCCACGAGTTCGGCCACGGCCTGCACGGCATGCTGTCGGACGTGACCTATCCGTCGCTGTCGGGCACCAGCGTGTTCACCGATTTCGTCGAGCTGCCGTCGCAGCTCTACGAGCATTGGCAGGAGCAGCCGCAGGTGCTGCGGCAGTTCGCCCGTCACTACCAAACCGGTGAGCCGCTGCCGGACGATCTGCTTCAACGCTTCCTTGCCGCCCGCAAATTCGGCCAGGGCTTCGCCACGGTCGAATTCGTCTCCTCGGCGTTGCTCGACCTCGAATTCCACACCCAGCCGGCCGCCAGCATCGGCGAGATCCGCGCGTTCGAGCGCAAGGAACTCGACAAGATCGGCATGCCGGAAGAGATCGCGCTGCGGCACCGGCCGACCCAGTTCGGCCACATCTTCTCCGGCGACCACTACGCCTCGGGCTACTACAGCTACATGTGGAGCGAGGTGATGGATGCCGACGCATTCGGCGCGTTCGAGGAGGCCGGTGACATCTTCGCGGCCGACGTGGCCAAGCGGCTGCGCGACGACATCTATGCGTCCGGCGGTTCGCGCGACCCGGAGGAAGCCTATGTGGCGTTCCGCGGCCGCAAGCCGGAGCCCGACGCGCTGCTCCGCCGCCGCGGCCTGCTCGACACGCCGGAGGCCGCGTAGCCGCATGATCGGCCTGTTCCGCCGCGCCGCCGTCCGCTCCGCGCTGGTCGCGGCGGTGCTGGCCTTGTTCGGTCTGTCCGCCGCCGAGGCCCATCCGCACGTCTGGGTGACCTCGACCAGCGAACTGGTCTATGCGCCGGACGGCTCGTTCACCGGCGTCCGCCACGCCTGGGCGTTCGACGACATGTTCTCGACCTATGCGCTGCAGGGTATCGAGACCAAGGAGAAGGGTGTCTACACCCGCGAAGAGCTGGCGCCGCTGGCGCAGACCAACGTCGAGTCGCTGAAGGACTTCGCCTACTTCACCTTCGCCAAGGTCAATGGCAAGAAGCAGAAGTTCGGCGAGCCGGTCGACTACTATCTGTCCTACAAGGACAGCGTGCTGACGCTGCACTTCTTCCTGCCGCTGAAGACCCCGGTCAAGAGCAGCGAGCTGATGGTCGAGGTGTTCGATCCGAGCTACTTCATCGACTTCTCCTTCGCCAAGGACAAGCCGGTCAGCCTCGTGGGTGCGCCGGCCGGCTGCGCGCTGAATTTCCAGCGGCCGACCGACGGCACCGCCACCGCGCAGCGGATGAGCGAGGACAATTTCCTCAGCGGCGACAATTCCAACTATGGCGCGATGTTCGCCAACAAGATCGCGGTGAATTGCCCATGATGTCTCATCGCCGGTTCGCGTTCGTGGTCTTGATGGTCTGCATTGCCACGCTCGCGGTCGCTGACGCTACGCTGCATGCGGCGCTGGCGCATAATCCGTTCGGTGCGCCGAAGGGCGCTGCGGAGCCGCAGGCCGGGGGCATCATCGGCTGGCTGCTGGCGCAGCAATCGGCGTTCTACAAGCAGATGTCGGCGACGATCCGCGCCGCCAAGGCCGACGGCAGCGCGGTGTGGACCCTGCTGGCGATCTCGTTCGCCTATGGGGTGTTCCACGCCGCCGGGCCGGGCCACGGCAAGGCGGTGATCTCGTCCTATCTGGTCGCCAATGAAGAGACCGCGCGGCGCGGCATCGCGCTGTCGTTCGTCTCGGCACTGCTGCAGGCGGTGGTCGCGGTGACGATCGTCGGAATCTGCGCCTGGCTGCTCAATGCCACCGCCAGCACGATGTGCAGCGCGGAACGCGCGATCGAGATCGGCAGCTACGCACTGATCGCGCTGTTCGGTGCGCGGCTGGTCTGGGCCAAGGGCGGCGGCTTCTTTCGCGCCCTGCAGGCCTCGATGCGCAAGCCGCAACTGGCGATGGCGGGCGTGCCGGCGGCGCTGGCGGATCACGGCCATCACCACCACGTCCATGATCACGACCACGGCGGGCACGGCCATGCCCACGCTCGCGCTGCGCACGGCGAGCACCACCATCATGACCATGGGCACGACCACGGCCATCCGCACGGCCACGCCCGTCAAGATCACCATCATCACGGTCCGGGCGAAGCCTGCGACCATTGCGGCCATTCACACGGGCCGGAACCCAGCGCGCTCGCGGGTCCCGGCGGCTGGTGGCGCGGCCTGAGCGCGGTGCTGACGGTCGGCATCCGTCCGTGTTCCGGCGCAATCCTGCTGCTGGTGTTCGCGCTGGCCCAGGGCTTGTTCTGGGCGGGGATAGTCGCCACTTTCGTGATGGCGCTGGGCACCGCGATCACGGTCGCGACCATCGCGGTGGCGGCGGTGTCGGCAAAGGGGCTGGCCCGCAAGCTGGCCGCGCAGCGCGACGGCGGCGGCATGCTGGTGATGCGAGGTCTCGAGTTCGGCGCAGCCGGGTTGGTGCTGCTGCTGGGCTGCGGACTTCTCCTAGGATATGTCGCAGCCGAACGTGTGACGTGTCTTTAACCAGCAGCCTGCAAATCTGCGCTTTGCGCCGGTTGCGGCAAAACCCGGCGCCGGTTCGTGCGTAGATGATGATCGGGACACCACGGAACCGCCGAAGCGATGCGGTGTACGAACTCCCGACCGCCACCGCGTCGTCTTGACAACGATAGGCCAAAGCGCGAAGCCAAGCAGCAACATGAGCGTCATTATTCCGATCCATGGACCTGCGATCGCCGCGGCGCCTGCGCCGGAGCGGGTCGGTGTGCTGTTGGTCAACCTCGGCACCCCGGACAGCTGCGACACCAAGGGCGTGCGGATCTATCTGCGCGAGTTCCTGTCGGATCCGCGGGTGATCGAGAACCAGGGGCTGTTCTGGAAGCTGGCGCTCAACGGCATCATTCTGAACACCCGTCCGGCCCGCAAGGCCAAGGACTATCAGAAGATCTGGAACCACGAGAAGAACGAGTCGCCGCTCAAGACCATCACCCGTGCCCAGGCCGAGAAGCTCGCCGCGTCGCTGTCCGACCGTGGACATCTGATCGTCGACTGGGCCATGCGTTACGGCAATCCGTCGCTGCGTGACCGGATCGAAGCGCTGGTGGCCAAGGGCTGCACCCGGCTGCTGGTGGTGCCGCTGTATCCGCAATATTCCGCCGCGACCTCGGCGACGGTGTGCGACCAGGCGTTCCGGGTGCTGCGCGAACTCCGCGCCCAGCCGACCCTGCGGGTGACGCCGCCGTATTTCCGCGACACCGCCTATATCGATGCGCTCGCGACCTCGATCAAATCCCACCTCGGTTCGCTGTCGTTCGAGCCGGAATTGATCGTCGCCTCGTTCCACGGCATGCCGCAGGCCTATATCGACAAGGGCGATCCGTATCAGGCGCAATGCGTCGCCACGGTGGAGGCGCTGCGCGAGCGGATGGGGCTGGCCGACGACAAGCTGCTGCTGACGTTCCAGTCGCGGTTCGGCTTCGACCAGTGGTTGCAGCCGTACACCGACAAGACGATCGAAGAGCTGGCCCGCAGGGGCGTGCGCAGGATCGCGGTGGTGATGCCGGGATTTTCCGCCGACTGCCTGGAAACGCTGGAAGAGATCGCGCAGGAAAATGCCGAGATCTTCATGGAGCACGGCGGTCAGGAGTTCACCGCGATTCCCTGCCTCAACGATTCCGACGCCGGCATCCAGGTGATCCGCCAGCTCGTGCTGCGCGAGCTGCAAGGCTGGCTGTAGCCGGCTACGTCGGCGGCGCGACCAAATCCGCTATCGTCGAACCTGCTTTACCGCGGCAGCGACCCAACCGTGGTTGCGCCGGTCGCGCGGAGGCCCCACCATGGCCTCTGGCGCCCGACGACCGGTGAGGAGACGCTGCATGTTCTACAATCTCAGCGGGTTCGATGTGTTCACCATCGTGCTCGTTCTGCTGGTGATCCTGACGCTGTTCGCCGGCGTCAAGACGGTGCCGCAGGGCTTCAACTGGACGATCGAGCGGTTCGGCAAGTTCACCCGCACGCTGTCTCCGGGGCTGAACCTGATCATCCCGTATTTCGATCGCGTCGGCCGCAAGGTGAACATGATGGAGCAGGTGATCGAGATTCCCGAGCAGGAGGTGATCACCAAGGACAACGCCACCGTGACGGTGGACGGCGTCGCGTTCTATCAGGTGTTCGACGCCGCCAAGGCGAGCTACGAGGTCGCCGATCTCAATCAGGCGATCGTGGTGCTGACCATGACCAACATCCGCTCGGTGATGGGGTCGATGGATCTCGACGCGGTGCTGTCGCATCGCGACGAGATCAACGTCCGGCTGCTCGAAGTGGTCGACGCCGCGGTGTCGCCCTGGGGACTGAAGGTCAACCGCATCGAGATCAAGGACATCGCGCCGCCGGCCGATCTGGTCGAGGCGATGGGCCGGCAGATGAAGGCCGAGCGCGTCAAGCGCGCCGAGATCTTGCAGGCCGAAGGCCAGCGCCAATCGGAAATCCTGCGCGCCGAGGGCGCCAAGCAGAGCCAGATCCTGCAAGCCGAAGGCCGCCGCGAGGCTGCGTTCCGCGACGCCGAGGCGCGCGAGCGCTCCGCCGAGGCCGAGGCCCGCGCCACCCAGATGGTCAGCGAAGCGATCGCCAAAGGCGACGTCGCAGCGCTGAACTACTTCATTGCCGACAAATACATCAAGGCGTTCGGCCAGCTCGCCGAATCGCCGAACCAGAAAGTGATCATGCTGCCGGTCGAGGCGATGAGCATGCTCGGCTCGCTTGCCGGCATCGGCGAGATCGCCAAGGCCACCTTCGGCGACGGTGCCGCGTCGTCCCAGACAGCCGCGCGCCGTGGCTCGGTGCCCGGGACGGGATCGACGCCGCCGGCCCCGCCGGTCCGCTGAGGCAGGGCCGCAATCATGGCCGCACTTTTCACCGGACTCGGCGCCTGGAACTGGCTGATTCTCGGTTTCTTGCTGATGGCCCTGGAGCTGCTCGCCCCCGGCGTCTTCCTGTTCTGGCTCGGGCTGGCGGCGCTGCTGGTCGGACTGCTGGCGCTGCTGCTCGATCCGGGATGGCAGGCGCAGATCCTGCTGTTTGCGCTGTTCGCAGTCGCTGCCGTGCCGCTGTGGCGGCGGATGGCGCGCGGCGGCGACGCCGAGGCGCACGCCGCCGATCCGTTCCTCAACCGCCGCACCGACGCCCTGGTCGGCCGCGAATTCACCCTGGAGAGGCCGATCGAAAGCGGCGTCGGCACGGTGCGGATCGACGACACCGTCTGGCGGGTCTTCGGCCCGGACACGCCGGCCGGCAGCCGGGTACGAATCGTCGCCGCGGACGGGGTGAAGCTGACGGTGGCTGCGATTTAGACTCGAACGTTCTGGCCGCGCAAGATGGCCACATTGACATAGGTCGCAGCTATGATCATATTTGACACGGAGGCTCGGTCCGGTTGAAATCCCTTGCGGAAATCAGTTGGAGCATTGCCTCCTTTTCTATTTGGAGGCGTCTCCATACGGATCGAGCACGAGGACTATTCCCCGTGTCTTGAAGACCTGTTGGTCCCTGTATCCATCTCCCTCCCACTGCAAGCGAGCTAGTTTCGGACCGAACTCTCGAGCGATCTCGGAGCGGCTCGTTAGTTCTTTTCCCCATGCCACAGGGCGGAAGCCCCAGTTTATGCAATAAAGGCAGATGTCTGCGGCCTGGACGGCGACTGTCATCTCCGATGATACAAAAAGTGGCGCAGGAACGATCCAATAGGAGCGATTTCGCCCTGTTGCGGTTCTCGTGAAGTAACTCTCCATCCTTGAAACGAACTTCTTGTCGAGCGTTTCTCGCTCTCGTCCATGACGATCAGCCCGTGTTCATGCTGGGCTTCGAGAAAATAGTAGACGCGTTCGAACAGAAAGACGTGATCCTTACGGAGATAGTCAACGTGCTTGAACCCGCTCGGCTGTTTGGTCCCTCTCGGAATCGCGCAGGCGAACAGTCTGGCTTCGTGGGAGATCATCAGTTCGAACGCGCCGCGCGCCATCTCCAAACAGGCTTGTCCGTAGGCGGTGAACTCGGGCCGCGTTGGCGGCTGCCGACGGACTCCCTTGTCGAGAAAAGCGCGGGCAAGCTTTCGGCGTTCCTGGCCGATCAGTGGCTCGCCCTGAGCGGCCCAATTGAAGCGGTCTCCGCTCAGCAGTTTCGCGCCCTTGGCTTCCTTCTGGTATACAGCTAGCCGTGTCCCGAAGGCGTCTTCCTCTAACCGCTGCCAGCCCTGCACGAAGCTCCAGAGTTTCCCCGTGTGGAGCGCTATCCCGCCTCTGACTTCGAGCGGCGTGTTCTTGTGATCGTGGCCGCTCTCGTCGATGAAGAACAGCCAGCTCATGGTAGCCTACGCCACCCCGGCTCGCAGCAGGTCGTGCAGGTGGACGATGCCGAGCGGTCTTCTGCCTTCGGCGACCAGCAGCGCTGTGATCTTCGAGGAGTTCAGCAGTTCCAGCGCCTGACCGGCCAGCATGTTCGGGCTGATCGTCTTCGGGTTGCGGGTCATCACCTCGTCGACGGTCGCGGTCATCAGGTCGGGCCGCATGTTGCGGCGGAGGTCGCCGTCGGTGACGATGCCGGCGATCTGGCCGTTCGCATCGATGATGCCGACGCAGCCGAAACCCTTGGCGGACATTTCCACGAGAGCGTCCGACATCCGGGTGCCGAGCGGCTTCAGCGGCACCGCCTCGCCGGTGTGCATCAGGTCGCGGGCGTATTTCAGCATCGCGCCGAGCTTGCCGCCAGGGTGCAGCACGCTGAAATCGCCCGGGGTGAAGCCCCGGCTTTCCAGCAGCGCGATCGCCAGCGCGTCACCCAGCGCCAGCATCATCAGCGACGAGGTGGTCGGCGCCAGATTGTGCGGGCAGGCTTCGCGCGCCTTCGGCAGCGTCAGCGACACGTCGGCAGCGCTCGCCAGCGTCGACGTCGGATCCGAGGTCATCGCCACCAGCGCGATCTTGAAGCGCTTGGCATAGCTGATCAGGTTCTTCATCTCCGGCTGCTCGCCGGACCACGACAGCGCCAGGATGATGTCGTCGGCGGTGATCATGCCGAGGTCGCCGTGGCTTGCCTCGGAGGCATGGACGAAGAACGCCGGCGTGCCGGTCGAGGCGAAGGTCGCGGCGATCTTCCGGCCGATATGGCCGGACTTGCCGAGGCCGGTAATGATCAGGCGGCCTTTGGCGCTCTGAATCAGGTCGATGGTGGAGGCGAAGCAGGCGCCCAGATCGGACTGCAATGCGGCGGCGAGCGCGGTCACGCCGCTGGCTTCGGCCTCCAGGGTGCGCAGGGCCGAGGGGATTGCTGCGGCGGCTTGCTCGCTCATTGCGGGTATCTTGGTGTGGGTTTTGGACAGTGCCATGCAGGGTCTCCGGCATGGGCCGCGAAGCGGCCGGGCCTTCTCCTAGCATGGCGCCGGGCGGGATGCGACGCAGCCGGTCGCAGCCTCCCGCCGTTCTCAACCGCTCCTTAACCATAGTTGTTTTAACTCCATTAACGATGAGGAGCGGCGCGTCTGCGCCTCATCGTTGTTCAGGATTCTGATTTCGTTGGAGTTTTTGCAGTCGTGACGTGGGCTCCGCCACCGGGCCGCCGGCCTCGCACAGCTTTGTGCGCCGGTTCCGCATGTCTGGCGCTCGCTGCGATCGGCACGAGTCCGGCGGCAGCCCAGAGCCTGACCCGCGATCTGTTCAATCCGCAGCGCGGCGGTTTCGTCGCCGCCCAGGACCTGCCGCTGCGGCCGACGCCCGGCGCCGCCACCACCTCGGCATCCAGGGGCCGCAACCTGTTCGCGCAGCCTCAGGACGACGACACCAGCACGCCGCTGCGGCCGACCTCGACGGTGGCGTTGCAGCCTCCGCCCAGCGGCGCCAATCCGGACAATGCCGGCGTCGCCTATGACGCGCTCAACCGCAAGCGCCAGAAGCCGAAATACTATCCGGGCGCGCCGCGGCCAAAGGCGGTGGGGCCGGGATCGCCGATGGTCACTCCGACGCCGCCGCCGGCGCGGCCACTGCCGCCGTCCCAGGCCGCCGCCAAGCCGCCGCTCCCGGCCGCGCTCGCCGGCCGGGTGCCGGGGCAGCCGACACGGCGACAGCTCAAGATCGACGACGATCCGTTCGGTCCGGTCGGCGATTACGCCGGCAGCTTCCTGATCAAGGGCGCGCTCGAAGTGGGTGGCGGCTACGACACCAACCCCGCGCGCACCAACACGCCGCGCAGCTCCGGCTTCTACAAGGTGGCGCCGGAGCTGATGATCACGTCGGATTGGGAGCGGCACGCGCTGGTGGCCGATCTGCGCGGTGCCTTCACCGGCTACGGCCACGACTTCAATCCGCCGGCCGGGACAGTGTCACCGGCGCCGATCAGCCTCGACCGGCCCGAATTCAACGGCCATGTCGACGGCCGGCTCGACGTGAGCCGCGATACCCGCCTGATCGGCCAGGGCCGGCTGATCGTCGGCACCGACAACCCCGGCAGCCCGAACATTCAGGCCGGCCTGACCAAATATCCGCTGTTCACCACCACGGGATTCTCCGGCGGAATCGACCAGAATTTCAATCGTCTGCAGGTCACCGCGGTCGGTAGTTTCGACCGTACCGTGTATCAGGACTCGCAGCTGACCGACGGCACCAGCTACCCGAACAAGGACCGCAACTACAATCAATACGGCGGCGTCGGCCGGGTCAGCTACGAGCTCAAGCCGGGTCTGAAGCCGTTCGTCGAGATCGAAGGCGACACCCGCGTCCACGACGTGCCGGTCGATCGTTATCAGTATTTGCGCGGCTCGGACGGTGGGTACGTCAAGGGTGGCACCAGCTTCGAGCTGACGCGGCTGCTGACCGGTGAAGTTTCGATCGGCTATGCAGCGCGCAGATACGTCGATCCGCGGCTCGAGAAGCTCGGCGGGCTGCTCACTGCCGCCTCGCTGGTGTGGACGGTGACGCCGCTGACCACGGTGAAGTTCAACGCCGACACCCAGATTTCCGAATCGCCGCTGGCCGGCGTGTCGGGCGTGTTCACGCGGACCTACACGGCGGAGGTCGACCACGATTTCCGCCGCTGGCTGACGGCGATCGGGCGGTTCACCTACGCGACCTACGATTATCAGGGTTCCGGCCGTTCCGATCGGCTCAATTCGATCGAAGGCAATCTGATCTACAAGCTCAGCCGCTCGCTGTGGGTGAAGGGACAGCTCCGCTACGACAAGCTCGATTCCAATGTCGTGGGCGGCAGCTACAACGCCACCGTGGCGATGCTCAGCGTCCGGCTGCAGAACTGACTGCCAACTGCCTCGCGACTCGCCGATCGCCGGCAAGTTCTTCGCCGAACGGCTGAGACAGGTCGGCAGCTTGAAGTGACGGCCGGGTCGCCAACGAGCCGTCGACGGCCGGCTCAGCCGATGGCTCGTCAGCTCCGCCAGCGCGAGCGACCGGTCTTCATCCGTCTGAAGCGCACGCCGGAACCGTCCGGCAGCCGGGTGGCGATATAGCCGGCGGCGAGGCACGCCTCGCGCTGCGGCATCTGTTCGTCCAGGGCGTAGGTCGAATCCCACCAGGCGGCACGTTGCGACGCCCGCGGCAAATCGAACCCGAGCATCTCCTCGATCTCGGCCATGCTCAGCACCAGCTCTGCGGCGGTCTGCTGGGCAAGGTACTCTCGTAACGGTTCGAAGTTCTTCATTGAAGGGTCAACGTTGGTCGGAGGATCGGGCGGGCTCGTCACCTCGGCTAGTGCAGGGGCGCTCGCCGGCCGAGGCTTACGGCTTGCGGTGAAAGCGCGTGTTAACCCCGCGTTACGTCAATAGCGCAACTTAAGCGCTCTGCAAGACATTGCGTGGAACCTGCTCCAATGGACACGCACAGTCTTCTCGACACCATCAGAAGAGAGATTCACCGCCGACGCCGAATGTCGGCGCGGCTGATGGTGGCGTTTTCGGTGGTGACCGTCCTGGGATTTTCCGCTGTGTGCGGCAGCGTGCTGCTCGATATGCGGCGCGGTGCCGAAGATCTGGCGCGGCAAATGCTGGAGAACCTCGCCGCCTCGATCGGCGCCGACATCGACCGCAATGTCGAGCTGTACGACGCTTCGCTGCGATCCGTCGCCAGCAATCTGTTGTTGCCCGAATTGGATTCCGTCGAACCGGCGACCGCCCGCCTGATCCTGTTCGATCATCTGGCGTCGGCGCCGCATTTCGGTACGGTCCGGGTCTACAACCAGTACGGCGACCTGACCCGCGACTCGGCGGTGCTGCACCCGACGAAGGACAATCGAAGCGACCAGCCGTTCTTCACCGTGCACCGCGACCAGCCGTATTTCGGACTGTACATCAGCGACCCTCAGCAGCTCGACGGTCGCTATTCAGTCGTCCTCAGCCGCCGGATCAGCGGACCCGACGGTCAGTTCCTCGGCGTCGTCGCCGGATCGATCCAGTTCGGTTACTTCCAGGACCTGTTCAAGCGGCTACGGCTACGACCGAACGACATGATCGCGGTGATCGCCCAGGACGGCACCCTGATCGTCCGCACCCCGTTCACGCCGGAGCTGATCGGCAAGAACATGATGTTCACGCCGGGCGTCCAGAAGATGTTCGAGCACCGCAGCGGCTGGTTCGACGGGGTCGGCACGCTCGATCGTGTCGAACGGATGTTCGTCTGGAGCGACAGCACCAAGCCGCTGGTGGTGCTGGTGGCGAAATCGTGGGACGACATCTACGCGATGTGGCGTCGGGAGGCGACCTGGATCGGCATCGTGCTGCTGGTTCTCGCCACCTTCGTGGCTGCCGTCACGGTGTTCTTCATCCACGAGATCGAACGTCGCGCCCAGGCCGAGCGCAGGCTCGAGGAGCTCGCAACCACCGACCCGCTGACGGGCCTGACCAACCGCCGCAAGTTCGACGCCGCGATCGACACCGAATGGCGCCGCGCCATCCGGCAGAATACGCCGATCGCGCTGTTGATGATCGATGCCGATCACTTCAAGGCTTACAACGACAGCTTCGGTCATCAGGCCGGCGATCAGATGCTGGTCGGCGTCGCCGTCTGCATTGCCGACACGGTACATCGCGCAGGCGATTGCGCGGCTCGATTTGGCGGCGAAGAATTTGCGGTGTTGCTGCCGGGGCTCACGGCGCCGGCCGCCGAAGCCGTCGCCGAGACGATCCGGCGCAAAGTCGAGCAATGGTCGGACGTCGAGGGCGGCGTGACCGTCTCGATCGGCGTCGCCAGCACCACGCCCACGACCCCGCAGCACTGGCACGATCTGGTCGAAGCCGCCGACCGCGCGCTGTACGCCGCCAAGGAGCTCGGCCGCAATCGCTGCGTCGTCGCGGTGCGCGGCGAGGTCACGCTGGTGGCGTAACCTCTCCGGGGCTTCGGAGCAGCGCGACTACTTGTCCAGATAACGCTTCATGTCTTCGATCAGGCCGGCGCGCAGATCGTCTCGCTGCATCGCGAAGGCGATGTTGGCGCGGAGAAAACCGGCCTTCGAGCCGCAATCGTGGCGCTCACCCTCGAATTCGACGCCGTAGAACTTCTGCGTCTTCGACAGCCCGATCATGGCGTCGGTGAGCTGGATCTCGCCGCCGGCGCCGCGCTCCTGCGTCGCCAGGATCTTGAAGATCTCAGGCTGCAGGATGTAGCGCCCGGTGATCGACAGGTTCGACGGCGCGGTGCCGGGCGCCGGCTTCTCGACCATGCCGTCGACCTCGAACACCTTGCCGGTGCGCTTGCCGACGCCGCAGATGCCGTATTGATGGGTGCGGTCGGCCGGCACTTCCTCAACCGCGATGACGTTGGCCTTGTCGCCGAGCTTCTCGGCGGCCTGGATCATCTGCTTCAGGCAGCCCGGGGTGTTGAGCACCAGCTCGTCCGGCAGCACCACCGCGAACGGCTCGTTGCCGACGATGTCGCGGGCGCACCACACCGCGTGGCCGAGCCCGTGCGGCGCCTGCTGGCGGGTGAAGCTCATCGCTCCGGCCTCCGGCTGATCGCGCGCCAGGATCTCCATTTCATTCTTCTTGTTGCGCTTCTCCAGGGTCACATCGAGCTCGAACTGACGATCGAAGTGATCCTCGATCATGCCCTTGTTGCGGCCGGTCACGAACACGAAGTGCTCGATGCCGGCTTCCCGGGCTTCGTCGACGACGTACTGAATCAGCGGCTTGTCGACGATGGTCAGCATCTCCTTCGGCATCGCCTTGGTGGCGGGAAGGACGCGGGTGCCGAGGCCAGCGACCGGGAAGACGGCTTTGCGGATTTTCATGACTGGAGATCTTTCGAGAGGAACGGAGGGCTGAACCGGAAGGTCTTGCAGCCTGCAACCAAGGCGGATGTGTGAAGTTCCGAACCGCGGCGCGGAGCCTCGCCGGAGACAGAATGTCACATCAGAACAGCGGCGTCCCCGGTACGAAAGCATCGAACGCCGCCCAGAACTGCTGGCGGTAGCGATCCTGCTCCTGCAGGATTTCGTGTTTGGCGCCGGGGATCACCAGATGTGAACCGGCGCGCAAATGATACGCGAACTCCTCGATCGCCGGTGTCGACACCACACCGTCCATGCCGGCAGCGATCATCAGGATCGGCTGCCGGATCTGAGACGGATAGTCGGTTGCCTTGAAGGCGTGCATGGCACGGAAGGCGCTGTCGGCCCAGGCCACCGTCGGCGAGGCCAGTCCGAGCGTCGGGTCTTCGGCGACGATGGCGGCGTTGCGGGCGTAGCGCACCGGGTCCGAGGTCAGTCGGTTGCCGAGAAACGGCTCGGTATTGGCCAACACCTCGTTGCCGCCGGGCACGTAGCGACCGCCCTGGCCGGCCAGCCGCATCGCACGCAGCAGCAGCCGCACCGGCAACGAAGTGGCGCGGCCGGGCAGGTCGATCATCGGTGCCGACAGCACCATCCGATCGAACCAGCGCTTGCCGGAGCGGGCGACGCGCAGCATCACCGCGCCGCCCATCGAATGCGCCAGCGCGAAATGCGGCGGCGGGCAGTCCGGCAGCACCACCTCGCGGACGAAGGTTTCGACGTCGACCTCGAAGTCGGCAAAGTTGCGGACGTAGCCCTTGCGATAATCGCGCAGCCGCCTCTCGGAATGGCCCTGGCCGCGCCAATCCAGCGCCGCAACCGCAAAGCCGCGATCGCGCAGGTCGCGCACCGTCTCGAAGTACTTCTCGATCTGCTCGGTGCGCCCGGTGAAAACGCACACCGTGCCCTTGCGATGCCCCGTCGGATCCCACCGCGCGAAGCGGAGCTGGACGCCGTCGGGCGTCTTGATGAAACCGGAGACGGCGTCTTCGGGCACCGGATTGGCAGGAGTCGAGACGAGCGTCATGGACCGGGTCCGGAGGAGGGCAAATACCTGGAAATCGGGATGAAAGCGGCGGGCGCGAACTGCTTCGGGCCCCCTCTTGAACCCCGAAACGCCCCTCCCATATCATTTCCGTGCAGGCCACACCAAGGGATCAGGAACTGATCCCCGGCTGCACGGACAAGGCCCGGCCCGATGGCGGGCGGGTCGTCACATAGTCGCTTCTAGGAGGACTTTGACCATGCGTAGCTTCGATCTCACCCCGTTCTATCGTTCGACCATCGGCTTCGACCGGCTGTTCAACCTGCTCGACCAGACCGCTGCGGATGCGGCCGCGCCCGGCTATCCGCCCTACAACATCGAGCGGACCGGCGAGAATGCGTATCGCATCACCGTCGCGGTGGCTGGATTCTCTCCGTCCGAGCTTTCGATCGTCAGCAAGGAGAATACGCTGACCATCAAGGGCGAGAAGGGCGGCGAAGAGGCCGGCAAGGCTGAAGTGCTGTATCGCGGCATCGCGGCGCGCGCGTTCGAGCGGGCGTTCCAGCTCGCCGACTACGTCACGGTGAAGAATGCCAGCCTCGAAAACGGTCTGCTGCACGTCGACCTCGTGCGCGAGATTCCCGAGGCGAAAAAGCCGCGCAGCATTCCGATCAGCATCAATGCTCAGGCGACCCCGCAGGTGGTCACCGATAACAGCGAGAAGGCCGCCGCGTAACGCGCGGTTCGATTGCGAACTCTGCTTCGCTGTATAGATCCTCTGGCCAACACGGCGCCCCGGGCAACCGGGGCGCTTTTCTATGATGGCCCCGGCCGTCACTCCAGTGTCTGCACCGGCGGCATCGCTTCTGTGGGGCGTATGGTGACGGATGGCTTGGCCTGGGCCGGTGCCGGACCCGCGGCCGACGGCGTCACGGTGGGCGGGGCCTGGGCCGCGGCGGTGTCCTGCTTGGCCGTATTCGGGCTGTCCTGCTTGGCCTGATCAAGCGCCGGCTTCGAGCCGTCCTTGGAGGCGTCGGCGCCCACGGCTTTGGCCGCCTTTTCGCCCGCCGGGTGCTGCGGCGCCGGGCGCGGCAGAGGAGTGGCCGGATTCCGGGTGGCGACGCGCGCGACCGGCTTCGGCGGCCGCGGCGGATTGCGTTCGATGAAGCGTGGCAGGCCCTGAATGCGGCCGTAGCTGGCGACGGTCACGTCTTCCATGCGGTCGCCCATCTGCCATGCCGGCATGAATCGCAGCAGCCGCCCGGTGCGGGCGTCGATCACCAGCCGGCCGTCGTCGCCCTCCGGATTGATCACCGCCATGGTGTAGACGACGCCGCGCTGGCGCGGATAGCCGAGCGGCGCGAAGCCTTCGGCGCGGGCGGCGCGGGTGACGGCGTCCGGCGACAGGACCTCCAGCGCCTCGACCGCAGGCGCGACGCGGCGCAATTCCCGTCGCGGCGGCGGAGGTGGCATCGCCGCGTACGAGCCCTGAAGGTCGGACACCTTCGTGACGGGCGGCCGCGCGGCGCCGCCGACGGGCAGCGGATCGGCCATAGCCGCGGTCGCGGCGGTTGCGGCGAGACTGGCCGATATGACCCACCCGGTGAATTTCATAGCTTGATGCTCCCTGCAGCGCCCGCCCCGTTCTGGTGCGGGCGGGAGCCTCGCGGGGGAATTTGGCCTGGGCTTGGCCCAATCGCGGCGCATTTGGCGTGAATCCGCGGCAGCGGCGGGCGCGATGGGTCGATCCAACGGAGGACTCGGCCGCGCTTGTGTGCTAGACAAAAATTTGGCAAAGTCGTGCTAGGACAGCATCGCTGTCTCATTTACGGTGGTAGCCCGGCACGGGGTTTGCAGCGTCACGCGAGGCGATGGACGTCGCGCGCGGCACCCCATTGTCCGTTGGGCGATATGGACACCGGGGTCTGAATACGCAAATCGTGGCTCGCAGAGCGCGAGCGGTGGCCCGGAGGGTGCCGCGAGCGTCCGAACTGCGCCGATGCTGGATAGTGTATCCCCTCCCGGGATGAAGAGGACGAAGATGAGCGGGTCTGAGCTTGCGCGCGAAAACATGGTTGCCAATGCGCTGACGGCGGACTCGTCTGTCAAAACCGCCGCGCACGCGCCCGAACACACCTGGCGTCCGCCGGCCGAAGGGCTGTACGACCTGTCGCGCGAGAAGGACGCCTGCGGCGTCGGCTTCATCGCCAACATCAAGGGCGTCAAGTCGCACCAGATCGTCTGCGACGCGCTGCGCATCCTGTGCAACCTCGAGCACCGCGGCGCGGTCGGCGCCGATCCGCGTGCCGGCGACGGCGCCGGCATTCTGGTGCAGATCCCGCACGCCTTCTTCAGCCGCAAGGCCGCCGAGCTCGGCTTTTCGCTGCCGGCGCCGGGCGAATACGCGGTCGGCGCGCTGTTCATGCCGCGCGAGACCTCGTGGCGGAAGGTGATCAAGAGCATCATCGAGGACCGCATCAAGGCCGAGGGCCTGACCTTCCTCGGCTGGCGCGACGTGCCGACCGACAATTCCTCGCTCGGCGAGACCGTCAAGCCGACCGAGCCGGCCAACATGCAGGTGTTCATCGGCCGTGGCAGCGCGATCGCGTCCGAGGACGAGTTCGAGCGCAAGCTCTACATCCTGCGCAAGTCGATCTCGAACGCGATCTATCAGCGCCGCGAACGTGGCCTCGCCGGCTACTATCCGGTGTCGCTGTCGTGCCGCACCGTGATCTACAAGGGGATGTTCCTGGCCGACCAGCTCGGCAAGTACTATCCCGACCTGCACGAGGACGATTTCGCCTCCGCGCTGGCGCTGGTGCATCAGCGGTTCTCGACCAACACCTTCCCGACCTGGTCGCTGGCGCATCCGTACCGCATGGTCGCGCACAACGGCGAGATCAACACCCTGCGCGGCAACGTCAACTGGATGGCGGCGCGGCAGGCCTCGGTGCATTCGGAGCTGTACGGCAAGGACATCAGCCGGCTGTGGCCGATCTCCTACGAGGGTCAGAGCGACACCGCCTGTTTCGACAACGCGCTCGAATTCCTGGTGCGCGGCGGCTACTCGCTGCCGCACGCGGTGATGATGATGATCCCGGAGGCGTGGGCCGGCAACCCGCTGATGGACGAGAAGCGCCGCGCCTTCTACGAATACCATGCCGCCCTGATGGAGCCGTGGGACGGCCCGGCTGCGCTCGCCTTCACCGACGGCCGACAGATCGGCGCGACGCTCGACCGCAACGGCCTGCGCCCGGCGCGCTATCTGGTCACCAAGGACGACCGCATCGTGATGGCGTCCGAAATGGGCGTCCTCAAGATTCCGGAAGACCAGATCGTCACCAAGTGGCGGCTGCAGCCCGGCAAGATGCTGCTGGTCGATCTCGAGCAGGGCCGGCTGATTCCCGATGAAGAGATCAAGGCGCAGCTCTCCGCCAGCCATCCTTATGCCGACTGGCTGCATCGCACCCAGATCGTGCTGGAAGAGCTGAAGGAAGCGCCGGTCAAGGGCCAGCGCTCCAACCTGCCGCTGCTCGATCGGCAGCAGGCGTTCGGCTATACGCAGGAAGACATCTCGATCCTGCTGACGCCGATGGCCTCGACCGGCGAGGAAGCCAACGGCTCGATGGGCAACGACACGCCGCTGTCGGCGCTGTCGGACAAGCCGAAGCTGCTCTACACCTATTTCAAGCAGAACTTCGCCCAGGTCACCAACCCGCCGATCGATCCGATCCGCGAAGAACTGGTGATGAGCCTGGTGTCGATCATCGGCCCGCGGCCGAATCTGTTCGACACCGCAGAGCTCGCCGGCACCAAGCGTCTGGAAGTGCGTCAGCCGATCCTCACCGACGGCGACCTCGAGAAGATCCGCTCGATCTCCGAGATCGGCGATCCGCACTTCAAGTCGCGCACGCTCGACACCACGTTCCATTCCGCGCTCGGCGCCGCTGCGATGGAGCAGGTGCTCGACGACCTCAACGCCCGCGCCGAATCCGCGGTGCGGGACGGCGTCAACATCATCATCCTCAGCGACCGCGCCGCCGGTGCCGATCGGATTCCGATCCCGGCGCTGCTGGCCTGCGCCTCCGTGCATCATCATCTGATCCGCGTCGGCCTGCGCACCTCGGTCGGACTGGTGATCGAGTCGGGCGAGCCGCGCGAAGTGCATCACTTCGCCTGCCTGGCCGGTTTCGGCGCCGAGGCGATCAACCCGTATCTGGCGTTCGAGACGATCATCGCGCTGAAGGACCGGCTGCCGGCCAAGCTCGACGACTACGAGATCGTCAAGCGTTACATCAAGTCGATCGGCAAGGGCCTCTTGAAGGTGATGTCCAAGATGGGCATCTCGACCTACCAGTCGTATTGCGGCGCGCAGATCTTCGATGCGGTCGGCCTGCGCCACGATTTCATCGCCAAGTACTTTGCCGGCACCCACTCGCAGATCGAGGGCGTCGGCCTCGCCGAAATCGCCGAGGAGACCGTGCGCCGGCATCGCGACGCGTTCGGCGACGCGCTGGTGTACAAGACCGCGCTCGATGTCGGCGGCGAATACGCCTTCCGCACCCGTGGCGAAGATCACGCCTGGACGGCGGATTCGGTGGCGACGCTGCAGCACGCGGTGCGCGGCAATTCGCAGGAGCGCTACCGCGCCTTCGCCAAGCTGCTCAACGATCAGCAGGAGAAGCTGCTGACGCTGCGCGGCCTGTTCAAGATCAAGGGCGCCGAGGCCGAAGGCCGCAAGCCGGTGCCGATCGAGGAGGTCGAGCCGGCCGCCGAGATCGTCAAGCGGTTCTCGACCGGCGCGATGAGCTTCGGCTCGATCTCGCGCGAGGCGCACACCACGCTGGCGATCGCGATGAACCGGATCGGCGGCAAGTCGAACACCGGCGAGGGCGGCGAAGAGCCGGATCGCTTCAAGCCGATGGCGAACGGCGATTCGATGCGCTCGGCGATCAAGCAGGTCGCTTCGGGCCGGTTCGGCGTGACGACGGAATATCTCGCCAATTCCGACATGATCCAGATCAAGATGGCGCAGGGGGCCAAGCCCGGCGAAGGCGGTCAGTTGCCCGGCCACAAGGTCGACGCGACGATCGCGGCGGTGCGCCACTCGACCCCCGGCGTCGGCCTGATCTCGCCGCCGCCGCACCACGACATCTATTCGATCGAGGATCTGGCGCAGCTGATCTACGATCTGAAGAACGTCAATCCTTCGAGCGCGATCTCGGTGAAGCTGGTGTCGGAAATCGGCGTCGGCACCGTCGCGGCGGGCGTCGCGAAAGCGCGCGCCGACCACGTCACCATCTCGGGCTTCGAAGGCGGCACCGGCGCCTCGCCGCTGACCTCGATCAAGCACGCAGGTAGCCCGTGGGAAATCGGCCTTGCCGAAACCCATCAGACCCTGGTGCGTGAGCGGCTGCGGTCGCGCATCGCCGTGCAGGTCGACGGCGGTTTCCGCACCGGCCGCGACGTGGTGATCGGTGCGCTGCTCGGCGCCGACGAGTTCGGCTTCGCCACCGCGCCGCTGATCGCGGCCGGCTGCATCATGATGCGCAAGTGCCATCTCAACACCTGCCCGGTCGGCGTCGCGACGCAGGATCCGGTGCTGCGCAAGCGCTTCACCGGCCAGCCCGAGCACGTCATCAACTACTTCTTCTTCGTCGCCGAAGAAGTCCGCGAGCTGATGGCGAGCCTCGGCTACCGCAGCTTCAACGAGATGGTCGGTCAGTCGCAGATGCTCGATCAGGCCGCGCTGGTGGCGCACTGGAAGGCCAAGGGCCTCGATTTCTCCAAGCTGTTCTTCAAGCAGAAGGCGGAGAAGGGCCAGACCATCTTCCACTCGGAAGGTCAGGACCATCATCTCGACAACGTGCTCGATCGCAAGCTGATCGCCAAGTCGCAGCCGGCGATCGATCGCGGCGCGCCGGTGAAGTTCGAGATCGAGATCAACAACACCGACCGCTCGGCCGGCGCGATGCTGTCCGGCACCGTGGCCAAGCATTACGGCCACGCCGGCCTGCCGGCCGACACCATCCAGGTGCACCTCAAGGGCACCGCGGGGCAGGCGTTCGGCGCCTGGCTGGCGCGCGGCATCACCTTCGATCTCGAAGGCGAAGGCAACGACTATGTCGGCAAGGGCCTGTCGGGTGGCAAGATCATCGTCCGGCCGCCGGCGATCTCCGGCATCGTGCCGGAAGAGTCGATCATCGTCGGCAACACCGTGATGTACGGCGCGATCGAGGGCGAGTGCTACTTCCGCGGCATCGCCGGCGAGCGCTTCGCGGTGCGTAACTCGGGCGCGGTCGCGGTGGTCGAAGGCGCCGGCGATCATTGCTGCGAATACATGACCGGCGGCATCGTCGTGGTGCTCGGCAAGACCGGGCGCAACTTCGCGGCGGGCATGTCGGGCGGCGTCGCCTACGTGCTGGACGAGGACGGCTGCTTCGCCAAGACTTGCAACATGGCGATGGTCGAGCTCGAGCCGGTGCTGTCGGAGGAGATGATCAACGCCGGCACCTTCCACCAGTCCGGCGATCTCGAAGCGCACGGCAAGGTCGACGTGTTCGCCGATCTGCTCGGCGCCGACGTCGAGCGGCTGCACGTCTTGATCTCGCGCCACGCCAAGTACACCGGCTCCAAGCGCGCCCAGGACATCCTGGCGAACTGGAAGAGCTATCTGCCGAAGTTCCGCAAGGTGATGCCGGTCGAGTACCGCCGCGCGCTGCGCGAGTTGAAAGCCCGCGCCGCCGAGGAGCCGAAGATCGCGATCGGGGCGTAGGCTCTCGATCGATCATCCTTCGAGACGCGCGCCGCAGGCGCGCTCCTCAGGATGAGGGCTGGACGCGCGGCGTGCCGCTGTCCGGCAACCAGCACAGTCCCCTCATGGTGAGGAGGCGCGAAGCGCCGTCTCGAACCATGAGGGCCACGAAACGAAGACTTAAAGTCGAAGACAAGAATTCGAGGCGTCAGAGTTCGATGGGCAAGGTCACGGGGTTTCTGGAAATCGAGCGGCACGATCGCGCCTATGCGCCGGTCGCCGAGCGGATCAAGGGCTACAACGAATTCGTGGTGCCGCTCAGCGAGAAAGACCTGCGCGACCAGGCCGCCCGCTGCATGAACTGCGGCATCCCGTATTGCCACGGCACCGGTTCGCCGCAGCCGGGCGCGACCGGCTGTCCGGTCAACAACCAGATCCCGGACTGGAACGATCTGGTCTACAACGGCTATTGGCAGGAGGCCTCGCGCACCCTGCACTCCACCAACAACTTCCCGGAATTCACCGGCCGGATCTGCCCGGCGCCGTGCGAAGCGTCGTGCACGCTGAACATCGACGACAACCCGGTCACCATCAAGACGATCGAATGCGCGATCGTCGACACCGCGTTCGACAACGGCTGGGTCAAGCCGGAGATCGCCGCGGTCAAGACCGGCCAGAGCGTCGCGATCATCGGCGCCGGCCCGGCGGGCCTCGCCTGCGCCCAGCAGCTCGCGCGCGCCGGTCACGACGTCCACGTCTATGAGAAGCTGGCCAAGGCCGGCGGCCTGCTGCGCTACGGCATCCCGGACTTCAAGATGGAGAAGCATCTGATCGACCGCCGTGTCGCACAGATGGAGGCCGAAGGCGTCACCTTCCACTATGGCGCGCCGGTCGGCGGCAGCGCTCCGGGTGCGGTCGATCCGGCCGAGCTCCTGAAGCAGTACGACGCCGTGGCGCTGACCGGCGGCGCCGAAGCGCCGCGCGATCTGCCGATCCCGGGCCGTGAGCTTGCCGGCATCCATTTTGCGATGGACTTCCTCACCCAGCAGAACCGCCGCGTCTCCGGCGAAGCCGTGAACGGCACCGACATCCTCGCCGGCGGCAAGAACGTGGTGGTGATCGGCGGCGGCGACACCGGTTCGGACTGCATCGGCACCTCGATCCGTCAGGGCGCCAAGTCGGTGACCCAGATCGAAATCATGCCGGCGCCGCCGGAGCGCGAGAACAAGGCGCTGACCTGGCCGAACTGGCCGATGAAGATGCGCACCTCGTCGAGCCAGGCCGAAGGCGCCGCGCGTGAATTCGCCGTGATGACGCAGTCGTTCGAAGGCGAGGGCGGCGTCGTCAAGAAGCTGAACTGCGTCCGCGTCGACGCCAAGTTCCAGCCGATCCCCGGCACCGAATTCGTGCTCGAAGCCGACCTCGTGCTGCTGGCGATGGGCTTCGTCTCGCCGGTCAAGGAAGGTCTCCTCACCCAGCTCGGCGTCGCGCTCGACCCGCGCGGCAACGTCGCGGCCGACCTGTCGCACTTCACCACCTCGGTCGACAAGGTGTTCGCCGCCGGCGACATGCGCCGCGGCCAATCCCTGGTGGTCTGGGCGATCCGGGAAGGCCGGCTGTGCGCCCAGGCGATCGACCGGTTCCTGATGGGTAGCACGACGCTGCCGAGGTAGGCGTCGAAACGACCCTTCCCACACCGTCATCGCCCGACTTGATCGGGCGACCCAGTATCCCAGAGCGTCGGTCGCAATGCAGTGCTCTGCTGCGAGCGCTCTGGAAAACTGGATCCCCGCCTACGCGGGGATGACGGGTGGTGGTGAGGCGTGCGCGGTAGCACAACCATGCTGCGCGAACCACGACGGACTCTCGACCCGTCATTCCGGGGCACGCGCGCAGCGCGTGAGCCCGGAATCCATAACCCCTGCGCTCGTGGTAACGTCGAGGCGGGCGTCACTGCGACTCTGCCACATCGCCGATACTGCGGCGTATGGATTCCGGGCTCGCGCTTCGCGCGCCCCGGAATGACGTGGGGTAAGGGGTGCGACCGTACGCCGCGCCATCAGCGCGTAGCGCCCAACTCACCCAACAGCACGGCCTCATCCTGAGGAGCCGCGGCGCAGCTCGAAGAGCGTAGCAGGGGCGCCTCGAAGGATGGATGGCCGGGTCAAGCCCGGCCATGACGTGCGAGGCGCACTCACCCCGCGTCATTTCGGGGCGCAACCAAAAGCTCGCGAGCCCGGAATCTCTTTGCAATCAGCTCGGGGTTCCGGGTTCGCTCGCGTTGCGAGCGCCCCGGAACGACGGTGCAGGGAGAGGCGTGGCGCGGACGACTAATCGCCCGAGCTACCCTTAGCGGATAGCCCTCACGCATTCCTCGCCATCAGGCCGCCGTCGACCGGGCTCGAAACGCGCAGTGGAAATGCGCCGGCCACCAAGCGGCAGAAATCGCCGTTGACAAGCACGTCGAATAGGAATAAAGACCCATCACCTCTCCCATCGAGGGGCGCCTCCGGAGGCGTCTTGAGGCGGGGAGAGGGGCGGCGTCCTGCGTTGCGTGGTTCGCAGCCACGTGGCCCGGGAG
>NZ_UFQQ01000024.1 GCF_900218015.1 Rhodopseudomonas pentothenatexigens | reverse complement strand
ACGCTGACCGCCAGGGGTAAACCACACAAGCTCGCCTTGGTCGCCTGCGCCCGTAAGCTGATTATCTTCATCAACACAGTCGTCGCCCGCGGCACTCCTTGGATCGCTAAATCTGCCCCGATCTAATGGTTGCTCAGGATGAGGACTCAGTGCCTTCGGAAACGTCGGATCGTTTCAATCAAACGATGAGCCGCTCTAGTTCAAGGTCGGTGCCTGAGCGGGCGTCGCAGCGACGGGGTCAGGCGGCGAGATCCGCCACCACCGCGTCCAGCACGGGAAAGCCCTCCTGCGTCACCCGCAGGCGGCCGTCGGCATCGACCGCGATCGCGCCCTCTTCGCGCAGCAATGCGATCCGCGACGGATCGAGCGGGCGGCCGGACAATAGCTGATAGCGCTGCGGATCGATGCCCTCGGCGAGCCGCAGCCCCATCAGCAGGAATTCGTCGGCGCGCTCTTCGCTGGTGAGGCGTTCGTCGGCGATCAGGCCGTGGCCGGTGGCTTCCACCCGCATCAGCCAGCTCTCGGGGCGCTTTTCAGTGGCGGTGGCGTAGCGCGCGCTGCCGAGATCGAGCCGGCCATGGGCGCCGGGGCCGATCCCGGCATATTCCTGGCCGCGCCAGTAGATCAGATTGTGCCGGCATTCCGCGCCCGGGCGGGCGTGGTTGGAGATCTCGTAGGCCGGCAGCCCCAGTT
Source organism: Rhodopseudomonas pentothenatexigens (assembly GCF_900218015.1). GTDB lineage: Bacteria > Pseudomonadota > Alphaproteobacteria > Rhizobiales > Xanthobacteraceae > Rhodopseudomonas > Rhodopseudomonas pentothenatexigens. The sequence continues at coordinate 73,972 of NZ_UFQQ01000024.1, read as the reverse complement.
CGGCGCAGACCGACTGGGTGACGTCGTACAGCGCCCGCGCCTCGGCCTCGTCCGGCGTCGGCAGCTTGCCGGCCTTGTGCAGCGAATAGAACGGCGTGTCGGGCTCGATGGTGAGCTGATACAGCGACAGATGCTCGGCGGCCTCGCCGATCGCGTAGCGCAGTTCGGCTTCCCACATCGCCGCGGTCTGTCCCGGCCGCGCATAGATCAGGTCGAACGAGTAGCGGTCGAAGGCCGACTTGGCGATCGCCACCGCATTCAAGGCCTCTTCGGCCGAGTGCAATCGTCCGAGCGCCTTCAGCGAGGCGTCGTCGAGCGCCTGCACGCCGAGCGACACGCGGTTGACGCCGGCCGCCCGGTAGCCGCGAAACCGGGTCGCCTCGACGCTGGTCGGATTGGCTTCGAGCGAGATCTCGGCGTCGGGCGCGACCTGCCAGTGCCGCGCGATCGCGTCCAGGATCGCCGCAACCGTCGACGGCTGCATCAGCGATGGGGTGCCGCCGCCGAGGAAGATCGAGCTCACCTGGCGCGGACCGATCCGTTCTGCGGTGGTGGCGATCTCGCGCGCGAAAGCGCGGGCGAACCGCGCCTCGTCGATCGCGGCATGGCGGACGTGGCTGTTGAAGTCGCAATACGGGCACTTCGACAGGCAGAACGGCCAGTGCACATAGACGCCGAAAGCTGGGTCGGAGCTAGCCCGCAAGGCAGATCTCCGCCAGTTTGACGAACGCCTTGGCGCGATGCGACAGGCCGAGGCCGAGCGGCGGCAGGCCGTGCTTCTCGACGCTGGTCATCTCGCCGAAGGTGCGGCTGTGGCCATCGGGCAGGAAGACCGGGTCGTAGCCGAAGCCGGCGGTGCCGCGCGGCGGCCACACCAAAGTACCATCGGCGCGCGCCTCGACCTCCTCGACGTGCCCATCGGGCCAGGCGATACACAGCGCCGACACGAAATGCGCAGTGCGCCGCTCCGCCGCGGTGCCGCCGCGTTCCTGCAGCAGCCGTTCGATCTGCGCCATGGCAGCGCCGAAGTCCTTAGTTTCGCCGGCCCAGCGTGCGGAATATATTCCCGGGGCACCGCCGAGCGCATCGACTGCCAGTCCGGAATCGTCGGCAAACGCCGGCAGTTGCGCGGCCTTGGCGGCCGCCTCGGCCTTGATCCGGGCATTGGCCTGAAAGCTGTCGCCGGTCTCGTCGGGCTCGGCGAGGCCGAGCTCACCGGCGGAGATCGCCTCTATGCCGTAAGGGGCCAACAGCTCCCGCATCTCGGCCAGCTTGCCGGGATTGTGGGTGGCGATCACGAGCTTGCCGGTGATTCGACGGTGCATGACGATGTCAGCCTAGCTCAGCTCGCGTTGCGAAGAGGTGGCAGGAATGACTCACCCCACCGCCATTTTCTGCAGATCTACCAGCCGGGCGACACCCTTCTGCGCCAGTGCCATCAGCGCCAGGAACTCGTCCTGCGAGAACGGCGTCTTTTCGGCCGTGCCCTGGACCTCGACGATCCGGCCGTCGCCGGTCATCACGAAGTTGGCATCGGTCTCGGCCTCTGAATCCTCGGCATAGTCGAGATCCAGCACCGGCGTGCCGTTGTAGATGCCGCAGGAGATCGCCGCGACATTGTCGCGTAGCACCTGGGTCTTGATCATGTTGCGGGCCTTCATCCAGTTCAGGCAGTCCGCGAGTGCGACCCAGGCACCGGTAATCGAGGCGGTCCGGGTGCCGCCGTCGGCCTGCAGCACGTCGCAATCGACCGTGATCTGGCGCTCGCCCAGCGCCTCGAGATCGACGATGGTGCGCAGCGAGCGGCCGATCAGGCGCTGAATCTCGACGGTGCGGCCGTTCTGCTTGCCGGCCGAGGCTTCGCGCCGGGTGCGTTCCAGGGTGGCGCGCGGCAGCATGCCGTATTCGGCTGTCACCCAGCCGCGGCCCTGGCCCTTCAGCCACGGCGGCAGCCGCTCTTCCAGGGTGGCGGTCACCAGCACATGGGTATCGCCGAACTTCACCAGGCAGGAGCCCTCGGCATATTTGACGACGCCGCGTTCCAGCGACACGGCGCGCAGTTCATCCGGCGCACGGCGGCTCGGCCGCATGGGGACCTCCATCTATTGCGGGGAAATCAATGTTGCGGTGCTTTTAGGGGGCCGCGGCCGTAGCGGCAAGGGTTGCGGGCCGCAACCCCGCGCTCGCCGCTTGTAACGGGGCCCGGGCGACGACAAATTAAGCGGACCACGGAGGAGAATTTGGTTCAGCACGACCCGATCGGCCTGATCGCCCCCAATGCCGGCCTGGCCCAGCTCAACGAGCGCTCGCGGGAGATTTTTCGTCAGATCGTCGAAAGCTATCTGGCGACCGGCGAGCCGGTGGGCTCCCGCAACATTTCCCGTCTGATTTCCGTTCCGCTGTCGCCCGCCTCGGTGCGCAATGTGATGGCCGACCTCGAACAGCTCGGCCTGATCTACGCCCCGCACACTTCGGCCGGCCGGCTGCCGACCGAGCTCGGTCTGCGGTTCTTCGTGGATGCGCTGATGCAGGTCGGCGACCTCACCGAGCCGGAGCGGCAGTCGATCCAGGCGCAGCTTTCGTCGGTGGGGCGCGCCCATACGGTGGAAGCCGCGCTCGGCGAGGCGCTGACGCGGCTGTCGGGCCTGACCCGGGCGGCCGCGGTGGTGCTGACCGCGAAGGCCAATGTCCGGCTCAAGCACATCGAATTCGTCCGGCTGGAGCCTGAGCGGGCGCTGGTGATCCTGGTGGCCGAAGACGGCCAGGTCGAGAACCGGGTGCTGACGCTGCCGCCCGGGGTGCCGTCGTCGGCGCTGGTCGAGGCCACCAATTATCTCAACGCCCGGATTCGCGGCAGGACGCTCGCGGAAGCCCGGCTCGAGCTCGAATCGCTGATGGTCCAGAACAAGGCCGAGCTGGATCAGCTCACCCAGAAGATCATCTCGGCGGGAATCGCCAACTGGTCGGGCGGCGACGGCGAGGACCGGCAGTTGATCGTGCGCGGCCATGCCAATCTGCTCGAAGACCTGCACGCGCTCGACGATCTGGAGCGGGTGCGGCTGCTGTTCGACGATCTCGAGACCAAGCGCGGCGTGATCGATCTGCTCGGCCGCGCCGAAAGCGCCGACGGGGTGCGGATCTTCATCGGCTCGGAGAACAAGCTGTTCTCGCTGTCGGGCTCGTCGACCATCATCGCGCCCTACAGCGACGGCGCCGGTCACATCGTCGGCGTGCTCGGCGTGATCGGCCCGACGCGGCTGAACTATGCGCGAGTGATCCCGATGGTCGATTACACCGCACGGATCGTCAGCCGGATGCTCGGGGGCTGATTTTCAGAAACTTGATTTTCGCGCCGCGAACCACGATATCCCGGCCAACTCTCCCGTAACGATCCAGACGATTTTTCAAGAAGGTAGCGTGATGACCGAGACTGATGGACAGAAGGACAACAACCAGGACACGGCGCAGGCCGCCGCCGATCCGGTCGTTTCCAAGCCGTACATCATGCCGGACGACCCGGAAGAAGGATCGAACGAGGCGCTGGTGCGCGAGGCTGCGGACGCGCGGGACAAGATGCTGCGCACGCTGGCCGAGATGGAGAATCTGCGCAAACGGACCCAGAAGGAAGTCGCCGACGCGCGCACCTATGGGGTGACGTCGTTCGCGCGTGACGTTCTGGACATTGCCGACAACCTGCAGCGCGCGCTCGACGCGGTGCCGGCGGAGGCCCGTGCCAACGCCGAGCCGGGCCTCAAGGCGCTGATCGAGGGCGTCGAACTCACCGAGCGGTCGCTGCTCAACGCGCTGGAGAAGAACGGCGTCAAGAAGTTCGATCCGAAGGGCCAGAAGTTCGATCCGAACTTCCAGCAGGCGATGTACGAGGTGCCGGATCCATCGGTGCCCGCCGGCACCGTGGTGCAGGTGGTGCAGGCCGGCTTCATGATCGGCGAGCGCGTGCTGCGTCCGGCGCTGGTCGGGGTCGCCAAGGGTGGCGCCAAGGCTGCGCCGAGCGAAGGCGGCGGCGATACGGCCGGCTGATATCCGTCTGGCGGATTGGGCCGTGCCGCTCGCCGGCCTCAACACTTGGTCTGAGAGGGGCTCGATCCGAGACAAACAAACGGCGCGCGGTTTCGCGCGTCGTTCTTGCGTGGATCAACGCGGCTGCAGACCGTCGCGCACCTTGCGAAAGCGCGGAAACGCCGTCGCCCACTGATCCTTCGGCGACGAGCCGATCACCCGCATCGCCACATTGGCACCGCCGAAGCGCAGCCACTGCACCACGGTCACCGGCGTATTGTCCTTGCCGCTGACCCCGTTGATCCGTGTCTCGAAGCCGGCCGATCCGTCGATCCGGATCGGCTCGGACATTGTGATCTTGCCGTCACGCAGGCCGGGGATCGCCTCGGCCGCCTGCTGCGCGAAGCGGGCGCGGTCGTCGGTCTTCTCCGGCACTGAGCCGATCAGCCCGAGCACCATGAACGGGCCGGTTTCCACCGCCTCCTCGTTGCCGTCGGTCAGAAGCAGCGCGACGCCGGGCGCAAGCGTCCGCACCGTCTTGAAGTCGCCGAGGTCGCGGACCTTGAACGTCATTTCGGCGACCTGTTCGTCGACCGGCACCTGCTGGCGCACCGACACCGACGACAGCATCTTCTTGACCGCCTCGTCGGAATAAGTCTCCGACTTGACCGCGGCGACCTGCACCGCGACGTACCCGGAAAACAGTTTGCTGCCGGGCACGATCATCGAGTAGCGGCGGACCTTGTCGGGGCCGACCACGGCGTCCTCGGCAGTGAAGTAGCCGCTGCCGGCGGGAGTCTCGATCTTCTCCGGCTTGACGTTGCCGAGCGAGCCTTCGGGCGCTGCTTTGAAGGCGGCGTCGATCTTGTCGAACGCCGGCCCCGGCAATTCCGAGACCAGCACCTTGACGCCGTGGTCGTCGGATTCGAAGCCCAAGAAAGTCGTGGCCTGGATCAGCCCCGGCATCGGCACGATGCCGACCCGGATGCCGCGTGGGTAAACCGTGTCGGCGGCGGCGGCGTGGGTCGCGGCGGCCGACAGCAGGGCAATCGCAAACAGGCGCGCTATCTGTCTCATGGCGAGTTGTCCTGGGGCTGCATTGAGGCCGTTGTTTGGTTGGGGCGTCGATCGGCCGGCGGGCCGGATCGCGCGGTCGGCAAGCGCCGATGATGCGCCGCGCGCGCCGACCCGGCAAGCCGCGCTGCAGCAGGCTTTGCCGGCGTTTCGTAACGATTCGTAAAGCCCGTGTTTTCGTTATCGAAACCCCGTCGCGGTCCTTGCGGACCCGACCCCCCCTCCTATATCAGGCTCACCGCCGCCAAATCGCGAGCAATTGAATTTTCTTAGGGGGTTTGGACCGGTGCGCCGTCAGGGCCCGTCCAACTCGCCGCAAAAAGAAGGAAGTGAGCACCATGGGAAAGGTCATTGGTATCGACCTCGGCACGACGAATTCGTGCGTCGCCGTAATGGATGGTAAGTCTGCCAAGGTCATCGAGAACGCCGAGGGCATGCGCACGACCCCGTCGATCGTTGCGATCACCGACGATGGCGAGCGTCTGGTCGGCCAGCCGGCGAAGCGCCAGGCGGTCACCAATCCCGAGCGCACCTTCTTCGCAGTCAAGCGCCTGATCGGCCGCCGCTACGACGACCCGATGGTTGAGAAGGACAAGGGCCTCGTCCCCTACAAGATCGTCAAAGCCTCCAACGGCGACGCCTGGGTCGAAGCCGACGGCAAGACCTATTCGCCCTCGCAGGTCTCGGCCTTCATCCTGCAGAAGATGAAGGAGACCGCGGAAGCGCATCTCGGCCAGAAGGTCGACCAGGCCGTCATCACCGTTCCGGCGTACTTCAACGACGCCCAGCGCCAGGCCACCAAGGACGCCGGCAAGATCGCCGGCCTCGAAGTGCTGCGCATCATCAATGAGCCGACCGCGGCCGCGCTGGCCTACGGTCTCGACAAGGCCAAGACCGGCACCATCGCGGTGTACGACCTCGGCGGCGGCACCTTCGACGTCTCGATCCTGGAGATCGGTGACGGTGTGTTCGAGGTGAAGTCGACCAATGGCGACACCTTCCTCGGCGGTGAAGACTTCGACATGCGTCTGGTCAACTACCTCGCCGACGAATTCCAGAAGGAGCAGGGCATCGACCTGCGCAAGGACAAGCTTGCGCTGCAGCGCCTGAAGGAAGCCGCCGAAAAGGCCAAGATCGAGCTGTCGTCGACGACGCAGACCGAGATCAACCTGCCGTTCATCACCGCGGACCAGTCCGGTCCGAAGCATCTGACCATGAAGCTGACCCGCGCCAAGTTCGAAGCGCTGGTCGACGACCTGGTGCAGAAGACCATCGAGCCGTGCCGCAAAGCGCTGAAGGATGCCGGCCTCACCGCCGGTGAGATCAGTGAAGTGGTGCTGGTCGGCGGCATGACCCGCATGCCGAAGGTCCAGGAAGTGGTGAAGCAGCTGTTCGGCAAGGAGCCGCACAAGGGCGTCAACCCGGACGAAGTCGTTGCAATCGGCGCGGCGATCCAGGCCGGCGTGCTGCAGGGCGACGTCAAGGACGTGCTGCTGCTCGACGTCACCCCGCTGTCGCTGGGCATCGAAACGCTGGGCGGCGTGTTCACCCGGATCATCGATCGCAACACCACGATTCCGACCAAGAAGAGCCAGGTGTTCTCGACCGCCGAAGATAATCAGAACGCGGTCACCATCCGGGTCTTCCAGGGCGAGCGCGAAATGGCGGCCGACAACAAGATGCTCGGTCAGTTCGATCTGATGGGCATCCCGCCGGCACCGCGCGGCATGCCGCAGATCGAAGTGACGTTCGACATCGACGCCAACGGCATCGTCAACGTCTCGGCCAAGGACAAGGCGACCGGCAAGGAGCAGCAGATCCGCATCCAGGCTTCCGGCGGTCTGTCCGATTCCGAGATCGACAAGATGGTCAAGGACGCCGAGGCCAATGCGGCCGAGGACAAGAAGCGCCGCGAGGCGGTCGACGCCAAGAACCACGCCGACGCGCTGGTTCACTCCACCGAGAAGGCGCTCGCCGAGCACGGTTCGAAGGTCGACGAAGGCGAACGCCGCAGCATCGAAGACGCGCTGAGCGATCTGCGCGAAGCGCTGAAGGGCGACGACGCCGAGGCGATCAAGGCCAAGACCAACACGCTGGCGCAGGCTTCGATGAAGCTCGGCGAAGCGATGTACAAGCAGGCCGAAGGCGGCGCCGCGCCGCAGCAGCCCGGTCAGGACGACGTGGTCGACGCCGAGTTCACCGAAGTCGACGACGACAAGAAGAAGTCGGCATAACGGCGAACGCTCCGCCATGCCGATCGCATCGTGCAACACCGTCACCGCCGGACTTGATCCGGCGGTCCATCTTTCCGAATTGATGGATGGCCGGGTCGAGCCCGGCCATGACAATTGAAAGCGTTGCTATGTCCACCACCAAGCGTTGCTACTACGAAACCCTCGAAGTCGAGCGCAGCGCCGACGATTCGACGCTGAAAAGCGCCTTCCGCAAGCTCGCTATGAAGTGGCACCCGGACCGCAATCCGGGCGACCCGCAGTGCGAGATCAAGTTCAAAGAGATTAACGAAGCCTACGAAGTCCTCAAGGACGGCGACAAGCGCGCCGCCTACGACCGCTACGGGCATGCCGCGTTCGAGCAGGGTGGCTTCGGCGGCGGCGCCGGGTTCGGCACAGGCTTCGCTTCGTCTTTCTCCGACATTTTCGAGGACCTGTTCGGCATGGCGTCGCAGCGCGGCCGCGGCACCGGCCGCGAGCGTGGCGCCGACCTGCGCTACAACATGGAAATCACCCTGGAGGATGCCTTCAAGGGGAAGACCGCGCAGATCGAAATTCCGGTCTCGGTCACCTGCGAAGCGTGCTCCGGCACCGGCGCCAAGGCCGGCACCAAGCCCAAGACCTGCTCGACCTGCGGCGGTGCCGGCCGCGTCCGCCAGGCCCAGGGCTTCTTCACGCTGGAGCGCACCTGCCCGAGTTGCCAGGGCCGGGGTCAGACCATCGAAGATCCGTGTCCGTCCTGCACCGGCTCCGGCCGCGTCACCAAGGAGCGGACGCTGTCGGTCAACATTCCGCAGGGCGTCGAGGACGGCACCCGGATTCGGCTTGCCGGCGAAGGTGAAGCCGGCCTCCGCGGCGGTCCGCCCGGCGACCTCTACATCTTCTTGTCGCTCGCCAACCACGCCATTTTCCAGCGCGACGGCGCCGACCTGCATTGCCGGGTGCCGATCTCGATGGTAACGGCGGCACTCGGCGGCGAGTTCGAAGTGCCCACCATCGACCGCGGCAAGACCAAGGTCAAAGTGCCGTCGGGCACTCAGACCGGCAGGCGATTCCGCATCGCCGGAAAGGGCATGCCAGTGCTGCGTTCGCGGCAGATCGGCGACATGTATGTCCAGGTAGTCGTCGAAACGCCACAGAACCTCACCAAGAAGCAGCAGGAACTGCTGGCGGAGTTCGAAAAATTGTCCTCCGGTGAAACTCAGCCCGAGGCGGTGGGTTTCTTCTCCAAGGTCAAGGAATTCTTTGGCTCCCGCGCCAGCGCTCCCTGACGGTCGTCTAACTTGACCGGTCCGGGTGCGGCCTATACTTGTGGATGTAACAAAAATTTGACACTGGGCCGCGTTTTTCCCCGGTTGGTAGCTGAATGGCTTTGCAGTCGTCCGTTCGTGCGTTGAAGAAGCCGCCCCGTCCGCTGGACGACGAGGTCAGGTTTCTGCGCTCTTGGATCGAAAAGCCGCTGCACATGGGCGCGGTGATGCCATCGGGCCGCCTGCTCGCCCGGACCATGGCGCGCTACGTTGACATTGCATCCGACGGCCCGGTGATCGAACTCGGCCCCGGAACCGGCGCCATCACCAACGCTCTGGTCGAGCACGGCGTCGATCAGAAGCGTTTGGTTCTGCTCGAATTTGATCCGGGATTCTGCGCGCTGCTGCGCGAGCGCTTCCCGCTCGCAAAGGTCGTGCAAGGCGACGCCTACCGGCTGCGCGACTCGCTGTGGGACGCGCTCGATGTCCCGGCCACCGCGGTCGTGTCCGGCCTGCCGCTGGTCACCAAGCCGATGCTGACGCGGATGAAACTGGTCCGCGATGCCTTCACCCTGCTCGAGCCCGGCGCGCCGTTCGTGCAGTTCACCTATTCGGTCGCGCCTCCGATTCCGAAATCGCTGCCCGGCGTCTCGACCGAGGGCTCCGAACGGATCTGGATGAACGTCCCGCCCGCCCGGGTCTGGGTTTACCGCAAGCGCTGAGCGCCACGGCGTTTCCCCGACAGCCCTCTGAATCATCCGACAGCGTCCGGCCCGAGATCGTCCCCGTGCCCTTGATCGCGGCGGCATGCTGGGGGATACCGGGCCATGTCCGCGGTCAAGATCCTGATAATTCCCGGCTCGCTCCGTACCGGCTCGCACAATGTCCGGTTGGCGGCCGCTGCTGCCCATGAATTCGCTCGCGCCGACATTGATACCACCTGGCTGTCGCTCGCCGACTACGCGCTGCCGATCTACGACGCCGACTTCGAGGCGAAGTCCGGCGTGCCGAAGAACGCGGTCGGCCTGAAGCGGATGATCGGCGCCCACCATGGCGCGCTGATCGTCAGTCCGGAATACAATTCGGCGCCGCCGCCGCTGCTTAAGAACGCAATCGACTGGGTGTCGCGGGTCGAAGATCCGCACGAGACCCAGGGCCAGGTGTTTCGCGACCGCGCCTTCGCGCTGGCCGCGGCGTCCGAAGGCAAGCTCGGTGGCGCGCGCTGCCTTGCCGCGCTACGGCTGATCCTGTCCGGCTGCCGCGCGCCGGTGATTCCCAATCAGCTGACGCTGTCGTTCGCCCACGAGGCCTATGACGACAACGACCGGCTGAAGCATCCGGCCGATATCGCCGCCCTGCAGGCGATGGTGCGGCAACTGATCGATTTCGCCCAGCAGATGATGAGGTAACGAGTTGATGGCGCCAGCCGACACCCCTGACCGCGACCGGCTGATCGTCGCGCTCGATCTGCCCGATATTCGTGTCGCGGAAGCGATGGTCGACCGGCTCGGCGACAGCGTCGGCTTCTACAAGATCGGTTATCAGCTCGCCTATGCGGGCGGACTGCCGCTGGCCCGCGCGCTGGTCGGCGCCGGCAAGAAGGTGTTCGTCGACCTCAAGCTGCACGACATCGGCAACACGGTTGCGCGCGGTGTCGAAAGCCTGAGCCATCTCGGTGCCAGCTTCCTCACCGTCCATGCCTATCCGCAGACCATGAAGGCGGCGGTCGAAGCCCGCGGCTCCTCCAAGGTGAAGATCCTCGCCGTCACCGTGCTGACCTCGTACGACGACCGCGATCTGGCGGACGCTGGCTATCGGTTCGGCGTGCGCGATCTGGTCGAAGCCCGTGCCCGCCAGGCGCAGGCGATCGGCGTCGACGGCCTGGTCTGTTCACCGGAAGAAGCCGCGCATCTGCGCGGCATCGTCGGTCCCGAGATGGATCTGGTAACGCCGGGCATTCGCCCCGCAGGTGCCGCGGCCGGCGATCAGAAGCGGATCATGACGCCCGCCAAGGCGATCGCTGCCGGCGCCAGCTATTTGGTGGTCGGCCGCCCGGTGCTGGACGCGCCCGATCCGAAGGCCGCTGCGGATGCGATCGTTGCCGAGATCACCGCTGCACGCGGATCATAACGAACGACAAAGGGAGAGCTTTGAGATGGCCAAGGGCTACTGGGTGGCGCGCATGGACGTGCATGACCTCGACGGCTACAAGCGCGACTACGTCGCCCATAACGGTGCAGTGTTCGCCAAATACGGCGCCAAGTTCCTGGTGCGCGGCGGTGCGTTCGAGGCCAATGAAGGGCCGGCGCGGTCGCGCAACGTGGTGATCGAATTCAAGGACTACGAAACCGCGCTCGCCTGCTATCACTCGCCGGAGTATCAGGCGTTGATCAAGGCGCGGTCGCCATTCGCGCAGGGCGAGCTGGTGATTATTGAGGGTTATGACGGGCCGCAGCCGTCCTGACTTTTGGACGAAACGCCACCGCCGGAGCGCTCGGTAAGTTGCCGGACGCGGGGCCGGCGGCTATACCGCGGCCTTGAACAAGGATGCTGAGCCGATGTCCGATATGCGCCTGATCGTTGCCGGAGCCGGCGGCCGGATGGGCCGGGCGCTGACCCGGGCCATCAGCGAGACCGAGGGCTTGGTGCTGACCGGCGCCCTAGAGTCGCCGAACTCCGAACTGCTCGGCAAGGATGCCGGCACCCTCGCGGGTCTGTCCGCCAACGGTGTGCTGCTGTCGGCCGATCTGTGGTCGCTGTCGGCGAATGCCGACGGCATCGTCGACTTCACCGTGCCGCAGGCCACCATCGCCAACGTGGCGATCGCGGCGCAACGCGGCATCGCCCACATCATCGGCACCACCGGGCTGTCGGCTTCCGACAACGCGGTGATCCAGAGCGTCACCAATCGTGCCGTGGTGGTGAAGTCCGGAAACATGAGTCTCGGCGTCAATCTGCTGGCGGCGATCGCCAAGCGGGTGGCGCAGTCGCTCGACGACAGCTTCGATATCGAGATCGTCGAGATGCACCACCGCGCCAAGGTCGATGCGCCGTCCGGCACGGCGCTGCTGCTCGGCGAAGCGGTGGCGGCCGGCCGTAAGATCGACCTAGCCACTCATTCGGCGCGCGGCCGCGACGGCTTCACCGGCGCCCGCAAGCCCGGCGACATCGGTTTCGCATCGCTGCGCGGCGGCACCGTTACCGGCGATCACACCGTGATCTTCGCCGGCGCCTCGGAACGAATCGAACTCACCCACAAGGCCGAAGACCGCATGATCTTCGCCCACGGCGCGCTGACGGCGGCCCGCTGGGCCAAGGGCAAGAAGCCCGGCCTGTATTCGATGGCAGACGTGCTCGGCCTCGGCGACATCTGAAGTCCGAGTCGATTAGTTGAGCGTCATTCCCAAGGCGGGCCATTTGGCCCGCCCTCGCAGCGCTTCTGCGCTCGATCAATCCTAACCGATCAACGATTTGCCGGTCATCTCCGCCGGCTGCGGCAGTTCCATCAGCTTCAGCAGCGTCGGGGCGAGGTCGGAGAGCTGGCCGTCGGCCAGTGGGCCGTTGTCGCCGACCAGCAGCACCGGCACCGGATTGGTAGTGTGCGCGGTGTGAGGGCCGCCGGTTTCCGGATCGCGCATCATCTCGCAATTGCCGTGGTCGGCTGTGACGAGCAGTGCGCCGCCGGCCTTGCGGATCGCCGCGACGATGCGGCCGAGCTGGGTGTCGACGGTCTCCACCGCCTTGATCGCCGCCGGCAGGCTGCCGGTGTGGCCGACCATGTCCGGATTGGCGAAATTGAGAACGATCAGGTCGTACTTGCCGGATTCGATCGCCGCGACGGCCTTGTCGCCGAGCTCGGGCGCCGACATTTCCGGCTGCAGATCGTAGGTCGCGACCTTCGGCGACGGCACCATGATGCGATCTTCGCCCGGGTAAGGCACCTCCTCGCCGCCATTGAGGAAGTACGTGACGTGCGGATACTTCTCCGTCTCCGCCATCCGGAGCTGATGCCGGCCGGCGTCGGCGACCACCTGGCCGAGACCGTTCACCAGGCTTTGCGGCGGGAAGATCGTGCCCATCAGCGCATCGAGCGCGGTAGAGTACTGCGTCATGCCGACGGCGGCCGCGATCTTCTTCACCTGCTTGCGCTGGAAGCCCGCGAAAGCGGGGTCGAGCAAGGCGGCAAGGATTTCGCGCACCCGGTCGGCGCGGAAGTTGAAGCACAGCGCGCCGTCGCCGTCGCGCATGCCCTGATAGTCGCCGACGACGGCGGGCACGATGAATTCGTCATTGACGCCGGCCGCATAGCCGTCCGCGATCACCGCATCGGCGTCCGCAAACCGCGGTCCGTCGGCGTCGGCGATCACCCCATAGGCCTTGGAGACGCGCTCCCAGCGGTTGTCGCGGTCCATCGCATAATAGCGGCCGCTGACGGTGGCGATCGGCACATTGGCCGGCAGGTCGGCGCGCAGCCGCACGATGTCGTCGACCGCGGATTTCGGCGGCGTGTCGCGGCCGTCGGTGAATGCGTGCAACACCGTCGGCACGCCGGCCTTGGTCAGGATCCCGGCCAGTGCGCAGGCGTGGTCCTGGTGCGAATGCACGCCGCCGGGCGACACCAGGCCCATCAGATGGCAGGTGCCGCCGCTGGCCTTCAATTTCTCGATGAACGCCACCAGCCCCGGCGCGCGTTCGATCTCGCCGCTGGCGATGGCGTCGCTGATCCGCGGCAGATCCTGCATCACCACCCGGCCGGCGCCGATATTGAGATGGCCGACCTCGGAATTGCCCATCTGGCCGTTCGGCAGTCCGACCGATTTGCCGGAGGTGCGCAGAAACGCATGCGGGCCGTTGCTCCAGAGCGCGTCGAAGGTCGGAGTCTTGGCCTGCAGCACGGCGTTGTCGGCCGGGTCCTCGCGCCACCCCCAACCATCGAGAATCACGAGCATAACGGGGCGACGGGACTGCATGGCAACGACTTTCCTGGGTGTGGGGGGCGCCTCAGCGCACCCCACACCTATGGTCGCCACCCGCCCCCGTCAATCGGCCCTGCGGTTCACTCGGCCCCGAGTCGTCCCGCTTCCCAGCCAATCATCGCCTGCTTGCGTGTCAGCCCCCAATGATAGCCGGTGAGCGCGCCGCCTTTGCCGAGCGCGCGGTGGCACGGCACCACGAACGAGATCGGGTTCTTGCCGACCGCTGCGCCGACCGCGCGCGAGGCTTTCGGCAGGCTGATGTTGGCGGCGATGTCCGAATAGCAAACCGCCTTGCCGAGCGGGATCTTCAGCAGCGTCTCCCACACCCGCACTTCGAAATCGGTGCCGATCAGCACCACCCGCAGCGGCTGCTCGGCGCGCCACTGCGCTGGATCGAAGATCCGCTGCGCCAGCGGTGCGGTGGTGTCCTGATCCGGCACGCAAACCGCGCGCGGCCAGCGCTGCTGCAGATCGACCAGCGCCGCCTGCTCCTCACCGGGATCGGCGAAAGCGAGACCGGCAAGACCACGGTCCGACGCGATGATCACCGCCGTGCCGAACGGCGACGGATGGAAGCCGTAGCGCAGGCCGAGCCCGGCGCCGCCGGCCTTCCATTCACCTGGCGACATCGCCTCGTGGGTGACGAACAGATCGTGCAGCCGGCCCGGCCCGGACAGGCCGGATGCCAGCGCGGCGTCGAGCACGCTGGCGGAATCGCGCAGCAGCGATTTGGCATGGTCCAGCGTCAGCGCCTGCATGAACGCCTTCGGCGTCAGCCCGGCCCAACGCCGGAACAGATGGTGCAGCTCGTCCGGCGTCAGGCCGGCGGCGTCGGCGATCGCCTCGATGGTCGGCTGCGCCTTCCACTTCTGCGAGATGAAGGCGATGGCGCGCCGCACGCAGTCGTAATCCGCCAGCGCGGAATCGCGGGCGCCGGGTTTGACGGGGTGGTGGTCGGCAATGGCGAGGTTCATCATACCGCCGATGTTACCGATCGCGGCGCCTGCCGCCACCCGATTTCCTGACCTTCAGGGCTGGTACAAGGGACCGCGCCGCGCGGCATCCAGCGCCGCCATCAATGCATTGGCGAAGCTGGCCTTTTCCTCGGCACCGAGGAAGCCGGCGATCGCCAGCCGGCGCCCCGAGGAGACCAGATACAGCCGCTCGATCCCGGCCTCGTGGTGGACGATCTTCTCCAGCCGCACCCAGAGCGGGTTCAACACCCATTCGGCCACCTCGCCGCGCGCCGAGGTGCGACGGACCCGCAGTTCGCTGCAGGTCATCGAGATCTCCTCGCTGGCGCGGGCGCGGGCGAAGCTCACCCTGAACGCAATGGCGAGCGCCAGCACGTCCAACCCGAAGAATCCGAACACCGGCCAGGCGCCCATCATCCAGAACGCCAGCCCGGCCGCGAAGCTCACGGTGCCGATCAGCCCGATCAGGATCAGAAATCCGTTGTGACTCAAGGCACGGTGCGGCTTCAGCCGCGCCGAAAACAGTTTCGGCTCTCTCGAATCCGGACCAAGATCAGGTTCTGTCGCCATAGCGGAATATTATACCTCATCCATGCCGAAAACCACCCGCCGCCCCCCCGCGCCGGCCGCCAGGACGCCTGCGACGCCCCCTGCCAAATCCGCCAAGCGCGCCATCACCGCCAAGCCGAAACCGGCGGCCAAGCAGGCGGCGCCCCGCCGCGGCAAGTCCCCCCGTCGCTGGAGCGCCGCCGAAGTGCACGAGGCGTTCAGCCGCTTCGCCGAGGCCAACCCGGAGCCGAAGGGCGAACTCGAACACCTCAACCCGTTCACGCTGCTGGTCGCGGTCGTCCTCTCGGCGCAGGCGACCGACGCCGGCGTCAACAAGGCGACGCGGCCGCTGTTCGCGGTCGCCGACACGCCGCAGAAGATGTTGGCGCTCGGCGAGGAGCGGCTGCGCGAGTACATCAAGACCATCGGGCTTTTTCGCACCAAGGCGAAGAACGTGATTGCGCTGTCGCAAAAACTGATCACCGACTTTGGCGGTGAGGTGCCGAACACCCGCGAGGCACTCGAGACGCTGCCCGGCGCCGGCCGAAAGACCGCCAATGTGGTGCTGAACATGGCGTTCGGCCAGCCGACCATGGCGGTCGACACCCACGTCTTCCGCGTCGGCAACCGTACCGGGCTGGCGCCGGGCGATACCCCGCTGGCGGTCGAGCTCGAACTCGAGCGGGTGATCCCGGCCGAATTCATGCAGCACGCCCACCACTGGCTGATCCTGCACGGCCGCTACACCTGCCTCGCGCGCAAGCCGCGCTGCGAGGTCTGCCTGATCAACGATCTGTGCCGCTGGCCGGAGAAGACGGTGAGTTAGTTCGGACTGTCCTGCGTCCGAGCCCCGTCCGTCCTTGCGAGCGAAGCGAAGCAATCCAGAGGCCGCGAAGCGTGACCTGGATTGCTTCGTCGCTTTGCTCCTCGCAATGACGAGACCGCGTCGAACTACTTCATCATCGCCTTCACTTCATCGCGCAGCGCCTGTCGCGATGCGTCGTCGGCGTAGAACATGTGGCCGCCTGGATAGACGACGAATTTCACCCGCTTCTCGGCCAACGTCGGCGGCAACTGATCGAGCACGATCTGGGTGCCGTAATAAGGCGCGGCGAGATCGAACAGGCCGCCGGTGACCAGCACCTGCAGGGTCGGATCGACGCTGAGAATTTCGCGAAGCTGCGTGGTCGATTCGAGCGGCTGCCGGCCGCGGCCGAAATCCCACTGTTCGGCGACCGAGCCGTTCAGCAGTTCATACGAACCATCGGGCTTCCAATTCAGCTTCGAGCGAGTCAGCTGCATCGCCGCGCTGGTCAGCGGGGCGATCAGCGAATCCGCAGACGGATCGCCGAAATGCGAGGAGCTGGAATCCGGAAACGGGTCGAGCCCGAGCTTGGCGCCGTCGAACCGCCCGGTGACGCGGCCGTGCTCGCGGTCGAACTCGCGCTGGAATTCGCGAGTATCGAGCCGGCCGGCGAGCCGCCGGCTCACGGTCCTGTCGATGCCGGTCAGCGCGGCGACGCGGTCGGCGAGCCGCGTGGTCGCTTCTCTGTCGGCCTCGCCCTTGACGAGGTCGGTGAGAAACTCGCTGCGCGCGTAACTCTCGACGTCGGCGAGGTCGGCGCGAGTCACCTTGCCGTTCTGCTGCCGCGCCACCGCGGTCATCGACGGCAGCCGCGCCGCATATTGCAGCAGGCTGGAACCGGACAGGTCGCGGAAGTCGAGCACCGGTGAGACCAGGATCAGGCCGTTGACGCCGATGCCCTGCTTGGTCTGCAGGTTGTCGACCACCTTCGGCCCGCGGATGCCGCCATAGCTTTCGCCCGCCAGATATTTCGGCGAAGCGAGCCGGTCGTTCTTCTCCAGCCAGCGCCGGATCACCACCGCCATCGCCGAGATGTCGCCGTCGACCGAATAGAAATGCTTGCGTACCTCGTCGCCGCTGGCGACGAAGCGGCTGTAGCCGGTGCCGACCGGATCGATGAAGACGAGGTCGGTGAAGTCGAGCCAGGTCTCGGCGTTCGCCTGCAGCACCGGCGGCGAAGACGCCACCACGCTGTTGCCGATCGGCAGCCGCCACGGGCCGGCGGCGCCGAGCTGCAGCCACGCCGAGGATGCGCCGGGGCCGCCGTTGAACAGGAACGTCACGGGACGGGTGCGTGCATCTGCACCGTCCAGCTTGTAGGCGGTGATGGCGATGTCGGCCTGCGGCTCACCCTTGCCATTGTACAGCCGGATCGAGCCGGCGGTGGCGGTGAACGCCAGGGTGCGGCCCGGCAGCGCCAGGCTGTGCTTGGTGGTGACATCCGGCGGCAGGCTATTGAGCTCGGCGCGAGCCGGTGAGGGCTCGGCTTTAGTCGCGGCTGTGTCGGTCTGGTCGGCCGCTGATTTGGCCCGATCGGCGTGCGGTGCTGCGGGCCGCGCCTCTTGGGCGACGGCGCTCAAGCCGAGCTGCGGCAGCGCCAGTGCTGCAATCAACAACGTGGCGGTCACGGCGGACCGGGGCGACAGCGGCATCGACATCTCCTTCGGCAACGCCGCGGCTTCACCGCGGCGTTGGGCATGGGGCTTGAAATGGTCGGGACCGAGTCTGAGCGCAGGACTGCGTCAGTTTGGCGACGCTGCGGCCGCTGCCGCCAGCAGCGTCACTCCGCCGCGGCGAGCGCCGGCGGCAGCACGCCGCGCTCGCGGGCGAACTCGACGATCAGGCCGGCGACGTCCTGCGGGCGTTCCTCGTGGGCGAGATGGCCTAGCCCGGGCATGATCACGGTGCGGGCGCCGGGGACCATCGCCTGCACCCGCTCGGCATCGGTCGAGGCAATGGTCTTGTCGTTGCTGCCGGCGATCAGCAGCAGGCCCGGTACGAGGTGCGGCAGCTGATCGGCGATCCGCTCCAGCCGCCAGCTCGCCATCATGGTCAGCGCCGCCGCAACGTGACCCGGACTGCATACCAGACGCCGATAATATTCGACTCCCACGGGGTGCAGCGTCGAGCCGGTGTCGATGATCATTCGCTCCACCATGCCTTGCGTGCGGGCGAACCGCGCCACCAGCCTCGGCACCATCGCGTTCGCTGCCAACAGCCGCGCCAGCGGCAGCATCCAGCGCCCGGCCCGGCCGCCGATCGGCAGGACCGCACCGTTGAGGCTGACGAGTCCGGCCGGCGCGATCGCACCGTCGAGACACATCCGCGCCAGCACGGCGACGCCGGCCGAATGACCGGCCACCAGCAGCGGACGATGTCCCAGCGTGCGCAGCAGGCTGGCCAGATCCTGCGCCATCGCCTCGAGCGACATCCGCTCGCGCGCGGGCGTTGCGGTGAAACCGTGGCCGGGCAGATCGGGTGCGACCACCGTGAAGTGCGCGGCGAGCAGCGGCGCCAGGTCGCGCCACGAATGCGTCGCCGCGCCGGTGCCGTGGAGCAGCAGCACGACGGGGCCGCGGCCCATCTGCTGGACGTGCCAGCGCAGGCCGGCTGTTTCCACGAAGCGGCTGCTCGCCCGGTGCGGCCAGTCGTGGCCGTCGCGCTCCCAGTCAGGCTTGGGGTGCGGCAGCCGCGTCACGATCGCCGTGGTCGATGAGGTGTGAAGTGGATCGCGCGCCGGATGAGGGACCAAAGCTGATCGTCTCCTTGGCGCCGGAAGATCGCGGCGCATCCAGACAAATGCCGACCCACCGGAGAGTTCCTTCGGCGAATCACTTTCACGCTCTATAGGCGCAGAAAGGTAATCAGTGCAGATGTGCCGGGTATCCTCGGCGCGGCGCAACTAACAGCTCCACCGCATGCGGCGCGTGGTTGACAGTGATTCGTCAAGGGCGCGCGACAGTCGACGCAACTACTCACGTCGGCGTCGTGCAACGTTGACGCGATGTGTCAGGCACAGCCGACATCGAGTCGACGGATGCAGCGACACGGGTTCTTTCGTGTATCCGCCGCACGCAAACTAATTGATACTTCAAGCGCAGCTTGGAACGTCGCGATCCGGTCCAGGTTCAACCGAGAGGATGTTCGGTACCCGATATGGCGCGGTGGCCTGCCGAGGAGTGCTCAGCGATGAAGATGTCTCACCTTGCGAGTTTTCTGATGATGATCGTCGGCGGTGCGGTGCAGGAGGTGTCCTCCGCGGTTCGCCGAAAACTGCGCAGCGCGCCGCGCAGCGAATAAGGTCCGGCGCATCTGCGTGCGGTTCAGCGCAACATACTGCGCCGATCCGGCGCGAGCACTTCCGGCCGCGATCCGGACAGCCGCTTGTGCAGATGCACCATGAACGCCATGCCGAACAACGGCGTCGCCAGGTTGACGATCGGGATCGACACGAAGGCGGCGATGATCAGGCCGCCGATGAACACCGTGGTGGCGTTGTCGCGCCGCATCGCCTTGGCTTCCGGCGCGGGGCGGAAGCGCATCGCGGCGAGCTCGAAATATTCCCGGCCGAGCAGCCAGGCGGTGGCGACGAAGAACACGATCGCGCCGGCGCCCGCGACGAACAGGAACGGCAGCGCCACCAGGTAGACCAGGATGGTCAGCAGCGCGGTCTTTGCCGTCTCCCAGGTGGCGAGGCCGATCGGCAGCGCGACGCCTGGAGTTTCGTGCGGATAGGATGCGCGCTCGACGTGCTCGGCGGCCTCGTCGACGAAAATGCCGGCGACCAGCGAGGTCACGGCGGGCATCAGGAACACCGCGCCGACCACGATGCCGAGCCCGGCGGCGATCGACAGCACCCAGGACAGGATATTCAGCGGGGTCTGGAAGCCGCCCAGCGCCGCCTCGGCCCAAAGCTCGCTCGATGTGGCCGCCCAGCTCAGCAGCCGCTGCAATCCGATCGCCGCCACCGCGATCAAGGCCAGCGCAAAGCCGACCGAACGCCACAGGATCGAGCGCATCGGCGGCGACAGAATTTGGGTCAGCGCCTTGAAGGCGGCGTCGAGCATGGCGGCGTCCTCGTCCCGAAAAACAGCCCCGAACAGGTAGAGACCGCGCCGATATTCGGCAAGGGCCACGAACGAGCCCCGGGTGTGCGGCTCCTACCGCCGCAGCCGCCGCGACGCCGGATAATTCATCACCTTCGGCACCTTGCCGTCGCGCAGCGCGCGCTGCAGGTCTTCCCAATAGTCGGCCTGCATCAGCTCGGGATGCGCGTCGCGGAAGGCGCGGCGCAGGCCGGGATCATCGATCCGCAGCCCCTCCAGCATCTCCGGCGGCCGGAACACCATCCCGTTCTCGAATTCGCCGGGCACGGCGCCGTCGCGGCGCACCGTGACCGAGGTCAGCGGCTCCACCGCGTCGTAATCGAACAGATACACTTTGCGGATGCGGCTGACCCCGTAATTGCGGCCGTCGAGATCCTTGTTGAAGATGTCGGCCGCGGCGTTGTTCTTGATGCAGTCGCCGAGATTGATCACCGCGGTGCGGGCTTCCGCCGCGGACGCGTTGGCGAGATACAGCGGCAGCGGCGTCAGTTTGATCTGCACGATCAGATGCCGGAACACCAGCGCGTCGCGATCGAGCGTCACCGTGCCGATCCCGGCTTCCAGCAACTCGTCGAGCAGCTCCGGCGCGAACATCGCGCGGTCGAGCTTTACGTTCGAGTAGATGATGTTGTCGAGCATCGAGCCGGCGCGGTCGATCTCGTGCACCAGATTGTACTTGCGCAGCACTTCGTCGAGGCCGTCGAAATAATCGAATTTGTAGTCGTCGGTCGGGTGGTCGCGGATGATCTTCAGCACGTAGGCCGAGGACGGCATCGTGAAGGCGATCGCTACCGTGCCCTTGAAGCCGGGCGCGGTGGCGAGCTTCTCCTTGGTCCTGCGGTGCTCGGCCAGGATCTCGGTCATCACCGCGACCTTGCCGAGGTGATGAAAGCCGATGCAGGAATATTGCGTGCCGAGCGGCCGCTTCGGCATCAGCTCGTGGAGCAGCCGGGCCAGTTCGTGGTAGCGCGGATTGGTGGCGTGGTAGTTCGCCAGCGTCGAGGAGAACGCGTATTGCAGCTCGTCGCTGTCGGTGAGCACCGCGTCGACGACCAGTCCGTCCTTCTCGTTCAGCAGCGCGATCAACAGCGGCAGGTTGCGCATCGGCATGTCGCCGCGATCGCGCAGTTTGATCCGGCCGACCAGGCAGGCACCGCGGTTGCGGAAGAACCCGGAGTCGGCGATTTCGATCTTCACCGGTTCGCCGGGCCGCGGCCCGAGCGGCTCCAGCGCCGCCGCGATCGCCTGCGCGGCGAGTGCCGCATCGCCGTCGCGGTCGCGCCACCGCACCCGAAAGCCGGCGTCGTCGAGGATCCCGGCGATCACCTCGGCGGTGATCGGCAGCGTCGTGGTGGTGGTCTTCAGCACCGCGGCGGGCGAGGCGGTGCGCCGCGCGGTGGCGCCGGCGTCGTAGGACACCGGCCGCCATTCGTCGCTGACCAGCTTGCGGCGCAGCGACTGCCAGAACGCGAACGCGAAATCGGCCTCGTAGCGGCCCTCGATCCCGGCCAGCAGTTCGGCCTCCGCGGCCGGCCAGAGCTGCTCGTCGGTGGCCAGCTCCGGCAGCCCGGCCTTCAGCAGCGGCACCAGCTGGTCGATGCAGGCGGTGTACAGCCCGATCCGGGTCTTCGACAGCCGCACCGTGACCGGCCAGTCGCGCGCCTCGAAGGCGGACTGCGCCAGCGCCGGAATCCGCCGCGACACCGTGTAGTAATTGTCGAACGCCGACAGCACCACCCGCGCCAGCAGCCGGGCCTGGTCGTCCGGGTCGTCGGTGCGATACAGCGCGTCGAGCAGGTCGAAGTCGGGCTCGGCGATCCGCGTGGCGTGCTCGATCTCGGCGGCGCCGAGCGGTCGGGCACGGGTGTGGGAAACGGGGGCGGTCATAGCGTCGGGTCAGCGCATCTCGTCGTTCTGCGCCTCCGGCCGCCCGTCAGCGCCGGCCTCTCGGCCGGCCGCCGGACCGAACCACCGGGGCGATCCCGCCATCATGGGAGGCTTTGGCCCCTCGAAGCGTGATCTGACGCAAAACACTCCCTACCGAAAGACGGATGCGACGTTCTGCCGGGGCGGCAGGATTGCGAGCGAGCGGTCCGATCGACCGAACTCGGCCGGTTAGCGGCGAAGCCCGGACGAGCAACAGTGCGATGTCCAGCCTGTCCGGCGTAACGTCTTTGGGCTTCCAATATCACCGGGTGCGACAGCTTATGACGACATCGCCCCGCTTCAGCCTGCCTCATGGCTGCGCGGGTGGCGGAGCGACGGAGGCGTTCGGCTCGATCTTCGGGGGCACGGTCTCGTTGGTCTCGAAGAACGTCAGCGCGGCGGCCGAGAAGCCTTCGGGAGTCTCGTACATCAGATGGTGCGTTGCGCCCTTGAACTGGACCAGCCACGCTCCGGGAATCGCGGAGGCGATCGTCTTCGAACTGTCGGTGCCGACCACGTTGTCGGCGGTACCGACCACCAGCATCACCTGATTGGGAATCGCCGGCAGCTTATCCAGCGGGGTCTTCCAATGCGTAGTCGCCTCGACCTGCCGCGCCACGATCGGGTCGGCCGGCACCCTTCCGTGCAGCGCCTTGGCGACGTTGCTGCCGTCGGTCGAGGTGGCGTGGATCAGCGCCTTGTTGAAACGGCCCGGATACTGCAGCAGCAGTTCCTGGGTAATCGTACTGCCCATCGAATAGCCGAGCACATCGCTGCGCTTGACGCCGAGCGCATCGAGCAGGCCGATCACGTCGGCGGCGAATAGCGGATAGCTGAAGGCGGTGTCGTTGGCGGTCGTGTGCCCCATGCCACGATTGTCCATCAGGATCAGCTGATGGGTCTTCGACAGCGCCTCGACCACCTGGGGCGGCCAATGCTCGGCGGTGCCGCCGAGCCCCATGATCATCACCATCGGCGCGCCCTGGCCGATCAGCTTGTAGCCGATCGAGATGCCGTTGGCGGCGACCTGATAGATCGTATGACCGCCCCCGTCCTGGCCGATCGCCTTGCCGGCCGGTGCGATGGGATCGGCGAGGGCGGAGGTTGCGGTGATAAGCAGTGCACAAGCGCCAGAAATCAGAAACTGAGTCAGCTTCGCCATCTCAACGACCTCACAGCGCCTCGAATCGTCGCCACATAGCAGCCCTTCGAATCTTTGTCCTTGAGCGAGCGCCAATTCTGACCGTCTGGAGAAAGGGCTCGGCGCCTACGTCGCGTGCGGCTCGAGCACGCTGTTCCCTCGGAATCGTCGACCTGCCCCGAGCCGCCCAAAGTGGCTTGCCAAACGCGAACGATTAGGGAACATTGGTCGAGAGGGGACCATGAAAGTTGCGGGACTTTTCGCCGGCGTCGGAGGCCTTGAGCTCGGTTTGCATCGAGCGGGGCACGACACGCTCGTATTCTCTGAAATTTGGGACCCCGCGGGCGCCGTGCTCGAACGGCGCTTTGGTGGTGTGCCCAACGTCGGCGACGTTGCAAGTTTGAAGTCGCTGCCTGCGGATGTGGACCTGATGACCGCTGGCTTTCCTTGCCAGGATCTCAGCCAAGCTGGAAAGACGGCTGGAATCAGGGGACGAAAGTCGGGTTTGGTCAGTCACGTCTTCCGGCTGATCGACCGCAGCCGGCCGAAATGGGTGCTGCTGGAAAACGTCTCGTTCATGTTGCGGCTGGACGCCGGCAGCGCCATGACCCGCCTTGTTTCGGAATTCGAACAGCGCGGTTATCGGTGGGCTTATCGCGTTGTGAACTCGCTGAGCTTTTTGCCGCATCGACGCGCGCGCGTGTTCTTCTTGGCGAGCCTCGAAGGCGACCCTGCCGATGTGCTGTTGGTCGATGACGCGGAACCTGCGGAGCCGCAGACCGACCTACGGAGCCACGCCCACGGCTTCTATTGGACGGAGGGAACGCGCGGCTTGGGGTGGGGGCCGGACTGCATACCGACCCTCAAGAATGGATCCACGATTGGCATCCCCTCGCCGCCGGCGATTCTGTTGACGAATGGCGAGATCGTCACCCCCGATATTCGTGATGCAGAGCGGCTACAGGGTTTGCCCGCGGATTGGACGAAGCCGGCGGCGCAAGTTACGCGGGCATCTTTCCGGTGGTCGCTCGTCGGAAACGCCGTGAGCACTCCGGTGGCCGCTTGGATAGGCAAGCGTCTGGTGAAACCTGGTCAATTCGATCCAGCGCGCGATGGTGCTGCCGTCGTGAAGGGAAACTGGCCGAAGGCGGCCCGATCCGACGGCGAGGTTCGGCGCGAGGTGATGATTTCCGAGTTTCCGAAATGGGCCAAGCGGGAAAGCCTGCAAGATTTCCTGCGTCACCAACCAAATCTGCTCTCGGTACGCGCGACGGCCGGCTTTCTGTCGCGGATCGAAAAGAGCAGTTTGCGGTTCGTGCCCGGCTTCAAGGACAAGGTTCGGGCGCATCTCGAGCATGTGCGAGCAATCGACTCGTTCGTCGAACCGAGCCGTTTGCTTGTCGCGGCGGAATGACGTCTCCTGGCTTCGAAAAGCCCACGGACCCGGCCCGCTCCGCATTGATGCGGCGCGTCCGTCAGACAGGTACCAAGGCCGAAGACGAGGTGGCAGCGATCCTCCGTCAATCCGGTTTGCGTTTTCGCCGCAACGTCAAATCTTTGCCGGGGTCGCCCGATTTCGCCAACAAGACCAACCAATGGGCGATATTCGTCCATGGGTGCTTCTGGCATCGTCACGAAGGGTGTCCTCGCACCACGACGCCGACCCGGAATCGGGATTTTTGGCTCGCCAAGTTCGCAGCTAATGTGAACCGAGACACAATCAAAGCGCGATTGCTGCGCGCGATGGGGTTCAAGGTTTTGACGATCTGGGAGTGCGAAACTCGCAATCCCTCCAATGTGCGCCGCCGGCTGCAAAGGTTGCGATAGCTCCATGGCGAAGAACAAGAAGATCGCGCGAAAATTCGCGACGGACCAGGCGAACCTCTTGGAGAATTCGATCCGACGCGAGCTCGATTGGGCCGGGGACCGGAGCGTCGTCGAGAAAGGATCGGCGACCGACAAGAAGAACTATGCCGAAGGCCTCTCGCGTGCGCTGTCACAGCGCTTCGCCGACGCGCTTCGAAAGTCGTTCGACGGTATTTTGCCCGACGTCGATGGATTCGGCCAAGAGTCGAAGGCGCGAACCGGAAAGGGTTTGAAGAAGCTGGACGTAAACTATTCCACCGTGGAATTGGGCCTCGGCCTCGGCGTATCGATCAAGACCATCAACTTCCGCGACGCCAAGACGAAGCGCTATACGAAGAATTACACACGAGTCGACAACGAGCTCCGAGCCGAAGCCGCGGACTACCACGAGCGACAGCCGTATGCGGTGCTGTGCGCGGTGGTGTTCATTCCGCTCGACGCTTGCGACGACGGAGGAAGTGCGCCGTCAAGTTTCGGCCAAGCCGTCCAAATCTTTCGCTACCGGGCGGGGCGCGAAAGACCGGTCGACGATGCGACGCTGTTCGAGCGAATTCTCGTCGGTCTGTATGATGCGGGCTCGCCGTGCTTCGGAACAACCGGGTTCTTCGACGTGATGGATGCGCCGCCACGAACCGGACGTCCTTCTGCGCTGATGACCTTCGAGCAAGCGATCGACAAGATCGTCGAGGCGTACGACGCACGCAACAAATCCGCCTTCAAATGGGCGGAGGGCGAAACCGAAATATTGGCCGCGCCCGAGGCAGAGGACGACGAGGACGAAACGTAACGTCCCTCAACTATCCACCTTCAGCGCCGCAATGAACGCCTCCTGCGGGATGTCGACCTTGCCGAACTGGCGCATCTTTTTCTTGCCCTCCTTCTGCTTCTCCAGAAGTTTGCGCTTTCGGGTGATGTCGCCGCCGTAGCATTTGGCGGTGACGTCCTTGCGCAGGGCGCGGACGGTCTCGCGGGCGATCACCTTGCCGCCGATCGCCGCCTGGATCGGGATCTGGAACATGTGCGGCGGGATAAGTTCTTTCATCTTCTCGACCATGGCGCGGCCGCGGCCTTCGGCGCGGGTCCGATGCACCAGCATCGACAGCGCGTCGACCGGCTCGGCGTTGACGAGGATCTGCATCTTGACGAGATCCGCCGGCTTGTAGTCGGTGAGGTGATAGTCGAACGAGGCGTAGCCCTTCGATACGCTCTTCAGCCGGTCGTAGAAGTCGAACACCACCTCGTTGAGCGGCAGGTCGTACTTCACCATCGCGCGGGCGCCGACGTAGGTCAGCTCCTTCTGATTGCCGCGGCGGTCCTGGCACAGTTTCAGCACGCTGCCGAGATATTCATCCGGCGTCATGATGGTCGCCTCGATCCACGGCTCCTGGATTTCGGCGATCTTGACCACGTCCGGCATGTCGACCGGATTGTGGATCTCCATCTCGGTGCCGTCGGTGAGCTTCATCTTGTAGATCACGCTCGGCGCGGTTGCGATCAGGTCGAGATCGAACTCGCGGGACAGCCGTTCCTGGATGATCTCGAGATGCAGCAGGCCGAGGAAGCCGCAGCGGAAGCCGAAGCCGAGCGCCGCCGAGGTCTCCATCTCGAACGAGAAGCTGGCGTCGTTGAGCCGCAGCTTGCCCATCGCGGCGCGTAGCGTTTCGAAATCGTCGGCATCGACCGGGAACAGGCCGCAGAACACCACCGGAATCGCCGGCTTGAAGCCCGGCAGCATGTCGGTGATCGGCTTCTTGTCGTCGGTGATGGTGTCGCCGACCCTTGTGTCGGCGACTTCCTTGATGGCGGCGGTGATGAAGCCGACCTCGCCGGGGCCGAGCTCGTCGACATTGACCATCTTGGGGGTGAAGAAGCCGACCCGCTCGACGTCGTAGGCGGCGCCGGTGCCCATCATCCGGATGCGCTGGCCCTTCTTCAGCACGCCGTCGACCACCCGCACCAGCACCACGACGCCGAGATAGACGTCGTACCAGCTATCGACCAGCAGCGCCTTGAGCTGCGCGTCGCGGTCGCCCTTCGGCGGCGGCAGGCGGGTGACGATCGCCTCCAGCACGTCGGGCACGCCGAGGCCGGTCTTGGCCGAAATCATCACCGCGTCGGAGGCGTCCAGCCCGATCACGTCCTCGATCTGCTGCTTGATCTTCTCCGGCTCGGCGGCCGGCAGGTCGACCTTGTTGAGCACCGGCACGATCTCGTGGCCGGCGTCGAGCGCGTGATAGACATTGGCGAGGGTCTGCGCCTCGACGCCCTGGCTGGCGTCGACCACCAGCAGCGAGCCCTCGCAGGCCGCCAGCGACCGCGACACCTCGTAGGCGAAGTCGACGTGGCCGGGCGTGTCCATCAGATTGAAGATGTAGTCCTTGCCGTCCTTGGCGTGGTATTTCAGGCGCACGGTCTGCGCCTTGATGGTGATGCCGCGCTCGCGCTCGATGTCCATCGAATCGAGCACCTGCTCCTTGCCGGCCATTTCACGGTCGGACATGCCGCCGGTGATCTGGATCAGCCGGTCGGCGAGCGTCGACTTGCCATGGTCGATGTGGGCGACGATGGAAAAGTTGCGGATGTTGTCGATGGGAGCGGTGGTCATGGCGGCCAGATAGCATCGCGCCTGTGGCCCGGCAAGGCGAACGGAAGCCGCAAGCTCCCGAAAAACCGCTGGTTTTGCCGCGCTTGACGCGGCCGGCGGAAGCGGATGATGTCCGCCGCGAACGCTTCCAGCCCAGGGCCCGGATGTCTCCTCCCGCCACTTCCCGCCGCCCCTTCGCCCCGCTGACGCGCTGGCTCGATGCCCTGCTCGATCCCAAGCGGCAGGAGCTTACCGTCATCTGGACGCTGCTCGCCTATATGGCGGTGTGGACCGCGTACCGGATCATCGCCACCTGGCCGCGCGATCTGCACGCCGACGAGACCGAGCTGTACGCCTGGTCGCGGCATCTGGCGTTCGGCACCGACAAGCACCCGCCGTTCTCGGCCTGGGTGGCGCGCGCCTGGTTCACGCTGGTTCCGGCGTCCGACCTGTCGGTGCATCTGCTGGCCACCGCCAACATCGCGCTGACGCTGTACATCGCCTGGCGGACGATGCGGCGCTACATGGACGCCGAGAAGTCGCTGTTCGGCCTGGCGCTGCTGACGCTGATCCCGTTCTTCAATTTCATCGCGCTGAAATACAACGCCAATGCGGTGCTGCTGCCGCTGTGGGCGCTGACCATCCATTGTTTCCTGCGCGCGCTGGAAAGCCGTGCGGCGCTGTGGGCGGCGCTCGCGGGGGCGTTCGCGGGCGCCTCGATGCTGGGGAAATACTGGTCGATCGTGCTGGTGGTCGCGCTCGGGCTGGCGGCGCTGCTCGATCCGCGGCGCGGCCGGTTCTTCGGATCAACCGCGCCGTGGCTGATGATCCTGTGTGGCGGGCTGGTGCTGGCGCCGCATCTGTGGTGGCTCTACGTCCACGACTTCCCGACGCTGTCCTATGCCGAGGCCCACGAGGCCGGGAGCTTCGCCGACAATCTGCGCGACACGCTGGGCTATCTGGCCGGCTGCGTCGGCTATGCGGCGGTGGCGCTGATCGTCGCGGCGCTGCTGCTGCGGCCGTCGCGCGCGGCGCTGGCCGACATCGCCTGGCCGGGCGATCCGCAGCGCCGCACCATCCTGATCGTGCAGGCGCTGCTGATCGTCGCCGCGGTGCCGGTGGCGCTCGTCACCGGCATCCGCATCGTGCCGCTGTGGGCGATGCCGGCCTACACGCTGCTGCCGGTCGTGCTGCTGGCCTCGCCGCTGATCGCGGTCGGGCGCGAGGCGGTGCGGCGCGGGCTGATCGTGGCGTCCGCGGTGTCGTTCGGTTCACTGGCGCTGTCGCCGGTGGTGGCGCTGGTGATCCATTTGAACGATCCGCCGGGACCGTTCGAATACGCCTCGCTGCTCGCCGACCATGTCGACCGCGAATGGCGCCGGCACAGCGACCAGCCGGTGCCGCTGGTCGCCGGCGAAACCGTGCTGGCGGAGAACACCGCGTTCTATCTGCGCACTGACACGCTGGGGTTCGAGACTGCGGACCTCGCGGCGCTGCAGCAGCGCGCCACGGCGCGCGGCGCCGTGCTGGTGTGTCCGGCGGAGGACAAGGGCTGCCTCGCGACCGCCGAGCAGATCGTCGCCGGCCAGTCGCAGATCCTGCGCGGTAAGGTGTGGCTCAGCCGGCCGCTGTTCGGCCAGCCCGGCGGGCGGGTGAGCGACGTATTCTTTCTGGTGCTGCCGCCTGCGACGGCTGCGAAATAGCACAGGTGCCGGTCAGGCCGGCGACCTTTCGGCCGGCGGCTATTCTTCTTCGCCGAACTTCGAGCCCATCAGTTCGGTGAGCGCATCCAGCGCCTGGCGGGCTTCGGGGCCGCTGGCCGAGACGATGACGGTGGTGCCGATCCCGGCAGCCAGCATCATCAGGCCCATGATCGAGGTACCGCCCACGGTCTCGCCGTTGCGGGTGACCCAGACCTCGGCGTTGAAGCGCTCGGCCATCTGCACGAATTTGGCCGAAGCCCGCGCGTGCAGACCGCGCTTGTTGATGACGGGAATCTCACGGGAGATCTTGTCGCCGGAAGCGCCGGAGGCTTGGTCCGGTCCGGAACCGGGCTGAGGCGCGTCGATGGTCATTTACCGGCCAATACCCGACTGGCGATGGTGACGTATTTGCGCCCGGCCTCCTGCGCCAGAGCGATCGCCTCGGGCAGCGTACGTTCCTCGCGGACCTTGGCGAGCTTCACCAGCATGGGCAAATTGATGCCGGCGAGCACTTCGACTTTCGGCCGGCTCATGCAGGAAATCGCCAGATTGGACGGCGTGCCCCCGAACATGTCGGTCAGGATGGCCACGCCCTCGCCGCTGTCGACGCGGTTCACCGCCTCGATGATGTCGCTGCGACACAGGTCGGCGTCGTCCTCGGCGCCGATCGTGACGGCTTCGATTTGTTGCTGTGGCCCCATCACGTGTTCCAGCGCTGCCTTGAACTCGTCGGCAAGGCGCCCGTGGGTCACAAGTACCAGACCAATCATCGGAAACTCCTCGCGGGTGCCTTTGGTGCACCGCGCGAACCGGTCACTTTGACCATCCAGAGCCCCTATGCAAGGGGGTCTTCGCGATTCTCCGTCAAAGGCGAGGCGCTGAGGAGCTGCGGCGGGGCCGTTCAGTGACGATTGTGTGGCTGATATAGTTACCAAATCGCTGCGAGCAAACCTCCAATTAAGCATCCTCGTCGGTGACGTCGGTTGTCGTCAGCGCAGCCACCACCAGGGGTAGCGGATCGTAGCCGGCTCCGACCGCAACCCGCGGCAATACGACGCCGCCGATGTCGGTCCGCAACGACGCCGCCTCCGGCATGCGCGACGCATCCGCAGCGTCCAGATCGACTACCAGGCCAGCGACGGCTTCGGCTGTCGATGCCGTCCGCCGCAGCCCCAGTCCGCGGATTTCGATCATGCCGGCAAGCTCCGGCACCTGCCGGATCGTCAGCCGCCCCCGCTCGGGTTCCATAAAGACCCGATCGTCGCCGATAAGTTCCACCGGCGGGATCTGGCCGGCGCGGCCGGCGCAGATCAGCGCCCAGGCCAGTCGCGACTTGCCGCAGCCGGAGGGGCCGCGAATCACCACCGCCAGGTCCCCGACCTTGACGGCGGAGGCGTGGACGGTGCGCGGGGGAGCGTCGGTCATGTCGCCGGCAGCCGGACGATGAAGCGGGCGCCGCCGATGGTCGGCTCGCTGTCCTCGCCGCGCGGGCCGACGCGGTTCTCGGCCCAGATCTTGCCGCCATGGGCTTCGACGATCTGCTTGGAGATCGACAGGCCGAGACCCGAATTCTGGCCGAAGCCTTGGTGCGGTCGGTCGGTGTAGAACCGCTCGAAGATCTTCTCCAGCGCGTCTTCGCGAATGCCGGGGCCCTCGTCCTCCACGACGATCTCGATGTCGGCCTTGCGGCGGCGGCAGACGATACGAACCTTACCGCCTTCGCACGAGAACGATTGCGCGTTCGACAGCAGATTGGAGATCACCTGGCCGAGCCGGGAATCGTGGCCGGGCACCGAGAACTGATCGGTGGCCGGACCTTCGAATTTGACTTCGACCGGCGCGTTGTTGCCCAGTCGGGTTTCGTTGGCCACCAGCGTCAGCGTCGTCAGCAACCGGCGCAGATCGACCTGCGCGGCGTCCTGGCGCTGCAATTCGGCGTCGAGCCGGCTGGCGTCGGAAATGTCCGAAATCAGCCGGTCGAGCCGTTTGACGTCGTGCTCGATCACGCTGAGCAGGCGGGCCCGGCTGCTGTCGGTCTTGGCCAGCGGCAGCGTCTCGACTGCCGAGCGGAGCGACGTCAGCGGGTTCTTCAATTCGTGCGACACGTCGGCGGCGAAGCGTTCGATCGCCTCGATCCGATTGTACAGCGAATCGGTCATCTCGCGCAGTGCGCCGGACAGGTGTCCGATCTCGTCGCGGCGCTTGGTGAAGTCGGGAATCTCGACGCGGGCGCGGATGCGGCGGCGGACCCGCTCGGCGGCGTCGGCGAGCCGTCGCACCGGGCCGGCGATGGTCGAGGCCAGCAGCACCGACAGCACGAACATCACCACCGCGGCGACGCCGAACACTTTCAGGATCGCCAGTCGCTCGGCGGTGACCATCTGGTCGATGTCGTCGCCCTGTGTCGACAGCATCAGCGAACCGTAGATCGCCCGGAAGCGCTGCACCGGCACCGACACCGACACGATCACTTCGCCGCGATCGTTGATGCGCACCATGCTGCTCTTCTGGCCTTTGAGCGACTGCGCGACTTCCTGATAGCCGTTGCCGTTCTCCGGGCCGAGTTCGCGATACAGCGGCAGGTCGCCGCGGTTGAGCCAGGTGCGGATCGCGATCATCGCCCGTTCGACGATGCCGGGCTTCTCCGCCGCCGGCGGCGGCAGGTCGAACCGCAGCACGTCGCCGCGCCCGTACAGGCTGCGGCTGTCGAGGATCAGCACGCCGTCGCGATCATAAATCCGCGCGCGGGTCTTGGTCGGCGAGATCAACCGCCGCAGCACCGGCGCGACGCGCTCCGGATTGATCGGAAAATCCAGCAGGGCGTATTCGTCCGGCGGGCCATAGCTCTCGCCGGGCTTGAGATCGAGCAGACGGTCGGGATCGATGGTGATGGTGTTGGTTTCGACCGTTGCCGACGCCGCGATCGCGCCGGCGATGATCTCGGCCTGCACCAGCAGGCTCTGGGCGCGGGCGTCGATCAGCCCGGCGCGGAACTGCGACAGGTACAGAATGCTGGTCGAGAGCGCCAGCAACCCGGCGAGGTTCAGCGACAAAATCCGCCGCGTCAGGCTCGAGAAGCTGAGCGTGAAGAAGAACTGGCCGGTGCGACGCACCCAATCGAACGGACGCGGCCACCGGCGGCCGTGCACCGGAGTCTCGTCGCGCACCGCGGATTTGTCCGCGGTGTCACCGACGTCTGGATCAGGCGAGGTGCGATCTAGCAATGGCCATCAGCCCGATGGTTGCCGACACGCGCGCGGCGCGCATCGCGGAGTGTAGCGCACTGCGGCGCCCTCGTCAGCCGCAGCGCCGGCGGCAAGGTGCCCCGTTCAGATTTCCTTGAAGCGATAGCCGACGCCGTACAGCGTCTCGATCATCTCGAACTCGTCGTCGACCGCCTTGAACTTCTTGCGCAGCCGCTTGATGTGGCTGTCGATGGTGCGGTCGTCGACATAGACCTGGTCGTCATAGGCGGCGTCCATCAGCGCGTTGCGGCTTTTCACCACGCCGGGCCGGGTCGCCAGCGCCTGCAGGATCAAAAACTCGGTGACGGTCAGCGTCACTGGTTCGTTCTTCCAGGTGCAGGTATGCCGCTCGGGGTCCATCCGCAGCGGACCGCGGTCGAGCGCCTTGGCATCGTTCTCCTTCGGAGCTGCCGCCGGGTCTTTCGGCGCCGAACGCCGCAACACCGCCTTGACGCGTTCGACCAGCAGACGCTGCGAGAACGGTTTGCGGATGAAGTCGTCGGCGCCCATCTTCAGGCCGAACAGCTCGTCGATCTCCTCGTCCTTCGAGGTCAGGAAGATCACCGGCAGATCGGATTTTTGCCGCAGCCGCCGCAGCGTCTCCATGCCGTCCATCCGCGGCATCTTGATATCCAGGATCGCGAGGTCGGGCGGCGTGGTGCGGAAGCCGTCGAGCGCCGAGGCGCCATCGGTATAGGTCATGATCCGGTAGCCCTCGGCTTCCAGCGCGATCGACACCGAGGTCAGGATGTTGCGGTCGTCGTCGACCAAAGCGATTGTAGGCATGAAGCTTCTTTCCGAAACGGCGTGGCGAGACAGCGAAACGATTCGGCGATCCGCGGTGTGAGGTGGCCCAGAAAGCACAGTCAACCAGCAATGCAAGCTGGGCTGAAATGTGGCCGGTTCCGAATTCGCGCGATCGGGCCGAGCCGGCCCTGATATATGCCGCCTTTTCGGGCTGCAAAGGGCCCGAGCTGCCAATCATTGGCAGGAACTGAACTCCAATCGACAGGTCTCCGATGCAGCCGACCCCCGATTTCAGCGCCCCCAAGCTGGCCAAATCGCTGCTGCGCCGCCGCCGCGAGGGCGCGCTGGCGACGCTGATGCAAGACGACGGTGCCCCGTATTGCTCACTGGTCAATCTCGCCAGCCATCCCGACGGCTCGCCGCTGCTGCTGATCTCGCGGCTGGCGATCCACACCCGCAACCTGCTGGCCGACCCGCGGGTCTCGCTGATGCTGGACGAGCGGGCCGTCGGCGACCCGCTCGAGGGCGCGCGCATCATGCTGCTGGGCCGGGCCGTGCCGGCGCGCCCTGACGAACAGCCGCTGTGGCGCCGGCGGTATCTTGCGGCGCATCCGGCGGCGGAGGGCTACATCGACTTCGCCGATTTCTCGCTGTTCAAGATCGAGACATCGGGGTTGCATCTGGTGGCCGGGTTCGGCCGGATCCTGGACCTTTCGCCCGACCGTTACTTGACCGATCTCACCGGTGCCGGGGCTCTGCTCGAGGTCGAGGCTTCGGCGGTCGAACACATCAATGCGGACCATTCGGATACGATGAAGTTGTACGCCACTCAGTTACTCGGCGCAGCCGAAGCCGACTGGCGTTGCATCGGCATCGACCCGGAAGGACTGGATCTGCAATGCGACCGCGCGACGCTGCGGCTCGATTTTACGTCCCGGGTCGAAACTCCTGTTGCATTGCGGGACATGCTGAAACGCATGGCTGACATAGCCCGCAAAACGGAATGACTTGAGCCAGCGCAATGTCGCTGCGCGGTAAACGAAATAATGCCCGCCGGGTTGGCAAAGCCCTCGTTCGCCACTATTCAGTCGCCCCACCGGACCCGGCAGGTATATACTGACGTTCTACCGTGGCCGGTGATGCGCGTTGGCGGCAATCGCGCGATCGAGACAACGCGGATTCCTCAGGAGGATCTATTCGTGCAAGAGACGGGCGTGCATAACGGTGCTTACGGCGCCGACAAATTTGGCCTCAAAAATCTCACAGGCGTGTACTGGAACTTCGGCGCGCCCCAGCTCTACGAGCACGCGCTGAAGAACGGCGAAGCGGTGTTGTCGTCGGACGGCGCGCTGGTCGCGGACACCGGCGTGTTCACCGGCCGCAGCCCGAAGGACAAGTTCACGGTCCGCGACGCCACCACCGAAGACACCATGTGGTGGGGTGGTAATCAGTCGATCACTGCCGAGCAGTTCGAGACTCTGTACCAGGACTTTCTCAAGCACGCCGAAGGCATGACCCTGTTCGCGCAGGACCTGTACGGCGGCGCCGATCCGACCTTCCGCATCAAGACCCGCGTTTACACCGAGCTCGCCTGGCATTCGCTGTTCATCCGCACGCTGCTGCGCCGTCCCGAGCGCGCCGAGCTGGAGAACTTCGTTCCCGAGCTGACGCTGATCGATTTGCCGAGCTTCCGCGCCGATCCCAAGCGCCACGGCTGCCGCTCCGAAAACGTCGTCGCGATCGACTTCGCCCGTAAGATCGTGCTGATCGGCGGCACCCAATACGCCGGCGAGATGAAGAAGAGCGTGTTCACCACGCTGAACTACTACCTGCCCGAGAAGGGCGTGCTGCCGATGCACTGCTCGGCCAATGTCGGCCCGAACGGCGACACCGCGATCTTCTTCGGCCTGTCGGGCACCGGCAAGACCACGCTGTCGGCCGATCCGAACCGCACCCTGATCGGTGACGACGAGCACGGCTGGGGCAAGGACGGCGTCTTCAACTTCGAAGGCGGCTGCTACGCCAAGTGCATCAAGCTGTCGGCCGAGAACGAGCCGGAAATCTACGCCGCCTCGACCCGCTTCGGCGCGGTGCTCGAGAACGTCGTGCTCGGCGAAGTCGATCGCAAGCCGGACTTCGACGACGGCTCCAAGACCGAGAACACCCGCTCGGCCTATCCGCTCGAGTCGATCCCGAATGCGTCGCTGACCGGCCGTGCCGGCCAGCCGAAGAACGTGGTGATGCTCGCCGCCGACGCGTTCGGCGTGATGCCGCCGATCGCCAAGCTGACGCCGGCGCAGGCGATGTATCACTTCCTGTCGGGCTACACCGCCAAGGTGGCCGGCACCGAGCGCGGCGTCACCGAGCCGACCCCGGAATTCTCGACCTGCTTCGGCTCGCCGTTCCTGCCGCGCGATCCGTCGGTGTACGGCAACATGCTGCGCGAGCTGATCGCCAAGCACAATGTCGACTGCTGGCTGGTCAACACCGGCTGGACCGGCGGCATCTACGGCACCGGCCACCGCATGCCGATCAAGGTGACTCGCGCGCTGCTGACCGCAGCGCTCGACGGCTCCTTGCGCAACGTCGAGTTCCGCACCGATCCGTAT
Organism: Rhodopseudomonas pentothenatexigens; assembly: GCF_900218015.1. Classification (GTDB taxonomy): domain Bacteria; phylum Pseudomonadota; class Alphaproteobacteria; order Rhizobiales; family Xanthobacteraceae; genus Rhodopseudomonas; species Rhodopseudomonas pentothenatexigens. Next base: position 38,109 of record NZ_UFQQ01000024.1, on the reverse strand, counting down.
TTCGGCTTCGCGGTGCCGACCGCGCTGCCGGGCGTGCCGAGCGAAATCCTCGACCCGGTGAAGACCTGGGCCGACAAGGCGGCGTTCGACACCACCGCGCGCAAGCTGGTCGGCATGTTCCAGAAGAACTTCGCCAAGTTCGAAGCGCAGGTCGACGCCGAAGTCCGCGCCGCCGCGCCGGACGTCAAGATGGCCGCCGAATAAGCAGCCGGCTCGTTACTTCTGAATTGCGTGAGGGCGGCCGCGAGGTCGCCCTTTTCGTTTGCTCGGATGCGTCCACCACACAGGAAAGACGCATGATGATCGATCGACGCCGGATGATCGCCGCGGTCGCCGGCGCGCTCGGTGCTGGCCTGCTCGGCAGGCCGCACAGCGCCCACGCCACCGACGAACAATTCGCCGCAAAGCTCGCTGACCTGGAAGCCGGCAGCGGCGGCCGGCTCGGCGTCGGCGTGCTCGACACTGCGAACGGTCGTATGACCGGCCATCGTCTCGACGAGCGGTTTCCGATGTGCAGCACCTTCAAGGCGCTCGCCGCCGGGCTGGTGCTGGCGCGCGTCGACCGCGGGCAGGAAAGCCTCGATCGCCGGGTGCGCTATGCCGCGTCGGACCTCGTCACTTACTCACCGGCGACCGAGAAGCACGTCGAAGACGGCATGACGATCGCCGAACTGTGCGAGGCGGCGATCACGCTGAGCGACAACACCGCCGGCAATCTGTTGCTGGCGAGCTTCGGCGGGCCGGTCGGGCTCACCGCGTTCGCGCGATCACTCGGCGACGAGACCACGCGGCTCGACCGCATCGAAACCGAACTCAACGAAGCGCTGCCCGGCGATCCGCGCGACACCACCTCGCCGCGCGCGATGGCGCAGGACCTGCGCGCGCTCACGCTGGGCGACGCACTGTCGGCGACGTCGCGTGCGCAACTGATCGCCTGGCTGAAGGCCAACACCACCGGCGGTACCCGCCTGCGCGCCGGTGTGCCAGCGGGCTGGGCCGTCGGCGACAAGACCGGCACCGGTGACCACGCCACCGCCAACGACGTCGCCGTGCTGTGGCCGCCGCAGCGTCCACCGCTGATCGTGACCGTGTATCTCACCGGCGCGACGGTGGCGCGCGATCAGCAGAACAAGATCATCGCTGCGGTGGGCGCCGAAGTCGTGCGGGCGTTCGGCAGATAGAGCAGCGTTGCCGGCCTCCTCAATGCCTGGCCCGATATGCTGCCACTGAAAAATCGAGCGTTTTCGTTTCAACCCGTCATGCCCGGCCTTGTGCCGGGCATCCACGTCTTACAGCGAACGCCGCAAGAAAGACGTGGATGGCCGGGACAAGCCCGGCCATGACGAACTCATCGTCAATTGAAGGACTTACAAAAGACCCCAATTTTGTTGCCCGCATTCTCGGTCAGCCTCTCGGAACGAGGACGCGGTGCGTTTGAAAGGTGCCGTCTCTCGTACGCTATCCCAGGAAGTACATCGCGCCGCGATAGCAGACGTAGAGTCCGACTGCGATCACCACCGCGGAGAACACGCTGCGCAGCACTTTGTCGTGGCCGCCGATCAGTTTGCCGGTGCCGATGCCGACCAGGCCGCCGAGGAGGCCGCCGCCGATGAAGGCGCCGGCGAGCCGCCAGTCGATCAGTCCGGACAGTGCGTAGCTGGTCGCGGTCGAGGCGCCGAACGCCACCACGGCGACCAGCGAGGTGCCGATCGCCGAGGTCAGCGGCATCCCGGTGGCGAGGATCAGGCCCGGCACGATCAGGAAGCCGCCGCCGATGCCGAAGAAGCCGGCGAGCAGTCCGACGCCGAAGCCGATCCCGATCAGCCGCGGCAGCATCGTCCTGGCGGTGTCCCGCGTCAGCCTCACCATCGGATCGCCGCCGCCGCTCCGCCTGCGCGACATCAGCGCGCCGATCACGATCATCAGCAGCCCGAACAGGATCAGCAGCTTCTGGCCGTCGATCTGTTTGGCGATGGTGGCGCCGGCGAATGCGCCGCCGATTCCCGATGCCGAGAACACCACCGCGCAGGCCCAGCGCACATTGCCGGCGGCCCAATGCGACAGCATGTTGGCGAGCGCACTGATCGCCACCGCGATCGACGAGGTGCCGATCGCCATGTGCGGCGAGCGTACCCCGACGACGTAGACCAGCAGCGGAACCGCCAGCACCGAACCGCCGCCGCCGATCAGCGCCAGGATGAACCCGACCAGGGCGCCGGAGCCGACGGTGACGAGATCGCCGGACGTCAGCAGTCCCGTCACCGCGCAGGCTCCTGCGCCGAAACCGTCGAACTTGCCGTGCGGAGCATGGAATTCTCCAGATCTGATCTTGAAGAATGCGAATATGCTAATAAATCTCACCTGCGCGCAATGCTCATTCTCCCAACGACAGGACTGTGATCATGACAGGTGCAATCCAGCCGTCGATCCGGGCGTTCTTCGACGAGACCACGAACACCGTCAGCTATCTGGTTTCTGATCCGGCGAGTGGCCGTGCCGCGGTCATCGATCCGGTGCTCGACTACGACCATCGCGATGGGTCGGTCGACGTCGGCTCGGTCGAGACCATCCTGGCCGCGGCGCGCGACGGCGGGTTGACGATCGATTGGGTGCTGGAGACTCATGCACATGCCGATCATCTGTCCGGGGCGCCGTATATCAAGGGCAAGACCGGGGCACGGATCGGCATCGGCGAGCACATCAAGGACGTGCAGAAGATCTTCCGTCCGCTGTTCAACGCCGACGATCTCGCCACCGACGGCAGCGATTTCGACCACCTGTTCAAGGACGGCGAGCGGTTCACGATCGGCGGCCTGACGGTCGAGGTGATGCACACGCCCGGGCACACGCCGGCCGACATCGCCTACAAGATCGCCGATGCGGTGTTCGTCGGCGATACGCTGTTCATGCCGGACTATGGCACCGCCCGCGCCGACTTCCCGGGCGGCGACGCCCACCAGCTGTATCGCTCGATTCAGAAACTGCTGGCGCTGCCGCCGCCGACCCGGCTGTTCATGTGCCACGACTACAAGGCGCCCGGCCGCGACACTTACGCCTGGGAGACCACGGTGCAGGCCGAGCGCGACGGCAATGTGCATCTGCGCGGCGGCGTGACCGAGGACGAATTCGTGGCGATGCGCACCGAGCGCGACGCCACCCTGAAGGCGCCGACGCTGCTGCTGCCGTCGATCCAGGTCAACATCCGGGCCGGCCGGTTCCCGAAGGCGCAGCACAACGGCGTGCACTATCTGCTGCTGCCGGTCCGGCCGCGTGCCGGCGCCGAAGCCGCGGTCGGCTGACGCCGGCCTCCGTGGCGCTGCGGCCCGGCGTGCCGCGTGCCCCGGCGCTGATGCTCCGGGTGCAACGGCGACCGCGCAATCCTTAACGCCGCATTAACCCGAACGGTGTGGAGTGGCAGCCGTCGAAATCCCGATGGCATGGAGGGCACGATGGGCGACATTCTCAGCGCGATCGCCGCCGGCTACAGCCAGGCGGCGCTGCTCAATCCGTCGCGAACGCCGTACAAGAACGTCGATCCGGAAGCCTATCAGGGCACCTGGAGCGGCACCTATTCGAACACCAAGAAGTTCGCCATCACGGTGTCGAACGTCGACGGCTTCCGCGCCCAGGTGAAGTATCAGAGCGAAGGCACGATCAAGTACCAGAGCGTGCTGATCAAGGACAATTCGTTCCGGATCGGCGACACCAAGTTCACCCTCGGCAGCAACGGCAGCGCTTCGATCCGCACCGCGGTCACCGATCCGGTCACCAGTCAGGTCAGCCTCCTCACCGGTACCGCCAAGCGCAGCTGAGCCGCCCGCCTTCCGGCTCGCCCGCCGCACCACATCGCAAACAAAAACCCCGCCGAAGCCGGCGGGGTTTTGTCGTTGGTGAAATCCTGGCGTCGGCGAAAGACCGCGTCGCCCGGCCAAGCCGGCGCGCCGCGCTCAGTGCGCGGCTTCCAGCGCCGCCTGCTCCTGGCGGGCGATGGTGCCCTTGACGGCGCTCTGCACCTTCTCGAACGCCCGCACCTCGATCTGGCGGACGCGCTCGCGCGACACGCCGAATTCGGACGCGAGGTCTTCCAGCGTCATCGGCTCGTCGGCGAGGCGGCGCGCCTCGAAGATCCGCCGCTCGCGCGGGTTCAGCACCTGGATCGCGCCGTTCAGCGCGGCCCGGCGCTGGTCGAGCTCCTCGTGCTCGGCCATCACCGCTTCCTGGCTCGGCGACTGATCGACCAGCCAGTCCTGCCATTCGCCCGGCTCGCCGTCGTCGCGGATCGGCGCGTTGAGCGAGGCGTCGCCGCCGAGCCGGCGGTTCATGTCGACGACGTCCTGCTCGGTGACGCCGAGCCGGCTGGCGATCAGCTTGACCTGATCGGGATGCAGATCGCCCTCGTCGAGCGCCGAGATCTTGCTCTTCGCCTTGCGCAGGTTGAAGAACAGCTTCTTCTGGTTCGCGGTGGTGCCCATCTTCACGAGCGACCACGAACGCAGGATGTACTCTTGAATCGACGCCTTGATCCACCACATCGCGTAGGTGGCGAGGCGGAAGCCCTTCTCGGGCTCGAACCGCTTCACCGCCTGCATCAGGCCGACATTGCCTTCCGAAACGACTTCGGAAATCGGCAGGCCATAGCCGCGGTAGCCCATCGCGATCTTGGCGACGAGACGAAGGTGGCTGGTGACGAGTTGATGCGCGGCGTCGCGATCACCGTGTTCGCGCCAGCGCTTGGCGAGCATGTACTCTTGCTCGGGCTCGAGCATCGGAAACTTGCGGATTTCCGCAAGGTAACGAGCAAGGCCGGATTCTCCGTTGAGAACCGGGAGCGTAGCAGCACGGGCCATTCAGCGCCCTCCAATTGGTTTCAGGCCCCCGACAGCGGGCGGCCAGGCAGACGGGCCGCTGTGTCAAAGCCGACCGGCCTGCGATGTTCCGCGTTGGCTCATCCAACGCATCCGCAATATACAATACGTTGGTCGCGCAAGTTTAGTTACGGTCTTGTCACGTCGTTGTTACGCCGCAACAACCCGGTGAAATGATTTACGTTTTCTGACCAAACTGCGTCATTCCGCCGCCGCCAGAGCGGCCTTCAGCCGGCTCAGGTCGGCCGGCAGCGGTGATTCCCAGCTCATCACTTCGCCGCTCGACGGGTGCTCCAGCGTCAGCAGATAGGCGTGCAGCGCCTGCCGCCCGAGCTCCGCCAGCGCGGCACGCGCCGCCGGGGCGAGCTGATTCGCCTTGGTCTTGAAGTGCGGCCCATAGACGTCGTCGCCGAGCAGCGGATGGCCGATATGGGCGAGGTGGACCCGGATCTGGTGCGTCCGCCCGGTCTCGAGCTGGCAGGCGATCAGCGCCGCGACCGGCTTGCCGTCCTTGCCGGAGAAGCTTTCCAGCACCTCCCAATGGGTGATCGCCTCGCGGCCGCCCTGACGCACCGCCATTTTCTCGCGGGCGTGCGGATGGCGGTCGATCGGCGCGTCGATGGTGCCGTAGGTGCGGCCCGGCACCCCCCAGACGAAGGCGAAATAGCCGCGGCGCAGTTCCCCGGTGCGGCCGTGGTCGGCGAATTGCGCGCTCAAGGATTGATGCGCCCGATCATTCTTTGCCACCACCATCAGCCCGGTGGTGTCCTTGTCGAGCCGGTGCACGATCCCCGGCCGCCGCACCCCGCCGATCCCGGACAGCGACGCGCCGCAATGCGCGATCAGGGCGTTGACCAGCGTGCCGGTCTCGTGCCCCGCGGCCGGGTGCACCACCAGCCCGCGCGGCTTGTTCAGCACGATGATGTCGGCGTCCTCATGGGCGATGTCGAGCCCGATCGCCTCGCCGGCCGGCTCGGCCGGCGCCGGCGGCGGCACGTCGATTGTGATCGTCTCGCCCGGGGAGGCGTGATAAGCGGGGTCGCGGACCGGGTTGCCGGCGATCGCCACCCGGCCGTCGAGGATCAGCGCTTTCAGCCGCGACCGCGACAGCTCGGGGCAGCGCGCCGCCAGCACGCGGTCGAGCCGCGCCGAGCCCTCGTCGCCGGCGACCGTCACTTCCACCAGAGTCTGCGCCGAATCGTTCAATTTCGAGCCTTCCCAAAACGCCTTGCCAAGAGCCCTGCATGACCGACACCGCCACGCCCGAACCCACCCCCGAGCAGGCCGCGCTGTTTGCGCGGGTGCGGCGGATGATGCTGATCGCGGGCCTGACCACCACGCTGGCGGTGGCCGCGGTGTTGATCGCCATCGGCTATAAGCTTTTCCGCGCCGAGGGAAGCGCGCCGGCCGCCGCCGAGCACACCCTGCGGCTGCCGAAGGGCGCCCGCGTGGTCTCGACCGCCTCGGCCGGCGACTATGTGGTCGTCACCCTCGACATCGGCGGCGCCACCGAACTGCGCACCTTCGACGCCAAGACCCTGAAACCGACCGGCCGCCTGACGTTTGCCAGCGAGCCGTAGGCGGCGGGGCGTCGTTCGTTCGGTCCCGTCGGCCGTCTTGAAGACGAGCGCGTTGCCTTTAGATCGATGTCCTGCCCCACCAACGTCGTCATGGCCGGGCTTGACCCGGCCATCCACGCCCACCCGCACGGCCCAAAGACGTGGATGCCCGGCACAAGGCCGGGCATGACGCCAGAAATTGCCCGCCCCCGATCTTGCGGCGGCGCGGTTTCGCGGCTATTGGTTCGGCCCTCACGCTCCCTTCGTCTAGCGGTTAGGACGCGGCCCTCTCAAGGCTGAAACAGGGGTTCGATTCCCCTAGGGAGCGCCATCTCCGAAGGCCTTGATTTGTATAGGTTTTTTTGGGGCGCGGGGCCGATTTCACGGTGGCTGCAGCCGTCTTTGTCGATCGTCTCCGATGCGTTAACGAGCTGAGCCAACACGCTTACTTGCAGCAGCGCGACGTGGAGCGCTGCGTGTACGTCGACGGGTGCAATCGTGAATAGACCCTCTCCAAGGTTGCCCGCGCGGTAGGTGACAGGTGCCGCGGCACTACTCGCCTCAACTCATTCGAGCGGAAGCTTTAGACCACCCGCTCCATCTGGAACCGAGCGCTCTTTCGGTTGTTTCGTTTATTGCGATTATTGCGATTATTGCATAGAATGAACTTGTGCAAGGGGAGAAGCCAACGATGACATTACCGGCATTTTCGGAGGGGCTTGGCGGGCGTTTGCCATCCGCTAGCGAAAAGGCGGCCGCGAACCACTTGCGCAGAATCTTGGCGACGCATGCGGCCGAGGACACGAAGCTAAGAGTGCTGGACGAAGAGACAAAACTACCGACGGAGATCACACTTAGCCCGGCGCTATCGAGCCTGCTGATGGAGCTGCTGCGCCATGTCGGGCGTGGCGATGCAGTGACGCTCGTCCCCGTAAGTCAGATGCTGACGACACAACAGGCCGCCGACATCCTAAATGTCTCCCGTCCTTTCCTCATTTCACTTCTCGAAAAGGGAGAGATCGAGCATTCGCTGGTTGGACGGCACCGACGCATTAAGGCCGACCGCCTTTTTGCGTACAAAGAACAGCGCGATAAAAAGCGAGGGAATGCCCTCAGCGGTCTAGCCGAGCTCGACGGCGAGAACCTGTAGCTTTGTTTGCCAACCGCTACACCGCATTTATCGACGCATGCTCGCTCGCTGGAGCGCTTAAGCGCAATCTCTTACTGACATTGGCGGAGGGCGAATTCTTCCGCCTCCGCTGGTCGTCTCGGGTTCTCACCGAGACAGAACAGGCGATTCAGAAAATCCTCCTAAACAAGGGCGTAACTGATGCTGTGGACCGCGCTGCACGGGCTCGAGGATTTATGGAGGAGGCGTTCGAAGACGCCTCCGTCGATGACTACGACGACTTCCTTTCCGCGTGCATAAGTTTGCCCGATGCAAATGATGCCCATGTGTTGGCAGCAGCTCTCAAGACACAAGCCGCAACGATCGTTACTGACAATCTCAAGGATTTCCCCGAGACAATTCTCACTCCGCTCAATATCGAAGCTCGATCAACTGACGCATTCATCGCAGATACCATCTCCCTCGATCTAGGGAGGGCAGTCGCCGTCATTCGTAACATGCGCCTCAGGTTGAAAAGGCCTGAAAAGACACCGCAAATTCTTCTGCTCGACATGGAGGCGGAGGGACTAACGGAAACCGTCGACGTCCTGAGGGCTCACGTGCAATCACTCTAGCTTGGCCCTTGAGGTCATTCACAGGCCCGAGCAAATCCCCTTTCAGATCATCATGGTCCTCCGGACTACCGAGAGCCGGATCAGACCGTCGGGAAAATCCGTGCCCTGCGAAGCCGCGGACCAAACGATGGCAGCTCATCCTATTCATCCGACGAACAAGCCGTGATTCAGCGCGGCTCTTCGCCTTCACCCGTCCCCCGCCCCCGTTCGATCTCCGCCGCCACCACCACTGCCTGATCCGCCCCGACCGGCCGTGAAAACACGTAGCCCTGAACGAAATCGCAGTCGAAGGCGGTGAGCAGGTCGACCTCGGCGGTCAGTTCGGCGCCTTCGGCGACGACGCTCATGCCGAGGCCGTGCGACAGCGCGATGATGCCGCCGAGCAGTTTGCGCTTTTCGGGCACGGTGGCGATGCCGTCGACGAAGCTGCGGTCGATCTTCAGGCAGTTGAACGGGAGACGCGTCAGATAGCCGAGCGACGAATAGCCGGAGCCGAAATCGTCGAGCGCGAGCCCGATGCCCAGCTTCGACAGCGCCGTCAGCGTCGTGCTGACCTTCTGCTTGGTATGATCGACGAACAGGTTCTCGGTCAGCTCCAGGCAGAGCAGCTCCGGCGGCAGGCCGGTTTCGGCCAGCACCGCGGCCACGACGCTTTCGAAATCGCCGTTCCAGATCTGCGCCGGCGACACGTTCACCGAAATGGTCCTGGCCGGCAATCCGGCGTCGAGCCAGCTCCGCATCTGCTTGCAGGCATCGCGCAGCACCCAATGGCCGAGCTCGACGATCAGGCCGGTGGTTTCCGCGATCGGAATGAACTCCGCCGGCGAAATCGGTCCGCGTTCGGGGTGGCTCCACCGCAGCAGCGCTTCGAAACCGATGACCCGGCCGGTCTTCAGATCGATCTGCGGCTGGTAGTGCGTCTCGAGGCCGCCGCTCTCGACGGCGTGGCGCAGACGCCGGCCGAGGTCGAGCCGCTGATCGACCGCCTCGGCATAGATCGGCTCGAACAATTGCGCCCGGCCGCGTCCGGCTTCTTTGGCCATGTAGAGCGCAAGGTCGGCGTTGCGCGAGGCCTTCTCGGCGGTTGCGCCATGCTCCGGCAAGAGGGCGATGCCGATCGTGGCGCCGATGCAGGCCTCGCCTTCGGCGAGCTCGACCGGCACCGACAGTTTCGCGATCAACCGATCCGCCAGAGCGGTCGGCGCTTCGGCCGAGTGAGACGGAGTGTTGGTCAGCACCGCAAATTCGTCGCCACCGATCCGGGCGATGAAGGCGCGCGGATCCAGCTCCCGGCGCAACACGCCCGCGACGTGAATCAGCAAGGCGTCGCCGGTGGAGTGGCCGAGCGAATCATTGACCTCCTTGAAGCGGTCGAGGTCGATCAGATACAGCGTGTTGAAGCCGCCTTCGGAAGCCGCCTCGTCGAACAGATCGGCGAGCCTGCGCTTGAACAGCGCGCGATTGGCAAGTCCGGTCAGAGGATCGGTATAGGCGAGCTGCTCGAGCCGGCGCTCGGCCTCTTTGCGATCGGTGACGTCCTGCGCGGTGCCGATCAGGCCGATGATCTTTCCGTTCGCGATCTCGGCCTTGCAGATGATCGCCAGATCGCGCGGCGCGCCATCGCGGTGCCGAATCCGGATGTCGGTGGCCTCGGTCTCGCTGGTGCGCAGGACGCGCGCCTGCAGCTTCAGAAGACGGGCGGCATCGTCGTCGAGAAAGTAAGCCGTCGTGCCTTCATAGGTCGGCTCGAACGCGCCAGGCTCCAAGCCGAGAAGCTGATAGAGTTCGGGCGACCAGACGGTTCGGCCGGTGTCCAGTCGGTAGTGCCAGGTCCCGATCCTGCCGAGCCGGTGAGCCTGTTCCAGAGCGCGCGTGCGCTGATCGAGCAGGCTGCGCGCGACTTCGAGCTGGGTGATGTCGCTCGCCGTGCCGCGATAGCCGAGGAATGTCCCGTCGTCGGCAAAGATCGGCTTGCCGCTGGTGCTGATACTGATCCGCGAGCCGTCATCCCCGATCGAGGTGTAGACGAAGTCGCGGAACGGGCGATGGGCTTCCATGTCGGCCCGGTGCAGGGCCATGGCGGCTTCTTCTTCGGGCGCGTAAGACAGCTCCCATCGCGCCCTCCGGCCGGACGCGACGGTTTGCAGCGCGGCGTTGCCATCGAGTGATTTCGGATAAGGAAGCAGCCGGTGGTCGGGGCCGGATTCCCAGCACCAGTCCGAGGCGGTGCTGACGAAATCCGCCAAACGCTGTTCGCTCTCGGCTAACTGCCGGAGCGCAGACGTCTCCGGGGTTGCGTCGCGGACGATGCCGAACACCCGTTGCACTTGCCCGTTCGCATCGAACTCCGGTTCGCCGTGCACGACGCAATCGAGCAGAGTGCCGTCAGGCTTGAGGAGCTTCGTTTCCACCGCAAACGGGCGGCCTTCGCTCCAGCACGCAGCGTAATGCGCCTGCAAAACATCGCGGCGTTCGGCGGGGTCGCGTTCACGCGTCGTAGTGATCGGAGCGGACTCTTCCGAAGTTTGAGAGTCGTAAAGGGAGGCGAATTCGGGCGACATCCAGAAGTCGGTCGCGGCGACGCTGTACGATTCCCAGTAGGCGATGCGTGCCATCCGCAGCGCGCGACGCAGCGACCACTCCTGATGCCATCCCCGCGGTTCTCGTGGGTATGACCGCCGTAGTGACACTCCCCGAACGGCCATTTTTCCCACCCAAGGCGAACCTCACCATGATACGGTCGTAGCATGAGGCGGCGCGCCGTCAGAGCGGAAGTTTCAACGAGATCAGAGTGTTCGCTATCGTGGTATAATTTGCGTGAAGCCTCCCGCGACCTGGTGAGGCGCCGCCATGGTCATCGCGGAGGCGCATCTTCGGCGTTTCGGCTCGTCCCGAGAAGCGCGGAGGTCAGTGAACCCGGGGGCGCGTCGTTCACAACGCCCCTAACAAATCCTCCTTCAGATCCTCGTAGTCCTCCAGCCCCACCGAGATCCGGATCAGTCCATCGGTAAATCCATGCCGGGCGCGTTCGGCCGGATCGTAGGTCGCATGCGTCATGCTGGCGGGGTGCTGGATCAGTGTCTCGGCGTCGCCGAGACTGACCGCGCGGGTCGCCAGCTTCACCCGATCCATGAAGCCGCGCCCTGCTGCTAAGCCGCCTTTGAGTTCCAGCGCGATCATGCCGCCCATGGCGCGCATCTGCTGCTGTGCCAGCTTGCGCTGCGGATGGCTGTCGAGGCCGGGGTAGTACACCGCGGCGACGGCGGGATGCGCTTCCAGGTCGTGCGCGAGCTTTGCGGCGGTGACGCTGTGGCGGTCCATCCGCAGGTTCAGCGTCTTCAGGCCGCGCAGGATCAGGAAGGCGTCGAACGCCGAGATGCAGGCGCCGTTCAGCTCCTTGACGCCGACAAAGCGGAGCTGATCGATGATCTCCTTTGGCCCCACCACCGCGCCGGCCAGCAGATCGCCGTGGCCGCCGAGATATTTGGTCGCCGAATGGGTGACCAGATCGGCGCCGAGATCGAGCGGGCGTTGCAGATACGGCGTGCAATAGGTGTTGTCGACGACCAGGCGGATGCCGGCGCGCCGGCAGATCTCCGCGCAGGCCGCGATATCGACCAGCCGCATGTTCGGATTGGTCGGGGTCTCGGTGAACACCAGCCTGGTGTTGGGCGCGAGCGCGGCCTGCAGGTTGGCGGGCTCGGTCAGGTCCGCGAACGTGACCTGGATGCCGAACCGCGGCAGGTGATGCTCGAACAGCCCGAAGGTGCAGCCATACAGCATCTGGTCGGCGACGATATGGTCGCCGGCCTGCAGCAGCGTCCAGATCAGCGCCGTCAGGGCGCCGACGCCAGACGACGTGGCGAGCGCGGCCTCGCCGCCCTCCAGCGCCGCGAGCCGGCTTTCCAGCACCGCCACGGTCGGGTTGCCGACCCGGCTGTAGATGAAGCCCTCGGCCTCGCCGGCAAACCGCGCCGCGCCTTCGGCGGCGCTGGCGAACGCGTAAGTCGAGGTCAGGAACAGCGGCGGGTTCAGCGCGCCGTGATGCGCCAGCGGGTCGTAGCCGTGGTGGATCGCGGTGGTGGCAAAGCCGGGCAAGCGGGCAGATTCGGTCATGGCGGGGCTCCTTCGTGGCCAGTATGGCTCGAATCGCGATGCCGAACTTGCCAATCATGCTATGTTGAAGCTACGATTTGGCAATCTTCGCTACATTGCTGCGCAGCATATGACCAATCCTGCCAAGATTGCTTTGGACGCGATCGACCTCAAGATCCTCGCCGAGCTGCAGGCGGACGCCCGGATTCCCAACATCGTGCTGGCCGAGAAGGTCGGGCTGTCGCCATCGCCGTGCTCGCGGCGGGTCAAGCTCTTGGAGCAGGCGGGCGTGCTGGCGAGCTACCGCGCGCTGGTCGACCGTGCCGCGGTCGGGCTGGCGGTGACGGCGTTCGCGTTCATCCGGGTCGAGCGGCATTCCCGCGACAATGCCGAAAGCTTCATCGCCGCGGTGCAGACCATGCCGGAGGTGATCGCCTGCCATCTGGTGTCGGGCGACAGCGATTTCCTGCTCGAAGTGGTGGTGCCGGACATCGCCAGCTACGAGGCGACCGTGCTGCGCGGCCTGTTGGCGCTGCCGACGGTGCGCGACATCCGCACCTCGTTCGCGATGCGCAGCTACAAGCTCAGCGGCCCGCTGCCGCTGCCGGCGGTCTGATCACGCCGGCAAATGCTGCCGCACCCAGCGCACGATCTGCTGCGCCGGCATCGCGCCGGAGGTGCGGGCGCGCTCGCGGCCGCGCTCGAACAGGATCATGGTCGGGATGCCCTGGATGCCGAGCCGGGCGGCGATCTGCTGATTGGCGTCGGAGTTGAGCTTGATCAGCCGGACCGCCGGCTCCAGCTCGCGCGCCGCCTGCTCGTAGGCCGGCGCCATCGCCCGGCACGGGCCGCACCACGGCGCCCAGACGTCGACCAGCACCGGCACGCTGCTGCGCGCGACCTGCTTGTCGAACAGCTCGCCGCCGACATCGGCCGGATGGCCTTCGAACAGCTTGCTTCCGCACTTGCCGCATTTGCCGTCCTGCGCCGGACGTTGCTCCGGCAGCCGGTTGACGCCGCCGCAATGCGTACACACCACAAGATGGTCGGACATGATCGGAGCCTCCTCGCCGACAGATGTAGTGGTCGTCTGCGTCATTGCGAGGAGGCGAAGCCGACGAAGCAATCCGGCTCGGCGTGCGCGGCTGCTGGATTGCTTCGCTGCGCTCGCAATGACGGGGCGAGGCGTCGCTACGGCACCAGCACCGCCGCACCGAGCAGTTCGCCGGCGCGGAGCTTGGTCAGAACCGCGTTGGCCTCACGCAGCGGAAAGGCGTGAGTCTCGGTCCTGATGCCGGCGCGTGCTGCGACGGCAAGAAAATCGACACCGTCCTGCCGGGTCAGATTGGCGACCGAGACGAGCTGGCGCTCCTCCCACAGCAGATCGTACGGAAAGCTCGGGATGTCGCTCATATGAATGCCGGCGCAGACCACGCGGCCGCCTTTGCGCACCGCCTTCAGCGCCGCCGGCACCAGGCCGCCGACCGGCGCGTAGATGATGGCGGCGTCGAGCGGCTCGGGCGGCAGCTCTTCCGACGCGCCGGCCCACACTGCGCCGAGACTGCGGGCGAACTCCTGCGCGGCGACATCGCCGCCGCGGGTGAAGGCGTACACCTCTCGCCCCTGCCAGCGCGCCACCTGCGCCACGATGTGCCCGGCGGCGCCGAAGCCGTAGATGCCGAGCCGCTCCGCTTCGCCTGCGATCACCAGCGAGCGCCAGCCGATCAGTCCGGCGCACAGCAGCGGCGCGATCGCGACGTCATCACCGCTCTCGCCTAGCGGAAACGCGTAGCGCGCGTCGGCGATGGCGTGGCTCGCGAAGCCGCCGTCGCGGGTGTAGCCGGTGAACAGCGGCGCGTCGCACAGGTTTTCCATGCCGCTGCGGCAGTAGCGGCAGATGCCGCAGGTGTGGCCGAGCCAGGGAATGCCGACACGGTCGCCGATGCGAGGGGTGGAGACGCCGGCGCCGAGCGCTGCAATCCGGCCGACGATTTCGTGGCCGGGGATAATCGGGTAGCGGATGTTCGGCAGTTCGCCATCGACGACGTGCAGATCGGTGCGGCACACGCCGCAGGCGCTCACCGTCACCAGCACTTCGCCGTCGCCCGGGTGCGGGGTGTCGCGCTGCTGCCATTGCAGCGACGTGCCCGGCGCCGTCAGCACCATCGCATCCATCACGGGCCTCCCGGGTCGGAGATCGGATAGGTTCAATTATATGGCGCTGGCGCGGTCGATCAAAGCCGAGCCGGTCAGCTCCGATCGCGTGCCACCCAGTTTTCGCCCTGCTTGCGGTACAGCTTCTTCACCGCGGCCCAGGCGACGCGATGCGCGGTGGCTTCCTGCTCGTCCGGGCCGCGGTCCTGGTATTCGGCGAAAGCGTTGTTGAAGGCCGCGACGTAGATCTCCTGCGCGTGCAGCGGCAGCCGCACTTGCAGCCCCGGCGGAAGATCGTCGGTGGAAGCATAAGGCACCCGGGCCCTCCCTTGTGGCGACGCTTCGCCGAGGAACCGGCGAGGGGAATCGCCCGTTCCTGGGCTGTACGTCGCAAACTGTTGCGACGCTTGCACCCGATTGCGGCAAGGTCGCGTCGCGGCTCTGGCATTGACGCCGGTCAATCGGCCGGCGCGTTACGGCTCCTAGACTGAAACGATTGGCCGACGAGGCCGGCCAATACCAAGCAGAGGGAGATGGCGATGACCTCTCCGGCTTCGGAAAGCCCGCCGCCGCTGAACGGCCGATCGTTTGCGGTGCTGCGCGAGTTGATGGTCGAGCGCCAGATCGCAGCGCGCGGCGTGCATGATCCCCGCGTGCTCGCCGCGATGCGCAAGGTGCCGCGCGAAGCCTTCCTGCCCGAACCGATGCGTGATCTGGCGTACGAAGACGCGCCGGTGCCGATCGCCGGCGAGCAGACGATGTCGCAGCCTTATATCGTGGCGCTGATGGCCGAGGCGCTGCTGCTGCAGGGCGGCGACAACGTGCTCGAGATCGGCGCGGGCTCCGGCTACGCCGCCGCGGTGCTGGGCGAGATCGCCGGCCACGTCGCCACGGTCGAGCGCATCGCCGCGCTGGCGGAGGCCGCCGCCGCGAAGCTCGCGGGGCTCGGCTATCGTAATGTCGAGGTGCATCAGGGCGACGGCAGCCGCGGCTGGCCGCCGGACGCTCCCTACGACGCCATCGTGGTCGCAGCCGCCGGACCACAGGTGCCGGACTCGCTGAAGGCACAATTGAAGATCGGCGGCCGGCTGGTGATGCCGGTCGGAGCCGATCAGCACGCCCAGCAGCTGCTGCGGCTGACGCGGCTCGGCGACGCCGATTTCAAGCACGATCGTCTCGGCGACGTGCGCTTCGTGCCGCTGCTCGGCGCCGAAGGCTGGCAGCAGGCGGAGCCGGCCGGCCGCACCACCCGCGAAAACCGATGATCGATGTTGCGGAAGATCAGCATTGCCCGATCTTCATCGGTCTAGGACAAAGGCGGTGCTAAGGTTTGAACTGCTCGGTCGCTGGCGCCCGCCACGGCCCCTTTCCGACCGATTCGACTCAAATCCAACAAGACGCCGCCGGGGAGCGCGACATGATCAAGGATCTCATCGTCAATCTCGAACGTAGCCAGGAGCGCCAGCAGGTCACCGACGTCGCAATCGGCATCGCCGAGATGTTCGGCGCCCATGTGGCCGGCTGCTGCTTCGCCTACGATTCGCTGCCGAGCTTCACGATGCCGGACTTCCCGTCCGACGTGCTCAGCAAGATGCTGGCGGCCAGCGAGGAAGCGGCGCGCGCCGCGGTCGTGCAGTTCGAAGCCGCCTGCAAGCGCGAAGGTGTCTCCGCCGAGCATCATCTGCTGGAGACCGCCTACGGCACCTCCGGGCGCTTCCCCAAGATGGCGCGCCGGTTCGATCTGTCGGTGATCATGCAGTCCGACGCCGAGAACGGCGACAACGACATCCTGATCGAGCAGGTGCTGTTCGATTCGGGCCGGCCGCTGCTGATCCTGCCCTACATCCAGAAGACCCCGGTCAAGCTCGACCGCGTCGTCTGCTGCTGGGACGGCAGCCGCGCCGCGACCCGCGCCATCAACGACGCCAAGCCGTTCCTGCGCCGCGCCGGCCAGGTCGAGCTGCTGATCGTGCGGGACCACAAGGTTCGTGATCCCAACGAGCTGCGCGGCATCGAGATGGCTAATCACCTCGCGCGCTACGACGTCAAGGTCGACATCAAGACCATCACGGCGCCGGACATCGGCGTCGCCGGCACCATCCTGTCGCATGTCGCCGACACCTCCGCCGACCTTTTGGTGATGGGCGGCTACGGCCACTCCCGTCTGCGCGAATTCGTGCTCGGCGGCGTCACCCGCGAGATGCTGGCGTCGATGACCGTGCCGGTACTGATGTCGCATTGAGAGCTGAAACAAGAGTCCTTGCTCTCCGCGTGACTGCGAGGGACCAGTCGGATCGGCGCTCCACGCCGCCCGAGCACAGGCTCCGCGACGAGACCATTCAAGTCACCGTCATTCCGGGGCGCGCGCAGCGCGAACCCGGAATCCCGAGATTGTTGCGCACCAGGCGGTTTCCGCCACGTCGAGATTCCGGGTTCGCTTGCTGACGCAAGCGCCCCGGAATGACCGCTGGATGGCTTCGCTTCGCTCGCAATGACGGAAGTGCGCGGCCGCATCCTCCTACACGCACTTCCGGATATACGGCCGGTTGATCTCCCACAGTTCGTCGAGGATTTTCTCCGCCGCGACCGCCGAGTTGACCACCGGGTCGATCAGCAGCGCCTGCAGCGCCAGTTCTTTCGAGGCGTGCACTGCGGCTTCGACGGCGAGCTGCTGCACGCTGGCCTGCATCAGCATCAGCTTGGCGATCGGGTCGGGCAGCGGCCCGAGCGAGACCGGATGCACGCCGGCCGCATCCACCGTCACCGGGACCTCGACCGCCAGCTCGGCGGGCAGGTTGGGGATCACGCCGCGATTGAGCACGATGCCGGATTCGATGAAGCGCTTCTGGTCGTGCAGCATCGCGGCGATCACCGCCGCGCCGCGCTCGCCGGACGGCTCGGTCCACCATTGCGGGATCGGCAGGGTGCCGGCCAGCACGCCGTTCAGCTGGGTGAGAAATTCGCCGCGCCAGCGTTCGTCCTGGTCGAAATCGTAGCCCTTCTCGCCGGCTTCCCAGCCATACGGCAGATACTCGCCGAGATGGTCGTCGCTGCAGGTCAGCCAGTAGCCGAAGGCGCGATACAGCCGCCGCGTGAATCGCCACGCGTCCGGATCGAAGCTCTGCTCGGCGGCGCGAAACCGCGGATACAGGTCCTCGCCGGTGTCGCGATGGCGGATCTCGGTCAAGCACTGGAAGTGATTGAGCCCGGCGCCCCACACTTCGATGTCGTCGCGCGGCATCTGCATGATGTAGGCGACCGCGTCGCGGCCCATGAAGATGCCGTGACACAGGCCGATGTGGCGCACCTTGGTGTAGCGGCCGAGCGCCAGAATGATCCGGCTCTCCGGATTGGAGTAGTTGAGGAACAGCGCGCTGGGGCACAGCTCCTCGATGTCGCGGATGAAGTCGAACACCAAAGGCAGCGTGCGCAGCGTGAAGAACAATCCGCCCGGGCCGCCGTTCTCGCCGAGGGTGTGACGGATGCCGTGCTTCTTCGGCACCTCGAAGTCCTGCTTCCACAGCCGGTTGCGATCGATCGCGGTGGCGTTGATGACGAAGCCGGCGCCGTCCAGCGCGGCGCGGCGGTCGGTGGTGTGTTCGATCACCAGTCCGGCGCCGGATCGCGCATTCAACAGCTTCGCCAGCTCGGTCATCCGGCCGAGCGTTTCGGGATTGCGTCCGACCAGCGTCAGCGTCGAGCCGGCCAGCACCGGCGACGCGAACAGGTCACGAAACATGCTGAGACCGAACGACGCACTGGAAGCGCCGAGAAACACGATCTTGGTGGTGTTGGGCATCTCGGATCGACTCCGCCGGCAGGCCGGTTAGCCGCGTGAAGCGGGCAGATCCGCGCACGGGCTTTTGCCTGCTATCCGCTGCGAACGGATCTGAAGTGAACCGCAACCGTGCGGCTGCGGTCTTGACGCCGATCAACGGCACCGGCACATCGCCACGCCACACTGCCTCCCGCCCCCGCCTGTCGGAATTTCATCAAAAGCATCGAACCGGAGTGCGCCCCGCGATGGTCGACATCGTCACCCTTACGCCCAATCCTGCGATCGATCTGTCGACGTCGGTCGAGCGTCTGGTGCCGAGCCGCAAGCTGCGCTGCGCGGCGCAGAAGCGTGATCCCGGCGGCGGTGGGATCAACGTGGCGCGGGTGGTGAAGCGGTTCGGTGGTGACGTCGAGGCGATCTTCCCGGCCGGCGGCTTCACCGGCAAGCTGCTCAAGCTGCTGCTCGACGACGAGAACGTGCCGAGCCGGATCGTCGAAGCGGTCGCCGAGACGCGGGAGGATTTCTCGGTCACCGAGAACGCCACCGGCGAACAATACCGCTTCGTGCTGCCCGGCCTGCCGCTCGCCGAGCACGAATGGCGCGGCATGCTCGATGCCTTGGCGGCGACCTCGCCGGCACCGAAGATCGTGATCGGCAGCGGCAGCCTGCCGCCGGGCGTGCCGGTCGATTTCTACGCGCAGGCCGCCGCGGTGGCCAAGCAGCTCGGCGCCAAGTTCTTCCTCGACACCTCCGGCAAGCCGCTCACCGCAGCGCTGGCGCAGGGCGTCACTCTGATCAAGCCGAACCTGCGCGAGATGCAGGAGCTCGCCGGCCGCCCGCTCGGCTGCGAGAAGGAATGGGTCGACGCCGCGCGCGCGCATATCGCGGCCGGCCAGGTCGAGATCGTGGCGCTGTCGCTCGGCCATCTCGGCGCGCTGCTGGTCACCAAGGACCAGGCGCTGCGCTCGCCGGCCTTGCCGGTGACGCCGGTATCGACCGTCGGCGCCGGCGACAGCTTCCTCGGCGCAATCGCCCACCACGTCGCACAGGGCGGCTCCATCGCGGATGCGTTCCGGCTCGGTCTTGCGGCGGGGTCCGCGACCCTGACGGTGCACGGCACGCAATTGTGCGGCCCGGCGGAGGTCGAGCGACTCTATGCGCAGGTGATCATCGAGCCGATCTGACCACCGCGCAGGAACCGTTCGCGACCCCTCTGGTTGACGTGCCGCATTGGCTGGCGGCCCGTTGCCAGGAGTTCGCATGTCTCAAGACCAAGCCCGACTTCACGACGCCGAAATCTCCGATCAGGCCGACGGCACGGTCGCGTATGACGGTCCCGCGGGTGGATGGGGATCGCTGCAAGGGATCAGCCGGGTCTTCGGCAAGGAGTGGAGCTCGCCGGCCGCGATCGAAACCCTGATGCGCCAGAACAAGCCGAAAGGCTTCATGTGCGTGTCGTGCTCCTGGGCGAAGCCCGCCGACTATCACACCTTCGAGTTCTGCGAGAACGGCGCCAAGGCGACGCTGTGGGAGCTGACCAGCGCGCGCTGTACGCCGGAGTTCTTCGCCGAGCACAGCGTCACCGAGCTGCGCGACTGGTCCGATTACGATCTCGAGATGCAGGGCCGGCTCACTCACCCGATGCGATACGACGCCGACACCGACCATTATGTGCCGTGCTCGTGGGACGAAGCGTTTCAGGAGATCGGCGAGCATCTGCGCTCGCTCGATCCGAAATCGGCGGTCTTCTACGCCTCCGGCCGGGCCAGCCTGGAGACGTCGTATCTGTATGCGCTGTTCGCCCGGCTGTACGGTCACAACAATCTGCCCGACAGCTCCAACATGTGTCACGAGACCACCTCGGTGGCGCTGAAAAAGCTTCTCGGGGTCGGCGTCGGCACGGTGGTGTTCGACGACCTGTCGAACTGCGACGCGATGTTCTTCTTCGGCCAGAACACCGGATCGAACAGCCCGCGCTTCCTGCATCCGCTGCAGGAGGCCGCCAAACGCGGCGTCGAGATCATCACCTTCAATCCGGTGCGCGAGAAAGGCCTCGAAAGCTTCGTCAATCCGCAGAATCCGACCGAGATGCTGACGGGACGCGAGACCCGCATCAGCAGCCAGTATCACCAGGTCAAGGCCGGTGGCGACGTCGCGGTGCTGATCGGGCTTTGCAAGCACGTGTTCGCGCGCGACGACGAGGCCAAGCGCGAAGGTCGCCGCGTGCTCGATGTCGATTTCATCGAGGCGCATACCCATGGCTTTGACGCGTTCGAAGACAAGGTTCGCGCCACCTCGTGGGAGGAGATCGAGCGCGAGTCCGGCCTCAGCCGCGCGGCGATCGAGGCGGCCGGCGAAGTGTATGTGAAGTCAGACCGGGTGATCGGCATCTACGGCATGGGGCTTACCCAGCACGCCCACGGCTTCCTCAACATCGCGATGTTCGTCAACCTGCTGCTGATGAAGGGCAATATCGGCCGCGACGGCACCGGCATCTCACCGGTGCGCGGCCATTCCAACGTGCAGGGGCAGCGCACCGTCGGCATCTCCGAAAAGCCCGAGCTGGTGCCGCTGGACAAGATGGCCGAGCAGTTCGGCTTTGATCCTCCGCGCGACAAGGGCCTGAATACGGTCGAGGCCTGCCACGGCATTCTGGCGGGCAAGGTCCGGGCGTTTATCGGTCTCGGCGGAAATTTCGTCCGGGCAATTCCCGAGCGCGACGCGATGGAAGAAGCCTGGCCGCGGATGCAGCTCACCGTGCAGATCGCCACCAAGCTGAACCGCAGCCATCTGGTCAACGGCAAGTCCGCTTATCTGCTGCCCTGCTTGGGTCGCACCGAACAGGATGTCCAGGCCAGCGGCCCGCAGGCGGTGACGATGGAGGACACCTTCAGCTGCATTCAGGGCTCGATCGGGCTACGCAAGCCGGCCAGCGAGCATCTGAAGTCGGAGCTCGCGATCGTTGCCGGCATCGCCAAGGCGACGCTTCCCGACAACCCGAAGCTGAAATGGGACGACTGGGTCGGCGATTACGGCTTGGTGCGTGACCTGATCGCCGAGAGCTATCCGGAGATGTTCCACGACTTCAACGCGCGGATGTTCACGCCCGGCGGCTTCTACAAGGGCAATGCAGCGCGCGAGCGGATCTGGAACACCGAAAGCGGCAAGGCGGAGTTCACCACGCCCGAGCGGCTGAATTCGATCGGCTTCGACGATGCGCCGGGACGTTATCGGTTGATCACGATGCGGTCGAACGACCAGTTCAACACCACGATCTACGGGATGAGCGACCGGCTGCGCGGCATCGAAGGTCGACGCGACGTGCTGCTGATCAATCCGGACGAGATGGCGAAGGCTGGACTGAGCGAAGGGCAGGAAGTCTGGCTCGAAGGCGACGCCGGCGACGGCGTGCATCGCGAGGCCGGGCCGCTGCGGGTGACACCGTTCCGGCTGCCCGATGGTTGCCTCGGCGCCTATTACCCGGAGATGAATCCGCTGATTCCCGTCTGGCACCATGACGGTCCGTCGAAGACGCCCGCGGCCAAGTCGGTGCCGGTGCGGATTCGGACCTGAGGCGGTCTTCCAGCTTGATCCAAGTCATCGCCCGTTCACGCCGTTCGATTAAGCCGCGGCAGGATGCGTCGTGTCGCATGCGCGTCATCCTGCCGGCTTGCGGATTGCTGCGATCGAATGATCGGGTTGCGTCTGCGCACGGCGGGGTGGCATTGCAAGGCTTTCACGCGTCGGCCACTATGTGGCGCTGCGACACCGCCGTCGTCGTGCGCATGACACCGTCGCGCACAGTAGGAATGGCCGGATTCCGGCCGCTGGAATGAGAGGCCGCATGAGTCAAGGTGTCACCGCTCCGTTCGCCCGCCATGCGATGGCTTACGTGCTGGCGGGAGGACGCGGCAGCCGCCTGATGGAGCTGACCGACTGGCGCGCCAAGCCTGCGGTGTATTTCGGCGGCAAGTCCCGCATCATCGATTTCGCGCTGTCGAATGCACTGAACTCCGGCATCCGCCGCATCGCGGTGGCGACGCAGTACAAGGCGCACAGCCTGATTCGGCATCTGCAGCGCGGCTGGAACTTCTTCCGTCCGGAGCGCAACGAAAGCTTCGACATTCTGCCGGCGAGCCAGCGCGTCTCCGAAGAGATGTGGTACCGGGGCACGGCCGATGCGGTCTACCAGAACATCGACATCATCGAGAGCTACGATCCGAAATTCATCGTCCTGCTCGCGGGCGATCACGTCTACAAGATGGACTACGAGAAGATGCTGCAGCAGCATGTCGAACAGGGCGCCGACGTCACCGTCGGCTGTCTCCAGGTCGACCGCATGGAGGCGACCGCCTTCGGCGTGATGCACATCGACGAAACCGACCGCATCATCTCGTTCCTGGAAAAGCCCGCCGATCCGCCGGCGATGCCCGGCAAGCCGGACAAGGCGCTGGTCAGCATGGGCATCTACGTGTTCGAAACCAAGTTCTTGCTGGACGAACTGCGGCGCGACGCCGCTGATCCGAATTCGTCGCACGATTTCGGCAAGGACATCATCCCCTACATCGTCAAGCACGGCAAAGCGGTGGCGCATCATTTCGACAAATCGTGCCGCCGGTCCAGTTCGGAGGCCGTCAGCTACTGGCGCGACGTCGGGACCGTCGATGCCTACTGGGCCGCCAATATCGACCTCACCGACATCGTGCCCGAGCTCGACCTGTACGACCGCGAATGGCCGATCTGGACCTACGGCGAGATCACTCCGCCGGCGAAATTCGTCCACGACAAGGACGGCCGCCGCGGCGAGGCGGTGTCGTCGCTGGTGTCGGGCGGCTGCATCATCTCCGGTGCGTCGCTGCGGCACACGCTGCTGTTCACCGGCGTCCGCGTGCATTCGTTCTCGCATGTCGAGAACACGGTGGTGTTGCCCTATGCGGATATCGCGCGTTCCTGCCGGCTGACCAACGTGGTGGTCGACGCCGAAGTCAAACTGCCGCCCGGCCTGGTGGTCGGTGAGGACCCCGAACTCGATGCCAAGCGGTTCAGGCGCACCGAAAACGGCATTTGTCTGATTACCCGCGCGATGATCGAGAAGCTCGACTCATGACCTCTCTGACGGCGCTGTCGATCGCGTCGGAACTGTTTCCGCTGATCAAGACCGGTGGGCTCGCCGACGTCGCCGGCGCCCTGCCGACCGCCCTGCGTACGCACGACGTCGCCGTCACCTCGCTGCTGCCGGGCTATCCGGCCGTGCTCGGCGGCATCGAGGATCCGCGCGAGGTTCACGGCTTTCACGAGTTGTTCGGCGGCACCGCGCGGCTGCTGGCGGCGCGCTGCGGCGAACTCGATCTGCTGGTGCTCGACGCTCCGCATCTCTATGTCCGCCCCGGTAATCCCTATGTGGGCCCGGACGGCAGGGACTGGCCCGACAATGGGCTGCGATTTGCGGCGCTCGCCCAGGTCGGGGCTTTGATCGGTCAGGGCCTGCTGTCGGACTACGCGCCCGACGTCCTGCACGCCCATGACTGGCAGACCGGGCTGCTGCCCGCTTACCTGAAGTACAGCGGCCGGCCGGGACCGAAGACGGTCTTCACCATCCACAATCTCGCGTTCCAGGGACGGTTTCCCTACGAACTGCTCGCCAAGCTCGGCCTGCCCGAGCGCGCCTTCAGCCTCGACGGGGTCGAGTACTACGGCGGCATCGGCTATCTCAAGGCCGGCCTGCAGCTTGCCGACCGAATTACCACGGTGTCGCCGACCTATGCGGCCGAGATCCAGGGTTCGGAAGCCGGGATGGGGCTCGACGGCCTGCTGCGGCTGCGCAGCGACCGGCTGTCCGGCATCCTCAACGGCATCGACACCGACGTCTGGAATCCGGCCAATGACGCGCTGATCGCGGCCACATACGACGTCGAAAGCGTCGCGGCCCGCGCTCGCAACAAGAAGGCGCTGCAGGCGCGGTTCGGTCTGAAGCCCGAGCCCGGCGCGCTGCTGTACGGCGTGATCAGCCGGCTGTCGTGGCAGAAGGGGCTCGACCTGTTGCTCGAAGCCCTGCCGCAACTGATCGGCGGCGGCGCACAGCTCGCCCTGCTCGGCGCCGGCGATTCCGAACTCGAACGAGCCTATGGGGCTGCGGCGCGCAAATATCCCGGCCAGATTGGCGCGGTGATCGGTTACGACGAAGCGCTGGCGCATCAGATCCAGGCCGGCGCCGACGCGCTGCTGGTACCGTCGCGGTTCGAGCCTTGCGGGCTGACGCAGTTGTGCGCGTTGCGCTATGGGGCGGTCCCGGTGGTGGCGCGGGTCGGCGGGCTGGCCGATACCGTGGTCGACGCCAACGAAATGGCGACCGCCACCGGCGTCGCGACAGGCGTGCAGTTCGCACCGGTGACGACCGATGCGCTGATCAAGGCGTTCGGCCGGACCCGCGCGCTGTTCGCCGACGTGGTCGCCTGGCGCAATCTGCAGATCAACGGCATGACCACCGACGTGTCTTGGAAGAACCCGGCGCAGCACTACGCGAAACTGTATCGCAGTCTGGTGGCGAAGCGCTGAGCCAGCGTCGCCCGGCGACGGACCGGGATGGGCGCCGCACGTGCGTCCCCCGGCGCGGCGGTCTTGATCCCCGTCGCGGGCCGTGACAGCGATAATGTCATGACGATCCCGCCAAGGGACGCAGGCGACAACAACAGGGAGAAACCCATGCCCGGCCAGGATACCGTGCGGATCGAACGCGACGGTCCAGTGACTATCGTGACGATCGACCGCCCCGAGCGCCGCAACGCCGTCGACGGCGCCACCGCGCAGAAACTGTACGACGCCTTCCTGGCATTCGATGCCGACGAAGCTGCGGCGGTGGCGGTGTTCACCGGGGCCGGCGGCACGTTCTGCGCAGGGGCCGACCTGAAGGCGGTGGCGGCGGGCGACGCCGAGAAGAAGCGCGAGATCGCCGGCCACAATACCCAGGCGCCGATGGGGCCGAGCCGGCTGCGGCTATCCAAGCCGGTGATCGCGGCGGTCGAGGGCTTCGCGGTCGCCGGCGGGCTCGAGCTGGCGCTGTGGGCCGACATGCGGGTGGTCGCCGAAGACGCCACCTTCGGGGTGTTCTGCCGTCGTTTCGGCGTCCCGCTGATCGATCTCGGCACCATCCGGCTGCCGCGGCTGATCGGCCATTCGCAGGCGATGGATCTGATCCTCACCGGCCGTCCGGTCGGCGGCGCCGAGGCGCTGCGCATGGGGCTCGCCAACCGTCTGGTGCCGCGCGGCGAAGCACGGCCGCAGGCGATCGAGCTCGCCAAGCAGATCGCCCAATTCCCGCAGACCTGCCTGCGCGCCGACCGGCTGTCCGCCCTGCAGCAATGGGACCTGCCGGAAGAGGACGCGATCATGAACGAGATGCGCGGCGGGCTGAAAGTGATCCAGTCCGGCGAAACCCTGTCCGGCGCCACCCGCTTCGCGCAGGGCGAAGGGCGCCACGGAGCGTTCGGCAAGCCGGCATCATGATCAGGCGCGGCGAGCAGGCTGGGGCCGGCAGATCGCATCGCAGTGTGGCGGCCGCGTTGATCTGTGCTGCGCTGTCGCTCGCCGCCTCCTCCGTCCGCGCCGATTGTTACGACCGCGACCGCAGCGGCCATCAGACGCGTTTTCGTCTGACGGCCGCAGAGGCGATCGACCAGCGCACCGGGCTGATCTGGCAGCGCTGCTCGGTGGGCAACAGTTGGAGCGGCAACGCCGGCTGCAAAGGAGCGGTCAGCTATCTCGGCCTCGATCAGGTGATCGCGGCGGCGGGCAGTGCCGGTGCTGGCTGGCGCGTGCCGTCGGGCGCAGAGCTCGAAAGTCTCGTCGATAGCGACTGCGGCAGCCCGGTGGTCGATACCACGGTGTTTCCCGACATCGTGCCGACCGAGGAGGGCCTCGCCAAATACTGGACCGTCACGCCGTACGGCATGCTCGATCTGTACTGGAATTTCGACTTCGTCGACGGCCATCCGGACAGCAACAGCCGGGGCATCCGCCTCGCCGTGCGGCTGGTGCGCTCGGCCGGTCCCGACACCAAGCCGAACGCGGACTAACGCCCGCGGTCAGCCGTACTGTCCTAGTTAGGACGTGCATAAGAAGACTCGGAGACTAGGGCCAGCCGACCGTTCGCTCGAAGTCTGAGTGCCACAACAGCTCAGCAGCCACACTGTTGGGCGGGACTGAGGCCAGAACCACCTGCAAACCGCGTATGCGGCAATTCTTCATAGCTGGAACGCAATCAGTGTCGCCAGTGACCAAAATGATCCGGTCAACCGTCCTATCGGCCGCAAAGTTCGCCATATCGAGCCCGATCCTCATATCTACACCCTTCTGCTCAAAGTCAGGCGCGAAGTCCTCGTCGGTCAGCGCTTGTGTCGCAACGGGTACTTTCTTTGGCTTGTAGCCGCGAAATTTCAGGACCCCTCTGCGGACCGCGAACAAGTCTTTCGCCGCCAAGTCGCGCAGCCACTTGTCCGAGCCGGCGAAGGTGTAAGGGTTTCCAGAGACAGGCAGTTTCACTTCGCCATTGAACGGCGGGCAATCATAGTAGAGCACACGCAAAAGGGATTCGCCCTCGTGGACGCATAAGTGCGCCATTTTTTCAATAAAATCAGGGTCGTACCTATGTCCTGCGCGCTTCGCAGCAACCCGCAGATGGCCGCCGTCGATAAGAACAGCAACTTTCAAAATAAAAACCCCCACGGTTTCCCGCAGGGGTTTGATACGTTGCCCGCCTACGGGCGTAGCGGATATGCGGGCACATTACGTGGTGACCCGCGAGGAATTGTCAACGAAATCTCTTAACGACCAATCACAGACTTTCGGCGGAATCTTCGTTCTTCCATCATCGATTACCGCAAAGTTCCGTTTCACCCGCACCGGCCGGTCAGCCAAGTGGCGTCCAGCAGATCGCCAATCGGCCGGACGCGGTCAGCGACGCCGAGGGCGCCGCGCGGGGCAAGGGTAGCCTGCGCGGTCAACCTCAAATCAGCCTCAGCCCCTTGAGGCTGGCGTGACCGTTCTTGCCGACGATGATGTGATCGTGCACCGCGATGCCGAGCGGCTCGGCGATCGCCACGATCGACTTGGTCATCTGGATGTCGGCCTGCGACGGTGTCGGATCGCCGGAGGGGTGGTTGTGCACCATGATCACCGCGGTCGCGGACAATTCCAGCCCGCGTTTGACGATCTCGCGCGGGTACACCGGGGTGTGGTCGACGGTGCCGACCTGCTGCAGCTCGTCGGCGATCAGCTGGTTGCGCTTGTCCAGAAACAGGATGCGGAACTGCTCCTTGTCGGCGAACGCCATGGTGGTGCGGCAATAGTCGATCACCGCCGACCACGACGACAGTACGGTGCGCTGCTTGACCTGTCCCTTGGTCACCCGCGCCGCCGCGGCGGCGATCAGCTTGATCTCGAGGATCGCCACCTCGCCGAGCCCGCTGACCTCGCGCAGCCGCTCGGCCGGCGCATTGACCGCCTCGGCGAACGACCCGAACCGCGCGATCAGCGCCTTGGCCAGCGGCTTGACGTCGCGGCGCGGCAGCGCCCGGAACAGCACCAGCTCCAGCAGCTCGTAGTCGGACAGCGCGTCGGCGCCGGCCTCGCGGAACCGCTCCCGCAGCCGCTCGCGATGGCCGTGATAATGCGGCGCTTCAGCAAATCCCGCTTGCTGCGATCGCTCGGCGTCGTCCATCGGCAATTCCACCGCCGTGCATGGTCCGGTCGTCACAACCATGCCGTGCCGGACGGCTTTTGCAACCGGAATTCGGTCGTGGCGCCCGGCGGTTAACAGGCTGGCGGGGGCTCAGTCGGCGCTCGGCAACCGGCGCATGGTGAATTCGATGGTGTCGCCGGGCAATTCGCGCCAGCTCTCGACGCTGCTCATATAGGCGGCCTTGGGCCAGGCCTCGAGAAACGCCTTCGCCTTGGCGCGCGCGGCGGGGCGCGGCAGCACGAAGGTCTCGCGCAGGAAGCCGTCGGCCGGCGTGCTGCGCCGCGCCATCCGCGTCGCAAGATCGCGCGGCAATTCCCGGGGACGATCGACCATGGCGGCGGCTCCGCTGACGCTCCTCGGCACTCAAGATAGTCGGTCCGGGGAACGAATCCGAGTCCTTCCGGCTTTGAGTCCGGTTCGAGTAGCAGTGGAGTATGCGTCATGGCCCCCCGCGCCAACTGGAAGGGCTTTCTGAGATTGTCGCTGGTGACCTGTCCGGTGGCGCTCTACCCGGCCACCTCGGATTCCGAGAAGATCAGCTTCAACCAGATCAACCGGGCCACCGGCCATCGGATCAAATACCTGAAGGTCGACGCCGAAACCGGCGACGAGGTCTCATCCGACGAGATCATGAAGGGCTACAAGGTCGACACCGACAGCTACATCGAGATCACCAAGGACGAACTCGACAACATCGCGCTGGAATCCACCCGCACCATCGAGATCGATCAGTTCGTGCCGCGCTCGGAGATCGACGATCTGTATCTGGTGCGGCCGTACTACATCGTGCCGGACGGCAAGGTCGGCCACGACGCCTACGCGGTGATCCGCGAGACCATCCGCAGCATGGACAAGGTGGCGCTGGCGCGGGTGGTGCTGACCAATCGCGAGCACGTCATCGCGCTGGAGGCGCGCGACAAAGGCCTGGTCGGGATGCTGCTGCGCTATCCCTACGAGGTGCGCGACGCCGCCGACTATTTCGACGACATCCAGGACGTCAAGATCACCAAGGACATGCTCGATCTCGCCAAGCACATCGTCGAGCAGAAGTCCGGCCATTTCCAGCCCGACCTGTTCGAAGATCACTACGAAAGCGCGCTGACCGAACTGATCAACAGCAAGATGGCCGGCCAGCCGGTCAAGCCGCAGGCCCGGCCGCGCGGCGACAATGTCGTCGACCTCATGGATGCGCTGCGCCGGAGCCTCGGCGAAAGCTGCAAGTCGGCGCCGGCTGCTGCGCCCAAGAGCTCAGCTGCAGACAAGCCCGCCGCCGCGAAGCCCGCGAAAGCCAAGAAGCGCAAGACGGCAGCCGGCCAAAAGGAAATGCTGCTGCCGATCTCCGGCCAGGGTGCCGGCAAGGCGAAGGAAGAGCCGGCGAAGGGAAAGAAGCCCGCACGGAGCGTGGCGGGTAGCAAAGCCCGGAAGGCCGGTTAGTTCACCGCAACCGCAGTGCCCGTGACGCCCTCACCCCGACCCTCTCCCGCAGGCGGGAGAGGGGGCGCGCGCTGCGTGGGGAGAGGCACGGCGCAAGCGTCTTTGCCCACCCTACGCGCGCTGCGCTTGCTCCGCGGAGCGAGGTCTCGCAACGCGTCATTCCGGGGCGCGAGCATCGCTCGCGAACCCGGAATCTCTCTTCGCACTGACATTGGGATTCCGGGTTCGCGCCTGACGGCGCGCTCCGGAATGACGACGGATCCGCTCAGCTCTGGAACGGCGGCTTGTCGAGGTTCTTCGGCGACAGCGTGAAGATCTCGCAGCCGTCCTCGGTGACACCGATCGAATGTTCGAACTGCGCCGACAGCGAACGATCGCGGGTCACCGCGGTCCAGCCGTCGGACAGAATCTTCACATAGGGTTTGCCGAGATTGATCATCGGCTCGATCGTGAAGAACATCCCCGGCTTCAGCACCACGCCCTGACCCGGGCTGCCGACGTGGATGATGTTCGGCTCGTCGTGGAACAGCCGGCCGAGGCCGTGGCCGCAGAAGTCACGCACTACGCTCATCTGCTGCGGCTCGACGAAGCTCTGGATGGCGTGGCCGATGTCGCCGGTGGTGCCGCCCGGCTTGACCGCGGCGATTCCGCGCAGCAGCGACTCGTAGGTGACGTCGATCAGCCGCTCGGCTTTGCGGGCGATCGGGCCCACCGGGTACATCCGGCTGGAGTCGCCGTACCAGCCGTCCAGGATCATGGTGACGTCGATGTTGACGATGTCGCCTTCCTTCAGCGGCCGATCGCCCGGCATGCCGTGGCAGACCACGTGGTTCAGCGAGGTGCAGGTCGAGTAGCGATAGCCGCGATACATCAGCGTCGCCGGATAGGCGCCGTGGCTGAAGGCGAACTCGCGGACGAAGTCGTCGATCTTCGAGGTCGGGACCCCCGGTTTGACGATGTCGACCAGTTCGTCGAGGCAGCGCGCCACCAACTGGCCGGCCTTGCGCATCCCGGCGAAGCCGGCAGGCCCGTGCAGCTTGATCTGCCCGGTCTTGCGCAGGGCGGCTTCGGAGGCGTCGACGTAGCTCATGCGGTCCAGTCTTTTCGGCGTGCGGATGATTTGAACCCCAATCTAGTGACCGCGGCAGCGCGCAGCAAGCGCAGGCACCGGCCGCCTGCTCCGCCGGCCCGGCATGGCGCCGGCCGCCGGCGCATCGCGCACTTGGCGCCGCGACCCGGCGACGATAAGGATGCGAGGCGCGTCCTTCACCCCAAATCGCAGAGAGGCAATGGAGTCCCTCGACTCGGTCAGCATCGCGATTCTGCTCGGCTCGGTCCTGGTGATGGCGGGGATCCTGTCGAGCCTGCTGGCGCTGCGGTTCGGCGCGCCGTTGCTGCTGGTGTTCCTCGTGGTCGGTATCCTGGCCGGCGATGCCGGTCCCGGCGGGCTGAATTTCAACGATCTCGGCACCACCTATCTGGTCGGTTCGGTGGCGCTGGCGCTGATTCTGTTCGATGGCGGGCTGAAGACCCGGTTCTCCAGCATCAAGGCGGTGCTGGCGCCGTCGATGGGGCTGGCCACCTTCGGCGTGCTGCTGACGGCGCTGATCACCGCGCCGGTGGCGAAATACATGCTCGACCTGAGCTGGGTCGAGGCGCTGCTGGCCGGCGCCGTGGTCGCCTCCACCGACGCTGCCGCAGTGTTCCTGCTGGTGCATTCCCAAGGCCTGCGGCTGCGCCCGCGCGTCGGCGCCACGCTGGAGGTCGAATCCGGCACCAACGATCCGTTCGCAGTGTTCCTGACGCTGATGCTGGTCGAGCTGATCACCCATGGCGGCCAGGGCTCGATCTGGGACGTCGTGCTCGAATTGCTGCAGCAGGGCGTGCTCGGCGCCCTGATCGGCGTGGTCGGTGGTCGCATCGTGGTGATGGCGCTGAACCGGGTGGCGTTGCCGCAGGGCCTGCATGCGCCGTTCGTCACCACCGCCGCGCTGGTGGTATTCGGTGCGGCGCAGATCTCGCATGCTTCCGGCTTCCTGGCGGTCTATCTCGCCGGCATGATCATCGGCAATCAGCCGACCCGCGCGCACAATTCGGTGGTGGCGTTTCTCGACGCCGCGACCTGGCTGGCGCAGATCGTGATGTTCGTGCTGCTCGGCCTGCTGGTGTCGCCGCAGCGGCTGATGAGCAGCATCGGCCCCGCGGTGGTGATCGCGCTGGCCCTGATGCTGGTGGCGCGGCCGCTCGCGGTGTTCATCTGTCTGGCGCCGTTCCGGTTCAACTGGCGGGAGCGGCTGTTCATCGCCTGGGTCGGCCTGCGCGGCGCCGTCGCGATCTTCCTCGCCTCGATCCCGATGCTGGTCGGGCTGTCGAACGCCTACCAGTATTTCGATGTCGCCTTCGTGGTGGTGCTGATCTCGCTGATGCTGCAGGGCTGGACGCTGGCGCCGGCGGCCCGCAGGCTGCACGTCGCGCTGCCGCGCAGCGATCGCGGCCCGCGCCGCATCGAATTGGATCTGCCGGGCCAGCTCGAACAGCAGCTGGTCGGCTATGCGGTGCGGCCGAAGAGCCTGTATCTGAAACGCGGCCTGATCCCGTCCTGGTCGAAGCCGACGCTGGTGATCCGCGACGAGCGGATCCTGACGCCGGAGGAGGCGGAGCCGGTCGCGCCGGGCGACTATGTCTATCTGCTGGCGCCGCCGGAGAAAGCCGCGGCGCTCGACCGCTTCTTCGTCGACATGCCGCCGTCGACCGCGCCGGACCCGCACCTGCTCGGCGATTTCATCGTGCCCGGCGAGACCTCGCTCGGCGATCTCGCCGCCGCCTACGGGGTCAGTGTGCCGAGCGGCCAGGAGGCGCTGACGCTGGCCGACTACTTCGACATCCATCTCGACCACGCGCCGATGGTCGGCGCGACCTTGCCGCTGGATTCGATCGTGCTGGTGGCGCGCAGCCTCGGCGGCGGACGCGTCAACGTGGTCGGGCTGCGGCTGCCGGAAGACGAGGACGAAGCGCCGCCGCCGACCCGGTTCGCCAAGCTGAAGGCCAAGCTGTCGGAAATCTGGTCGCTGCTCGCAGGCGTTTAGCCCAGACGCTTTGGAAACGGTCAGTCCGGCTTCTTGTCGGGCGCGTTCAGCACGGCGCGGCATTCGGCCGGCAGCTCCGACAGCGTCAGCTGGTGCCGCGGCGGCGGCGGCTTGGTCGGCGGCTTCGGATGCAGCACTGCGTCGCTGAACCAATAGGCGAAGTCGGACGCGCTGCAGCCTTCGCCCGGCGGCGGCGCGGGCTGCGGCGTGCAGCCGTCGACGCCGGCCGGGCAACTCAGCCGGATGTGGAAGTGATAGTCGTGGCCGTACATCGGGCGCACCTTGTGCAGCCAGCTCCGGTCGCCCTTGGCCTCGCGGCACAACGCCTTCTTGATCGCCGCGTTGACGAAGATCCGGTCCACCCGGGGCTCCAGCGCAGCGGCGCGGATCACTTTCCAATGGGTCGAAGTCCAGGCCGGCGGGTCGATATCCAGCCGGTCGCGGCGCACCATCATCACCGCCGACATCTCTTCGCGCTCGTTGCGCGACAGGCGGCGGTCCGGCATCGGCGTCAGCCAGATGTCGGCGTCGAGCCCGACCTGATGGCTGGCGTGACCGGTGAGCATCGGCCCGCCGCGCGGCTGTGACATGTCGCCGACGAGGATGCCGGGCCAGCCGGCCTGGGCGTGGGCCTTGGCGGCGACGCGCTCGATCAGTCTGACCGTCTCGGGCAGCGCCCAATTGCGGTTGCGCGACAGCCGCATCACCTGCCAGGTCGGTCCGTTGACCGGCAGCGCCTCGCCGCCGGCCATGCAGCCCTTGGCGTAGAAACCGATCGGTCGCGGCGGCAGCGCGGCCGGCAGCGGCTTGCGGGCGAACAGCTCGCGGGCGGCGAGCTGCGGGTCGTTCGGATTGGCGAGGGGCGGCAGCGGTCTGGGGTTGACCGTGCCCTTGTCCTGGGCTGCGGCGGCGGTGACGAACGTCATCATCGTCGCCAGCAGAGCGGCGAACCACGTCGGGACGGCGAGAATCGCGGGGCGCATGGGTCCACTATACCGCAAGCCTGCCGCCGATCTCGATCGTGATCGCGTCACGCCGCAACGAGCGTGCCGCGCAGGGGCCCGCGCATCCGTCCGTTCGGCTTCCTTAAGGACCTGCTAACTCTAAGCAACCTTGGTGAAACTTGCAGCGGCGGACACAAGATCGCTCAACGCATAGGCAGGAAGCCGGTGAATGCCGGCTCCGGTTCCGGAATTCGTCCGAGGAGTGGTCGCCTGGCACCGGAACACAGTGTCGTTCTGCCCGCCAATCAGGCAGCGCCGAATCCTGCGGCGTCTCGGCGGGGCGGGCCCGATGCTGCGGTTATACAATTTTTTCAGACACTTATTGCACAACAAGGGCGTCATTTGCGTGGTGGGGCGTGGCGGATGCCGCAGTTTCGGCTGAAAAAGAAGAAGGCGGCGCGATACCGCCCGGAATCCGTCAGCGCTCCATCCCGCAGGTGCGGGATGCCGACGCCGAAGCTGGTGTCGAAGCCCGGGCGCCGGAGGAACGCTCCGGCCGAGGCCGGCGAACGCGCCGTCAAAGCCGCGCTCGAACAGGCGCGGCGTTCGCACGAGCGTTTGCGCGAAGCCATCGACCTGATCCCGCAAGGCATCGTGTTTCTCGACGCCGACGGTCGCTACATCCTCTGGAACAAGCGCTACGCGGAAATCTACAAGGCCAGCGCCGATCAGTTCAAACCCGGAGCGCGGATCCAGGACACGCTGCGGACCGGCATCGCGCGCGGCGATTACCCCGAGGCGATCGGCCGGGAAGAGGAGTGGATCGCCGAGCGGCTGGCCCGGATGTTCAATCCCGGCCCCAGCCACGAGCAGGTGCTGGCCGACGGTCGCTGCATCCAGATCGAGGAACGCACCACCTCGGACGGCGGCATCATCGGCCTGCGCGTCGACATCACCGAGCTGAAGCAACGCGAGGCGTCGTTCCGGCTGATGTTCGACAGCAACCCGGTGCCGATGATCGTCTGCGCGCTGAACGACGAACGAATCCTCGCGGTCAACGACGCTGCGGTCGAGCACTACGGCTATTCGCCGTCCGAATTCGCCTCGCTGACCGTCCGCCGCCTGCAGGCGTTCGACACCGAGCTGCCGTGGGCCGGCGATCAGACCCACGAGGAGCGCACCGCACGCACCTGGAAACACGTCAAGGCCGACGGATCGCTGATCGATCTGGCGATCTATTCGCGGCAACTCGTCTACAACGGCGAACCGGCGGTGCTGCTGGCGCTGATGGACATCACCGAGCGCAAGCGCGCCGAGATGCGGCTCGCCTTCATGGCGCATCACGACGGCCTGACCGGGCTGCCGAACCGCAATTCGCTGCGCAAGCGGCTCGACGAGCTGCTGATCCACACCCGCCGCACCGGCGAGAAGATCGCGGTGCTGTTCGTCGGTATCGACAATTTCAAGGCGGTCAACGACACGCTCGGCCACGCCGTCGGCGACAAGCTGCTGCGCGGCGTCGCCCGCCGGCTGCGCTCGACGCTGCGCGAGGAAGACCCGCTGGCGCGGCTCAACTCCGACGAATTCGCGGTGATCCAGACCGGCATCAAGCGGCCCGAGGACATCGTGCTGCTCGCCAAGCGATTGCTGCACGCGATCGCCGAGCCGTATCTGCTGCAGGGTCATTCGGTGGTGGTCGGTGCCAGCATCGGCATCGCGGTGGCGCCCGGCGACGGCGACGATTCCGAAAAGCTGCTGATGAACGCCGACATGGCGCTGTCGCGCGCCAAGAAGGACACCCGCGGCACCTTCAGCTTCTTCGAGGCCGGGATGGATGCGCGCGCCCAGGCCCGCCGCAAGATCGAGACAGATCTGCGCGCGGCGCTGCAGCACGAAGTGCTGCGCCCGTATTATCAGCCGCTGGTCCGGCTCGCCGACGGCCGCATCACCGGCAGCGAAGCGCTGGTGCGCTGGCCGCATCCGGAGCGCGGCATGATCTCGCCGGCCGAGTTCATTCCGGTGGCCGAGGACACCGGCCTGATCAACGCCATCGGCGCGCAGATCCTGCGCTCGGCCTGCATGGACGCGGCGCGCTGGCCCGACGACGTCCGTGTCGCCGTCAATCTGTCGCCGCTGCAATTCCGCGTCGGCAACCTCTTGTCGGTGGTGATGGACGCGCTGAAGCAGTCCGGGCTGCCGCCGCGCCGGCTGGAGCTGGAGATCACCGAGACGCTGCTGCTCGAAAAGAGCAGCCAGGTGCTGGCGACGCTGCACGCGCTGCGCGCGCTCGGGGTGCGGATCTCGATGGACGATTTCGGCACCGGCTACTCGTCGCTGAGCTACTTGCGCAGCTTCCCGTTCGACAAGATCAAGATCGATCAGTCGTTCGTCCGCGGGCTGTGCGACAACCGCGAATCCCAGGCGATCGTCCGCGCCATCATCAGCCTCGGCAGCGGTCTCGGCGTCACCATCACGGCGGAGGGTGTCGAGAGCGAAGCGGAACTGCGCTGGCTGCGCGCCGAAGGCTGCCAGGAAGCGCAGGGCTATCTGTTCAGCCACGCCCGGCCCAATGCCGAGATCGCCGGGCTGCTCGACCTGCAGCAGAGCGGCGTCTCGGCCGGCGCCCCATTCGCGATGGACTCGGTGCGGGTGGCGTGAGCTGCGCCGTTACTTGGCCTCGGCGCCTAGCCCCAGCGCCTCGGCCATCACCCGGAACACGTCGGTGTTCTCCATCGAACCGCGGACCCGGTCGCTGCCGGGGCCGGCGGCGGTCAGGATCACGTCCTCGCCGGAATGCACGCTGGCGTTCATCATCGCCGGCAGATTGCCGATTCTGAGCACCGCGCCGGGCACGCCCTTGTACTTGTCGTTGGCCTTGAAGGTGCCGGGCTTGTCGCCGGCCTCGGTCGGCTGGTTCGGTCCGTCGAGCTTCGGCCGCAGCGTCTCGTAGTGATCCGGCAGGCTGGCCGAGAAGATCGCCAGCCGCCGGCTGACGTCGACGCGGTCCGGATAGCCGTCCTGGTCCGGCGCCGGATAGTTCGGGAAGCCGGCGCGGTCGTAGACGCCGATCCGCTCGCGCAGCGGCACGTCGTCGCCCTCGGCGAGATCGTCGCGCACCGTGCCGACCAGCGCGTTGGGATGGTTGTGATCGGCCACCACCAGGATCAGCGTGTCGTCGCCGCGCGCACGCGCCCAGTCGCGGGTCTGGCGCACCGCGTTGTCGAGCATGATGGTGTCGTAGACGGCGCGCTCCATGTCGAGCGCATGGGCGTATTTGTCGATCAGCCCGGACTCGACCATCAGGAAGAAGCCGGCCTCGTTCTTCGCCAAGATATCGAGCGCGACCGCGACCTGCTGGGTGAGATCGGGCTGATCCGGGTTCTTCGCGACGCCGCCGCCTTTGAGGAAGCGGCGGTCGAGCACGCCGTCCATGTTGCCGGGCGCGAACAGGCCGAGCAGTTTTCGCGGGTTCTCCTTGCCTGCTGCGTCCAGCTCGGTCGCGTTGGTGGCGACCGCGTAGCCGGCGTCGCGGAACTTCGCCAGATAATCGACGTCGTCCTTGCGCTTGCCGCCGGCGCTGTTCGGCAGGAAGTAAGCGGCGCCACCGCCCATCAGCACGTCGGGCTGCGCGGCGTAGAACTGCGCGACGATCTGGTCGTAGGCGGCGCGGCGGCGGGTGTGGGCGATCACCGCGGCGGGCGTCGCGTCCTCGACCTCTGTATTGGTCACGATGCCGACCGCCAGTCCGAGCCGGCGCTTGGCCAGCGACGCCAGCGTCTCGACCTTGGGATCGTCGAACGGGTCGGGGGTGCGATCGGCATAGACGCCCATCGCGTTGACCGCGGCCTTGTGGCCGGTGGCGTAGGCGCTGGCGGCATTGGCGGAATCGGTGATGATCGAGTCGCTGCCGGCGGTCGACACCAGCGCCATCTGCGGCATGTCGTCGATCGCCAGCTTGCCGAGCGCCCGGCCTTGCTGGATGCCCTTCGACAGCAGCCGCGCCGCCACCCGGTGCGCCGGCGACAGCCCGTCGCCGACGAACAGGATCACGTTCCTGGCTCGCCGCGGCCCGGTGTCGTACACCGTCCAGCTCACGCTGCGGCGTGCCGCGCCGTCGCCGGCCTCGATGGTGTAGCGGCCGGGCTTATTCAGCGTCACGTCGCGCAGCAGCAGCGCCGATCGCGGCTGGCCGGCCTCGCGCGCGATCAGCTCCGGCGCCTTGCCGAACACGCTCGCGGCGTCGGCGCCGTTGACCGTGAGCGTCGCCTTGTCGGCCGCGACCTCGTCGGCAAACTCGACCTTCAGATCGAACGTTGCGCCGACCAGAATCTCGGCGCGGTCGATCGGATAGATCGTCTGGGCCGGGGCAGCCGAAACCAACATCAGCGACGCAACCGCCGCCGCCACAACATGCCTGATCATCATCACGGTCCTGATTGATGCGCGGGACCGTAGGAGCGGCAAATGACGGTTCGATGACGACGGCGCGTGGCGGTCGATACGTGCGCGTGATCGCCGCGATCCGCCACGGGGCGTCATTCCGGGGCGCGTGAGCGCCAGCTCGTGCGCACCCGGCGACTGTCTCATGTGTCAAGGGTCTTACCTTGATATGGCGTGTCTGCTTTGACGAGTGCGTTGGCTGTGACGAGCAGTTTTCGGGCGATTGCGATGAGCGCGACCTTTCCGGGTTTTCCTTGCAGGCGAAGGGCGTTGTA
>NZ_UFQQ01000023.1 GCF_900218015.1 Rhodopseudomonas pentothenatexigens | reverse complement strand
TCGATACAATTGGCACCGGCCCCACGGCGGCATAAAGTCACAAATACCCATCAGCCGCCTCGGCCTGTCCGAGGACAACCTGTTGAGGCTCCACATCTAGGCTGCGGCCGGACGATCATTGATCGGCGCTTTGACTCCGATTGCCTGCGCCGCGATCCACCTGAATCACCTTGCCGCGCTCGATCGCGAGCGACAACCGGCCGTGCTTCAGGGCCAGCGCCGCCTCTCCGAACAATTCGCGGCGCCAGCCGCGCAGCGCGCCGACATCGGCATTGTCGTCGGCTGCGATCTGTTCGAGGTCGTCGACGGTGGCGATCACCTTGGCGGCGACGGCGTGGCGCTCCGAGGTCATCCGCAGCAGCACCTTGAGCAGTTCGACGATCGCGGTGCCGTTGGAGTTGTTGCGCGGCTTGTCGATCTTCGGCAGCGTCGACGGATCGCGCGCCAGCCCGCGCTGCACCGCTGCGACGATTTCGGAGCCCCATTTGGAGCGATCGAACCCCTTCGGCAGCGAGCGCAGATTGGCCAGCCTCTCCAGCGAGGTCGGCGCATGGGTGGCGATGTCGCCGAGCGCGTCGTCCTTGAGCACGCGCGAGCGCGGCACGTCGCGGCTCTGCGCCTCCTGCTCGCGCCAGGCGGCGATCTCCATCAGCACCGCCAGCTCCTTGGGCTTGCGCACCCGGGTCTTCAGTCGCTCCCAGGCCCGCTCCGGATGCACGTCGTAGGTGCTCGGCGAACTCAGGACTTCCATTTCCTCGCTGACCCAGTCGCTGCGGCCGCGCTTCTTCAGGTCGGCATCGAGCGCGGCGAACACGTCACGCAGATGGGTGACGTCGGAGACCGCGTAGTGAACCTGCTCCTCGGTGAGGGGGCGCCGCGACCAGTCGGTGAAGCGGTGGGTCTTGTCGGGACGGTGGCCGGTGATGCGCTCGACGAGCTGATCGTAGGCGATACTGTCGCCATAGCCCAGAACCATCGCGGCGACCTGGGTGTCGAAGATCGGGTGCGGCACGATGCCGGCGCGATGCCAGACGATTTCGATGTCCTGACGGGCTGCGTGGAAAACCTTCAGCACCTGCTCGTTGGCCATCAGGTCGAAGAACGGCTGCAGGTCGATGCCGTCGGCCAGCGCGTCGATCACCAACGCTTCTTCGGCGCTCGCCATCTGCACCACACAAAGCAGCGGGTAGAACGTCGTCTCGCGAAGAAACTCGGTATCGACCGTGATGACGGGGTGGCGGGCGAGACGGGCGCAGGCGTCGGCAAGCTGCTCGGAAGTTGAAATCAGGTCCATCAAACTCTGTCGCGTTGGGGAACGGTAGTGGGCGACAATCGGCCACGCCGGCTGCCCAGAGCCGTCGAATCCGAACCACTAGACACGCTCGCCCGGCGGCGATCAAGTTCCGCAGAAGGTTTCCAGCACCCGTTCATGGGGCTGCGGCGGCACCGCATAACGGGCGAATTCCGCCTGTTCCTCAAAGGGGTTGGCGAGCACCGTCAGAAGCTGCTCGAAGGGACCAAAATCGTCCCGATCGACCGCTGCCCGGATCACCGCCTCGACCTGATGGTTGCGCGGGATATAGGCAGGGTTGACCCGGCGCATCGCGTCGCGGCGGGCGGAACCGTCCTGCGGCTCGGCCGCGATCCGCGCTCTCCAGCGCGGCGCCCACTCGTCGAATGCGGACGGGTCGGCGAACAGGGCGCGGACCTCGCCAAGCTGCGATGGTTCGGCTGCGGCGTCGCTCAGTCTGCGGAACGCGAGGGTAAAATCGGCCTCGCCCTTGGCCATTGCGGCGAGGAAGTCCTGCGCCAATTGCGGATCGTCCGGCTGGCGGCCGGACAGCCCGAGTTTGGCGGTCAGCTTGGCCAGATAGGCGGCATTGAACCGCTCC
This sequence comes from Rhodopseudomonas pentothenatexigens, assembly GCF_900218015.1. Taxonomy (GTDB): domain Bacteria; phylum Pseudomonadota; class Alphaproteobacteria; order Rhizobiales; family Xanthobacteraceae; genus Rhodopseudomonas; species Rhodopseudomonas pentothenatexigens. The sequence continues at coordinate 81,902 of NZ_UFQQ01000023.1, read as the reverse complement.
GCGAAGCCGCCGAGCGCGTTTTGGGCGATTTCGACGCCTGTGTCGTCGTCATCGGCCAGCAGCCGGACCAGGCACTCGGCGAGCCGGGTCAGGTTCCACAAGGCGATCGGCGGCTGGTTGCCGTAGGCGTAGCGGCCAAACTGGTCGATCGAGGAGAACACCGTCTTCGGATCGAAGCTGTCCATGAAGGCGCAGGGGCCGTAGTCGATGGTCTCGCCGGCGATCGAGCAGTTGTCGGTATTCATCACGCCGTGGATAAAGCCGACCATCATCCAGCTCGCGATCAGCTCGGCCTGCCGGGCAATGACGCTTTCGAGCAACGCCAGATAGGGCGATTCCGCTTGTGCCGCCTGCGGATAGTGCCGGGCGATGACGTGATCTGCGAGCGCCCGGACCCCATCCAGATCGCCGCGGGCGGCGAAATACTGGAAGGTCCCGACCCGGATGTGGCTGGTGGCCACCCGCGTCAGCACCGCGCCAGGCTGAATTGGATCGCGCAGCACGGTCTCGCCGGTCAGGACCGCCGCAAGCGAACGGGTGGTGGGAATGCCGAGCGCAGCCATCGCCTCGCTGACGATATATTCGCGCAGCACCGGGCCGAGCGCGGCGCGGCCGTCGCCCATCCGCGAGAACGGGGTGCGGCCGGCGCCCTTGAGCTGGATGTCGCGGCGGACGCCGTCGCGGTCGATCACCTCGCCGAGCAGGATCGCCCGGCCGTCGCCAAGCTGCGGCACGAAATTCCCGAACTGGTGGCCGGCATAGGCCATCGCGATCGACGCCGCGTCTTTCGGCATCGCGTTACCGGCAAGGATCTCGGCGCCTTCCGGGGAGTCGAGCCGCGCAGGATCGAGCCCCAGATGCAGAGCCAGCGGCCGGTTCAGCTTGACCAGCCGGGGAGCGGGGACCGGGGTCGGCGCGACCCGCGCGAAGAAGTTCGGCGGGAGCGCCACGTAGCTGTTGTCGAACGGAAAATGCGCTGTCATCGCTCACCAGTTAAGAACGCTTCGCCGTTTCGACAATCCGCCGGAAACCGGCCGGTTTCAACAGGCTGGGTTGAAATGCTGCAGTCCGACCGGAGCGCCGGTCGACGGGGCTCCGGACCGGCTCAAAGGGCCAGGATCGCGGTGTGCGCTCGTTCCGCATCTGGTTGCCGCGGTGGGTTCGCTCGGGTAAACCCTGACCCTCTCCGCAACGGCTTGCGGACACGCGATTCTGCCTGAAGACGGCTTTCCCGGGATTTCCATGCACCGTTACCGAACCCACACCTGCGGCGCGCTCCGCGACAGTGATATCGACCAGACCGTTCGCCTGTCCGGCTGGTGCCACCGCATTCGCGACCATGGCGGCGTGCTGTTCATCGATCTGCGCGACCATTACGGCATCACCCAATGCGTCGCCGATCCGGATTCGCCGGCATTCAAGGACGCCGAAAAGCTTCGTGCCGAATGGGTGGTGCGGATGGACGGCCGTGTCCGCCGCCGCCCCGAGGGCACCGAGAATCCCGACCTGCCGACCGGCGCAGTCGAAGTTTTCGTCACCGAGATCGAAGTGCTCGGCCCGGCCGGCGAACTGCCGCTGCCGGTGTTCGGCGAGCAGGAGTATCCGGAAGACGTGCGGCTGCGCTATCGCTTCCTCGACCTGCGCCGCGACAAGCTGCACCAGAACATCATGACCCGCGGCGCCATCGTCGATTCGATGCGCCGGCGGATGAAGGAGCAGGGCTTCTTCGAATTCCAGACCCCGATCCTGACCGCGTCGTCGCCGGAAGGCGCGCGCGACTTCCTGGTCCCGAGCCGCATCCATCCCGGCAAGTTCTACGCGCTGCCGCAGGCGCCGCAGCAGTACAAGCAGCTGCTGATGATGTCGGGCTTCGACCGTTACTTCCAGATCGCGCCGTGTTTCCGCGACGAAGACCCGCGCGCCGACCGTCTGCCGGGCGAGTTCTATCAGCTCGACGTCGAGATGAGCTTCGTCACGCAAGATGATGTTTTTGCTGCGATGGAGCCGGTGATCACCGGCGTGTTCGAGGAGTTCGCCAAGGGCAAGCGCGTCACCAAGGGCTGGCCGCGGATCGCTTTCGCCGACTCGATGCGGAAGTACGGCACCGACAAGCCCGACCTGCGCAACCCGATCGAGATGCAGGACGTCTCCGAGCACTTCCGCGGCTCCGGCTTCAAGGTGTTCGCGCGGATGCTCGAAGAGCAGCGCAATCAGGTCTGGGCGATCCCCGGGCCGGGCGGCGGCAGCCGTGCATTCTGCGACCGCATGAACTCGTGGGCGCAGGGCGAGGGCCAGCCCGGCCTTGGCTACATTATGTGGCGCGAAGGCGGCGAGGGCGCCGGTCCGCTCGCCAATAACATCGGCCCGGAGCGCACCGAGGCGATCCGCGCCGCGCTCGGCCTGAAGGCCGGCGATGCCGCGTTCTTCGTCGCCGGCGATCCGTCGAAGTTCGTCAAGTTCGCCGGCCTCGCGCGCACCCGCGTCGGCGAGGAGCTGAACCTGATCGACAAGGATCAGTTCGCGCTCGCCTGGGTCGTCGACTTCCCGATGTACGAGTACAACGAGGACGACAAGAAGGTCGACTTCTCACACAATCCGTTCTCGATGCCGCAGGGCGGCATGGATGCGCTGACGTCGCAGGATCCGCTGACCATCAAGGCGTTCCAGTACGACATCACCTGCAACGGTTACGAGATCGCCTCGGGCGGCATCCGCAACCATCGTCCCGAGGCGATGGTGAAGGCGTTCGAGATCGCCGGCTACGGCGAGCAGGAAGTGATCGACCGGTTCGGCGGCATGTATCGCGCATTCCAGTACGGTGCGCCGCCGCATGGCGGCATGGCGGCCGGCGTCGACCGCATCGTGATGCTGCTGTGCGGCACCACCAACCTGCGCGAGATCTCGCTGTTCCCGATGAACCAGCGCGCTGAAGATCTGCTGATGGGGGCGCCGTCCGAGGTGTCGCCCAAGCAGCTTCGCGAGCTGCACATCCGGCTCAATCTGCCCGACGCCAAGTAAGCGTTGGCAGCGGGTCTGAACTAACCACAATGGCGGGGGAACGTATGGCGTCGTATTCCGAAGATCTTCAGGCGGCAGCGCTCGGCTATCATCGCAAGCCGAAGCCCGGAAAGCTGGAGATTCAGGCATCGAAGCCGCTTGCCAACCAGCGCGACCTCGCGCTGGCCTATTCCCCCGGCGTCGCCGCCGCCTGTAACGCGATCGCCGCCGATCCGGCACAGGCCGCCGAGCTCACCGTGCGTTCCAACCTGGTCGCGGTCGTCACCAACGGCACGGCGGTGCTCGGCCTCGGCAATATCGGGCCGCTCGCCGCCAAGCCGGTGATGGAAGGCAAGGCGGTTCTGTTCAAGAAGTTCGCCGGCATCGACGTGTTCGACATCGAGATCGCGGCCGACACCGTCGATCGCGTGGTCGACACCGTGGCGGCGCTGGAGCCGACCTTCGGCGGCATCAACCTCGAAGACATCAAGGGGCCGGAGTGCTTCGAGATCGAGGCGATGCTGAAGGACCGGATGAAGATCCCGGTGTTTCACGACGATCAACACGGCACTGCGATCATCGTCGGCGCCGCGGTGAAGAACGCGCTGGCGCTGACCGGCAAGGATATCTCGAAGGTCAAGATCGTCGCCGCCGGCGCCGGCGCCGCGGCGCTCGCCTGCCTCAATCTGCTGGTGTCGCTCGGCGCGCAGCGCAAGAACATCTGGGTCTGCGATCTCGAAGGCCTGGTTTACGAAGGCCGCACCGCACTGATGGATCGCTGGAAGGCGATCTATGCGCAGAAGACCGACAAGCGGACGCTGGCCGAAGTGATCGGCGGCGCCGACATCTTCCTCGGCCTGTCCGGACCCAACGTGCTGTCGCAGGATATGGTCAAGCAGATGGCGGAGCGGCCGCTGGTGATGGCGCTGGCCAATCCGACGCCGGAGATCATGCCGGAGGACGTGCGCAAGGTGCGGCCCGACGCGATGATCTGCACCGGGCGCTCGGACTTCCCGAACCAGGTCAATAACGTCCTGTGCTTCCCCTACATCTTCCGCGGCGCGCTCGACGTCGGCGCCACCGCGATCAACGAGGCGATGAAGCACGCGGCGGTCGACGCCATCGCCCAGCTCGCGCGCGAGGCGCCGTCCGATCCGGTGTCGGTCGGGCTCGACAGCGACGAGGCGTTCGGCTTCGGTCCGGGATCGCTGATCCCCAGCCCGTTCGATCCGCGGCTGATCCTGCGGATCGCCCCGGCGGTGGCGATGGCGGCGATGGATTCCGGCGTCGCGACCCGTCCGATCACCTCGTTCGACGATTACTACGCGCAGCTCGAGCGGTTCGCGTTCCGCTCCGGCCTGGTGATGAAGCCGGTGTTCGCCAAGGCGAAGGGACAGCCGGTCCGGGTGATCTACGCCGAAGGCGAGGACGAGAAGGTGCTGCACGCGGTGCAGACCATTCTCGAAGAAAAGCTGGCGCGGCCGATCCTGGTCGGGCGTCCGGCGGTGGTGGAGGCGCGGATCAAGCGCTCGGGTCTGTCGATCCGCCCCGGCGAGGACTTCGACCTCGTCAATCCGCAGGACGACCCGCGCTATCGCTCCTACGTGCAGTCGTATATCGACATCGCCGGCCGCGCCGGCGTGACGCCGGCGGCGGCGCGTACGGTGGTGCGGACCAACTCGACGGTGATCGCGGCGCTCGCGGTGGCGCGCGGCGAAGCCGATGCGATGATCTGCGGCCTCGACGGCCGCTACATGAATCACCTGCGCCACGTCCGCGACGTGATCGGCCGGCGCCCCGGCGTGTCGGACTACGCGGCGCTGGCGCTGCTGATCACCAAGAAGGGGCCGATCTTCATCGCCGACACCCAGGTGCGGCCGAATCCGACCGCGGAAGAACTCGCCGAACTCGCGGCGCTTGCCGCGGTCCACGTGCAGCGCTTCAACATCAAGCCGAAGATCGCGTTCCTGTCGCATTCGGATTTCGGCAGCTTCCCGACCGACTCGTCGCTGAAGATGCGCCGGGCTACCGCGATCCTCGCCGAGAAGCATCCGGAAATCGAGGCCGACGGCGAGATGCAGGGCGACAGCGCGCTGTCGGAAACCTCGCGGCAGATGATCCTGCCGCATTCGCGGCTGACCGGCGTCGCCAACGTGCTGATCATGCCCAATCTCGACACCGCCAACGTCGCCTATCAGATGATCAAGGTGGTGGGCGAGGCGCTGCCGGTCGGGCCGATCCTGATCGGGCCGGCATTGCCGGCGCACATCCTGACGCCGTCGGCGACGCCGCGCGGCATCCTCAACATGACCGCGGTGGCGGTGGTCGAGGCGCAGGAGCGGGCCGGGCGGCACCAGGGCACGCTGTTCGCCTGACCGCGTCTCAGCCTGCCGGGCTGCTGCGTTTTGTACGTTGGAAAACCCACCGCGCCGTGCTCATACTGGCGGCGCCCGGCGGCGCGCTTGCCGCCGGCAAGCGGGGTTGCCAATGCCGGTCTTGATCGCACTCGGGCGCTTTCTGTTCGCCGTCCTGTTCATCTTCGCCGGCGCCTCCAAGCTGCTCGATCTTCCCGCGACTACGCAGGCGGCCGGCAAGTTCGTGGTGCCGGAGATGCTGGTCGGCTACACCGCCCAGCTCGAACAGGCGGCCGGCATGCCGTTCGCGCAGATGCTGGCGCTGGCGGCAGGCGGCATCGAGCTGCTGTGCGGCCTGCTGATCGCGCTGAACTTCGGGGCGAGGGTCTGCGCGCTGGTGCTGATCGTGTTCGTTGCGGTCGCGACCTTTTACTTCCACGATTTCTGGAATCAGACCGGTGCGGACGCGCAGGCCAATCTGCAGGTCGCGCTGAAAAACCTGTCGCTGATCGGCGGGCTGCTGATCATCGCGGGCATCGGCAGAGGCGGCGCGGCGTCAGGCGGCGCCTGAACCGCGGTCAGCCGCGGCGCCAGGCGGTGACGCTGACGTCGTGCTCGGCGTCGAGGATCCGCCGGTCGGCCGGATGCAGGCCGTGCGCCGACAGGATCTGCTCCGGCGTCCGCTCGGGCACGTCCGGGAAGCACGGTTCGCCGCCGGGCAGCCGCGCGTGCGGCGCCTGGGACAGATAGAACGTGTCGTAGCGATCAAAGAACAGTGCGAACACATCGGGGCCGCCGATGATCGCCGCCGTGCCGGTGGTCACGCCGGCACGGGTGCAGGCGTCTTCGAACGAGGCGCCGGCCGGATTCCACAGCAGCGCTTTCGGGTTCGACGGGGCGGGTGCCAGGCCCGCGACCTGCCGGGTCACGATCAGCCGCCGGCGCAGCGGCGAGTTCGGTTGGTCCTCGAACGAATTGCGGCCGTGCACGATCAGGTCGGCGCGGTCCAGCGCGGCGGCGAAGAACGCCTGGTCGCCTTTGTACTTCAGGGCGTCCGGCATCAGCCGGTCGGCGTCGGCGAGGTTGCCCTCGGCCGACACGATCACATAGCCTTCGATCGTCAATCCCGGCGTCGCCGTCATCGGCGCGTTGCGGTCCGCATCAGGGAGCTGCGGCGGGCTATTCGGAGACGGTCTGAACCACGGCGCTGACCGGCCGTGTGCTCACCGTCGGCAGCGCCGAGCTCTTGACCAGCTCCTCGTCGTATTGCGGCAGCGTCTGCACCGGCGCCTTGGCGCGCATGTGCACCACCTTGTAGCCGCCGGCCTTCAGCCGCCGCAACAGTTCCGGCAGCGCGTCGGCGGTGCTCTTCTGGAAGTCATGCATCAGGATGATGCCCTTGCCGCGCTTGTCGAGCTTGTTCATCACGGTGTCGATGACCTGCTGCGGCTTGCGTGCCTTGAAGTCGAACGAGTCGAGGTCGCAGGAGAACATCGCGATGTTGCGGGTGCCGAGATAGGTCACCAGCGCCGGCGGATGCTGCAGCGCCGGGAAGCGGAAGAACGGCGCCGGCGCGCCGCCGATTGCCCACTTCACCGCGGCGAACCCCTTTTCGATCTCGTCCTTGGCCTGCTGCTCGGTGAGCTTCTTGTTGGCCAGATTGGCGTGCGACCAGGTGTGGGCGCCGACGGTGTGGCCGGCGGCGACGACCTGCTTCAGCAGCTCCGGATAATAGGTGGCGTGTTTGCCGATCGGGAAGAAGATCGCGCGGGTGCACTGGTCGGCCAGCGCCTTCAGCACCGCCGGCGTGGTCGCCTGCCACGGGCCGTCGTCGAAGGTCAGCACCACTTCCTTGTCGCGCAGGAAGTCGAGCTGCTTGAAATGCTCGAAGCCGAAGCCGGGGCCGCCGGTGGTGTCGATCTCGACGATGCGGCCGACGCCGAGCGCATCCGGATTGGCGCAGGCCGGCTTGGCCGCGGCCGCCGGTTGCGGGGCGGGCGCCGGAGCGGGGGCGGCGGCTGCCTGCGGGGCTGCTGCCGGCTGCGGGGCAGCAGCGGGCGCCTTCGGAGCCTGCGCCATGGCCGCGGTGGTCCCGAGGGAAACCACACCTGCAACGATCAAAGCTGCCGTGATCCGCATGCCGAAATCCTTCCGCCGTCTGCTCGTCCGAAGCCGCCGCCGGCCGAGTCGGGCTGGCGGACGGGCCGCGTCAGGGTAGAGACTCGCCCCCAGCGGCGCCAACGGTTTTTGCCGCGGCCCGGGAGTTGCCCGCAGATTCGAAAGGGCGGAGGTCAGCGCAGCCGGATGATGAAGTCGGTGCCTTTGCCGGTTTCGCCCGCCGCGATGCTCTGGTCGGACACGATCAGCGAGCCGCCATTGGTCAGCGCCTCGGCGATCCGCCGCATCGCCTCCGGCGGAATCGTCAGCCGGTCGAGCGCCTCGGCGGCGCTGCCGGCGTGAGGTTCCGTCTTCGCTTCACTGGCCAACGCATTGTCGTGCCGGCGGGATTTTCGCTGCACTTCAGGTTCCGCTTGAGCCGCGCGGGACGGCAGCGACACTGCGGTCCAGCGCACGCTCTCGTCCTTGTCGAGTTCGGCCGTGAAGACGTGGGTCCCGAGCGGCCGGTCGCTGGCGGCGATCGTCACCGGGACGTCGAACAGCGGGGTCTGGTTCTGCCGGACGTAGAGCTTGCCGTCCTTGCCGCTGACGAAGGCGGCGATCTGCTGCTTCGGATTCGGGGCCGGGAGCGCCGGAGCCGAGGCGGTGCGTTCCTCGTCGGCGGGCTTTTGGGGCGCCGCGGCGGACTTGGGGTCCGCGTCCGGGGACGCTGCGGGAGCGGCGTCTTGCGCCTTGCCGACGGTCTTGTCCTGCGCCGTCTGCTGCGGCCTGGCCGGAGAGGCGGCGTCGGTTGTGTCGGCGGGCTTGCTGGACGAGGCGTCGGTCAGGGTGATCGCCGCAGCGGCAGCATCCGCGGTCCGGACCGGCGGTGCCGACGGCTTGTCGCTGCCCAGCGCAATGCCGCGCCGCAGCTCGTCGGGCGGCAGTGGATCCGACGGTTGGTCGATCTCGGCCGACTTGCCGGAGGCGGCGGAATTTGCCGGCTTGGGCGTGTCGGAAACCATCGGCTCGGGATCGGGCACCAGCTTTTTGGTCGCCAGCAGCGGATGCGCGAAGCTCGCCGGCGTCACCTCGCCGGACGCGACGATCACTCGCGCGCCCATCCGAGTCCAGCCCCACATTTTCATCGCAAACGCCATCGGCATCCGGATGCAGCCGTGCGACGCCGGATAGCCGGGAAGCGCGCCGGCGTGAAGCGCGATGCCCGACCAGGTGATGCGCTGCATGTAGGGCATCGGGGCGCCGCTGTAGATGTTGGAGCGGTGGTATTTGCTCTTCTGGATGACGCTGAACACGCCGAGCGGCGTCGAATGGCCGCGCATTCCGGTCGACACCGGCGTTTCGGCGAACAGCCCGTTGGCGTCGTAGACGCGCAGCTTCTGCTGTTCGATCGAGACGGCGATCACCACCGGCCCTTGCGGCTTGGCGGCCTGCTTCTCGATCTGCTTTTCGAGCTTGTGGTCGAGTTGAAGCCGCTTGCGTGGATGGTGCCGCTTCGGCGCGGCCGGGGGCGGCGCGTCGTAGATCGGCACTTCCTCCGCCCAGTACCAATAAGGCGAGGCCTGCGCCGCAGGGGCGAACGCCACCATGGTCGCCAGCACGCCGGCGCTCAGCGTCGCCCGCCTCATCGTCATTCGGCAGGCGCCATCTTTGCCGGTGCGGGAGTAACGTCGGTTGCTGCCGTCAGCTTCGCAGTGAAATACGCGCACGCAGTTCTTCCCCGAATCTTGCCACCAGGATCGTAGATTAGTCTCTGCGGCGCGAGACGCGTTCACCTCGGGGATGAACTGCCGCGCAATCCGCCTGACCGTAACAAAAAAGCTTCACCGGGAGTTAAACGCGGCGGCGGGCAGCAGTTGCATCTTTCAAACCGGCGATCCGCGCACCAAATGCTCAGCACCGTTGCTATGGAGACCTCGATGAACCGGCGTGCCTCACAATTTCGCTCCTCGCGCTTCAAATCCGGCGTTCTCGCGTTGCTTGCGCTGGCGGTGACGGGCGCATCCACCGCTGCCTTGGCCGCCGAAGATCCGGATCTGGTCTTCCGTCGCTCGACCGTGTTCAAGCTGCTCAGCCCCAACGACAAGCTGGCCGTCTACGGCGTCGACGACCCGGAGATCAAAGGCGTCGCCTGCCACTTCACGGTCCCGGAGCGCGGCGGCTTCAAGGGCTGGCTCGGTTTGGCCGAAGAGGTTTCCGACATCTCGCTCGCGTGCCGGCAGGTCGGCCCGATTCACTTTTCGAAGAAGCTCGATCAGGGCGACGACATGTTCAGCCAGCGCCGTTCGATGTTCTTCAAGCGGATGCAGATCGTCCGCGGCTGCGACGCCAAGCGAAACGTGCTGGTCTATATGGTGTATTCGGACAAGCTGATCGAAGGTTCGCCGAAGAACTCGACCTCGTCGGTGCCGGTGATGCCGTGGGGCGGCGACACCGCGGTCGAGAAGTGCGGAGATTTCTTCAAGTAACGATTGCGACCAAGACGGCGGCGCTTCGGTGTGGCGAGCAGCGAAGCGCCGACATCGGAAGCGCCGACCTCGAAAGGCGGAGCGATGCCGCTAGGCGGGCTCCCGGTCGGTCGAGATCGGTTGCGCCGCCGCCCGGCGAGCCGGAGCGCAGTAGCCGACCAGACGCACCAGGCGCTGCGGCATGCACTGGGTGGCGGGATGTCCGAACGGACCCTGCAGCGCCATCTCTCCCGAGGTGGCGATGCCTTTGCGGCGGTGGCCGAGCGGTTCGACGTGCAGAGCCTCCGGGCGGGTGGAATAGCGCCGCTCCACAGGACGGTCGCTGCCAGTGCCTTCGCGCGCATTACTGGCCATTTTTGCTTCCTCCATCATATGTTAACGCCGCGATGCCGGAATCGTTGCCGCGTCGTCGCCGAGACGACGCGTGGGTCCGAGCCGGAGCGGGCTTTTCGTGACGCAGACCGGGCATGCCGGCGCGGCGAGAGGGCGAGTCCGTTAACTTTCGGATCTCGAACGTCCAGGTCTCTGCCTCGGCCGCGGTCAATGCACCGCGATGATCTGCACCCGACGTCAAAGCGCGGCTCAAAGCTGGATCACGCCAAGCTCCGCAACTAATCATTTGTAGAACCGATCCAATGAAATTACTAGCCTCGAGCGTCCGTCGGCCAAAGTTGGTAATAGAGGGTGGAAAATCCCGCGATGTCGGGACCGCAGAGCCACCGAGCGCGACGGGTACGACGCCCTACTAAGCGGTTGTTGATGACGTGGCGATGTCACGTCCGACTTCCGGACGGCCGACAGCCAGCGACTTTAGTCGGGTTCTGGGCGCCGACGCGGCCACCGCCGCCTGCTTTGAACTGCCGACGGTTTCTTAGAATTGTTTCGTCGCGGGAAAAACGACGAAACAATTCGGCCGTGGGACGAAACCATTCGGTCACCCTGGCGCAGCGGTCCCGAAACAGGGCGTGGTTATCAACCCGTCAACGACAGCAGCGGCAGACGCCGGCTGGTGACATGGCAGGAGACCTCGGATGCGGACCTGGAGCTTTTTCCTCGCCCTCGCGTTGATGGTCGGCGGCAGCGCGTCCGCCGGATCGACCGAGAGCAGGCTGCCGGGTGCCGGGACCTTTGCCTATCTCGGCACGCCGATCGCGGACCCGGGTGCGGCGCACAATAGCGCAGCCCGGTGATGCGGCGACGTCGCCGGATGGAGTTGGTGAATTGGTGACGATATTTCGGATGGTCGCGCTGGTGCTCGGCCTCGGTGTGACGTTCGGCGAGGCGGCTCACGCGCAAAGTCAGACGCGGTCGCTGTTCAGCGTTCAGGATCCCCGTACAGACTTCATCCGCCAGTGCACGGCGCATATGACAGGGCGGTGGGCACATCCGGATGCGGTGTGCGGCTGTCTGCACGATCATGCCGCCGCGATGGTGCCGGACAACGATCTGCGTCAGGCCTTGCTCCGCGGCATCCGCGAAAGCGGCGTGCCGACGATCGACAACGATTGGGTGCCGGAAACCAAGCAGTCGCAGATCAGCGCGACCTTCACCCTGATCGCCAAGCCGGCACTGCAGTGCATGTTCGACCCGCTCGAGTGACGGGCTTGGTCACCGGTCACCCGCCGCGTCAGCGCCGCACCCGCTGAATGCACTTCCGCGTCGCGGTGACACCCGATGCCGACAGCGTCGCACCTGTGACTTCCTTGATCTGGCCGTTGGGGCAGGATCCGTCGTCGACCAGAATTTTCTGACCGAGCCGCAGGCTTGAAATGTCCCGTTCGTGCGAGACCTGCTGTTGTGCTGCCGCGGGGGCCGCGAACAGGGCGACGGCCGCCGCGCCGAGCGCAACGATGGTCGGCCAAGTGAGGGAAGGGTGAGGAACGGGCATCGATTATCCTGAGCAGTTTTGCAGCATGAGGGCATGATTCGAGTGCAGGGCCAAACTGCATGGAAAATCTGGCGATCTGTGGTTTGATCCGGCGCGCCGGTGCCAGAACGAACAAAAACGGAGTGCCTATCCGCATGAGCGACGACCTCAACCGCCGCATTCTCGATGCCGTCGATGCCGGTTTCGACGCCCAGCTCGCGACTACGCGTGATTTCGTCGCCATTCCGAGCACCCGCGGTGCCGAGGGGCCGTGTCAGGACATGATCGCGGATCTGCTGCGGCAGCGCGGCTACGAGGTCGACGATTGGCATATCGAACTCGATGAGCTGAAGGATCTGCGCGGCTATGGTCCGATCGAGCACGACTTCTCGAAGGCGCGCACGGTGGTCGGCACCTATCGACCCGCCAACAACGCCGGCCGCTCGCTGATCCTGCAGGGGCATTGCGACGTGGTGCCGGCGGGGCCGCTGGAGATGTGGGCCACGCCGCCGTTCGCCCCGGTGATCAAGGACGGCCGGATGTACGGCCGCGGCGCTTGCGACATGAAGTCCGGTACCATCGGCGCTTTGTATGCGCTGGACGCGATCAAGGCCGCAGGGTTGAAGCCCACCGGTCGCATCCATTTCCAATCCGTGATCGAGGAGGAGAGCACCGGCGTCGGTGCGCTGTCGACGCTGCAGCGCGGCTATCGCGCCGACGCCTGCTTCATTCCGGAGCCGACCGGCGGCAAGATGGTGCGATCGCAGGTCGGCGTGATCTGGTTCCGGCTCAAGGTCCGCGGCTTTCCGGTGCACGTGTTCGAAGCCGGGTCGGGATCGAACGCCATCACCGCGGCCTATCACCTGATCCACGCGCTGGAGAAGCTCGAGGAGGAGTGGAACAAGCGCGCCGCCAGTGACCGCCATTTCAAGAACGTGGCGCACCCCATCAACTTCAACCCCGGCATCATCAAGGGCGGCGACTGGGCCTCGAGCGTGCCGGCGTGGTGCGATGTCGATTGCCGGATCGCGATCCTGCCGGGCTGGTCGGTGGCCGATCACCAGGCCGAGATCATGGCCTGCGTCGCGGCCGCGGCACGCGACCATCGCTTCCTGTCGAACAATCCGCCGCAGGTGGAGTGGTCGGGCTTTCTGTCCGAAGGCTACGAGCTGACGGACTCGGCCGAGCCGGAAGCCGCGTTCGGCAAGGCGTATCAGGCGGTCTATGGCAGTGAGGTGGAGGACCTGGTGTTCACCGCCCTGACCGACACCCGGTTCTACGGTCTCAATTACGGCATCCCGAGCCTGTGCTTCGGCGCGTCCGGTGCGGCGATGCACGGCTTCAACGAATACGTCGATCTCGACTCGCTGCGGCAATCGACCAAGGCGACCGCGCTGTTCATCGCCGAATGGTGCGGCGTCGAGCCCGCCTGACACACGGCGATCGCGCCGTGTCCATGACCTGACAGGTCATTGCTCCGGGGCGGATCGGCAGGCATCGATCCGTCCGACCACAGCGGCGGCCGCAGCCCGCGCGGCCGTTGCGACATCAGCGGGCGAGGAGAGGGCACCCATGACGCCGCTGGAGAAGATCAATTCGTTTCCACTGCCGTTCGCGGCGCTGATGGGCGTGCGCTTCACCGAAGCGGCGCCCGACCGTGTGGTCGCGACGCTGCTGGTGCGCGACGATCTCTGCACCGTCGGCGCGAGCATTCACGGCGGCGCCGTGATGGCGCTCGCGGACAGCGTCGGCGCTGCGGCGACGGTGATCAACCTGCCGGCCGAGGCCAAGGGCACCACGACGCTGGAGAGCAAGACGAACTTCATCGGTCCGGCAAAGGCTGGGACCACGATTGTCGCGACTGCGACGCCGGTGCATCGCGGCCGGCGGACCCAGGTGTGGCAGACCCGAATCGAGGGCGAGGACGGCAAGCTGGTGGCCGTGGTCACCCAAACGCAGATGGTATTATGATAATGTCTGCATCCTCGTAAGACTACGAGGGTGCGACGCAAAACCGCGCTCGAAGGCCTGATTGCGCTTCGTCAAGCTTTCTTAAGCGCCTTAGTTTAGATAGGTTTTGCGAAAGTTCGAAGGCTCTCTGCCGTTCTTTCCTAGGCGTCGCCTGCGAATGGGTCTTGAATATTATTGTGCATTGCACAATATGACTTCTGTCTAGGGAAGACGAACGCCTCCTTGAGGGTCATCCCGAGAGGAGAGAAGACTTATGCACGACGCTCTCATTGCCGATCTCACCGGCTCGAAAGGGACGATTCGATCCCTGATCAACCAAGAGCTGCCGCTGCTGCGGGATCATCTGTTGCGCCTCGACGCGGACAGCCGGCGCGATCGGTTCAACGGCTACGCTGACGAAGGCTTCATCGATCGCTACGCCAAGAAGTGCGGCGGCGACGGCACGATCATCATCGCGTTCTTTGCCGAAGACGGCTCCGTGCACGCGGCCGCCGAGCTGCATCAGCCGGATCTGCACTTCGACTCGCTCCCCGAGATCGCGTTCAGCGTGGAAAGCCATCTGCGCCGCAAGGGGATCGGCAGCATTCTGTTCAAGCAACTGATGGAGGTCGCACGCTCGCTCGGTTACGAGAAGCTGCGGATCACCACCGGCTCGCAGAATCAGGCAATGCGCGCGCTGGCCAACAAGTTCGGCGCACATCTGACCTTCCGGCAGGGCGAGTCCACCGGCACGATCGATCTGCAGCAGCAGGGCGACACGGCGCTCGTCCCACGCCCGATCGATGTTCCGGGCAGCGCTGCAAACGCGCTGATCGCCTTCAATCAGGCATGCTGGAATCTGTTTCTGCGGATGTCCGGCATCAATCGCGCCGCCTGACGTTCGAACCGGATCGATACGACAACGCCGCGGGCCTGGGTCCGCGGCGTTGTTCGTTGAAGATCTGGTGCTTGGTGCTAAGCGCAGTCCGGCGTCAGATTCGCTTGTCGTTGCCGACGATGCGGCGAGACACCCGGCGTTCGACCACCACGGAGCGCTGGAAGCCCTGTTCGCCGGTGATCACGCGCGAAGTTCGCGCTGCGGTCCGGGCGGATTTGCGCACTTCCTTCTGAACGGCTTCGATCGGCATCCCCATCAGAGAGGCCGCGATCTCCGCCTGAGAATCCAGGTCGTCGGTGATCCCGGTCGCGGCGAAAATCGCCTCTTCGAGGGTCGGCGGGTCGCGCCGCACGCGCCGCACGCCGTATTTCGTATTCCAATCTTCGCTCATCGACCGCCCCAGGGTTGGAGAAGGCTTACCTAGTGGAGCCGATGTTGCATTGCAATATTCAATATCGGCGACGCGAGCCGACCTTGGTCGAAGGTGGCCCGTCACCGTTTGCGGCAGATCAAGCCGCATATCAGCTCATCTCAGCCTTGCGCCGACGCCGGGACAACGCGGCACAACATCAGGCTCTGAAGATCGTGAGCCCCAGGATCAGCAGAACGATGAAGATCACCACGAAGATGTAGAACAGGATCCGCGCAATGTCCGCGGACGCCGCCGAAATCCCGGTGAAGCCGAAAATGCCGGCAATGATCGAGATCACCAGAAAGATCAGCGCCCATTTCAGAATCGTCATGCCTATCGCCCTCGCATCAACCTGGTTCTGAACGGCACGCGGCGGCAAATGTTCCGATCTGCGCAATCGGACGGTGCCCTGATCCGGCAACGGACTGGTGGCGCTGGCCGATCCGGGCCGACGCCGCAAGTCGGTTTTCGCCATCCGACAAGCTCCTCCACAGTCCTTTGTCGTGACGGGTTGGTTTAAACCTCCGGTCGGATTGGCTAGATTGCCGCCGGATGAGATGCCGCGCGGGGCGGCGCGCGCAGCCGAACGCGGTGTTCGGGGCGGCTGCGGCGGGCTTGAGGACGAAGCATGATGACGAGATCGTGGACCGCCGGCGGATCGGCTGTCCTGCTCGCACTGTTACTTGGCAGCGCCACGACGGACGCTCGCGCGCAGTCGGCCGATCTGGTGCTGTGCGACCGGATCGCCGCCGATCCGGCCGATCCTGACAAGCCGTCGGACGTCAAAGGCGTCGCCGAGATCGCGCCGGGCGACGTTGCCACCGCGGTGAAATATTGTCGGATCGCCGCAGCCGGTTCGCGCCGCGCGATGTATGCGCTGGGCCGCGCCTACGCGGCGGGCGGCCAGACCGCGGATGCGCTCGCCGCTTATCGCCGGGCCGCCGACAAGGGCTCGAGTTCGGCGATGGTCGAACTCGGTGTCGCCTACGCCACCGGTGCCGGGCTGCCGAAGGACGAGGCCAAAGCGCGCCAGCTGCTGGAGCGCGCTGCCGCGGCGGGCAATCCGCGCGGCATCAGCAATCTGGCCGCGCTCGGCGGTGGGGGGGCGTCGGACCCCGTTAAAACCCGAGCCTTGCTCGCCAAGGGCGCAGAGAGTAACGCCGAGGCGCAATACCAGCTCGGGCTGATGCTGGCGGACGGCATCGGCGGGCCGAAGGACGATGCCGGAGCCCGAGCCTTGTTCGAAAAGGCGGCGGGGCAGGGTCATCCCGGCGCGTTGATGCAGATGGGTGTGTTTGCCCAGGCCGGACGCGGAGGTCCACGGGACAGCGATGCGGCCAAAGCGTACTACGAAAAGGCCGCCGCGCTCGGCAACGCCGACGCCAAAGCGGCGCTGAAGCGGAACGATTGCCCCTATGTGCTCAAGGACAAGCGCGGAAACATGGTGACAAACCTATGCTTCTAGGCAATCGGCGCGACCGCGCCTGATCTGGCTTCAACCGAATCGCGACAAACTCGACACGTTCCTGGAACGTCGGCGCCGCGCGCCTCCGATCCAGGTCAAGCACAGGGCGCAGCCTATGGAACAGACGCGGGACCGAAAACGAGAGCGGGCCGTCGGAGACCGCAATGTCCTGCATCGGACACCGCTGGTGCTGCGGCAGCTACCATGCCGCAGCCGCAGCTGTGCGACTGACGCGGCTCAGGGGTAGGCAATGAGCCAGCAGAAGAAGGGCCTCGGTCTCCTGGTCAGCGCCATCGGCGTCGTCTATGGCGACATCGGCACCAGCCCGCTCTATGCTCTGAAGGAAACCTTCGCCGGTCATCACCCGATCCCGGTGACGCCCGACAACATCTTCGGCGTGCTGTCGCTGGTGTTCTGGACCGTGATGATGCTGGTGACGGTGAAATACGTCATCGTCATCATGCGCGCCGACAACCACGGCGAGGGCGGCAGCCTGGCGCTGCTGGCCTTGGTGACCGAGCTGACCCGCGGCCGGCGGGTGCACTATCCGCTGATGATGCTCGGTGTGATCGCTGCGGCGCTGTTCTACGGCGACAGCATGATCACGCCTGCGATTTCGGTCCTCAGCGCCGTCGAAGGCCTCGAAGTGGTCACGCCGGATCTCAAGGCCTATGTGGTGCCGATCACCGCGGTGGTGCTGACGATCCTGTTCGGCATCCAGTCGCGCGGCACGGGCCTGGTCGGCCGGTTATTCGGACCGGTGATGTGCATGTGGTTCTTGACGCTCGCCGCGCTCGGCATCGTCAATATCGTGCATGCGCCGGAGGTGCTCGAGGCGATCAGCCCGACCTTCGCGATCGAGTTCGTGATCCGCCATCCGCTGATGAGCTTCTACGCGCTCGGCTCGGTGGTGCTGGCCGTCACCGGCGGAGAGGCGCTGTACACCGACATGGGCCATTTCGGCAAATTTCCGATCCGGCTCGCCTGGTTCGGTTTGGTGCTGCCGGCGCTGCTGCTGAACTATTTCGGCCAGGGCGCACTTTTGATTCATGACCCGGCGGCGATCCAAAACCCGTTCTTCCGGCTCGGGCCGGAATGGATGGTGATGCCGATGGTGGCGCTCGCCACCATGGCCACGGTGATCGCGTCGCAGGCGGTGATCTCCGGCGCCTATTCGGTGGCGCGGCAGGCGATCCAGCTCGGGCTGCTGCCGCGGATGACCATCGTCCACACCTCCGGCGAGGAGGCCGGCCAGATCTACGTGCCGTTCACCAACTGGACCTTGTATTTCGCCGTGATGGCGCTGGTGATCGGCTTCCAGTCGTCGAGCAATCTGGCGGCCGCCTACGGTATCGCCGTGACCGGGACGATGATGATCGACACCATTCTGGTGGCGTTCGTGGCGGCCCTGCTGTGGCGCTGGAATCGGATCCTGGTGGTGGTGGTGATCGGCACGCTGCTGCTGCTCGACTTCGCTTACTTCGCCGCCAACATCATCAAGGTGGCGCAGGGCGGCTGGTTCCCGCTGTTCATCGGCTTCATCTCCTTCACCGTGCTGACGACCTGGCGCCGCGGCCGCGCCCTGGTGCGCAAGCAGTTGAAGAAGCAGTCGGTGCCGCTCGACGTGGTGTTGCGTGCGCTGGGGCCGAACGTGTCGCGGGCGAGGGGCACCGCGGTGTTTCTCACCGCCGCCACCGACGGCGTGCCGCCGGCGCTGCTGCACAATCTCAAGCACAACCAGACCGTCCATCAGCGCGTCATCCTGACGACGGTGACCACCGCGGAAACGCCCTACGTTCCGGACAGCGAGCGCGTGCACATGACCGACATCGGCGACGGCTTCCATCGTCTGGTGATCCGCTACGGCTTCATGCAGACCCCGGACGTCCCGGCCGCGCTCGCGCTGTGCAAACAGTTCGGCCACGAGTTCAACATGATGTCGACCTCGTTCTTTCTCAGCCGCGAAACCTACGTGCCGAGCCTCAATCCGGGGATGGCGCTGTGGCGCGAGCGGCTGTTCACCTTCATGACGCTGAACGCGACAAGGGCGACGACGTTCTTCAAGATTCCGACCGATCGCGTGGTCGAGCTCGGCACCCAGCTCGAGATCTGACGCCGGTCAGGCCAGCCCGAGCGAGAATGCCAGGGTGCCGACCACGGCGTGCGAAGCGATCAGCGGCCAGATGTTCAGGGTGCGCCAGTACACGAAGCCCCACACCACGCCGAGCAGGAAGGTGTTGAGCAGCAGCGCCGGGTCGCCGTAGCAGAGGTGGATCAGCGAGAACAGCGCCGCCGAATACAGCACGTAGGCCCAGCCGCCGTGGCGCATCCGGTCGGTGATCAGCTTCGGGATCGAGCGGCACACCACCTCCTGGCACGGGCTCGAGACCAGGACGTAGAACGGCGCGAAACTGAGCCAGGCCGGCGGTTGGGCATCGAAGCTGAACAGCCGGCTCTGCAGCAGCATGATGGCGGAGATCAGGCTGGTGACGGCGAGCGCCCCGAGCCAGTGACGCCACTGATGCGGGCGGCCGAAACCGAGCTCCTTCAACGAGAACCCTGCCCACAGGCACAGCCCGACGCACAGCGCCGACACGGTAATCAGCGCGCCCATCCGGTATTCGAACGGCAGCAGTCCGAACTGGATGGCAAGTCCGGGGGCCGCCAGCAGCAGCGTCAGCCCGGCGAGCGGGGCGAAGTGCAAGGCGGGGTGCCGCGGAGCCGGCGACACGTGCGGGGTTGATTGTCGCAAAATCGTCATAGGACCCATAATCCGGTATTGGCCGGTGGGTTCCAGTACGGGCGGCTCCGAGGATCAGCGGCGCACGCCGGCGCCGACGCTGATGCTGCCGCCGACTCTGACGCAGGTCGAGCTGCCTTCAAGCTGGACGAAGCCGGGGCCGAAATCGGCGCAGGGAGTGCGCCTCACGCTCAAATTGCGCGGCAGCGGAGTGTTTTGCTCGACACGCGGGGGCGGCGGCGCCGACCTGCGCGGCTCGGCAGCGGTCGTCACCGGCAGCGCGACCGCGAAGGCGATCAGTAACCATCTCATCGGTTTGCTGTAGCGTGCAGGGAGCGATCTGGCCAGCGGTCGCAATTGGGGAGGAGGACGAGCTTGCCCCAAACCCGCCGCATTCCCAACGCCGTGCTGAGCGCTGGACAGGCTGCGGCAGCCGGCCGGCTTGACGGCATCTGGCTGCTTCGGTTTGAGGATTGTTGCCGCACCGGCGTCGCCGTTTGCGGCTCGGGGCAAGGGACGGGGATTTCGATGAGAACGATCGTGGTACTTGCCGCGCTGCTGGCTTCGAGCGCGGCGCTGGCGCAGAGCAACGCACCGGCCTCCGGTGCGGCACCGATGGTCGGCGACCGGCCGCTGGTGCAGATCAAGCCGAAGGGCGACAAGGCGGCGGGCAGGCCTTCGGTCGCGGACCGCATGAAGGCGTGTCTGGAGATCGAGGACGCCACCAAGGAGCGGCTGGACTGCTTCGATGCGATCCATCCGCCCAAACCGACCAAGGCTGGCGCCAAATCAAAGCCCGCCAAGACCGCGGCGGATTGTCGCCAGGTCAAGGAAGAGGACGAGCGGCTCGCCTGCTACAACGGCTTTGCGGACAAGCCGGCGGCGGCGCCCAGGCCGGCCGCCGCACCCAAGGCGGCGGCGCCCAAGACCTGATCGTCACGATCCGGCGGCGGCGCCGAGGTTTTGGTCCAGCGTTGCGATCCGACGGGCGCCGGCTCGGTCTCGGGTTGCCGCAGGTCGCGGCGTCAGGCCGCCGCCGGGCTGGGGAGCGCACTGCCGCCGCCGTCGCAGCCTGGCCGTTTTTCGTCGGCGTCGTCCGCCCAGGCGCAACCGCCGCCGGCGCGTTTGGCGGCGTAGAGTGCGCGGTCGACCCGCTCCAGGAATTGCGCGGTCGAACCATCGGTGAGGGCCGTACCGCTCACGGCGATTCCGGCGCTGGCACCGATGCATACCGGCAGATCGGACAGCACGAACGGCATCGACAGATCGAACACCGCGCGGCGGGCCAGCGCCAGCGCTTCGTCACGGCCGGGCTCCGCGGCGGCGACCGGCTTCAGCAGCATGAACTCGTCGCCGCCGAACCGCGCGGCAATGCCGTCGGCGCCGGCGCAGGCGGTCAGCCGCTCCGCGACCTGCCGCAACAGATCGTCGCCGGCGTGATGGCCGTGGCGGTCGTTGATCGGCTTGAAGCCGTCGAGGTCGATGGCGATCACGGTGAAGCTGCCGCGGGAGTTCGCGAGCGCCTGCAGGAAGCCGGCGCGGTTCGGCAGACCGGTGAGGAAATCGTGGGTGGCCTGACGCGCCAGCCGGTGCTTGGCTTCGAGCCGCTCGGTGAACGCCGCGCTGAGATGCTTGGAGGCTTCGCGCAGCGTCAGCCAGAACAGCACCAGCATGCCGGCCCCGATCTTGTAGGCCAGCTCCGGGCGCATCACGCCGGCGATGATCGTCGGCGCCAGCAGCGCCGCAGCCGCGGTGAGGATGATCCACGGCCGGATCGCCGCGCGCGACACCATCCCGACGCAGTACGACATCGACAGGCCGAACGCGATCCAGGCGCCCGGCGCGTCACCGAGCTGCAGCGCGCGAAACGACAGCGCGCCCAGCGCGAGGCCGAACGCGGTCGCGCCGGCGCCGTACAGCCGCTCCCAGCGCACCACGTCGGCGTCGGAGAACTGGTCGGCCCGCGCCTTGTAGCGCATCAACGAGACCACGCGTGCGGTGGCGGTGACCAGGATGAACACCGAGATCACAGCGTAGCCGGGATCGCCGCCGAGCAGCGTCAAGGTCGCCGCGCCCGTGACCGAGGTCACGCCGATCGCCATCACCTGCGGCAGCGACGTGTAGAGCAGTTCGACCAACTCGCGGCGAATGCGTGGGTCGGCGTGCAGGGAGCGGGACAATGGCGGGAAGCGCATGCGCGCAACATCGCTCGCAGTTCCTAATAAGCGATGGCAACTGCGCGCAATGTTGGTAATCGGGTCGCCGTATCCTTAACGAAATGTTTGTGGCCGGCGGCCCGCGATCGTCGCGGCGTCACACCGGCGGCCAGTTCCGCAGGGCCATGTCGGCCAGCTTGCGCAACTGATCGGAGGAGGCGCCGCCTGCCGCCTGCACCGCTATGCCTTGCAGGATCGCCGACACGTAGCGGGCGAGGTCCCCGGCATCGGTGCCGGATGGCAGATCGCCTTCGGCGATCGCACGGGCCAGACGGTCGTGCAGGTCCTGCTCGCCCTTGGCGCGGCGCGCCGCCAGTTCCTGCTTGATGGTCTCGGCGGCTTCGCCGCAGCACAGTGCGCCTTGTACGGCGAGGCAGCCGGGGTTTCCTGGATCGGTCATCGCATCGACCGCACCGTACAGGATGTGCTCGACGACCTCGCGCGCGGTCGGCTTCTGCAGGCCTGCCTGATAGTAGCCGCCGGGGCCGTCGACGTAGCGATCGAGCGCTTTCCGGAACAGATCTTCCTTGTTGCCGAACGCCGCATACAGGCTCGGCTTGGTGATCCCCATCGCCTCGGTGAGGTCCGCCATCGAGGTGCCTTCGTACCCCTTGCGCCAGAACACATGCAAAGCGAGGTCGAGCGCTGCGTCGACGTCGAATTCGCGGGGGCGTCCCAGGGCCATGGCTGAATCTCCAGAGATTTCTACCAAGCGGTAGATAAGTCTCTTGACAGTGGATGTCGATAGTCCATCTATACCAGACGGTATGGATATGTGCGCTGCAGCGTGGTATGATGATATTCGGTCGTCACCATCCCGCTGTACGGACGAGTTACTGAATCTGCTGGGCTTTTTACAAGCTTACCTGATCAAATAGGATTCGCGATGGCTACTCCACTCGCTCGAAAGACTGCGCTCGGCGCGGGAATGATTGCGGTTTCGATCGCGTTGGCCGGCGGCGCTGCGCTGATGGAGCGCACCGGGGCCGCCCAGGCGGAACCCACAGCGGCGGCGCCCGCCGCCGTGCCGGTGTCGGTGGCGCTGGTCCAGACCAAGGCCACGACGCCGTCCGACGAGTTCTCCGGGCGTCTCGAGGCGATCGAGCGGGTCGAGATCCGCTCGCGGGTCGCCGGTGCCGTCCAGGAGATCCAGTTCAGGGAGGGCGCGCTGGTCAACAAGGGCGACCTCTTGGTCCGGATCGATCCGTCGCTGTATGCCGCCGAGGTCGATCGCGCCCAGGCGCAGCTGTCGGCTGCTCGCGCGCGCGTCGTCTTCACCAAGGCGGATGTCGAACGCAGCCAACAGCTCTCCAGTTCCAGCATCACCCAGCGCGAGGTCGACAACCGCCTCAACGCCTATCGTGAGGCCGAGGCGAACCTGAAATCCGCCGAAGCGGCGCTGAAGACCGCAGAGCTCAATCTCAGCTACACCGAGATCCGCGCTCCGGTGTCCGGCCGGGTCGGCAAGGTGGAGATCACGGTCGGCAACCTGATTGCCGCCGGCCCGAGTTCGCCGCTGCTGACCACGCTGGTCTCGGTCAACCCGATCTATGCCAGCTTCAATGCCGACGAGCAGGTGGTGACCCGCGCGCTGAAGACGCTTGCCGACGAGAACACGCCGGGTGCGATCGAACGGATTCCGGTCGAGATGACGACGATCGCCGGCGGAGCGCCGGTGAAGGGCAAGATGCAGTTCATCGACAATCAGGTCGATCCGCGCTCCGGCACGGTGCGGGTGCGCGCGGTGTTCGACAATGCCGACGGCCGGCTGATGCCGGGCCAGTTCGCGCGGCTGTCGATGGGGCAGCCGAAGCCCGAGCCTGCGCTGCTGGTCAGCGAGCGCGCGGTCGGCACCGACCAGAACAAGAAATTCGTGATGGTGGTCGATGCCGAGAACCACGCGCAGTATCGCGAAGTGACGCTGGGGGCCTCGGTCGACGGCCTGCGGGTGGTGGCGTCCGGCTTGAAGGCCGGCGAGCGCATCGTCGTCAACGGGCTGCAACGGGTCCGGCCCGGCGTCACCATCAAGCCGGAGACGGTGGCGATGGATGCCGCCGATCCCAACAAAACGGTGGCTCAGAACTAACCGCTGCGGCCCCGCCGCCACGGCGGGTCCGCACCTCATTGTTTTCGGTAGACAATCACGCGGCAGACCTCCCGTCCGCCGTGCAGGCATCATTGCGCTCGCGCGCGAGCGAACCGGCGGACCACAGCCATGAATTTCTCCAAGTTCTTCATCGATCGCCCGATCTTCGCCGGCGTGCTGTCGGCATTGATCTTCCTCGCCGGCCTGTTGTCGATGCCGGTGCTGCCGATCTCCGAATATCCGGAGGTCGCGCCGCCGACCATCGTGGTGTCGGCGCAATATCCCGGCGCGAATCCCAGGGTCATTGCCGAGACGGTGTCGACGCCGATCGAGGAGCAGATCAACGGCGTCGAGAATATGCTGTACATGAGCAGCCAGGCGACCACCGACGGCAAGATGACCCTCAACGTCACCTTCCGTCTCGGCACCGACCCCGACAAGGCGCAACAACTGGTGCAGAACCGCGTCTCGCAGGCCGAGCCGCGGCTGCCGGCGGAGGTTCGCGCGCTCGGCATCACCACCATCAAGAGTGCACCCGACCTGACCATGGTGGTGCATCTGATGTCGCCGAACGACCGCTACGACATGACGTATCTGCGCAACTACGCGGTGCTCAACGTCAAGGATCGGCTGGCGCGGATTCCGGGCGTCGGCCAGGTGCAGTTGTTCGGTTCCGGCGACTATTCGATGCGGATTTGGCTCGATCCGCAGAAGGTCGCCGAGCGCGGTCTGTCCCCGGCCGACGTGGTGCGGGAAATCCGGGCCCAGAACGTTCAGGCCGCGGCCGGGCAGGTCGGCAGTTCGCCGGGCGAACCTGGGCTTGACCTTCAGCTCTCGGTCAATGCTCAGGGCCGGCTGCAGACCGAAGAGGAATTCGGCGAGATCATCGTCAAGAACGGCGACAATGGCGAAGTGGTGCGGCTGCGCGATGTCGCGCGGATCGAGCTCGGTGCCGCCGACTACGCGCTGCGCTCGCTGCTCAACAACAAGTCCGCGGTGGCGATCCCGATCTTCCAGTCGCCGGGCTCCAACGCGATTCAGATCTCCGACAACGTCCGCGCGACGATGAAGGAGCTGAAACAGAACATGCCGGACGGCGTCTCCTACGACATCGTCTACGATCCGACACAGTTCGTCCGCGCCTCGATCGAGGCGGTGATCCACACCCTGCTGGAAGCGATCGCCCTGGTGGTGCTGGTGGTGATCCTGTTCCTGCAGACCTGGCGGGCCTCGATCATTCCGCTGATCGCGGTGCCGGTGTCGGTGATCGGCACCTTCGCGGTGATGCACGTGTTCGGATTCTCGATCAATGCACTGACCTTGTTCGGGCTGGTGCTGGCGATCGGCATCGTGGTCGACGATGCCATCGTGGTCGTCGAAAACGTCGAACGCAACATCGAGCGCGGGCTCGAGCCGAAGGACGCGGCCTATCAGGCGATGCGCGAGGTCACCGGGCCGATCATTGCGATCGCGCTGGTGCTGGTCGCGGTGTTCGTGCCGCTGGCCTTCATCACCGGTCTGACCGGACAGTTCTACAAGCAGTTCGCGCTGACGGTGGCGATCTCGACGGTGATCTCCGCATTCAACTCGCTGACGCTGTCTCCGGCGCTGGCCGCGCTGCTGCTGAAGGGACACGACGCGCCGAAGGATGCGCTGACCAAGCTGATGGACAAGACGCTCGGCTGGTTTTTCGTCCGCTTCAACCGCTTCTTCAGCCGCAGCTCGGAAGCCTATGGCGGCGGCGTCAGGCGGGTGGTGTCGCGCCGCGCGCTCGGCATGACCGTGTATCTGCTGCTGGTCGGCGCCACCTTCTGGTTGTTCCAGGCCGTGCCCGGCGGCTTCGTGCCGGGGCAGGACAAGCAATATCTGGTCGGCTTCGCGCAGCTCCCGGACGGCGCCACGCTGGACCGCACCGAGGAGGTGATCCGCCGGATGGGCGAGATCGCCCAGCAGGAGCCGGGGGTCGAGAATTCGATCCAGTTTCCCGGCTTGTCGATCAACGGCTTCACCAACTCGTCGAATTCCGGCATCGTCTTCATCGGGCTGAAGGACTTCGCCGAACGCAAGGACAAGTCGCTCAGCGGCAACGCAATCGCGCTATCGCTGAACAAGAAGTTCGCCGGCATCCAGGATGCGTTCATCGCGATGTTCCCGCCGCCGCCGGTCGCCGGGCTCGGCACCATCGGCGGCTTCAAGCTGCAGATCGAGGATCGCGCCGGGCTGGGTTACGAGGCCCTCAACGATGCCACCAAGGCGTTCGTCGCCAAGGCGAGTGCGCAGAAGGAACTGGCCGGGCTGTTCACCAGCTACCAGATCAACGTGCCGCAGCTCTATGCCGACGTCGATCGTACCAAAGCGCGGCAGCTCAACGTGCCGGTGACCTCGATCTTCGAGACCATGCAGATCTATCTCGGCTCGCTCTACGTCAACGATTTCAACAAATTCGGCCGCACCTATTCGGTGCGGGTGCAGGCCGACGCCAAGTTCAGGGCGCGGGCGGACGACATCGGCCAGCTCAAGGTGCGCTCGGACACCGGCGAGATGATCCCGCTGTCGACGCTGCTGCGGGTCAAGGAAAGCGCCGGGCCGGAGCGGGCGATGCGCTACAACGGCTTTCTCACCGCAGATATCAGCGGCGGCGCCGCGCCCGGCTTTTCGACCGGGCAGGCGCAGGCCGCGATCGACCGCGTCGCCAAGGAGACGCTGCCGAAAGGCACCTCGTACGAATGGACCGAGCTGACCTACCAGGAGATCATCGCCGGCAACTCGTCGATGATCGTGTTTCCGGTGGCGCTGCTGCTGGTGTTCCTGGTGCTCGCCGCACAGTACGAGAGCCTGACGTTGCCGCTGTCGATCATCATGATCGTGCCGATGGGGCTGCTCGCTGCGATGTTCGGCGTCTGGATCAGCAAGGGCGACAACAACGTCTTCACCCAGATCGGCCTGATCGTCCTGGTCGGCCTGTCGGCCAAGAACGCCATCCTGATCGTGGAATTCGCGCGAGAGCTGGAATTCGCCGGGCGAAAGCCGATCGAGGCCGCGATCGAGGCCAGCCGGCTGCGACTGCGGCCGATCCTGATGACCTCGATGGCCTTCATCATGGGCGTGGTGCCGCTGGTGACGTCCACCGGCGCCGGCTCGGAGATGCGGCACGCGATGGGCGTTGCGGTGTTCGCCGGCATGATCGGGGTCACGGCGTTCGGCATCTTCTTCACGCCGATGTTCTACGTGCTGCTGCGTGCGCTCAGCGGCAACCGGCCGCTGACGCAGCACGGCGAAGGAACGGTCGACCACGCCGCGCCGTTGGCGCCGGCCTCCCACGAGCCGGAACCGCGACAGACCGCGGTGGGGTCGCATCCGTAATGCGACCCGGCCGGGGCTGGAGGCCGCAGAACGTTACTGGACCCGTTCGGCAGGTCCGCGCGCGGAGGGGGCGGAGCTCTCCCCGAGGGTCTGGCGCGCAATCCAACGCGTCACCGCACTGAGGTCGCCGCCGGAGTCGCGATAGGCCCGAAGCTGAGCATCGGCCGAGCTGCCGCGGTCCAGAATGGTGCGGCAGCCTTCGACCTCGGCGGCGCAGCCCAGGGCCTCTGCGCCGGGAAGCACCCGTGCGATCACCTGGTCGAGAAATTCGCGGATCTCGATCGGTCCATCCTTCGACACGAAGATGCAGTCGGTGCCATAGCGCTGAGCGCGCCATTTGTTCTCGACCGCGATCGCGCGCTCGACGTTGCCGACCTTCTGGGCCGAATCGGGATGCTCGCAGAGATACTTGATGAGGCCCCGATACAACGACGCGATCAGCACCGCGTCCTCGAGGCGTGTGCACACGTCCGGCGCGCGCAGTTCGAGCGTCGGATGGCGGAGCGACGGCCGCAGCGCCCACCACACGTAGCTCTCGTTCGGCATCACGCCGGACCGGACCAGCGCTTCGACATAGGCGTCGTATTCGGCCTGAGTGGTGAACAATTCCGGCAGGCCGGTGCGGGGTAATTCGTCGTAGGCGGCGAGGCGATAGCCGCGCAGGCCGGTCTCCTTGCCGTTCCAGAACGGCGACGAGGTCGCCAACGCGATGAACAGCGGCAGATACGGGATCATCGCACGCATCACTGCGACGCGCTCGGCATGCGGCGGAATCTGCACATGAACGTGCATCCCGCACAGCATGTTGCGATGGCCGATCGTGCGCAGATCCTCGATCATCTCCTCATAGCGCGGCTTCGGGCTCGGCTTGGAAAACCGCCACGATGCGGTCGGATGGGTGGCGCTCGCCATGATCACCAGGCCGTGCTGGGCCGCCGCAGCCGCCACCTCGCCCCGCAGGAAGCGCAGTTCTTCCCGCGCATCGCTGGGATCGACATGGACATTGCTGGCGACTTCGATCTGCGCCTGCAGCATCTCGCGCATCGCTTGGCCGCCGGTCGACCAGCTTGCGCTCTCGAACAGGCCGTTCGGCGTCTGCATCGCGACCTCGAAGGTCTCGGCGTCGGCGAGGAAATACTCCTCTTCGATGCCGAACGAATAGGCGGCATTGGCGTCGATGCCGATCGCCGACCGGATCACCAGGTGCTGCTGATTGGCGCTCAGATTGAGCCGCAGCTTGTCGAGAATCTTCTGATCAAACGGCATGGGTCTGCAACCAGGCTTCGAGAAGGGCGGCCTGCCACAGCCGCGAATGACCTTTCGGGCTCATTTCTGCTTCGGGATGATCGAGCATGTGATCGATGAATTCGGATCGATACAGACCGCGGCTGCGTGCGGCGGAGGAGGACAGGACATCGCGAACATAGTCGAGGAATTCGCCGCGCAGATGCCGCAGCGCCGGCACCGGGAAATAGCCCTTCGGCCGGTCGATCACTTCGGCGGGCAGCAAGGCCCGGGCGGCCTTCTTCAGGATGTACTTGCCACCATCGCCGAGCTTCAGCGAAGTGGGGAGCCGGGCGGCGAGCTCGACGACCTCGTGGTCGAGAAACGGCACCCGCGCTTCCAGGCCGTGAGCCATGGTCATGTTGTCGACCCGCTTGACCGGATCGTCGACCATCATGATCTCGGCGTCGATCTGCAGCGCCTTGTCGACCGGCGAACTCGCCGAGGTCCGATCGAAGAAACTCTCGACGAATTCCGAACTATAGTCGTCGGCCTCGAAATCCGGCGTCAGCAGCCTGGCGATGTCGGAATGCTTCCAGTCGAAATACACCTCGCGATACTGGTCGGAGGCATTGTTTGCCGTCAGCAGCGAAGGATACCAGCTATAGCCGCCGAACACCTCGTCGGCGCCCTGGCCGCTTTGCACCACCGTGACGCGCTTGGCGACCTCGCGCGACAACAGATAGAAAGCGACTGCGTCGTGACTGACCATCGGCTCCGACATCGCCCGGATCGCATCCGGCAAATGCTGCAGCGCCTCGCGGCCGTCGATCCGGATCTGCTCGTGCGCGGTGGAGAAGTGCTTCGCCACCAGGTCGGAATAATGGAATTCGTCGCCGCTGTGGCCGCCGACGCTGTCGAAGCCGATGGCGAAGGTCTTGACGTCGGCATGACCGAGCCGGGCGAGCAGCGCGACGATCAGCGAGGAGTCCAGTCCGCCGGACAGCAGCACACCGACCGGGACGTCGGCGACGCGGCGACGATCGACCGCGGTCAGCATCGCCTCGGTGACGGCTTCGGTCCATTCCTGTTCGGTCATTGCCCGATCGTCGCGCCGGGCGCCGACCGCAAAACTCCAATAGCGCCGGGTCGTCTTGGAGCCGTCCGGCTCCAGCGTCAGGATGGTGGCGGGCTCCAGCTTCTTCACGCCGCGCAGAATGGTGCGCGGCGGCGGCACGGCGCCATGGAAGCTGAAGAAGTGATGCAGCCCGACCGGATCGAGCGAGGTGTCGACACCACCGCCCGCCAGCAAGGCGGGCAGATCGGAGGCGAAGCGGAAAGAGTCGGGGCCATCGACGTAGTACAGCGGCTTGATGCCGAGGCGGTCCCGCGCCAGCACGACGCGGCCGCTGTCGCGCTCCCACAGCGCGAAGGCGAACATGCCCTTGAACCTTGCGACGCAGTCGGCGCCCCAGGCATGATAGCTCTTGAGGATGACCTCGGTGTCGCCCTGCGAAAAGAACCGATAGCCGCGCCGGGTCAGGTCGTCGCGCAGTTCGCGGAAATTATAAATGCATCCGTTGAAGACGATGCCGAGGCCGAGTTCGCTGTCGATCATCGGCTGTTGCGCGGCGGGAGCCAGATCGAGAATGCTCAGTCGGCGGTGGCCGAACGCCATGTGGTCTTGTGCGAACAATCCCTCGGAATCGGGACCGCGCTTCCGCATCGCGCCGGTGACGGCTTTCAACGACGAGATCGAGGGCTCGCCACGTGTGCGGATCTCTCCGCAGATTCCACACATCTTTCTTCGGGGCCTCCGTTGCCGATCTTTTAAGCTCGCTCGACAACATTTTGAGCAACCTTGAGTTCCTGCGTCACAATCCCCCGGTCCGGCATGAAGGGGCGGATTTCGACCGGAAGACCGGGGCGTGAAATCAGCACGTGGTCGGCTGGTACTTCAGACCAGTGCTGCTCGGTGTCGAACGGCTCGGAGGCCACCACCAGCGGTCCGTCCTCGCGATAATACAGCGTGTTCGCGGTGTCGTTGTGGGCGAAACGGAAGGCATAGAGATCCTGGCCGTTCGCGAGCGCCGAGGTGAAACGCATCCGCTCCCGCAATCCGTCTTCGTCGACCAGTTCGCACAGCGCGCGTATCACGCGCTGCGCCGCGCGAATCGGATCGAGATCGAGATCCTGCCCCATCATCGCCAGGAACACCGCCTCGGAGTCGGTGGTGCCGACGCGTGACGGATACAGCTCGTCGGGAATCATCGCTTCCACCTTGCGACGCAGCCGGCTCCAGCTTCCGATGAATCCGTTGTGCATGAACAGCCAGCGACCGCAGGCGAACGGGTGACAGTTCTGCCGGGTCACCGCGGTTCCGGTGGCGGCACGCACGTGGGCGAAGAACATGGGCGACTGCAGGTGCCGGCAGAGATAGCGCAGGTTTTCATCGGACCATGCCGGCCTGGTCTCGCGATACAGCCCGGGTTCGGGATGGACCCCGTACCAACCGAGGCCGAATCCGTCGCCATTGGTGCTGCCGGCGGACTCCCGCGCGCGCAGGCTCTGATTGATCAGAGAGTGGACGGGTTCGGTGACGTAGCTGTCGAACGATGTTTCTTCTCCGCGGTATGCCAGCCAGCGGCACATCGGTTCACCTCGAAGCCTTGGGGAAGGTCGTGCGCGGCTCTGCACGCATGCTTTCAACGGCGGCGAACGGCCGGTGTTCCGTGATTCGGCGATCGGTAGGTCTGCTCGGTTCGAAATTAGGAACCGCTGCAGGCGCCGAAAGTTGCCGAGCCACGTGGCATCCACCGCCACGCGGTCAAGTCGCTTGCATGAATATCCTCGATCCCAAAGGTCCGGTCGCGTACGGGAACTCGTCGATCCTGATCGATTCCGTCGTGATCATGCTCGCGATCGTCGTGCCGACGATCGTCGCAATCCTCGCGTTTGCCTTCTGGTTTCGGGAATCCAATCCGCGCGCCAAGCATCGCCCGGACTTCACCTATTCCGGACGGATCGAGCTGGTGGTGTGGTCGATCCCGTTGCTGACCATCATCCTGCTCGGCGGTGTGACCTGGATCGGCGCGCACCGGCTCGACCCCGCAAGGCCGGTCGAAGGCACCGGCAGTCCGATCCGGATCCAGGTGGTGTCGATGGATTGGAAGTGGCTGTTCATCTACCCGGATCAGCGCATCGCCACCATCAACACGCTGACCGTGCCGGTCGGCGCCTCGCTCAAGTTCGAACTGACCTCGGCGAGCGTGATGAACGCGTTCTTCATCCCGCAGCTCGGCAGCATGATCTACACCATGAACGGCATGGTGACGCGGCTCAATCTGCGGGCCGACAGCGAGGGCGAGCTGCGCGGGCTGTCGTCGCATTTCAGTGGTGACGGGTTTCCCGACATGATGTTCCCGGTGCACGTGGTGTCGCCGATCGCGTTCCCGGAATGGGTCGCCAAGACCGCGTCCAGCGGCCGTGAGCTGAATGCCGACAGCTACAAAGATCTGATGAAGCAGGCGCCGGTGAACGGCACGCCGGCCTACCGGCTCGCCGATCCGCTGCTGTTTCACGCGATCAGTACGCAGCAGATCCCGCCGCAGCCGGGGCCGCGGCCGGCCGGTGAGGGCGCACAGTCGTACATCGAGGCGAATTGGGGAGCCAACGCGATATGCTCGGCAAGCTCGACTGGTCGGCCATTCCGATCGATCAGCCAATCCCGCTGATCGCCGCCGCCATCGTGATGGCGGCGATCCTCGCTACGCTGCTGTCGGCCTTGATCAAGGGCTACGTGCCTTATCTGTGGCGCGAGTGGATCACCAGCGTCGACCACAAGCGGATCGGCGTGATGTACGTGCTGCTCGCGATGGTGATGCTGCTGCGCGGCGGAACCGACGCGATGATGATGCGCACCCAGCAGGCGATCGCCTTCCAGTCGCCCGGCTATCTGCCGCCGGAACACTACAACCAGATCTTCTCCGCGCACGGCACGATCATGATCTTCTTCGTCGCGATGCCGTTCGTGATCGGCCTGATGAACCTGATCGTGCCGCTGCAGCTCGGGGTGCGCGACGTCGCGTTTCCGACGCTGAATTCGGTCGGCTTCTGGCTGACTGCGAGCGGGGCGCTGCTGGTCAACCTGTCGCTGGTGGTCGGCGAATTCGCCCGCACCGGCTGGCTGCCGTTTCCGCCGCTGTCCGAGCTCAGCTACTCGCCCGGCGTCGGCGTCGACTACTACGCCTGGGCGCTGCAGATCTCCGGGCTGGGCACGCTGCTGGCGGGGATCAATCTGGTCACCACAGTGCTGAAGCTGCGCACGCGCGGCATGACCTATTTGCGGATGCCGATGTTCTGCTGGACCACGCTGGCCTCCAGCCTGCTGATCGTCGCCGCGTTTCCGATCCTGACCGCGACCTTGGCGATGCTGCTGCTCGACCGTTATCTCGGCTTCCATTTCTTCACCAACGAAGCCGGCGGCAACATGATGATGTTCATGAACCTGATCTGGGCCTGGGGCCATCCGGAGGTCTACATCATGGTGCTGCCGGCATTCGGGGTGTTCTCCGAAGTGGTGTCGACCTTCTCGGGCAAGCCGCTGTTCGGCTACCGCTCGATGGTGCTGGCGACGATGGCGATCTGCATTATTTCATTCATGGTGTGGTTGCACCACTTCTTCACGATGGGCGCCGGCGCCACAGTCAACGCGGTGTTCGGCATCGCCAGCATGATCATCGCGGTGCCGACCGGGGTGAAGATCTACAACTGGCTGTTCACGATGTACGGCGGGCGGATCCGGTTCGCGACGCCGATGCTGTGGGCGGTCGGCTTCATGGTCACCTTCATCATCGGCGGACTCACCGGCGTCCTGGTCGCGGTGCCGCCCGCGGATTTCCAGCTTCACAACAGCCTGTTCCTGGTCGCCCACTTCCACAACGTCATCATCGGCGGCGTGCTGTTCGGCGCGTTCGCGGGCTACACCTACTGGTTTCCCAAGGCGTTCGGCTTCCGGCTGCACGAGGGGCTCGGCCAGGCGGCGTTCTGGTTCACCCTGGTCGGATTCTACGTCACCTTCATGCCGCTGTACGTCGCCGGCCTGCTCGGCATGACCCGCCGTCTGCAGCACTACGACGTCGCGGCCTGGCATCCGTGGATGATCGTGGCGGGGATCGGCACCGCGATCATCGCGACCGGCGTCGTGCTGCAGATCGTGCAGTTCGTGGTCAGCATCCGCCGTCGCGACGAGCTGCGCGACCTCACCGGCGATCCCTGGGACGGGCGGTCGCTGGAATGGGCGACGTCGTCGCCGCCACCGGTGTTCAACTTTGCGGTCGATCCCGACGTTTCCGGCGAGGACGCGTATTGGGCCACCAAGCGCAAGGCGCAGCAGCACGGCCTCGAAACCCGCAAGCGGGACTATCGCGACATCGAGATGCCGCGGAATTCGCCGACCGGCTTCGTCTGCGCGTTTTTCGCCACGGTGATGGGCTTCGCGATGGTCTGGCACATCTGGTGGATGGTCGTGCTCGGCGGAATCGGAGCGTTCGCCACCTTCATGGTGTTCGCCTGGCGCGACCGCGACGAATACGTCATCCCGGCGGCAGAGGTCGCGCGGATCGACGGCGCCAACATCGCTGCGCGGCGCGCGGCGCTCGACGCGGCGGGGCGGACGCCATGACCGAGGTCTCGCTGTCCCACGGCCAGGCCGACCCGCATCATTTGCGTGGGCTGCAATCCGCAGGCGTCGGCCACGAAGGACCGGCGCCGAAGCGGATCGTGGTCGGCTACGGCTTCTGGATCTTCCTGCTGTCCGACATCGTGATGTTCGCCTGTTTCTTCGCCAGCTACGCGGTGCTGGCGGGGGCGACCGCCGGCGGGCCGGGCGGCGCGCAATTGTTCGATCTGCGCAATGTCGCGGTCGAGACCGGCTGCCTGCTGCTGTCGAGCTTCACCTGCGGGTTGGCGAGCATTGCCGCCGCGGTCGGCAGCCAGCGCTGGTTTCAGGCGGCGATGGCGGTGACCGGGCTGCTCGGCGTCGCCTTTCTCGGCTTGGAGCTGCGCGAGTTCACCGGCCTGGTGGAGCAGGGGGCCGGGCCGACTCGCAGCGCGTTCCTGTCGGCGTTCTTCACGCTGGTGGGGTGCCACGGGCTGCATGTGACGGTGGGCGTGCTGTGGCTGCTCATCATGATGGCGCAGGTGTTCGCCAAGGGCTTTCGCGCCGACATCTGCCGGCGGCTGCTGTGCTTCTCGCTGTTCTGGCACGCGCTCGACATCATCTGGGTGGCGATCTTCTCGATGGTCTATCTCCTGGGGAGCGGCACATGAGTGAGCAGCGAACCGGCCGCGACGGCGAGCCATACGATGTCGCGCCCGGCGACGAGGAAGAAGTTCGCATCGGCCCGCGGCTGCTCGGCTATGGTGCCGGGCTCGGGCTGTCGGTGCTGCTCACCGCAGCCTCGTTCTTCGTCGCCGGCACCGACCTGGTGTGGCAGCCGAGCATTCCGGTGGCGATCGCGGTGCTGGCGATCGCCCAGATGGGTGTTCAGCTGGTGTTCTTCCTGCACATCACTACGGGGCCGGACAATACCAACAACGTCATGGCGCTGGCTTTCGGCAGCCTGATCGTGCTGCTGGTGGTCGGCGGTTCGATCTGGATCATGGGTCACCTCAATCACAACATGATGCCGATGGAGCACTTCATGCGGACGGGCGGGTGACGGGGCTGCCGTTCGCATCCACGCCCGCGCGACACAATGCCGCCCAACCGATCGCCGATCGACGTGGTGCGAGCGCGATCCGCAAGGCATGTTCCGCCGGCGAGCCTTCGTTGCGGTGATCATGCGCGATGGGCACGCAGCGACACGGGAGAGTCGGATGTCCATGCTCAAACGCACCTTGATCCTGCTCGGTCAGACCGCCTCGTCGGTCGCGGCGCGGCGCTATGCGTTCAACCTGGTGCAGCGGACCGGGACAGAATTGGCAGGGCTCGCCGGGCTCGATCCCTCGACGATCGAAACCCCGATGCTCGGCGGGATCGGGACCTCGGCCTATCAGGCCCAGCTCGAGCAGGAGCTGAAACGCCAGGCGGAGGACGCGCAGCAACGCCTGCACGAGGCGTTCGAGCAGGAATGCAGGGGCCGCGGCCTCGCGTTCGAATGGCTGGCGTTCGAGGGCGATCCGCTCGACGCCTTCCAGCTCGCCAGCGAGACCCGGGATCTGGTCGTGGCCGGTCACGACACCGGCTACGGCGGCGACCTCGACGAGCCGCTGTCGGAGGTGCTGGCGAAGCTGCTGCTGCGGACGCCGCGGCCGATGATCGTCTGTCCGGATGCGTTGCCGGAGGGCGAGGAGGTGCTGATCGCTTACGACGGCAGCATCGCGGCGATGCGCGCGCTGCAGATGTTCGTGCTGCTCGGCCTCGGCGCCGATCAGCGGATCGTGGTCGCGGCGGTCGATCGGAACGAGGAGGCTGCCGCACGCAATTGTGCGGCTGCAGCATCGTATCTGCGGGTTCACGGCTACCAGTCGGACTCCCGTCCGCTCGCCTCCGGCGTCGAGCCGTCGGAAGCGATCCGGCTGATGGTCGCCGATCGCAAGGTCGGCACCCTGGTGATGGGCGCCTACGGGCGCCGCGGGTTCCGCGAGGCGTTGTTCGGTTCGACCACGGATGAGCTGGTCGCGAATCCGCCGTGTGCCCTGTTTTTGTATCACTGAGGCGCGCATCGGGCCGACCGCGCCCATATGCCGCGTTCCGATCGCGTCCGAGGGCGGCGATGATGCCGGATCATCGCTTCGATGGGACACCGTCGAGCTCTCGGTGACACCGCCGGGGGTATGGTTCATTGCTATCGATCGGATCGACACTGTACGCTGCATGCTGCATTGACGACGGGGTGGTGCCGGGCGATCTCCGAGCCGACGCCTGACATCGCGAGGATCGGCGCCGATGCATCTTGCCCTGATCGCTCTGATTCCGCTGGCCGGTGCGGTCCTGCCGCCGCTCGCCGTCCGCTCCGGCCGGAACCTGTGTACCGCGGTGACCGTCGCGGTCAGTCTGGCGTCGCTGGCGCTGCTGATGGCCAGTGCGCCCGCGGTGTTCGACGGGGCGACGATCCGCAGCGGCGGCGACTGGGTGCCGGGGCTCGGCCTGTCGTTCCGGTTCTTCCTCGACGGCCTCGGCCTGTTCTTCGCCGCATTGATCCTGATCATCGGCGTGCTGGTCGTCGTCTATGCCGGCTTCTATCTCGGGCGCGACGACTCGCCGGGACGGTTCTTCGCCTTCCTGCTGCTGTTTCAAGGCGCGATGCTCGGCATCGTGATCAGCGACAACGTGCTGCTGCTGACGGTGTTCTGGGAGCTGACCAGCCTCAGTTCGTTCCTGCTGATCGGCTATTGGTACCACACGCCGGAGGCACGACAGGGCGCGCGGATGGCGCTGGTGGTGACGGGCGGCGGCGGGCTGCTGCTGATGGCCGGCATGCTGCTGCTCGGGCAGGCCGCCGGCTCGTATCAGCTGACCGAGATCCTGCAGCGCGGCGACGTGGTCAAGGCATCGCCGCTGTACGTCCCGATCCTGCTGCTGGTGCTCGGCGCCGCCTTCACCAAATCGGCGCAGTTTCCGTTTCATTTCTGGCTGCCGCACGCGATGGCGGCGCCGACGCCGGTGTCGGCCTATCTACACTCCGCCACGATGGTGAAGGCCGGGGTATTCCTGCTGGCGCGGCTGTGGCCGGTGCTCGCCGGCACCGACTGGTGGTTCGCGATCGTCACCGCCACCGGGCTGGTGACGATGCTGGTCGGCGCCTGGATCGCGTTGTTCAAGACCGACCTCAAGGCGATCCTGGCGCATTCGACGGTCAGCCATCTCGGCCTGATGGTGATGCTGCTCGGCTTCGGCACCGAATACGCAGTGATCGCCTGCGTTTTCCATATTCTCAATCACGCCACCTTCAAGGCGGCGCTGTTCATGAGCGCCGGCATCGTCGACCACGAGACCGGCGTCCGCGACATTCGCCGGCTCGGCGGTTTGCTGCGGGTGATGCCGATCTCGGCGGTGCTTGCGCTGATCGCCGCCGCTGCGATGGCCGGCGTGCCGCTGTTCAACGGCTTTCTGTCGAAGGAGATGATGCTTCAGGCCGCGGTCGACACCGAGGCGATGGGACAGGCCTGGATCGTCCCGGTCGCGGCGACGGTCGGGGCCCTGCTGTCGGCGGCGTATTCGGCGCGGCTGGCGTTCGCGACCTATCTCGGCCGGCGCCACACCTATGCCGCCGGCACGCCGCACGATCCGTCGGTCGGACTGTGGGCGCCGGTCGCGGCTCTGGTGGTGCCGGTGCTGGCGATCGGGCTGTGGCCGCAGTTCGTCGCCGGCGGGCTGGTCCAGCGCACCGCGCAGGCGGTGGTCGGCCCGATGCCGCTGCGGTTCGAGCCGCTGGCGATCTGGCACGGGCTGACGCTGCCGCTGCTGATGAGCGTGATCGCGCTGGCCGGCGGTCTTCTGCTGCTGTGGGCGCATGCTCCGCTCGACAGGCTGCGCGGCCTGCTGCCGCGCCCCGAGGCCAAGACGATGTTCGAGGTCACGATCGCAGCCAGCGCCCGCGCGGCGCGCTGGATCGTCCGCAGGCTGCATGGCGAATCGCTGCCGCGCTATCTTGCGGCGATCATCCTGACCGTGCTGGTGGTCGGCGCAGTCGGCTTCACCGGCGGCAATCACGCCGCCGGTGGTCGGGCGATGCTGCCGATCAACCTGCCGGCAGCGGTGGGATGGGCGCTGCTGGTGGTGGCGAGTCTCGGCGTGATGGCGTTTCACGTCCACCGCCTGGTGACGCTGATCCTGTCGAGCGTGGTCGGACTGATCGTTTCGCTCACCTTCATGCAGTTCTCCGCGCCCGATCTCGCGCTGACCCAGATCTCGGTCGAGGTGGTGACCACCATCCTGCTGCTGCTCGCGCTCAATCTGCTGCCGAAGATCACCCCGCCGGAGACCAGCTCGGTCCGCAAATGGATCAACGCAGTGATTGCCGCTGTCGGCGGTTTGGCGGCGGCGGGGCTGGCGTTCGCGGTGATGACCCGCGACGGCGCTTCGATCTCCGACTTCCATCTCGCCGAATCCAAGCCGAGCGGTGGCGGCACCAACGTGGTCAACGTCATCCTGGTCGACTTCCGCGGCTTCGACACGTTCGGCGAGATCATCGTGCTGTGCATCGCCGCGCTGGTGATCTTCGCGCTGCTCAGCAGCGCGTTCGAAGGCGCGGCGGCACGGCGCCTGGACAAGATGCGGCAACGGCTCGAATCCGGCGACGCGCACCCGCTGATGCTGGTGGTGGCCACCCGCGTGCTGCTGCCGCTGGCGATCACCGTCGGCATCTACATCTTCCTGCGCGGTCACAACCAGCCCGGCGGCGGCTTCATCGCCGGCCTCGTGGTCGCCACCGCGATCATCATGCAGTTCATGGCGAGCGGCTATGCCTGGAGCTCCGAGCAGCGCCATATCGACGGGCATCGCCTGCTCGGCGCCGGCGTGCTGATCGCTGCCGCCACCGGCATCGGCGCCTTCTTGTTCGGCCGGCCGTTCCTGACCAGCTACTTCGTCTACGTCCCGGTCCCGCTGATCGGCGAGGTCGAACTCGCCACAGCCCTGTTGTTCGACGTCGGCGTGTTTCTTGCCGTGGTCGGCACCGTCTTCCTGTCGTTGTCGCAGATCTCGCGTGTCGAATACCGCGCCGACCGCAGACCGGTGCCGGAAGGTCCGTCCGACATTCCATTCCCGCCGCGAGCCGCGGCGCGGCCGACGGCGCCAGCAGCCGCACCTGCGGAGAGCTGAGATGGAGCTGCTGGTCGCGAGCGCAATCGGTGTACTGACGATGGTCGGCCTGTACCTGGTGCTGTCCCGGCACAGCTTCCCGGTGATCATCGGCACCACCTTCCTGACCTATGCGGTCAACCTGTTCCTGTTCGCGATGGGGCGGCTGGCGATCGATCGGGCGCCGATCATCGGCAGCGGAGCGGCCGGCTACACCGATCCGCTGCCGCAGGCGCTGGTGCTCACCGCGATCGTGATTTCGTTCGGCATGACCGCGCTGGTGGTGGTGCTGGCGCTCCGCGGCTTTCTCGAGACCGGCACCGAGCGGGTCGAGACCAG
The DNA here is from genome assembly GCF_900218015.1 of Rhodopseudomonas pentothenatexigens. GTDB lineage: Bacteria > Pseudomonadota > Alphaproteobacteria > Rhizobiales > Xanthobacteraceae > Rhodopseudomonas > Rhodopseudomonas pentothenatexigens. The sequence goes on along the minus strand of NZ_UFQQ01000023.1, from coordinate 42,598 downwards.
CGCGGCGGCCGACCAGCATCGCGACCTTCACCCGCCGGGAGCGGATCGATGAGCGACTGGATCATCGCGCCGATCCTGGTGCCTGCCGTGGTCGCGGCGTTCCTGATCCTGGCGATGCGCCACGATCTCGCCGGCCAGCGGGCCGTTTCGGTCGGCGCTGCGGTGCTGTCGCTCGGCATCGCCGCCTGGCTGTATGTCGAGGCGGCCGGCGGCCCTCCGGTGAGCTACCGGCTGGGGGACTGGCCGGCGCCGTTCGGCATCGTGCTGGTGCTCGACCGTTTGTCGGCGACGATGCTGCTGCTCACCGCGTTGCTCGCCGTGGCGGTGGTGATCTACGCGCTGGCCGGGTGGGATCGACGCGGCCGCCACTTTCATCCGCTGTTCCAGTTTCAGGTGATGGGGCTGAACGGAGCGTTTCTCACCGGCGACGTCTTCAACCTGTTCGTGTTCTTCGAGATCATGTTGATCGCGTCCTACGGGCTGCTGCTGCACGGCGGCGGCGAGCGACGGATGCGCGCCGGCTTCCTCTACGTCGCGATCAATCTGGTCGGATCGACGCTGTTTCTGTTCGCGGTCGGGCTGATCTACGCCGTGACCGGCACGCTCAACATCGCCGATCTGGCCAGCAAGGTCGGCAACGTCGCCGCCGGTGACGAGGCCTTGCTGCGGGTCGGGGCGCTGCTGCTGTTGCTGGTGTTCGCGCTGAAGGCCGCGCTGGTGCCGCTGCAATGGTGGCTGCCGTCTGCCTATGCCGCAGCGGCCGGGCCGGTGGCGGCGCTGTTCATGATGATGACCAAGGTCGGCGCGTATTCGATCATTCGGATCTACACCGTGGTGTTCGGAGCCGGAGCCGGCGCGGCGGCCGACATCGCTGCGCCGTGGCTGATGCCGGCGGCGCTGGCGACGCTGGTGCTGGGCGCGATCGGCGTGCTGGGAAGCACGACTCTGCTCGCCACGGTCGGCTTCTCGATCGTGTGGTCGATGGGATCGCTGCTGCTGGCGATCGGCCTGTTCGACCAGGCCGGGTTCTCGGCCGGCCTGTACTACCTGCTGCACAGCACTTTGAGCGGCGCAGCGCTGTTCCTGATCGCCGATCTGATCGTGGCGGAGCGCGGTCGCCACGGCGACCGGCTGGTCGCGGCGCCGGCATCGCCGCGGCTGCCGCTGCTCGCCGCGCTGTTCTTCGCCGCGGCGATCGCGATGACCGGCATGCCGCCGTTGTCGGGCTTCGTCGGCAAGCTGCTGATCCTGAACGCGACCTGGAGCGCGCCGCTTGGAACCGCGAGCTGGACGGTGCTGCTGGGCTCCAGCCTTCTGGTGATCGTCGGGTTCGCGCGTGCCGGCAGCACGCTGTTCTGGAAGGCCGACCCCCGGCGTCCGGCGCCCGCACACGGCGCGGCGGCGGCATCGATCACGGTGCCGGCCGTGGTGGTGGCCGCTCTGCTCGCCGCGACCGTGTTGCTGGCGCTGTTCGCCGGCCCGCTCGACCGCGAGCTCACCGCGACGGCGCGGCAGACGCTCGACGTCGGAGCTTATGTCGACGCGGTCAACCCCACCGCGGTGGCGCAGTCGGGGAGGATGCGACCGTGACCAGGCTGCTGCCACATCCTGCGCTGTCGCTGGTGATCACCGTGGTCTGGATCGCGTTGATCAATTCGATGTCGCTCGGCAGCGTGGTGTTCGGGCTGCTGCTTGGACTCGTGGTGCCGCTGCTCACCAGCCCGTATTGGCCGTCCCGCCCCGTGCTGCGGCGGCCGCACAAGTTGATCGGCTACGCGGCGGTGGTGCTGTGGGACATCGTCGTCTCCAACGTTCAGGTGGCGTATTGGGTGCTGCTGCGTTCCAACGCCAGCCTGCGGGCGCAGTTCGTGGTGATCCCGTTGGACATCACCTCGCGCGAGGCGATTGTGCTGCTGGCGGGGACCATCACCATGACGCCGGGAACGGTCAGCGCCGACCTGTCGGCCGACGGCAGCGCCATCCTGGTGCACTGCCTGCACACCACCGATCCGGACGAGGTCGTGAGCCGGATCAAGAGCCGCTACGAACGACGACTGAAGGAGATCTTCGGATGATCCAGACGGCGTGCCTGGTCGCGATCGGCGCCATTGCGGTGTCGGCGCTGCTCAACCTGTACCGGCTCGCCAAGGGACCGGACGTGCTCGACCGCATCCTGGCGCTCGACACGCTGGTGATCAACACCATCGGCCTGGTGGTGGTGATCGGAATCTGGTTCGGGACTACCCTGTATTTCGAAGTGGCGCTGCTGTTCGTGGCGGTCGGCTTTCTGACGACCATCGCGTTCTGCAAGTATCTGCTGCGCGGTAATGTGATCGAGTAGGGCGATGATCTGGGCGAGCGAAATCCTGGTCTCCGCGCTGATCCTGATCGGCGCCTTCTTCCTGCTGGTCGGGTCGTTCGGCCTGGTGAAGCTGCCGGATCTGATGCGCCGCCTGCATGCGCCGACCAAATCGACCACGCTCGGGATCGGATCGCTGCTGATCGCCTCGATGCTGTACTTCGCGCTGCTGCGCGGTGCAGCGTCGCTGCACGAACTGATGATCTCGGTGTTCCTGTTCCTGACCGCGCCGATCGCCGCCCATATGATCGCCAAGGCGTATTTGCTGCGCAGCCGCAGTCTGCACAAGAGCCTGCCGCGGCCTGCGGACGGGGGAGAGTGGGCGACCTATCCGAGGCGCGCCGACGGTGCCGACGCGGGTGCCAAGGCCAAGCGGATGCCCGACGGCGGGTGAGGGCCGGCGAAAGCCGCGACGAAAAGTCCGTCTGGCGGACCTGTCACGTCATGGCTGAAACTATCGATGGGATGCGCCGCGACACCTGCGGATCGTCGCAGGCGTCCGCCGTGATCACATCTCGCTGACGATCGCAGCGATACTCTGCCACGTTCGCTCGTGCAGCTGTCGCGTCTTTTCGAAGTGCGCCTTGATCGACTTCAGCGCCTTGTCGCTGGCGGTCGAGAACGTTCCGAGCCTGACCTGTTCGGAGGCGATCCGCCCGACGATTTCATCGAGTTCACGCTTGGCCTGGTCGACCTGCGCCTGGGATTCCTCCTGGAGCTTGCTCAGCGCAGCTTCGATCGCCGCCTTGCTACTGGTCGTGACCTCGGTGGGATCCTGGCGGGGCTCGGAAACGCCGTCCGATCGGGCCAGCAGGAACGAGCGGATTTCGCCGTGCGCCTTGCTCCACTCTTTCGACAACCGGGCAACGGTGACTTCGGCGATCTCCGGCGGGATGGCACGCCGCGACGACAGCGCGTCCAGTCGCTCGGCGAACACGGTGCGGATGGAGAGCAGTTCGGCGACGGTGCGATGCGCCTGGATTCGGCCGTCGTCGTCCAGATGCGCCGCCCATCCGTGCAGCGACGATACGAGCATGTCGATCTCGTCGCGCTTGCGCTTGATCCAAACCACTTCGTCACACGTGCTGACGCTTGCATCCATGTCGTTCGCGCTTTCGGCTGGGCAGGGACGGGCGGGGCACCAGGGTACGCCGCCTTCCGGGATATTCCGACGCAGTCACTAAATGGAACGATAACGTTCTGTTATGCCGATGTCGATGGGGAGTTCCCGGACAGCGGGGACATTCAGGCGATGACATGCTCGAGCCGTGCGGCGGGTATGAAGTCGTACGGCTTATCCAATGGAACATCCGCACCCGGCATGGCTTGGATGCCGGACAAGGGTATAATGCCGCAGATTGTCGCAAATGGAGACAACCCGAACGATGAAATCCGCAGCGAAGAAGACCGCTGCAAAAGCGCGCGCTGCCAAATCTCGCGGAGGACGCCCGACCCGAACCGCCGCTCTTCAGCGCGATCTTCGGCTGCTCGACGTCGCCACTCGCCTGTTCATGGAGCGGGGATTCGACGCCACCACGATCGATGCTGTGGCCGAGGAGGCGCGTGTCTCCAAGCTGACCGTGTATTCCCGGTATACCGACAAGCGTGGGCTGTTCGAGGCCGCGCTTCGCCGCGAAATCGGACGCTGGCTGGCGCCATTGTCGCAGGGCGTCGAGGAGCGTCGGACCAATCCGTCGAGCGTATCGCTCGAGGCCTGGTTCGTGGGGATCGGCCGGCAGGTCCAGGACATCGGGACGACACCGGAAGTGACCGCGATCATGCGCACGCTGTCGTTTCAGGCGGCGAACTTTCCCGATCTGGCCAGGCTCGCCCACGAGGAAGGCTGGGGGCGCGCGGTCTCGACGCTGGCGCACCTGTTCGATCATCTCAACGAGCAGGGGCTGGTGCAGGTCCTCGACGCCACGGTGGCGGCCGAAACCTTTCTCAACATCGTGGTCGGTCCGCTGACCCGGTTGACGATGTTCGGAATTCCGATCGACCAGAAGAACCGCGACCGGCAGCTTCGCCTGGCCGTCCGACTTTTCCTGACCGGCATTCGCCCGAGCTGACAGGGAGCGGGCTCCGGCGGTGGACGGCCGCCAACGCCGCGCTTGCGCATCCATCGTTCCGAACCCCGCGCCGGCCGATCCGGGACAGTCCGATTGACAAAACGAAACGAACTGGTACCGTATCGTTATGGCGCCCCAGCGCCTCGCGGTTTGCGGATCGCCGTACTCCCACGCTGTCCGTAAGCCCCGTGCGGCCGATCGCATGCCGCCCCACGCGATCGGCCGCTTCTTTCGAAGCGCCGGCGGTGGTGCCGTTAGGCGGCCGGATCCGTGGAGCCGATCGATGCGAACTGCATTCACTGCCGCCGGCGTTGTTCTGGTTCTGCTGACGCAGCCATCGTCCGCCGCCCGCGACATCGACGCGCCGATGCCCGGTCTCGAGCAAGTCCCGGGGGACGTTGCGTCCGCCGACCTGGCATTGGCACGTAAGCTTGAACTGGTCCGCGCTGCGCCGGTGTCACCCGGACAGGCGATCACGATCGCCGAGAAGCTCCACCCGGGGACCAAGAGCCTGCGGATCGAGACCGACGTGGTGATGAACGAGCTGGTGTATCGGGTCAGGACGGCGCGCGACGGGCAGGTGTGGGCGAGTGTCGTCTCCGGTATGTCGGGCGCGGCGGCGAGCGAGCCGCCGGACTCGGTGCCGGCGCAGGCCGGAGCGGACGAACGGCGCCAGCTCGCGGTGCTGCAGGCGATCGGTCCTGGAATGTCGGATGCGGTGGCGGTTGCCGAACGCTCGACCCGCGGTCGCGCCGTGCTCGGCGAATTGCGGGTGGAGAAGGGCCGGCTGAAATTCGCCGTCGTGGTGCTGGCCGGCGACGACCTCAAAGAGGTGGTGCTGGAGCCTCCGGGCGCGCGGCTGCGGCGATGATGGCCCGGCGACCCAGGATGTTCCGGCCTGGACCGCCTGCGTCGTTCCGATTCACTTCAGGTAGTTGCTGAGATGGAGGCTCTGGATCGTCGCGATCGCCGAATACGAGGCGGTGAGCTGCGCCTGGTAGGTCGACAGCGCGGCGGTGACGGCGGCGACGTCGACGCTGGTCAGATCGGTGGCCAGCGACTGCGCGAACGATTGATAATCGGATTGGACCGTGCTGGCGCGCTCGATCGACGCCGCCGAATTGGAGATCCGGCTCTGCACGGTGCCGATCGCATCGGTCGCGCTGGTGACCAGATCGAGCGCCTCCTCGAGCGTGTCGGACGACAGCGACGACGCGTTGGCGATCAGGTTCATCGCCCGTAGCGCCTGCTCGAACGCCGGATCGTCCGCGGTGACGCCGTAGGTCACCGTCTGGGTGTCCGAGACCCGCGCCGACGCCAGCTCGTCGTCCCCCCGATAGTACGAGGTGTCGGGGCTGGACGGCGTGGTCGCGGCCGGGTAGGTCGCGCTGGAGATATCGACCGGGGCGGTATCGGTGCGGGCACCGCCGAACAGGTATTGCGCGCCGTATTTGCTGTTGAGCAGCGCTGCCATCTGCTCCAGCGCGTCCTGCGCGGATTGGATCACGCTGGATGAATCCGTGCTGGCGGTGTTGCTCGCCGCCGTCAACGTGCTGCGGAAGCTCGACAGCAGGTCGGCAATCGAATTCACCGACGCATACATCACCTCGATCTTGCTGCCGGCCTGAGTCGCGGTGTCGATGTAGGTCTGGGCGCGGGCGACCGACACCTGCAGGTTGACGACCTGCTTGGCTCCCGATCCGTAACCGCCGAAATCGGTGGAAACGACGCCGGACGCCTCCTGCATCTGCATCGCGGTCATCGTCGCCTGGCTCTTGAGCGCGGCGGCGATCATCTGCTGGCTGGAAGCGAAGGTGGCGACGCGCATCGTCATTGGCGCTCTCCTCAGCCGGCGCTTTGCACTGCGGAGAGCAGCGATTCGAACATCTCGTTGATCGCCTGGATCAGTTGCGCGGCCGCGGCATACTGGTTCTGCAGATTGCTGAGCTTGGCGGTCTCCTCGTCGACGTTGACGCCGCTCTGCGACGACAGCGCGCTCGACAGCGTCGACTGCGTGGTCTGCTTGGCGGTGTAGGCGTCCTCCGCCGTGCTGGCGATGGTGGCGACGTGGGCGATGATCTCCGCCGCGTAATCGGCGAACGAGCTGGCGCTGGCTCCGAGCCCGCCCACCGCCGCGAAGCTGGTTGATCCGGTGAGCGCCGTATACAGCGCGTCGGTGACGGTGGAGGAGCCGGCGCTCAGCACCGTATCGCCGGTCGTCAGGCTCGAGGCGGACGACAGCGACGAGGTCGGCAGCTTCGAGGAGTCGGCGAGGAGATCGGATGCGACCTTGAAGTCGGAGGCGCTGGTCGCGGTCACGACGTCGTTGAGGCCGAGGAAGTCGGACAGGCCGAGGCTGTCGTCGCCGACCGATCCGGTGATATTGGAGATCGCGATGCCGTTGCTCGCGCTCGAGGCCGCGATCACGACGTGGCCCGAGGAGTCGATCGAAGCCGACAGGCCGGAGATGCCGTTGATCGCGCCGACCAGATCGCCGACCGTCGCATAGCCGGAGAGGTCGAGGTCGCCGGAACTGACCAGCGCCCCGTTCTGATCGGTCACCGCGATCCGCACCGTTCCGGTGCCGTTCAGGGCCGTCGACGACGTGACCGCGGTGGTGCCGGTCAGCGTCGATTTCGGCGGCAGAGCGGTGCCGAGATTCGACGCCGCGTTGATGCTGTCGGCCAGTTCGGTGGCGAGCTGATCGAGCTGCGCCTGGGCCGCCGGCAGCGTGGTGTCGCGCAACGTGATCAGCGCGCCGATCGATCCGGACGAGATCTGCCCGGTGACGTCGACGCCGTCGACGGTGATGCCGGAGAACCCGCCGGTCGACGATGCGCTGTAGGTGGTGGAGGAGGTCACCGTCGACGCCGGCGTGTACGACAATTCGTGCACCGCGCTGTCGAGCAGCGCCTGCCCCGATCCGGTGTAGATCTGCATATCGCCGCTCGACGAGATGAAGTAGCTGACGTTCATCTGGCTGGCGATCTGTTGCACCGCATTGTTGCGCTGGTCTTCGAGATCGCCGGTGGCCTGGCCGGAGGCGGCGGCGAGCTTGATCTGGGCGTTGAGGCCGGCGATCAGATTCAGTTGCTCGTTGACGTCGTCGACCGCGTCGTCGATCGACTGGTCGGCGTCGCTGCGCAGATCCTGGATGCCGTTCGAGGTGTCGCGGAGCTGCGTGGCCAGCGTGTCCAGCGCACTGATGACGTTGGCCTTCAGCGACGAACTGCTCGGATCGCTGCTCAGCGACGACAACGCCTGCTCCAACGTCGTCAGGGTGTCGGCGAGCGAGGTGTTGGAACTGTCGCTGCTGGTGCCGTACAGCGCCTGCAACTGATCCAAATAGCTGTTGGTGGTGGTCGCCGATCCGAGTGCCGACGTCGCCTGGACCAGCGATTTCAAGAGCAGCTTGTCGACGTTGCTGGTGATGCCGGTGATGGTGGTCCCGGTGCCGACGCCGCCGGTGACGGTGGACGCCTGGTTCGCGGTCTTGACCGTATAGCCCGTGGTGGAGGCGTTGGAGATGTTCGACGAGGTGACGCTGATCTGCACCTGCGTCGTCATCAGGCTGCTGAGTGCGATGCTTCTGGCGATGTTCAGCGACACGTCGACCTCACCGTCGGAGCCTCAGGCCCGGATGCTGGTGCCGCTGGAGGCGCTGCGCTGGACGATGCGGCCGCCGGCCCCGTAGGGCGACGCGCCGGCCATCTGCTCGCGGATCGCGGACATCACCGTCTCGATGCGGCGCTGGCTGGCTTCGATCGCGGCGCGCAGCCGGATCAAATTCTCGTCCATCGACTCCCGCAGGCATTCGATCCGGGCGGTGAACTTCGCCTGCAGCGCCGCATTGTTCGCCGGCAGCCGGACGCGCCGCGCCGAAACCTCGCCGACCCACAGCTCGAAGTACTCGGCGAGCCGCGTCTTCACCTCGGTGTGGCGCGACTGCGATGCCGGCAGACCGATGGCGAGTGCGGTGTTTTCGGCGGCGATCACGTCGATCAGGGCGTCGATCAGCTCGATCAGTTCCTCGATTCGTTGCGCGCTCTCTGCGTCGCTCGTCTGCCGTGCTCGATCCGGCGTCATGTCACGTCCTCGCTGTCTTGGCGGTTGTCGGTCGTGCGGCTGTCCGTGGCGCCAGCGCCGCACAGCGGGCATAGGCGGTCACCGCGCCGGATCGGGTGCGGGCGCCGGCGATCTCGGCCAGCACCCGGTCGCGGCGCGCGATCACGGCGGCGCGCAGTGCGCTGATCTCGCTCTCCAGCGCCAGCAGCCGGCGACGGTCGTCGCGCCGTGTCGTCGCATTAGCGGCCGCGGCGGCGCGGCGCAGCCGTCGCAGTAATTGGTCGTCGGTGTCCCGCGCGAACATGCCTTACCTCATCGCCGAGATCAGCGTGTCGAACATCTCGTTGACTGCCGAGATCACCTGCGACGCCGCCGAATACGCCTGCTGCGCCGAGATCATGTTGCTGAATTCGGTGTTGGTATCGGATGTCGAAGCTTCCAGCACGCCGCCCTCGATGCTGCCGGCGCCGTTGGTCCCGGAAAGCTGAACCACGGCGGTCCCCGACGCCAGGGTCGCGGCATACATGCCGTTGTCCTTGGCCTCGAGCTGGTCGGCCGCCGCGAAGGTGGCGACCGGGACCTTGTAGATCGTGATGGTCTTGCCGTTGGAGTAGGTCGCACTGACCGCGCCGTCGTCGCCGATCGCGATGCTCGACAGCTTGCCGTAGGCCATGCCGTCGGATTCGATGCCGGTGAGGTCGACGGCGGGCGTTGTGGCGCCGGACGAGTATTGGGTGAGACCGTCGGTGCCGCCCGCGGTGCCGAGATCCATGGTGATGACACTGTCGGCCGCGCCGTTGGTCCAGCCGGTTACACCGATCGTCGCCGGGCTCGGGTTGGTGCTGGCCAGCGAACCGTCACTGTTGAAGGTGATGGCGATCGAGCCCGACACCGTTCCGGTCGTGGTCGACGTATCCGAGGCGAGCGTCGGATTGGCGAAGGTCGCCGTCCAGCTGTTCTCCGCGGTCTTGGTCCAGGTGATCTGCATCGAGTTGGCGGTGCCGAGCGAGTCGTACAGCGACATCGACGTGGTGAAGGTGTCGTTCAGTTCGGCGTCGGCCGGAAGATTGGCGGCGACGGTGGTGGTCGTGGTCGCGCTGCCGCTGGTGGCGGCGACGCTGGTGTCGATCGGCACCAGCGTGTCGGCGCTGGCGCCGCCGACCACGTTGCCGTCGGCGTCGGTACGCCAGCCGAGCAGATAGGCGCCGGAGGCGTTGACCAGATAGCCGCTGTTGTCGAGCGTGAACGATCCGCTGCGGGTGTACAGCGTGGTGCCGCCCGCGACCGCCGTCGTCACCGGAAAGAACCCGTTGCCGGAAATGCCGATATCGGTCGAGGAGGTGGTGGTGGTCAGCAGCCCCTGCGTCGTGATGTTGGACCTGGCCAACACCGTGACGCCGCCGGACGAATAGGTGCTGGCACCGGACGACGCGGTGACCAACTGGCTGAACGACGCCGACGTGGTCTTGTAGCCGACGGTCTGGGAATTGGCGATGTTGTCGCTGATCATCGCCAGCGACTGGCTCTGCGCGTTGAGGGCGGAAATCGCAGAGGACAGGGCTCCGGTCAAGCTCATCTCGAGACTCCGAACTGCTTACGAGGTGACGCCGACCACGCTGGAAACGGCGAGCGAGGTGTCGCCGATCTTCAGCATCGCGGTGCCGGACGAGCTGTCGATCCCGGTGACGGTGCCGGTGACCGTGGTGTAGCCGTAGACCGAGTTGCCGGAGGAATCGGTGGCGGTGACTGCCAGCGAGTAGGTGCCGCCGTCGGCGAGCTGGGTGCCGGACGTCGTGGTACCGTCCCAGGTGAAGCTGTTGGTGCCGGCCGAGGTGGTGCCGCTGCCGGACCAGACGACGTTGCCGGAGGAGTCCGAGATCTCGAGCTTGACCTTCGACGCCGCCGAATTCAGCGAGTAGCCGAAGCTGATCGAGCCGTCCTCCAGCGTCGCGGAGTCGGCCTTGGCGGTGACCGTCTGGCCGATGTAGTTCGACGCGTTCAGCGTCAGCAGGCTGTTGAACGACGTCGTCAGCGAACTGAGATTGCTGTTCAGCGTCTGCTGCTGCTCGAAATTCGCGTAGGAGGTCAGCTGCGAAATGAAGTCGTTGGTGTCGGTCGGCTCCAGCGGATTCTGGTTCTGCAGCTCGGTCACGAGCAGGGTGAGAAAGTCGGTCGACGTCAGCGTCGACGAGGCGGTCGACGACAATGTCGTGGTAGCGCTCGTGGCCGCATACGCGGACGACGTGGTGGCAGCGACGCTCATGGCAAAGCTCCGGCGCGCACCGGCACGCAGTGCCGGATCGGCAATCAGTTGATGTCGTGGTTGGTGAACCCGTTCGAGATTGAAACGGGTCGGCGCGGGATTTCAGGCAGGGTTTCTGCGCCGCGGCCGCGAAGAAAATACGCGCAGCGGTGATCGGCGCGGCGACGCGTGCGGCGCCTCACCGCGCCGCGGTTTCGACCTGATCAGAACTCGGTTCGGGCGGGAATTCTGGGAGCAATCAGCTTGGGTCGCGATCGCGGCCGCGCGGCAGCGGCGCATCCGAGGGCGCGGCGGGATCACTGCGGTCGCGGCGCACGCGCGCCATGATCCGGTCGACCAGACCGTCCGGTGTGTTGACGGGCGAGGGGCTCAGTAGCCGGCGCAGCCGCTGGGCCTCGGCGAACGCGGCGCGGGCGTCCTCTGAATCGCGCAACAGCAATTCGGCGTCGCGTCGTTGCTGGTCGGGCCAGCACGACAGATCATCGCCAAGTCGATCGAGCAGATTTTGGAAATCTGCGGCGTCCATCATCTGCATCCCGTTCTGGGGAGGGTGTGCGACCGCTTCGGGTCGCCAATCTGCAGAGATTTAGCATGTCGCCATTGACGGAAGCTTAAGCAAGCCGCGCCGCGAGGAAAGTTTGCCGTGCGGCGGCGTCATCGCCGCGGCGGCGTCCTGTCGGTTCCGGCGGCCACCGCACGCCACGCATCGCGAAGCTCGGTGAGGCCGGCGATGATCCGATCGTAGCGCGACTGGGCGTCGGGTCTGCCGTAGGAGGTCAGACTGGCCATGATCAGCGCGTGATAGGCGCTGAACAGCCGTTCTCCCACCGCCGAGCCGCGGCTCAGGTCGAGATGATGGCTCAGTCCGCGCAGGATCGTGACCGACCGCATCAGATGGGCGTGGCCGTCCTCGAACCGCCGCTGTTCCACCGCGAGCATCGATCGGCGCAGCGACAAGATCGCCCCGTCGATCAGCATGATCACCGCCTGCAGCGGCGGAACCGTCACCGCGGCACGCTGGTAGAGCTGGGTCGCTAGATGTGTGTTCGGATAGGCCATGATCAGTCGCTGTCGGCGTTGAGGAGGGCTTTGAGGTAGTCCAGCGTCGAGTTCGCGGATTCGATCGCCGCCTGGTATTTCGCGTAGCGAAGCCGGAGGTTCTCTTCGAAGGTGGCCGCCGCGGAGTTGATGGTGTCGGCACGTTCCTGCAGGGTGGCATTCTGGGTCTGGAGATCGCTGATCAAGGTCTGCAGGCTGCCCGACGTGGTGTCGGAGGCGTTCTCGGCGATCGAGGTCAACATCGCGGCGATGCCGGTCGAGGCCGTCACGGTGATCGATTCCGAGCTGGTGCCCCGGAAGGTGAACGCGATGCCGGCGTAGTCGGTGCCGGCGGCGCCGATGATCGACTTGCCGCTGATGGTGAACAGGCTGCTGTCGCCGTTCACCGAGACCGAGCTCAGGGCGCCGCTGCTGTCGACCTCGATGTCGAGCGTGAACGAGGAGGGCGGCGAGACGTTGGTATTGACCACGCTCAGGCTGCTCGACGACGGTGTCAATTGCGTGCTCAGGAGCGCGATCACGCCGTCGAGGTCGCTCGACAGCGTGGAGGTCAGCGTCGAACTGTCCAGCGACAGTTCATTGTTGCTGTCGAACGTCAGGCCGAGATCGGCCAGCGACAACCCGCCGACCGTGGTGTTCAGTGCCGCCGAGATCTGGGTCATCAGATCGCGCAGCGTGCTGTCGCCGAACAGCACGGCATCGTCGCTTGCGGTGCCGTCGCTACTGGTCGCTTGTTGTCCGATGATGAATTCGCGCACCGCGTTGTAGTCGGTGACGAACTGCTCGACGGCCGCGACGATGGTGTCGGCGTCCGGCTCGATGTCGAAACTGATCGACGATCCGCTCGGGGTGGCTTGGAGCAGATTGAAAGTGACGCCGTCCAGCACGTCGTCGATATCGTTGGTGTCGCGGCTGATCGTGATGCCGTCGAGGGTGATGATCGCCGGCTGCGGCTGCTGCACCTCGTTGGTGAATTCGCCGGAATCGTCGGTGATCCCGAGGGCGGTCATGATGTCGGTGCCGGAGACGGAACTGGTCTCGATCGTGGCATTGTCGACCGAGGCGGAAAGCAGCAATTCGTAGCTGGTGCTCGACACCTGGATCACCGAGGCCTGGACATTGGTGGTCGAGCTCTGGGCGTTGATCGCGCTGGCGATGTCGGCCAGCGACATGCCGTCGGTGACGCTGATGTCGACGCTGTCTCCGCCTTCGACGCCGATCGAAAACACGCCGCTGTAGCCGAGCGCTTCGGTCTTGTCGGCGACGCTGGTGCCGAGCACCTTGTGGGCGGTCGCGACCTGGGTGATGGTCAGCGTGTGATCGCCGGTCACCGCGCCGTCGTCGATCGACATCGACAGCACCGAACTGGCGGATACGTCGCCGGTTGTGCTGATGGTGGCGGCGCGCGCGGCGAACGCGCTGCCGGACAGCGAATTGATGACCGAGCTGGCCAGAGTCTCGGTGTTGGTGGCCAGCGTGTCCAGCAGGCCCTGGAGTTCCTGATAGGCGGAGACCTTCGCCTCGTTGGCGGTGATCTTGGTTTCGATGCTGTCCGCCCGCGCGGTCTTGGAAGCGACGGAGGCTTCGATCAGCGTGTCCCAGTTGATGCTGGTCGAATTGCTGGTGCCGGTGGTGGTGACGGTGGCGGAGTTGGCGATCGAAGAAGCACTGCTGGTGCTGCTGCTGACGGACGTCATGCGCTAAGGCTCCGCTGAAGTGAAGCGGACCGCGCCGGGCGGTCCGCTTTCCGTGGTGAAAGGTCGATCAGCCGAGCAGCTTGAGCAGATACTGCGGCATCTGGTTGGCTGCGGATTCCGCGGCGACCGCGGCCTGCACCTTGACCTCGGCCGAGGCCAGCTTGGCCTGCTCGGACGCGATGTCGACGTCGGCGATCGCCGAGTTGGCGGCTTCGAGGTTTTCCGATTGGGTCGAGATCGAGTCCGACGAGAAGTTGAAGCGCGACTCCAGCGCACCGATCGAAGCCCGCGCCGAGGACACGGTGTCGATCGCGGCGTCGAGCGCGGTCAGGGCGGTCGTCGCACCGGCTTGGGTCGACACGTCGAGGGTACCGACGGCCAGCGTCGCCGAGGTCAGGTCACTCAGCGACACCGAGATCGTGTCGGTCGTCGAGGTGCCGACCATGATCGTGGTGGTGGTGAAGTCGCCGTTGAGCAGGCTGGTGCCGCTGTAGCGGGTGCCGCTGGCGATGCTGTCGATCTGCGAGATCAGCTGCGAGAATTCCGACTGGATGTAGCCGCGGCTGTCGTCGGTGACGTTGCCGGACGACGCCTGGGTCGCCAGCGACTTCATGCGCGCCAGGATGTCGCTGATGTTGGAGGCGCCGCCGTCGGCGGTCTGCAGGATCGAGGTCGCCTGCGAGGCGTTGGTGGCGGCCTGCTGCAACGTGGTGATGTCGGAGGAGATCCGGGTCGAAATCGCGAGGCCTGCGGCGTCGTCGGAGGCCTTGTTGATCCGCGAACCGCTCGACAGCTTGGCCAGCGAGCTCGACTCCTGGGCGGAGTTGACGTTGAGGAAACGGACCGCGGTGTTGGCGGCTGTGTTGGTGGAGATGACGGGCATCTGCTCGCTCCTTCGAATGATGCGGCGGCGCCTGCCGCCTGTCGGGGACCAATCCCGGACGCGGGGCGTCCCTCGTCCGCTGCGTACAACGGACGGACTCCCGCCGATCAGGCGGACGGCGGTGACGGCGGACGAGTTATGGTTAGCAATCGGTGAAGATGTGCCGAATGTCGCGTTCGTTCCGCCGAAGCAGATCGCGTAGTTGCTGTCGGCCACGCTTGAGCAACGATTCCACCGCGGACACCGTGGTCTCCATCACGTCGGCGATCTCGCGATTGCTCATGTTCTCGTGGTACGAAAGGATCACCGCGACCCGCTGCTGTTCGGGGAGCTGCTGCATCGCGCGCTCCAGCAGGATGGTGACTTCGTCGCGCTGGATCGTCGAGACCGCGTCGGGCTGGGTGTCGGCGGGCTCGGGCACGGCGTCGACATTATCGGTGCGCGGCTGGCGATGCAGGTCGATGCAGCGATTGGTAACGACGCGATACAGCCAGGTCGAGAACTTGGCGCGGCCGTGCTCCCACTGTCCGCGCCGCGTCCAGACTTTCAGCATGGTATCCTGCACGACGTCTTCGGCATCGTCGCGATTGCCGAGGATCCGGAGTGCGACGCTGAAGGCACGGTCGATGTGACGTTCGACCAGACAGCGAAATGCCCCTTCGTCGTCGTTGGCGAGTCGATCGAGCAGTTCGTCGTCTTCGTCGCGCGGACGCGCGGGCGCGATCGACGCGTCCAGTGCAGGCGCGGTCATCAACGATGCGGCCTCGACCGGAGAGCTGATATCGAGCGCATAGGCCATTCCTATCTCCCGACCCGTTGTGCCGAGCATGTGATGCTGTGCGCGGCTTCGACGGTTGATACGCGCCGGCCCGAGAAATCAGGCGATGAAATTTGCTCGATTGACCAAAGGCTTAAGTGGAAGATTTTGCCGACCGGGCGGCAATATTTGCCGATGAGAAGTTGCCGAGCCGGGGGCATGACGAACCGGCTGCCGTGTCGCCGACCGGCGCCCCGCTCTCGACGTGCAGATAGTCTGCCTCGTTGATATCGATCGGATTTCGCGCGCGATCCGATGGTGCGACTGCGCCACGTAGATGCCATCATGTGATACTCGTGACGCTCATGCACTCGGCAGCAGTTTCCGATTCGGGCATCGTCGACGCTATCGCAGTTGCATCGATCGATAGTTAATACGAACTACCAGCCATGCATTCTGGCGCGGTCAAACGCGTGCAAGCCGCGCTCAGCGCAGGAGTAGCAACGATTGGAAACATGGCGACAAATCCGGTGACAGAACGAGGAGTGGAGGTCCACTCACGACGTACGGCAGCGCGATCGTGCGCCCGGAAACGCCCGCTCGGCCGTACCACTGTCGACACAGGCTGAAAGGTCCGACGATGATCCGGTTCGATGAGTTCGCCTCCTGCTCCGCGATGCCGCGACTGGGTGAGGCGCAGTGTGCGCGTCTCCGTCAGCTCGCCGAGTGTCGGACCGCGATGGTGATATGGGACAGGACCACGACGACGGTGCCGCCCGGAGCGCTGGTGATGGTGCTGGAGCCACTCAACGCGGTGCGGGCCGAGGCCTTGGCCGGCTCGCTCGATTCCTCGGCGGTCGTGGTTGTGGCGGGCGCGGAGCATCCGGCGTTCGATGCTGTCAAGGCGCGGTTCGAAACCCACGGGCTGATCGGCGCCGATCATGCGGAGGCGCCGCATCAATTGTGGTGGGGCGGCCGGGAGCCGGTGGCGCTGCCGACCGGTGTGTATCGGCGGGACGGCGTGCTGATCGTGTCCTGCGCGGGGCCTGCCGCGGCATTGGACCAACGCCGGAGGGGACTGAGTGCCGATATCGCGCGGCTGGGCCTTGATGCGGTCGTCGAGACGTTGCCGTCGGAGCCGGCGGAGGTGTTCGGCTGCGCGGCGAAGATCGACATGATCTGGCGGCAGCTCCAGCGCACGGATCGTCCGGTGTTGTGGATCGATCCGGAAGCTGCGGTCAAGGAGTTGCCGATGCTGCCGCAGGCGCTGGAATACGATGTCGCCTTTCACCGCCGCGCCGACGGGATCATCGATACCCGGGTGATGGCGTTCCGGCCGAGCGCGGCGACCGCGGCGCTGTTCAAGGTGTGGCGGCGCCTCAACGCCGGATTCCCGGCGTTGCCGGAGAGCTACGTGTTCGATCAGGCCTGGATCGTCACGTCGGCTCAGCGACAGTTGGAGACCGTCTGGTTGCCCCGGAGCTATTGCGAGAGCGACCCGATGATTCAGGGTGCCGTGGTCCGGGTGCCACCATCGCTGCCCCGAGGGAGCTCCGAACTGCAAATCAGTCGGCCCCCCGCCGCGCATCGGTTCGGGCGGCCGCAGCAGCCGGAGCCGGTGCTGATCATGCAGAGCCCCGATCCGTGCCGGCGGCCGGTCACCGTCGCAATCCGCCAGGAGGCCGACGCCCCGGTTGCAGACGCCTGCACGGCGATCGAGGCGATCGCATCGGCATTCGCCGCCGACTCCGGCGGCTTCGCCCGGCTCGAAGTGGTGTTGTGCGACGGTGACGAGATCGATCCGCGGATGGGCGGTGATGGTGAGACCTGGGTGGTGTTGACGGAGGCCGACGAGCCCTGCGCTCTGGATGCGTTTGTCGGGCTCGCGCAACTGGCCGATCTCGCCGAAGCGGAGCCGGACAGTGTCGTCGCCGAGGTCTCTGCCGACCCTCGAGCGAAAGTGGTTCGCGGTCCGCAGCGCTGTGACGCCGGGCTCGGGCCCTTCGTCCGGCACCCGCTGCCGGCCTGATACGGCGACAGAGCAGGGCGGTATCCACTTGTGGGTGTCGCTCATTCGGCGGATCGACGCCCGCCGGCGCTTCGAGGAACGACCGCTTTCTCTCCGAGTTCGGTCGGTTGCGGGCGCAGGCATATTCGCCTGCACGCTCATGATCGCATCGGACCTGGATGAGGAGAGATCGAGATGAAGAGCGCCGTCATCGTGCTGAGCGGTCTGTTGCTCGCCACTCCTGTCGTCGCCCAGACGGCGCAGCAGAAGGCGGGCGGGGCCGTCCAGTCGCTCAGTGCGTCGAGCGCGAGTTTCGTCAAGCAGGTGGCGATCTCGGATCTGTTCGAGATCGCGTCGGCGCGGCTGGCGTTGGCGAGGGGCAGCGACGCGCAGAAGCAGTTCGCCAATCAGATGCTGCAGGATCACGGCAAAACGTCGGCCGATCTCAGGCGGATCATGATCGAGCGCTCCTTCAGCGTGGATCTGCCGAGCCAGCTCGATCGCAAGCATCAGGCGATGCTGGACAAGCTGAACGGCACCGATGGTGAGCAGTTCGTCGCGACCTACGCGGCGCAGCAGGTGCAGGCTCACCAGGACGCGGTGGCGTTGTTCGAGGGCTATGCCAACAACGGCGACCTGCCGCGACTGAAGCAGTGGGCGGCGCAGACCCTTCCCGTGCTCCAGCACCATCTTGAGATGGCACAGAAGCTCGGCCCGTCGCAGGCCGGCGCGCCAACCGTCGGAACGGCTCCGGCCGCGAAGTAAGCGTCGGCGGCAGCTTGCATCGAGACGCTCGGCGCCGCCGCCGCTTCGTGGCTGCGCTGCGACTCGAGTGGGCGATTGCCGGGGTCGCCGCAGGGCGTTCGACCGCCCAGACGGAGCCCTGAGGGGAATCAGCGCTGCGCTACCGGCGTCGGTGGCTCGTAGGCCAGGATCGGCGGTAGCGGGCCGGTGTACTTCTCGCACGCGACGATGGTGACCTGACCGGTGCAGCCCTGCGCCAGCCGCGACGTGCCGACGTCCCGCGTCAGCACGTTCGGGTTGCCGTGGACGCACAACGGCGCGTCCGCATCGCCGGCCGCCGGATCGTACCAGGCGCCGGTCGGCAGGTGTACCACGCCCTCCGCAACCCGATCCGATATCGCCGCGGCCGCCAGGCAGGCGCCGCGGTCGTTGAACAGGCGGATGATGTCGCCATCGGCGATGCCGCGCGCCTCCGCGTCGACAGGATTGAGGCGGGCGACCTCGCGACCTGCGATTTTGCTCGACTGGCTGTGCCGGCCGAAGTCGAGCTGGCTGTGTAGCCTTGTCGCCGGCTGATTGGCGATCAGCGTCAAGGCGTAGCGCGGCGTCGGCGGCTCGGTGCAAGGCAGCCAGGTCGGATGGCCGGGGCAATCTGCGTAGTCGAATCCGGCGATGGTCTCGGAGAAGATTTCGATCTTGCCGCTCGGCGTCGGCAGCTTGTGAGCTTCCGGGTCGTTGCGGAAGGCGCGCAGCAAGCCGCCGTCGTCGGGTTCGGACGGCAGCGCCAACTCGCCGCGACGCCAGAACTCGGCGAAGTCCGGCGCATCCCAGCCCCGGGCGGCGAGCGCCTGGCGGGTGGTCTCGTACAGATGCTCCATCCATTGCCGGCTGTCCCGGCCTTCGGTGAAGGCCTGTTCGACGCCGAGGCGCCGCGCCAGCGCCGAGAAGATCTCGAAATCGTCCCGCGCCTCGCCGACCGGCGGCGCCACCTTGCGCATCGCGATCAGCCGGGGATCGGTCGCGGCGGCGCCGATATCGTCGCGTTCCAGCGTCATCGTCGCCGGCAGCACGATGTCGGAAAATCGCGCGGTCGGAGTCCAGGCGGTTTCATGGACCACGATGGTCTGCGGCACGTTGAAGGCGCGCCGCAGCCGGTTGATGTCCTGATGATGATGAAACGGATTGCCGCCGGCCCAATACACCAACTTGATATCGGGGTAGGTCAGTGTCCGTCCGTTGTAGTCGAACGGCCGGCCCGGATTGAGCAGCATGTCGCTGATCCGCGCCACGGGAATGAACGCATCGACGCCGTTGCGGCCCTGCGGCATGGTCGGGATCGGAACGGCGTTGACCCGACGGCCGGTGTGTCCGAGCGCCCCCAGCGCGTAGTTGTAACCGCCGCCGGGTAGTCCGATCTGTCCGAGCATCGCGGCCAGCACGGCGCCCATCCACACCGGCTGCTCGCCGTGTTGCGCGCGCTGCAGCGAATGCGACACCGTGATCAAGGTGCGACCCTGCGGCAGCCTGCGGGCGAGCGCGACGATGTCGGCCGCCGGCATGCCGGTGATCTCCGATGCCCATCCGGCATGTTTCGGCTGACCATCGTCGATGCCGAGCAGATAACGTTCGAACAGCTCGTAGCCGGTGCAGTAGCGCGCCAGGAAACCTCGATCGTGCAGGCCTTCGGTCACCAGGCTGTGCGCCAGCCCGAGCATCAAGGCGACGTCGGTGCCGACCTTTATCGGAAGCCAGGTCGCGTCGGCCTGTTCGGGCAGATCGTCGCGGAGCGGGCTGACGCAATAGAATCGCGTGCCGCGCTGCGCAGCCTTGCGCATGGCGTCGCGCTCGATGTGGCGGCTGATGCCGCCGCTCGCGACCATCGAGTTCTTCAGCGCCATACCGCCGAAGGCCAGCACCAGATCGGTATGCTCACTGATCTGATCCCAGGTCACGTTACGACGCGACAACGCCTCGAACGACCCGAGGACGTGCGGCAGGATCACCGCGGAGGCACCGGCGCTGTAGCTGTTGACGGAACGGACGTAGCCGCCGAAGGCGACGTTGAGAAACCGATGGATCTGGCTTTGCGCGTGATGAAAGCGGCCGGCGCTGGCCCAGCCGTAGGAGCCGCCGTAGATCGCATCGGCGCCGTAGCTGGTATGTACGCGGGACAGTTCGGCGGCGAGCAGGTCCAGCACTTCGTCCCATGGCAACTCGACGAACGCGCCATCAAACGCGCGAGGCTCGCCGGTTTTCTCAAGCCAGCTACGCCGCACCATCGGACGCTCGATGCGCGCTCTATGGCGCAACGTGTCGGTGAAATTGCCCAGGATCGGCGACGGCGCCGGGTCGCCAGGATCCGGCGCGATCTCGACGCCGCGGCCGTCCCAGCGTGCCGAGAAAGCGCCCCAATGCGAACTGTGCGAGCTCCAGCCGTCGTTCATCCCGTCGTTCTCCTTCGATCGTTCGGGGCGGCCGGCCCGTTCCGCGAAACGAGCCGGCCGTGTTTGCGATCGTTCAAAATCGATGCGAATGCCGGACGGCCGATCGACCATTCGCGGCGGATAGGGAGCGTTACGCATTTGTGACGGTTGCGGATGCGTGCGACAAGAGCGAAATTTTCAGCCGGCCTCACGTTCGGGACATGACTGAGCCTGGCCCGGCGTATCCACGACAAGGAGCTAAAGTGCGAGCGTGCCGCTTTCCTGATCCGGTGTCGAATTGGTCATGACGCGTCGCCGATTGCCGTCGCTGATCGCGCTGCGTGCCTTCGAGGCCGTCGGGCGCACCGGCAGCGTGCGCGCCGCCGGCGACGAACTCGCGGTCAGCCACACCGTGGTATCACGTCATTTGCAGAACCTGCAGAAGACGCTCGGCGTCGCGCTGGTGCGCGGCGAAGGTCGGGGTGTGATGCTGACCGACGCCGGGGCGAGCTTTCATGCGCAGATCTCGCAGGCGTTCGACATTATCGCCCGCGCCACGATGAGTGCGCGACCGTCGTCGCTGCCGACGCTGAACATCTGGTGCATTCCTGGAATCGCCAACCGCCTGTTGCTCTCCCGGCTGCCCGAGTTGACCGGACCGCCGCGCAACTGGGAGGTGAATCTGCAGCCGACGCTGACGCATCCGGATCTGGCGCGCGGCGAGGCGGACGCCGAGATCGTCTACGCCGACACCGTCGACTCGCGCGGGTCGCTGATCGCCGAAGCGCTGGTGCGGCCGCGGGTCTTTCCGGTGGCCAGCCCGGCCTATCTGGCGCGCTACCCGGCGATCCGCAGCCTCGACGACCTGTCCAAGATCGCACTCATCCATGAAGAATCCACCGAGCAATGGGCGCGGTGGTTCGAACTCGCCGGGCTCGACGACCTGCCGCCATTGCGCGGCCAGCGGCTGTGGCACGCCCATTTGGCGATCGAAGCGGCGCGGCTCGGCCAGGGGGTCGCGCTCGGCAACGAGGTACTGGTCGACGACGACCTGCGCTCCGGCGCGCTGGTCGAGGTGATCAGTTCGTCGGTCTATATGGAGACATATCAGCTCGTCGCGCTGAAGCAGCGATGGGGCGATCCGGAGATCGTCGCACTGCGCAACTGGCTCAAGCGGGTCCTGGCGGAGCGTTAGGTCGCCGGCAGCGACTGGCGCGAATGCGACGTCGCGCTGTCTGCCGGACGAGCAGATCGCCCAACAAATCACCAGCATTTGCCCGCATTGGTGCAGCGACCATTGATTGGTGCATGCAAGTCACCAGAGCGAACTTACAAGCTGATTGATTGTCGTGATTGCTGCTCTAGCTTGGCCATCAGTTCGGGAGAGAGCTGATGACGAATA
Source organism: Rhodopseudomonas pentothenatexigens (assembly GCF_900218015.1). Lineage (GTDB taxonomy): Bacteria > Pseudomonadota > Alphaproteobacteria > Rhizobiales > Xanthobacteraceae > Rhodopseudomonas > Rhodopseudomonas pentothenatexigens. Next base: position 20,869 of record NZ_UFQQ01000023.1, on the reverse strand, counting down.
GTGAGTTGCTGGCACGCAGGCAGTCTGCCGTCGTGAGAGGTGTCAGCCAGGCGACGCCGATTTTCGCCGAGCGGGCGCTGAACAGTGAGATCTGGGACGTCGAGGGCAAGCGCTACATCGACTTCGCCGGCGGCATCGCCGTGCTCAACACGGGGCATTGCCATCCGCGCGTCGTCGCGGCGATCCGCGATCAGTTGGATCGATTCACCCACACCTGCTTCCAAGTACTTCCTTACGAAGGCTATATCCAGCTCGCGGAGCGGCTGAATGCTCTGGCGCCGATCAACGGCCCGTTGAAATCCATTCTGCTCAGCACCGGTGCGGAAGCTACCGAAAACGCCGTCAAGATCGCGCGCGCGGCGACCGGCCGCAGCGGCGTGATCGCCTTCACCGGCGGCTTTCATGGCCGCACCGCGTTCGCATCCGCGATGACCGGCAAGGTGATCCCCTACAAGAAGGCGCTCGGCCCGCCGCTGCCCGGCGTGTGGCATGCGCCGTTCCCCGTGGCCGGCGGCGATGTCACCGTCGAAGACGCATTGCGCTGCGTGTCCTTCATCTTCAAGGCCGACATCGACGCCTCGCAGGTCGCGGCGATCATCATCGAGCCGGTGCAGGGCGAGGGCGGTTTCCATCAGGCGCCGCCGGAATTAATGCGCGGCCTGCGCCGGATCTGCGACGAGAACGGCATCGTGCTGATCGCCGACGAAGTGCAGACCGGCTTCGGCCGCACCGGCAAGATGTTCGCGATGGAGCACTACGACGTCCAGGCGGACATCGTGTGCGTCGCCAAGAGCCTCGCCGGCGGCATGCCGCTGTCCGGCGTGATCGGCCGGGCCGCGATCATGGATGCGGCCGAGCCGGGCGGACTCGGCGGGACCTATGCGGGCAATCCGCTGGCCTGCGCCGCCGCGCTCGCGGTGCTCGACGTGTTCGAGCAGGAGAACCTGATCGCGCGGTCGAACCAGATCGGCGAACGGCTGCGCAGCGCCATCGACCGCTTCGCGCTGTCGAACACGCTGGTGCCGACCTCGGTTGCGCGCGGGCCCGGTGCGATGGTCGCGTTCGACATTCTGAAGCAGCGCAGCGGCAACGAACCGGATGCTGAGACGACCAAGCGGGTGACGCGCCTGGCCTACGAGAGCGGCCTGATCCTGCTGTCGTGCGGCACCGCGGCCAACACCATTCGCATCCTGGTGCCGCTGACGGCGTCGGATGCCATCGTCGACGAAGGCTTGGCCATCTTGGAGCGTTGCCTTGCCGCGTAGTGCTGGCGCGCGTGCGTCGAAACGGGACTAATCGAGATGCTGATGCCGAGTGATCCCGGCCTGTTGGCCGAGCGCTGCCTGATCGGCGGCAAGTGGTGTGGTGAGGCCGTCGACGCGGTGTTCAACCCCGCGACCGGCGAGCGCATCGGTGCGGTGCCGCGGTTCGGTGCGGACGAAGCCGAGGAAGCGGTTCGTGCCGCCGGCCTCGCGTTCCGGCAGTGGTCGAAGATGCTGGCGAAGGAGCGCGCGACGATGCTGCGCGCCTGGTTCGACCAGATCATCGCCCACCGCGACGACCTCGCAAGGCTGCTGACGTCAGAACAGGGCAAGCCGCTCGCCGAAGCGCTCGGCGAGATCGACTATGCGGCGTCGTTCGTCGAGTTCTATGCCGAGGAGGCTCGGCGGATCTACGGCGAGACGATTCCGGCACACCGTGCCGACTCCAGAACGATGGTGATCCGGCAGCCGGTCGGCGTCGTCGCGGCAATCTCGCCGTGGAATTTTCCCGCCGCGATGATCACCCGCAAGGTGGCGCCGGCGCTGGCCGCCGGTTGCACCGTGGTGATCAAGCCCGCACCGGAGACGCCGTTCACGGCGCTCGCGCTCGGCGTGCTGGCGCAGCGCGCCGGCTTTCCGCCCGGCGTGCTCAATATCATCACCGGCGACGCGCCGGCGATCGGCAAGGCCTGGACCGAGCATCCGACGGTGCGGGCGATCAGCTTCACCGGCTCGACCGAGGTCGGCAAGATCCTGATGCGCCAGGCGGCCTCGACGGTGAAGAAGGTCGGGCTCGAACTCGGCGGCAACGCGCCGTTCATCGTGTTCGACGATGCCGACCTCGACGCCGCGGTCGACGGCGTGATCGCTTCGAAGTTTCGCAACATGGGGCAGACCTGCGTCTGCGCCAACCGCATTTACGCGCAGGACGGAATCTACGACGCGTTCGTCGAGAAGCTCGCCGCGAAGGTCGCCACGCTGCGGGTCGGCAACGGCCTCGAGGACGGCGTCACCCAGGGCCCGCTGATCACCAAGGAGGCGGTCGCCAAGGTCGAGCATCATCTCGCCGACGCCGTCGCCAAGGGCGCCAAGATCGTGCTCGGCGGCAAGCGTCATGCGCTGGGCCGCACGTTCTTCGAGCCGACCGTCGTCACCGGAGTGACGGCCGACATGGTCGTCACGCGCGAGGAGACCTTCGGTCCGGTCGCGCCGGTGTATCGCTTCAGCGACGAGGCCGACGTGATCGCGCAGGCCAACGACTCGCCGTTCGGACTGGCGGCTTACTTCTATGCGCGCGACCTCGGGCGGGTGTTCAGGGTCGCCGAAGCGCTGGAGTCCGGGATGGTCGGCGTCAATTCGGCGCTGCTCGGCGCCGACGTGGTGCCGTTCGGCGGCGTCAAGCAATCCGGCCTCGGCCGCGAAGGATCGCGCCACGGCATCGAGGAATACGTCGAGACCAAATACATCCTGCTCGGAGGCCTCGACCGCTGACGGGCCGCGATCTCGAACAAGCCGATCTGCAAATCGAAGGGAGACTGAAACGTGGCGACTGATACTATGACCAAGTCGGAGTCGATCGCCGACAGCCTGCGTGCCGCCGTCGATCGCAATTTCGACGATCAGGTCGCGTTTCTCCAGCGCATGGTTCAGTTCCGCAGCCTGCGAGGTGAGGAAGCGCCGCAGCAGGAATGGCTGGCGCAGCAATTCGCCGATCGTGGTTACAAGGTCGACACCTTCAGTCTCGCCGACGTCGATATCGCCAGCCATCCCAAGGCTGCGCCGATGGACGACATCGATCCGGCCGGATCGATGCAGGTGGTCGCGACCGCGGACAGCGACGGCAAGGGCCGCAGCCTGATCCTGCAGGGTCACATCGACGTCGTGCCGGAAGGGCCGGTCGACCTGTGGAGCGATCCGCCGTTCGCCGCCACGGTGCGCGACGGCTGGATGATCGGCCGCGGCGCGCAGGACATGAAGGCCGGCGTGTCGGCGATGATCTTCGCGCTCGATGCGATCCGCGCCGCCGGCTACGCGCCGGACGCGCGGGTGCATCTGGAGACCGTGACCGAAGAGGAGAGCACCGGCAACGGCGCGCTCTCGACCCTGATGCGCGGCTATCGTGCCGATGCCTGCCTGATCCCGGAGCCGACCGGCCACACCCTGACGCGCGCGCAGGTCGGTGCAGTCTGGTTCCGGCTGCGGGTGCGCGGCACGCCCGTGCATGTCGCTTATTCGGAGACCGGTACCAGCGCCATCCTGTCCGCGATGCACCTGATCCGCGCCTTCGAGGAGTACACCAAGAAGCTCAATGCCCAGGCGGTGCGCGATCCGTGGTTCGGGCAGGTCAAGAACCCGATCAAGTTCAACGTCGGCCTTATCAAGGGCGGCGACTGGGCGAGCTCCACTGCCGCCTGGTGCGAGCTGGACTGCCGGCTCGGCCTGCTCACGGGTGACACGCCCGAGCAGGCGATGCGTGGCATCGAACAATGCCTCGCCGAAGCGCAGGCCAGCGACGCGTTCCTGTCGGAAAATCCGGCCGAGCTGGTCTGGAGCGGATTCAAGGCCGACCCGGCGGTCTGCGAACCGGGGGGAGCCGCCGAAGCGGCACTCAGCATCGCGCACCAGGCCGCCTTCAAGGCGCCGCTGGATGCGCGGCTGTCGACCGCCGTCAACGACACCCGCTACTATTCGGTCGACTACGGCATCCCGGCGCTGTGCTACGGCCCCTACGGCGAGGGACCGCACGCGTTCAACGAACGCATCGATCTCGAAAGCCTGCGCAAGACGACGCTGAGCATTGCGCTGTTCGTCGCCGAGTGGTGCGGGCTGAGGAAGCTGTGATGGCGATCGCAGCCGTGTCGACCTCCGCCACGCAATCGATGACCGGGGCCGACCGGCTGTGCGACGCGCTGCTGGCCCACGACGTCGACGTGTGTTTCGCCAATCCCGGAACCTCGGAGATGCACTTCGTCGCGGCGCTCGATCGTCAGCCGCGGATGCGGTGCATCCTGGGCCTGTTCGAGGGCGTCGTCACCGGCGCCGCCGACGGCTACGCCCGGATGCGCGACAAACCGGCGGCGACGCTGCTGCATCTCGGCCCCGGCCTCGCCAATGGCCTGGCGAACATGCACAACGCTAGGCGCGCGCATTCGCCGATGATCAACATCGTCGGCGACCACGCGGTCGAGCACCTGCCGCTGGATTCGCCGCTGACCAGCGACATCGACTCGCTGGCGCGTCCGATGTCGCGCTGGGTCAGGCGGATCGGCGACCCGTCGCGGATCGATCACGACGTCGCGGAAGCCTGGGCACAGAGCATGGCGCCCGGCATCTCGACGCTGATCCTGCCCGCCGACATGGCGTGGAACGAACACGTCTACGGTTCGGATCTCGCTCACGGCAAACGACTGCCGCAGACGCCACTGGAGCAGGAGACCGTCGCCCGCATCGGCGCCGCGATCCGCGCCAAGCGCAAGGTGGTGTTGCTGCTCACCGGCGCCGCGTTGCGCGAGCGACCGCTGTGGATCGCCGACAGCATCCGTCGCGCGACCGGCGTGGAGATCTATGCGCAGGGCACCAACGGCCGGATCGAGCGTGGCCGCGGCCGGGCGCCGATCGCCAAGCTGCCGATGACGCACGATGGCGGCGGCGCATTGCTGCGCGACACCGACATGCTGGTGCTGATCGGCGCCAAGGAGCCGGTGGCGTTCTTCGCCTATCCGAACCGGCCCGGCCGGCTCGCGCCGCCGTCCTGCGAGATCGTGCGATTGGCGGGGCCCGATCAGGATCTGGTGCAGGCGCTGGAGTGGCTGGCGGACGAAGCGGGCGCCCAAGTCGAGCGGATATCGGATGTTCCGGCCGCGACCGCTGTGCCGACCAGCGGCGGCGCTCTCAGCGTGGATGCGGTGAACCGTCTGGTCGCGGCGCGGCTGCCGGAGCAGGCGATCATCTGCGACGAGGCGCTGACGTCGTCGGGGTTCTTCGAGCTGTCCTACGACGCACCGGCGCACGATTATCTGCAGATCACCGGCGGAGCGATCGGGATCGGCATTCCGATGGCCGCGGGCGCTGCGGTCGCGTGCCCCGGCCGCAAGGTGATCAACCTGCAGGCCGACGGCAGCGGCATGTACACGGTGCAGGGGCTGTGGACCCACGCTCGGGAGAACCTCGACGTTCTGACGATCGTGTTCTCGAACCGCTCCTACGCCACATTGTGGGGCGAGATGAGTAAGGTCGGCGCGCAGACGCCGGGACGCAATGCGCAGCGGATGCTGCAGCTCGATCAGCCCGAGCTCGGCTGGACCAAGCTGGCCGCGGGGCTCGGCGTCGAGGCCAGCCGGGTCACGACGGTGTCGGAGTTTTCGCGCGCGCTCGACGCCGCGCTCGCGCGCCGAGGTCCGTATCTCATCGAGGCGATGGTCTGATGCACGGACCACCTTCGCCTCAATCATCAACATCCTGAACGATCGACCAGTTCAACTTCTCGTAACGCGGGGGATCCCATGAACAGACGCGAATTCACCAAGCTCGGCCTGCTCGCCGGCGCGGCCGGCATCTCCGGCATTCCGCTCGGCATCACCCGTGCGGCGGGACAGACCCGCGGCGGCACCCTCAACACCATCATCCAGCCGGAGCCGCCGATCCTGGTGACCGCGCTCAACCAGCAGCAGCCGACGCTGACCTTGGGCGGCAAGATCTACGAGAGCCTGCTGCGCTACGATTTCGATCTCAAGCCGCTGCCGGGCCTGGCGCAGTCCTGGGAAGTGTCGCCCGACAAGCTGACCTACACGTTCAAGCTGTTTCCCAACATCACCTTCCACGACGGCACGCCGCTGACTTCGGAAGACGTGGTGTTCTCGATCACCAAGATTCTGATGGAAAACCACGCGCGGGCGCGCAACACCTTCTCGCGCCTCGAGAAGGCCGAGGCGCCCGACCCGCTCACGGTGGTGTTCAAACTGAAGACGCCGTTCGCGCCGTTCCTCACCGCGTTCGATTGCACCACCGCACCGATCGTGCCGAAGCACATCTACGAGGGCACCGACTATCGCAAGAATCCGGCCAATGCCAAGGCGATCGGCTCCGGCCCGTTCAAGCTGAAAGAATGGGTGCGCGGTTCGCACGTCCATCTGGTCAGGCACGAGGGCTATTATCGTCCAAACGAGCCGGTTCTCGACGAGATCATCTACCGCGTGATCCCGGATTCCGCCTCGCGTTCGGTGGCGCTGGAGCAGGGCACGGTTCAGCTCACGCAGTGGACCGACGTCGAACTGTTCGAGGTGCCGCGGCTGTCGAAGCTGCCGCACCTGACGATGACCACCAAGGGCTACGAGTTCTTCGCGCCGCATACCTGGCTCGAGATGAACAACCGGATCGCACCGATGAACGACAAGCGGTTCCGGCAGGCGGTGATGTACGCGATCGACCGCAAGGCGCTGCTCGCCCGGGTCTATTTCGGTCTCGGCAAGGTGTCGACCGGTCCGGTGTCGTCGAAGACGAAGTTCTACGAAAAGGACGTCAAGGCCTACGACTTCTCGCCCGAGAAGGCGAAGGCGCTGCTCGACGAGATGGGGTTGAAGCCGGGCCCCGACGGCAAGCGGGTGTCGATTCCCTATCTGGTGCCGCCCTATGGCGAAACCCATCAGCGGGCTTCCGAGTTCCTGCGGCAGTCGCTCGCCCGGGTCGGCATCGATCTGCAGCTGCAGGGAATCGATGTCGCCGGCTGGGCCGAGAAGTTCAGCAACTGGGACTTCTCGATGACCTCGACCACGGTCTATCAGTTCGGCGATCCGGCGCTCGGCGTGTCGCGGAGCTACGTCTCCACCAACATCCGCAAGGGCATCCTGTTCTCCAACACCTGCGGCTATTCCAATCCGGAAGTCGATCGGCTGTTCGAGGAGGCTGCGGTCGCAACGTCCGACGACAAGCGTCAGGAGCACTACAGCGCCCTGCAAAAGATCATGGTGGAGGAGGTGCCGGTCGCCTGGCTGCTCGAAATCGACTATCCGAACTTCATGGACAAGCGGTTGAAGAACGTCGTGACCACCGCGATCGGCGTGCACGACACCTTCGGCACGGTTTCGTTCGGATGAGAGCGTTGGCCCTGTCCATCACCGGTAGCCGCGGCGTGGCGATCGCACTAGCGATCGCCCAGTGGGTGGCGCGGTTCATCGCCGTGATCCTGGTGATCGCCACCTTCAACTTCGTGCTGGTTCACGCCGCACCCGGCGATCCGGCACAGGTGATGGCAGGGCAGAGCGGATCGGCCGACGAGCAGATGCTGGCTCAGCTTCGCGCGGAGTACGGCCTCGACAAGCCGTACCCGGTGCAACTCGCGATCTACTTGAAGCGGATCGTGACGCTGGATCTCGGCTATTCTTATCGGCAGCAGCGCTCGGTGCTGTCGCTGATCGGGGAGCGGCTGCCGGCGACGCTGCTCCTCACCTGCAGCGCGTTCCTGCTTTCGCTCGCGGTCGGGGTTTCGCTCGGCACGCTGGCCGGGGTGCGGGCCGGCAAATGGTCGGATACTGCGCTGACCATCGTGTCGCTGTTCCTCTACGCGATGCCTGTGTTCTGGCTCGGCCTGATGCTGGTGCTGTTGTTCTCGGTCCACCTCGATTGGCTGCCGGCGTTCGGCTACGTCAGCATCGGCGTCCAGATGACGCCGCTCGAACGTACCGGCGACATCGCCGCCCATATGGTGCTGCCGGTGATCTCGCTCGGTGCTGTGCATCTGGCGATCTATGCGCGGCTGATGCGGTCGGCGGTGATCGATGTCGCGCACCAGGACTTCATCAAGACCGCACGGGCCAAGGGGCTGAAACGCGGCCAGATTATCGTGCGGCACATGCTGCGCAACGCGGTGCTGCCGGTGGTCACCGTCGCCGGCATGCAGGCCGGCACGCTGGTCGGCGGCGCGGTGGTGATCGAAACCGTGTTCGCGTGGCCCGGTCTCGGCCGGCTGACCTTCGACGCGGTGCTGCAGCGCGACTATCCGTTGATGCTCGGCATCTTCCTGGTGATGTCCGTGATCGTCATCGGGCTCAATCTTCTCACCGACGCGATCTACCGGGTGGTCGATCCGCGGGTGTCCTTGCGTGCGGCGTCCTGAGCGGAGAGTGTGATGGATCGCGTGAAGACCTTCCTGACTCATCCGACCGGTGTGATCGGCCTGGTGATCCTGATCGGCGTGATCGTGCTGGCGATCGCCGCGCCGGCGATCTTTCCCGACGATCCGTGGGAGATGGTGGGGGCGCCGTTCCAGCCGCCGGCGAGCGAAGGATTGCCGCTCGGCTCGGACATGCTCGGCCGCAACGTCGCCGTCGGGATCGCCTACGGTGCCCGGGTGTCGCTGACGATCGGCGTGGCCTCGACGCTGGCGGCGCTGTGCATCGGCGTGGTGATCGGCGCGACTGCCGGATATTTCGGCGGCCGGGTCGATGACCTGATGATGCGGATCACCGAACTGTTCCAGACCATTCCGGGCTTCATTCTGGCGATCCTTCTCGTGGCGACGATCGGGCCGACGCTGACCAACGTCATCATTTCGATCGGCGCGGTGAGCTGGCCGCCGCTGGCGCGGCTGACGCGCGCGGAATTCATGCGGCTGCGCGGCCGCGAATTCGTCCAGGCCGCGGTGTGCCAGGGCCAGGCACCGATGGTGGTGGCGCTCCGGCACATCCTGCCGAACGCGATCTCGCCGATCATCGTCACCGGCTCGCTGACGATCGCGACCGCGATCCTGATCGAAAGCGCGCTCAGCTTCATGGGGCTGGGCGATCCCAATCAGATGTCGTGGGGGCTGATGATCGGCGCGTCGCGCACGGTGATCCGCCAGGCGTGGTGGATGAGCGTGTTTCCGGGCATCGCGATCGTGCTGACGGTGCTGGCGATCAACCTGGTCGGCGAGGGGCTGAACGACACCCTGAACCCGCGCATCTCGCGAAAGGCGCGCAACGCATGAACGACGATATCCTGCTGTCCGTCGAAAACCTGTCGGTGGCGCTGCCGAGGGGCGGTGATCGCAGCCACGCGGTCGCGGAGGTGTCGCTGAGCGTCCGGCGTAACGAGATCGTCTGTCTGGTCGGCGAATCCGGCTCGGGCAAGTCGATCACCGCGCATGCGGTGCTCGGGCTGCTGCCGCCGAATCTGGCGATCGGCGCGGGCGCGATCCGGTTTCGCGGCACCGATCTCGCGCACGCCGACGACAACACCATGCGTGAGCTGCGCGGCGGCGCGATCTCGATGATCTTCCAGGAGCCGCTGAGCGCGCTCAATCCGCTGGCCCGTGTCGGCGATCAGATCGCCGAGGCGATCCTGATCCACGCCAGGCCGCGGCCGAGCCGTGCGGAGCTCGATGCGCGGGTGCAGGAACTGGTCGCCGCCGTCGGGCTGCCCGAGCCGGCGACGCTGGTCCGCAGCTATCCGTTCCAGCTGTCCGGCGGCCAGCGTCAGCGGGTGATGATCGCGATGGCGATGGCCAACAATCCGGCGCTGCTGCTCGCCGACGAGCCGACCACCGCGCTCGACGTCACCACGCAGAAGCAAATCCTGGCGCTGATCCGCCGGCTGCAGGCCGAGCGCGGCATGGGCGTGTTGTTCATCACCCACGATTTCGGCGTGGTCGCCGACATCGCCGACCGGGTGGTGGTGATGCGGGGCGGCCGGGTTGTCGAACAGGGCAGCGTCGACGAGGTGCTGCGGCGGCCGCAGGACGACTACACCAAGGCGCTGATCGCGGCGGTGCCGGGGACGCGGCCGGGCGCCGAGATCGACCGTCATCTCGAAGGCGAGCCGCTGCTCGACGCGCACGGGCTGAACAAGACCTTCGTCACCTCGCAGGGCATGTTCCGGCCGCACCGCACGGTGGTGGCGGTGCGCGACGTCGCGCTCAGCCTGCGTCCGCGCGAGACCGTCGCGGTGGTCGGGGAATCCGGCTCCGGCAAGTCGACGCTCGGCCGCATCATCATGCGCCTGATCGAGCCGGACTCCGGCGCGGTCGAATTCGGCGGCATGGATTTCCTCGAACTGCACGGCAGCGGCTTGCGGGCGATGCGCCGCAAGGTGCAGATCGTGTTTCAGGATCCGTATGCGGCGCTCGATCCGCGGCAGAAGGTCGGCGACGCGATCGCACGCGGGCCGATGGCCTACGGCGTGCCACCGGCCGAGGCGATCGCTGATGCGAAACGTCTGCTGGCGCGGGTCGGTCTCGAACCCAGCGCGGCCGAGCGCTATCCGCACGAGTTCTCCGGCGGCCAGCGCCAACGCATCTGCATCGCCCGGGCGCTCGCGTTGAAGCCGATGGTGCTAGTGGCGGACGAGGCGGTGTCGGCGCTCGACGTCTCGGTGCAGGCGCAGATTCTCGACCTGCTGGCCGAGCTGCGCGAGGAGATGAACCTGGCGATGCTGTTCATCACCCACGACCTGCGCGTCGCCGCGGAGATTGCCGACCGCATCGTGGTGATGCGCCGCGGCGAGATCGTCGAGCAGGGCGCCACCCGCTCGGTGTTCACCGCGCCGCAGCACGCCTACACCCGCGCGCTGCTGGATGCGATCCCCGGCCGCAGCCTGTTCGCCGGGCCGCACGATGCGCCGGCCCCCGGCGCGATGATCGCATAGCGGCGTGCTCCGGCTGGCCCGGCGCGGTGCGAAAGTCCGGGCTGTCGGCGGATAGCCTCGAACGACATCCAACAGGGAACAACGATGCGCGATTTTCACAAGACCGGCCGCTCGCTCGCGGTCGCGCAGAACGGCATGGCGGCGACGTCGCATCCGCGGGCGACCCTGGCGGCGGTCGACATCCTGCGGCGCGGCGGCAACGCGATCGACGCCGCGGTGGCTGCGGTCGCGATCCAGGGCGTTGTCGAGCCGCAGATGACCGGCGTCGGCGGCGACTGCTTTGCCTTGTACGCGCCGCGCGGCGGTCGCCCGATCGGGCTGAACGGTTCCGGCCGCACCCCGGCCGGCACCGACGCTGAGAAATATGCCGGCGGCGAGGCGCGTGACATCCCGCCGACGTCGCCCGAGGCTGTGACCGTTCCGGGCGCCATCGATGCCTGGTGCACGCTGATCGAGCGCCACGGCAGCCTGCCGCTGGCCGAGGTGCTGGCGCCGGCGATCGAGGCGGCCGAGCAGGGCTTCTGCGTCACGCCGCGCGTGGCGTCCGACTGGCGCCGGTTTCGCGCGCGCGTCGAAATCGATCCGAACGCCGCCGCGCAGTTTCTCCCCGGAGGAAGTGCGCCCGAGATTGGCGACGTCCGCGCTCAGCCGCGGCTCGGCGCGACGCTGCGAAAGATCGCACGCGAGGGCCGCGCCGGCTTCTACGAAGGCGAAGTTGCCGAAGAGATGGTCGCGGTGCTGCGGAAGCTCGGCGGCGCGCACAGCGTCGATGATTTCGCGGCGCATCGCTGCGAACATGTGACGCCGATCTCGGCCGACTATCGCGGCTTCACCGTGATGGAATGTCCGCCGAACGGGCAGGGCCTTGCCGCGCTGATGATCCTGCGCGTGCTCGAAGGCTTCGACGTCGGCAAGCTGAACGACGCCGACCGGATTCATCTGCTCGCGGAGGCGACCAAGGCGGCGTACGCGACCCGCGACGCGTATTTCTGCGACCCGGCGATCCATCCACTCGAACCTGCGCGTTTTCTTTCGGACGCCGTGATCGGCAAGATCCGGCAGGGCATCACGATGGACCGCGCCGGCGAGGCGCAGCCGTGGCTCGACACCGAACATCGCGACACGGTCTATGTCACCGTGGTCGACCGCGACCTCAACGCCGTGTCGCTGATCAACTCGATCTTCTCGCCGTTCGGCAGCGGCATCTACGCGCCCAATTCCGGCGTGCTGCTGCACAATCGCGGCTGGAGCTTCCGCTCCAAGCCCGGCCATCCCAATTCGCTCGCGCCCGGCAAGCGGCCGATGCATACGATCATCCCCGGCATGTTGATGCAGGGCGATCAGGCGGTGATGCCGTTCGGCGTGATGGGCGGCCATTATCAGGCGGCAGGGCACGCCAACTTCCTGTCCAACGTGCTCGACCTCGGCCTCGACATTCAGGCCGCGGCCGAGCGCCCGCGCAGCTTCTGTTTCGACGGCGAGCTGACGCTCGAGACCACGATCGGCCGCGACATCCACGACGAGATGCAGCGCCGCGGCCACGCCGTGCGCTGGACCGAGCAAGCGATCGGCGGCTGCCAGGCGATCAGGATCGATCGGTCACGTGGCGTGCTGCTCGGCGCCTCCGACCATCGCAAGGACGGCGTCGCGCTCGGCTACTGAGACCGGCGGCGATCGCTTCGTCGGGGGCGCCGGCCGCGCCTTCCGTCGCCCGGTCACCCGATGCCGCAGAGAGGAACGGGCGCCCGCCCGCGGGTTGCGAGGACAGACAGAACGGTTCCAGAGCTGCGCCAGTAACGGCGACGTCCCGAGTTGAAGCAATGGGCCGCGCAGACGCTGCCGGTGCTCGAACATCGTCTGAAGATGGCGCCGCGGCTCGGTGGCGACAACGCCGCGACGGTCGGGACGTCGCTGGCGGTGAAGTAAGCCGATGCGCCTGCGCGCGATGGAGGCGCGGGTCGAGCCCCACGCATCCAGAGAGTGCCGGTGAGGGAGATTAGGGAAGCTAAGGCCCAATCCGCACCACCACCTTGCCGAGCGCGTCGCGGCCGGCGAGGGCGGTGAAAGCGGCGCGAAAATCCTCCAGTGCGAATGACGAGACGATCGCCGGCTTCAGCGCGCCGGTGGCGAGCAGCCGCGACAGCTCCGCGGTGCAGCGCGCCAGCACAGCGGGCTCGCGCCGCGGCAATTGCGCGAGGTCGACGCCGAGCAGGCTGCCGCCTTTGAGCAGCGGCAGGTTGAACGGCAGCGCCGGGATGCTGCCGGCGGCGAATCCGACGACGACGTGCCGGCCGTTCCAGGCGATCGAGCGAAACGCTTCGACCGCGACCGGCCCGCCGACCGGATCGAACACGACGTCGACGCCGTGGTCCTGGGTCAGCGCCTTCAACGTGTCGCGCCAGTCCGGCCGGGTGTAGTCGATCGCGGCATCGGCACCGAGGCCGAGCGCGAAGTCGCGCTTCTCCGCCGTCGACGCCGCCGCGATGACGCGCGCGCCGAGCAGTCTGCCGATCTGGATCGCGGCCGTGCCGACGCCGCCGGCGGCGCCGAGCACCAGCAGGATCTCGCCCGGCTTCAGCGCGGCGCGTTCGGCCAGCGCGTAATACGCGGTCAGGTAGTTGGCCCGGAACGAGGCGCCTTCTTCGGGCGACACGCCGTCCGGCAGCGGCGCGATCGCCTCGGCCGGCACCACGATGTACTCGGCGAGCGCACCGGAGCGCGCCATGCCCATCACTATCTGCCCGGCCGCGTAGTCCGCCACGCCGTCGCCGACCGCGTCGATCACGCCGGAGAATTCCGTGCCGGGGATGAACGGCAGCGGATCCTTGGTCTGGTAGCGGCCCTGGACCTTGAGGCCGTCGACGAAGCCGATGCCGACCGCCCGAACCCGGACCCGCACCGCGCCCGGCGTCACCGCCGGCCGCGCGATCTGTTTCAGTTCGATCTGGTCAATCGCGGCATAGTCGTCGACGACGACGGCTTTCATCGAGGTCTCACGATCTGGCAAGGCGGGCTCCTTCTCGGGGAATGGGACAAAGGCGGGCTATCAGCCGAGCAGGTCGCGGGCGGCCTGCACCAGAGCGCCGTCCGGGCGGCGCAGCTCGGCCAGGATCGAGAAGTGATCGTGGCCGGGAAGCGGCAGCAGCCGGCCGGAGGCGCCGGCGGCGTCGCGGCGCGCGTGCAGATCCAGCGAGTCCAGCACCAGGGCCGGCAGCTCATGGGTGCCGTAGGCGAGGTCGAGCCGCTTGGCGACCGGCGGCAGCCGCAGCGGCGACAGCGTTGCGATCTCGGCATCGGTGAGGCGCAGCGCCGCGTTCAAGAAGGTGTCGCGCAGCGGGCCGAGCTCGAACACCCCGGCGATCGACAGGCCGGCTGCGACCAGCGGATGGTCCAGCGTCATCGCCACCAGATGGCCGCCGGCGGACCAGCCCGAGGTTACCACCGGCCCGGCGACGCCGTGCTCGGCGCCATGCGCGGCGAGCCAATCCAGCGCGGCGCGGCTCTCGGCAACGATCTCGGTGAGCGTCACCTCGGGCGCCAGCGAATAGCCGGGGATCGCCACCGACCAGCCGTGCGCGGCGATGCCCTCGACCAGGGCGGCGAACAGCTCGCGCGAATTCTTCTGCCAATAGCCGCCATGCCAGAACAGCAGGCAGGGCGCGTCGGGCCTGTCGGCCGGATACAGATCGATCCTGGCGCTCTGGCGCGGGCCGTAAGCCAGATCGAGCGCCGATCTCAGAGTCGCACGCGCCTGCGCCGACGCCGCATTGCGCTCGGCGCTCAGTTCGGCACTGTTCTTCACCGCGGCGACGACATCGTAGGCGGCGTCGCGCTCGCTCTGCGACAGATACGCCCAGCGGGCGCGGGGATCGGCAGGGCGGTCGGTCGTCATTGTGGCTCCATCGAACGTGCAGCGTCTCGTTGGCGGCGAGCTTTGCCGCAAGGCGACCAGCCTGTCGATCGCATTTACGCATACGGCCATGAGCGCCGCGGCGCTTGCGTCGATCCGCCGCCCGGGCTTGATCGCGCTCGCAGGCGCCAAAGACCACCTGCAGAAACCGTCGGACGCGAACCGGAGGGACGATGCCGCATCTGGTGATGGACTATTCGGCCGATGATCTAGGCCGCGACCGCGTCGGGCGCATCATCGAGCAGCTCGCCGTCACCGCCGCGGCGACCGGGGTGATGCACGCCGCCGACATCAAGGTGCGGGCGCGCGGCTTCGACGACTATCTGCTCGCCGGCAAGCGCGACAGCTTCGTGCATCTTGCCGTGTTCATGCTCGCCGGCCGGACGCCGGAGCAGAAGGTGACGCTCAGCGTCGCGCTGCGCCAGACCCTGGTCGAGCACTGCCCCGACATTCACAGCCTCAGCGTCGACATCCGCGACATGGACCCGGAAGCGTACAAGAAGCGGCTGAAAGCCTAACGCCTGCGTCAGCGATCGATCATGCGGAAGCCGACCACGCCGGCGTCGGCATCGAACAGATAGTCGAATGCGTTCAGGGCGTGAACGCTGGTGTTGACGAAGGTCGGCCGGTTCTCGCCGCCGACCAGCACGATCCGTTCGGGCGCGGCGGGATTGGCGGTGTCGCCGGTGGCGAAGCCGTAGCCCGGCGGGCGCTCGGCCGTGGCGTCGCCGAACCGGATCGACAGCCGTGTGCCGGGCGCCAGCGTCTGGCCGCCTCGCTCGCCGGCCTGGGTGCGATCCGCTGCGCGATCCGCCGGCACGGTCAGATACATCACCGAGACTCCGGTATCGATCAGCGCGGTGCCGCAGGCGGGCGCGCCGCCGTCCACCGCGATGCAGGCCGGAAGCGGACCCCAGTCGCGGCCGTCCGCGGCGCGCTGCAGCTGGACGAAGCGATAATTGCCGCGGGTGTTGGCGGCGGTCAGTCCGACATGGACGCCGGCGCGGGTCACCACATAGCCGCGCGTCAGGCGGCCGGGCGCCGCCATCGTGCCCATGCCGGGCAGATTGAGGAACGGGTTTTTGTCGGGCGTGCTCTGGCTCTGATGATCGCCCTCGCGGGCGAAGCCGACGCCCATCATCGCGACGTGCCGCGGCGCGTCGCTCGGCTCGCAATTGCGCGGATGCGGCACGCAGTCGATCCGCTCGACCGCGAGCACCGCGATCGGCCGGGTGGTGACGCTCTGGTCGTTGCTGCCGCCGATCGTGACGCGGGTCTCGACCCAGCGGCCGCGCATGATCCGGCCGGAACTCGAATAGGTCAGCGTGCCCGGTCCGATCTGGCGCAGGCTGTCGATGTCGGGAATGCTCGACGCCGCGACCACGATGCCGGTCGAGCCGGTGTCCATCACCGCGCGCACCGGGTCTCCGCCGAAACTCATCAGCAGCGTCGGCGGCGCGCCGCGCCGGTCTCCGGTTTCGCTGTCGTTGAGGAACTTGAGATACGTGCCGCCTTCGTGGTTCTCGTAGCGCGGCTGCGCGAGGCCGGGCCGGGCGAGACAAACCACCATCAGCGCCATGGCGCTGATGGTGACGGTCTTGGCAATGTCGTGGTGGATCACGATCGTTCGCTCCCTCGCAATCGAGACATGGATGCAGCCATCGCTTAATCGATGATCTGTAGCTTGAAGGAGAGCTCTACGCGCAAGAGCTTTACGAGAGCACAGTGACGCCATGAACAATTCTAAGCGAATGAGATTTTCGCGGTCCGCGTCGACCGTCATCGCGGTTCTGATTGCAATCAGTCCGTTTGCGTTTGCGGCGTCGTCGAGCGCATCGCCCGACAATGTCGTGCCGATCAAACTCGGCTTTCCGCCGCACGGCGGATTCAATCGCGTGCTGGTCAGCGTCACGGTGTGCAAGCCCGGAACTTCGCAATGCGCGACGGTGAACGACGTGATGATCGACACCGGCTCGACCGGGCTTCGGTTGCAGGCGTCGGCGCTGCCGGCCGGGTTTCGTCTGCCCGATGCGCTCGGGCCGGATTGGCGCGCGCTGGCGGAGTGCCTGCATTTCGTCGGCAGCCGCGCCTGGGGCGGCGTGGTGCGCGCCGATGTCCGTTTCGGCAGCTTGACGGCGCCGGACATTCCGATCCAGGTGGTCGGCGAGGCGGCCGGACCACAGCCCGACAGCTGCCCCAGCGGCGGCGCGGCACCGACCTCGAACGGCACGCTCGGCATCGGCATCCACGCCACCGATTGCGGCAAGGCCTGCGTGCAGAGCAGCAAGATGCCGCTGTACTACGGCTGCGATGCCGGCGCCTGCACGCCGCTGACCGGAGCGGTCGACGCCGCGTATCGCCTGCCCAATCCGGTGACCCGTCTGCCGGCTCACGCCAACGGCGTCGTGATCGATTTTCCGAAAGGCGCGCCGGGCGGCGACCGGATGGTGAGCGGCACGCTGACCTTCGGCGTCGGCACCGCAGCCAACAACCGGCTCGGACCTGCCCGCCGTCTGCTGCTGGGCGACAACGGCCGTTTCACCACGGTGTATCAGGGACAGGCGTTCGCCGGCAGCTACATCGATTCTGGTACCGAAACCTACATCGTGCCGGACGCCGAGCTTCCCAGATGCCGGGTCAAGACCGCCGGTTTCTGTCCGGCGGCCGACACGGCCGCGAAAGCCACGCTGATCGGCCGCGATCAGGCAGCGCTCCCGGTCGATCTGGTGATCGGCAACTACGAGCGCCTTCGCAATCCGAGCATCGGCGCGTCCGACCGCCTCGCGCTCGCCGCAGCGCCGGCCTCGACCGCGTTCGTCTGGGGCGCGCCGTTCTTTCTCGGCAAGCGGATCAGCGTGCTGATCGAAGGCCGCGCGATCCCCGGCGAGCCGCAAACCGTCGGCCCGATGTACGGGATCGCGGCACACTGAACGGACGTCCGCCGTTCGGACCAGATGCGCTCGCGGGCTCGCACCATTCCACTTGGCTAAAATTGCACCGAGTGTGTGGTGGATTCGTACAGCCGATGAAGGCAAAACACGCGGGCTTCAGTGTGCGAGGTCGCGGCGTTCGAAATGCAGGGTTCGGTTGTCAGAGTTACGTTGTCCCTGATCGGGCCAGGCATCATCGGCGTGTTCGGACTCGCGTTTCTCGCGGCCTGGAGCTACGACCGGCGGCGGCCTTATCTCGCTCTTCTGGCGGCGGCGTGTGCGCTGTTCGCGCTCGGGGCGGCGAGTCAGATTCTCTATTGGCCGCGCGACACCGGCCTCAACGCGATGGTGTCGGGCGCGCTCTACACCTGCGCCGTGATCGCGGCGGTCGAAGGCGTGCTGATCCGCTCGGGCAGGGCGTTCGGCATCTGGATCGATGTCGCGATCTTCGCCGCGTTTTGCCTGGCGCTGTACTACTTCTTCTACGTCGATCGCAGTCTGCTCGCGCGCATCTACGTGCAGAATTTCGGCTACGGACTGCTGCTGTGCGTCGCCGCGCTGAGGCTTGCGCATCTCAGACACGGCCGCGTGGTCGACCGCATCCTGTTCTGGACGCTGTTGCTGCTCGGGCTGCACTTCTTTCCCCGCACCGTGTTCACGGTCGGCGCCTCGCCGCCGTCGGGTGGACCACTTGTCTTCGCCGACTCGGTGTTCTGGCAGACGCTGCAATTGTCGCTCGCGGTGCTGGGCGCCGCCTTGGCGATGGCGATCCTGGCTGCGGCGGTGTCCGACCTGATCGACGATCTGCGCCGCGAACGCGACCTCGACCATCTCACCGGGCTGCTCAACCGCCGCGGCTTCGAGGCGGAGATCGCGGCGCCGATGCGCCGCGCGCCCGAAGGCGCGGCGCTGATCCTGTGTGACGTCGACCATTTCAAATCGATCAACGACAGCTTCGGTCACGATGTCGGCGACGTCGTGCTGCAGGAGATCGGTGCGATGCTGCGCAGGACCGCACGCAAGGGCGATTTCGTCGGCCGTCTCGGCGGCGAGGAGTTCGCGGTGTTCCTGCCGGACGCATCGCTCGCCGACGCCACCGAATGCGCCGAACGGCTCCGGCAGGCGATCCGCAAGGGCCGCATTCCCGGCCTGGACTCGCGGTCGGTGACCGCGAGCTTCGGGGTGGCGACGATCCGCGAGGCCGGCGACTGGGCGGCGCTGTACAAGCTGGCGGACAGCCGGCTGTACCAGGCCAAGGCAGCAGGCCGGGACCGCACGGTCGATTGCGGGATGTAGTCGTCGCGTAGCCCGGATCAGCGAAGCGAGATCCGGGAACAGCATCTCAGCGACGCTAGGATGCGCGCTCAGACGAGCTTCGCCACGCTTTCGGGATCACACTGTCAAACAGCCACGGCGTCGCGATCTCGCGGCTCTGCCGAGCCCGAGCTTTGCGCCCGTCGTCGTCACGACGAGGGGCGGGGGCGCGCCGCTTGGCGCAGATTGGTGGTTGTCGCGATGGCTTGCGATCCATCGCGCATCGCCGTCACGGCGCGCCCACCAGCGGCGATCTTTTGGCATCGGGACCGTTCTTCCGGGCGCGGGGAGCACGGGGATTTCTCCCGCCTCGTTCCGTCCCGTCCAGCCTCGCGATGGGCAGCCGCTCATAGTAGCGGCGGACGGCGACCTTCTGCCTCCCGGACGACGTGGGTGCGAACCACCTCGCGCAGGACGCCGCGTCAGGCCCGGCGCCGCTGCACCTGCGCAGCTTCGCCAAACCCTCACCAGCCGGTCTCCCGGCCGACGATCTGTCCCGCTCAACGACGCCTCGCGAAGCGCCCCTCACGGACAGGACGATGCGGACTATAATCCTTGTAGGAATATTGTCAAGAGGCATGACCTGGAGCCCGGGTGAGCGCAGCGACATCCGGGAGCGGCGTTTCGGCGGCGCGACAGAGCCCCGGGTGTCGCTGCGCTCACCCGGGCTGCGCGTGCCAGGCCTGCGACCTTGCTACGTCCTTCGTCGCGTTGCGCGAAGCGAGAAAGACCATAGGCTCGGTGCTTTCATCAACTCGTTGCTCGCCCCACTATGCCAAAAGACTCGCGCGACCTGATCCAGGAACTGCAGGCAGATGGCTGGCGGTTCGTCGGCGCCACCGGCAGTCACCACCACTTCAAGCATCCGGTGAGGGCTGGTAAAAGTGACCGTCCCGCATCCGAAGAAGGACTTGCATCCGAAGGTCGTGCGGTCGGTCTATCGGCAGGCAGGTCTGAAGGAGGTCCGATGAGCGCATCATCCGGCTATCTGGCGCTGGTCTACAAGGACAGCGACACCTCCTACGGCGTCGCCTTTCCGGACGTGCCCGGCTGCATCTCGGCCGGCGACACCTTCGAACAGGCGATCGACAACGCCGCCGAAGCGCTCGGTGGTCATCTTGCATTGCTGCGTGCCGACGGCGATCCGATCCCGAAGCCACGCAGCATCGAGCAGCTGCGCGACAACCCGGAGTTCGTCGCGGACGCCGCCGATGCCGTGGTGGCGTTCGTCCGGCCGCAGGCGGAGCGAGCGGCGGCGGAGTGACGAGCCGCATCGTCTGTAGCCCGGATGAGCAATGCGATATCCGGGAGCAGCATCTCGGTGCACGAAGACTCCCGGGTGTCGCTGCGCTCATCCGGGCTACGCTTGCTGTCGACCCGAGGAAGTGGTTTCGATGACCTGCGATGTCAAAGAAGTGCTCATCGCGCTCAATGCGGTAATTGGCGGCGGCGAGATTGATGTCGATGCCGTGAAATCGCTCCGCTGGTCAGTCGACCCGGAGATGGAAGGACTGATGGATGATATTTATCGGGAGCTGATAATATTCGCGAGTGATGACGATGACAGACGCCGGGATCGATCGTATGACGAAACTTGGCGCAGGAATATGATCAAATGGCGCGATCGATTAACGAGCGCCCTTGAACGAAGGGACTCGTTGTCCTGAGCTAGTCCCGTAGCCCGGATGAGCGAAGCGACATCCGGGGGCAGCATCTCGGCGGTGCAAAGAGACTCGGGTGTCGCTGCGCTCACCCGGGCTTCTGTAACGGGCCTCGGTTAGTCAATCCCTTTTTGCGTGGTCCTGTCGCCGGTGACTTGCTTCTGTCCGGGATCG
>NZ_UFQQ01000007.1 GCF_900218015.1 Rhodopseudomonas pentothenatexigens | reverse complement strand
TCGATACAATTGGCACCGGCCCCACGGCGGCATAAAGTCACAAATACCCATCAGCCGCCTCGGCCTGTCCGAGGACAACCTGTTGAGGCTCCACATCTAGCCGCCGGGCCGCAAATCTCCCGCGTCATTGGAGCCGAAGGCGAAGCAATCCAGCCATGCCGAGCACTCGGCCTGGATTGCTTCGTCGGCGTCGCTGCCCGCGATGACGGAAAGGCCGTCCCTCACTTCGCCCGGCTGAGCGCCAGCCAGACGCCGCCGCCGATCATGAAGCCGCCCGAGATCCGCGACAGCAGCCGCGTCCGCCGTGCCGAGAACATGCTGCGGGCGCGGCCGGCCAGCAGCGCGTAGATCGCATCGGTCACCGCCACGATCGCCATGAAGGTGACGCCGAGCAGCGCCACCTGCGGCACCGTCTCGCGCTGCATGTCGACGAATTGCGGAATGAACGCGCCGAAGAACACCAGGACCTTCGGATTCGCCAGCAGCACGACGAGGCCCTGCAGCAAGAACCCGCCGCGCGGCGGCGGCGGCGGCTGATCGGCCGACAGGCCTTCGACCGGACGGCGGATCAGGCCGATGCCGAGCCATACCAGATAGGCGGCGCCGAGAAACCGCACCCAATCGAACCAATAGCCCATCGTCGCCATCAGCGTCGTCAGACCGGCGGCGACCAGCGCGATCACCAGGCCGAGCCCGACCTGCGCGCCGGCGATGTTGAGCAGCGCGGCGCGGGTGCCGTGACGCAGGCCGTTGGCGATCACCAGCGTCACCACCGGCCCCGGCAGCAGCGCCAGCACGATGCAGGCGCCCACATAGGTCAGATACAGTTCGAGAGACATCGGTTACCCATCCAATTTCGAAGTTCGCATCACGATAGCAGGCCGGCCTGGCCGCATCGACCGCCGCGACGACATCGCTGCGCGGCGAAGCTTGACATGCAACCTTTTAGTTGCCTATTCTGGCCCCATGTACGACGAGGTGTTCAAAGCGCTGGCCGACGCATCCCGGCGCGATCTGTTGGACCGGCTCCATGCCCGCAACGGGCAGACCTTGAACGAGCTCTGCGACGGCCTCGCCATGACGCGGCAGGCCGTGACCAAGCACCTCGCAATTCTCGAAGCGGCCAATCTGGTCGCGACGGTCAGGCATGGCCGCGAGAAGCTGCACTACCTGAACCCGGTGCCGATCCACCAGATCGGCGAACGCTGGATCAGGAAATTCGAGCGCGGCCGTCTCGCGGCGCTCGGCAACCTCAAACGAAAACTGGAGGAACGCGATGAGTAAGCCTGAATTCGTCTATGTCACCTTCATCAAGACCACACCGGAGACGCTGTGGCATGCTTTGACCGACAGGGCGTTCACCGAGCGCTACTGGTACGGTTGCAGCCTGACCTCGGACTGGACCGCCGGCGCGCCGATGCGGATGGAAAAAGCCGGCCGGATCGTCAACGAGGGGGTGGTGCTCGAATCCGATCCGCCGCGAAAGCTGTCGTACAGTTGGGTGTCGGTGTACGATGAAGAGATGCGCAAGGAGCCGCCGTCGCGCGTGACCTATCTGCTCGAGCCGAGCCACGGCGCGATCAAACTCACCGTGATCCACGAGGGCTTCGCCGAACACAGCCGGACGCTGCCGGATATCTCCACCGGCTGGCCGATGGTGCTGTCGAGCCTCAAGAGCATCCTGGAGACCGGCCAGCCGCTGTCATTTGCTCCTCCGCCGCACACGGCAGCGGAAGCCGCCCATCTGTAGGTCGGAGATCAGCGCGCCGGTCGGATCGACCAGTCAGCCCGCGGCGGCGCGTTTCGGCATCGCCACCACGTTGCTGACCGCCTCGGAATCCTCGGCGGTCGGCAGTTCGGCCGCGACCGGCGCGACGATCCTGCGATACAGATGCCATGTGGTGTGGCCGAGCACCGGCAGCGTCACGATCAGGCCGAGGAAATACGGCAGCGCCGACACCGCCAGCAGCACCACGATGGTGGCGGCCCATCCGATCATCGGCAGCGGGCTTTTCACCACCGCGCGGACGCTGGTCACCATCGCGGTGACGAAATCGACGTCGCGATCGAGCAGCAGCGGGAACGACACCACCGTCAGCGAGAACAGCACCAGCGCCAGCCCGGCGCCGACGCAATTGCCGACCGCGAGGAACACCAGCCCCTCGTTGGTGGTGAGGACCGCCGAGATGAACTCCGGCAGGCTGCCGAACGAGGCGCCGACGCCGAGGAACAGCGCGATCAGCAGCCGGACCTGGTACATCCAGATCACGAACAGGAACAGCGTGACGAACGCCATCCAGCCGAGTTCGCTGCGGCTGCGCATCAGCCCGAGAATCTGCAGCATCGACGGCCGCGTCCCCGCCTCGCGCTGCCGGCTGACTTCGTACAAACCGAGCGCGACGAACGGCCCGATCAGCGCGAACCCGGCGGCGAGCGGATAGGCCAAATACACCATATGGAAGGCGGTCAGACAGGCGAGGATCAGCAGACCGCCCGCGGCATAGAACGCTCCGAACGCGAGGCCGTACAGCGGCGCGGCCTGGAAGTCGCGCAGGCCCTGACCCAACGCTTCCGCGATGTCGGCGATC
Organism: Rhodopseudomonas pentothenatexigens; assembly: GCF_900218015.1. GTDB lineage: Bacteria > Pseudomonadota > Alphaproteobacteria > Rhizobiales > Xanthobacteraceae > Rhodopseudomonas > Rhodopseudomonas pentothenatexigens. Next base: position 242,518 of record NZ_UFQQ01000007.1, on the reverse strand, counting down.
GTGATCCGCCGCACCACCGGATCAACCTTACCGGAGATCGACATGGTCGCTCCTCCCTGGCTCGTGGCATTAGTTGCTGTTAGTTGCAATCATTAAGAGCCGCGTCGCGACATCCGTCAATCACTTCGCTGCAGATGATCACCTGCAGCGATGCATGGCGATTAGTTCCCGCCGCGCCGCACAACTAATTTGCGGTGCAAAATCCCGCCGAAACGATCCGGTTAGCACGCGAACGGAATGGATTTTCCCCGGACGCCAGTCGCCGGGTATGCCCAACGTCCCTATCAGGTCGCTGTTCACACCCGTGTGAACGGTGTGCAGCGCCGAAGCCCCGCCATGCGGAGATCGCCGTGAAGCGATGCGCTCGGCGCGGGTTTCATCATGGAACCTGTTGTGCGCTGCAGTGTTGCCGGCCATGGCGTGGCGACGGCCGCGCGCACGAGAATTCCCATGACAACCATCGACAGTCCTTCTTCCGCCGATCCGGATGGCGCTGATCGCGAACGCCGCCCGGCGGTGGCGCGGCGCGATGCAGCCGCATCGCTCCAGCCCGGCGAATCGCCGCCGCGGGCCGAGCAACGCCAGGCCGAGGCTCGCCCCGAGGACCGCGATTCAGGCGGCGACAGCAATGCAAAGCCGCAGGCCGGCCTCAAGGCGCTGATCGGCCGTCATCCGATCGCCGCCATGGTGGGCGCGGCCGTGCTGATCGCCGCGATCGTCGCAGGGGTCGCCTGGTATCTGTACGCCCGGCATTTCGAGAGCACCGACGACGCCTTTATCGACACCCGCACCGTGCTGATCAGCCCGCAGGTGTCTGGCGCCATCACCGCCGTCAACGTGACCGACAACCAGGTGGTCAAGGCCGGCGCGCTGCTGGCGACCATCGACCAACGCGACTACAAGGCCGCGGTCGACCAGGCCGCCGCGCAGATCCGGCAGGCGCAGGCGTCGATCGCCGATATCGCGGCGCAGATCGGCGCTCAGCAGGCACAGGTCCAGCAGGCCAATCAGCAGGTCCAGGAGGCCGAAGCGGCCTACAATTTCTCGGCCGAGGAGAACCAGCGCTATCAGGAGCTGGTGCAGAAGGGCGCCGGCACCGTGCAACGCGCCCAGCAGGCGGAGTCCGACTTCCGCGCCAAGAAGGCCGCGCTCGACGCCGCGAATGCCGCCAGGCTCGCAGCGGTCCGTCAGGTCGACGTGCTGCGCGCCAAGGCCGAGCAGGCCGAAGCGCAGCTGCAGGCCGCGCAGGCGCAGAAGGAACAGGCCGACACCAATCTGCAGCGCACCGAGTTGCGGGCACCGACCGATGGCCGGATCGCCAAGCTGACCGGCGCGGTCGGCGCGCTGGCCTCGCTCGGCCAAGCCATCATGGTGCTGGTGCCGCTCGATGTCTGGGTCACGGCGAATTTCAAGGAGACCCAGCTCGAACTGATGCGGGTCGGCCAGCCGGTCGACGTCGAGGTCGACGCCTATGACCGCAGCTTCCACGGCCGCGTCGACAGCATCCAGGCCGGCAGCGGCACCGCGTTCAGCCTGCTGCCCGCCGAAAACGCCACCGGCAACTGGGTCAAGGTGGTGCAGCGCGTGCCGGTGAAGATCACCTTCGATCAGCGGCCCGACGTTCAGCTCGGCCCGGGTATGTCGGTGGTGGCGACCGTCACCGTGCGTCCGTGAGGCCGGCGCGATGCAGGCCGAGCCGCAACAGGGCGAATACGGCGCCAATCCCTGGCTGATTGCGATCCTGGTGTCGGTCGCGACCTTCATGGAGGTGCTCGACACCACGATCGCCAACGTTGCGCTGCGCTACATCTCCGGCGGCCTCGCGGTGTCCAGCGACGAGGCGTCCTGGGTGGTCACCACCTATCTGGTGGCCAATTCGATCGTACTGTGCGCCTCGGGCTGGATCGCCCAAATGTTCGGCCGCAAGAACTTCTTTCTGGTGTGCATCGCGCTGTTCACCGTGGCGTCGCTGCTGTGCGGGTTCGCCTGGAATCTGCAGTCGCTGCTGGTGTTCCGGATCATGCAGGGGCTGGCCGGCGGCGGCATGACGCCGGTCGCCCAATCGATCCTGGCGGCGGCGTTTCCGCCGGCCAAACGCGGCCAGGGCTTCGCGCTGTACGGCATCGCCGTGGTGGTGGCGCCGGTGGTCGGGCCGACGCTCGGCGGCTGGCTCAGCGACAATTTCTCCTGGCACTGGTGCTTCCTGATCAACGTGCCGGTCGGCATCGTCACGCTGGCGCTGATCTATCTGATCATCCCGCAGTCGAAGACGCAGCGCGAGGCCCGCGCCAAGCTGTGGGCCAAGGGATTCAATTTCGACATCGTCGGCTTCCTGCTGGTCGCGACCTTTCTCGGCGCGCTGGAAGTCGTGCTCGACCGCGGCCAGGTCGACGACTGGTTCGGCTCGAGCTTCATCGTCGGCTTCGCGGTGCTGTCCGTCCTGGCGCTGATCGCCTTCGTGCCGTGGGAGCTGTCGCGCGAGCAGCCGCTGATCGACATCCGGATGCTGGCGCAGCGGCAGTTCGGCACCTGCTTCGTGATCATGCTGGCGACCGGCGCACTGTTGATCGCCACCACCCAGATCCTGCCGCAACTGCTGCAGGAGCGCTACGGCTACACCGCGACGCTGGCCGGCCTGGTGATCTCGCCCGGCGGTCTCGTCACCATGGTGATGATGGTGATCGTCGGCCGGCTCGGCGGCGTGCAGCCGCGCTGGCTGATCGCGCTCGGCGCCACCATCGCGGCCGGCGCGATGGTCGACCTGCTGCGGCTGTCGCCGGACGCCGACTACTGGTACTTCGCGATGTCGCGGATCTATCTCGGCATCGGTCTGCCGCTGATCTTCATCCCGATCACCACCGCGTCCTACGACGGCATCCCGCCGGACAAGACCGATCAGGCCTCGGCGATGATCAACCTCGCCCGCAATTTCGGCGGCTCGATCGGCGTTTCGGTCAGCCAGACCGTGCTGGCGCAGCGCGAGCAGTTCCACAACAGCCGGCTGGTCGAGCACATCGGCGCGTGGAATCCGGTGCTGCACGACACCCTCGCCGGCATCCAGAGCTATCTGAGGAGCCAGAATGCCACCGGCGACACCGCCGGCGCCGCGATGGCGCTGATCGGCCGCATCGTCGAGAACCAGGCGGCGCTGCTCGCCTATATCGACGTGTTCGTCGCCCTCGCCGCGATCGCCGCCCTGATGATCCCGCTGGCGCTGTCGCTGCGCACCGTCGACCGCAGCGCAAAGCCGGCGATCGGGCATTGAGTTTGGTGAGTCATTCCGGGGCGCGAGCGACAGCTCGCGAGCCCGGAATCCCGCAGTTATCCCGAAGAAAGGCATAGCAGGGGGCGCGGCCGTCACGCAGCACGACGTCGAGATTCCGGGTTCGCCGCTCCGCGGCGCCCCGGAATGACGGAAGAAAGGCTCGCGCGAACCGCAGCGCGCGCCTAACCCGTCAGCGCCGCCTTCACCAAGCCGCTGGCTTTGCCGAAGTCCATCTGGCCGGCATATTTCGCCTTCAGGGCACCGATCACCTTGCCCATGTCCTTGATGCCGGCGGCGCCGGTCTCGGTGATGGTGGCGGCGATCGCGGCCTTCATCTCGTCCTCGGACATCTGCTGCGGCAGGTAGGCCTGGATCACCGCGATCTCGGCGCGCTCCTGCTCGGCGAGCTCGGCGCGGCCGCCCTGGTCGTACAGGGCGACCGATTCCTGGCGCTGCTTGATCATCTTCTGCAGCAGACCGAGCAGATCGCCGTCGCTCAAAGGCGGCTTGCCCTGGCCGCGGGCTTCGATGTCGGCATTCTTGATGGTCGAGTTCACCATCCGCAGCGTCGACAGCTTGCGCTCGTCCTTGGCCTTCATCGCCTCTTTCACGGCGGTGTTGATGTCGTCGCGCAGCATGTCGGGCTCCTTCGGATCTTCGTCGGGACCGTCATTGCGAGCGAAGCGCAGCAATCCAGGGCTCTGCATCCGGGACTCTGGATTGCTTCGTCGCGGAGCCTGTGCCCGGACGGCGCGAAGCGCCGATCCGGGTGCTCCTCGCAATGACGAGGGGACGGTCGTTTTCAACGCCTGATGTAGGCGGTTCGGCCGCCTGAAACAACTCTAGTTCCGCAGCCAGCCCGCCAGCGCGGCGGCGGTGGCGGCGGGCTGTTCGATCTGCGGCAGGTGCCCGCAATCGGGGATGATCACCAGTTTTGCCCCGGCAATGCCGTCGGCCATCTCCTGCGACAGGCTGTTCGGAATGGTGGTGTCGGTATCGCCGGAGATCACCAGCGTCGGACAGCGGATCGTGCCCAGGGTCGGACGGGAATCGGCGCGGGCGATGATGGCGCGCTGCTGGCGGACGAAGCCGGCGGCGCCGACGTCGTCGCCCATGTCGTGGACGATTCTCTGCAGCGCGGCGTCGTCGCGGCGCGACGGGTGGACGAAGCCGGGATACAGCTCCTCCAGCACCGCATGCAGCCGGCCGGCCTCGGCCTCGCCGATCTGGCGGGTGCGGCGCTCGGTGGCTTCCGGACTGTCGGGGCGGGCCTGGGTGTTGATCAGCGCCAGCTTGGCGACCCGGTCGGGCGCCTCGCGCATGATCTCGAACGCGATGTAGCCGCCCATCGAATGCCCGGCGAGCGCGAAACGGGCCGGGGCCTCGGCGAGAATCCGCCGGGCGATCGCCGCCATGCTGTCGTCGCGGATGTGGTTGGCGACCGTGACCGGCGCCCCGCACGCCCACAGCGCCGGCACGATTTGGGCATAGATCCGCGGCGACCCCGCCAAACCCGGCACCAGCACCACCGGCAATGATGTGTCCATGCAACCTCTCCCCACGCACGATTCTGCCCCTGCGCCCGCCGCGGAGCCTAGGACAGCCAAATTCCCTGTCAAATCTCGTCCAAAAGCGAACAATTCGAGGGGGTCCGCGCTTTGACGTCGGCAACGCCCGCGACTATGTAGTGCGCTCATGACCAATTCAGCATCCAATCCCGCCTGGCCGGACCACAAACCGACCGCGCTGCTCGTGCTCGCCGATGGCACCGTGTTCGAGGGCTTCGGCCTTGGCGCAGAGGGCCACGCCGTCGGCGAGGTCTGCTTCAACACCGCGATGACCGGCTACGAGGAGATCCTGACCGATCCGTCCTACGCCGGGCAGCTCATCACCTTCACCTTCCCGCATATCGGCAACGTCGGCACCAACGACGAGGATATCGAGACGGTTAACATGGCGGCGACGCCGGGCGCGCGCGGCGTCATCCTGCGCGGCGCCATCACCGATCCGTCGAACTATCGTTCGTCGCGTCATCTCGACGCTTGGCTGAAGGCGCGCGGCATCATCGGGCTGTCGGGCATCGACACCCGCGCGCTGACCGCGCTGATCCGCAGCAAGGGGATGCCCAACGCGGTGATCGCGCATGCGCCGAACGGCCAGTTCGACCTCCACGCGCTGAAGGAAGAGGCCCGGGAGTGGCCCGGCCTGGAAGGCATGGACCTGGTGCCGATGGTCACCTCCGGCCAGCGCTTCACCTGGGACGAGACGCCGTGGGCGTGGGGTGAAGGTTTCGGCCGGCAGGACAAGCCCGAGTTCAACGTCGTCGCGATCGACTACGGCATCAAACGCAATATCCTGCGGCTGCTCGCCGGCGAAGGCTGTAAGGTCACCGTGGTACCCGCCACCACCTCGGCCGAAGACATCCTGGCGATGAAGCCTGACGGCGTATTCCTGTCGAACGGCCCGGGCGATCCGGCTGCCACCGGCAAATACGCGGTGCCGGTGATCCAGCAGGTGATCTCGTCCGGCGTGCCGACCTTCGGCATCTGCCTCGGCCACCAGATGCTCGGCCTCGCCCTCGGCGGCAAGACCGTAAAGATGCATCAGGGCCACCACGGCGCCAATCATCCGGTCAAGGATCTCACCACCGGCAAGGTCGAGATCACCTCGATGAACCACGGTTTCGCGGTCGACAAGTCGACGCTGCCGGCCAACGTGCAGCAAACTCACATCTCGCTGTTCGACGACAGCAATTGCGGCATCGCGCTGGCCGACAAGCCGGTGTTCTCGGTGCAGTATCACCCTGAGGCGTCCCCGGGCCCCCAGGACTCGCATTATCTGTTCCGCCGTTTCACCGATCTGATGCGCGCGAAGAAGGCCGCCGCGTAATCGCGGCGGACTTACTGATATCATCCTCTCGACGTGTCATTCCCGGGCGCGAGCGTAGCTCGCGAACCCGGAAGCTGATCGGCGCGCAGTCACGTCTGAGTTCCGGGTTCGCGCCTGTCGGCGCGCCCCGGAATGACGTCTATCAGGCAGGTAACGGGTGCGGGAACGCCCGGCGCGCACTCACGTTATCCCAGCAAGAACTACTCACATTCCCTGCATGCGCTGGAGACGCCATGTCGCTTGCCCGCGACCAGATCAAGCCGCTTGCGCTGGTGTTCGATGACGACGGGCTGATCCCGAACAACCCGTTGCCGCTGCTGCTCTACAAGCATGCGTTCGATATCGGAGAGCGCGATCCGGAGCAGGCGGTCGAGGATCTGTTCGCACGCAATGGTTGGGGCGATCGTTGGCGCAACGGCATTTTCGACTACCAACACTATCACGCCACGGTGCACGAGGCGCTCGGCGTCGCACGCGGCCGGGCGATGGTGCTGTTCGGCGGCGAACAGGGCGAGGCGATCGAGCTGACGCCTGGCGACATCGCAGTGCTGCCCGCCGGCACCGGCCACAAATGCCTGTTCGCCAGCCATGACTTCAGGGTGGTCGGCGCCTACCCGCCAGGCCCGAAGATGCAGGTGACGCGGCCGACGCCGGACAACTACCGGCGTGCGCTGCAATCGGTTCCACGGGTGCCGCTGCCCGAGACCGATCCGGTGTTCGGCAAGGACGGGCCGCTGCCGAGGCTGTGGAAGTAAGCGCCGCATCTCAAATTTTCGCAGACGCTCCCGGTCACCTCTCCCCGCACGCGGGGAGAGATCGGATTGCGCAGCAATCCGGGTAAGGGGGCGCCTCCGCAAGGCCGAGCGTCTGATAAATCGAAGGAGCTATCTTTAGTGCGCGTGTCGCCTCTCACCCCAACCCTCTCCCCGCGAAAGGCGGGGCGAGGGAGTTCGCTGTGCTCGGGGTAAGTTCTCTTCTCAAATAGGCTCGTCTCGAGCCCGCGCCGCTTACGCTTCGTTGGCGCCTTCCTGGCGGGTGGCTTCGAAGAGGAACCAGGTGCGCTTTTCGGTCTCGTCGATGAAGTTCTCGAGCAGACCGGCGCTGGCCGCGTCCTTGCACTCGTCGACGATCTCGTGCGCCTTGCGCATCGCGGCGGCGACTTTCTTGTTGTCATTCATCAGCTCGCGCAGCATCTCGCGCGGCGGCACGTAGTCGTCGTTGTTGTCCTGGATGGTCTGCAGCCGGGAGATATGGCTGATCGAGCGCAGCGTAGTGCCGCCGACCTTGCGGACGCGCTCGGCGAGCTCGTCGGTGGTGGCAAGAATCTGCGCCGACTGCTCGTCGAGCAGCAGATGATAATCGCGGAAGTGGCGACCGCTGATGTGCCAATGGAAGTTCTTGGTCTTCAGATACAGCGCGAACGAGTCGGCGAGCAGGCCGTTCAGCGCGGTCGAGATCTTTTCCACCGCCTGCGGCGGCAGGTCGGTCGGGGTATCGAGTTCGGGGGCGACGGAGGCGGATTTGGCTTTGGTCACGATGAGAATCCTGCAGTGAGGCGGTTGACGTCCAGGGCGAACGCAACGGTCGGCGGGACGGCCGGGCGCGGAAGATCCAAGCCGGTCCTGGAAAGCGCGTCTTGGATGTTTCGGCTGTGCATTGTGTTTCCCGCGAAACACGTTAGACCCCTCGGCAACGCGCGGCGTGCGGCGGCGTTCCATTTGTGGAACAGCCATGCGGAGCGGGCAGCGCTCGACCGATCGGCCAGGAGTGGCCGCGTTCGGCTTGGTTTGGGCGGATGTTTTCGGGGTCACGGATGGACGACTGGATCGACTATTACGACTCCACACACACCATCTATGTCAGCAACCGCCACCGCGACGTGCATTTTGCCGAGATCGCCCGCGACATCATCGGCTATATTCCCTCCCCTGGCGCAGTGGTGCTGGACTATTCCTGCGGGGAAGCGTTGTCCGCCCCGACCGTCGCTGAAGCCTGCGGCAAGCTGATCTTGGCCGAACCGGCCCCCGGCGTGCGCGGCCGGCTGATCGCCCGCTACGCGCTCAACACCAAGATCAGGGTGCGGTCGCTGGACGATCTGCGCACCATGCCGGAAGGCTCGGTCGATCTGGTGGTGATGAATTCGGTAGCGCAATACATGACGCCGGCCGAGCTCGACCAGGCGTTTGCGGTGATCAGGCGATTGCTGTCGCCGCCCGGCGGCCTGGTGCTCGGCGATATCCTCCGCCCCGAGGTCGGGATGCCGCGAGACGTGCTGGCGCTGCTGATGATGGCGCGCCGCCACGGCTTCCTGACTGACGCGCTATGGGGACTGGCGCGAACCGCGCTGTCCGACTATCGCGAGCTGCGCACCAAGATCGGCCTGCAGCGCTACAGCGAGTCCGAGATGCTCGCCAAGCTCGCCGCCGCCGGCTTCACCGCCCGCCGCGCCGAACACAACATCGGCCACAATCCCTGGCGAATGACGTTCGTGGCGCGGAAGGCGGAGTAGCTGTCGGATCGCGACCACCTGGAGCTCACTGCCTGGGGCGCCCTCACCCCACCCCTCTCCCGCAAGCGGGAGAGGGAGCAAGTAGTGCTCGGGGAAGTTCTCCGATCAAGTACATTTAGATTCGCGAGAGCCCCCCTATCTCTTGAGTGCAACTCGCGCGCTTTTCGCGCCTGGCGCTGCCGCCGGCGCAGCGAACTCCCTCTCCCGCTTGCGGGAGAGGGCTGGGGTGAGGGCGACGCGGGCACAGACGGAGTGCTGCGCTAGACCACCACGCTCAGCCGCTTCGCCGCCCTGGTGATGCCGGTGTAGAGCCAGCGGGCGCGGCTGTCCTGGAAGGCGAAGCTCTCGTCGAACAGCACGACGTCGTCCCACTGCGAGCCCTGGCTCTTGTGCACGGTGAGCACGTAGCCGTAGTCGAACTCGTCGTAGGGCTTGCGCTGGTCCCACGAGATGTCCTCGATGCCGCCGGCGAAGCATTCGTTGCGCACCGAAACCTTGGTCAGCCGGCCGCCGAAATCCTCGTCGGGCGTCACCCGCAGGGTGATGATCTTGGTCTTGATCGGCGAGCGCGACTTGACCCGCCACAGCCCGCCGTTGAACAGCGCCTTCTTGCGGTTGTTGCGCAAGCACACCAGCTTGTCGCCGCCGACCGGGAACGGATCCTCGATGTTCAGGCGCTGGCGGAAACGCGCGTTGTAGGCGCGCCGCGTGTTGTTGCGGCCGACCAGCACCTGATCGGCGTCCATCACCCGCTGCGGATCGAGCTGATCGCGGCTCACCACTTCGGTTTCGCCATAGCGGCCGCGTTCGAGCCCCCGGCCCTCACGCACATCCATCGACAGCCGGACGATCGGGTCGTCCTGCGCCTGACGATGCACTTCGGTCAGCATCACGTCGGGCTCGGCATTGGTGAAGAAGCCGCCGCCCTGGATCGGCGGCAACTGCGCCGGATCGCCGAGCACCAGGAGCGGACAGTCGAACGACATCAGGTCGCGGCCGAGTTCCTCGTCGACCATCGAGCATTCGTCGATGACGATCAGCTTGGCCTTGGAGGCCGGCGCGTCGTCCCACAATTCGAAGCTCGGCTGTTCGACACCGCTCTCCTTGGTGCGGTAGATCAGCGAATGGATGGTGGAGGCGTCGTCGCAGCCCTTGTTGCGCATCACCAGCGCCGCCTTGCCGGTGAAGGCGGCGAACTTGACCTCGCCATCGACGCCCTCGGCGATCTCCCGCGCCAGCGTGGTCTTGCCGGTGCCGGCATAGCCGAACAGCCGGAACACCAGCGGCGTACCGTTACGGCCTGGCTTGGCCTTGAGCCATTCGCCGACAGCTTTCAGCGCCTCGTCCTGGACTGGGGTGAAGGTGGTCATGGGATCTCGCGGGCAGACCACGCGGCGGGCAACGCCCGCAGCGACTCGGTGCCGGCAAGCTAGCGCGTCGGGCGCTCAGTGCAAGCCGGCGACGGCCGTCTCGTCGATCTCGTCGGTCCACACCTTGAAGCTGACCAGGGTGTTGGGGCCGAAGGTTTGGGTGATCGGGACATCGGCGGCATCGCGGCCCTGCGCGATCAGTACCCGGCCGAGCCGCGGCACATTGTTGCGCGGATCGAACGTGTACCAATGGCCGCCGATGAAGGCTTCGAACCAGCCGGCGAAGTCGCCGGCCGCCCATGGCTTCGGGGTACCGACGTCGCCGAGATAGCCAGTGCAGTAGCGCGCCGGAATGTTCATGCAGCGGCACAGCGCAATCGCCAAATGGGCGTAATCGCGGCAGACGCCGCGCCCCTCGTCGAAGGCCTGATGCGCCGTGCGGGTGGCGCGGGCGTGCTGGTAATCGAACTTGATGTGATTGTGCACGAAATCGCAGATCGCCTGCACCCGCGGCCAGCCGGGAGAGGTCTTCTCGAACATCTTCCACGCGGTATCGGAGAGAAGATCAGTCTCGCAATAGCGGCTGCCGAGCAGATACACGATGGTGTCGGCCGGCAGATCCTCGATCGCACGTTGAGTCGCCGACGGCACCACCGGATCCGGCACGCCGCTGTCGCGCACGATGCCGTCGGCGGCGAGCCGCATCCGCCCCGCAGGCGCCACGAGGCGGCTGCACCAATTGCCGAACATGTCGCGATACGGCGTGATCGGCACCGGCGGATCGACGGTGAGGAAATCCGGAACGATGATGTCGGAGGCGCGGCTAAAGTGGGTCCCGAGCACCACGATCATCGGCGTCGGTTGCGGGAAGTCGTAGATCATCTCATAGCCGACGCGGAGCTTCATGAGTTCGGCTTCTCCGCCATCGCGCCGTGGGCCTGATCGGAACTGATCGCCGGCTGCCTGCCTTAAATGGCGATCACGGGCCGAAAAACAAGCTGCCGCGACGTGGCAGGGCCGATTGCAACGAATTCGATGGCTATCACGGATGAAAAGGCGCAGCATGGTCGGCAATCGTCGGGACGCGATACAGCGCGACCGGCGCTCGGACGCAGCGGCCCGAAGGAGGCGTCCATGACTACGCGAACGCGCCGCGAGACCATCGTCTTCGCTCATCCGTTTCGGCTCCGCGGCATCGACCGCGAATTGCCGGCGGGAGCTTACGCCGTCGTCACCGACGAAGAACTGATCGAAGGCCTGTCGTTCCCGGTATTCCGCCGCGTCGGAACCATGATCACGGTCGCCTGTGCGCCGCCACATCAGGCCTCGGTCGAAATGATCGCAATCGAGCCCGACGCGCTGCGAGACGCGCGGCAAGCCGATCGCAGTACCAGCCGCCCCTGACACGCGCGGCGCCGCCCGTAACACGAGGATGATCCACCATGAGCTTCACCAGCGGCAACTTTCGCGGCTACGACGAGGACCGGTCCGTGGTGCTGTTTTCGATGATCAACGATTTGACCGAAGTGCCCTGCGCCATCAGCTCCGACGCAATGGACTTTCTCGACGGCGCAAAACGGACGCCCCCGGCGCAGCGCGAGCAGCAGTTCATGCGGCTGCGCGAAAGCATCGAACGCTGCGCCGAGCGCAAATTCGCCAATGCCGAAATGGAAGGCCGGCCTCCTGGGATCATTCTGCGGCGGCTGGATTTTCGCGGCTGATACGGATTTGACTCCGGCATCCGGATCGCCATCTTCCGCAGAAGCGGAAGGATGAGAAATGCAGCGAATTGCGACCTGGCTGTTCTATGGCGTCGGCGCCCTCGCCTGCGTTTATCTGGCTCTGTACGCCTATGCGATGCTGACCGCGCCGAAGCTGGTGCCGGGCGAGCCGATCAAAATCTACCGCAATCCGGACGCCCCGAAATATTCGTGAGGCGTGGCTCAGGCGTCTTCGGCGGCCGCCGCCGACGCTGCCCGAACGGGTGCCGCCGGCGGCGCGCTTTCGAGAGGTGAAGCGAAGTATTCGACGCGGCGGGCCGGCCTGTTGTTGAACAGCAGCCGGGTCACGTCCGGACGTGAGTAGTGACCGGCGGGGTCCGCGGAGGCCTTGGCGAAGGGGATGAGGTCGAGGTCGATGTCGGCCATGACCAGCCCTTCTTCGTGCGGATCGAGATTGGCCCCGATCGATCGCCCGTCGGGCGCAAAGATTCGCGCGAATCCACCGCCGGTGGGACACATTGCTTCCTTCATCGGATCGCCCTGACAAAGCATCGCCTGCTGCTCCTCGCCGACCACGGCACAGGCGGCGATGACGAAGCAGCCGCCTTCGACGGCATAGATCATGCTGGCGCCGCCGCTGACAGTGGGGCCGTAGGCGTAGGCCTCGTCGGAAACCGCCGACAGGTTTGGCCATGCGGCGCAATGAATCTGCTCGTTCTGGCTGTACATCGCGTATTTGCTGAGGGGTTGCAGATGCTCCCAGCACGCCAATTGTCCGACCCGGCCGATCGACGTCTCGCACACGGCGAGATCGCTGCCGTCGCCTTCGCCGAACACCGTCCGTTCGACGTGGGTCGGTTTCAGCTTTCGGCGTCGCTTGATGACCTCACCGGTCTCCGCATAATGCCACTGCGCGATGTACAGGCTGCCGCCGTCCCGCTCGGACAATCCCATCGACACCTGGATATTGTTGCGGCGGGCGGCGTCCGCGATCGCCTGGTCCTCCGGGCCACCGGCCTGCAGGCTGTTCTCGAAGTAACGACCGAAGAACTGCATCGACCAGGCCGGTGCGCCGAGCCAGATCTGATTGGGATAGCCGGGCAGCCACGTCTCCGAGAACACGACGAGCTTGCAGCCCTGTCGCGCGGCCTGTTCGATCAGGTCGATCGCTTTGGCGACGCCGGCACGAAGATCGAGAAACGCGGGTACCGCCTGCACAGCGGCCACCTTAAACTGCTTCGACGTCTGCATTGTCGTCCTCCGGGGCAGATTGCTCCTTGGAGGATAGCGCCGGCCCAACCACGCGCTTTCGTATTTGGGCGCCGAATGATTTGAAATTTGCCCGGCTCGATATAGAGTTCGTCACGTGCCCCAGCAGGCGAGCAAGGCGATGCTCACACGATACGACGCGGCCTTCGTGCGACCTCGCGATCGGGTCGCTTATTTGCGCGACGCGGTATGCGCGAGCTATGTTCAGCTCTCGTGCGAAATCACCGACCCGCGCGATGTCAGAGGCGCAATCGAGATCAATCACTTGTCGAACTTGTCGGTCTCGGAAGTGAGCGGTTCGGGCGGCAAGGTCAGACGCCGCCCGGACGACATCCGCCGCGCCTCGGAGGAGTTCTTCCTTCTCAGCCTGCAGCTCGAACGCGCCGCAACCGTCAGCCAGCGTGGCCAAACCGCCCGACTGCATCCCGGAGACATGGCGGCCTACAGCAGCACGGAGCCCTACGATCTCCGCATGGAGAGCGATTTCCGTCAGCTCGTGCTGCAGATCCCGAAAGCCTCATTGTTGCTCCGCGTCCCCAATGCGGAGCTGGCGCTTGGCAAGCGGATCGATGGAGCCTCCGCCCTCGGACAACTGGTCGGCCAGAGCATCCTGCGCTTCGGCAAGCACACCGCTGACGCGGACGCTACGCTGAACGATCAGCTCGCCGACCTTCTGGCCGATCTGTTTGCGACAGCTCTTACCAGCGTCGCGACCGGCCCGATCGAGCTGAAATCCTCGTCCCGGCTCCTTCTGCTTCGCGCGCAAGCGATCATTCGGCACCGATTCCGTGATGCCGAGTTCGATCGGATCGCGCTCGCCAAATCGGTCGGGATATCGGTACGCCGACTTAACGAGATCTTTGCGACGCAGCAGACCTCGGCGAGCGAATTCATCCGCGAGACGCGCCTGCAGATGGCTGCGGAGGAATTGAGCGATCGCCGCCGGTCCGGGCTTACGGTGAGCGACATCGCAATCCGAAACGGCTTCGGCAGCTTTTCGCATTTCTCCACAGCGTTCCGGAAGCGATTTGAGGCATCGCCACGCGAATGGCGGCGGGCCGGATCGCATCAGGTCCGAAAGCTGCGTTCCACCCTGGATTAGGCCGCGAAAGGGTGCGCGAGGCTGGTGTTTCCTCTCCGCCCCACCTCCTTTCAGGAGGAGGGGCGGAGGAGAGACCTTCCAGAGGGGGCCGGAGGGCTCTCTTCAGGATTGGAGGAGCTCGATCGGCGGTCAGGCCGTCTGCACGAAGGCGCGCGGTTCGCCGCCGCCGGCGGGTGGGATCGGCAGGCCACCGTCGGCGTATTCGTTGAGCTTGTTGCGCAGCGTGCGGATCGAGATGCCGAGGATGTTGGCGGCGTGGGTGCGGTTGCCGAGGCAGTGCTTCAGCGTTTCCAGGATCAGGTCACGCTCGACGTCCGCCACGGTGCGGCCGACCAGCGAGCGAGTGACCTGCTCGGCCGCAAAGGTGGCGTGCGCCACTGCCGGCGGCGTCTTGGTCTGATCGAGCCGATCACCTTCCGGGGTGATGATCGCCTCGGGGCCGATCTCGTCGCCTTGCGCCATCAGCACGGCGCGGTGAATGGTGTTCTCCAGTTCGCGGACGTTGCCCGGCCAGCGATTGGTGGTGAGCACGCGGCGCGCTTCGGCCGACAACGGCCGCAGCGGCACGCCATTGGCATCGGCGTATTTCTTGGCGAAGTGCTGCGCCAGTTCGAGAATGTCGGCCGGGCGCTCGCGCAGCGGCGGGATCTTCAGATTGACGACGTTGAGACGAAACAGCAGGTCCTCGCGGAAGGTGCCGGCACGCACCGCTTCGGCCAGATTGCGGTTCGAGGTGGCGAGGATGCGGATATCCACCGGCACCGGGCCTTTGCCGCCGACGCGGTCGATCACCCGCTCCTGGATGGCGCGCAGCAGCTTGGACTGCAGCCGCACGTCCATTTCCGAAATTTCGTCGAGCAGCAATGTGCCGCCGCTGGCTTCCTCGAACTTGCCGATGCGCCGCGCCACCGCGCCGGTGAAGGCGCCCTTCTCGTGGCCGAACAGCTCGGATTCCAGCAGATGCTCGGGGATCGCCGCGCAGTTGATGCTGATGAACGGCTTCTTGGCGCGGTTCGAGCGGCTGTGGACGTAGCGCGCCAGCACTTCCTTGCCGGTGCCGGACTCGCCGGTGATCATCACCGACGCTTCGGAGCCGGCGATCTGCTGCGCCAGCTTCACCACCTTGGCCATCGCGTCGTCGCGGTACACCAGCTCGCGACTGTCGTTGGCGACCGCCGCCAGCACCGCGGCGATCAGCTCCGGATCCGGCGGCAGCGGGATGTACTCCTTGGCGCCGGCGTGGATCGCGGCGACCGCGGCGCGGGCGTCGGAGGCAATGCCACAGGCGACGATCGGCACGTGGATGTGTTCGGCCTCCAACCGCATCACCAGATCGCGGATGTCGATCGCGACGTCGACCAAGAGCAGGTCGGCGCCCTTGCCTCCGCGCAGCACTCGCATCGCTTGTTCGTTGTCGGCGGCGTGGGTGACAGACGCGCCGTTGTCGATCGCGATCTTGGTCGCGGTGGTGAGCTGGCCCTTCAGGGTGCCGACGATGAGAAGCCGCATGGATTGCTCCTGGATATCCTGCCGCGCGGGTCCCGCGCGCTCGCGTTAGGTGTCCGCCTTGATGATTTCCGTCATGGTGACGCCGAGCTTGTCCTCGACCAGCACGACCTCGCCGCGCGCCACCAGGCGGTTGTTCACGTAGATGTCGATCGCCTCGCCGACGCGGCGATCGAGCTCCAGCACCGCACCGGGCCCGAGCTTGAGCAACTCGCCGACGTCCATCTTCGATCGGCCGAGCACGGCCGAGACTTGCACCGGCACGTCGAACACCGCCTCGAGATCGGCGGCGACGCGCGAAATCTGTTCGTCGTCCTGATAGCCGACGTCGGCCAGCGGCGGAGCATCGGCGCCGTTGAGGTCGGGAAGCGGCACCTGGCCGTCATTGTCGCCCATGTCTCACCTTCCTCCAATCATCGGCCGCTGTTGCGTGATGCCATGTAGCGGCCCACCAGTTCGTCGATCTTGGCCTCGACCGCGGCGCGCTCCAGCACCACGCCGCCGTCGGCCCACTCGATCTTGCAGTCGCCGCCGGCGATTTCCGGATCCGCCAGCAGCACCAGGCGCCCGGCGAAGCCGCTCTGCTTGGCGAGCAGTTCGATGCGCTCGCGCGCGGCCTCGTACAGCGAGTCGTTGATCCGCACCACCAGATGCGGCGTCGCCACCAGGTGGCGGAAGCAGTCGCCGACCAGTGCGGTGATCTCGGCGAGCGGCTCGGCGGCGACCAGTTCGCCGCACAGCTTGCGCGCCGCTGCAACCGCGACTTCGACAGCCTCGGTCTCCATCCGGGTTTCGACGCCGCCGATCCCGCTGGCGATCACGTGCATCGCCTGCGCGATCTGCTCCAGCGCCATCGCGCTGCGCCGCTGCGCCTCGACCATGGCCTCGTTCTGACCGGCGGCGAAGCCGTTCTGATAGCCGCGCTGCTCGGCGGCGGCGACCGCCTGCGCCAGTTCGGCCGCGGCGATGGTCTTTTCGCGGACCTTTTCCGGTGCCCCGAAATCGTCGTTGAACAGGAATTTCTGCGCGGGAGCGGCCATCAGTACACCAGTTCGTCGTCGGCGCGGTTCTTGGTCAGCACGATCTCGCCCTTCGCGGCGAGATCCTTGGCGAGGTTGACGAGCAGCGCCTGCGCCTCGTCGACGTCGCGCAGCCGCACCGGACCGAGCGCGGCCATGTCGTCGAGCAGCATCTTGCCGGCGCGCGACGACATGTTGCCGAGGAAGAAGCCGCGGACCTCTTCGTTGGCGCTCTTCAGCGCGATCGCCAGCTTGTCCTTGTCGATGTTGCGCATCAGCGTCTGCGCCGAGCCGGCGTCGAGCTTGACCAGGTCGTCGAAGGTGAACATCAGCGCCTTGATGCGCTCGGCGGACTCGCGGTTGTCCTCTTCCAGCGAGGTGATGAACCGGGTCTCGGTTTGGCGGTCGAAATTGTTGAAGATCTCCGCCATCACCTCGTGGGCGTCGCGACGGCGGGTCTGCGACAGGTTGGACATGAATTCGGAGCGCAGCGTCTTCTCGACGCTCTCGATCACTTCCTTCTGCACCGCCTCCATCCGCAGCATGCGGTTGATGACGTCGAGCGCCATGTCCTCGGGCAGGATCGCCAGCACCTTGGCGGCGTGCTCGGGCTTGAGCTTCGACAGCACCACGGCGGTGGTCTGCGGGTACTCGTTCTTCAGATAGTTGGCGAGCACCTCTTCGGAGACGTTGGAGAGCTTCTCCCACATGTTACGGCCGGCGGGACCGCGGATCTCCTCCATGATGCCGGAGACCCGGTCGGCCGGCAGGTATTTTTGCAGCAGCCGCTCGGTGGCGTCGTAGTTGCCCATCAGCGCACCGGACGCCGACATCCGCGACACGAATTCGAGCAGCAGATCCTCGACGGTTTCCGGTTCGATGGTGCCGAGCGTCGACATCACCGAGGACAGCTCGCGGACTTCCTCGTCGTCGAGCAGGCTCCAGATCTTGCCGCCGTACTGCTCGCCGAGCGCCAGCATCAGAATCGCGGCGCGCTTCGGCCCGCTCAGCGGCTTGCTCGGCGGCCGGCCGCTCTGACGCTGCGCCAGCGTCGCGACGACGGTGGCGATGTCATCCTGACTGGTAGCTGGGACGGAGGCGTCGGCCATGGCGGATTAGGCGGCGGGTTCGGCCAGCCATTGACGGATAATGGCGGCGGTTTCGTTGGGATTGCGTTCGGCGAGTTCACCGACCCGGTGCACGGACTGGGCGTGCACCTGGCCCTGCACCTGGGCGATGTCGATCATGCTGGGCATGCCCGGCGCCACTGGCTGGCCGTCGGCACCGATCTGCGGCACGGTGCCGTCGGCCAGCGCCGGCAGGCCCGGCGTTTCCGGCGCCGACTCGGCGGCGAGGATGCGCTTCACCAGCGGACGGATCACCATGAACAGCACCACCAGGCCGAGCAGGAACATCACCCCGAGCTGGATCATGTTCATGATGTCGTCCTTGGTGAACTGGAACATGCCCATCAGCCCGGCCGGCTCCGGCAGCTTCTCGATCTGCGGCGCTTCGGCGAACTTCAGATTGACGACTTCGATCTGGTCGCCGCGCTTCTGGTCGAAGCCGATCGCCGAGCGCACCAAGGCGGCGATGCGGTCGAGTTGCTCCTTCGGCCGCTCGGCATAGACCAGTTCGCCCTTGTCGTTCTTGGTGTAGACGCCGTCGACCAGCACTGCGACCGACAGCCGGTTAACGCGGCCGGCCTCGGTGACCTCGGTCTTGGTGACGCGCGAGATCTCGTAATTGTTGGTCTCTTCGGACTTCTTGCTGACGTCGCGTGCGCCGGCGCCCTGCCCCTGGTTGGCGCCGGGCAGCTCGTTGTTGACGGTGACCTGACCATCGGCGGCCGAGGTCGCGGCGGATTCTTCGCGGGTCTGGCTCGACCTCAGCACCCGGCCTTCCGGGTCGAACTGGTCGGAGGTCTGGGTGATCTTGTTGTAGTCGAAATCCGCCGAAACCTGGACCCGGGCGCGGCCGGAGCCGACCACCGACGAAACGATGCCCTCGATCTGGTTACGCATCCGCTTTTCGAACGCGGCGCGGCGCTCGTCGCTGGTGGCGCCTTCCATCTGCTCGCCGCTGGCCGAGCCGTCGGCGAGCAGCTGGCCGGCCTCGTCGACGATCGACACCCGCTGCGGCTTGAGGCCGTTGACGGCGGAAGCCACCAGATGGCGGATGGCGCGGACCTGCTGCGGCTCCAGCGCGCCGCGCACCCGCAGCACGATCGAGGCCGACGGCTCCGGCGCCTCGCGCGAGAACAGCGGCCGCTCCGGCAACACCAGATGCACCCGCGCCGCCTGCACCCGGTCGATCGCCCGGATGGTGCGCGACAGCTCGCCTTCGAGCGCGCGCAGATGATTGATGTTCTGGACGAAGCTGGTGGTGCCGAGCGCGTCCGACTTGTCGAAGATCTCGTAACCGACGCCGCCGCCCTTCGGCAGGCCGCCTTCGGCGAGCTTCATCCGCAGCCGCGTCACCTTGTCCTTCGGCACCAGCAGAATCGCGCCGTCATTGCGCATCTCGAACGGAATGCCCTGGCGCTCCAGCTCCTTGATGATGCTGGACGAGTCCTCGACGCTGAGATCCGTATAAAGAGTCGTCATCTGCGGCTGCGACACCCGCATGATGACGAAGGCGAAGAAGCCGAGCAGAGCGACCGAGACGGCGATCATCGCCATCAGCCGCGCGGCTCCCAAGCCTTTGAGAAAACTCAACAGATTCTGCAAGGACCAGCCCCTCGGATGCGCGACGCGACCGACCGGCGGGCTCAGCCTCCCGCACGGCTAGGCAAATCTTGCCTATGGGATGGTTTCCATATGGTTAACGAATCTTAACGGACCGCAAAAACCGCTGAAAATGCTGAAAGCCGGCTTCCCGAAATGGGGCCGGCTTTCGTCAAATCGTCAGAACCTGGAAGGATTCGTTTACTGGCGATACTGCTGGATTCGGGTGGTGCGCAGGCCAGCGAGACCATGATGGTCGATTGAGAACTGCCAGGACAGGAATTCGTCCACGGTCAGGGTGTACCGGCTGCACGCCTCTTCGAGCGAGAGCAGACCGCCGCGGACGGCAGCGACGACTTCAGCCTTCCGGCGGATGACCCAGCGCTTGGTGCCGGGTGCAGGCAGGTCGGCGATCGTCAAGGGGCTTCCATCGGGCCCGATCACGTATTTTACCCTCGGGCGGTGGGGCTCTGTCATGGCGTACTCACAACTCGCAAAGCACTCAACTCACACGATTAACCTAAGCGCCCCGGCTTAAAATTTGCCTAAGCAGGCTGCAGGATTGTGCGTGTCGATGTTAGCAAACCGGTAACGAATAGCCGGCCCCAAAGGGTGTCGACGCCGCGACCTGATGCGATTACGTGGTCGAGCCGCTAACCGTCAGGTTCGGCTTTCGAAGCGGCACGCGATCGACTAGTGCTTAACGTATGAGTGATGACAGCGCGCCGGCAACGAAGCCCACGAGCAATTCACCTGTCGCTGGCAGCGACGGCGCGCTCGCAATCGTACTCGACGACGCGACGCTGACTGCGGTCGATCAATGGGCGACACGCCTGCAACTGCCCCGCAGCGTAGCGCTCGCCCGATTGGTGCAGCTCGGACTCGGCATCGCATCCGGACCGCGGCCGCCCCTCATGGTGGCACCGGACCGCGCGGTCGAACTCGCCGCATCACAGATTCACGCGCTGATCGATCAGGACGCACCGCTGGAAGAACGCGACCGGCGGATCGCACGGTTGGTCGAAGGCCCGCCGGAATTCGTCGAAGCGCGGGTCGACCTGCCACGCCGCCGCGCCACCGATCGTCTGCCGCCCGGCGACCCCGCGCTGTCGCCGCCTGCACCGGGCACGCCGCAGCGCCGCGCTACGGATCGATCAGCACGCCCGGATTGAGCATCGCCTGAGGATCGAGCTCGCGCTTGGCGGCCCGCAGCGCGGCGGCGAACAATTCGGGACGCTGGCGGTCGTACCATTTGCGATGATCGCGCCCGACGGCGTGGTGGTGGGTGATGGTGCCGCCGGCCGCGATCAGTGCGTCGCTGGCCGCATCCTTGATCGCCTGCCATTGCTCGAGCAGCGCGCCGTGCCGGCCGAGCGCGTGAAACGAGAAGTACGGCGCCGGTCCGTCCGGATAGACATGGGTGAAGCGGCAGGTGACTTCGCCCTCGATCCCGGTCGCATCCAGGATCGCCTGCTCGGTCGCTGCCTTGACCCTGTCGTGGGAACTTTCGAATCTTTCCCAGGTGATCGATGTCTCGAAGGTGTCGTTGATCAGGCCGGCGGGTGTGAGGAATTCGCGCGCGTAGGGCATCCGGATGAAAGCGTTGCGCCACAGCCCGGCGGCGCCTTCGAGATGCGCCGACGACGCTTCGGCCTCCTCTTTGGTACCGCCGTGATCGGCGCAGCATTGCAGCGCCCGCGCCATCCAAGGCTCGACCGGATGATCGCCGCTCTCGAACGCCAACACCATGATCGCGACGCTGCCGTCGGCAGCGCCGGTGTTGTACGCCTCCTGCGGATCCAGGATGCGGCAGTTCGACGGATAGAGGCCGGCCTGCGCCACAGCCCGGACCGCGCGCGCCGCGGCGAAGAAGCTCGGGAAGCGCACCGAGGCGCCAGCGCGAAAAGTGGGCCGCGCCTGCAACCGCATCCACGCCGCAGAGATCACGCCCAGGGTGCCTTCGGAGCCGATGAACATCCGATCGGGGCTTGGCCCAGCGCCGGAGCCCGGCAGCCGCCTGGTCTCGACAACGCCGCGCGGCGTCACCACGCGGAGGCTTTCGACGAAATCGTCGATATGGGTATAGAGGCTGGCGAAATGACCGCCGGAGCGGGTCGCGATCCAGCCGCCGAGGGTGGAATATTCGAAGCTCTGGGGGAAATGCCGCAGCGTAAAGTTGTGCGGCTTGAGCTGCGCCTCCAGCGCCGGGCCGTAGGCGCCGCCCTGGATCAGCGCCGCGCGCGAGGTGGCGTCGACTTCCAGCACCTTCCCGAGGTGGCGCAGATCCAGCGTCACGGCCGCATTGTAACGGCTGCCCTCGACCCGGCATTCGACACCGCCGCACACCGACGAGCCACCGCCGAACGGCGTCAGGGCCGCGCCGGCGCCGCCGGCCCAATCCATCACCGCGGCGATCTCGGCCTCGTCGCGCGGATAGGCGACCACGTCGGGCGCCGCGTCGTAGTCGCCGAGCATGCCGCGGACATAGTCCGGATAGGATTTGCCGTAGGCGTGTGCGGCACGGTGATAGACGTCGACCGCACAGATTTCGGACAGCGACTTCGGCGGTACGATCCGCGGTTCGCGCAGCTTGATATCGTCGAGCCTGGCGACCTCGATGGTCTCGAACCCGTCGCGGCTGAACTTCGCCTGATACCGGCCGAGCACGAAGGCCTGCTCGGCCTCGGTCATCCCCTCGCCTTCCCGCCCCCAGCCGTAATGCTTCAGCCGCGCGCCCATCGTCGACCTCCCCGTTGTTCGCCGGCGAGGTACCGATGCCGCGCCGATCGACGGGTAGTGTGACGGGCAATACCGAGGCCGGCAAGCCGGCTCAGCTCGCGGCGTCGCGCACGGGTACCACCAGGATATCGCGCTGCAGGCGGCGCAAGACCTCTTCGGTCACGCTGCTGAGCAACAGCCGCACTGCACCAATGCGCGCGTGGGTGCCGATCACCACCAGATCCGGCCGCAGCTCGGCGGCGGCCTCGATGATATCGGTGGCCGGGCCAGCGCCTTCTTTGACTACGGTCGAGTAGTCGACGTCGTCGAGTCGCAGCGGTTCGAGGAAGCGCACCAGATCGCGCACCGCATCGGTACGCGTGTCGACCAGATAGTCGTCAAGGCTGGTCCTATCAACGCCGGCGTAGTTCAGCATGCCGGCCGCCGCCGCGTCGTAGACGTGCATCACGATCAGCTTGGTCCGCTGCAGCAGGCCGAGCCTGCGAGCAGTGCACAGCGCCTGGGCCGAGCAGTCGGTCAGATCGACCGGCGCCAGACTCTTCGCATAGGGCAACGTCGGATCGAGATTGGCCATCAGCACCGGCACCGCGCTGTTGCGAATCACCCGTTCGGCGGTTGTGCCGACGAAGATGTCACGCAGGAAGGCGCGGCGATGACTGCCGACCACGCACAGATCCGCGCCCTGCTGCTGCGCGGCGCGGACGATGGCGTCGAATGGCGTGCCCAGCAGCACCAGCGGCGTACAGTCGAGGCTCGCCAGATAACCGTGTTCGCGGATCGCGTCGGCGAGCGCGGATTCGGCGAGTTCGACTTCGGCGGCAACGATGTGCTCCGGCTGATCGTCGTCGACCACGTGGGCGATCACCAGGCGGGCGCCGCTGTCGCGGGCCAGCGCCGCGGCGCGGCGAACCGCGCGATCGGAGCGCGCCGAGAAGTCCGTGGCGGCGAGCACCACATTCAGGCCGGACGTCTTATCGGGACGATGGAGTTCGTTCATGATGGACCTCGTCGTTGGTGTGGGCGCGGATCGGCGCGATCAGCACGGCGCGTACGCCGCGGCGGGGCCGTTTAGGGCTCGAGGCCGTGCAATGCGCCGATCTTGCGCATCACCAGCTTCTCCAACTCGAGCACGATCATCAGCACGACGCCGGCGCCGATCACCACGGCGCCGTCGATCAGCGAGATCGGCGTGGTGGCGAACAGGCTGTGCATGAACGGCGCGTAGGTGAAGGCGAGCTGCGCGGCAATCACCACGACCAGCGCCGCCAGCACCGGCATGGTGCCGAGCGCGCCGCGCAGCGAGATCGAACTGGTGTGCAGATAGCGGACGTTGAACAGATAGAAGATCTCGAACACCACGATCACGTTGACCACCATGGTGCGCGCGGTTTCGAGCGGCAGCCCCTTGCCGAGCGCGAAGAAGAAGATCGCCAATGCGCCGACGGTGAACAGCAACGAGACAAAGAGGATCCGCCACACCAGGAATCGCGACAGCAGTGGCGCATGCGCCAGCCGTGGCGGGCGCTTCATCACGCCGGGCTCCGGTGGCTCGAACGCCAGCACCAGACCGAGCGTGACGGTGAGGATCAGATTGATCCACAGGATCTGCACCGGGGTCATCGGCATGGTGAAGCCGACCAGGATCGCCATGATCACGGTGAGCACTTCGCCGCCATTGGTCGGAATCGTCCAGGCGATCACCTTGCGGATGTTGTCGTAGACGGTGCGTCCTTCCTGCACGGCGGCGACGATCGAGACGAAATTGTCGTCGAGCAGCACGACCTCGGAGGCCTCCTTGGCGGTCTCGGTGCCCTTGTGGCCCATCGCGATGCCGACATCGGCTTGCTTCAAAGCCGGCGCGTCGTTGACGCCGTCGCCGGTCATCGCCACCACCGCGCCTGTCGACTGCAGCGCCTGGACGATGCGCAGCTTGTGCTCCGGATTGGTGCGGGCGAACACGTCGGTGCGGCGCGCCAGCCGGACGAAGCCGGCATCCGGGGTGCGGTCGAGTTCGGTGCCGGTGACGACATCCGCGTGATCGGTCAGATCGAGTTGCCGGGCGATCGCCTCCGCGGTGGCGGCGTGGTCGCCGGTGATCATCTTGACGACGATGCCGGCGGAACGGCACTCGGCGATCGCCTGAATCACCTCGTCGCGCGGCGGATCGATGAAACCGACCAGCCCCATGAACGCCAGCCCTTCGTCGAGATCGGCGAAGCCGAGCTGATCGGACGGGCGCGCCGGCGAGCGCAACGCGAAGCCGAGCACGCGCTCGCCTTCGGCCGCTGCGCGCGCGACCTGCGCGGTCCAGAATTCGGGATCGACCGGATGCAGCGTGCCGCCGGGGCCGACCTGGGTGGTGCACATCGCCAGCAGCCGCTCCGGCGCGCCCTTGACGAAGATCACCTGGGCGCCGGACTCGGTGGCGTGGCGGGTCGCCATGAACCGATGCTGCGCGTCGAACGGGATTTCGTCGGAGCGCTTCCAGGCCGCACGCTCGCCTTCGGGATCGAGCCCCGCCTTGATCGCCAGCGCGACCAGCGCCCCCTCCATCGGATCGCCATCGACGACGTAATGGCCGTCGACGTGACGAAGTTGCGCGTCGTTGCACAGCAGCGCCGAGCGGATCAGTTGCTCCGCGGAGGCGACCGCTTCGGGATTGTCCCGACCATCGACGGTGAACTCGCCCATCGGCACGTAGCCGGAGCCGCCGACCAGGATGGTGTGATCGGCGGTGACGATCCGGCGCGCCGTCATCTCGTTTCGAGTCAGCGTGCCGGTCTTGTCGGAGCAGATCACTGAGGTGGCACCGAGGGTTTCCACCGCCGGCAACCGGCGGATGATGGCATTGCGCCTCGCCATCCGCTGCACGCCGATCGCCAGCGTGATGGTGATCACCGCCGGCAAGCCTTCAGGCACCACGCCGACCGCGAGCGCCACCACGGCGATCAGCGCATCCGGCCAGGCATAGTCGCGCACCAGCACGGCGAAAGCGAAGATCGCCGCAGCCGCCGAAATCGCCACCCAGGTGAAGCGTTCGCCGAACTTGTTGATCTGCGCCAGCAGCGGCGTCGCCAGTTGCTCGACCCCCTGGATCATCGTGCTGATGCGGCCGATCTCGGTGCGGGCGCCGGTCGCGACCACGACGCCGAAGCCCTGCCCGGCCGATACCAGCGTGCCGGAGAACGCCATGCACAGCCGGTCGCCGAGCGGCGCGTCGGGCGCTGCCGGCTGGTCGTGCTTTTCGGAGGCGACCGACTCGCCGGTCAGCATCGCCTCGTCGATCAACAGGCCGCGGGCGCGTGTGAGCCGCAGATCGGCCGGCACCCGGTCACCGGCTTCGATCATCACCACGTCGCCGGGCACCAATTGTTCGGCCGGCACGACGACGCGGTGGCCGTCGCGCCAGGCGTGGGCGCGCGGCGAGATCATCTTCTTGATCGCCGCCAGCGCCTTCTCGGCCTTGTCCTCCTGAATGAAGCCGACGATGGCGTTGATCGTCACCACCGCGACGATCACGGCGGCGTCGATCTGGTGACCGAGGAACGCGGCCGCGACCGCGGCCGCCAGCAGGAAGTAGATCAGTGTGTTGTTGAACTGCGACAGGAACCGCAGCATCGCCGAGCGGCGCGGCGGCTCCGGCAGCGCGTTCGGACCGCAGCTCTGCAGCCGGCGCTTGGCCTCCTCGGCGCTGAGGCCGCCGCGGCTGGTGGCGAGGCCGGCCAGCACCCGGTCGGCATCGGTCGCGTGCCACATCTCGCCGGAAGCCTGGTCGTTCGGACCCTTGATGTCGGTTTGCAGCAGTTCGGTCATGGTTGGATCTCGACGTCTTGGGCTCGGCAGGAACGCTGCGGTTCGGAGACGGGGCGCGTCCCAAGGATGCGTCCATGGCCCCGGCTCGGTCCGACCCAGCACATGGAATCGGCCGCACAGCGCGATGAAAGGACTCGGTTGAAGTGCCGGGGGCGTCGCTGCGGCGGTCAGGCGATCCGAGGCACAGTTCCTCGGGCCGTCAGACGACGGCTCGCTCGATCGAATTTACGGCGGCAGACGGAGTCGCGGCGCGGGACTACGCGGCGATTGGCGGACGAAGCTGGGGCGGCTCGCTGCGATCCAGCATCGGTTCGGCCAGCGGCAAGTGGACGCGGGTGGACTGATCGCAGCCGGCGCTTCTGAGCGACACCGGGGTCAGCGCATGGGCGCCGTCAGTGGTCATGATCTCCGGATCGTCGCTGAGATTCAGCGGCGGGAGCGAAGGCGGCGTCCTGACGAAGGCGAGCTGGGGCTGCGGCGCCTGGTCGGCCGCCCACAGAGCAACAGCCGGCACGGCTTGAGCCGGCGCGACATCAACCGAGACGGCACGCTGAGAAACAGCCTCGGCCGAAGCGACCGGGATGGTGGCGACAACGATCACGACAAATAGGCAGACGCAGATCGCCGCCTCAAGCCACAGGCGCAATGCAGCGGAGATGGTCCGGTCGTCGCTGTTTCGTTTGCACCGCATCGTCGCGGAAATTGCCTCATCTCGATTACGTCGAACAAGGTTAGCCGCCCGCCCACAACCGTCACATTGACCTCTATCAAGGGGTTAGCCATTTGGCTGCGGCGGGAAGTCACAGCGGCCTGGCTGTGGGGTCGCCGCAGCATGGCAGCTACCCGCCGCACATCCGCCGACCGGCAACGCAAGCCGGCGCTTGACCGCGCCCTCGCTCGCGCGCAGTACGGCGGCTTCCGCAAAGGCATCTTCATGACCGACTCTCCCCAACTCTCGCGACCGACGCCGACGCTGGCGCAATTGCTCGACGCGGTGCGCTTCCTGACCATTCTGCCGGTGCCGAGCGCCGATCGGGCGCCGGAGCCGGACTGGCTGATGCGGGCGATGACGTTCTTTCCGGTGGTCGGAGTCGGCATCGGCGTGGTGTCGGCGGCGGCGATGATCGTCGGCACCTCGCTGTTCGGACCAATGCTCGGCGCGCTCCTCGCGGTAACCGCCTCGATCGCGCTGACAGGCGCCTTCCACGAAGACGGTCTCGCCGACACCTTCGATGCGTTCGGCGGCGGCTGGACGGTCGAGCGCCGGCTGGAGATCATGAAGGACAGCCGGATCGGCACCTATGGCGCGCTGGCGCTCGGCATCGGTGTCGCATTGCGGGTCGCGGCACTGTCGCTGCTGCCGCTGTGGGCAGCGCTCGCCGCGCTGGTCGCCTGCCACGCCGCATCGCGCGGTGCCTCGTGCCTCGTCGCGCATCGGATGAGCTACGCCGGCAACACCGCGGCGATGAAAGCGAGCTACGCAGACACCACGCTGCGCAAGGACGAGCTGGTGCTCAGCGCAATCGCGGTAGGGCTCGGCGCGCTGCCGCTCCTCCTTGTATCGCCGATCGCGGTGGTGATCGGACTTGCGGCCGGCAGTGCGCTTGCCGCCGCGATGGCCGGCTGGGCCAAGCGCCTGATCGGCGGCTACACCGGCGACGTACTCGGCGCCAGCGAGCAATTGTTCGAGATCGGTTTTCTGCTCGGCGTCGCCGCGGTGATCGCCGGATAGGTCGGCCGCTCGAGTCCTGCGTCATTGCGGGGAGCACCCGGATCGACGCTTCGCGTCGTCCGAGTACAGGCTCCGCGACGAAGCAATCCAGAAGCTCGGTGCACCCGACTCCCGGATTGCTTCGCTTCGCTCGCAATGACGACGACGTAGTCAGTGGCTGATCATCCACGGCCGCGCGGTGGGGAAGCCCTTGGCGCCGCTCTTGGTGCGGGTCTGCAACCGCGCCGGCTTCTTGATGCCCGAACAGCAGCTGCAGCCGGGGGCATGCTTGGCCTTGTATTCCCCGACCGTCATCGGCGCGTTGCGGCTCTTCTCGTTGGTGGCGTGGGCGGCGCGCTGCGAGGACGGCATGCAGGAGAAATTCGGCGCGGTGAGGATCACCCGCGGTGACGAAGTCTCGCAGCTCGGGCAGAGCTGCGGATCGTCACATTCCGCCATCGGCCGCAGATCGGTGAACGGCCCGCAGGCGTCGCATAGATATTCATAAACAGGCATCGTCGTTTCCCTTGCGCTGACGATTGCGACTTTCCCCGCGATGGGAGCGGGGCGGCATATACGCACCGTCCCGCTCCCCGTCGCGCAGGGAAGTCTTGGCGACTAGCCGCCGTGATGACTGCTCGGCGGTTGCCACGTTGTTCCCGTCATGCCCGGGCTTGTCCCCGGCATCCACGTCTTGATGCGGCTCGGCAAGTACGACGTGGATGGCCAGGACATAGGCGATCCTTAGAACGCCGTTCTTCGAACGGCTACGCCCGGCCATGACGACGATGGTGTGTTACTTGTCCGGCGAGATCGGCATGTCGATGTCGCCCTTGATCGCCTTCACCGGGCCGGCCGAGGACGGCATCATGTCGAAGTCGAAGATCTCGGTCGGCAGCCACAGCGTAGCGCAGGCGTTCGGAACGTCGACGACGCCGGAGATGTGGCCCTGCACCGGCGCGGTGCCGAGGATCGAATAGGCCTGGGCGCCGGAGTAGCCGAACTTCTTCAGATACTCGATGGCGTTCAAGCACGCCTGGCGATACGCCACGGTCACGTCGAGGTAGTGCTGCTGGCCCTGCTCGTCGACCGAAATGCCCTCGAAAATCAGATAGTCCTTGTAGTTCGGCGTCACCGGCGACGGCTTGAAGATCGGGTTCTTGATGCCGTATTTCGACACGCCGTCCTTGATGACGTCGACCTTGATGTGCAGCCAGCCGGCCATCTCGATCGCGCCGCAGAAGGTGATCTCGCCGTCGCCCTGGCTGAAGTGCAGATCGCCCATCGACAGGCCGCCGCCCGGCACATAGACCGGGAAGTAGATCTTCGAACCGCGCGACAGATCCTTGATGTCGCAGTTGCCGCCGTGTTCGCGCGGCGGCACGGTGCGGGCGCCTTCGGCCGCGGCCTTGGCCTTGTCGTCGCCCTTGAGCTTGCCCATGTGGGCGGTCGGCCCGAACGGCGGGTTGGCAAGGCCGGGCACGCGGGTCGGGTTGGTGGCGATCAGCGCGGTCTCACGCTCGTTCCACGCCGACAGCAGCTTCGGATCGGGCAGACAGCCGATCAGGCCGGGATGGATCAGGCCGGCGAAGCTGACGCCCGGGATGTGGCGCGACGACGTGTACATCCCCTTGAAGTCCCAGATCGACTTCTGCGCCAGCGGGAAGTGGTCGGTGAGGAAACCGCCGCCGTTCTGCTTGGAGAAGAAGCCGTTGAAGCCCCACAGGCTGTCCTTGACCGGGCCGACGTCGAGCAGATCGACGACCAGCAGGTCGCCGGGTTCGGCACCCTTGACGCCGATCGGGCCGGACAGGAAGTGCACGATCGACAGATCGATGTCGCGAACGTCGTCAGCCGAGTCGTTGTTCTTGATGAACCCGCCGGTCCAGTCGTAGGTCTCGACGATGAAGTCGTCGCCGGGATTGACCCACGCGGCCATCGGAATGTCCGGATGCCAGCGGTTGTGGACCATCTCGTTGTCGTAGGCCGACTGTGTGAGATCGACCTTGATCAATGTCTCTGGCATCGGAAGCTCCCCTTGTTACCAGTGGACGGTGGAAAACTAGACGGACAGATATTTCGCGACCTGCGCCTCATCGACGCCGGCGCGCGGCTCGTCGCGAACGATTTCGCCGTTCTCGATCACAAGTACCCGGTCGGCGACGTCGAGCGCGAAGCTCAGCACCTGCTCGGAGACGATGATCGAAAGCCCGCGGCTGTCGCGGATGCGCTTCAGGGTGCGTGCCATCTCACGAATGATCGACGGCTGGATGCCCTCGGTCGGCTCGTCGAGCAGCAGCACCTTCGGCTTGGTGGCGAGCGCGCGGGCGATCGCCAATTGCTGTTGCTGGCCGCCCGACAGGTTGCCGCCGCGCCGCCCCTTCATTTCGAGCAGCACCGGGAACAGCTCGTAAATGTCGGCCGGCACTTCGCTGTCGCCGGAGGCCGCGAGGCCGGTCTCGATGTTCTCCTTCACCGTCATGGTGGAGAAGATCATCCGGCCCTGCGGCACGTAAGCGAGTCCCTTGGCGACGCGCTCGTAGCTCTTGAGGCCGCCGAGCTCGATGCCGTTCATCGCGATCGAGCCCTTGCGCTGCGGGATGATGCCCATCAGCGACTTCATCAGCGTGGTCTTGCCCATGCCGTTGCGGCCCATGATCGCGACGATCTCATTCGGCGCGACGTCGATATTGAGCCCGTGCAGCACCTCGCTCTGGCCATAGGCGACGTGCAGATCGTTGATAGCGAGCATGTCCGCCTCCTTTAATGGCCGAGATAGACTTCGATGACCTTCGGATCGTTCTTGACCGTGTCCATCGAGCCCTCGGACAGGATCTGGCCCTGGTGCAGCACGGTGACCTTGTGGGCGATGTCTTCGACGAACTTCATGTCGTGCTCGATCACCAGCACCGAGCGGTCCTTGATGATGGTGTGCAGCAATTCCGCGGTCTTGACGCGCTCGGACACGCTCATGCCGGCGACCGGCTCGTCGAGCATCAACAGGTCGGGGTCCTGGATCAGAAGCATGCCGATCTCCAGCCACTGCTTCTGGCCGTGGCTGAGCAGATCGGCGCTCATCCCGAGCTTGTCCTTCAGAAAGATCGCCTCGGCGACCTCCTCGACGCGCTCGCGCACCGCCGCGGTGCGCTGGAACGCCAGCGCGCCGAACACCGAGCGGCCCTGCGGATAGGAGATCTCCAAATTCTCGAACACCGTGAGGTCTTCGTAGATCGACGGCGTCTGGAACTTGCGCCCCACCCCCGCCTGCACGATCTGGTTCTCCTTCATCTTGGTGAGATCCTTGCCGCGGAAATGGATCGCACCCGAGGTGGCTTTGGTTTTGCCGCAGATCAGATCGAGCACCGTGGTCTTGCCGGCGCCGTTGGGGCCGATGATGACGCGGATCTCGTTTTCCTCGACGTAGAACGACAGATCGTTGACCGCCTTGAAGCCGTCGAACGAGACCGTGAGACCTTCTACTGCAAGCAGGAAGTCGGGCGGTTGATGGCCGATCAGCATGATGTCCTCCTCATTCCGCCGGGGCGCCGTCGGCCACCTGGCCGAACGGCTTGCCGCCGGTACGATCCGAACCGGGCTTGCGCTTGCTGATCAGCCTGTCGAACAGCGGCTGGACGTAGTCGCGCCAGATGCCGGCGAGACCGTTCGGGAAGATCAGCACCACCGCGATGAACAAGGCGCCGAGGCCGAACAGCCAGAGCTGCGGGAAGGATTCCGACAGCGAGGTCTTGGCGAAGTTGACGAGCAGCGTGCCGTAGATCGCGCCGAAGATCGACAGCCGGCCGCCGACCGCGGTGTAGATCACCATCTCGATCGACGGCACGATGCCGACGAAGGACGGCGACATGAAGCCGACGTTGAGGGTGAACATCGCGCCGCCGACCGCCGCGAACATCGCAGCGAGACAGAACGCGAAGATCTTGAAGTTGGCGACGCTGTAGCCGGAGAACCGCACCCGGTCCTCCTTCTCGCGCATCGCCACCAGGATACGGCCGAGCTTGGAGTGGCGCACGAACAACGCCAGCAGGATCGCGCCGAAAAGGAACGCGACCTCGACGAAATACAGCACCACCTTGGCGTGGTCGGGACGGATGTCCCAGCCCTTCAGGGTGCGCAGGTCGGTGATGCCGTTGATGCCGCCGGTGTAGCCCTGCTGGCCGATGATCAGGATGGTCATGATCGCGGCGATCGCCTGGGTGATGATGGCGAAGTACACGCCGCCGACCCGGCGCTTGAACATCGCGGCGCCGATCAGGAACGCGAACACCGCCGGCACCACCAGGATCGCGACGATCGTCAGCGTCAGGCTGTGGAACGGCTGCCAGAACCACGGGATCTGGGTGATCTGGTTCCAGTCCATGAAGTCCGGAATGCCGGGGGTCGACTGGATCTTGGTGTTCTCGACGCTGGAGGCTTCCAGCTTGAGATACATCGCCATGCAGTAGCCGCCGAGGCCGAAGAACACGCCCTGGCCGAGACTGAGGATGCCGCCGAAGCCCCAGCACAGCACCAGGCCGATCGCCACGAAGGCGTAGGTCAGATATTTGGCGACCAGGTTGAGCCGGAACACGTCGAGCGACAGCGGCAGGATCACCACCAGGAGCAGAGCGAGGACGGCGAGACCGAGCAGATCGGTGCGACTGAGAAAGCGCGGGCTTTCCATGACGGTGGCTCCTGTTATTTGCGGACCTTGAGGGCGAACAGACCTTGCGGCCGCACCATCAGGATCGCCACGATGGCGAGCAGCGTCAGCACCTTGGCCATCGAGCCGGACATGAAGAATTCCATGGTCGACTGCGCCTGGGAGATGCTGAAGGCGGACGCGATGGTGCCGAACAGGCTGGCGGCGCCGCCGAACACCACGACCAGGAAGGTGTCGACGATGTAGAGCTGGCCGGAGGTCGGCCCGGTCGAGCCGATCATGGTGAAGGCACTGCCGGCGATGCCGGCGATGCCGCAACCGAGCCCGAAGGTGTAGCGGTCGACCTTCTCGGTGTTGATGCCGACGGCGCCCGCCATCACCCGGTTCTGCACCACGGCGCGGACCTGGCGGCCCCAGCGCGACCAGAACAGCACATAGGAGACCGCCGCGGTGATCAGCACGGTGAGCGCCATCACGAACATGCCGTTGATCGGAATCTCGATGGTGTCGGTGACCTGCTTGGAGCCGAGCATCCACTGCGGCAGCTCGACGCCGACCTCGCGCGCACCGAAGATCGAGCGGTACGCCTGCTGCAGGATCAGCGACAGGCCCCAGGTCGCCAGCAGAGTGTCGAGCGGCCGCTTGTAGAGGTGGCGGATCAGCCCCCACTCCACCAGCATGCCGAGCGCCCCGGAGGCGATGAATGCCAGGATCATCGCAATGAAGAAGTAGCCGGAGAACAGTGACGGCAGATAGGATTGGAAGAAGTTCGACGTCATCCAGGTGACGTAGGCGCCCAGGATCATGAACTCGCCGTGGGCCATGTTGATCACGCCCATCTGGCCGAAGATGATCGCCAATCCAAGCGCCATCAGCACGTAGACGGAAAACAGAATGAGCCCCGCGAAGCCCTGCATCGCGAAGATCGCGCCGAGATCGCCAATCGAATAGTCGCCGAACATGAGGCTGCCCCTGGATGGAATGGATCTGGACTCGGTGGTGGGCGGCGGCGCGCTGCCACACTCCCAGCGTCATCGCCGGGCTTGACCCGGCGATCCATCTTCAGCGAAGGAGATGGATGCGCGGGTCGAGCCCGCGCATGACACTGAGTGCGTGGAAGCTTTCGCCGACGCTTACTGGTAGCCCTTCGGGAACGGATCGGGCTCGACCAGGTCGGCGGTCTCGTAGATCAGCTCGTACTGACCGTCCGCCTTGGCGCGTCCGACGCGAGTCTTCGACCACAGGTGGTGGTTCTCGTGGATCCGGACGTAGCCTTCCGGCGCGCCCTTGAACTCGACGCCGGGCGAGGCCGCCGCAACCTTGTCGATGTCGAACGAGCCGGCCTTCTCGACCGTCAATTTCCACAGCCACGGGCCGAGATAGGCAGCCTGGGTGACGTCTCCGATCACCGTCTTCGGGCCCCACATCTTGTGGAATTCCTCGACGAACTTCTTGTTGTTCGGGTTATCGAGCGACTGGAAATACTTCATGCAGGCGTAGGCGCCGGCGATGTTCTCGCCGCCGATGCCGTCGATTTCGTCCTCGGTGACCGAGATCGTCAGCAGGGTCTGCTTCGACAGGTCGATTCCGGCCGCCTTGAGCTGCTTGTAGAACGCCACGTTGGAGCCGCCGACGATGATCGCGTAGATCACGTCCGGCTTGGTCAGCTTGATCTTGTTGATCACCGAGTTGAACTGGGTGTGGCCGAGCGGGAAGTATTCTTCGCCCACCACCTTGCAGCCCTGCAGATGGTTCTCGATGTGCTTGCGGGCGATCTTGTTCGAGGTACGCGGCCAGATGTAGTCGGAGCCGAGCAGATAGAAGCTCTTGGCGTTCTTGGTCTTGTTGACCCAGTCGAGGCCGGCGATGATCTGCTGGGTGGCCTCCTGGCCGGTGTAGATGACATTCTTGGACTGCTCGAGGCCTTCGTAGAAGGTCGGGTAGTACAGCATGCCGTTATACTGTTCGAACACCGGCAGCACCGCCTTGCGCGACGCCGAGGTCCAGCAGCCCATCACCGCGGCGCACTTGTCGTTGACCAGCAGCTTCTTGGCCTTCTCGGCGAAGGTCGGCCAGTCGGAGGCGCCGTCTTCCTGGATGTACTTGATCTTGCGGCCCAGCACGCCGCCTGCGGCGTTGATCTGCTCGATCGCCAGCTTCTCGGCCTGCACCGAGCCGGTCTCGGAGATCGCCATGGTGCCGGTGACAGAGTGCAGGATGCCGACCGTGACCTCAGTATCCGTGACCGCGAGTCCGGTCGTATTGACCGCGGAAGTTGCAGGCGCCTGAGCGAACGACGTGCGCGGCAACATCGTGAGGGCGGGAATGGCCGCCATCCCCATCAGCAGTTTGCGCCGGAGCGGCGAATTCAGGCCCAGCTTGTTTTCGTCTGACATTAACTACCCCTTCGTGGTTCGTGGACGCGAGTGCAGTCGGGGAAACGATCGGCGAATTCGGCGGATGGACCGATACGCAAGATCACGTATGTTGCATCGCAAGATCGCGACGTAGTTTTTCAGGCGCCGGACCTACGGTCGCGGTGCCGAAACAACGGGCTCGAGGCCGACAAATTGCGCGTGTCGTGATCGGAAAACCGGCATCGCCGACGCGGGGCAGGCGCTAGAGTCGATCAGGATGTGAGGAGAAGCGCGTGGCGGGGCGGCAGCGTATAGATCGCGTCCGGCGCCAGTACAATCAGTGGGTCGCCAACCAGACCCTGGAGGACTACGCGCTTCGTTTCACAGCCAAGAGCTCTCGCCGCTGGTCCGCAGCACGCGTCGCCAACACCGCGCTCGGCGCGATCTCGTTCCTGGCGCTGGAAGCGATCGGCGGCACCATCACGCTGAACTACGGCGTCACCAACGCCACCGCGGCGATCCTGGTGGTCGGCGTGATCATCTTCTGCTGCGGCCTGCCGATCGCCTATCACGCGGCGAAATGCGGCGTGGATATCGACCTGCTGACCCGCGGGGCCGGGTTCGGTTACATCGGCTCGACCGTCACGTCGCTGATCTACGCCTCGTTCACCTTCATCTTCTTCGCGATCGAGGCGGTGATCCTCGCCAACGCGCTGGAACTGTGCTTCGGTCTGCCGCTGCCGATCGGCTACTTCTTCAGCGCCGTGGTGATCATCCCGGTGGTGACCTACGGCATTACGCTGATCAGCCGGTTCCAGCTTTGGACCCAACCGTTCTGGGTGCTGCTGCACATCCTGCCGTTCGCGGCAATCGCGATCAAAAGTCCGGAATCCTTCGTCGGCTGGACCCAGTTTGCCGGCGAGCACGGCAGCCCGGACGGCAAGCTCGATTTGCTGCTGTTCGGCACCGCCGCCTCGGTGGTGTTCGCGCTGGTGGCGCAGATCGGCGAGCAGGTCGACTTCCTGCGCTTCCTGCCGCGCGACCGCCGCGCCTCGCGCGGCGCGTGGTGGTTCGCGATGATCAGCGCCGGCCCGGGCTGGATCGTGCCGGGCGCGTTGAAATTGCTGGCCGGATCGTTCCTGGCCTATTTCGCGCTCAGCCGCGGCGCACCACCCGACCAGGCGGCGGAGCCGGCGCACATGTATCTCGAGGCGTTCCGCACCGTGCTGGAACAGCCCGGCTTGGTGCTGGCGCTGACCGGCGCGTTCGTGATCCTGTCGCAGATCAAGATCAACGTCACCAATGCCTATGCGGGCTCGATCGCCTGGTCGAACTTCTTCTCGCGGCTGACCCACAGCCATCCGGGACGCGTCGTCTGGCTGGTGTTCAACGTGCTGGTGGCGCTGCTGCTGATGGAGATCGGCGTCTACAAGGCGCTGGAGCACACGCTGGCGCTGTACTCCAACATCGCGATCGCCTGGGTCGGCGCGCTGGTGTCGGATCTGGTCGTCAACCGGCCGCTCGGGCTGCGGCCGCGGCACATGGAGTTCAAGCGCGCGCATCTGTACGACATCAATCCGGTCGGCGTCGGCTCGATGACGATCGCTACCGTGGTGTCGATCAGCGCATTCTACGGCGTGTTCGGGCCGACCGCCAACGCGCTCGCACCGTTTGTCGCGCTGGTGGTCGCCTTCGTCACCGCCCCGGTGATCGCCTTCGCCACCGGTGGCCGATTCTACCTGGCGCGCAAGCCGAAGCGGGCGTGGCAGGGCGTGGAGGCGATCAAGTGCTGCATCTGCGAGCACTCGTTCGAGCCAGAAGACATGGCCTATTGCCCGGCCTATGCCGGGCCGATCTGTTCGCTGTGCTGTTCGCTCGACGCCAGATGCCACGATCTGTGCAAGCCGCACGCGCGGATCGATGCCCAGTTCACCGAAGCACTCGGCAAGGTTCTGCCGCAGCGCGCCTACGCACTGCTGAACTCGCAGCTCGGGCATTATCTCAGCGTATTCGCGGTCTCGACCGGGCTGATCGGCCTGTCGCTGTTCCTGATCTATCTGCAGGCTGCGACCGCCAATGAAGCCCAGCAGATCGAACTCGCCGAAGTGCTGTGGAAGCTGTTCTTCGCGCTCACCATCATCGTCGGGGTGGTGAGCTGGCTGTTCGTGCTGGCGCGGTTGAGCCGGCAGGCAGCCGAGGCAGAGACGCGGCGTCAGACCCAGTTGCTGATGCAGGAGATCGACGCTCACCGCAAGACCGACATCGAGCTGCAGCGCGCCAAGGAAGCCGCCGAATCCGCCAACCTCGCCAAGAGCCGCTACGTCGTCGGTCTCAGCCACGAGCTTCGCTCGCCGCTGAACGCGATCAGCGGCTACGCGCAGTTGCTGGAGCAGGACAGTACGCTGCCGCCACGGCCGCGCGACCAGATCCGGCTGATGCGGCGCAGCGCCGATCATCTGTCCGGCCTGATCGACGGCCTGCTGGATATCTCGAAAATCGAAGCCGGCCGGCTGTATCTGTCGCGCGACGAGGTGAGGTTCGGCGAATTTCTCGATCAGCTCGTCGGCATGTTCCGTCTGCAGGCCGCCGCCAAGGACATCGAGTTCGTGTTCAAGCGGCCGCAATATCTGCCGCCGATGGTCTATGCCGACGAGAAGCGGCTGCGCCAGGTGCTGATCAACCTCTTGTCGAACGCCATCAAGTTCACCCAGCAAGGAAGCGTGCAGTTTATCGTGCACTACCGCAACCCGGTCGCCGAGCTCGAAGTCCGCGACACCGGGCCGGGCATCCATGCCGACGATCTGGAGCGGATCTTCGCGCCGTTCGAGCGCGGCGCGCTCGGCGCCGCGCAACCCCACAGCGGCACCGGCCTCGGCCTCACCATCAGCAAGCTGCTGGCGGGCGTGATGGGTGGCGACCTCACCGTCACCTCGACGCCGGACAAAGGCTCGACCTTCCGCGTCAAGCTGCTGCTGTCGGAAGTCACCAACCCGACCCGCACCCGCTCGATCCGCGCCCCGGTGCTCGGCTATCACGGCGCCCGCAAGACCATTCTGGTCACCGACGACGATCCGGCGCAACGCGGCCTGCTGCAGGACACGCTGGCGCCGCTCGGCTTCATCGTGCTGGTGGCGACCGACGGCTACTCCTGCATCGATCTCGCCGAGCACTGCCAGCCCGACCTGTTCCTGCTCGACATCTCGATGCCGGGGATGGACGGCTGGACGGTGGCCGAGACGCTACGCACCCACGGCCATCATCACGCGCGCATCCTGATGCTGTCGGCCAGCGCGCTGGAGGCGCACGGCACGCTGCTGTCGCAGCCGTTCCACGACGCCTATCTGATGAAGCCGGTCGATATCCCGCGGCTGCTCGAACTGATCGGCCAGTTGCTCAAGATCGACTGGATCTACAAGGGCGAAGCGGCGACCACCTTGGACGATACGACCGACATCCAGCACCCGCCGATGCAGCATGTCGAGGAATTGATCGAACTCGGCAAGATCGGCTACATCCGCGGCATCGAGTCGAAGCTCGATCAGATCCACACCGATTATCCGGAAACCTGGGCGTTCGTGGCGCAGATGCGAACGCTGGTCGAGCAGTTCGATCTCGATTCCTACATGAAGACGCTGAACACGCTGTATCGCCATGAACAATGATCTGAAGAAGCGCGATATCGCCCTCGTCGTCGACGACTCTCCGGAGACGCTGCGGATGCTGACCGACGCGCTCGACGGCGCCGGCATGACCGTGATGGTCGCGCTCGACGGCGCCGCGGCGATGCGGATCGTTGAGCAGATCACGCCCGACATTATTCTGCTCGACGCGGTGATGCCCGGCATGGACGGCTTCGAAACCTGCCGGCGGCTGAAGCGCAGCGCCGGCCTTTCGGACGTGCCGGTGATCTTCATGACCGGGCTGTCGGAGTCCGAACACATCGTCCGCGGCCTGGAAGCCGGCGGCGTCGACTACGTCACCAAGCCGATCGCGATCGTCGAGATGCTGGCGCGGATCCGGGTGCATCTCAACAACGCCCGCGTCAGCCAGAGCGCGCGCGCCGCGCTGGATGTGTCGGGGCGTTTCCTGCTGGCGGTCGACCGACTCGGCAAGGTGCTGTGGGCGACGCCGCAGGCGCAGAAGCTGCTCGCCGCCGACGATACGCCGGAGGATGGCCTGCGGCTCGACCTGCCGAAGCCGTGGCTGGAATGGCTGGAGCAGGTCCATACCGGTCTTGCCCAGCCGAAGATGCCGATGAAGGCGTCGATGCTGCGTAACGACGAGCTGCGGCTGCAATACATGGGCAAGCTCGGCCCCAACGAATTCCTGCTGCGGCTGGCGCGCGACACCGCCGCGGATGCGCCGGCGCAGTTCTCCGCAGAGTTCGGGCTGACCAGCCGCGAGAGCGAGGTGCTGGCCTGGCTCAGCAAGGGCAAGACCAATCGCGATATCGCGCAGATCCTCGGCCTCAGCCCGCGCACCGTCGACAAGCACCTCGAGCAGATCTACGCCAAGCTCGGTGTCGAGAACCGCACGGCCGCCGCGGCGATCGCCACCAACGCCAGCCGGCGTGACTAACTGCCTGCCTCGGTGCGCGCGAGCCGGCCGGCGCGGGCTTCGATCTCAGCGTTGAACTCGCCGCCGACCAGCACCACGATCGCGGTCATCCACATCCAGATCATCAGGCCGATCGCCGCGCCGAGCGAGCCGTAGGTCGCATTGTAGTCGGCGAAGTTGGCGAGATAATACGACAGTGCCGCAGAACCGACGAGCCAGCTCAGCGCCGCCAGGACGCTGCCCGGTACCACCCAGCGCCACGGCGGCGCCGGCCGGTTGGCCGCGATCCGATACAGGACGGCCAGCCCGCCGAACGTCATCAGTGCCAACGCCGGCCAGCGGCCGTAGTCGATCGCCACCGCCACCAGGTTGCCGAGCCCGATCCGAGCGAGCACGATCGGCGCCGCGATTACCAGGCCGATCGCCGCCAGTACCGCGCAAAGGGCGCCGAGCGTGAACAACAGCGAAAACGCACTGAGCTTGAAGAACCCGCGCTGCTCCTCAACGTCGTACACCACGTTGAGCGCGTCGATCACCGCCTTGACGCCGCCGTTGGCGCTCCACAGCGCCAACGCCAAGCTGATCAGGAAGGCGAAGCCGAGTCTCGTCTGCCCGTTGGCCAGCACCCGGCCGACCTGGTCCTCGATCACCGAATAGGTGCCGGCCGGCACCATCCCCGACACTTGCGCGAGGTGTCCGTTGATGGTCGCCGGGTCGTTGAACAGCGCATAGGACGACACCAGCGCGGTGATGGCAGGAAACAATCCGAGCAGCCAGTAGAACACCACGCCGGCCGCGACCAGCAACAGCCGGTCGTCGTTCATTCGCGTGTAGGTGCCGGTCGCGATCGTCCTCCAGTCGCCGCGCAGCACCTGCCACGGTGAGTCGGACTCCCTGCGAGTCACCGCCGGGCGACGTTGGGGTGCGCGCCGGACTCGGCGCGCGTGAAGGCTCGGCTCCGCAGCGGTCATCTGATCCCGGCAATTGCGTAGGTCGACGTCTAGTGAGTCTCGGACTGTTGCCAGCGCTCCAGATCCGGCTTGTCAGGCGGATTCTGGTCGTCGACCTGAGAGCTCTGCCCCGGCTTCTTCCAAGGCTCGCGGGTGCCGCTCTTCATCGCGTCACTGGGACGGTCGTCGGGCGCCTTGTCGTCTGCCATCGCCCTCACTCCAGCCGAACGTTGTCTTCGGCCGCTTCCGCGACCCGCTTGGCCTTGTCGCCGGCTTCGCGCACCGCCGCCATTGCGGCTTCCGGCGTCAGCCCTTGCCGGCGGGCCTCTTCGGCCGCCGCGCCGGCAACGTCCCGGGCCATCTCGCTGGCCCGCGCCGCCTGCTGTCGCGCGTAGTCGCGCGCCTGTGCCTTGAGTTCATCGCTGGTATCGCCGAACATTTCGCGCTCGGTCTCGGTCGCCGGCAGCGACGCTGCGATGCCGGCGCCGATCGCAACGCCGATCGCTCCCAGCAGCAGCGGCTGCTCGTTGAACAATTCGCCGAGCGTGGTCTTGGCGCTGTCGAACAGGTCGGCGCTGGATTCCGGAATCGCTCGGCCGAACTCGGCAGCACGATCGATCGCTTCGGCACCGCGGTCGCGCGCCGCGCGCATCGTCTCCGTCGCGGCGGTCGCGGCAGAGTGGCGAACCTCGGCCAGCCGGTCGCCGACGTCGGCGAAACGTTCGCCGACGCGGTCGATCGCATCGGAGGCAACGTCCGGGACGCGGTCGAGGCCGGTGTCGTGCGCGAAGCGCGACGCACGGGCCCTCGCCCGGTCACCAGTGAATAGCCACAACAAGCCCATGCCGATCAGTGCAGTGGACACAGGATTGCGCCGCATCGCGGCTCCGAGATCGCCAATTAGAGGCAAGCCATCCCTCTTGTTCATCGCATCATCTCCCCGGCCGCTTCCTTGTCGCGCTGCAGTTGCTCGATCGTCATCTCCGGCTTCAACGCCTCCGGCGACATTCGGTTTGCGCCGAAGCCGATCAGCGTCGCAGCGATACCGGTGGTGCAGGCGCCGACGATCAGATAGGCCACCGACGTGGTAAAGCCGTTTTCGACCAGCGCGGCGGCGGCCGCCATCAGCAGCACTACCAGGCCCGGGATCAGGATCACGGCGCCGGCACCGATCATCATCGCAGCGCGGCCGATCTGACCGAGCTTGTCCGACATCTCTGCGCGCGCCAACTCGAACTCGTTGCTGACGAGCTTGGCGAACTGCGTGAAGGCGTCGCCGACCAGATCGGGAATCGAGCGGTTATTCGGCGGGGTCATTGTCAAAGCTCCGGTTGGGCTCGGCATCGACCACGCGGCCGTCGCGCGACGCCGCCGAACTCTTCAGAAAGCGAACCGCGCCGAAGCCGGCGAGCACCGCCAGACCGAGAAACACCGTCGGTTGACGCCGCGCGAAGTCCTGCACGCCGTGGACCAGATCGGACAGGTCGCCGCGCTGCACGGTGTCGGAGATGTCCTCGACCTTGTTGGCCGCCTTGCGCATGTACACGCCTGCGATCGGCAGATCGTCGTCGAACTCGTGCGAGGCGCGGCGGATCGCGTCGGCGATGTTGGCGACGTAGTCGGCGCCGGCCTGTTTCTCTTCGTAAGCGCGGCGCTTCAACGACTCGCCGGCCTCGCTGGCGAAATCCTTCGCGGTCTCTGCGAACTCTTCGGCCTTGGCGCGGGCGGCTTCCGCGGACTCGCTGGCCAGCCCGACGATCCGCTCTTTCAGATCACGCTCCGGCTCGGCGCCGGCTCCGGTCGCGTCTGCGGACATGTCCTGCGGCTCCTTCTTGGTCGATTTCGGCGGCTGTTGACGCCCGCCATTGCTCCCGCCCGTGGCGCCGGGGGTCTTCACGATCTGCTCAGCCATGTCCGGTGTCTCCGATCAATGCTTGTTCTGTGACGGCGATGGCGCCTCGAACGAGGCGGCGGCGGCTTCGGCCACCTTGCGGACGCGCTGACCAAGTTCGCGGACGTCCTCGGTGAGATTGTCGCCCGTCAGTCCCTGCCGCTCGGCTTCGCGCGCCGCGCCTTCATAGGCGGCGCGACCTTTCTCGGCGCCGCGGGCCGCAGCTTCCCGGGCGCGCTCCCCGACCTGCCGGCCGATCCGCTTGCCGCCGGCGCGGACGCGTGGGAAAGCGCTGGCGATCAATCCGCCGATCAGAAGTCCCGCGCCCGCGACCAGCAGCGGATGATCGGTCAGCGTCTGCTTGGCGGTCTTGCTGGCGCGCTGGCCGAAGTCAGTGGCCTGATCGCGTAGCCGCTCGGCCGCGTGCATGCCGGCGTCGCGGGTGTCGTGGATCGTCTCCCGCACCTTGGTGGCCGCATCGGCGGCGCGATCGCGCACTTGGCCGGCGGCTTCGCGCACGGAATCGGCCACCGCGTTGGCGAGGCCGGCGCCGCGGACCGCGAGTTGATCTGCTTCACCGGCGAACGCCTCGCCGGTCGCCGTGGCACGACGGCGCAGGTCCTCGCCGCTATGCGCGACGCTGCGGCTGAGGTCGTCGCCCTTGTGCTTGAGATCGGCCGCGGTCGCTGCAGCAGCCTGACGAAATTCTTCGGCGCGACTGTTCACCGCCTCGCTGGCGGCGCCGATCGCACCGGCGGCGTATTCGCGCGCCGCAACCGCAGTGTCGGCAGCATCTGCCGAGAATTCACGCGCGCGCCGTTCGAGGTCGTCGGCGAGGTCGCGCGCCTTGTCGGAAGCGCGCTGCGTCAGCTCGGTACCGGACCGGGTACCGGCGAGATACAGGCCGGCGCCGATCATCAGCACCGGTGTCGGAATCGCCCGAACGATCTTCCACAGCGGATAGGCCAGCGTCGCGCCGACCGCGACCGCCTGCACCGGATTGTTGCGGATCGAGTCGCGGACGCCGTCCGTCAATTCTTCGCCACGCGACTTGATGTAACTGCTGACCTCCGCCTTGATTGCCGACGGCGAGTATTTCTCGCGCACCTCGTGAGCGGTGTCGGTCACCGTGGCACGCAACTGGCCCACGGTCTCGGTCAGGCCGGCCCGGGCGCGCTCGGTGTCGCGGCGGATCTCGTCCAGGCTGCGCGTGTCGTTGGCCATGTGATGCCTCCAATCCTTGTCTGCGTCCCCAACTCAGCCGGGTCGGCTCTGTTCCTTGCTCAATCCATTCACCAAGATGGGGTTTCGGGAACCGCAGGGGAAGCCGAAAGCCGTGCCGAGGCCCTTAGATTCATCGTCGGGCCGAGGCTGGCCCCAATCCGGCGGTAACGCGGTCTGGTTTGGTCGACGATGCGGAATCATGCTTTTCGCCGCCTGACGATGTTCGCTACAAAGCCAAGCGCGGACGCCGGCCAACCGGCGGCGCGACAATTCGGGCCCGCCGTGCACGAGCGGTTGCGGCCGGCACCAGGGGGGACACGATGGCGCTTCACGACTTCACGCTGGCCGACGTCTACCGCCGCAACGCGGTGCTGTTTCCCGAGCGCACCGCGTTCGTGGTCGACGACATCCGCCTGACCCACCGCGACTATCTGGCGCGGACCGAGCGGTTGGCGAGCGGCCTGCTGCGCGATGGCGTGCAGACCGGCGACCGGGTGGCGATCCTGTCGCAGAACTGCGTCGAGATGGTCGAGCTGATCG
Organism: Rhodopseudomonas pentothenatexigens; assembly: GCF_900218015.1. Lineage (GTDB taxonomy): Bacteria > Pseudomonadota > Alphaproteobacteria > Rhizobiales > Xanthobacteraceae > Rhodopseudomonas > Rhodopseudomonas pentothenatexigens. The sequence continues at coordinate 198,700 of NZ_UFQQ01000007.1, read as the reverse complement.
GCGCGGTGGCGATGATCGGCGCGATCCTGCTGCCGGTGAACTACCGGCTCAATGCCGACGAGATCGCCTTCGTGCTCGGCGACGGCGCGCCCAGCGTGGTGGTGGCCGGCACCGACTATCGCGACATCGTCGCCGGCATGCTGCCCTCCCTCGGCGGTGTGAGGAAAGCCTACGCGATCGGGGGCGGCAGCGGTCCGTTCGCGCCGTTCTCCGACCTCGCCTGCGACGCGCCGTTCAGCCCGCCGGAATTCGGCGCCGCCGACGGCTTCGTCATCATCCACACTGCGGCGGTCGGCGGCCGGCCGCGCGGCGCGCTGATCTCGCAGGGCAATCTGTTGATCGCGCAAAGCTCGCTGGTCGAGGCGTGGCGTCTGACCGAAGCCGACGTCAATCTCGGCATGCTGCCGCTGTTTCACGTCACCGGGCTCGGCCTGATGCTGACGCTGCAGCAGGCCGGCGGGATGAACGTGATCGCCGCGAAGTTCGACCCGGCGCAGGCGGCGCGCGACATCGAAGCCCACAAGGTGACGGTGATGGCCGAGTTCGCCCCGATGCTCGGCAACATTCTCGACCAGGCGCAGCCGGCGCAACTCAAAAGCCTGCGCGCCGTGACGGGGCTCGACACGCCGGAGACGATCGAGCGGTTCGAAGCCGCCTGCCCCGACGCGACGTTCTGGGCGACGTTCGGCCAGTCCGAGACCTCGGGCCTGTCGACGTTCGCGCCGTATCGCGACCGGCCGAAATCCGCCGGACGGCCACTGTTCTGGCGCACTGTCGCGGTGGTCGACGCCGAAGACCGGCCGCTGCCGCCGGGCGAAATCGGCGAGATCGTGCTGCGCGGCCCGACCGTGTTCAAAGGCTATTGGAACAACGCCGCCGCCACCCAGCACGCGTTCCGCAACGGCTGGCACCACACCGGCGACATGGGCCGGTTCGACGCCGACGGCTACCTGTTCTACGCCGGCCGCGCACCGGAGAAGGAACTGATCAAGACCGGCGGCGAGAATGTCTATCCGGCCGAGGTCGAAGGCGCGCTGAAGCAGCATCCGGCGATCGCCGAGGCGGTGGTGATCGGCGTACCCGACCCGCAATGGAGCGAAGCCATCAAGGCGGTGTGCGTCTGCAAGCCGGACCAGAGCATCGACGCCGATGCGCTGGCCGAATTCGTCGCCTCGCTGATCGCGCGCTACAAGAAGCCGAAGCACGTGGTGTTCGTCGAAGCGCTGCCGAAGGACGCCAAGGGCGCGATCGACCGGACTGCGGTGAAGGCGGCGCACGGTCAGGCGTAACGCCGATTGGCTTCACGCTTCACTGCAGCGAAAACCGCACCGGGACGGTGAAGCTGAGCGATGACTGGGTGATCTCGCTCGGGAACGGCGGCAGCGGCTGGGCGCGGCGGATCATCGCCATGGTCTCGGCATCGAGCGCCGCGTGGCCGGAGCTGCGGGCAAGCCGGCTGCCGAGCACCTGACCGCCGCGGCCGACTGTGAACGACAGCATCGCGGTGCCCTGCTCGCGCGCAGCCCGGGAGCCGGCCGGATACTGCCGATAACGGACCAGATGTGCGGCGAGCCGGTCACGATACGACGGCAGTGCCGCAGCGGCAGCCGCCTGCCCTGCCCGCGCCGCAGCGGCGAGCGCGGCCTGACGCTCGGCCTTGGGCGGGGCCGTGCTACGCGGCGCGGGCGCCTGCGACTTAGGCTTGGTCTCCTCGCGCTTGGCGTGATCGCGCTTCGGTTTGGCGGGCTCGCGCTTAACCGGCTCCGGCTCAGCCGGCTGACGTTGCTGCGGCAGCACCACTTCGGGTGTCGGCAGCACCGGCGCCGGCGACTCCGGCAGTTGCTCGGCGAGCTGCTGCGGGGCTTCGGGCCGCTGAGGCGTTGCCTCCTCGTGCGGAGCCGGTGCTTCCTGCATCTCCGGCCCCGGCGCCAAATCCTGAGGCTGCGGCGCCGGCACGGCGGGATCCGGCGCCATATCGACCATGATGACCGGCATCGCGACGCCCGGTGCCGGCGCCTGCTGATACCAGGCAACGGCCGCGGCGATCAGCCCGAAATGCGCCACCACGATCGCGGCCGCCGACAGCAGCCACTGGCTGCGGCCGCGGCCGGGCGTCTCGTGCAGCGCGTAGTCGTTCATGGCTGATCCCGGCCGTCGAGCCCGACCAGCGCGACCTTCAAGTAGCCGGCATCACGCAGCAGGTTCATCACCGCCATCAGCTCGCCGTAGCTGACCGCCTTGTCGGCGCGCAGGAAGATCCGCTCGTCCTTGTTGCCGTTCGTCGCGCTCTGCAGCGCCGCACCGAGCGCGTCGCGCGCCACGACGGCCTCACCGACTGCCAGCGTCAGATCCGGCTGCACCGACAGATACACCGGCTTGTCCGGGCGCGGCTGCGGCGCTGCGGTCGAGGCTGGCAGATCGACGCCGGTATCGACGGTGGCGAGCGGGGCTGCGACCATGAAGATGATCAGCAACACCAGCATCACGTCGATGAACGGTGTGACGTTGATCTCGTGGGCGACCTCGAGATCGTCCTCCGCCGCAAGCCGTCGTCCGCCGAGCCGCACGCCCATCGACTCACCCTGCCCGCATCTGCCGCGCCGAGCGGCCGCGGTCGCGGCTGACCAGCAGCAGCACCTGCGCCGAGGCGTCGCCGAGCAGCGCGCGATAGCTCGCGATGGCGCGAACCAGGTAGTTGTAGATCACCACCGCCGGCACCGCGGCGACGAGACCAAGCGCGGTGGCGAGCAGCGCCTCGGCGATGCCCGGCGCCACCACCGCAAGATTGGTGGTATGCGCCTCGGAGATGCCGATGAAGGCGTTCATGATGCCCCACACCGTGCCGAACAGGCCGACGAACGGCGCCACCGCGCCGATGGTGGCGAGAATGCCGGTGCCGCTCGTGATCTTGCGCGCCATCGCGGCTTCGACCCGCTCCAGCCGCAGCGCGACGCGGTCCTTGAAGTCGGCATCGAACGTCCAGCCCGACAGGCTGCCTTCGCGCGCAGCGGTCTGAATCAGTTGCGACACTGCGTCATGCGCGCCCTCGGCGTCGCGGCCAAGCTCGGCCAACGTGGTATCGGTTTCGAGCTTGGCCAGACCGTCGCGGGCGCGTGCAGTCTCGCGCCGCAGCTCGATGGTCTTCGACAGCCACACCGTCCAGGTCGCAAGTGAAGCGATCGCGAGCCCGGCCATCACCACCTTCACGACGATGTCGGCGTTTCTGAACATGCCCCACGGCGACAGATCTCGCGGCAGACTTGCGATATCGGCGGCGGCGTGCGCGGCGCTGCCGAGCAGCAGCGCAGCCGCGGCGCCGAGCGCGCCGGCACAGACGAGATTGCGGATCATCGGCGTGACGCGAAACGGCGGCATCATCCACTTTCGACAGGCAAAGGCGCTCGGCGCGGGGCCGCGAGCTATCGCATGGATCGCCGACCGCCCGAAATCAATTCTGGCCCTTCCGCTCCCATGCCCGAGGCCATCGCATAATCGCGGCGGACGCGGTTTGTTCTGGCTCAAAGCGGCTGTTATCCGGAACCTCGGCGGATTGTGCCGGCCCCTTTCTCGCAGCGCTCCGTGGTGCGGAATTCCATCCGGCAACTGCGGCAGAGATGCCGTTTGCAGTCGCGCGCGCGACCTGCCACACTCCGCGGAACACAACCGGCGCCATAAGCCGAGACAACAAGAAACGGGAGGATGGATGAGCTCCTACGAGACGATCCTGGTCGAGCGGCCGGATCCGGCGGTCGCGCGAATCGTGATGAACCGTCCCGATGCGCGCAACGCGCAAAACCTGCAGATGACCTACGACCTCAACGCCGCGTTCGATGACGCGGTGCGGGACGATTCTGTGAAGGTCATCATCCTCGCCGGTGCCGGTCCGCACTTCTCCGCCGGCCACGATCTGCGCGCGCATACCAAGAACGAAGCCGGCATCGACTTCCCGCCGGTCGGCCATTGGGGCGGCTTTCGCGAGCCCGGCGCCCACGGAAGGATGGCGCGCGAACAGGAGATCTATCTGCAGATCACAAGGCGCTGGCGCAATCTCGCCAAGCCGACGATCGCCGAAGTGCACGGCAAGTGCATCGCCGGCGGGCTGATGCTGGCCTGGGCCTGCGACCTGATTGTAGCCGCCGACAACGCCGAGTTCTGCGATCCGGTGGTGACGATGGGCGTGTGCGGCGTCGAATGGTTCGTGCATCCGTGGGAGCTCGGGCCGCGCAAGGCAAAGGAGCTACTGTTCACCGCCGACAGCTGGAGCGCGCAAGAAGCCCACCAGCTCGGCATGGTCAATCACGTCGTGCCCGCCGCCGAGCTAACTCCCTTCACCCTCGCACTCGCACAGCGCATCGCCGCCAAGCCGAGCTTTGCGCTGAAGATGACCAAGGAAGCGGTCAACCGCTCGGTGGACATTCAGGGTCAGTCGGCCGCGATCGATCAGGCGTTCGCGCTGCATCAGCTTTGTCACGCTCACAATCTGCAGGAGTTTGGAATGATCGTCGATCCGTCGGGGCTGCATCCGTCGGTGCGCAAACAGGTGAAGGTGTAAGCGATGGATCTCACGCCGAGTGACGAACAGCGGCTGCTGCGCGAAAGCGCCGACCGCTTCATCGCCGAGACCTACACGACGAAGCTGCGCGAGCAGAACGCCAAGGAGCCGTTCGGCTTCAGCGAAGGAATCTGGAAGCAGTTCGCCGAGCTCGGTTGGCTGGCGCTGCCGCTGCCCGAGGCCCATGGCGGCATCGGCGGCGGTGCGATCGAAGTCGGCATCCTGATGGAAGCGTTCGGCCGCGGCCTGGTCAGCGAGCCGTATCTGTCCACCGTGGTGCTCGGCGCCGGCCTCGTCGCCGAACACGGCCGCGACGAGCAGAAGGCGGCGCTGCTGCCGAGCGTCGCCGACGGCACGCTGCGGCTCGCCTTCGCCCATGCCGAACGCGCAGCCCGCGCAGATCTCGCCCGCGTCGACACCACCGCGCGCAAGGACGGCGACGGCTATGTGCTGGACGGTTCCAAGGTCGCGGTTCTGGACGGTGCGTCGGCCGATCAGCTCATCGTCTCGGCGCGGCTGGCGAACAACGGCAGCGGCTCGCTGCGACTGTTCCTGGTGCGGCGCGACGCGGCCGGGCTGACGCTTGCGGACTATCCCCGGCTCGGCGGCGGCCGCGCCTGCAATCTGACGCTCGACAATGTGCGCGTCCCCGCCGATGCGATGCTCGGCGCCGACGGCGATGCCTATCCTGCCGTCGAGGCGGTGGTCGATCGCGCCCTTGCCGCGATGTCCGCCGAAGCCGTCGGCATGATGCAGACGCTGACCGACAAGACGCTGGACTACACCAAGGTGCGCAAGCAATTCGGCCGGCCGCTGGCCGCCAACCAGGTGGTGCGGCATCGCCTCACCGACATGTCGGTGCAGGTCGACGAGGCCCGCTCGATGGCGCTGCGTGCGGCGCTGAAGGCGGACGCCGACGCCGCCGAGCGCGGCCGCGCCGCATCCGGCGCCAAGGCCAAGATCGGCAAGGGCGCGCGCTTCGTCGCCGAGCAGTCTGTGCAGCTTCACGGCGGCATGGGCGTCACCGAGGAGCTCGACGTCGGCGCGTATTTCAAACGCCTCTTGGCGTTCGAGACGCTGTTCGGCGGCAGCCCCCATCACTATCGCCGCCACGCCGCGCTCAGCGGCCGGCCTGTTTAAGCAAAGCGAGGCATCGACATGGACATGACCTTCGGCGAAGCCGAGCTCGCCTTCCAGCAGGAAGTCCGCGACTTCATCGCGGCCAATCTGACGCCCGACATGAAGCGCGCCGAATCGCTCAACGCTTCGGTGTTCTCCGAGCCGGAGACCGGCGTGCCGTGGCAGCGCGCCCTCAACGCCAAGGGCTGGGGCGCGCCGGGCTGGCCGGTCGAATATGGCGGCCCCGGTTGGACGCCGGCGCAGCGCTGGATCTTCGAGACCGAGTGCGCGCATGCGGGCGTCCCCTCCCCGACGCCGATGGGCGTCAAGATGGTCGGCCCGGTGATCATCGGCTTCGGCTCGCCGGAGCAGAAGAACTACTTTCTGCCGCGGATACTGTCCTGCGAGGATTACTGGTGCCAGGGTTATTCGGAGCCGGGCTCGGGCTCGGACCTGTCGTCGCTGAAGACCCGTGCGGTGCGCGACGGCGACGAGTACGTCATCAACGGCACCAAGATCTGGACCACCCACGCGCACAACGCCAACATGATGTTCGCGCTGGTGCGCACCAGCGACGAGCCGCGGCAGCAGGACGGCATCAGCTTCGTGCTGATCGACATGAAGAGCCCCGGCATCACCATCCGGCCGATCCTGACCATCGGCGGCGACCACGAGGTCAATCAGGTGTTCTTCGACGACGTCCGGATTCCGGCGTCGAACCTGGTCGGCGAGGAAGGCAAGGGATGGACCTACGGCAAGTATCTGCTGGAGTTCGAGCGCGGCTCCGGCATCGCCTCGGCCAAGCTCCGCAAGGCGCTGCACCGGGCGGCGGCGTTCGCCGAGTCGGAGGCGACCGGCCGGGCGGTCGAGGATCCGGACATCGCGATCCGAATGTCGGAGGCCGAGGTCGATATCGACGCGCTGGAAATGACCGAGCTGCGAGTGCTGTCGGCGCTGCAGAGCGGACAGAACCCCGGCGCGGTGTCGTCGATCCTGAAGCTGCGCACCAGCGAGATCTACCAGGCAGTGAGCCGGCTCGCGGTCGACGTGATCGGTAATGACGGCCTCTATGTCGAGCCGACCCGCCCGCTGCACCGCCTCAACGCCCCGTCGGCGATTCCGGAGGACGAACTCGCCGTGATGCCGACGCATCTCAACGGCCGCGCCTACACCATCTTCGGCGGCACCTCGGAAATCCAGCGCGACATCATCAGCAAGCTGGTGCTGGGGTTGTAGGCCGCCCTGCCTTCTATCCGTCATGGCCGGGCTTCGTCCCGGCCATGACGAGTCTATTCGTACAACTTAAATATTCCGCTGGTCCTTGACCCGCACCGCCTTGCCCTGCGAGCGCGGGACTTCGCCCGGGGACTTCACCACCACCTTGCACGTCACGCCGATCAGCGACTTGATGTGGTGGGTGACTTCGGCCGCCTTCTTGGCGAGCGCGGCCTCGTCGCGCGGGGCGTCGGGGGCGATCTCGACTTCGACCGTCATGGCGTCGAGCGCTTTCTCGCGGGTCAGCACGATCTGGTAGTGCGGCGCGATGCCGGGGAAGCCGACCAACACCGACTCCACCTGCGACGGATAGACGTTGACGCCGCGGATAATTAGCATGTCGTCGTCGCGGCCGGTCACACGCATGATGCGCAGATGGGTGCGGCCGCAAGCGCAGGGTTCGGTGTTGAGGCTGGTGATGTCGCGGGTGCGATACCGGATCATCGGCAGCGCTTCCTTGGTGAGCGTGGTGATCACCAGCTCGCCGACCGAGCCCATCGGCAGCACTTGAAGCGTTTCCGGATCGATGGTCTCGAACAGGAAGTGGTCCTCCCAGCCGTGCAGACCATTTTGCGCGACATGGCATTCGCACGCGACGCCGGGCCCCATGATCTCCGACAGGCCGTAGACGTCGACCGCCTTGATGCCGAGCCGCGTTTCGAGGTCGCGACGCATCGCGTCGCTCCACGGCTCGGCGCCGAACAGGCCGACCCGCAGCGGCGCATCGCGCAGATTGACGCCCATCTGCTCGGCGACCTCGGCGATGTTGAGCGCGTAGGACGGCGTCGAGCACAGCGCGTTGGCGCCGAAATCGGTGATCAATTGCACCTGCCGTTCGGTGCCGCCACCGGAGGCCGGCACGACCGTACAGCCGAGCCGCTCGGCGCCGTAATGCGCCCCGAGACCGCCGGTGAACAGGCCGTAGCCATAGGCGTTGTGGACGATGTCGTCCGGCGAGATCCCGGCGCCGACCATCGACCGCGCCATCAGGTCGGCCCAGTTGTCGAGATCGGTTCTGGTGTAGCCGACCACGGTCGGCTTGCCGGTGGTACCCGACGAGGCGTGAATCCGCGGCATCTGATTGCGTGGCACCGCGAACATCCCGAACGGGTAGTTGTCACGCAGGTCGGTCTTCTTGGTGAAAGGAAACTTCGCGATGTCGGCGAGCGAGGCCAGGTCGGCCGGCTTGACGCCGGCTTGGTCGAAGCTGTTGCGATAGTGCGGAACGTCACGATACGCCCGCTCGACGATTTTGCGCAGCCGCTCGAACTGCAATGCCGCGAGTTGCGGCCGCGGCATCGTCTCGATGGCGCGGTCGTGCATGTGAACCGTCGGTTCGCGAAAGGCAGGCAGCGCGGTCATGGAAGTAACCTTTGGTCAGGTGCCGACGGCCTCTCTACGCTCGCGCGGAGAGAGGTGGAGACGCACGTCACGGGTGAATGCAGAACGATGAATCCGCCCCACGCTCGGCGAACTCCCTCGCCCCGCTCTTTGCGGGGAGAGGGTTGGGGTGAGGGGCGACACGAGCACGACGTCTCGGCCGCGTGGAGACGCCCCCTCACCCGCCGCGCCAGAGCGCGGCGACCTCTCCCCGCGCGCGGGGAGAGGTTCGCGCAGTGCCTGGTGACAGCTTGCGATCACGATGCCGCCGCCGCGACGGCAGGCGCCTTGGCCAGCGCGGTGCCGGCGGCCAGCGCGTCCATATTGAGATCGAGGAAACCGCGCGGCGAGGATGCCCGCACCACCTGCTCGACCGATTTGTGCTTGCAGATGCCCGACAGCTCGATCAGCACGCCGAGCGCCACGATGTTGGTGACGCGCTCGCTGCCGAGTTCGATCGCGGTGCGGCTGAGCGGCAGCGGGTAGCGCTTGAAGCGGCAGCCGTCGGGCAGCTCCGGGCATAGCCGAACGTCGGAGACCACCAGCGCGCCGGCTTTCAGCTTCGGCCACGACGGCCTGATGGCGATCTTGTCGAGCAGCACCAGATGATCGAATTCAATCGGCAGCGGATAGTCGACTTCGCCGCGGGCGACGACGAGATCGGCGTTGCAGAAGCCGCCGCGCGAGGTCGGCTCGTAGGTCTGCGATTGCGCGACGTGGCAGCCTTCCAGCGCCAGCGCGTCGGCGAGCAGCTTAGCGCTGAGCAACAGGCCCTGGCCGCCGGTGCCGCCGAAGCGCAGTTCGATGCGGGATGTCGACATGGCTGATCTCCCCGTCACTTGCCGGCGCGTGCCGCGGCGGCGGCGCGCAACGCCGCGCCGTATTCCGGCCGATTGTTCTGGGCCAGAATGCCAGTCGGCAAATCGGTCGAGCGGAACGGCTCGTCGACGCTGTCGCGATACGCCGAGGGGCGCATCTCGCTCTTCTGCCGCATCACCATCTCGGCCGACGAGCCCATGTCGTTCTTGCGGCCGTAGACCTCGGTGCAGTCCGAAACCACTTCGACGAAGGCGAAGCCCGGATGCTGCAGCCCGGCCTTGATCAGCTCTTTCAGCTTCGGCACGTGCCGGGTGACTTCGCGCCCGACAAAGCCTGCGCCGGCGGCGGTCGCCAGCGCGCAGGCGTCGAAGTTCGGTTCGGAATTGCCGTGCGGCGTGGTGGTGGTGAGCCGGGTCTCCGAGGTGGTCGGCGACACCTGGCCGCCGGTCATGCCGTAGATCTCGTTGTTGAGCATCAGGCAGGTGAGCTTGAGATTTCGCCGGCAGGCATGAATCAGATGATTGCCGCCGATCGCCAGGCAATCGCCGTCGCCGGTGATCACCACGACGTGCAGATCGGGCCGCGCCAGCGCCAAGCCGGTGGCATAGGCCAGCGGCCGGCCATGCGTGGTGTGGAAGGTGTTGGCGTCGATATAGGCCGACAGCCGGCCGGCGCAGCCGATGCCCGACACCACCGCGAGCTTGTCGCGATCGATCTTGAGTTCGTGGATCGCCCACAGCAGCGCGCGCAGCGCCATGCCGTGGCCGCAGCCGGGACACAGGAAGTGCGGCATCATCTCCTTGCGGAGATAATCGCGGACGTCGAAATGCGGCGCGTCGCGGAACATCTCAGACCTCCGAAGCGAGCTTGGTAGCAGCGGCTGCAATCTGCGCCGGCGTGATCGGCTCACCGCTGATCAGATGCAGGCCTTCGACGCGGCGGTCGCGAAGCTGACGCTCGATCTCGAGCCGCAGCTGGCCGATGTTGAGTTCCGGCACCAGGATCGCCTTGGCGTTTCGGGTCGCTTCGCGCAGCGCGATTTCCGGAAACGGCCACAGCGTGACCGGGCGAAACAGGCCGACCTTGTGGCCCTCGGCGCGGCAGGCGTCGACGGCGCGGCGGGCGGCGCGGGCGCTGATGCCGATTGCGACGATCACCACCTCGGCGTCTTCGCAGCGCACCGCCTCGTAGGAGTCGATCAAGTCTCGATGGCGATCGAGCTTGGCGTAAAGCCGGCCGAGATTGCGGGTCACCGTTTCCGGGTCCTGCGAAGGAAAGCCGCTCTCGCTGTGCGTCAGGCCGGTGGTGTGGGTACGATAGCCGTCGCCGGGACGCGGCATCGGCGGCACCAGATCGGCATCGGCCGCATACGGCTTGTAAGACTCGCGCGGGCCGCTCGCCCATTTGCGGGTGGCGTGCACCGGCGGCCGGCCGCCGAGCGCCACGGTCTCCGACGATTGCGCGATCACTTGATCGTACAGCAGGATCACCGGGGTGCGGCACAGCTCGGCGAGATCGAAAGCGCGGATGGTCTCGTCGTAGATCTCGCGCGCCGAGGCCGGTGCCAGCACGATCATCGGATAGTCGCCGTGGCTGCCGTAGCGGGTCTGGAAGATGTCCGCCTGCGATGGCCGGGTCGGCATGCCGGTCGACGGCCCGCCGCGCATCACGTTGACGATGACGCAGGGAATCTCGGCGCCGGCGGCGTAGCCGATGTTCTCCTGCTTCAGCGAGAAGCCGGGGCCAGAGGTCGCAGTCAGCGCCTTGACGCCGCCCATCGAGGCGCCAACCACCGCGGCCATCGCGGCGATCTCGTCTTCCATCTGGATGAACACGCCGCCGGCGGCGGGCAGCATGGTCGATAGACGCTCGGCGATTTCCGAGGACGGCGTGATCGGATAGCCGGCGAAGAACTTGCAGCCGGCGTCGATCGCGCCTTGAGCGCAGGCGGCGTTGCCGGACAGCAGCTTGGCGGCGGCGGCTTTGGGAACGTGACGATCCGGCGCGTTCATTGCGCGGCCTCCATCGCGGGCGCTTCAGGGTCGAGATGGACGCGGATCGCAAAGTCCGGGCACAGCCATTCGCACAGCCGGCAGCCGGTGCATTTCTCCGGCGCCACCAGGGTGGCGATGCGATCGGCGTTCAGCGTCAGGCAGCGCTCGGGGCACAGCTTGACGCAGATTTCGCAGCTCTTGCACCAGGCGTCGGTGATCTCGAGCCGCGGCTGATATGGGGTGTGCGCCGGCATCGGCGCAGGCGCCGCATCCGCGGTCGCCGGCCCGCTCTTGGCCTCGGCGATCCAGTTGCGGCCGAGCTCGAACGCGGCCGAATTCACCGCGATGGTCTTTTTCGGCACGAACGCCGTGACGGTTCTTTCCCATTCCGGCAGCGCGAATTCCAGCACGGTCGACAGCGCGCCGAGCAGCACTACGTTGGCGGCGCGCTCGTTACCGAGCTCTTCGGCCATCTTGGTGGCGTCGATCGCGTAGGCCTCCGAGACGTAGGCGGCAACCTGCTCGGCGGTCTCGGTCGAGTAACGCATCGGCGCGCCGGGGCGGCGGCTGAGGCAGGCGAACGGCGGCACGATCCGCTTGGTGTCGCAGATGAACACGCCGGTGTCGCGCTTCAGATGCGGCAGCCAGCGCAACCCCTCTGCCCATTCCAGCGCGATCAGCACGTCGGCCTCGCCCTTGGCGATGGTCGGTGACCACACCCGCGGCCCGAACCGGACGTGGCTGAACACGGTGCCGCCGCGCTTGGCCATGCCGTGGACTTCGCTCTGCTTGACCTCGTAGCCATGCGCCTGCGCCAGCGACGCCAGCACCTTGGACACCAGGATCACACCCTGGCCGCCGACGCCGACGATCAGCACGTTGGTGGGCTCGGCCAATGCTGCGTTGAACGCCACCGGCTCGCTGTCCGCATTCACTGCGATGCTGCTCTGCTCGTTCATTGCGTCACCGCCGGGCTCGCGATCTTGATACAGTCGATGGTGCAGACTTGGGCGCACAGCGTGCAGCCGATGCACAGCGCCGGATCGATCTTCACCCGGTGCCGGCCCTCGAACCACTCGTCGCTCCAGGTCAGCGCCGGGCAGCCGAGATTCATGCAGGACTGACAGGCGGTGCACTGGCTGGTGATCACTTCCAGCGGCGGCCCCTTGATCTTGATCGGATCGAGCACGCACGGCCGGTTGGAGATCAGCACCGCGACACCACGATAATTGATCGCCTCGCGCAGCGCCTGATGGGTGGCTGCGAGGTCGTAACTGTCGACCTTCTTCACCCATTTGACGCCGCACGCCTTGATCAGCGCCTCGTAGTCGACCTGCGGCGCCGGCTCGCCGCGCAGGGTCTTGCCCGTGCCGGGATGTTCCTGGCCGCCGGTCATCGCCGTGATGTGATTGTCGAGCAGCATCACCGCGATGTTGGCCTGGTTGTAGACCGCGTCGATCAGCGCCGGCAGGCCTGCGTGCAGGAAGGTGGAGTCGCCGATGGTGGCGACCACCGGCTTGGTCTCGCCGGCCTTCGCCATGCCGATGGCATTGCCGATCGACGAGCCCATCGCCACGCAGGTGTCGATGCCGCGCAAGGGATCGAGCACCGCCAGCGTGTAGCAGCCGATGTCGCCGGCGACGCGGGCGCCGGAGGCGCGCACCGCCATGAAGCTCGAGGTGTGCGGACAACCGGCGCACAGCACCGGCGGCCGCACCACCGGCTCCGGCACCCAGGCGTTGTAGGACGGCGGCGCCGGCAACAGGCCGGCCTTGACGAAACCGGCGCGGACCACCTCGGGCGAGAACTCGCCGGCGCGCGGAAACAGCCGCTTGCCCTCGACCTTGATGCCGAGCGCGGCGATCTCCTTCTCGATGATCGGCTCCAGCTCCTCGACCACGAATACCTGATCGACCGAGGCGCAGAACTCGCGCAACAACGGTTCGGGCAGCGGCCAGGACGCGGCGAGCTTCAGCACGGTGGCATCCGGCAGCACTTCGCGGACGTAAGGGTAGCAGGTGCCGGCGGTGACCACGCCGAAGCTGGTCTGACCCTTCTCGATCCGGCTGACCTCCGCGGTGCCGAGATAATCCTTCAGCCTGGCCTCGCGCTCGAGCACGAACAGATGACGGCCGCGGGCGTGCGCCGGGATCATCACGTTCTTCGACGGCCGCTCCAGGAACACGCGCGGCGGCACCTCGCAGCGCAGGCCGACCGACACAGTGCTGCGAGTGTGCGACAGACGTGTGGTGCTGCGCACGATCACGGGGGTGTCGAACTGCTCGGAGATCTCGAAAGCCAGCTTGGTGAAGTCGTAGGCTTCCTGCGCGTCGCTCGGCTCCAGCACCGGGATGCTGGCGAGCTGGCCGTAGATCCGGCTGTCCTGCTCGTTCTGCGAGGAGTGAATGCCGGGGTCATCGCAGACGATCAGCACCAGGCCGCCGTTGACGCCGATATAGGTCGCGGTCATGAACGCGTCGGCGGCGACGTTGAGGCCGACATGCTTCATCGCGCACAGCGCACGGGACCCGGCGAACGACGCGCCCATCGCGACGTCCAGCGCGACCTTCTCGTTGGTCGACCACTGCGCGTGCAGATCCTCGGCCGGATAGGTCGCGAGATTTTCGAGAATCTCGGTGCTGGGCGTACCAGGATAAGCGGCGGCGACACGAACCCCGGCTTCCCAGGCGGCACGGGCGATCGCCTCGTTGCCGGTGAGCGGACGCAACTCTTTGACGTCGCTCTTCAACGCAGTGGCGGCTTGCCAAGGTGTATGCATCACGAGCTCCCCCCAAGCGCACGCCGCTGCGGCGTTTAGAACTGCTGTAAAGGGGCTCTCTTTCCCAAATTTACCTTCCGTCGTATTTGCGCTAAGTCAACGGGACACTCAGTTATCGATCCGCACGATCACTACGCGCGACGTTTGGCACAGCGCTTTTGTGCTGTGTCAATTCTGTGCAGCGCAGCGACGATTACTGCTACGCAGAAGCGGATCGCGGCCCGCGGTTAGTTGGACTTTAGGCGAAGAGTGAGGACGGTATGACGACTACGCCTGCGGACGACGTCCTGAACACCCCGGCTCCGACCAAACCGGCGCCGGAGCGCGGCCCGGACAAACACGTCGAGGCACGGATGGCCCGGATCGAGGCGGCCGTGCAGCGCATGCAGCTTTTCATTGTCATGGTGGTCGGCGTCGTCGCCATCCTCTGGTGCCTCGATTTCGCCGTACGGATCAATCCCAATCCGAATTCGATGGCCTGGTTCTACGGTGGCCAAGTGCTAGCGGCGCTGATCGGCACCGGCATCGCCTATGCGGCGGCCAAGCTGATCGGCTATCCGCTGGAAGTGCTCAAGCGGGCCTGACCCGCCGTCGCACGACGCGGGTTCAGCGCCTGCCGATCGCGCCGCGGGGGCGCGTCATCGGCGCGTAAATCTGCTAGGATACCGCGGGCGGTCAACTTCTGCCCGTGTGGGACATGATGAGTCGATCTCTCGATAAGCCTTCGGCCAAACCGGGCACGGCCCCGGCCCATGACATCGATCTGTCGCGAACCCCTGGCAGCGGCGAGGCATTCCGTGCCATTGCCAGCGAGTTGCTGCGGCTGATCGTCGCCCAGCAGCCGCGGGTGCGGCGCCGCGATCCGGCCGGCGTGCACCAGATGCGAATCGCGCTGCGGCGCATGCGCGCCGCAATCTCGGTGTTCGGCGATCTGGTCGACGGTCGCGATACCCAGCGCTTGAAGCGGGAGCTGAAATGGCTGGCCGGACGGCTGGCCCCGGCCCGCGATCTGCATCTGCTGGAAGTGAAAATCAAAGGCGCCAAACTCAGGGCAGCCTCCCCGGCGTTCCTGAAACGGCTCGGCACCGATCGCGGTACCGCTTTCGACAACGCCAGGGCGACGGTCGAACTGCAGCGCTTCCGCAAGTTGCTGACCGATCTGCAGCATTGGATCGACGCCGGCGAGTGGACCAGGGCGGCGGCGGCCGCCGACCGGCCGTCGGCCGAGGACTTCGCCCGGGACGTGCTGACGCGACGGGCCCGCAAGCTCAACAAGCGGCTGACGGAGCTGGAACAGCTCGACGACGACGAGCGTCATCAGGTCCGGATCGCCGCGAAGAAGCTGAACTACGCGATCGGTTTCTTCGAGAGCCTGTTCGAGGGCAAGCCCGGCAAGCGGCTGAAGCGGTTCAGGAAGCACCTGAAGAAGCTGCTCGACGCGCTCGGCGCGCTGAACGACGTCGCGGTACACCGCAAGCTGGCCGGTACGTTCACCCGCCGGGCGCGTGCCAAGCTCGATCCGGACGCCGCCCGCCAGCTCGCCGACCTTGATGATGCCGAGATCCGGCAACAGATGAAGACGGCCATCAAGGCCGCCGGCAAGCTTGCGGAGGATCCGCTTTTCGGCGATTGACGCCGACCGAGCCGCGCTGAAGGACACGATGCAGCCAGATCCCCACCCTCTCGTCGAGGCAGCAACCAGCACCTCGCGTTTCGCGGTGACGCGGCGCTGGTTGGCGCGGGTCTCCGAGTGGTCGGCAAAAGCGACGTTCCGGATCAAGCGGGGCACCCCGGCGGTGACGATCGCCGAACTCGGTAAGAGCTGGCCCCTGACCGAGGCGCAGCGCGCATTCCTGCTGCAGCTCGGCGAAACCAAGCCGGGGGCGGCGTTCATCGACGAGAAGGTCGCCAACATCAACCGCGCCGCGTTCCACCGCTCGGCCTTCGTGCTCAACGCGGCGACGCATCTGCTGTTCGTCGACCTCGCCGCGCAGCTGTTGCTGTCGCTGTGGGAATTGAAAGCGGCGCTCGTCGCCGCCAACCTGCTGCTGGCGCTGACAGCACATTTTCAGATGCGCGAGAATTATCACACGCTGCTCGCCGGGCCGCGGCAATTGCCGAAAAAGCGCCGGCTGCTCGGGCTGCTCCGCAACCCGCGCTACAACAAGGCGGTGAAGAAGAGCTCCAGGCCCTACGCGCGCAGCGCCTGGAAGGAGCAGACGCTGTACCGCACCGCGTATTTCGCCAACGCCGCGGTGATCTTTCTCGGCTCGCAGTTCATCCTGCCGGCGGAACGGCTGATCTTCCCGTTCGGATTCCTGGTCGGCAAGATCACCGGCCTGATCACCACCATCGTGGTGTTCTTCGACGGCTGGCGCGGCATCCGCGCCGGCGACGACGCCCGCCTGGCGCGCGAACGCGAGGTCTCGGTGTATCGCAATCTCAAGATCTGAGGCCGCGACACGCGGCGCCTCAATGGTGCGCCGCCTCGCTCTTGCCCCAGCTCAGAAACAGGCCGATGTCACCCGGGATGCCGTCGGGGAAATCGACCACGCGGGCCTGCAGGACGAAACCGTGCGGCCGCAGCTCGGCCTTCCAGCGCAGATAGATGTCGGCCGCCATGCCGCGCAGCGTCGACGGCCATTCCGGATCGGGGGCGTTCACGGCGCGGCCATGATCGGTGCACAGCTCGGCCGGAAAACGCAGCAGCAGGCTTTCCTGTTCGCCCTTCTTGGCAGCGGCGCGGGCATTGCGCAGCAGCTTCTGCCAAGTCTCGTCGGACAGGTGCGACGCCAGCATTTCGCTCGCCAGGCGATGGTGCTTCTCGTCGGCGAGCTCCTTGGCGTGCTTGCGCTTTTCGTCCTCCTCGTGCTCGTGCTCGAGCTCGAGAGCGCGGAACGCCGCCGCCGACAGATCGTCCGCCGCCGGATCGTGCGGCGAAGGCGGCGGCGGAGCGCTGGGCCGCGTCAACGCTGCCAGCTTGTCGGACGGCGCCGGCCAGGCATTGGGGTCGTCATGCACCGGATCGCGCCCGGCATGATTGGTCCCGGTCATGGTCTTGAGCAGGTCGGCCCGGCTGACGATGCCGACGATGCGGCCGCCGCGCAGAACCGGAACGCGCTTGATCCGTTTCTCGACCAGCAGGTCTGCGACATCGGCCACCGCCGTCGTTTCTTCGACCGTCACCACCGGGCCGACCATCACGTCCCTGGCGGTGCGGGTGTCGGATTTCAGAAAGCGCAGGTAGTCGGGATTCACCGCTTCGCCTTCAGACAGGATTTGCAGCCACCAATCGTGACGCGCCTCGCGCTCGGTGTCGTCGCGCGGCATCAAGTCGCCCTCGCTGACAATGCCGAGCGGCACGCCGGCGTCGTCGACTACCGGCACGGCGCTGATACCGTTCTTGAGCAGGGTTTCGGCGATCGTGTGGACGGGCGTGTCGGGTTGCACCGTCACGATGGCGGTGGTCATCACGTCTGCTGCCTTCATGGGAGACTCTTCGATGGTTATACCCGGCGCATGATAGGCGGTATGTATGGCGGTCAGATGTGCGCTGGGCGCGGAACGGGTGTGCCGCGGCGCCGCGGCTTGCTCACTTGGCGCAACCCGCGGTGCTCCGCCACTGCCTGGCATTCGAACATCACGGATTCGGCAACGTCGACCCTCGGTCGACGCAGAAAACACGGCCCCACCGACTGGTTCGTTAGATCACAGCGCCGGCGGCCAATGCACTCGGCGAATGCCGGGGCGATGTTCATCAACCCTAACGAATTGCAAAACTTTCGGCCGCGATGACGACGCCGGGCCGATCGTGCTACATCTCGACTGACGGCGCCGGACGGTTTTGACATACCTCAACGCGCCAGTGCGGATGCGTGTTCATTTGATTTTCGACAATGCAGCTCGCGGCGGGCGAAACCTATACACCTCGCGCCGGCCTGCCATGAATGGAAAGACGTAACATGGAGTATCTCTCCGCGCTCGGTCCACTGCTGATACTCATGTTGTTCGGTGGTGGCCTCGTGATCGCTGCATATCTGACGTTCGATGATATGCGATCCCGTGGCGGTTCGTTCGACACCGCAGCCTTCGTCGCATCGATCCGCAACACGGTCGAACGGATCCGGGCTCTGCCCACCACCACGCTGATCATGATCGGTGCCGTAGCGGCGGCAGTGCTGTTTATCTATCTGGTGTCGGCGAGCGGCTACTATGCACGGCCCGCCACCGAGGCGACCACCGCCAGCGCGCCCGCGATCGAAACCGCCGCGCCAGCTGCAGCACCTGCAGCAGCCGCTCCCGAGCCGGCTGCCAAGGCAGCTCCGGCCCCCGCCCCCGCAGCCAAGACCGCGCCCGCCGCCGACAAGCAGACCGCGGTCGCTGCGCCGACGACGATCGCTTCCGTCCGCAACGTGACCTCGACGAGCTGCGCTTCGGACGGCTGCCCGGTGACCTGTGCCGACAACGAGACGCTGACCTCGGCCTACTGCGTCAACGGCGGCGCCGGCCGGCTCGCCGATCAGCTCACGGTGAAGGACGGCTCGGTCACGGCGAAATGCAGCCCGAGCGCCAGCGCCATCAAGGTTGCCTGCGCCCGCAAGTGACGCTTTGGTGACGGCCGACCACCGCCGCCGCCGACATTGCAGTCGACCGAGCCCGGCCGCCGCCGGGCTTTTTTGTGCCGCGCTGAATCGACCGCCCCCGTCGGCCGTCGGCGCAGCAATCCGGACTGCTGCTCGATTCGTTCGCGTCGCAAAGCAAAGCGCCGCCCTGCTGTCGCAGGACGGCGCAATGATGGGACGGATCCGATCGAGCCGCGGCGGCGCTCAATCCCCCTTCTTGTCCATGTTCCAGAACACCGGGGTCGCCGGGCCGTCGAGCACGCCAGTCAACTCGGTGCGCCACACCGTCGGGGTCTTGTACTGGCCGACGTGCAGATAGGTCACCTCTTCGTAGACCCGCTTCTGGATGTCGGTGGCGATTTTCTTCTGGTCGTCAAGCGAGGTTGCGCGGACGAACTTGTCGAGCAGTTCCTCCATCTTGTCGTCCTGCGGCCAACCGAACCAGCCGCCGTTCTTGCCCTTGCCATTGAGCATGACGTTGGCGACCGGGTTCATGACGTCCGGCACCACCCAGTTGGTGAAGAAGATATTCCAGCCGCCTTCGGCCGGCGGCTTCTGGCTGGCGCGGCGCGACACCACAGTCTGCCAGTCGGTGGCCTGCAGGTCGACCTTGAAGCCGGCCTCGCGCAACAGCTGCGCAGCGACGATCGGCTGCGCCTTGAGGGTGACGACGTCGCCGGGCGCCATCAGCACCACCGGCGTGCCGTCGTAGCCGGACTCGGCGAGCGCCTTCTTGGCTTCCGCCATGTCGTCGCCCTTGGTCACCGGCGCGGAGTCGACGTCGGTGGCGAGCGGCGTGCCGCAGCCGAAGATCGCGCCGCAGATCTGGTAGTAATCGGGATTACCGACCAGCGCGTCGAGGATCGGCTTCTGGTTCATCGCCAGCAGCGCGGCGCGCCGCACCTTCGGATTGTCGAACGGCGGATACAGGAAGTTCATCCGGCCGATGGTGACGTAGCCGAGCTTGTTGAGCGTCTCGATCTTCAGTTCCTTGTCCTGCTGCAGCACCGGCAGGATGTCGAACGACGGGTTCTCGACGAAGTCGATATCACCCGACTGCAGCGCGTTCACCGCGGTCTGCGCGTCCGGCATGGTGATCCACTCGACGCGGTCGACCTTGACCACCTTGCCGCCCGAGGTCCAGCTCGGCGGCTCCTTGCGCGGCACGTAGTCGGAGTTCTTGACGTACACCGCCTTGACACCCGGCTGGAATTCGGACGCGACGAACTTGAACGGACCGGAGCCGATCTGCTCGGGGATCGCTTTGTCCGGCGGCGTCTCGGCGATCCGCTTCGGCATCATGAACGGCACGATCGACGACGGCTTGGCGATCGATTCCAGCACCAGCGCGTAGGGCTCCTTCAGCTTCAGCACGATGGTCTTGGCGTCGGGTGCTTCGAGGCTGGCGGTGAACTGCATCAGCTTCTGGCCCATGCCGTCCTTCTTGCCCCAGCGCTGCAGCGAGGCGACGCAGTCCTCCGCGGTGACCGGCGCGCCGTCGTGCCACTTCAAGCCGTCGCGCAGCGTGAAGGTGTAGGTCAGCTTGTCGTCGGAGACCTTGTACTCGGCCATCTGCGGCTGGACCTTGAAGCTGGAGTCCATCGCCAGCAGCGTGTCGTACACCATGTAGCCGTGATCGCGGGTGATGTACGCGGTAGTCAGGCCGGGATCGATGATGCGCAGATCGGAATGCATGACGGCCCGGATCGTCTTGGCATCGACGGCCGCAGGCAGCGTCAGCGATGCTGCAAGCGCGAGCGCAGGCACGGCGAATTTCGACGCGGCGACCGAGCGCATCCAACGCGGTGGATGGAACATTCGAGTTCTCCTGACTTGAAACTGATCAATCACAGATGATTGCTTGTGCAGGGCGATAGGCATCCGGGCGCGACGCCGCGCGATCAGCGCGTTGCCGCATCCTGATAGTCGAGACTTGCACCAAGCGTGCCAAGCGTCAATCATGCGGCGAGGGCGCCGCATGCGCCGCCTCGCGTAGTCGACGACGAATCTTTCGCTTTACAAATGCGCCGGCAGTCAGTCTCGTAAGCGACCTTCAACCGAGAGCGCGCAATGAACCCGGAAAATCTTCCCTTCGATTCCGACACGATGCTGCAAGGTCTACGCGCGTGGGTTGAGTGCGAAAGTCCGACCTGGGACACCGCCGCGGTCGAGCGCATGCTCGATCTCGCAGCGCGGGAGATGGCGATCATGGGCGCGACGATCGAGCGCATCGCGGGCCGGCAGGGTTTCGCCGGCTGCGTCCGCGCGCGGTTTCCGCATCCCAAGCAAGGCGAGCCCGGCATCCTGATCGCCGGCCATCTCGATACCGTACACCCGGTCGGCACGATCGAGAAACTGTCGTTCCGCCGCGAAGGCAACAAGGCCTACGGCCCGGGCATCTTCGACATGAAGGGCGGCAACTACCTGACGCTGGAAGCGATCCGTCAACTCGCCCGCGCCTCGTTCACGACGCCGCTGCCGATTACCGTGCTGTTCACGCCGGACGAGGAAGTCGGTACGCCATCGACCCGAGACATCATCGAGGCCGAAGCTGCCCGCAACAAATACGTGCTGGTGCCGGAGCCCGGTCGCCCCGACAATGGGGTCGTGACCGGCCGCTATGCGATCGCGCGTTTCAATCTCGAAGCGATCGGCAAGCCGAGCCACGCCGGCGCGACGCTGTCGTCGGGGCGTTCCGCGATACGGGAAATGGCCAAGCAGATTCTCGCGATCGACGCGATGACAGGTGAGGACTGCACCTTCAGCGTCGGCATCGTCCACGGCGGTCAATGGGTCAACTGCGTCGCCACCACCTGCACCGGCGAAGCGCTCAGCATGGCCAAGCGCCAAGCCGATCTCGACCGCGGCGTCGAGCGAATGCTGGCGCTGTCCGGCAGCAGCAACGACGTCACCTTCAAGGTGACGCGCGGCGTCACCCGTCCGGTGTGGGAGCCCGACGCCGGCACCATGGCGCTGTACGAGAAGGCCCGGGCGGTCGCCGCCCAGCTCGGCGCCAGCCTGCCGCACGGCAGCGCCGGCGGCGGCTCCGACGGCAATTTCACCGGCGCGATGGGCATTCCGACGCTCGACGGCCTCGGCGTCCGCGGCGCCGACGCGCACACGCTGAACGAGCATATCGAGGTCGACAGCCTCGCCGAGCGCGGCCGGTTGATGGCGGGACTGCTCGCGACGCTCGACTGAGCAAGTCTGCGCAGATCTGATGGCATCGCGGTGCGGCGCTGGCACGGGACTTGCTCAACTTCGTGGTGACGTTCGACGACCGCAGCGCAGGTGATCATGACGAACCGCATCTTCTGGATAAGTTTCGCTAATCGTCGATTCCAATCCGTGGAGTGCCGATGCTCGGCTATCTGATCCGCCGCCTGCTGGCGGCCATTCCCGTGATGGGTGTGGTCGCGCTGTTCGTGTTCCTGCTGCTGCGCCTGACGCCTGGCGATCCCGCCGCGATCATTGCCGGTGACAGCGCCACCCCTGAACAACTGATGCGCATCCGCGCCACGCTCGGCCTCAACGAGCCGCTCTACGTGCAGTTCTTCACTTGGGTCGGCCGTCTGCTGCACGGCGACCTCGGCGTCTCGCTGATCTCGCAGGTGCCGGTGCTGCAGATGATCGGGCAGCGCATCGAGCCGACCATCACCGTCGCGCTGGCCACGATCGTGGTTTCGGTGATCGTCGCGGTGCCGCTCGGCGTCGTTGCCGCCTGGAAGCACGGAACCTGGATCGACCGCTTCGTGATGGGTCTGTCGGTGATCGGCTTCTCGGTGCCGGTGTTCGTGATCGGCTACGTGCTGATCCAGGTGTTCGCGATCGAGCTGCGCTGGTTTCCGGTGCAGGGCTTCCGCTCACTGTCGCGCGGGTTCGGGCCGTTCTTCGAACGGCTGGTGCTGCCGACGCTGACGCTGTCGTTCATCTATGTCGCGCTGATCGCGCGGATGACCCGGGCGGCGATGCTCGACGTGCTCGGCGAAGACTATGTCCGCACCGCGCGCGCCAAGGGCATCACGGAAAGCCGGGTGCTGCTGCGCCATGCGCTGCGCAACGCCGCGGTGCCGGTGATCACCGTGATCGGCACCGGATTCGCGCTGCTGATCTCCGGCGTCGTCGTCACCGAGAGCGTGTTCAATCTGCCCGGCATCGGCCGCCTCACCGTCGATGCGGTGCTGGCGCGCGACTATCCGGTGATCCAGGGCATGATCCTGCTGACGAGCGGCATCTATGTCGGCGTCAATCTGTTGATCGACCTGGCCTACACGCTGCTCGATCCGCGAATCCGGTACTGAGGGCGCACGCATCATGGCGATCGACACCATGTCCGAACCGACCCTGCCGGTGCCGCGGCCGCTGCGTCCCCGCCTCGGCTTCCTGCTGTCGACCCCGATCATCGCCGCGGCGACGGTCTGCCTGACGCTGATCGTGCTGATGGCGATCTTCGCGCCGTGGCTGGCGCCGCACGATCCGATAACGCTGGCGCCGGCGCAACGTCTGAAGCCGCCGAGTGCCGAGTTTCTGCTCGGCACCGACGCCTACGGCCGTGACCTGCTGTCGCGCATCATCTATGGCGGCCGGGTGTCGCTGCTGATCGGCGTCGGCGCCGCGATCGTGTCGATCGCGATCGGCCTCGTCATCGGCCTCGTCACCGGCTTCTTCAAATGGGTCGACGCGGTGATGATGCGGGTGATGGACGGCCTGATGGCGATCCCCAGCATTCTGCTGGCGATCGCCGTGGTGTCGCTGTCCGGTGCCAGCCTGACCACGGTGCTGATCGCCATCACCATCCCGGAAATCCCCCGCGTCGCGCGGCTGGTGCGCTCGGTCGTGCTGTCGGCGCGCGAAGAGCCTTACGTCGAAGCGGCGATCTCGCTCGGCTCCAGCCTGCCGAAGATCATGTGGCGGCACCTGATGCCCAACACGGTGGCACCGCTGATCGTGCAGGGCACCTATATCGCGGCCTCCGCGATCCTTACCGAAGCGATCCTGTCGTTCCTCGGCGCCGGTATCAGCCCGGAGACCCCGACCTGGGGCAACATCATGGCCGAAGGCCGCGCGGTGTTTCAGATCAAGCCGATGCTGATCTTCTGGCCGGGCCTGCTGCTGTCGATCGCGATCCTGTCGGTCAACCTGATCGGCGACGCCGCCCGCGACGCCCTCGACCCGCGGATGAAACAGCGCGAGGGCAGCCGATGAAGAGGCCGCTCATCATGTCTGCTCTCTCTGCCCCACAACGCACACCGACCTTACCTCTCCCCGCGCGCGGGGAGAGGCCGGATCGCATCGCCAGATGCGATCCGGGTGAGAGGGTGCCGCCACGCGGCCGAGCCGCTCTGACTCGCGGACACGCCCCCTCACCCCAACCCTCTCCCCCCAAGCGGGGAGAGGGAGCACGCCGTGCCCGACTGCGGAGCCCGACATGACCGACAACGTCCTCGAAATCGAAAATCTCGTGGTCCGGCTCGGCAAAACCGGCAACGGCGACAAGGTGATCGACGGCATTTCGCTCAGCGTCGGCGCCGGCGAGACGATGTGCTTGGTCGGCGAGAGCGGTTCGGGCAAATCGGTCACATCGCTCGCCACCATGGGGCTGCTGCCGAAGGGCGCGCTGCACGCCAGCGGCGGCGAAATCCGGCTCGCCGGCGAGAACGTGCTGGCCGCCAGCGAGCGCCGGCTGCGCCAGCTCCGCGCCTCGCGGATGGCGATGATTTTTCAAGAGCCGATGACCGCGCTGAACCCGGTGGTGCCGGTCGGCAAGCAGATCGACGAGGTGCTGCGCTTCCACACCGACCTGCCGGCGCGCGAACGGCGCCGCCGCATCCTCGACATGATGAACCAGGTGCGGCTACCCGAAGTCGAGCGGATCTTCGCGTCGTATCCGCATCGCCTGTCCGGCGGACAGCGCCAGCGCATCATGATCGCGATGGCGCTGGTGCTGGAGCCGAAGCTGCTGATCGCCGACGAGCCGACCACCGCGCTCGACGTCACCACCCAAAAGCAGATCCTGACCTTGATCCGCGAATTGCAGCAGGCGCACGGCACCGCGGTGATGTTCATCACCCACGACATGGGCGTGGTGGCCGAGATCGCCGACCGGGTCGCGGTGATGCGCCACGGCCGGCTGGTCGAAACCGGGCCGCTCGAGGCCGTGCTGCGTCGGCCGCAGATGGACTATACCCGCAATCTTCTCTCGGCGGTGCCGAGCCTGGTGCCGCGGCCACCGCGTGAGCACAAGGGCACCCCGGTGGTGCTGGAGGCCAACGAGCTCGGTAAGGTGTATCGCGAGCGCTCGTTCCTCGGCAAAGCCCGCGAGGTGGTCGCCGCGAAGGATGTGACGCTGACGCTGCACAAGGGCCGCACGCTCGGCATCGTCGGCGAAAGCGGCTCCGGCAAGTCCACCGTCGCGCGCTGTATCGTGCGCCTGATCGACCCGACCTCGGGCGGCATCCGGCTCGCCGGACGCGAGATCTCCGAGCTGTCGCGACGGCTGCTGCGGCCCCACCGCAAGAAGATTCAGATCGTGTTCCAGGATCCGTATCGCTCGCTCAATCCGCGCGTCAGCGTCGGCGAGAGCATCGCCGAGGGGCCGATCAACTACGGCATGCCCCGCGCCGAGGCTCTGGCGAAAGCGCGGCAGCTACTCGAACTGGTGCATCTGCCTGCGGACGCGATCGACCGCTTCCCGCATCAGTTCTCCGGCGGCCAGCGCCAGCGCATCGCGATCGCCCGCGCCCTGGCGCTCGATCCCGACGTGCTGGTGGCGGATGAGGCGGTGTCGGCGCTCGACGTCTCGGTGCAGGCGCAGGTGCTGAAGCTGCTCGACGAAATCCAGACCCGGCTCGGCATCGCACTGCTGTTCATCACCCACGACCTGCGGGTCGCCGCGCAGATCTGCGACGATGTCGCGGTGATGGAGAAAGGCCGTGTCGTCGAACAGGGCCCGGCCGCCGAAGTGCTGACCCATCCGAAACAGGCCTACACCCGCCAACTGCTCGAAGCCGCCCCCGGCCGCGACTGGGACTTCGCCAATTTCCGTCCCGTCAACGAAGCGCGGCAGGCGGCGGTGAGTTGAAACATCCCTTCCGCACTCATTCCGGGGCGCGAGCGCAGCTCGCGAACCCGGAATCTCCTTCCTAACAACCTCGGGATTCCGGGTTCGCGCTTCGCGCGCCCCGGAATGACGAATCAAGAGAAACACCATGACCCGCATCGCCGTCGGCGGCTTCCTGCACGAGACCAACACCTTTGCGCCCACCAAGGCGACCTGGGAGGCGTTCGTGCATGGCGGCGGCTGGCCGGCGATGACGATCGGAGCCGACGTGCTGAAGGTGATGCGCGGCATCAATGTCGGGCTCGCCGGCTTTGTGGACGACGCCGAGGCCAGGGGCTGGGAACTGATCCCGACCATCGCCTGCGGCGCCAGCCCATCGGCGCACGTCACCGAGGACGCGTTCGAGCGCGTCGTGAAGATCATGGTCGACGGCATCAAGAACGCCGGCAAGCTGGATGCGGTGTATCTCGACCTGCACGGCGCGATGGTCACCGAACATCTCGACGACGGCGAAGGCGAGATCCTGGCGCGAGTCCGCGAAGTGATCGGCCCGGATCTGCCGCTGGTGGTGAGTATCGATCTGCACGCCAACGTCACGCCGCAGATGATCGAGCATGCCGATGCGTTGATCGCCTACCGCACCTATCCGCATGTCGACATGGCCGACACCGGACGCGCCTCCGCTCGGCACCTGGAGCTGTTGCTGAGCAGCGGCCAGAAGTTCGCCAAAGCGTTCCGGCAACTCCCGTTCCTGATTCCGATCTCGTGGCAGTGCACGTTCGACGAGCCGACCAAGGGGATCTACGACAAGCTCGCGGCGCTGGAGAGCGATCAGGTGCCGACGCTGTCGTTCGCGCCGGGCTTTCCGGCCGCCGACTTTCCGGACTGCGGCCCTTCGGTGTTCGCCTATGGCCACACCCAGGCGGATGCCGACGCGGCGGCCGATGCAGTGGCCGCGCTGGTGATCGGTCACGAGGATGATTTCGACGGCAAGATCTACTCGCCCGACGAGGGTGTGAAGCTCGCGATCGAGCTGTCGCGCACCGCCGCCAAGCCGATCATCATCGCCGACACCCAGGACAATCCCGGCGCCGGCGGCGATTCCGACACCACCGGAATGCTGCGGGCGCTGGTGCGCAACAATGCCCAGCGGGCCGCGATCGGTGTGATCTACGACCCGGAGGCGGCCGAGGCCGCGCACGCTGCGGGCGCCGGCGCGGTGATCTCGCTGGCGCTCGGCGGCAGGTCGGGGATTCCCGGCGACGCGCCGTTCGAGGAAATCTTCGTCGTCGAGCAGTTGTCCGACGGACGATTCGTCGCACCCGGCCCGTATTTCGGCGGGCGCGAGATGGAGATGGGACCGTCCGCCTGTCTGCGGATCGGCGGCGTCCGCGTGGTGGTCGCATCGCACAAGGCGCAGCTCGCCGATCAGGCGATGTACCGCTATGTCGGCATCGAGCCGACCGCGCAGGCCGTTCTGGTGGTGAAGAGTTCGGTGCATTTCCGCGCCGATTTTCAGCCGATCGCGGAGCGGCTGCTGATCTGCGCCGCGCCGGGCGCGATGCCGGCCGACACCGCGACATTGCCGTGGACGAGGCTGCGTCCCGGCATCCGTGTCAGGCCGAATGGACAGTCGTTCGTCGCATCCAACTAACAACTCGCACCGACACTGACGTCAAGCTGTACTGACGGTTTGATCGGGAGCCGAAGCTCGGCCTCGTGATCACACCAGTCAGCAGTGGGACTATCATGCGCGCACGAGTCGACGTCGCGCGCAATGTATGTAGATACCATTCTTGCGCTGGATCGGTCCGAACCGCGCGCGGTTTGGAACCTTCCCCGTTTCACGCCATTGGCTCGATGGTTCGCTCAAATTCAAGAGAGGTCGCAGATGCCGATGACCAGCGGGCAGACAATCAACACAGGTAGCATCGCGCAGCATCATGCGCGGACGGGTCTCGCCAACCCGGTGGCCGGCGCGCGCACCGATCTCACCAGCGTGGTCGGCCGGCTGGCGATCTATGCGGCGGGCAGCGCGCAGCCGGATGGCAACGCCACGCCGCTGCTGCTGATCCACAGCATCAACGCCGCCGGCTCCGCTTACGAAGTCAAGCCGCTGTACGATTACTACGCACAGCGTCGCCCGGTCTACGCGATCGACCTGCCGGGCTTCGGCCAGTCCGACCGCGACGATCGCGAATACACCGCACGGATGATGACCGATGCGGTGCACGCCGCCGTCGAGCAGATCCGTCGCATCCACGGCGATCAGCCGATCGACGCGCTGGCGCTGTCGCTGGCCAGCGAATTCCTCGCCCGCGCCGCGACCGAGACGCCGCAGGCGTTTCGCTCGCTCGGCCTGATCAGTCCGACCGGCTTCGAAGGCAAAGCGCGCGACGCGCGCACGCCCGGCACCCGCGGCCGCGCCTGGATCATCGACGTGCTGCGCGTCAAGCTGTGGGACCGCGGCTTCTTCAAGATGCTCACCGCGCGACCGGTGATCCGCAAATTCCTGGAGAAGGCGTGGGGCTCGAAGAATATCGACGAGCCGATGGTCGACTACGACTACGCCACCACGCATCAGCCCGGCGCCCGCCATGCGCCGTACTACTTCGTGGCCGGCTTCATGTTCAGCACCGACATTCTCAACGTCTACGAACAGCTCCGGCTGCCGGTTTGGATGGCGCACGGCGTGCGCGGCGACTTCGTCGATTACCGCCACAAGAGCCGCGTCGCCGGCCGCTCGAATTGGACCATCGTGCAGTTCGATACCGGTGCGTTCCCGCACTTCGAAGTGCTGGATCAGGTGGTATCTTCGTATGGCGCGTTTCTCGCCAAGCTGCAACCGAGCGGCGTCGACAAGCCGACGCTCGCTCACTCGGCGTGATCTGCGAGGGCGCCACGCAACTCCACGAACCTCGATCAACAACAGCGTGAGTTGCGTTCGCCTCGCAGTTGAAGAAACTAGACCAAGCGTGATCGATTTGACCGCGCGACTCGCGGCGCAGCCGACCCTCGAAGCTGCGCCGCGAGGGCTTCAGTTGCGGAGGTTGCTGACGGAATGAACTACGCACAGCTTCTCACCGGATCGGCAGCGATCGAGACGGCGCCGGCTCACCCGTTCACCCACCACGAAATCCTCGGGCTGGTGCAGCCGTTCACGCGACGCGGCTATCAGGTCGACCTCGCCGCCAGCGATCGCCTAGCGCGGCGGCTGCTGTTCAAACCGGTGGCGCACGACGAAGCCGGCCGCGGCGGCATCGACGCGACCGAGCTGCTGCAACTCGAGAATCCTCGCCCCGGGCTGCACCAGGTCACCCGCACGCTGACGCTGGAAGACGGCCTGACCGCGACGCTCGAAACCCAGGGCGACGATCTCGACATCCTGCTGCAGCGGATCGAGCATGTGTTGCCGCAACAGCAATTCCGCAGCGTCGAAGGTGCCTTGCTGGCGCTGAGCTACCGTCTCACCGCGGTCGGCACACGGCAGGCCGCCGAGGGCGCGGTGCAGCGCGTGCTGCTGCGCGGCGAAGCCGAGATCGCCGGCTTCCGCGTGGTGTTGCGCGGCGCGCAAGTACGCGGCTATCCGGCCGAAATCGACATCACCCCACGCACGCCGGGCGTGGCGCTGCCGGAGGATCTGCTCGCGGTGATCGGCTGGGCGTGGTCGCCGCTGCGCAAGAGCAAGGCCGGCTTCACCGGCAAAATCAAGGTGCGCGGCCAGGAGCCGGAGCTGAGCCGCCGGGTCGAAGCCGCGCTGGAAAAGACGGTGGCGCATCTCGCCCGCACGCTGACCCGGCCGCCCGCCGCTTACTACGAGAAGCTGCGCGGCGCGCGCTGGACGGTAACCTTCCGCCGCGCGATCCCGGCGCTGTTCTTCGGCGGCCTGATCGCCGGCGCCGCCAGCCTGACGCTGATCGACGTCCCGCAGGATTCGATCTTCAACCTGTTGCTGATGGGCGCGCCGCCGCTGTTGATGTTCGGTGCATTCGGGATGCGGGAAACGCCCTCCCTGGAAATTCCGCCGCTGCCGCGGCGCTGGAACGCCACATGGCTGCCGGAGTCCGAGCCGGCGCAACAAGTCATGGACGCACAGACGACCTGACGAGCGAGGGAACGATCGATGCAAGGCAACCCCATGAACATCCCCCCGGTCTCGATCGCTGCCGCCAAGGCCGCGCTGATCGAGCAATACGCCGACCCGACGCTGCGGCGGCGGGCGTCGATGCTGTGGGGCACGCGCGGTGTCGGCAAGTCGTCGATCGTCCGCCAGGTCGCCGCGCATTATCGCGTGCCGCTGATCGATCTGAGGCTGACCACGATCGAGCCGGTCGATATCCGCGGTGCGATCTATGCGGACGAGAACTTGGCCAAGACGGTGTGGTTTCCGCCGGAGTTCCTGCCGTCGCGCGACCAGCCCGAAGGCGTGCTGTTTCTCGACGAACTCACGGCCGCCGACCAGCGGCTGCAGATCTCGGCCTATTCGCTGATCCTCGATCGCCGCGTCGGTAATTATCATTTGCCCGATGGTTGGCAGGTGGTGGCCGCCGGCAACGCCAGCTTCCACGGCGCGATCAGCCACGACATGGGCACCGCGCTCGCCGACCGCATGTTCCACTTCAACGTCCAGACCGCGATCGACGCCTTCCTCAGCCATGCCATGAGCCACGACTTCGCGCCGGAGGTGATGGCTTACTTGAAGATCCGGCCCGACAAGCTCGACGACACCCAGGCACAGCTCGCCGGCGATCACCTGATCGGCGCCAGCCCGCGCGGCTGGGAGGACATCTCCAACGTGCTGAAATCGGGCTTGTCCGATCACGCCAAGCGGCTGTTCGTGCAGGGGCGGATCGGTGCCGCCAACGCAGCGGAGTTCTTCGGCGTGCTGCGCGAGATCCAGGCCGGCACCGACGTGCTGAAGCTGCTCGCGGCGCGCCCGGGCCCGGAGACCGCAGCGCTGCTGCCGAAGTCGCTCGATGCCTTGTACGGCATGCTGTACGGGCTGCTGGCCGCCTGCACCGACAAGGCGACGCTGGCGCGGGCATTGGAGATCGTCGAGCAATTGCCCGACGTCCGCAGCAGCGCCCCGCTGCCGATCCGCGAAGCGCAGACCCTGGCGATGGAGCTGCTGATGCAGCGCGGACTCGAGAACGGCCTCGAAGCCGCGATCCTGGACAGCCCGGCCTATGCCCGCTACGCCGACCGCCGGCAATTGGAAGCCGCCGATGCCTGATCCGGGCGCGCCGTACAGCCATCGCGGCACGCGCGCGATTCAGCGCATGGTGGAATTTGCGCCGTCGACCGGCGGTCTGGCGCTGTGGGTGCAGCACCGCGACCTTCCGGACGACACACCGGCGCAGACGCCCGCGGCGGTGACCGACGGCACCACGGTGTACTACAGCGCCGCCTTCGAACGCCTGCCGCTACCCGACCAGGTCGGCCTCGTCGCGCACGAAGTGCTGCATATCGCGCTGCGCCACTCGCAGCGTTTCGTCGAGCTGCAACGCACCCACGGTGACGTCGACCTCGAGCTGTTCAACATCTGCGCCGACGCCATCGTCAACACCACGTTGGCGCATCTGAGTTGGCTGCATCTGCCGGACAATGCGGTGATGCTCGAACAGATCGTGTTCAAAGCGCTCGGCCGCGAACAGCAGCCGGAATCGGCGCTTCTCGAATGGGACGTCGAGAAGCTGTATCGCGCCATCGACGACCGCGACGAGGGCACCAGCGGCAAGCAGCAATCCGGCCGGCAATCGCAGCAGGGATCGAAGGCTGACTCCTCCGGCTCCGGCGACAAGGATCAGGCCCAATCCCAATCCGGCACGTCGGAGAGCGAGACCGCCCAGCGCAGCGACGGCGCCCGTTCGGCCAAGGTGCGGGCGCTCGGCGCCGGCGGCGCGCGAGATCTGGTGCCGAACCCGGAGGCTCAGTCAGCCCCCGAACACGAGGCCGAGCTGGCGCGCGAATGGAGCGAGCGGATCCTGCGCGGCCATGCCGGCGACGGTGCGTTCTCGATGCTGCGCGCGCTGATCGCCGATCTGCCGCGCAGCCGCACGCCGTGGAGCCAGCTGCTGCGGGTGCAGCTCGCGCGTGGCCTCGCCCGCAAGCCGGCGCTGACCTGGTCGCGCCCGACCCGCTCCTACATCGCCAATCAGGGCCGCGCCGGCAATCACCGGATGCCGTTCGAGCCCGGCTTCAGCCCGACCAAGAACGAGCCGCGGCTGGCGCTGATTATCGACGTCTCCGGTTCGATCGACGATCAGTTGATGCAGCGCTTCGCCACCGAGATCGAGACCATCACGCGGCGCCAGGAAGCCGGGCTGGTGCTGATCATCGGCGACGAGCGGGTGCGGCAGGTCGAGTTCTTCGAACCGGGCCGCCGCTTTGTGCTCAGCGAGATTGAATTCGCCGGCGGCGGCGGCACCAACTTCACGCCGCTGCTCGCCGAGGCCGACCGGCACAGGCCGGACATCACCGTGGTGCTGACAGACCTCGAGGGCCCGGCGGAATTCAAGCCGCGCTGGCCGGTGATCTGGGCGGTGCCACAGCAACACGCGAATGCGGTGCAGCCGTTCGGCCGCCTGCTCGCACTCGATTGACCGGCGTACACGACCAAGAGAGGCTCAGGAGCACGACATGCTTCAGGTGACCGGAATTCCGGACGCGTGCGACAATCTCGCGCCGATCCCGATGGAATGCGATGCCCCGTTTCTCACGGTGAAGGGCGAACTGCCGCGCGAACTGAACGGCACGCTGTATCGCAACGGCGCCAACCCGCAATTCGTTTCCCCGAACGCGCATTGGTTCTTCGGCGACGGCATGCTGCACGCGTTCCGGCTGGAAAACGGCCGCGCCTCGTATCGCAACCGCTGGGTCCGCACGCCGAAATGGCTCGCCGAGCACGAGGCCGGCCGGCCGCTGTATGGCGAGTTCAACCTCAAGCTGCCGGACGCGCCGCGCGCGGTGCCGGAGGACGGCAACGTCGCCAACACCAACATCGTGTTCCACGCCGGCAAGCTGCTGGCGCTGGAGGAGGCGCATCTGCCGATGCAGATCGAGCCGGGCACGCTGGAGACCCGCGGCTATTGCGACTACGGCGGCGCGCTGAAGGGGCCGTTCACCGCTCATCCGAAGATCGACCCGGTGACCGGCGAGATGCTGTTCTTCGGCTACAACGCCGGCGGACCGCTGACCCGGACGATGTCGTTCGGCACGGTCGACGCTGCGGGAAACGTCACTCGGCTGGAGCACTTCAAGGCGCCGTATGGGGCCATGGTGCACGATTTCATCGTCACCGAGAACTACGTGCTGTTTCCGATCCTTCCACTCACCGGCAGCATCTGGCGCGCGGTGCGTGGCCGCCCCCCTTACGCCTGGGATCCGCGCAAGGGCTCCTATGTCGGAGTGATGAAGCGCTCCGGCTCGACCCGCGACATCCGCTGGTTCCGCGGCGAGGCTTGCTTCGTGTTCCACGTCATGAACGCCTGGGAGGACGGCACCCGGATCGTCGCCGACGTGATGCAGTCCGAAGAAGCGCCGTTGTTCACGCATCCGAACGGCCGCCGCACCGATCCGGAGAAGGGCCGCGCGCGGCTGTGCCGCTGGACCTTCGACCTCGCCGGCAACACCAACGCGTTCAAGCGCAGCTATCTCGACGACATCAGCGGCGAATTTCCGCGGATCGACGAACGCCGCGCCGGGCTGCGCAGCCGGCACGGCTGGTACGCCTGCGCCAGCCCGGAGACGCCGATGCTCGGTATGCTCACCGGGCTGGTCCATGTCGACGGCAATGGCCATCGTCGCGCCCGCTATCTGCTGCCGACCGGCGACACCATCGGCGAGCCGGTGTTCGTGCCGCGCATTGCCGACGCGGCCGAAGCCGACGGCTGGCTGCTCGCGGTGGTGTGGCGCGGCTGCGAGAACCGCAGCGATCTCGCGGTGTTCAACGCCGCCGACATCGCCGCCGGCCCGGTCGCCCTGGTGCAGCTCGGCCACCGCATCCCGGACGGCTTTCACGGCAACTGGGTGGCGGCGGGCTAGGTCGCGCACTTGCCGCAACGCTGTCGTCCACTATCACTCCTGGCACCCACGTCGTCATTCCGGGGCGCGAGCGAACCCGGAATGACGGAGTGTGAGCGAGACTAA
Organism: Rhodopseudomonas pentothenatexigens; assembly: GCF_900218015.1. Classification (GTDB taxonomy): domain Bacteria; phylum Pseudomonadota; class Alphaproteobacteria; order Rhizobiales; family Xanthobacteraceae; genus Rhodopseudomonas; species Rhodopseudomonas pentothenatexigens. The sequence continues at coordinate 164,952 of NZ_UFQQ01000007.1, read as the reverse complement.
CTACCCCTATCTCACCGCCCCCACCGATCCTGCCACACCTTCTCGCCGATCAGGCACGACACTCGCGCGGGACGCTGCTCGTCGGCGATCGGGACGACGCGCGCGGGCGGGGTGTGACCTGCGACTTCCATCACCAGTTTGGTATGGATCGCTTCCTTGAATCTGGCGCGATCCTTGATCGTCACCACGAAGGCGCCAGGGCCGCCGATCACGCAATCTTCGTAGTAATAATCGAGATTCTCGATATCCATCATCGAGTAGGACGGCTCCTTGACCATGATGGGCAGGCCGTTGATGACGATACCCTTGGCGACAGCGGCATCGCGGGCGATCGTCACCGGCTCGCCGTTATTGTTGGGGCCGTCTCCGGAAATATCGATCACCCGGCGCAGCCCATGATACGGATTCTGCTCGAACAGGGGCAGCGCGAAGTTGATCGCGCCGGAAATCGAGGTGCGCGAGGCGCGGCGTAGCGGTGCCTTCATGATCTCGGCGGCGACGGCATCGGCCGACTCCGGGCCGTCGATGATGTGCCACGGCAGGATAACCTTCTGGTCGCCGGAGGCGGCCCATTCGAAATAGGTCACTGCGATGCGGCCGTTCGGCCCGCTCTTCAGCGTCTTGAGGAATTCACCGGACATCAGCGCCTGGGCGTAGCCCTCGCGCTGCACCGCGAGTTCGTCGACGTCCATCGAATAGGAGACGTCGACCGCCAGCACCAGTTCGACGTCGACCTGCTTGGCGTCGTCGCGGCCCGCGCCGGATTGCGGCGCCTGGTTCGGCGCAGCGACAGCGGCCACACCGGCCGCCATTGCGACCGCGAGCATTCCGATCGAGACCCACCAGCGCATCGCAGCCCTCCGGTCGACCAACCACGATGGTGACATGCAACCGACGTGACGGAAAGCGGCGAAGTCGGTTCCATCCCGATCACTTTCCGGTCACTGATGATCATCGTTCGTGACCCGGGGCAGCCGGTTTCAACGCCGGCGGCGACGATGTAGAATGTCTGCGTACAACTACTTAACCGAGCGAGCCCGCGGGTCGGCACCGGATGAGCAACATCGACCTGAAGCCGAAGGCCAAGATCAAAATCAAGGTCGAGCGGCCCAAACTGCACAAGGTGATTTTGGTCAACGACGACTACACGCCGCGCGAATTCGTTGTGTCGGTGCTGAAGGCCGAGTTCCGGATGACCGAGGATCAGGCCACCAAGGTGATGCTGACCGCGCATCAGCGCGGCGTCTGCGTGGTCGGGGTGTTCACCAAGGACGTCGCCGAAACCAAGGCCACCCGCGCAACCGACGCCGGCCGCGCCAAGGGCTACCCGCTGCTGTTCACCACTGAGCCGGAGGAGTAGTGCGGACGCGTAGTATCAAAACCATTGCGCTTGCTGACCGAAAAAAGCGTCATCGCCGGGCTCGACCCGGCGATCCATCCTCTGCAAGACAGCTCTTTCATACGCGCGCTGACGCGCACGATGGATCCGCGGGTCAAGCCCGCGGATGACGCTCGGCAATTTGATGGTTCAGTGTCTCACAGCCCTTCGGCGGCGAGCGGCGTCTCGTCGGTCAGGCCATGCACCCGTTCGGCATGGGAGAAGCCGGCCATCGGGAATTCGCCGAGGTCGCTCCAGCCCTCCGAACACAGCCCGACGAAATCGCTGGAGGCGACCACGGTGCGGCCGAGCCGGGCGGCGAGCCGCTCCAGCCGTGCGGCGAGATTCACCGCCGGGCCGATGCAGGTGAAGTCGAGCCTGTTGCCGCCGCCGATATTGCCGTACAGCACCTGGCCGACATGCAGCGCGACCCCGAAGCGGAAGTGCTCGATGACGTGGTTGCCGTCGACGAAATTCAGCGCTGCGATGCTGGCGCGGCACTCGTTGGCGGCCGTCAGCATCCGGCCGCACACGTCGGCGGCGTCGGCGCCGTCGTCGGCGATCGGAAACACCGCGAGCAGGCCGTCGCCCATGAACTTCAGCACCTCGCCGCCGTTGCGCGCGATCGCCTCGACCTGACAGTCGAAATAGGCGTTCAGCACCTTGACCATGGTCTCCGGCGGAAGCCCGTCGGACAGCGCCGAGAAACCGCGCAGATCGGACAGCCAGATCGCGGCACGGAGGTGATCGGCGTGGCCGCGGCGAATCTGGCCGGCGAGAATCCGGGCGCCGGCGCGGTTGCCCACATAGGTGTCGAGCAGCGTGGTGGCGATGTCGCGCAGGCTGATCACCTCGACCAGCCGCGACAATGGCGGCATCATGGTCCGCAGCGCTGCCAGTTGCTCGTCGGTGAAGCCGCCGGGCTGTTTGGTGGCGAAGCTCGCGGCGTGATAGCTGCCGTCGAGAAACCGGAGCGGCAGCGCGACGTAGTCGGTGACGGCCTCGGCGCGCAGATCGTCGAGGAACGGAAAGCGGGCGCTCTCCGGATCGTCGAGCCGGAATCGAACCTCGACGCCGTGGTCGTACAGGATCTTCAGCGGACTGCGCAGATATTCCTCGGACTGTTCGACGTCCTCGGTGGTGGAGCCGACCTCGACTTCGCCGTCGGCCCGCCAGATGAACCGATGGCCGTAGATGTCGGGGTGCAGGGTTTCGACGAACACGCCGACCCGGTGCAGCGGCATCCCGGCGGCGACCAGCCGCTCGCAGGTCCGCTGCATCTTCAAGGGCGGATCGGACTCCGAGCGCGCGCCGTCGCTCAGCCAATCGATGACGCCACGGATTTTTTCAGGATGCATCGCGGCAGCTTAGCCGCCCCGCGTGACGATTTGTAGCAGGATCGTTCTCATGGCAGTCATCCGCCGCGCCGGCGCCGGTCTGGCCGTCACGACAACGCGGACAACGGGACTATGCGCCGACCTGGCCGCGGTGGCGCAGCAGGTGGTCGGCCAGCACGCAGGCGACCATCGCCTCGCCGACTGGCACGGCGCGGATGCCGACGCAGGGATCGTGGCGACCCTTGGTCAGGATCTCGGTGTCGGCGCCGGCGCGGTCGACGGTCTTGCGCGGGGTGAGGATCGACGAGGTCGGCTTGACGGCGAACCGCGCCACCACCGGCTGGCCGGTGGAGATGCCGCCCAAAATGCCGCCGGCGTGGTTGGACAGGAACGCCGGCCCGGCATTGCCGTGCCGCATCTCGTCGGCGTTCTGTTCGCCTGTCAGTTCCGCCGCGGCGAAGCCGTCGCCGATCTCGACGCCCTTGACCGCGTTGATGCTCATCAGCGCCGCGGCGAGATCGCCGTCGAGCTTGCCGTAGATCGGCGCTCCGAGCCCGGCCGGCACGCCCTCGGCGACGATCTCGATCACCGCGCCGATCGACGAGCCCGCCTTGCGGATGCCGTCGAGATAATCCGCGAACAACGCCGCCGCGTCCTTGTCCGGGCAGAACAACGGGTTGTTGCCGATCTCGTCCCAGTCCCATTTGGCACGGTCGATCTTGTGCGGGCCGATCTGCACCAAGGCGCCGCGCACCGTCATGCCGGCGATCACCTTGCGGGCGACCGCGCCGGCCGCGACCCGGCTCGCCGTCTCGCGCGCCGAGGAGCGGCCGCCGCCGCGATAGTCGCGAATGCCGTACTTCGCCTCGTAGGTGAAGTCGGCATGGCCGGGGCGATACTTGTTCTGGATGTCCGAATAGTCCTTGGAGCGCTGGTCGGTGTTCTCGATCTGCAGCGCGATCGGGGTGCCGGTCGTCACCTGCACGCCGGTCTCGGGGTGCACCATCACGCCCGACAGGATCTTCACCTGGTCGGCTTCCTGGCGCTGGGTGGTGAAGCGCGACTGCCCCGGCCGGCGGCGATCGAGATCGCCCTGGATGTCGGCCTCGGTCAGCGGGATCAGCGGCGGACAGCCGTCGACCACGCAGCCGATCGCCACCCCATGACTCTCGCCGTAGGTGGTGACGCGAAACAGATGGCCGAAGGTATTGAACGACATGGCGCGGGCCGCCCCTTTTGGATTGCGCCGGTTTGGTAACGCGCCGGCCGGACAGGGTCAAACCGGCCATGCACCCCTCTCCTCCCTGGTGGGAGAGGAGCGAGCGAAGCTCAGCTCACGATCTCGAAGCGGCCGTCGCCGAAGACGTAAACGGCGCCCTGCCGGATCGGGCCTTCCAGCGCCTCGCGGGGTGTCTTGAGGCCAAGCGCGACGAACAGGGTGCGGCCGGTGCCGACGTGGCCGACCGCGACGGTGTCGCGCGTCAGCGAGCCGACCCAATCGGCGACGAACGGCAGCCGCTGGGCGTAGCTCTCGCCGCGCAGCGGTGCGACCGACCAGCGGTCGGCGTGGCGCGCAGCGTAAATCTCCGGGTCCGAACGCTGCATCTCCTGCAGGGTGAAGCCTTCCCAGGCACCGTAAGTGATCTCGCGCAGCCGGTCGTCGACCGCGTAGTCCTGCGGCTGCAGGCCGAGCGCGCCGCGCACCAGCTCCATGGTGACACGGGCCCGGCCGAGCGGGCTCGCCATATAGTCGAGATCCGCCGGCTGCCGGCCGTCGCGCCGCAACAGGCCGCCGAGCACGCCGCCGGCCGACACCGCCTGCCACCGGCCCTTGTCGTTGAGCGGAATGTCCCGCATGCCCTGATATCGCCCGGTCGCGTTCCAATCGGTCTCGCCGTGGCGGATGAAGTAGATGGTGGGCATCTTGCTCTTGCGTCACTGCCGGCTTGGCCCGGCAATCCATCAAGCATGTCGGTTTGAAGGATGGATGCGCGGGTCGAGCCCGCGCATGACCAGACTGTCAGTCCTTCCCGCCAAGCGAGATGTCCGGCGCATCGGGGTTCTTCATGCCGACGACATGGTAGCCGGAATCGACGTGATGGACTTCGCCGGTGACACCGCGCGACAGGTCGGACAGGAAGTACAACGCGCTGTCGCCGACCTCCTCGATCGTGACCGTGCGGCGCAGCGGTGCGTTGTACTCGTTCCACTTCAGGATGTAGCGGAAGTCGCCGATACCGGAAGCGGCCAGCGTCTTGATCGGGCCGGCGGAGATCGCATTGACGCGGATGTTCTTCTCGCCGAGGTCGGCTGCGAGATAGCGCACGCTGGCTTCCAACGCGGCCTTGGCGACGCCCATCACGTTGTAGTGTGGCATCCACTTCTCGGCGCCGTAGTACGTCAGGGTGATGATCGAGCCGCCGTCGGTCATCAGCTTCTCGGCGCGCTGCGCGATCGCGGTCAGCGAGTAGCACGAGATCAGCATCGACTTGGAGAAGTTCTCCGGCGAGGTGTCGACATAGCGGCCGTCGAGTTCGTCCTTGTCGGCGAACGCGATGGCGTGGACCACGAAGTCGATCTTGCCCCACTTCTCCTTCACCACGTCGAACACCGCATCGATGGTGGCGCCGTCGGTGACGTCGCAGTGCCCGAGCACCAGGCCGCCGAGCTCGGCGGCGAGCGGCTCGACCCGCTTCTTCAGCGCGTCGCCCTGATAGGTCAGCGCGATCTCGGCACCCTGGGCTCGGCAAGCCTTGGCGATGCCGTAGGCGATCGAACGGTTGTTGGCGACGCCGAGAATGACACCGCGCTTGCCCTGCATCAGGCCGGAAGCTGTCGACATGGAGGATCCTATCGTCTTGCAATCGGCCTTCGACCTACACCACCGGCCGGGCCGGGTACAGCCCAATGTCCGGGTGCAACGACGGCCGTTTGGGCGAAGTATCGAGTGCCGCGCAGCGCCGCAGGAGTGATCGAGGCACTCGGCAATTAGTTGGAGAATGGGGCGCTATCCGAAATCGCGCAGCATTATCAATACGCGCTCGGTGAGCGATCGAAATTTCGACACCGATAATCGCCAATCGGGCCACCGCCGCGCCGCAGAATCGCGCCGTGGCGTCCGCATCGTCGCGGGCGCGTCCGATCCGCCGATCGACGCACGCGGCCTCGGGCAGGGTTGCGCGCTGATCCCCTGCACCGAGGCCGCACGTCGCTGCAGCCGAGATCCGCGTCAGCCGAGATCGCTACGCGGATTGTAGGGATGATTGTCCCGCCACTTCTGCATCAGCTTTTCGAGCTCGGCATCGTGGCCGTCGGGCAGAATGATGCGGGTGGTGACGAACAGATCGCCGGCCGCGCCGGCTTTCGGCAGCCCCTTGCCCTTGAGCCGGAAAATGCGCCCGCTCGAGGTGTTCTTGGGGATCGACAGTTCGATCGCACCGGTCAGCGTCGGCACCCGAACCTTGGCGCCGAGCACCGCCTCGTACAACGTCAGCGGCAGTTCGAGTTTCAGGTCGTTGCCGTCGACCTTGAAATGCGGATGCGGAGCGATGTTGACGGTGATCAGCAGATCGCCCGCCCGATGGCCGGGAGCGCTCTCGCCCTGCCCCTTCAGCCGGATCTGCTGGCCGGCATTGACGCCGGCCGGGATCTTGACGTTGAGCTCCTTGCCGCTCGGCAGCCGCACCCGCTTTTCGGTGCCGCGCACCGCCTCTTCCAGCGTCACCGTCATCGAGACGGACTGGTCGAGATCGGGCGCAAAGCCGGTGTCGAAATCGAAGCCCTGGGCACGGCCGCGCGCGCCCGCACCGGCTCCTCGGGCACCGGCCGCTCCGCCGAACATCGAATTCAGGATGTCCTCGAACCCGGCCGCGCCGCCGAAGCCGGCGCCGGCACCGGCACCCGGCCCGCCGCTGCGGAAGGAATACTGCTCGAACCCGCCGGCGCCGCCGGCGCGACCGCCGCCGCCCGGAAAGCCCTGAAACCGCGGCTTGCCTTCGGCGTCGATCTCGCCGCGATCGTATTGCTTCCGCTTGGTCTCGTCGCCGAGGATTTCGTTGGCGGAGTTGATTTCAGCGAAACGCGCGGCGGCTTTGGGATCGTTCTTGTTGCTGTCGGGGTGATGCTTCTTCGCCAGCTTGCGATAGGCGCTTTTGATCGCCGCAGCGCTGGCGTCCCGCTGCACCCCCAGGACCTCATAGGGGTCGCGCATCCGTCTCGTCTCCTTCAGGAATTCCAACCGTGGGCGAACGCCCGTCGCCTGTCATCTGGGGGTTTCATGTCTTTTTTGCAACCGGAATCGGCCCGATCACCGGCGCAATCACCGGTTCAGCCGCGCCGCCACGGCTTCAGCGCGCGGATTTCCCAATGACCGCGTGCTGTGCGGCAGGCGGCGCCCTGCATCCAGCTCTCGGTCCTGTCCTTGACGTAGGAGGCGAGAAAATCCCGGCAGGTGCGGCCGTCGTTGCTGTAGGCGGCAGCCAGCGGCGTCACCGAGCCGCGCGCGCCGGTCGCCGGATTCTCCCAGGGCTGGCTGGAATCCTTGTCGCCTTTGGTCAGAACATCCGAGGCGGCGATCCGCGCCAGCGCCAGATCGGCCTCGGTCGGGCCGTCGTCCCTGGCCGGCAGCACCGCCGCGATCGAGCCGGTGAAATCGCTGCTGTCCATCTGCGCGAACGGGCCGTCGCGGCCGGTCATGCCGCAGCCACCGAGCGAGGCACCGATTAGAATCGCTATCATTGCCGAAAACGACGGCAGGATCGCCGATAGGCCAATGCGTTGCCGTACCCTATATAGGTCGAGCCTAGACAGGACCTGCAGCGCGTCTCGGACCGCGGTGAAGCACAACTCGGATTCCCTCGCATGAGCGACCCTTCGATCAGACCACAGAGTGAGTTAACGGCCGGTGATTTCACCGCCGCACAGAATCCGTTTGCGCTGTTCGCCGAATGGCTTGCCGAAGCGACCCGGTCCGAGCCGAACGATCCCAACGCGATGGCGCTGGCCACGGTCGACGCCGACGGCCTGCCCGACGTCCGCATGGTTCTAATGAAGGGCTATGACGAGCACGGCTTCGTGTTCTACAGCCACATCGCCAGCCAGAAGGGCCGCGAACTGGCCGACAATCCCAAGGCGGCGCTGCTGTTTCACTGGAAATCGCTGCGCCGGCAGGTTCGGATTCGCGGCACGGTGACGCCGGTGACCGAGGCCGAGGCCGACGCCTATTTCGCCACCCGCCCCAAACAGGCGCAGATCGGCGCCTGGGCGAGCCGGCAGTCGCAGCCGCTGGAAAGCCGGTTCGCGTTCGAGCAGGCGATCGCCAAGGTGGCGGCACGGCATCTGGTCGGTGAGGTGCCGCGGCCGCCGGGCTGGAGCGGCTGGCGGATCACGCCGAGCCGGATCGAGTTCTGGCACGACCGACCGTTCCGCCTGCACGACCGTATCGAATTTCGCCGGGACACCCCGGATCACCCCTGGACCAAGACAAGGCTGTATCCATGAGCCCCGACTCCCTCAAGCCGCGCCCGCCCGAGAGCAACGCGCCGCGCCGGACCATGATTCTGACCGGCGCCAGCCGAGGCATCGGCCACGCCACGGTGATCCGCTTCTCCAGCGCCGGCTGGCGAGTGATCACTTGCTCGCGGCATCCGTTTCCGGAGCAGTGCCCGTGGGGCGCCGGTCCCGAGGATCACATCCAGGTCGACCTCGGCGACCGCGCCGACACCCTGCGCGCGGTCGACGAGATCCGCGAACGGCTGGACGGCGGCGCGCTGCACGCGCTGGTCAACAATGCCGCGATCTCGCCGAAAGCGCCGGGCGGCGCCCGGCTCGGCTCGATCGACACCGAGCTCGACACCTGGGAACACGTGTTCCGGGTGAATTTCTTCGCGCCGATTCTGATGGCGCGCGGGCTGATCGAGGAATTGAAGGCGGTCAAGGGCTCGGTGGTCAACGTCACCTCGATCGCCGGCTCGCGGGTGCATCCGTTCGCCGGCGCCGCCTACGCCACCTCGAAGGCGGCGCTCGCGGCACTGACCCGCGAAATGGCCGCGGACTTCGGCCCGGTCGGGGTGCGGGTGAATTCGATCGCGCCCGGCGAGATCGACACCTCGATTCTCTCGCCCGGTACCGAGAAGATCGTCGAGGAACAGATCCCGATGCGTCGGCTCGGCACTCCGGACGAGGTCGCCAAGATCATCTACGTGCTGTGCACCGAGACCTCGTCTTACGTGAACGGCGCCGAGATCCACATCAACGGCGGCCAGCACGTCTGATCCGGCGGACGGCTACCAAGCCGGTCGGTCGAGCGGATTGGCACGACCGGAAAGACCAACGCCCCGTTCCGATCGCATCGGAAACGGGGCGCTGCAGACGTCGCATCACGTCGTGCGTGCGGCGTGGCGGCTCGGCCACGCCGGTCGTGGTCGATCAATCCGCGCGAAACCGCCGCAACGCGCGCATCCGCGCCCGCGACTGCAGCGCGATGCCGGCGCTCGAACAATCATCTTCGGATTCGTCCTCGAGCAGCGCCGCCCCGCAATGCTTGCACCGGCGGCCCTCGCCCGCGGCAGCGCGGAAGCCCAGCGGCTCGGCGCGATAGCTCGCGAGATCGACGACGTTTCGGAGATCCGGGTTTACGACTTTTTCAACCATGCTGTCCTCGTGGCGTAGGCCGACGTTATCGCAGCAAACTGATCTGCCAAGTCTTCAGCCGATTGCTCGAATTTTACCGGACGCCGGCCGTCAGGTCAGATGCTTTCCAAAGAACTGCGTCGCACGACTCCACGCGAGTTCCGCCGCGGTCCGATCGTGCACCGCAGCGCGCTGCTCGTTGACGAAGGCGTGGTCGGCCTCGTAGCGGAAGAACTCGGCCGACTTGCCCGAAGCCTTCAGTCCGGCCTCGAACGCATCGACCACTTGCGGCGTGCACCAGTCGTCGCGATTGGCGAAGTGGCCCTGCATCGGCACCATCACCTCCGAGGGTTTGGCGGCCTGTTCCGGCGGAATGCCGTAGAACACCACAGCGGCGCTCAGTTCGGGAATCTTGCAGGCGCCGATCACCGTGACTGCGCCGCCGAGGCAGAAACCGGTCAGTCCGACCTTGGCGCCGTTGCGCGCCAGATAGTTGACCGCGCCGCGCACCGTCTGCGTGGTGGCGTCGATGAAGTCGAGCGAACCCATCTCTTTGTTGGCGGCGTCCGTGTCGTGATACGGCACCACCGTGCCGTTGTAGAGGTCGGGTGCCAGCGCATCGAAGCCGGCTTGCGCGAAGCGGTCGGTCAGTCCCTTGATCTGTTCGGACAGGCCCCACCATTCCTGGATCACCACCACGCCCGGCGCCTTGCCACTGGCGGCGTTGGCGAGATAGCCGCCCGCCTCCTTGCCGTCCGGACGTTTGAAAGTAATCAGCGTGCCCATGGCCTCTCCCTTTGCGCTCCTGCAAATGCTTTTGATTATTTTGTCCGGAGCAGCCGCCGGATGCAATCGCTGCAACGCATCGCGCGGCAAAATGCAGACAACAAAAAAGCCCCCGAAGGGGCTTTCCTGTCTCGCTGCGATGGAGATCGTCCGATCAGTGGACGTTCGACCACACCTTGCGCTTGGTGAAGTACAGCAGGCCGGACAGGATGATCAGGAAGATCATCACCTGCAGGCCGAGGCGCTTGCGGGCCTCCATGTGCGGCTCGGCGGCCCACATCAGGAACGCGGTGACGTCCTTGGCGTACTGCTCGAGCGTTTCCGGCGTGCCGTCGTCGTAGGTCACCATGCCGGCCTGGATCGGCGGCGGCATCTTGATCGAATGGCCCGGGTACCATTTGTTGTAGAACGACCCGTCCGGCAGGGCGAAGCCTTCCGGCGGAGTGTCCTCGTAGCCCTGCAGCAGCGCCGCGATGTAGTTCGGGCCCTGCTCCTGATACTGGGTGAACAGGTCGAAGATGAACTGCGGGAAGCCACGCGAATAGGTGCGCGCCTTGGCGAGCAGCGACATGTCCGGCGGAGCGGCACCGCCGTTGGCGGCACGCGCGGCCTGCTCGTTGGGGAACGGCGAGTGGAACGTGTCGGCGAGCCGGCCGGGGCGCTCGAACATGTCGCCGGCATCGTTCGGGCCGTCCTTGATCTGGGCTTCGGCGGCGATCGCCTTGGCCTGCTCGACAGTGAAGCCCGGGCCACCCGGCTCGGCCAGGTTGCGGTACTGCAACAGCTTCAGCGAGTGGCAGTTGGCGCAGACTTCCTTGTAGATCTTGAAGCCGCGCTGCAACTGGGCGCGATCATAGGTGCCGAACGGGCCGGAGAAGCTCCACTCCAGCGAGGGCGGGTTCTCGCCGCCCTCCGCCGCCTTGACCGGCTGCACGCCGCCGAGCATCACGCCGCCGGCGAACAGCGCTGCGACCAGAGCCGCGACCGCCTTGCCGGCGACCTTGCCCTTGTTCAACACGTCTTCGGCGATCGAGTTCGGAAGCGGCAAGGTCTTCTCCATCCGACCGAGCACCGGGAGCACGATCAGGAAGTAGGCGAAGTAGAAGAACGTGAACACCTGCGCCAGCGTGGTGTAGATGCCTTCCGCCGGCTTCGAGCCGAGCCAGCCCAGCATCAGGCAGGTCGCCACGAAGGCCCAGAAGAACCGCTTGGCGATCGGCCGATAGCGCGACGAACGCACCTTGCAGCTGTCCAGCCAGGGCAGGAACAGCAGCACGATGATCGCACCGAACATCGCGATGACGCCGAGCAGCTTGTTCGGAATCGAGCGCAGGATCGCGTAGAACGGCAGGTAGTACCATTCCGGCACGATGTGCGGCGGGGTCACGCCTGGGTTGGCCGGAACGTAGTTCTCGGCGTCGCCGAGGTAGTTCGGCATGTAGAAGATGAACCAGGAGTAGAACACCAGGAAGCACGACATGCCGAACACGTCCTTGAGGGTCGCGTACGGCGTGAATGCCACGGTGTCCTTCTCGGTCTTCGGCTCGACGCCGGCCGGGTTGTTCTGGCCGGTGACGTGCAACGCCCAGACGTGCAGCACGACAACGCCGGCGATCACGAAGGGCAGCAGGTAGTGCAGCGAGAAGAAGCGGTTCAGGGTCGGGTTGCCGACCGAGTAGCCGCCCCACAGCAGCGTCACGATGCTGTCGCCGACGAACGGGATCGCCGAGAACAGGTTGGTGATCACGGTGGCGCCCCAGAAGCTCATCTGGCCCCACGGCAGCACATAGCCCATGAAGCCCGTCGCCATCATCAGCAGGTAGATGATGACGCCGAGAATCCACAACACCTCGCGCGGCGCCTTGTAGGAACCGTAGTACAGGCCGCGAAGCATGTGGACATAGACCGCGATGAAGAACATCGACGCGCCGGCAGCGTGCATGTTGCGCAGCAGCCAACCGTAATTCACGTCGCGCACGATCCGCTCGACCGAGTCGAAGGCGAGATCGACGTGCGGGGTGTAGTGCATCGCCAGCACGATGCCGGTCACGATCTGCACCGCCAGCATCATCGACAGGATGGCGCCGAACGTCCACCAGTAGTTCAGGTTACGCGGCGTCGGATAGGCGATGAAGGAGGAATGAACGAGGCCCGCGATCGGCAGGCGTTGCTCCAGCCACTTCATCAAGGGGCTTTGTGGCTGATAGGTCGAGGGTCCGCTCATGATGCGATCCTAGTAAGCAATGGTACGGCGCACGGGAACGTCAGCCGATCTGGATTTTGCTGTCGGAGACGAATTGGTAGGGGGGAACGGGCAGGTTGAGCGGGGCCGGCCCCTGGCGGATACGACCGGAGGTGTCGTACTGCGAACCGTGGCACGGGCAGAAGAAGCCGTCGTAATTGCCCTCGTGCGCGATCGGGATGCAGCCCAGATGGGTGCAGATGCCGACCACGACCAGCCAGTTCTCGTGGCCTTCCTTGGTCCGCGCCTGATCGGTCTGCGGATCCTTGAGATCGGACAGCGGCGTGTTGCGCGCCTCTTCGACCTGCTTCGGGGTGCGGTTCATGATGTAGATCGGCTGACCGCGCCAGAACACCTTGATGTCCTGCCCCTGAGCGATCGGGGTCAGATCGACTTCGATCGGCGCGCCGGCCGCGATGGTCGACGCGTCCGGGTTCATCTGCGAAATGAACGGCCACACCGCAGCCGCCGCGCCCACCGCGGCAACCGCGCCGGTTGCGATGTAGAGAAAATCACGGCGTGTCGGTTCCGCCGAAGCCTCTGTCGTCACGATCCAAAGCCCTTTCATCTCTGCGACCGGCACAGCGCTCTCGGCAAATCTGCGAGATCATTGCCCGGGGAGGTCGCGAGATCGGCGGCCTTCAGATGCCCCGGGCCGCTTGTCATGGCCGGTCGGGTAGAACAGACAGTCCAGAATCGTTCTATTGGCACCCTTGCCGGTAGAGCGCAAGCCCGCGAACGGCTAATGGGCGCGCCTCGACCGATTCCAAGATCAGTCATGACACGCCGCACGTTATCGTTCAGTTGATAGGGAGCATTACGGGATGCGGATCGCCTTGTTTCAACCCGACATTCCGCAGAACACCGGCACTATTCTTCGGTTTTGCGCCTGTTTGAACGTCGAGGCGCACATCATCGAGCCGGCCGGTTTCCCGATCTCCGATCGGCATTTCCGCCGCGCCGGGATGGACTACCTGGATCAGGTCAGCATCGTCCGCCACGATTCCTGGCTAAAATTCGAGCAATGGCGGCAAAACGCGGAGTATCGGCTGATTTTACTTACGACGAAAGGCGAAAAGCCCTATTTCGAACAGCGTTACCAGCCGACTGACGTGCTGATGCTGGGCCGGGAAAGCGCCGGCGTTCCGGGCCATGTCGCGGCCGCGGCCGACGCACGGGTAGTAATCCCGATGCAGCCGGGAATGCGCTCGCTCAACGTCGCGATGGCGGCCGCGATGGTGACCGGCGAGGCGCTACGCCAGACCCAATTCGACACTGAGGAATCGACGCGGTGAGCTACGCGGTTAAGGAGATATTTCTGACCCTGCAGGGCGAAGGCGCGCACGCCGGCCGCGCCGCCGTGTTCTGCCGGTTCGCCGGCTGCAATCTGTGGAGCGGCCGCGACCAGGATCGCGACGAAGCGACCTGCAAATTCTGCGATACGGACTTCGTCGGCACCGACGGCACGCTCGGCGGCCGCTACGCCGACGCCGCGCTGCTCGCCGACGTCATCGCGGCGCAATGGACCGGCAGCGCGCGCGACCGCTACGTGGTGATCACCGGCGGCGAACCGTTGCTGCAGCTCGACGCCGAGCTGATTGACGCACTGCACGCACGCGGCTTCGAGATCGGCGTCGAGACCAACGGCACGATCGAGCCGCCCGCCGGCATCGACTGGCTGTGCGTCAGCCCGAAGGCCGGCGCCGAGCTTCGCATTCGCCGCGGCGACGAATTGAAGCTGGTGTATCCGCAGCCCGGCGCAATGCCGGACCAGTTCGCCGCCCTGGACTTCGCGCGGTTCTCCCTGCAGCCGATGGACGGCCCCGACCGCGACGACAATACCACCCGGGCAATCGCGTACTGCCTGCAGCACCCGCAATGGCGGCTCAGCCTGCAAACCCACAAGGTCACCGGCATCAGATAGCCGGCGTTCCGCCCGCGCCTCGCGTGATCCGGCTGTCATCACGAATCGCTAGGCTGACGGCGGGTCAATCAACAGACGGGAGCCGACCATGGATTTGAAACCGGGTGATATCGTTATGCTGAAATCCGGCGGCCAGGCGATGACGGTGGCGGAAGCCAGCGGCGACAACGCGACCTGCCTGTGGATGGGCGAAGAAGGCGATCTGTTCCGCGAGACCCTGCCGCTCGCCGTGCTCGACGCGATCGCGGTCGAGGACGAGGACGAGGACGACGAAGACGACGATCTCGACGAGGACGAACAGATCAAGGTCGCCTGAGCGTCAGGCTTTCTTGCCTCACCGGCGCGGTCGCGGATCGTCGCAGCCGCCGGCTGCCCGGACGAGATGCGCGCCCGTCGCTGCTCGCGGCGTTGGGCCGGCGCTGCGTGAGTTGCCAAGCACTTGGTTGCTACAGCAGATGATCGCGCGCGAACCGCGCCGCGGTCTGATCCGCGATGGTGCGTAGCGCGGCCGCGTCGAGCGGAAAATCGGCGGCCAGCCAGGCGTCTTCGGCCAGCGTCAGGACGTGGCCGAGTGCCGGCCCGGCGGCGAAGCCGCGGGCCAGGAAGTCGGCGGCCTTGAGCGGAAAAGCCGGCGCCCGCCAGCGCTGCGGAAGCGCGATCAGTTCGCGCCACGGCGCCGGGTCGGCGTCGCGGCCGGCGCGCGCCCAGGCCAGCATCATGCGGTCGTGAAACCGCGCTTCGCCAAGCCGGTACAGCCGCCGCCGCGCGGTCGCCTCGTCCATCCCGGAGAGTCGCCACCAGCGGTGGCCCATCGAGTCGAGTCGCTTGGCTTCGGCATTCGACAGCCGCAGCCGCTGCGCCAGCCGCTTGGCATCCTCGGTCACTGCGACCGCCAGCGCGCCGAGCCGTCGCACCGGATCGGCCTCGAGTCCGAGCGCGCGTTCGGCGCTGATCATCGCAGCGAACGCGCCGAGATACGCGACGCCGCCGAGCACCGCGAGCAGCAGCCCGCCATCGGCCATCGCCACCGCCGACGCCTCGGCACCGTCGGCGACCATCAGCTTCAACATCTCCATCCGCAGCCGTTCGGCCGACAGCGTCGCGAGGCCGCCGCGGCCGCGGATACAGGCGAGATACGCGTCGCGGTCCGGCGCGCCGGCGCCATAGGCGGCGTGGATCCGGAAGAACCGCAGGACCCGCAAGTAATCCTCGGCGATGCGCTGGTCGGGATCGCCGATGAAGCGCACCCGGCGCGCCGCGATGTCGGACAGCCCGCCGACATAGTCGTGCACCATGCCGTCGGCCGACATCGATAGTCCGTTGACGGTGAAATCGCGGCGCTCCGCGTCGCGCGCCCAGTCGCGGCCGAACGCCACCTTGGCCTTGCGGCCAAACGTCTCGACGTCTTCGCGCAGCGTGGTGATCTCGAAGCCGTGACCCTCGAGCACCAGCGTCACCGTGCCGTGCTCGATCCCGGTCGGGACCGCCTTGATACCGGCGGCCTTGGCCCGCCGCACCACCTCTTCCGGCAATGCGGTGGTGGCGATATCGACGTCGCCGATCGGCAGGCCGAGCAGTGCGTTGCGGACCGCGCCGCCGACCACCCGCGCCTCCTCGCCGTCTCCGTTCAGCAGCGCCAGCACCCGCGCTGCCGGTCCCGTGTGCAGCCACGGCGCATCGCTGCGCACCGGCACGTCGGTCATTTCTCCACCCCAGGCACCAGCCTGCCGTTCTCCAGATGCGCCGGGACATAAGTCGATCCCGGCGGCGCGCCCGAATAGTGCACCAGCAGCAGCAAGCTGACGATCACCAGCACCAGCGCCGTCGCCACCAGCCATCCGACCACCCGCAGCGGCCAGGACGCACGATGCAGCATCGCCGACCGCGTGGCGATCAGGAAGATCGCGTAGAGCACGAATGGTATGAGGAAAATTCCGACCTCGGTGAGGACCGCGCGGATCATGGCAGGCAGATCCGTTCGTACAGCGTGCGCAGGATGCCCGCGGTCGCACCCCAGATGTACCGCTCCGCGAACGGCATCGCGTAGTAGGAGCGCTGCGCCCCGCGGAATTCCTTGCTGTGCAATTGATGATTACCGGGGTCCATCAGGAACGCCAGCGGCACCTCGAAGGCGTCGTCGACTTCCGATTTGTTGATGGCGAGTTCGAACCCCGGCCGCACCCGCGCCACCGTCGGCAAGATCCGGAAACCGAAACTGGTGCCGTAGACGTCGAGATAGCCGATCGGCTCGACGAAGGACCGATCGAGCCCGATCTCCTCTTCGGCTTCGCGCAGCGCCGCGTCGAGCGGCGAATTGTCGGTAGCGTCGATCTTGCCGCCGGGAAACGCGATCTGGCCGGCATGATCGTTGAGATGCGCCGCCCGCATCGTCAGCAGCACGGTCGGCTCGGCGTGCTCGACCACCGGGATCAGCACCGCGGCGGGGCGGATCGGCCGCTCCTGCGCGATGGTGCGCAGCATCTGGTCGTTGCCCGCATCGCCGGTGGCCGGAAGCACGGCGGCGTCGGTGAGCGCCGCTGGCACCTCGAATCGCAGCCGCCGCAAGGCACGATCGAAAAACTCCGCCGAACTGATACTGCCGCTGGCGACCTGCGTTCCCGTCATCGGTCCGGTCAATGCGCTTCCCTCATCAGCTCGGCATCGGCCATGGCGAAGAACGTGCCGCCGGAGGCGATGCCGAACATCGAGCGACCATCGACCACCCGCTCCTCGCCGATGTCAACCAGATCGTAATACACCGCCCGCGTCACCTTGGCCCACAGATCGGCGCGTACGTGAAGGTACGGTGTCGCCCCGCCGTCGGGGGAGAGCTCGAAGCGCAGCCGGTGATCGGCATCGCAGGTCACCCAGTCGTCGACATTGGTGCGGAAGCGCAGCAGCTGTCCCCGATCGTCGTGATCCTTCACCATTTCGACCGCGAGAAACGGCGCATCGTCGACCGTGATGCCGACCTTCTCGACCGGTGTCACCAAGAAGTGCTTGTCGCCTTCGCGCTTCAGGACCGTCGAGAACAGCCGCACCAGCGCCGGGCGGCCGATCGGCGTGCCGAGATAGAACCAGGTTCCGTCGGACCCGATTCGCATGTCGAGATCGCCGCAGAACGGCGGGTTCCACAGATGCACGGGCGGCAGCCCCTTGCCCTCGGCTGCGTTCGCGGCGGCATCGCGCGCGGCCTCGGCCAGACCATCGAGATTGCGCGATGAACTCTGCCCTTGCTTCGCCATTGTTTACCCTGACCTTCGATTTCTAGTTGGCACGATAGCTGCACCCGCAAGCAGCATCATGTCCCGACATCCAGCTTGTTCTAACTCTCCACATCGTGATCCGCCCAATCTCGCGATGCCCATAATGTGGGGAAAGATTTGGTGAATGAAACCAGGGCCTTCGCTGTCTTGCGGCGAACAGCCTAACATGACCTCGGCGAACACCCGCAGCCCGGCGGCGGCCGGTGTGGACAGGAGAGACGGAATGGCCGGCGCAGACAGTGTCGAGAAGCTCGAAGACGTCATCGTCCGCTCGGCCGAACAGGTCGCGGGGGAAGTGCGCGCCGCCAAGGAGGCGATCTCGACCGTGATCTTCGGTCAGGACCGCGTCGTCGAAAACACCCTGGTGACGATTCTGTCCGGCGGCCACGCGCTGCTGATCGGCGTCCCGGGCCTTGCCAAGACCAAGCTGGTAGAAACCCTCGGCGTCACCCTCGGACTCGACGCCAAGCGTGTGCAGTTCACCCCCGACCTGATGCCGTCCGACATTCTCGGCGCCGAAGTGCTCGACGAGACCGCGGCCGGCAAGCGGTCGTTCCGCTTCATTGCCGGCCCGGTATTCGCGCAGCTGTTGATGGCCGACGAAATCAACCGCGCCAGCCCGCGGACCCAGTCGGCGCTGCTGCAGGCGATGCAGGAGCAGCACATCACCGTCGCCGGCGCCCGGCACGATCTGCCGAAGCCGTTCCATGTGCTGGCGACGCAGAACCCGCTGGAGCAGGAAGGCACCTATCCGCTGCCCGAAGCCCAGCTCGACCGCTTCCTGATGGAGATCGACGTCGATTATCCGGATCGCGACGCCGAGCGCCGCATCCTGTTCGACACCACCGGCGCCGAGCAGAACACCCCGAAGGCGGCGATGAGCGCCGACCAGCTCGTCTCGGCGCAGCGCCTGGTGCGCCGTCTGCCGGTCGGCGACTCGGTGGTGGAAGCGATCCTGTCGCTGGTGCGCTCGGCACGTCCGGGCCCGGAAGCAGGAGATCTCGGCAAGCTGATCGCCTGGGGCCCGGGGCCGCGCGCCAGCCAGTCGCTGATGATGGCGGTGCGCGCCCGCGCGCTGCTCGACGGCCGACTGGCGCCGTCGATCGACGACGTCCTCGATCTCGCCGAGCCGGTGCTGAAGCATCGTATGGCGCTGACGTTCTCGGCGCGCGCCGAAGGCCGCACGATTCCGGACGTGATCCAGAAGCTCAAGAGCCGGATCGGCTGATGGCGCAGGCCGACGAGCATCGCACCCAGGAGACGCTGGCGGTCCGCCGCGCCGACGGCGAAAGCCGTACGCTGGCGGCGTCGCTGCCGCGGCTGATGCTCGAGGCCCGCCGGATCGCAAACAACGTCACCCACGGTCTGCACGGCCGCCGCCGCGCCGGCGCCGGCGAGAACTTCTGGCAGTACCGCCGCTTCGTTTCCGGCGAGCCGGCGCAAAACGTCGACTGGCGTCGATCGGCGCGTGACGATCATCTCTACGTCCGCGAACTGGAATGGGAAGCCGCGCATACGGTGTGGCTGTGGCCGGACCGGTCGCTGTCGATGGCGTTCGCCTCCAAGAGCGCGCGCGACAGCAAGCTCGAGCGCGGCCTGATCGTCACCTTCGCGCTCGCCGAACTGCTGGTCGCTGGCGGCGAGCGGGTCGGTATTCCCGGTCTGATGAATCCGACCTCCAGCAATAACGTCGTCGACAAGATGGCGCAGGCGATCCTGCACGATACCCGCACGCGCGACAGCCTGCCGCCGTCGTTCGTGCCGTCGTCACTGTCCGAGATCGTGGTGCTGTCGGACTTCTGGTCGCCCACCGACGAGATCCGGCGGATGCTCGCCGGGCTGTCCGCGTCCGGCGCCCACGGCGCGCTGGTGCAGATCGTCGACCCCGCCGAAGAAAGCTTCCCGTATGCGGGGCGGGTCGAGTTCGTCGAGCCCGAAGGCGGCGGCGCGATCACCGCCGGCCGGGCCGAGAAATGGGCCGGCGATTACGTCGCGCTGGTCGCCGCGCATCGCGACGCGATCCGGCTCGAGACGTCGAAGCTCGACTGGCTGTTCTCGACCCACACCACGTCGCGGTCGGCGGCCGAACTGCTGCTGTTCCTGCACGCCGGGATGACCACCGCCAAGGGCGCCGAGCGCGGCAAAGCGGGACGTGGCGCATGATCGGCGCCCTGCCCCTGTCGTTCGCACAACCGCTGCTGCTGCTCGGGCTGCTGGCGCTGCCGGCGCTGTGGTGGCTGCTGCGGGTGATGCCGCCGCGGCCGCGGCGGATCGATTTCCCGCCGACCCGGCTGCTGTTCGACATCGCCCCGAAGGAAGAAACGCCGTCGCGGACGCCGTGGTGGCTGACCGCGCTGCGGATGCTCGCCGCGGCGCTGGTGATCATCGCGCTCGCCGGCCCGATCTGGAATCCGCAGACGGCCGCCGGCGCCAGCCGGGCGCCGCTGCTGATCCTGCTCGACGACGGCTGGAGCGCGGCGTCGAACTGGGAGGCGCGGGTCAAGGCGGCCGACGAGCTGATCGCCGAGGCCGACAGCGCGCGCCGCGCCGTCGCATTGGCACCGCTCTCGGAAACGACCCGCGATCCGGCGCTGATGCCGGCCGGCACCGCGCGGGTGTCGCTGCGCCAGCTCGCGCCGAAGCCCTATGCGGTCGAGCGGGTCGAGGCGTTGCCCGGGATCGAGCGGTTCCTCAAAGCCACCGGCGAGGCCGAGATCGTCTGGCTGACCGACGGCGTCGACACCGGCCGCGGCGGCGATTTCGTCGCCGGGCTGAACCGGCTGGTGCAGAACCGCAGCGTCACCATCGTCGAGGGCGGCGCCCCGCCCGCCCACGCGCTGGCCGCCGCCGAGAACGCCGCGGCCAGGATGACCGTCAAGGTGCTGCGCGCGGCCACCGGCGGCCTCGACGCCGGCACGGTGCGGGCGCTCGACGCCAAGGGCCTGCCGATCGCCGAGGCGCGCTACAGCCTCGCCCCCGGCGCCTCGGAAGCCGACGCCGCGTTCGAACTGCCGGTCGAATTGCGCAACGACATCACCCGGCTGGAGATCTCCGGCGAGCGCTCCGCGGGCGCCGTGCAACTGCTCGACAAGCGCTGGCGCCGCCGCGCCGTCGGCATCGTCTCCGGCGCCAGCAGCGACACCGCGCAGCCGCTGCTGGCGGCGACGTTCTATCTGACCCGGGCGCTGTCGCCGTTCGCCGATCTGCGCCAGGGCGAGCGCGGCGCGCCGCAGCAGGTGATCGCGCAGTTCCTCGACCAGAAGCTGCCGATGATCGTGCTCGCCGATGTCGGCGCGCTGTCGCCGGAGATCCGGCAGCGGCTCGACGCCTGGATCGAGCAGGGCGGCGTTCTGGTGCGGTTCGCCGGCCCCCGCCTCGCCCGCCAGGACGACGACGATCTGGTGCCGGTGAAGCTGCGCAAAGGCGGCCGCAGTCTCGGCGGCAGCCTGACCTGGGAGAAGCCGCAGCAGCTCGCCGCGTTCTCCGGCGACGGCCCGTTCGCCGGCCTCGCGGTGCCGGACGACGTCACCGTCAACCGCCAGGTGCTGGCCGAACCGGACGCGACGCTGCCCGGCAAGAGCTGGGCCTCGCTCGCCGACGGCACGCCGCTGGTCACCGGCGAGCATCGCGGCAAGGGGCTGGTGACGCTGTTCCACATCAGCGCCGACATGCGCTGGTCGAACCTGCCGATGTCCGGCACCTTCGTCGAGATGCTGCGCCGGCTGGTCGATCTGTCCGGCTACACCTCGACCCCCGGCGCCGGCGTCGCCGCCGATCCCAACGCCGCCGAAACCGTGTCGCCGCTGCGAAACCTCGACGGTTTCGGCGCGTTCGGCCCACCGCCGGCCTCCGCCAAGCCGATCCAGGCCGACTACCGCGAGCGCGGCACGGTGGAACATCCGCCCGGCTTCTACGGCCCGGCGGATGGTCCGATCGCCGTCAACGCACTGGCGGCGACCGATCGGATCGCAC
Organism: Rhodopseudomonas pentothenatexigens; assembly: GCF_900218015.1. Taxonomy (GTDB): domain Bacteria; phylum Pseudomonadota; class Alphaproteobacteria; order Rhizobiales; family Xanthobacteraceae; genus Rhodopseudomonas; species Rhodopseudomonas pentothenatexigens. The sequence goes on along the minus strand of NZ_UFQQ01000007.1, from coordinate 143,417 downwards.
CGCTCGATAGTTCGGCGATCAACGCCCGCCGCGCCGCCTACAGCAATGCCGAGCCGCGCGACCTGCGCGGCGCGCTGCTGGCCTCGTCACTCGGCCTGTTCCTGCTCGACGCGCTGATCGTCGCCGTGCTCGGCGGCGGGCTGGCCGCGCTGCTGATGCGCCGCCGCCGCACCGCCGCCGCCGCGCTGGCGCTGATCGTGGCGCTGCCGCTGGCGTCGATGCCCTCCTTGCTCCGTGCCCAGGGCGCCCAGGACGATTTCGCCATCAAGGCGACGGCGCAAACCCACCTCGCCTACGTGATCACTGGCAATGCCGATGTCGACGCCATCGTCAAAGCCGGGATGAACGGGCTGACGCTATTCCTGGCGCAGCGCACCGCGCTGGAAGCCGGCGAGCCGGTCGGCGTCGATCCGGCGCGCGACGAATTGTCGTTCTTCCCGCTGATCTATTGGCCGGTTGTCGCCGGCAGCCCGAAGCCGCCGCAGGACGCACTCAACAAGATCGACGCCTACATGAAGCAGGGCGGCACCGTGATCTTCGACACCCGCGACGCGATCGAGGCGCCGCCCGAAGCCAACGGCGCATCGCAGACCCCCGGCATGGTGACGCTGCGCGGCGTGCTGTCGTCGCTCGACGTGCCGGAGCTGGAGCCGGTGCCGCGCGAACACGTACTGACTAAAACGTTCTATTTGCTGCGCGACTTCCCCGGCCGCTTCACCGCCGGCCAGACCTGGGTCGAGGCGCTGCCGCGCGAGACCGACGACGACGACACCACCCGCCCGGCGCGCGGCGGCGATGGCGTGTCGCCGATCATCATCACCTCGAACGATCTCGCCGGCGCCTGGGCGATGCGCCCCGACGGCCAGCCGATGCTGCCGCTGACGCCGGGCGAACCGCGCCAGCGCGAATTCGCCTTCCGCGCCGGAGTCAACATCGTGATGTACACCCTGACCGGCAACTACAAGGCCGACCAGGTCCACGCCCCGGCGCTGATCGAACGGCTGGGGCAGTGATGCGTCACCACGCTAGCTCCGAGTCAGTCCGGACGATCCGCGGAGCGGATCGATCCGGAATCTCGTCGCAACAACTTCGAGATTCCGGGTTCGCGCCTGCCGGCGCGCCCCGGAATGACGACATTTGGAGCATAGCCGTTATCCTGAGGTGCGAGCGCAGCGAACCTCGAAGGATGACGGCGCTCAAATTGAGAGGTGCTTGAGTTGCACTACGGCATCGCCTTCGCTCCCCTCGTGCCCACCCTCGTGCTGTGGGTCGCGATCGCCGCGATCGTCCTGATCGCCGCGGTGCTGCTGGTCGGGCGGTCGCGCGGCGCCTGGGTGCGGATCGCGGCGCTGGCGTTGATCGTGCTGGCGCTCGCCAATCCGTCGTTCACCCGCGAGGAGCGCGAGCCGCTGTCGTCGGTGGCGGCTGTGGTGGTCGACAAGAGTCCGAGCCAGGATTTCGGCAACCGCGCCGCCGAGGCCGAGCAGACCAGGCAGGCGCTGGTCGACCGGCTGAAGCAGATCAAGGGCCTCGAGGTCCGCGTCGTCGAAGCCGGCCAGGCCGATGGCGAGACCGACGGCACCAAGCTGTTCGGCTCGGTAACCTCGGCGCTGTCCGACGTGCCGACCGACCGCGTCGCCGGCGCGTTCCTGATCACCGACGGCCGCGTCCACGACGTCCCGGCCAACGCCCAGGCGCTCGGTTTCCAGGCCCCGGTGCAGGCGCTGATCACCGGCCGCAAGGACGAACGCGATCGCCGCATCGCGATTGTCGCGGCGCCGCGGTTCGGCATCGTCGGCCAGACCCAGACCATCACCTACCGGCTCGACGACCAGGGCATCACCGGCGACCGCGCCCGCGTCGCGGTGCGGCGCGACGCCGAACTGCTGAACCAGCGCACCGTGCTGAGCGGCCAGACCGTCAGCGTCGATGTCGAAATCAAGCACGCCGGCCAGAACATCGTCGAGATCGAAGCCTCGCCGGTCGACAACGAGCTGACGCTGGTCAACAACCGCGCCGTGGTGTCGATCGACGGCGTCCGCGACAAGCTGCGAGTGCTGCTGGTGTCCGGCGAGCCGCATTCCGGCGAGCGCACCTGGCGCAACCTGCTGAAGTCCGACGCCAGCGTCGACCTCGTGCACTTCACCATCCTGCGCCCGCCGGAGAAACAGGACGGCACGCCGATCAACGAATTGTCGCTGATCGCCTTCCCAACCCGCGAGCTGTTCCAGCAGAAGATCAACGAGTTCCAGCTGATCATCTTCGACCGCTACGCCCGCCAGGGCGTGCTGCCGATGGCGTATTTCGACAACATCTCGCGCTACGTCCGGAACGGCGGTGCGGTGCTGGTGTCGGCCGGGCCGGACTACGCCTCCACCACCTCGATCTGGCGCACCCCGCTCGACACGCTGCTGCCGGCCGAGCCGGTCGGCGTCACCGAGAAGCCGTATCACGCCCGGCTGTCCGACGCCGGCAGGCGCCATCCGGTGACGCGCGGCCTCGAGGGCTCAGCGTCCGAGCCGCCGCGTTGGAGCCGCTTCTTCCGCACCGTCGACACCCGCAACACCACTGCGTCGCCGCTGATGACCGGCGCCGACAACATGCCGCTGCTGCTGCTGTCGCATTTCGGCGAGGGCCGCGTCGCGCTGCTGCTCTCCGACCACATCTGGCTGTGGGCGCGCGGCTACGAGGGCGGCGGCCCGCATCTCGACCTGCTCAGGCGGATGTCGCACTGGCTGATGAAGCAGCCCGACCTCGACGAGGAAGCACTGCGGCTCAAAGCCGAGGGCAAGAATCTCGAAGTGATCCGGCAGACCATGGGCGACAGCGTGCCGCCCGTCACCGTCACCTCGCCATCGGGAAAAAGCCGCCAGCTGACGCTCGCCGCCGGCGATCCTGGAATCTGGCGGGCGAGCCTGCCGGCCGACGAACTCGGCCTGTGGTCGGCGACCGACGGCACGCTGAAGGCGCTGATCAATGTCGGCCCGGTCAACCCGAAGGAATTCTCGCAGGTGACCTCGACCACCGAGGCGCTGAAGCCGCTGGCGCAGGCCACCGGCGGCGACGCCCGGCGGATCGCCGAGAACGGCAGTGTCGAGCTGCCCCGCATCGTGCCGGTGACCTCGGCGACGATCTTCCGCGGCGACGGTTGGCTCGGGGTGCGGATGCGCGACGCCAGCGTCGTCACCGGCGTCGGCGTGCTGCCGGTGTTTACCGGCCTGATCGGCCTCCTGCTGCTGCTCGGCGCCTTCGCCGCGACCTGGCTGCGCGAAGGCCGCTGATCACTCGCGGGACATCGACGCAGAGCCGCGCTTACCAGCGCAGTTCGCGGGTCAGCGCCAGCGGCGGATGGCCGAACAGCTCGGTCACCGCGGCGGTGTCGAGCCGGTCGATGCCTTCGAACGCATCGGCATGGATGCCGCGGGTGACGAACAGCAGGTCGATGCCGTAGCCCTGGGCGCCGGCCAGATCGGTCCGCACCGAGTCGCCGATCGCCAGCACCCGCTGCGCCGGGGTGTCGCTGCCGCGGATGTCGCGGGCCAGCGCCATCGCCCGGTCGTAGATCGGCCGGTGCGGCTTGCCGTAGAAGATCACCTCGCCGCCGAGTTCGCGATACAGTTCGGCGATCGCGCCGGCGCAGTAGATCAGCCGGTCGCCACGCTCGACCACGATGTCCGGATTGGCGCAGACCAGCGTCAGCTTGCGCGCCAGCGCCTGCCCCATCATGTCGCGATAGTCTTCGGCCGACTCGGTCTCGTCGTCGAACGGACCGGTGCAGATGATGTAGTCGGCGGCCTCCAGCGGCGTCAGCCTGGCGTCGAGGCCGCGATAGATCGAATTGTCGCGGTCCGGGCCGAGCCAGAACACCGACTGCCCCGGATGCTCGGCCACATAGATGCGGGTGAGATCGCCCGACGACACGATCGCGTCGTAGCAATCATCCGGCACGTCGAGCTTGCGGAGCTGGCGCTGCACCGAATCCGCTGGCCGCGGCGCATTGGTGATCAGCACCACGGTGCGGCCCTCGTCGCGCGCGGTCTTCAGCGCCGCGCAGGCGTCGGGAAACGATTCCAGGCCGTTATGCACCACGCCCCAGATGTCGCTGAGCACGACGTCGACCGAGCCGACGAGTTCGCGCAGATGCTCGACGAAACGCAACGTGGTCATCGGCCTGGTCGGTCAGAATGGGCCGGCGGCGCGGCGCGCCAGCGCGGCATTGCCGGTGACGCGTGCCGGCTCGATGCGGGCGAGCGAGCCCTGCGGAATCTTGCCTGGATCAAGATTGATGTCCTGAGGGGCCGGGGCGGCGGGAACCGGCGCGGCCGCGGTGGTGGCGGTCTCTGGCCGCAGCGGACGGGGCGCTGCGAACAAGAATCCCTGCCCAAACCGCACATCGTAGTCAAGCAGATCGACCACCGCGCGCTCGCCCTCGATCCGCTCGGCGATCAGATCGATGCCGAAGCGGCCGAGCAGGTCGGACAGGTCGACCGGATGGATGTCGGCCGACGCGGTGTCGTGCGCCGCCAGCAGCAGTGCCGCCGGCACCTTGATGAAGCGGACGCCGCGGTCCGCCAGCTCGCGCGGCTCGAACCGCAGATCGGTGACGTGGTCGATCGAGAACCGGTAGCCGCGCTGTGCCAGCGCGGCTAGATGCTCGGCCTCGATCGCGCCGAGCTTGCGGAAGGTGCTCTGCTTGAATTCGAGCAACAGCGACGGCGCCAGCGCGCGGTTGGCCTCGAGGAAATCCAGGCACTGCGCAAACGCGGCGCCGTCGGCGAGCGTCGACGCGGCGATATTGACGAACAGCCCGACTTCCTTGTTGCGGACCAGCAGGCGCCGCACCACCTGCACGGCGCGCAGCAGAATGGCGAGGTCGATCCGCCCCATCAGCCCGGCGGCGTCGGCGATCGGAAGATAGTCGTCGGCGGCGATCGGCTGGTCGGCCTGGTCGCGCAGTCGGGTCACCACCTCGTAGGCCCGCACCTTGCGCTGCGGCAGCGTCACCATCGGCTGCAGATAGAGATCGAAGCGCTCCGCCTCGACCGCACTCTTCACCGCCGGCAGCAGCCGCGCCGCATCCGGATGCGGGGTCGGGCCGGCGCTAGAGGCGGCGGGCGCAGCGGCCGGCGCCGTCAACGCGGCATTTGAGACCACTTCCGGCGGGGTTTCGCTCGCCGGAGCCGGGGCCACCACGACCGGCGCAGCGAGCGCCACCGTGGCAGGCGGCGGCGCGACCGGCTCGACCAGCTCCAGCGGCGCCGGAGCCGCCTCCGCGCGGATCACCGAGCGCGCGGCCGCGGTCAGAAGTTCTTCGTGGGCGGCGACCGATGCGGCGAGCTGCTGCACCAGAGTACCCAGTTCGCCGATTTCGTCCGAGACGTGTTTGACCCGGTCGTTCTGAACCGACTGCGACGAAACCAGCTTGGCCTCGACCACCGCCAGCCGGCGGCCGAATTCGCCGACCTGACGGGCCAGATCGGTCGTGCCGCGCGACAGATCGGCGACCTGCTCATTGGCCTCGGAGCGGTCGCGCTGCCGCATCGCCATCGCCTGGTACAGCGCGAAAAGAGTGAGCGAGGTCAGCCCGACCAGCGCCGACTGTGCGGCGCTGAATCCGGCAGCCGCATACACCACCATGCCGAGCGAGGCGGCGATCAGCACCATGCAGACGGCGATGAAAATGGTCGAGATGCGGATCATTTAAGCCGGGTCTTGCCTGCCGATCCGCCATCTTTGTCGATTCGGCGGACGAGTCCACTGGATTCGTCCGCCGTCCCAAGGGGATGTCAGGCGACGGCGCGGATCACCTTGCCGACCTTGTCGACGATCTCGCCGATCTCGGCCTCGCTGAGGATCAGCGGCGGGGTCAGCGCCAGGGTGTCGCCGGCGATCCGCAGCATCAGCTCGTGATCGTGGAAGCCGGCGTTCATCGCTTCGAAGCCGCGTTTGCCGGGGGCATCGGCGATCGGAGCCAGATCGATGCCCGCGGTCAGGCCGACAGTGCGGATGTCGACCACGTTCGGTGCGTCCTTCAGCGACATCACCGCCTCGGCGAATTTCGGCTCCAGCGCGTGAGCGCGCTCGAACAGCTTCTCGTCGCGATAGATGTCGAGGGTTGCGATGCCGGCCGCGCAGGCCAGCGGATGCGCCGAATAGGTGTAGCCGTGGGCCAACTCGACCGCGTGCTCGGGGCCGGTCATGAACGCATCGTGGATCTCGGCCGAGGTGATGACGCCGCCCATCGGCACCGCGCCGTTGGTGACGCCCTTGGCGAAGGTAATCATGTCCGGGGTGACGCCGTAGCGCTCGGCCGCGAAGGCGTAGCCGAGCCGGCCGTAGCCGGTGATCACCTCGTCGAAGATCAGCAGGATGCCGTGCTTCTTGGTGATCTCGCGCAGCCGCTTGAGGTAGCCCTTCGGCGCCGGCAGCACGCCGGTGGAGCCGGCCATCGGCTCGACGATCACCGCCGCGATGGTGTTGGCGCCGTGCAGGTTGACGAGGCCCTCGAGCGCGTCGGCGAAGTGCGCGCCGTACTCCGGCTCGCCCTTGGTGAAGGCCTGCTTGTCGCGATCATAGGTCGCAGGCAGATGGTCGACGCCGTTGAGCAGCGGGCCGAACATCTTGCGGTTGTTGCCGATGCCGCCGACCGCGGTGCCGCCGAAGCCGACGCCGTGATAGCCGCGCTCGCGGCCGATCAGCCGGGTGCGCGAGCCCTGGCCCTTGAGCTGCTGATGCGCCACCGCGATCTTCAGCGCGGTGTCGGCGGCTTCCGAGCCGGAATTGCAGAAGAACACGTGATCGAGCCCTTCCGGCGCCAGATCGGCGATCCGGCTGGCGAGCTCGAACGCCTTCGGCTGGCCGAACTGGAACGGCGGCGAGAAGTCGAGCGCATCGGCCTGCGCCTTGATCGCCTCGGCGATCTGCTTGCGGCCGTGGCCGGCGTTGGTGCACCACATGCCGGAGGCGGCGTCGATGATCTTGCGGCCGTCGGTGGTGATGTAGTGCATGCCCTCGGCGCCCACGACCATTTTCGGCGCGCGCTTGAAGGCCCGGTTCGCGGTGAACGGCATCCAGAACGCGTTGAGATCGTTCGGCGCGTTGACGGCGGACGTGGGCTTGATCTTGTCTAACATGGGGCTCCTCATGCACTGCGCGGCCGGGGGTGAAAGGCGCGGCACGGTATCAGCTTCACGCTCTGACGGAAACGCCGCCAGCCAGCAAATTTCCGTGGGGCTTCCATCTGTTAATGGACGCCACCGGCGAGGGATTTGCGCTGGATCATGCAACCCCGCCTTGCTGCGGCGGACAGCGGCTGATACCACCCCGGCCCTGACTTGGAAGGCGACGATGGCTGAGAAACCGAAAAAACCCTCGAAACTGCGCGCCCGGCTGCCGCGCGGCCTCGTCGATCGCGGCCCGGCCGAGATCGCGGCGACGCGCGCAATGGTGGAGAAGATCCGCGAGGTGTACGAACGCTACGGCTTCGAGCCGGTCGAGACCCCGGCGTTCGAATACACCGACGCGCTCGGCAAGTTCCTGCCCGACCAGGACCGCCCCAACGAGGGCGTGTTCTCGCTGCAGGACGACGATGAGCAGTGGATCAGCCTGCGCTACGATCTCACCGCCCCGCTCGCCCGCTACGTCGCCGAGAATTTTGACGCACTGCCGAAGCCGTATCGCAGCTACCGGTTCGGCTGGGTGTTCCGCAACGAGAAGCCCGGCCCCGGCCGCTTCCGCCAGTTCATGCAGTTCGACGCCGACACCGTTGGCGCCCCCACCTCCGCCGCCGACGCCGAAATGTGCATGATGGCGGCGGACACCATGCAAGCGCTGGGCATTCCCCGCGGCAGCTACGTGGTGAAGGTGAATAACCGCAAGGTGCTGGACGGCATCCGCGAAGCGCAGGGCATCGATAGCGACGCGCAGTGGCTCACCGTGATGCGCGCCATCGACAAGGCCGATAAGTTTCCGATCAAGGACATCATTCAGTTACTTGGTGCCGGTCGTTGGGACGGCGGCGAGGAAGGCAAAGGCGACTTCACCAAAGGCGCCGGCCTCAATCAAACCCAGACCGACGCGATCATCAGCTTCATCGGCGACAAGGATGCGGGCGCCAGCATGCAGGGCGCTGACAATCAGTCGACGGTCGCGAACATGCGGGCGCGCGTCGAAGGTTCGAAGACCGGCAGCGACGGCGTCGCCGAACTAGCCACCATCGCTGAGCTGGCCGACGCCGGCGGCTATGGCGACTGCGTGAAGATCGATCCCTCCGTCGTCCGCGGCCTCGAATACTACACCGGCCCGGTCTACGAGGTCGAACTGCTGCTTGATACCAAGGACGAGAAGGGTCGACCGGTGCGGTTCGGCTCGGTCGGCGGCGGCGGGCGTTATGATGGCCTGGTGTCGCGCTTCCGCGGCGAGCCGGTGCCGGCGACCGGGTTCTCGATCGGCGTGTCGCGGCTGCAGGCGGCGCTGACGCTGATCGGTCAGCTGGGTAACAAGCCGCAGCCCGGCCCCGTGGTCGTCACCGTGTTCGGCGGCGACATCGCCGGTTATCAGAAGATGGTCGCGAGCCTGCGCCAAGCCGGCATCCGCGCCGAGCTGTATCTCGGCAATCCCAAGCACTCGCTCGGCCAGCAGATGAAATACGCCGACAAGCGCAACTCGCCGTGCGCCATCATCCAGGGCTCGGACGAGAAGCAGCAGGGCATCGTGCAGATCAAAGACCTGATCCTCGGCGCCGAACTCGCCTCGCTGGAAAAGGACCGCGACGAATATCTGAAGAAACAGGCCGAGGCGCAGTTCTCCTGCAAGGAAGACGAACTGGTCGCCAAGGTCCGCGAAGTGCTGACACGGCACGGAGTGAACTGGAGCTAGTCGTCATTCCGGGGCGCGCCGTCAGGCGCGAACCCGGAATCCCGCGGTTCAAAGCACCATGAGATTCCGCGTTCGCTCACTGCGTGAGCACCCCGGAATGACAACAAGAAAGACCAAGCAAAAAAGGGAGAAACCACCGATGCCCGAGATCACCGTCAACATGGCCGCGGGCCGCACCGATGAGCAGAAGGCCGGGATGATGCGCGACATCACCACGGCGCTGGTGACTCACCTCGGCGTCGCCGCCGAGGACGTGGTGATCCAGATCAACGAAGCGCCGCTGACCAACAAGATGAAGGGCGGCAAGACCTTCGTCGAGCGCAAGGCCGCGCGAGGGAAGTAGGTCATCCTGTTCCATCCGTCGTCATTCCGGGGCGCTCACGAAGTGAGCGAACCCGGAATCTCGCGCTGTTGAATGGTTGGCTGATCACTTCGGGATTTCCAGGTTCGCCGCTCGCGCGGCGCCCCGGAATGACGAGGGTGCTTCAGGGCAATTAGCAAGGAAGACTGCGAATGGACGCGCGCGACTTCATCACCGTCGGCATGAGCGCCGAGCGGCTGACCACGGTGACGCAGGACATCACCGTGCAGCACTTCGTGCCGTACATGCCGGCGGTGTTCGCCACCCCGTTGATGATTCTGGAGATGGAAATGGCTTCCGGCGAGGCGGTCTATCCGGTCTTGCCGGCCGGCTGGATTTCGGTCGGCAGCGAGGTCGACATCCGGCATCTGGCGCCGGCGTTCGTCGGCCAGACGGTGCGGACCACGGCGACGGTGAGTGCGGTCGAGCGGCGGCTGGTCCGGTTCGAAGTCGCCTCGTTCGTCGGCCCCCGCAAGATCGGCGACGGCCGCCACGCCCGCGGCCTGGTCGAGGTCGCGCTGTTCACCCGGCGTTTCGCCGAGGGCTGAGCGCTTCCCGCCCAAAAAAACAAACGCGCCCCTCGATGAGGAGCGCGTCGCCAGCTCTGCGGAGAAAAGGACGGCCGGCGGTTACGCCGCGACGTGATCCGGGAACACCGCCTCGATCTTGGTCTTCAGCGTCGCCGCGTTGAACGGCTTGACGATGTAGTTGTTGACGCCCGCCTTCTTCGCCGCGATCACGTTCTCGGTCTTGGATTCCGCCGTGATCATGATGAACGGGGTCTGCGACAGATTGGGGTCGGCGCGGACTTCCTTGAGCAAATCGTAGCCGGTCATCGGCTCCATGTTCCAGTCGGAGATCACCAGGCCGTACTTCTTGGTGCGCATCTTGGCGAGCGCCGCCGAGCCGTCGCTGGCATCGTCGATATTCTCGAAACCGAGCTGCTTGAGAAGATTACGAATGATCCGGATCATGGTGCTGTAGTCGTCCACCACCAGAACCGACATCGACAAATCAACCGCCATCTTCAACTCCCCAGGGCGCCGCACGGTGGCTCGGAGCCATCCTTTCGGCCGGCTAACGCAGGTTCTCCTGAAAGACCGCGCGTGCAACTGCAGGTCTTTCGACGAACCAGAACTAGCACCGGGGGTTAAACAGCGCGTTAATCGGCGCCGGACCTCGGCAGCAGCTGAATTCCGTTGATCTTCAAGGTATTTAGAAAGTAGTCCGGCCTGGAGCGCACCGCGATCCCGGTATTCCTACTGGGACGCGGCCGCGGGAACGCCGCCGCGGCCTCGAGCGCCGCAGCGCACCCCGGGCGTGGCCGCACAGCGCGGGTGCGACCGGCGCTTCGGCCGGCGGGAAACGCCGGTCCGCCCAAAGAAACCGCATGGAATTGCGGCGGAAGCGCCGGTTCTGATTCAATCGGAGACGGAAATGCACTAGGGGTCGGGGCATGAATTATCGCCACGCCTTCCACGCCGGCAATTTCGCCGACGTCCTCAAGCATCTCGTGCTGGTCCGGATCCTGACCTATCTGCACGACAAGCCGGCCGCCTTCCGGGTGATCGACACCCATGCGGGCGCCGGGCTTTACGATCTGACCAGCGACGAGGCCCGCCGCGGCGGCGAGTGGGCGACCGGAATCGCCCGGGTGATGCAGGCGCGATTTTCGGACGCGGCCTACGCGCTGATCTCGCCCTACCTCGACATCGTCCGGGCGTTCAATCCGCAGCGCGAGCTGACCGCCTATCCGGGCTCGCCGCTGGTCGCCCGCGCCCTGCTCCGCCCGCAGGACAGCCTGGTCGCCTGCGAGCTGGCGCCGGTTCCACGCAAACAGCTGATCAGCGCGCTGCGCCACGATCCGCAGGGCCGGGTGGTCGATCTCGACGGCTGGACCGCGCTCACCGCCTTCGTGCCGCCGAAGGAACGGCGCGGGCTGGTGCTGATCGACCCGCCGTTCGAGCGCAAGGACGAATTCGCCCAGATGGCGGTCAAGTTCGCCGCCGCCTACGCCAAATGGCCGACCGGCGTGTATCTGATGTGGTACCCGGTGAAGAATCGCCGCGCCACCGAGACCCTGGCTGCCGCGGTGGCCGAGGCCGCCGCGGCCGGCGGCGACGACAAGTGCCTGCGGCTGGAGTTCAGCGTCGCCCCGCAGCAGCCCGATGGGCCGCTGACGTCCACCGGACTGCTGATTGTCAATCCACCCTGGACGCTCGCCGATGAGCTGAGAACCGTGCTGCCCGAACTGGAGCGACCGCTCGGCCTCGGCGGCGTCGGACGTTACCGCCTCGAATTCCCGAAGGTCTGATTACTCATCGGCTGCCCCGATCAGCGTGCGAAAAGTCGCATCTGGATGGTAGGCAATTCGCGCAAATCCGTATTATGCTAGTTCCATTGGACTGGCTTTACGTTCCGCTTCCGCGAATGGGGGCGGCGGAGTGACAAGGCCTCAAAGCGTATTTGTTTGGACCCGCAGTCAGTAGCAGGTCCCGCTCTCGGCCAAGCTATCCGGCAGCGAATTGCCAGGTCGCACCGTGGCGCTGGCGCGCGACGGAAAGCATGCTGGGAGGAGTTTCCGGAATGGCAATGACGGGAACGGTGAAGTTCTTCAACGGAGAACGCGGCTACGGCTTCATCAAGCCCGATGACGGTGGCCGCGACGTGTTCGTGCACATCACCGCAGTCGAGCGTGCCGGCTTGAAGGACTTGACCGAAGGGCAGCGTATTTCGTTCGAAGTGGAACCGGACAAGAAGGGCAAGGGCCCCAAGGCGGTGAACCTGGTCGTTTCGTAACTACGCCGGATCGTAACGACGCCGGACGGCGCCGATGGCTGCCGCGCGGCGTGGCGGTCGCGGCGCGGGCCGGGCGGGGTCGCAGGACGACGACGCGCGAGAGGATTGGACAAACGGAAAGGTCGGGCAGCAGTGCCCGAGACGGAATGGTTCGCGCCCAAAGAAAGAGCCGAACTGAACCTGATGATCGGGGCAGCACCCGAGGCATCCAGATAAAAATCCCGGCCGCGAACGGCCGGGAGTTGTGATCGACGAGTTTCTTGATCGCGAAGGCTTGTCGCGGCTTAGAAGTGATAGTTGATGCCGGCACGCACCATCCCGGCATTGTAGCCGTTCGGCATGTTGGTGATGAAGAAGTTGCTGGTCGACAGGCTCATATACAGGTACTCGACCTTGGCGCTCAGCTTCGGCGCGAACGCGAATTCGGCGCCGGCGCCGACCGTCCAGCCGGCCGAGGAATGGCTTTCCGAGACGGCCAGATTCTGCCCCTTGAGCTGGCCGAACGCCAGACCGCCGGTCGCATAGAGCAGCACGTCGTTCATAGCGTAGCCGACGCGGCCGCGCGCGGTGCCGAACCAGGGGTTCGAGAACTTGTACGGCGCGAAGGTATCTTCGGCGGTCGAGAACTGAATGTCGCCTTCGAGACCGAACACAATGTTGCCGGACTGCCAGTTGTAGCCGCCCTGCACGCCGCCGGAGAAGCCCGACGGCTTGGTGATGTTGTTGGTGACGTTGCCCCAGGCGTAACCGAGGTTGCCGCCGAGATAGGGGCCCGCCCAGCTGAACGCATTCAGCGGCTGATTGACGGTATAGGGAGCGTTCGACCGGTAGTATCCCATGTCGGCCGCCTGAGCCGTCGAAACGCCCGCGGCGATCACGGCCGCCGCTGCCAGTGTAACTTTACGCATCTTACTCTCCTCGACGACACGGCCGCGCCAGCGGCGGCGCGATCAGCGTCCAGTGATCGGCCGGCCTCGGCCGATCGGAAAAGCGTCCCGGATGGTTACGGATGTCCATTCTTTTCCGGTAAGATTTATCGAGAGTTTTAAGTTAAGCGGTTCTTAACCTGCGGACCGATCCGGCGCGCATTGTTAACAAAATCTTACTTTCCTGGGATCGCGGCAACACCACGGCAACGCAAGAGAATTTCACCTCGGCGGAGTTCCTCCGCGCGGCGCGCGCTGGCACCTTCCGGGGCGAACGCATAGGTTGGGGCGGCCATGATTCACGATCCCGCCGAGCCCCCCGCGGCGGCTGCCGAGCCGCCCGCTAACGCCCGTCCCGCCGCTGCGGCGCAGGACATCGACGCCGCCACCGCGGCACTCACGCTCGACGAGGACGACGAGCCGCGCCTGCCCGAGGTCGAGGACGAGCCCGACTCCTCCGCCGCACAGCCCGGCGCCGGGCCGATGGCGGTCGGCCGCTCGGCGATCGCCCGCGCGGTGCGGCTGGCGCCGACCTCGCCCGGCGTCTACCGGATGCTGAATGCCGAGCGCGACGTGCTGTATGTCGGCAAGGCCAAGAACGTGAAGAAGCGGCTGGCGTCCTACGCCCGCCCGACCGGCCAGGTGCTGCGGATCGCCCGGATGATCGCCCTCACCGTCGAGGTCGAGGTGATCTCCACCACCACCGAGACCGAAGCGCTGCTGCTCGAAGCCAACCTGATCAAGCAGCTCCGGCCGCGCTTCAACGTCCAGCTGCGCGACGACAAGTCGTTCCCCTACATCCTGATCACCGGCGACCATTGGGCGCCGCAGATCCTCAAGCATCGCGGCGCGCAGAGCCGTCCGGGGCGGTATTTTGGTCCGTTCGCCTCGGCCGGGGCAGTGAACCGCACCATCACGGCGCTGCAGCGCGCGTTCCTGGTGCGGTCCTGCACCGACTCGTTCTTCGAAAGCCGCACCCGGCCGTGCCTGCTCTACCAGATCCGCCGCTGCGCCGGCCCGTGCACCGGCGAGGTCGACTTTCCCGGCTACAGCGAGCTGGTCCGCGAGGCGACCGACTTCCTGTCCGGCCGCAGCCGGGCGGTGAAGCAATTGCTGGCGGCCGAGATGGAAAAGGCGTCGGGCGAGCTCGAATTCGAGACCGCGGCGCTGTACCGCGACCGGCTGGCGGCGCTGTCGGCGATCCAATCGCAGCAGGGCATCAATCCGCGCACCGTCGAGGAAGCCGACGTGTTCGCGATCCACCAGGACGGCGGCTATTCCTGCGTCGAGGTGTTCTTCTTCCGCACCGGCCAGAACTGGGGCAACCGCGCCTATTTCCCGCGCGCGGAGAAGACCTTCACGCCCGAGGAGGTGCTCGGCGCGTTCGTGGCGCAGTTCTTCGACGACAAGCCGCCGCCGAAGCTGATCCTGCTGTCGCACGAGATCGAGGAGGCCGAGCTGCTGGCCGACGCGCTGTGCGTCAAGGCCGGCCACAAGGTCGAGATCACCGTGCCGAAGCGCGGCGAGAAGAAGGAACTGGTCGCCCACGCCCAGACCAACGCCCGCGAAGCGCTCGGCCGCAAGCTCGCCGACACCGCCACCCAGGCCCGGCTGCTGGAGAACCTCGCCGCCACGCTGGGCCTGCCGAAGGTGCCGCAGCGGATCGAGGTGTACGACAACAGCCACATCCAGGGCACCAACGCGGTCGGCGCGATGATCGTCGCCGGCCCGGACGGCTTCATCAAGAACCAGTACCGCAAGTTCAACATCCGCTCCGAAGGGCTCACCCCGGGCGACGACTACGCAATGATGCGCGAAGTGCTGCAGCGGCGGTTCAAGCGGCTGGTGACGCCGCCGGCGGAGGGCGATGCGCCCGCCAAGCCGAAGGACGACGACGTACCGCAATGGCCGGACCTCGTGATCATCGACGGCGGCCGCGGCCAGCTCAACGCCGCGCGCGAGGCGCTGGCCGGCATCGGCCTGACCGACCAGGTCACCCTGCTCGGCGTCGCCAAGGGCCCGGACCGCGACGCCGGGCGCGAGACCCTGTTCCTGCCGGACCGCGACGCCATCAAGCTCGAACCGCGCGACCCGGTGCTGTATTTCATCCAGCGGCTGCGCGACGAGGCGCATCGCTTCGTGATCGGCTCCCACCGCACGCTGCGCAAGAAGGACATCCGCGAGGCCGGCCTGCAGGAGATCCCCGGCATCGGCCCGACCCGCAAGCGCGCGCTGCTGCTGCATTTCGGCACGCTGAAGGAGATCGAGCGGGCGTCGATCGCCGACCTCGGCAAGGTTCCAGGAATCAGCGCCGAAAGCGCGCGGCGAATCTTTGAGTTCTTCCATGCACGGCCCGGATGATGCGCAGCGCCCCCGACCAAAGTCGGCGGTGCCAGGAGCCGCCGCGCCCCATGCGGATTTCACCTTTTCCTGATACGGAACGGAGACGCCGGCACCGGAGGTTGACCTTCCGCTGCGGGCAGTATTGGTAAGCTGCGATGAACAACGTCTCGACCAGAGCGCCGGTGCGGGGAACGAGGACGTCGCTGACGCTTCCGAACATCCTCACCTACGCGCGCATCGCTGCAATTCCGGTGGTGGTCGGCTGCATCTTTGCGCAGTCGATCCTCGGCGGCCCGCTGGCGCTTCGCTGGGTGGCGCTGGCGGTGTTCATTGCGGCGGCGATCACCGACTTTCTCGACGGCCATTTCGCGCGGATCTGGGACCAGCATTCGGCATTCGGCCGGATGCTCGATCCGATTGCCGACAAGCTGCTGGTAGCATCCTGCCTGCTGATGCTCGCGGCCGACAGCATCATCCATGGCTGGACGCTGTGGGCCGCGATCGTGATCCTGTGCCGGGAGATCCTGGTGTCGGGGCTGCGCGAATATCTCGCCGCGCTGCGCGTCAGCGTGCCGGTGACGCGGCTGGCGAAATGGAAGACCACCGCGCAACTCGTCGCGATCGGCTTCCTGCTCGCCGGCGAGGCCGGCAACCAGATCCTGCCCTTCACCACCGAGATCGGCGTCTCGCTGCTGTGGCTGTCGGCGCTGCTGACGATGTACACCGGCTATGATTACTTCCGCGCCGGCATCCACCATCTGATCGAAGAGGATCAGGCATGAAGGTGAAGTATTTCGCCTGGGTGCGCGAGCGGATCGGGCTCGACGAGGAAACCGTCGAGCCGCCGCCCGGCATCGCCACCGTGGCCGACCTGATCGGCTGGCTGGCGGCGCGCGGCGACGGCTATGCGCTGGCGTTCGAGAAGCCCGGGGTGATCCGCGCCGCGATCGACCGCGCCCATGTTCGCGCCGAGACGCCGATCCAAGGCGCCCGTGAGGTCGCGTTCTTCCCGCCGATGACCGGCGGCTGAGCCGGCGCAACGCACGGGATGATCCGATGACCGTTCCGGTGACCATCCGCATTCAGGACGCCGATTTCGATATCGCCGCCGAAACTGCGGCGATGACGAAGGGCCGCACCGACATCGGCGCGGTGGTGTCGTTCACCGGCCTGTGCCGCGGCATCGAAGGCGACGACACCGTCACGGCGCTGACGCTGGAGCATTATCCCGGCATGGCCGAGGAGGAAATCCAGCGCCACGCCGAGGAAGCGCTGCGCCGCTGGCCCGCCGTCACCGCGCTGACGATCGTCCACCGCGTCGGCCGGCTGGTGCCGGGCGACAACATCGTGCTGGTGCTGGCGGCCTCGGCGCATCGCCAGGCGGCGTTCGCGGCGGCCGAATTCCTGATGGACTATCTCAAGGCCAACGCGCCGTTCTGGAAGCGCGAGGAGCGCTCCGGCGAGTCGCGCTGGGTCGAGGCGCACAGCCGCGACGACGCCGCGCTGGCGCGATGGAGCAAGGATTGATGGCGAAGAAGGCGACCGCGAAAACTAAGAAGGCAGGCAAATCGAAAGCACCGACGGCGAAATCCGCCAAGGCCAAGCCCGCCAAACGAAGCGTCGCGGCCAAGGCTGCGGCCGCCAAGCCGCCGAAGGTGGCGCCGGGCGAACTGGTCACGCTGCTCGATTTCGTCCGCTACGCCGTCAGCCGCTTCGCCGAAGCCGGCGTGGTGTTCGCGCACGGCACCACCGATCCGATCGCCGAGGCGGTGTTCCTGATCGGCGAGACGCTGCATCTGCATCCCGATCAGTTCGAGATGTTCGCCTCCGCCCGGGTGACCACGCGCGAAGCCGCCGCGATCCTCGGCCTGATCGAGCGCCGCATCGCCACGCGGTTGCCCGCGGCGTATCTGGTGAACAAGATCTATATGCGCGGCGTGCCGTTCTATGTCGACGAGCGGGTGATCGTGCCACGCTCCTTCATCGGCGAACTGCTCGACTCGCATTTCGACGGCGGCGACACTTCGCTGATCGACGCGCCCGAGGCGGTCGAGCGCGTGCTCGACCTCTGCACCGGCTCGGGCTGCCTTGCGATCCTGGCGGCCTACGCCTTCCCGAACGCGACGGTCGACGCCGTCGATCTGTCGAACGATGCGCTCGCGGTCGCGACCCGCAACGTCGCCGAGCATCGGCTCGACGATCGCGTCAGCCTGTATCAGGGCGACCTGTTCGGTCCGCTCGGCGAGGAGCGTTACGACCTGATCATCACCAACCCGCCTTATGTCGATGCCGACGGGATGGCCAGCCTGCCGGCTGAGTGCCGCGCCGAGCCGGCGATGGCGTTCGACGGCGGCGACGATGGTCTTTCCATCATCCGCCGCATCCTCGCCGAGGCGAAGGATCACCTCAACCCGGAGGGCGGCCTGCTGTGCGAAGTCGGCCGCTGCCGCCCGCAGATCGAAGACCAGTTCCCGCAGCTCCCGCTGCTGTGGCTCGACAGCGAAGATTCCGAAGCCGAAGTATTCTGGATCGCCGCAGCGGATTTGTAGCTTCCGACGCGCACCGTCATTCCGGGGCGCCCACGGAAGTAAGCGACCCCGGAATCTCGACCTGTTCTGCGCCGTGCGAAACAACCTCTGGATTCCGGGTTCGCTCGCTTCGCGAGCGCCCCGGAATGACGTCAAAAAAACGGACTACTCGCCCGCCCCGAACCGCAGGAACGTGAACTCGGTGTCGTCATAGGCGCGGCGGTCGAGTTCGGTGTAGCCGGCCGGCGCCTTGAAACCGGCGTCCTTGGCTTCCTCGACGATCACCAGCGCGCCCGGCAGCAGCCAGCCGCCGTCGCGCAGTGACGCGAGGGAAGCCTCGGCGAGCTGCTTGCGGTACGGCGGATCGAGGAACGCGACGCCGAACGGCTCGACCGGATGCGCCGGGCCGAGATTGGCGGCGTCGCGGCGATACACCTTGCTGACGCCGCCGAGCCCGAGCGCCTCGACATTGGCGCGCAGCAACGCCCGTGCCTCGGCGCCGTTGTCGACGAACAGCACGAACTTGGCGCCGCGAGACGATGCCTCGATGCCGAGCGCGCCGGTGCCGGCGAACAGGTCGAGCACCCGGGCATCGAGCAGCGGGTTCTCGTAGGCGTGCATCAGAATGTTGAACACCGACTCGCGCAACCGGTCCGCCGTCGGCCGTATCTCCCGCGACGACAGCGCCACCAGATTACGCCCGCGCAGCCGCCCCCCGATCACGCGCATGGGAGTGCTCGTAGAGATTGCAGGTAGCTCGAAACGAACGAGGCGCGCTCCCCTCCCCCTTGCGGGGAGGGGTCGGGGGTGGGGGTCCACAAGCAAAACCTTGCTTCGTAGCTACCCCCCACCCCGACCCTCCCCCGCAAGGGGGGAGGGAGCACAAGCGCCCTGCCGTCGATCAGCATGAAACCAAACTCACTCGTCCCGCGGCGCGAGGTCGCGTTTGCCGTGGTAGCGACGGGCGGGGCCGCGCGACAGCGGGCGATTGCCACCTTCGCTGCCGGTGCGTTCGACCTTGACCCTGCGCCCCTTGCGATCCTCGACCGCGGCGCGCTTGGTAATCGTCTTCTTCGGCGCCGGTGCAGCCTCGGCCACCGCCCACTCCTCGGCCGACACGACCTTGCCGGCGCGCGGCTTCGGCTTGGTCTCGCTCGGCGAGGGCCCTGCGAAATCGCAGCCTGCGAGCGCGATCACCTTCTCGCCGAGCTGATCGCGCAGCACGCGGGTCTTCACTTCCTCGACCTCGCCTTCGCCGAGTTCGAGCAGTTGGAACGGGCCGTAGGAGACCCGGATCAGCCGGTTCACCTCGAGGCCGAGATGCGCCAGCACGTTACGCACTTCGCGGTTCTTGCCCTCGCGGATCGCGAACACCAGCCAGACATTGGCGCCCTGGTCGCGTTCGAGCCTGGCCTCGATCGGGCCGTATTGGACGCCGTCGACCTCGATGCCGTTCTGCAGCTCGTCGAGCTGCGCCTGAGTGATCTCGCCATGGGCGCGAACCCGGTAGCGCCGCAGCCAGCCGGTCTCGGGCAGTTCGAGCGCACGCGCGAGGCCGCCGTCATTGGTGAGCAGCAGCAGGCCCTCGGTGTTGAAGTCGAGTCGGCCGATCGAGATCAGCCGCGGCAGCCCTTCGGGCAGATGCTCGAACACCGTCGGCCGGCCTTCCGGATCGCTGTGCGTCGTCATCAGCCCGCGCGGCTTGTGATACAGGAACAGACGCGTCCGCTCGCGCTCCGGCAACGGCTTGCCGTCGATGGTGATGACATCGCTCGCCTTGACGTCGAGCGCCGGCGAATCGATCACCTTGCCGTTGACGGTGACACGGCCTTCCGTGATCCACGCCTCGGCATCGCGGCGCGAGCACAGCCCGGCGCGCGCCACCACCTTGGCGATGCGCTCGCCGGCCTTGTCGGACTTGGCGGGAGCTGCCGACTTCCGCTTGGAAGCTGCCGGGTCCTGCTTGCGAAACGCGCCGCGGCCGCCGAACGCCGGACGCTTGGCGAAGATCCTGCTGTCGTCCTCATTGTCGCGGCGCGGCCGATCGAAGCCGCGACCTTCGCTCTTCGGATGCTCGTGCCAGTCGCCATGCTTGGCGGCGCGGTCGCGCTGCGGGCGATCCTCACGCGGACGGTCGCTGCGGGGACGGTCGCTGCGCGGACGATCCTCACGTGGGCGATCGAAGCTGCGCTCGCGGAACGGCCGCTGCTCGCCGCGCTCGCCGTCGCGGGGGCGCGAAAATTTCGGACGGTCGCCGCCGCGTTCCGGACGGTCCGAGCGCTCGCCACGATCAAACCTGGGCTTGTCGCCGCGGGCCTTGTCGAAGCGCGGCTTGTCGCTCCGGTCCCGATCGAAGCGCGGCTTGTCGTCACGCGATTTCGAGAACCGCGGCTTGTCGAAACCGCCCTTGTCGAACTTGCGGTCACGATCGCCGCCGGCACGCGCCGGCCGATCCTCACGGGCCCGCCACGGCTTCTCGTCGCCGCGGTCACGGCCGGCCTCGCCGTCACGCTGGAACGGCCGCTTCGGCCGATCAGCAAAATCGCGCTTGGGGCGGTCACCGAAATCGCGCTTCGGCCGATCACCGAAATCCCGCTTGGGGCGGTCACCGAAATCCCGCTTCGGCCGATCACCAAACTCTTTGCGCGGCCCCCGCTCGGCACGATCGCCGCCGCTGCGCGCGGGCCTATCGTCGCGGCTGAAACGGGGACGAGGCGCATCACCGTCATCGCGGCGCGGACGATCGGAAAAGTCGCGGCGCGGCGCGGCGCCATCGCGCT
This sequence comes from Rhodopseudomonas pentothenatexigens, assembly GCF_900218015.1. Classification (GTDB taxonomy): domain Bacteria; phylum Pseudomonadota; class Alphaproteobacteria; order Rhizobiales; family Xanthobacteraceae; genus Rhodopseudomonas; species Rhodopseudomonas pentothenatexigens. The sequence continues at coordinate 122,803 of NZ_UFQQ01000007.1, read as the reverse complement.
TGGCATAGGGCCGCTTGCCCTCGCCGCCGAACGACGAGCGCTTGGCGTCACCGCCGAACGACTTCTTGGCGTAGCTCTTCTCGCCGCGCCCCTCGCCGGCGCCTTCGGCGGCGCGCTTGGCGAACTTCTTCTCCGGTCCCCGGGCCGCGCCCGAGCGGCCCTTGCCGCCGAACGCTCCCTTGCCGCCGGCCCCGGCTTTGCCGCCGAAACCGCCTTTGCTGCCCTGCCGGTCGCGGCGGCCGCGCGCAGAATCGTTGTCTTTACGGGTGTCGCGGGGCATGACTGGTCTTTCTATCGGAACACGAAATCGGGCACAGGCAGTCGGGAACGGCTCGCAGGCCGCGCGCTCCGAATGAAACGCGCATGGTCACGCAAAACTGCCATCCACTTTTGCTGAAGTCGGTCTCCTAGCAGAGTTTTCGGGGCGAGACGAGCCAAGAACGACGATGACGGCTTCCACTTTCATGGAATTGGCGCTGGCCGAGGCAGCCGCGGCGGGGGCCGCCGGCGAGGTGCCGATCGGCTGCGTGATCGTCCGCGACGGCGTGGTGATCGCCAAGGCCGGCAACCGCACCCTGACCGACCGCGACCCCACCGCCCACGCCGAACTGCTGGCGATCCGGGAGGCGGCGGCCAAGCTCGGCAGCGAGCGGCTGGTCGATTGCGATCTCTACGTCACGCTGGAGCCGTGCACGATGTGCGCCGGCGCGATCTCGTTCGCCCGGATCCGGCGGCTGTATTTCGGGGCGTTCGATCCGAAGGGCGGCGCGGTGGAATCCGGCGTGCGGTTCTACGGCCAGCCGACCTGTCACCACGCGCCGGAAGTGTATTCCGCGGTCGGCGAGCGTGAAGCCGCAACGATGCTGCGCGAGTTCTTCAAGGCGCGGCGGTGAAGAACTTCACCAACGCTTCGGCGGTCTGATCCGGCGCCTCCTCGGTGAGGAAGTGACCGGAATCGACCGGCCCGCCCTGCACGTCTTTGGCCCAGGTCTTCCAGGTATCGAGCGGAGTCGCCGCCGACTGCGCGATGCCGGCATCACCCCACAGCGCCAGCATCGGCACCGGGATCTTATTGCCGGCTTCGACATCGGCCTTGTCGTGCTCGAAATCCGCGAACGCGCCGGCGCGATAATCCTCGCACATCGCGTGCAGCCGCATCGGATCGCGGAACGGCGCCAGATAATGTTCCAGCGCGCGCGGATCGAAGCACGACAGATCGTGCGTCTTGGCCCAGCTCGCCAGCTTGTTCTTGAGGAAGAAATCCGGCGCGGCGGCAATCAGCGTTTCCGGCAACGGCGCCGGCTGCGCCAGGAAGCTCCAGTGATAGATCTTCAGCGCATAGCGCCGGTCCATCCGCTGCCAGTACTCATAGGTCGGCAGGATATCGAGCACCGCCAGCTTCGACAGCCGTCCCGGCGAATCCAGCGCCATCCGGTAACTGACCCGGCCGCCGCGGTCGTGGCCGGCGAGCCCGAAATGCACGTGGCCAAGCTGCTCCATTGCCTCGATCAACTGCTTGGCCATCGCCCGCTTGGTATAGGGCGTGTGCTCGGCGTCGCTCTCCGGCATGTCGGACCAGCCGTAGCCCGGCAGATCGGCGATGATCAGCTTGAAGCGCTCGGCGAGCTTGGGCGCCACCCGATGCCACATCACATGGGTTTCGGAGAAGCCGTGCAACAGCAGCAGCGGCGGCCCGTCGCCGCCGGTGCGGGCGAAGATCCGGCCCGAGGACGTGTTGATCCACTCCGAGCCGAAGCCCGGAAACAAATCGGCGAGATCGGGCATCGGCGCATACTCCCTTGTCGTTAGTTGCCGTCATTGCGAGGAGCGAAGCGACGAAGCAATGACGACGCGAGCCACACGCACAGCCTCATCCTGAGGAGCGCTCCGTAGGAGCGCGTCTCGAAGGATGGGCCGCCCTCGCCCTTCGAGACGCGCGCGATGCGCGCTCCTCAGGGTGAGGGCTGAGCAACGCTCCTACTTCCCCCGCCGTTCCCGCGCCACCGCCTGCCAGCCAATGTCGCGGCGGCAGAAGCCTTCGGGCCAGTTGATCACGCCGATCGCCTCATAAGCGCGGCGCTGCGCTTCGGCGACCGTTTTGGCCGAGGCCGTGACGGCGAGCACGCGGCCGCCATTGGCGAGAACCCAGTCGCCCGAGGCCACTGTGCCGGCGTGGAAGATCTGTACGCCGGCAATCGCATCGGCGCGCTCCAGCCCGGCGATCCGGGTGCCCTTCTCGTAGTGCCCCGGATAGCCCTTGGCGGCCATCACCACGGTGAGCGCCGGATCGTCGTGCCAGCGCAGGCTGAAATGATCGAGCTGGCCGTCGGCGCAGGCGAGCAGCGCCGGCACGATGTCGGACATCATCCGCATCATCAGCACCTGGCACTCCGGGTCGCCGAACCGGACGTTGTATTCGATCAGTTGCGGACCATCCTCGGTGATCATCAGGCCTGCGAACAGCACGCCCTTGAACGGCGCGCCCATCGCCTTCATCGCCTTCAGGGTCGGGGTGATGATCTGGTCCATCGCCTGCTTGCAGATCGCGTCCGTCATCACCGGCGCCGGCGAATACGCCCCCATGCCGCCGGTGTTCGGTCCCTTGTCGCCGTCATAGGCGCGTTTGTGATCCTGCGCGGTGGCGAGCGGCAGCGCGTGCTCGCCGTCGCACAGCACGAAGAACGAGGCCTCTTCGCCGACCAGGAAGTCCTCGACCACGACTTCGACGCCGGCATTGCCGAGGCCGCCGCCGAACATCATGTCGATCGCTGCCTCAGCCTCGACCAGCGTGCTCGCCACCACCACGCCCTTGCCGGCGGCGAGACCGTCGGCCTTGATCACGATCGGGGCGCCCTGGGCGCGGATATAGGCCTTGGCCTCGTTCGGATCGCCGAACCGCTCATAGGCGGCGGTCGGAATGTCGTGCGCCTTGCACAGATCCTTGGTGAAGCCCTTGGAGCTTTCGAGCTGTGACGCCTTCCGGCTCGGTCCGAACGCCTTGATGCCGGCTGCGGCGAGATCGTCGACGATGCCGGCGGCAAGCGGCGCCTCCGGCCCGACCACCACGAAGTCGACCGCATTGGCCTTGCAGAACGCGATCACGGCCGGATGGTCGGCGATGTCGAGCGCCACGCAGGTCGCCTCGCGGGCGATCCCGGCATTGCCCGGCGCGCACCACAGCTTGGTGACCAGCGGCGAGGCCGCGATCTTCCAGGCCAGCGCATGTTCGCGCCCGCCCGAGCCGAGGAGGAGAATATTCATGAAAGCCTGACCGTACGCCCCGTGGATGGTCCGCGAGGTGTAACACGCGGCAGGCGGCCGGCAACGCACGCCGGCGCGGATGTGGATATGTCCGAGTAGAGGCTCCGTCCCGGCCGCGGGTTGGCGGCCGGGCCGAAAGTCCCTACTTTCCGCCGCATCCTTCAACCCCGATCGAATCGCATGGCCCGTCTGCAGACTCCCCAAGCCCTTGCCAATGTCGGCGAATTCACCGTTTCCGAGCTGTCGCAGGCGCTGAAGCGGACGGTGGAGGACACCTATGGGCATGTCCGGGTGCGCGGCGAGATCACCGGGTTCCGCGGGCCGCACTCGTCCGGCCATTGCTATTTCGCGCTGAAGGACGAGGGCGCCAAGATCGAGGCGGTGATCTGGAAGGGCGTCGCCGGGCGGATGCGGTTCAAGCCGCAGGAAGGCCTCGAGGTCATCGCCACCGGCAAGCTCACCACCTACCCCGGCTCGTCGAAATATCAGATCGTGATCGAGGCGCTCGAGCCCGCAGGCGTCGGCGCCCTGATGGCGCTGATGGAAGAGCGCAAGAAGAAGCTCACCGCCGACGGCCTGTTCGACGAGGCGCGCAAGCAGCTCTTGCCGTGGCTGCCGGAAGTGATCGGCGTCGTCACCTCGCCGACCGGAGCGGTGATCCGCGACATCCTGCATCGGCTCGAAGACCGCTTTCCCCGCCGGGTGCTGGTGTGGCCGGTGCGGGTCCAGGGCGAAGGCTCGGCCGAGCAGATCGCCGCCGCTATCCATGGGTTCAACGCGCTGCCCGAAGACGGCCCGATTCCGCGGCCGGACCTGTTGATCGTCGCGCGCGGCGGCGGCTCGCTGGAGGACCTGTGGTCGTTCAACGAGGAGATCGTGGTCCGCGCCGCAGCGGACAGCATGATCCCGCTGATCTCGGCGGTCGGCCACGAGACCGATGTCACCCTGATCGACTTCGCATCCGACAAGCGGGCGCCGACCCCGACCGCGGCGGCCGAAATGGCGGTGCCGGTGCGCGCCGAGCTGTTCGTCGAAGTCGGCGGCCTGGCGCGGCGGATGCTGTCGAGCTGGCAGCGCTGCCAGGATTTCCGCCGCAACGAGCTGCGCGCCGCTGCGCGCGCCCTGCCGGGCGCTTCCGACCTGCTGGCGATCCCGCGGCAGCGCCTCGACGGCGCGGCCGCCGCCCTGCCGCGCGCCCTGCGCGCCAACACCCATGCGCATCACCGCCGCTTTGCGGCTGCTGCGGCCGGCATGACGCTCAAGGTGCTGCGGGCCCAGGTGGCGCACAATGCGCATCGGCTCGACAGCGCCGGCACCCAATTGCAGCGCTGCGCCCGCGCCACGCTGCGGCATCGCCGGGAGCGGTTCGAGGGGCTGGCGGTGCGGCTGCAGGCCTCGAAGCTCGCCAACGCCCAGGCGCAGCGGATGCGGATCGCCCGCGAGCAGGAGCGGCTGCAGCGGCTCGCCGAGCGGGCGCGGCGGGCGCTGGTCACGCTTCTGGAACATCGGCAGGCGCGGATCGATGCCACCGGCAAGCTGCTGGCCGCACTATCGTACCGCGGCGTGCTGGCGCGCGGCTTCGCACTGGTGCGGGACGCCGATGGCCGCTCGGTCCACGCTGCGGCATCGGTCGCCGCAGGTGCCCGGCTCAGCGTCGAATTCGCCGACGGCCGGGTCGGCGTCACCGCCGACGGCGGCAGCGGCCCGGCCGACGCCGCAAAGCCGGCGTCCGCACCCGCGAAGGCGGCGAAGCGGCCGGCCAAGCCGGCCGGTCAAGGATCGCTGTTCTAGAACTGGAGTAGCCTTACCTGCTGCGGAAACGACGCCGCCATGATGCCGTGGCGGTTTGCAACGCGGCGCATCCGTTCTATCTGTCAGGGGTATCGACCCGCAGGTTTTGCATCGTTCCGCAACCTGCGGTTTTCCAGGAGATCGGCCGTGCTGAACAAATTTGGCTTCTCGGGTTCTGGCGAAGCCCAGGTGCAATATCTCGATGGCGACTTCCGCGTGATCTCGCCCGGCACCTATGTGCGCTGCGCCGTCACCGGGGTGCAGATCCCGCTCGACGAGCTGAAATATTGGAGCGTCGATCTCAAGGAGCCCTACGCGACTCCGGAAGCCGTGCTGAAGCGGCATCATCCCGAAGCGTTTCAGCCCAAGGGCTGAGGTCGCCTCAACGCCGCTTCGCGAGCTTGGCGGCGCGTGCGCCGTTGAGCCGGTCGAGCAGAAACAACCGCAGCTTCCCCTCGTCTTCGAACGCCAGCGTCACGGCAAACGGCACGACGTCCACGCCGAGCGCGTTCTGAGCGCTGCCGATCCGCGCCAGGTCCTTTTCGGTCGTGACCAAGCTCAGCCCATCGCGCTTGGCCGCAGCGGCGAGCCCGCCCAGTTCCTCCGCGGTGAATGGGTGGTGATCGGGATACGCGCGCTGCTCCACCACCTCGATACCGCTTGCCTGCAACGTCGCGACGAACCGCGCCGGGTCGCCGATCCCGGCGAACGCCAGCACGCGGCGGCCGCGCAACGCCTCGACCGAGGCCGGTTCGGGCACCAGCCGTGCCCGCAGCACCGGCGCGCCTCGCTCCGCGACCTGGGCGGCGATGACGTCGGCGGCGGTGCCGTCGCCGACCACGACCAGCGCATCCGTGCGCGCGATCTGCAGCGCAAGCGGCGCGCGCAGCGGGCCGGCGGGAAACACGCTGCCATTGCCGACGCCGCGGCGGCTGTCGATCACGACCAACGCAGCGTCCTTGATCAGCGCCGGATTCTGGAAGCCGTCGTCCATCAGGATCACGGTGGCACCCTGCGACGCCGCGAGCGCGGCGCCTTCGGTGCGGTTACGTGCTACCACCACCGGTAAGCGGCGCGCCATCATCAGCGGTTCGTCGCCGACATCGGCGGCGCTGTGGCGCGAGGGATCGACCACGACGGGCCCGTGCAGCTGGCCGCCATAGCCGCGGCTCAGCACGACAGGAGTTTCGCCAAGTTCGCGTAGCAACGCCACCAGCGCAAGCGTCGTCGGCGTCTTGCCGGCACCGCCCATGTGATAGTTGCCGACGCACAGCACCGGAACGCCGACCGCGGTGCCGGCCTTTTGCATCCGGGTGGCGGCGATGTTGCCGTAGATCGCGGCGATCGGCAGCAGCAGGCGCGATGCCAGGGAAGGAGGCCGGTGCCAGAAGCCCGGCTCACGCATTCGCAGCACCCTGTTCGATCTGCAATTGCAGCAGATAGGGCTCGAGCGCCGCGATGGTGCGGTCGAGCGCGCCGCCGAGACGGTCGACCACGTTGGTGGCCGCCGTGATCGAGATCTGCCGCGCGTCGTGGTTCGACAGCAGCGACGAGATCCGCAGCACCAGCGCGTCGACATCGGGCACGGCGAACGCACCGCCTTCATCGTCGAGTGCACGGTAGATGTCGGTGAAGTTGGAGACGTGCGGACCGTGCACGATCGCGGCGCCGAGCTTGACCGGCTCGATCGGATTCTGGCCGCCGTGCTCGACCAGCGAGCCCCCCATGAACACGATCGGCGCCAGACGATAGAACAGCCCGAGTTCACCCATGGTGTCGGCGACGTAGATCGCGGTCGCGGCCATCGGTTGCTGTTCGCGAGAGCGCAGCGCGACCGGCAGGCCGGCAGCCTCGACCAGACCGGCGACCTGCTCGCCGCGATGCGGATGCCGCGGCACGATCACCGAGAGCAGTGTCGGGAAGCTCGCGGTCAGCCGGCGATGCGCGTCGATCAGCAATTCCTCCTCGCCGGGGTGGGTCGAGGCTGCAACGATCACTGGACGGCCGCGGGTCACGGCGAGCAGCCGCTCCAGCCGCGCCGGATCGGCCGGCGGCGGAGCGACGTCCATCTTCAGGTTGCCGGTGGTGATCACACTCGGGCTACCGAGCGCACTGAAGCGCTCGGCATCGATCCGCGACTGCGCCAGACAGATGTCGAACCGGCCGAGCAGCGCACCGATCGTCGCGGAGGCACGCTGCCAGCGCGGAAACGAGCGCTGCGACATCCGGCCGTTGATCAGCACCATCGGCACCCGCCGCGCCGAGGCGGCGAGGATCAGGTTCGGCCACAGATCGGATTCGATGAACAGCGCCAGGCTGGGGCGCCAATGATCGAGGAAGCGATCAACGAAGCGCGGCGCGTCGTAGGGAATGAACTGATGGATGATGTCCGGCGGAAACCGGCTCGCCACCACCTCGGCCGAGGTCAGCGTGCCGGAGGTGAGCAGGATGCGCAGATTGAGGGCGCGCAGCCGCTCGATCAGTCCGGCCGCGGCCAGCACCTCGCCGACGCTGGCGCCATGGATCCACACCAACGGGCCGTACGGCCGGACGTCTTTGCTGATCCCGCGGCGTTCGCCGACGCGGGCCGGATCTTCCTTGCCCTGCTTCAACCGCCGGCCGATCCACAGCGACGCCAGCGGCGCGGCGGCAGCGGTCAGCCTGCGATAGGCGCGCAACGTCATCGGCACCGGATCGACCATCAACGGCCCCGTCTGTCACCGCGAAGGTGACGCGCATCGTCGCGAAGCGGCATCGTCAGTCCTGCGCGGTCAGTGCTGCGCGGATCTGGCTTCTTTGTCGGGGTCGAGCAGCCGATGCAGATGAACGATGAAGTACCGCATGTGCGCATTATCGACCGTCTGATGCGCCCGGGCCTTCCACGCCGCGTAGGCTGCCGCGTAGTTCGGATACACCCCGACGATGTCGACCTTGTCGAGATCGCGAAATGTCACGTTCTCGAGGTCCGTCAATTCTCCTCCGATTACGAGGTGGAGCAATTGCTGCGCATTGTCCGACATCAAACTTCCTCATTGCGGCGAACAGGCACGCGCGCGCTCAGCTTCGCGGAGAATCGCGAAAATGCTCGACGATGTGAGCATGACGTTCGCGTCCCGCAGCCACCAGCACGCCATGCGTGACCTCGGGGCGGTTGTAGACGACCGTTTCGCCCGCGAGAGTTGTCAGTGTACCATCCGCTTCGTGCACGATCAAATCGGCCGCCGCAAGATCCCAATCGCGGCTCTGCCCTCCGGCAAACGCAACGTCGACCCCGCGATCGGCAACCCGGCACAGGCGCAACGCCAACGATCCAATTCGCGGCATAATGAGCGCGCCCGCGGGCAGCCGCAGCCGTTCGATCAGTGGCTTCGGCCCGGCGACCTTGGCGCCTTCGAGGGCGGCACCGCCACTGGCGCGCAGCGCAGCGCCGTTAAGCGAGGCGCCCGCGCCGCGGACCGCAAAGAAGAATTCACCCGACGCCGGTGCGAACACCGCGGCGAGCACCGGTCTGGCAGCCGCGACCAGCGCGACCGATACGCACCAATCCTCGCGCCCGGCCAGATAAGCTCGGGTGCCGTCGATCGGGTCGACGATCCAGACCTGTTCCCTGTCGAGCCGCACCAGATCGTCGGCGCTCTCTTCCGACAGCCAGCCGTAGCGCGGAGTCGCCTCCTGCAGACGGCGGCGGATCAGTTGGTCGACGGCAATGTCGGCTTCCGACACCGGCGAGGATGCGCCCTTGGTCCAGGTCCGCAGCTCGGTGCGGAACATCGACAGCGCCAGAGCGCCGGCCTCGCGCACCGTGTCGGCGAGCAGCGCCGCATCGTGCGGCCCGACGGCAATGTGCGTGGTATCTGGACTAGCGTCCGGCAATCGTCAGTCCCTCGATCCGCAGTGTCGGCGCGTTGACGCCGTAGCGGAAGGTCAGGTCGCTGGCCGGCGTCAACGTCTTGTACATGTCGAGCAGGTGCCCGGCGATGGTGACTTCGCTGACCGCGTAGGTTCGTTCACCGTTTTCGATCCAGAAGCCGGCGGCACCGCGGCTGTAGTCGCCGGTCACGCCGTTGACGCCGGAACCGATCAGGTCGGTGACGTAGAAACCCTGCTTGATGTCGGCGATCAGCTCGCCCGGGCTGAGCGGGCCGGCTTCGAGATGCAGATTGTACGGCCCCGGCGACGGCGACGACGACACCCCGCGATGCGCGTGCCCGGTGGTGGCGAGGCCGAGTTCGCGTGCCGTGGCGCAATCCAGCAGCCACGAGGTTAGCACACCGTCGTCGACGATCGACAGCGGCTTCACCGCGACGCCCTCGGCGTCGAAGGCCTGCGAACGCAGCCCGCGCGTGCGCAGCGGATCATCGACGATACGGATGCCGTCCTTGAACAGCTTCTGGCCGAGTCGGTCTTTCAGGAACGAGGTCTTGCGGGCGATCGAGGCGCCGTTGGCGGCGCCGACCAGATGCCCGACCAGCGAGCCGGCGACACGCGGATCGAATACGACCGGCACTTTGCAGGTCTCGACCTTGCGCGGCCCGAGGCGTGCCGCGGTGCGTTCGCCGGCGACCCGGCCGACCCGCTCGGGGGACATCAGATCGGAGGCATGCGGCGCCGTGGTGTATTCGTAATCCCGCTCCATGCCGGTGCCGTCGCCCGCGATTGCGGTCATCGAGATGCTCTGGCTGGAGCGCAGGAAGGCGCCGTGGAAGCCGGTCGACGTCACCAGGACCATACCGCCGATCCCCGACGAGGCCGAGGCGCCGCCCGATTTGGTGATCCCCGGGACAGCGAGCGCCGCCGCTTCCGCAGCGCGAGCGCGCTGCTCGAGTTCGGCAGTGGACGGAGTATTGGGATCGAGCAGATCGAGATCGGGGAAGTCGTGCGCCAACAACTCCGGATCGGCGAGGCCGACATATTTGTCGTCCGGCGCGACGCGAGCCATCGCCACCGCCCGCTCGGCGAGCTTAGTGACCGCATCACCGCTGATGTCGTTGGTCGAGACCACCGCCTGGCGGCGGCCGACGATCACGCGTAGGCCGACGTCGTCGCCCTCGCTGCGCTCGGATTCCTGCATCCGGCCATCGCGCACTTCGACGCCGTGCGACACGCCGCGCACCGCCACTGCGTCTGCCTGATCGGCCCCGGCGCGACGCGCAGCCTCCACCAGCCGCTGCGCCAGATCGCTCAGTGCCGACTGATCGAGCAGAGCGGAATCCACAGGGGACGAAGCCGGCGAACGTGCGCTTGGTGAAGAGTTCACAAATACAATTCCTAAGGCTGGAAGTAACGACGCGAGGGCAGCGGACACGCGCTGGGAACCTCACAGATGTGCCTGTTCGGCACGGACTTCAAGCACTTTGCACCGAACCGCAACAAATCGTTCGCCGAGCCGGGCGCAAGATTGCGTCAATCATGCCGGCCAAGGTTCTGTCAATCATGAGCTGCGAAGCAGGCCGGGTCAGTTTCGATTAACCAGCCTTTTTAAGCGAATCCGGACCGGGCTCTGGCAAGCTGTCTCGCATCGACCGGGAACATAATTCCGGCGGGGAGATCAAAGCCGTGAGGCGTCAAACAGCAACAGGCGGGGCCAACCTCGCCGGGTCGAGCCGCGATCTGCGGCTCGACCCTCTCTCACTGCCAATCCGCTTCGACGCGCACGATGTGCGGGCCGACGGCGGCATCCGGCAAATCGAGCTACACCGCGAACGGGTGGTGCTGCGCCGCGCCGTCGCCGGCATGCGAATGGCGGTGAACGTCAGCGTCAGCGACTTTCGCGGCATCGGCTGCCGCGGCCTCGACGACGGTCGCATGCTGATGCTGGTGCACCGCGATCCGTCGCTGTCGATCCCGCTCGGGATCAGCGACGATGCCGAGGAGATCGAACGGATGTGGGCACTGTGGAGTGAAATCTTCGGACTACCGCAGCTTCCCGAAGACAAGCTTCGCGAACCCGCGCAGCGCCGCCGCCGTCATCATGTAATCAGCAAGCGGCGTCCGCGCTTCCTGATGCGTCGAAGGAGCGGCCGTCTGCTCGATGCGCCGAAGAGCTTCGCCGGCGAACGCGAGATCATCGCGCGGGACTAATCATTCATCGGGTGACCGCGCCGGGCGCCGCCCGGCCTCACGCCATGCTGCGGGAGACGGCGTCGGCCACCAGGCCGCCGAACAGCAGCAGGCCGGCGTCGCGGTTCGACTTGAACAGCTTCAGGCACAGCGGGCTGTCGTGAATGTCGAGCCGCACGATCTGCTGCACCAGATGCGCAGCAAACGCGGCGAGACCGATCCAGGCGAGCCAGCCGGCATCGGCGAGCTTCAGCGCCACACCGACCAGGCTCACCGCCAGGCCGAACAGCAGCACCAGTGCCAGCCTGGTGTTTTCGCCGAACAGCAGCGCCGTCGACTTGATGCCGACCATCAGATCGTCTTCGGCGTCCTGATGCGCATAGATCGTATCGTAGCCGATCACCCAGGAAATCGAGCCGGCATACAGCACGAACGCCACCAGATCGAGCCGCTCGAAGGTGGCGGCGAAGCCCATCAGCGCGCCCCATGAGAACGCCAGTCCGAGCACGAATTGGGGCCAGTAGGTGATCCGCTTCATGAACGGATAGGCCGCGACGATGATCAGCGAAGCGATGCCGGTGGCAATCGCGAAGCTGTTGAACTGCAGCAACACGACTAGACCGGTCAGGCAAAGCAGCACCATGAACACCGCCGCCTGCTTGGCGGTGACCTGTCCGGCCGGAATCGGCCGCGACCTGGTGCGCTCGACCTTGTCGTCGAGATCGCGATCGGTGATGTCGTTCCAGGTGCAGCCGGCGCCGCGCATCACGAACGAGCCGATGAAGAACAGCGCGCAGAACAGTGGCAGACGGCTGAGGTCGTGGGCGATGCCGGCGGCAAGCGCCGCCGACCACAGGCACGGCATCAGCAGCAGCCAGGAGCCGATCGGACGATCGAACCGCGCCAGCCGCAAATACGGCCGCGTCCATAACGGCGCGTGGTTGTCGACCCAGTTTCCGGTGGAGTCGGCGACCCGCCCGGCCGCGCCGCTGGCCGGAACGCCGCTCATCGCGCCAGCACGTTGCCGTTGAGGGTGTCGAAGGTGGTGCCGCCGAACTTCTTGGCCGCAGTATTGGCTTCCGGCGCAGCGGTCGACGAGCCGAGCACGTCGGCGAAGCTCGGTCCGGCCGGACCGCGCTGCTGCTGCTCGGCGATGTTGCAGACCTGCTTTTGCATCTGCTCGGTCCGCTTGTGACCCGTTTTGAGCTGGTCGGCGATGTCGTTTGGAATGCCGCAACGCTTGGCGTTGCTGACGACGTATTTGATCATCGCCACTTCGGAACTGGCGAAAGCGCCGATCAGCTTGCAGGCCTCAGTCGCCGGCGCTTTGCGCTTGCCGGCGGCCTGGATCGCCTGACCGCGCTTCTCGGCTTCTTTGCGGAGCTTGAGGAAGTCGTTCATGCAGGCCTCACCGCCGGCCTGCTGCCCCATCGGCGCAGCGCCGGGCGGCGGACCGAAAGCGCCGCCACCACCGGCGATCGGGGCGGCGCCCGCGGCCGGAAACGATCCGCCCGAGCCGTTGACCGGCGGGAACACCGAACTGTTGCTCGACGCGGTGGACGATGATGACGACTGGTTCGGCAGCGGTGCCGGAAATGGCGAGGCGGCCGACTGGCTCGGTAGCGGCGCGGGAAACGCACCCTGGGCGAGCGCCGGCGCCGCCGGGACGGCGAATGCGGCGGCTAACGCCGGTACGATCAAACGTCGGATGATCAAGGTTGCTCCTCCGGCAAGGTTCGATGGTCCCACTCGCCCGTCCACATCGAGAAATAGCGATGCTCAGGGCCTTTTACGATTCCGGATCGCCCTTAACAACCCGGTGATTGGGGCGGCAGCGCGGCGCTTCGCCCCACAGGCGGCTGATATTCTTGAAAAATTGGGCTAGAAGCGGCTCGTGAGAACCCGCCGATGAGCAGATACGACTTCCGCAGCCCCCGCCTTTTCGTCGAGGCTGCCCTGGCACCTGGTGCACAGGTGCCGCTTGGGCGCGACCAGGGCAACTATCTCGGTAATGTGCTACGGCTCGGGGCTGGCGCCGCCGTGCTGGCCTTCAACGGCCGCGACGGCGAATGGCGCGCCACCATCGCGGGCCGCAAGCGCCCCGAAGCGCTGGAGGTGGCGGAGCAGATCCGGCCGCAGGACCGCCTGCCCGACGTCGCCTATGTGTTCGCCCCGCTGAAACACGCCAGGCTCGACTATATGGCTCAAAAGGCTGTGGAAATGGGTGCCGGCCGGCTGCAGCCGGTGCTCACCCAGCACACCCAGGTGCACCGCCTGAACACCGAGCGGATGCGCGCCAACGTGGTCGAAGCCGCCGAGCAATGCGGCATCCTCAGCCTCGCCGAGGTCGGCGAACCGATCGGCCTGGACCGGTTCCTGGCCGGCCGCGCCGGCGGCGAACGGCTGCTGGTGTTCTGCGACGAAGACGCAGAAATCGCCGATCCGGTCGCGGCGCTCACGGCCGCGCGGGATGCGGCAACGAAGGGCGTCGATCTGCTGGTCGGGCCGGAAGGCGGATTTTCTACCGAGGAGCGAGGCGTGCTGCTGAAACAGCCGAATATCCTGCGGCTGGCGCTCGGCCCGCGGATCATGCGGGCCGATACCGCGGCGGTCGCGGCTCTGGCGCTGGTTCAGGCGGTGGTGGGTGACTGGAAGGATGCCGGAACAATATTCGACCATTGAAGCCATCGCCTTTCCAGCCTGCCGGCTGATGACGGTCGAATCTGTCATCCGCCCGTGTTAAGGGCTGCGCCGACCAACGTTTTCTGTTCCACCCTCCCTGCCCGGGACCGCAGGACTGACCGATCATGACAAACACCGCCGCCGCTCGCGCGACCGGATCCGCCGCGTGGGCGGAGGCGCTGCTGCAATCTTTCGCCGAGGCCGGCTACGCCCAGGCCACGCCGCCGATCCTGCAGCCCGCCGAACCATTCCTCGACCTGTCGGGCGAGGACATCCGCAAGAGCCTGTATCTGACCACCGACGGCAGCGGCGAGGAGCTGTGCCTGCGCCCCGACCTGACGATCCCGGTGGCGCGCGAATACCTCGCATCGCAGGCCGTCGGGCAGCCGGTCGGGTTCTGCTATCTCGGCCCGGTGTTCCGGCAGCGCGGCGGCAAGCCGAGTGAATTCCTGCAGGCCGGCATCGAATCGTTCGGCCGCCAGGACCGCGCCGCGGCCGATGCCGAGATGCTGGCGCTGGCGCTCGGTGCCACCACGGCGCTCAAGGCGGGCGGGGTCGAGATCCGCACCGGCGACGTCGCGCTGTTCGCCGCATTGATCGACGCGCTCGACCTGATGCCGGTGTGGCGGCGGCGGCTGATGAAGGATTTTCACCGCAAGGCCAGCCTGGCGCACGATCTGGAACGGCTGACGCTGGCGCCCTCGACCAGCAACGAATACGAGGGCGTGCTCGCCGCGCTCGCCGGCTCCGACCGCAAGGCGGCGCTGGCGCTGGTCACCGACCTGATGTCGATCGCCGGCGCCACCACGTTGGGCGGCCGCTCGGTCGCCGAGATCGCCGATCGCTTCCTCGAGCAGTCGACGCTGAAGAGCGGCGCGCTGCCACGCGACGCGCTCGACAAGATCAAGCGCTTCCTGGCGATCGCCGGCGCGCCGACCGACGCGCTGAAGGCGCTGCGCGCACTCGCCGCCGATGCGAAATTGTCGATCGATGCGGCGATCGATCAGTTCGAGGCGCGGATCGGCTTCATGGCCGATCGCGGCATCGACCTCGACACGGTGCGGTTCTCCACCGCGTTCGGCCGCGGCGTCGATTACTACACCGGCTTCGAATTCGAGCTGCACCGCGTCGGCAACGGCGACGAGCCGCTGGTCGCCGGCGGCCGCTACGACGGGCTGATGAGTCAGCTCGGCGCCGCCTCGCCGATCCCCGCGGTCGGCTTCTCGATCTGGATCGAGGCGATGAAACAGACCAGCGCCGGAGGTGCCGCATGAGCGCGCCGTTCGTTCTCGCGGTCCCGTCCAAGGGCCGCCTGCAGGAAAACGCCGAAGCCTTCTTCGCTCGCGCCGGACTGGCGCTGAGCAAGCCGGGCGGCGCCCGCGATTATCGCGGCACCATTGCGGGCCTCGACAATGTCGAGGTCGCCTATCTGTCGGCGAGCGAGATCGCCGCCAATCTGGCGCGCGGCTCGGTGCATTTCGGCGTCACCGGCGAAGACCTGGTGCGCGAGAACATCGCCGAGGCCGACAAGCGGGTGCTGCTGATCGACGGGCTCGGATTCGGCTACGCCAACGTCGTGGTGGCGGTGCCGCAGGCCTGGATCGACGTCCGCACCATGGCCGACCTCGACGACGTCACCACCGGCTTCCGCGCCCAGCACAACCGCCGGATGCGGGTCGCGACCAAGTACATCAACCTGACCCGCGGCTTCTTCGCCGCGCACAACGTCGTCGACTACCGCATTGTCGAGAGCGCCGGCGCCACCGAAGGCGCGCCCGCGGTCGGTACCGCCGAGATGATCGTCGACATCACCACCACCGGGGCGACGCTCGCCGCCAACGGGCTGAAGGTGCTCGACGACGGCGTGATGCTGCGCAGCCAGGCCAACCTGGTGGCCTCGCGCGAGGCCGACTGGAGCGAGGCGAACCGCGAAACCGCGCGTGTGATCCTCGATCACATCGCCTCGCGCGCCCGTGCCGGCAAGTACAAGGAAGTCCGCACCCGGTTCAAGGGCTGCAACGACGCGCTGCTGGCCGAGGCCCACACCCGGTTCGGCGTGGTGTCGCCGTTCGGCGGCCCGACCTCGTCCGGGATGCTGACGCTGCATTGCCCGCCGGCGCAGATCTATGCGCTCGGTAGTTTCCTGCGCCAGCACGGCGCCGACACCGTCTCGGTGGCCCCGCTCGACTACGTGTTCGACAAGGAAAATCCGCTGTTCAGCAAACTTGCAGCGTTTCTCGGCCAATAATCCCGGTCGCACGCGCGCCGCAGTAGCGACGGCGCCGTTCACCACCATATAGTCGGAAGATCAACAAGGCGACTGCAAGGCCGGATCGAAGCAATGACGCTGGGGAGTGACGTCTCGGGATTGTCCACCGAAGCGGGTTCAGCCGCCGCGCTCGGGCTGTCCATCGTGGTGCCGGCCTACAATGAGGCGGGGGGGCTGCAGGCGCTGCACGGCCGGCTGATCACGCTCGCCGCCACGCTGCGGCAGCGCTACGGCCTCGCCTGCGAGGTGGTGTATGTGGACGACGGCAGTGCCGATACCACGCTCAGCATCGCCCGCAATTTGCCGGCCACCATGCTTGACGTTCAGGTGGTGTCGCTGTCGCGCAATTTCGGCAAGGAAGCTGCGCTGATGGCGGGGCTCGACCACGCCAGCCGCGGCGCCGTGCTGTTCATGGACGGTGACGGCCAGCACGCACCCGAACTGGTCGAGACGCTGGTGGCGCATTGGATCGACGACGGATTCGACGTCGTCTACACCGCCAAGGCGCATCGCGACAACGAGCCGGCGCTACGCCGGACCGCGGTGCGCGGCTTTTACGCGCTGATCAATTGGGGCGCGCGGCAGAAGATCCCGGAAGACGCCGGCGACTTCCGCCTGCTGTCGCCGCGCGCCGCCCAGGCGCTGCGGCAACTGCCCGAACGCAACCGGTTCTTCAAGGGCCTGGCGAGCTGGATCGGCTTCCGCCAGAAGCGGGTCGACTACGAGCCGGAGCCGCGCGCGCACGGCTTCAGCACATTCTCCACCGCACGGCTGATCGGACTGTCGATCGAGGGCCTGACCTCGTTCTCGGTGGCACCGCTGCGGATCGCCAGCCTGCTCGGTGTCGTGCTGGCGATCAGCGCGTTCCTGTTCGGCCTGTCGATCCTGTGGGAGACCTGGATCGGCGGCAAATCAGTGCCCGGCTATCCATCGATCATCGTCGGGATGATGACGATTGGTGGCGTGCAGTTGCTGATGATCGGCATCGTCGGCGAATATATCGGCAAGATCCTGTCCGAGATGAAAGCGCGGCCGATCTATTTCGTCGCCGAACATACGGTGAAGCGGGCCGAGCTCGATGCCGGCGCCGATCCGGCGAAGCGGTCCGCCGCCGAATGAGCGACTCGGGCCAGCGTCGGATCTGGCTGGTCGCCGACGATTACGGCATCAGCCCAGGGGTCAACCGCGCGATCTGCGACCTGATCGGGCGCGGCCGCATCAACGCCACGTCGGTGATGATGGTCGGCCCCGCGATCGGCCGCGACGACGCCGCCGCGCTGCTGAACGCGGCCGCCGCCAATCCGAACGCCGCGATCGGTCTGCACGCGACGCTGACGGCGCCGTTCGCCCCGCTGACGATGCACTATCATCCTGTGCACGGCGGACAGTTTCTGCCGCTCGGGCGCAAGCTGCGCGGCACCCTGCTGCGCCGTCACGACCGCCATGTCATCGCCACCGAACTGAGCGCGCAGATCGAAGCCTTCGTCGAACGGTTCGGCCGCACGCCCGACTACCTCGACGGACACCAGCACGTGCAGTTGTTTCCGCAGGTCCGCGACGCGTTCCTCGGCGTGGTCAAGGCGCTGGCGCCGAACGCCTGGGTGCGGCAATGCGGGCGCAGCGTGCCGCTGGCGCGTCGCCTCGGCGATCCCAAGCCGCTGCTGCTCGATGCGCTCAGCGCACCGTTTCGCAGCCGCGCCGCCCGAGCCGGCGTCGCCTTCAATTCCGGCTTCGCCGGCGCCTATGATTTCCTGCGCGAAACCGACTTCGAAGCGTTGATGGACTCCTTCCTCGACGGCCTGCCAGACGGCGGCCTGGTGATGTGTCATCCCGGTGAGGTCGACGAGACGCTGATCAGCCTCGATCCGTTCACCGATCAGCGCGAACGGGAATACGCGTATCTCGGCAGCGAGCGCTTCCCGGAGCTGCTCGCGGCGCGCAACGTCACCCTGGTCGCCGCGGCTCCCCGGACCGCCGGCCCTGCGATCTCGTCGCATACCGAAATTTAATCCGGGGGCGGACTTACTGCCGCCCAAAGGTTCCCTAAATCTGCCGATACCTCGCCCGTGATCGCCGCCGGCGAACGCTGCGGCGCGGAATCGAGCGACGCTCAGGGAGATCATCATGACACCGCAGGAACGCCAGCTTGTCGACGATCTGTTCGAACGGCTCGCCCGCCTCGAAGCCACTCCTCGCGATCCCGAAGCTGCCGCCGCCATCTCGCAGGGACTGCGGATTGCGCCGAATGCGATCTACGGGCTGGTCCAGACGGTGCTGGTGCAGGACGAAGCGCTGAAACGAGCGCACGAGCGAATCCAGGAATTGGAAGCCGACGACATGCAGCCCGCGCAGGAGCGCGGCGGCTTCCTCGACTCGATGCGGGATGCGATCTTCGGCCAGGGCCAGCCGCAGCGCGGCTCGGTGCCGAACGTGCCGCCGCCCGGCACCGGCAGCCGGCCGGCCTGGAACACCGGGCAGGTGATCGGTCAGCAATCCGCCGCACCGCCCTACAGCCAGCCGGCGCAACCGTCTTACGGCCAGCCGCAGGGCCAATATGGTGGACCGTTCGGCGGGCAGGGTGCATCGCCGTTCGGCGGTGGAGGCGGTGGCGGTTCGTTTCTCGGCACCGCGGCGGCCGCCGCTGCCGGCGTGGTCGGCGGCTCACTGCTGCTTTCCAGTATCCGCGGCATGATGGGCGGCGGCTCGCAACAGAGCGTGGCCGACCAGAACGGCCTGGGCGGCGGCACCCAAAGCCCGTGGGGCGGCGGTGACTCGTCCGGCGGCAATCTCGCTCAGCAAGCCGGCCTCGGCGACATCGGCTCGCAACGCGGCGGCGGCGACGACAATTCGCGCTACGGCATGATGGATCAGAACGACCACGATCAGGTCGCCGACGCCGGCTACGACCGCGACGACATGGACATGGACTCGGACGACTTCGACGGCGACAGCGACTTCGCCTGAGACCCGCCGTCACCGATCGACGTGCAACGGCCGCCCACCCGGGCGGCCGTCATCGTTCGGCGGCTGCATCACGCCCGATCAGATCACCACCACCTTGGTGCCGACGCCGACCCGGCCGTACAGGTCGATGACGTCTTCGTTGCGCATCCGGATGCAGCCGGACGAGACGTTGGTGCCGATCGTCCACGGCTCGTTCGAACCATGGATGCGGTACAGCGACGAGCCGAGATACATCGCCCGCGCGCCTAGCGGGTTTTGCGGACCGCCCTCCATGTGCCGCGGCAGGTCCGGACGGCGCGCCAGCATCTCCTTCGGCGGCGTCCAGGCCGGCCATTCGCGCTTGGCGGTAATCGTCTTCACGCCCGACCAGGTGAAACCGGGACGACCGACGCCGACGCCGTAGCGCAGCGCCTTGCCGTCGCTCTGCACCAGGTAGAGGAACTTGTTCGGGGTATCGATCACGATCGTGCCGGCTTTTTCGCCGCCATGGTAATCAACCAGTTGCTTTTCGAAACGCGGATCGAACGCCGGACGGGCCGGCTCGATCGCCGCCTCCTGCTCCTGCATCAGTTGCGGGGCGGTCGGCGCGATGTACTCCGGGCGCTGTTCATAGGCCGGCTCGCGTTGATAATACCGCGAGGACGGCGGCGGCGGCGCGTCGCCGAACAGGAATTCGATGAAGCCGCCGCCCAGGTTCGATCGGTCGGCGTGGGCGATGCGCACCGGCGCCGGTGCGACCTGACGCTGCGTCGCGTAGATCACTGCGGGCTCCGGTTCGGACGAGAAATCGTCAGCGATAGCGGGATGATAGCCAGCGGCGAGGCAGGACACGCTGGTCAGCAATGCGAGGGTGGTTTTGTTGAACATCGACGTACTCTGCACTGTTTCGTCGTGGATGCGCCGAAGATGCGGCGGTGAACGCAACGGATCAGAAACCAAAACCGGATCGGTTTGGTAAACGCGGACGCCGTTTCGATTCACCACGTCGCGGTCGCGCCGCTATTCCTGTTCTCAGCGTTTATTTTCAATGAACGGCACGGCCTCATGGTTAACGCGCCGTGTTCGAATGGCTGTTAGTTGAGGCGAACGCGGTTCCGGTGCTCAACGCGTCGTTAAAGAGATCGCTGTAGGAGAGCGAGGTACCAACTCACGGGATCAGCCGATGTCACTTCCACGTAAGCGTTTCCGCATTGAAGAACTGACGCTTGGAGCAGCGCCGATGCTCGCACCGATCGAATTCGAAGCTGGTCCGACCAACCGTGACCTGATGGCCGAATTGCGTGCGATCCGCGCCCAGATCGTCAACGGCGTGCATCCTGTGGCCGTCGGCGAGTCCGGCAGCAAGCAGGAGATCGACGCCTCGCTGGCCGCGGAGGCCGCCGAAGCCAAGGCGCTGCTGGCGAGCTACAAGGCCCAGGTCGAGCAGTGCGAAAAGCTGAAGGTCGAACTTGACCTGATCCACAACGCGATCGACCAGACCAAGCGCGAGATCGCGGTGCTGCACTCCAAGAGCTTCAGCGGCGAGGAGATGGCCAAGGTCAACGGCGAACTCGGCGCCGTGGTCGGCGGCACCGAAGAAGCCACCCAGCAGATTCTCGAAGCCGCCGAAGCGATCGATCAGGCCGCCACCGCGCTCGGCAAGGTGAACTCCGCCGATCAGCAGCAGGCGCTGAGCGAGGAAATCCAGGAGCGGGTGATCTCGATCTTCGAGGCTTGCAACTTCCAGGATCTCACCGGCCAGCGCATCAGCAAGGTGATGAACACGATGAAGTTCATCGAGCATCACATCGTGGCGATGATGGAGATCTGGGGCGGCGTCGACGAGATCAAGGCCCATGCTCCGCCCGTGGTCGACACCCGCGAAGGCGACGACAGGCTGCTCAACGGTCCGCGCGCCCTCGGCGACGACGGTCACGCCTCGCAGGACGACATCGACGCGATGTTCAACTGATCGCCGGCCGCCTCAGCTCCGCTCGACGGTGCGTGGCGGCCGCAGCGCCAGGAAGCAGCCGAGCGTCGCCACGGCGCAGACCATCCCCGCCTCGACCACCGTGGCGTCGGAGAACCGCTCGACCGCAGCCGCGACCACGAACGGCGCCGACGCCTGCACGAACAGCGCCGGGCGCGCGATCCGGCCGATCACACGGCCATAGCCCTGGGGTCCGAACATCAGCAGCGGCAGACTGCCGCGCGCGATCGTCATCACGCCATTGGCGGCACCGAACGCCACGCAGAACACGCCGGCGACCAGGATCGACGGGCCGGCGAACGCCAGCATCGCAAACGAGCACGCCATCAGCGCCACCGCGCCGCGCGCGATCCACAACGGATGAGTGCGGCCGGCGAGCAGGAAATCCGCAAACCTCGCTGCGACCTGTGCCGGGCCGAACAGCGCGCCGAGCGTCACCACGGTGCCGGGGTCGATGCCGCCGCGCTGGAACATCGCCAGCAGATTCGACGTCACCCCGGACAGCATCAAGGCGTAGATCGCAAACGCCGCAGCGATCAGCACGAACGGGCGTCCTTCCGGACGCAGCGGCTCGGCCGGCCTCGGATGCGGAGTAGAGCTGGGCGCAGGGATCACCGGCGCGGCCTTGCGCGGCAGGGCCAGACCATGCAGCGGCGCAACCACGCAGGCGAGAACCGCGGCGAACACCAGATAGGTGCCGCGCCAGCCCACCGTTTCGAGCAGCAGATGCGTCGCCGGCCATCCCACCGTCGAGGCGAAGCCGCCTGCAAAGGTGACGAAGGTGATCTGTCGCCGCGCGGTGGCTCCGAACAACCGCGCCAACGTCGCGAAGGCCGGATCGTAAAGATTCGAAGCCATGGCGACGCCGAGCAGCGCCCAGCCGAGGAAATACAGCGACCGCTGGTCGGTGCTCGCGAGCAGCACCATGCCGATCGCGCCGACCAGCGCACCGGGCGCCATCACGACGTTTCCGCCGTGGCGGTCGATCAGCCCGCCGATGGTCGGCGACAGAATGCCGGAGATCACCAGCGCCAGCGAAAAGCCGGACATCCCGAACGCCAGCGACCAGCCGTGTGCCTCTGCGAGGTACGGCATGGTCAGCACCGGCGGGTAGATCAGCATTCCCCAGCACAGGATCTGGGTGACTGCGAGAACTCCGACCGCGCGTTCCGGTCCGAGCGCCAGTCTCCGCAGCGCGGTCATGTCGTCATGGCGTCAGGTTCGACCCGATCTTGTTGGTGACCGCAAACTCAGGCGCGCGGGGCGCAGCGGACGTAGACCATGTTGCCGTAGCGGGTGGCGGCGTCCTTGTCGACAAAGCGCGTGACCATCACCCGCCCGTCGAACGAAATGATCTCGCGATCCTGTTCGGTGATCGGGCCGGCGGGGCCGATATAGTTCTTGCCGCTCGGCGATCCCTTCAGGCGCAGTTCCTGCGGGGTGGCCTGGTCGGCCAGATGCATGATGACGCCGCCGGTCGAGCCGGCACCGATCACGTAGGGATTCTTGCACTGCGCCTGCGCGGCCTTCTCGGTGCGGGCGCGATCCGACGGATTGAGATACGACGCCAGCCCCCAGCGACCGACGATCTCTTCGGAGCGGATGGTGGCCGGCAGATCCGGCGGCGGCGCCGGCTCCTGCACCTGGGCCGGTTGCGAACCGCCGAGGCTGAAGCCGCCTCCCATGCTGCCGCACGCGCCGAGACCCAGCGCCATCAGCGACGCCATCCCCAGATTGAGCGACGCGCGTGCGTTGCGTGAATTGACCATGATTTCTCCCCGAGCGAACGCCCCGTCTGCCCCTTGCGCCAGACAACCGCAAATCACGCCGTCAGGCAATGCGGTCACAACGATGATGCCGGTGCCCCGGTCTGGCGGCCGGAGCATCTTACAGCCAGATCACTAAGCCCTTAAGCCCTCAACTTGACAGGAACAGCATCAGGCCATATTCCCGGGCACTCAATTAGCACTCTCGCAGTAAGACTGCCAACACGCGGACACGCAACCCGGGCCGCGGATCACGAACCGGCACTTGCATGCCGAGGTCCCTCAGTAACAGCACAGGACAGCCCATGGCTAAGCTCAATTTTCGTCCACTCCATGACCGCGTGGTGGTGAAGCGCATCGACGCCGAAACCAAGACCAAGGGCGGCATCATCATCCCGGACTCCGCCAAGGAGAAGCCGCAGGAAGGTCAAGTGGTCGCCGTCGGCCCGGGCGGCCGCGACGAGACCGGCAAGCTGACCCCGATCGACGTCAAGGTCGGCGACCGCGTGCTGTTCGGCAAGTGGTCGGGCACCGAGATCAAGCTGGACGGCGAGGAACTCCTGATCATGAAGGAGTCGGACATCATGGGCGTGGTCGGCTGAGCCGCATCGCGACAGCATCGAGACATCAGGAGCGAATGAATGGCAGCCAAGGACGTCAAGTTTTCCGGTGAGGCCCGCGACCGCATGCTGCGTGGCGTGGACGTGCTCGCCAACGCCGTGAAGGTCACGCTCGGTCCGAAGGGCCGGAACGTGCTGATCGAGAAGAGCTTCGGTGCCCCGCGCATCACCAAGGACGGCGTCACCGTCGCCAAGGAAGTCGAGCTCGAGGACAAGTTCGAGAACATGGGCGCCCAGATGGTGCGCGAAGTGGCCTCGAAGACCAACGATCTCGCCGGCGACGGCACCACCACCGCCACCGTGCTGGCCCAGGCGATTGTCCGTGAAGGCGCCAAGGCCGTTGCGGCCGGCATGAACCCGATGGACCTGAAGCGCGGCATCGAGATCGCGGTCGCGGCCGTGGTCAAGGACATCCAGAAGCGCGCCAGGCCGGTCGCCTCCTCGGCCGAGATCGCGCAGGTCGGCACCATTTCGGCCAACGGCGACGCGCCGATCGGCAAGATGATCGCCCAGGCGATGCAGAAGGTCGGCAACGAGGGCGTCATCACGGTCGAAGAGAACAAGTCGCTCGAGACCGAAGTCGACATCGTCGAAGGCATGAAGTTCGACCGCGGCTACCTGTCGCCCTACTTCGTGACCAACGCCGAGAAGATGACGGCGGAACTCGACGACGCCTACATCCTGTTGCACGAAAAGAAGCTGTCGGGCCTGCAGGCGATGCTGCCGGTGCTCGAATCGGTGGTGCAGTCGGGCAAGCCGCTGCTGATCATCGCCGAGGACGTCGAAGGCGAAGCGCTGGCGACGCTGGTGGTCAACCGGCTGCGCGGCGGCCTCAAGGTCGCGGCCGTGAAGGCGCCGGGCTTCGGCGACCGCCGCAAGGCGATGCTCGAAGACATCGCGATCCTGACCGGCGGTCAGCTGATCTCCGAAGAGCTCGGCATCAAGCTCGAGGGCGTCAACCTGAAGATGCTCGGCCGCGCCAAGAAGGTGGTGATCGACAAGGAGAACACCACCATCGTCAACGGCGCAGGCAAGAAGCCGGAGATCGAAGCCCGCGTGTCGCAGATCAAGGCGCAGATCGAGGAGACCTCCTCGGACTACGACCGTGAGAAGCTGCAGGAGCGCCTGGCCAAGCTCGCGGGCGGCGTCGCGGTGATCCGCGTCGGCGGCGCGACCGAGGTCGAGGTCAAGGAGAAGAAGGACCGCGTCGAGGACGCGCTGAACGCGACCCGCGCCGCGGTGCAGGAAGGCATCGTGCCGGGCGGCGGCGTCGCCCTGCTGCGCGCCAAGAAGGCGGTCGGCCGCATCAGCAACGACAATGCCGACGTGCAGGCCGGCATCAACATCGTGCTGAAGGCGCTGGAAGCTCCGATCCGCCAGATCGCCGAGAACGCCGGTGTCGAGGGCTCGATCGTGGTCGGCAAGATCCTCGAGAACAAGACCGAGACCTTCGGCTTCGACGCGCAGACCGAGGAATATGTCGACATGCTCGCCAAGGGCATCGTCGATCCGGCCAAGGTCGTGCGCACCGCGCTGCAGGACGCCTCGTCGGTCGCCTCGCTGCTGGTCACCACCGAAGCGATGGTCGCCGAACTGCCGAAGGCCGACGCGCCGGCGATGCCGGCCGGCGGCGGCATGGGCGGAATGGGCGGCATGGGCTTCTGAGCCCGCGCTCGTCGCACCGACATCGATCACGCAAGGCCGCCTCCGGGCGGCCTTGTTGCGTTTGCAGATGGATTGCGGTTGAGGCGCTCGCTCCACCGCCGCCGTCATCCCCGCCTTCGCGAGGATGACGGCTGTCGGTATACTAGCGCTGGTTTTTTTGGCGCGGGCTCCGCGATTTGCTAGTCAGGGCCTTGGTTCGGATTCAATTCGAATCGACAAGGCTGCGAAAGCTGCCGTGCCCTGCGAGGAACTTCCGATGCGCGCGTTTCTGTTCAGCCTGCTGGCGCTGCTGCCGGCGACCGATCTCGCCCTCGCCCAATCCAAGGCGGCGACCAAATCGGCGCCGCCCGCCACCGAGACGCGCTACTTCGCCACCCTCGACGGTTTCATCGACGGCGCCGACGTGATCCTGAAGCAGACCCGGCAGGGCAAGACGGCGACCTCGGCCGTGCTCGACGTCTGCTTCTCGCCGTCCAAGGATTCCGACCGCAAGGACCGCTTCGTCGTCAACCTCACCGCCGACGGCCAGACGCTGACCGGCACCAGCCAGACGCTCGGCGGCAAGACCCCGGTGTCGGTCAATCTGCAGCAGAAGCCGAACGGCGAGACCTTCGATTTCAAGGGCGTGGTCGGCATCGGCACCGCGACCTACGAGATCAACTCGACCGACAATTCCGACCTGAGCGAAAAGGAATTCGAGGAGACCCAAGCGGTCGACGACAGCATCGCGCAGGCACCGAAGGACTTCACCGCGGTGTCGCCGGAAGCGGTCGGCGTCCGGGTCGCGCTCGAGGCGGCGTCCGATTTTCTGAAGACGCTGAAGACCGAGAATGTCGAAGTGTCGCTGTCCAGCCTCGGCATCGGCTGCGACGCGCTGCGCGCCGGCAAGCTGGTGATCAACCTCAGCGTCGATCCGGAGCGCGCCGCTTCGGTGATCGCCAAGGCCAAGGCGTTCCCCGGCGTCACCGCGGCGGGCTGGACCAACGGCCTCGTCGATATGGATCGTGCCATCCTGTTTCCGGCCGCCGGCTGGCGCGACGGCGGCAAGCTCGATCGTGCCAAGATCGCCGCCACCGTGACCGGCACGCTGGCGCAGACGCTGGAAGCCAAGCTGGCCACAGCGAGCTGGGACGAGGTGACCGGCAAGCTGAAGATGACGTTCAAGCGGCCGAGCGAGACCTTCCCGGCACTGCAGCTCACCGAAGTCATCAGCGTCGAGGCGCTGGTCAGCGCCGACAGACCGGGCGGCAGCGACAGACTGATGCTGTGGCTCGGCAATCCCAGCGACACCACGGTCGACGAGAACGCCCCGCCCCGGCTCGGCCTGAACGACGACGCCTCCGGCGAGGAGGAAGCCGAGCCGCGCAGCGACGGCGGCGCGGTCGCGGCCCTGGCCAAGGAACTCAAAGGCCAGCGCTGGGATTCGGAAAGCGCGACCTGGCAATAGCCGGACCGCCCCGGCGCGGTATCCGCCCGAACCGGATCATGGAACCGCGATTTGACATGCCGCTGCGATGCGGCAATGAAGCGCTTCCTTTTCACGGCAGGGATGATTGGCTGAATGACGCGCTTTGATGCGGTGGTGATCGGCGCCGGGCTCGGCGGCCTGACTGCGGGCGCGATCCTGGCCCGCGAAGGCCGCAAGGTGCTGGTGATCGAACGCGGCAACTCGGTCGGCGGCGCGGCATCGAGCTACAAGGCCGGCGAACTGTTCGTCGAAGGCTCGCTGCACGTCACCGGCAATCCGCAGCATCGGCGCGATCCCAAGCACCGCGCCCTCAGTCGCGCCGGGGTGCTCGACGCGGTGCAATGGATTCCGGCCGGCGCATTGTATGAGATGCGCGGCGGCCCGGTCGGCGCTCCGTTCACCCTGCCGGACGAATTCGCTGCCGCGCGCGACGCGCTGAACCGGCGCTTTCCGCAGGCCAGCGCCGGGATCGCGCGATGGCTCGGCGACCTCGAACGGCTCGCCGGCGCGCTCGGCACCGGCGGGCTCGACGCGGTGCTGGCACTGGCACCGGAATATCCCGATTGGCACGCTTCGCTCGACGACAGGCTGCAGGCGCTGTTCGGCGACGACGAAGCGGTGAAGTGCGCGGTCGCCGGCAATTTGTCCTACGTTCACGACGATATCGCGGCGCTGTGGTGGGTGCCGTTCGCGATGGTGCAGGGCAGCTTCCTGCTCAGTGGCGCGCGCTTCATCCAGGGCGGCTCGCAGCGGCTGTCGAGCGCGCTGGCCCGCGCGGTGCGCAAGGCCGGCGGCGAGGTGCTGCTGCGCCGCGTCGTCTCCGGTGTGGTGATGGCGGGTCACGGCGGGTCGCATCAGGTCACCCACGTCGCCCGCGACGGCGGCGATCCGCAGACCGTCGAAGCCGCCACCGTGATCGGCAATGCCGCGCCGGCGACGCTGGCGAGCCTGCTGCCCGCCGACCAGGCAAAGCTGCTCAGCGACAGCTACGCCGCTCGCGCCCCGTCGCTATCGCTGTTCGCGCTGACGCTCGGCCTGTCCCGGCCGCCGCGCGAATTCGGCGTCAGCAGCTACGCCACGCAATTGCTGCCGGACTGGATGACGACGCTGGCGTCCTATGCCGAGGCGAAGACCCTGATGGCGGACGAGCCCGGCGCGCGGATGCCGCCGCTGGCGATCGCCGACTACACCGCGATCGATTCCGGCGTGCCGTCGCCGCCTTACGTGCTGTCGGTGGTCGGTCCGGATCGGGTGTCGAACTGGGACGGTCTCGATCAGGACGCCTACCGGGCCAAGCGCGAGCGCTGGCAGCAGGCGCTGCTCGCGCATCTCGACCGCAGCTATCCCGGTCTCGCCGGTGCGGTGACGGCGGCGGCGTTCAACACCGCCTATTCGGTACAGCAATACCTCGGCGCGCCGCAAGGCGCGGTCTACGGCTTCGCGCCATTGCTGCCGAGCTCCGACGCGCCCTATCGCGCACCACGCACCACACTGCCCGGCCTGTATCTCGCCTCGGCCTATGCCGGCATCGGCGGCTACAGCGGCGTGGTGCAGGCCGCCGAGGGATGCGCCGAGCTGATCCTGCAGGATCAGCCGCAGGGTTAGTTCGTATTGAGCCGGAACCGCAGCGGCTGCGGACCGGCGAAGCTGACGATGTCACCCTGCCGGCTCCACGTCGTCACCGCCGCGAGCGCCGCCACCAGGGCGTCGTCGGCCTGGGCGCGATCCGCCGGACAGTTGCGATCCTCGATTGCTCCGGGCACGAAGATCACGGTGTTACCAGCGACCGAGAATTGCCCGGTACCGCCTTTGCACCACAGCTCCAGCCGCACGCCGCCCTTGTCGCCGATCTCGAGATTGGGGATTCGCTTGGAGCCCGGCTTCGGCGGCGCATCCAGCGTCACTTCGAGGCCGAACGGAAACTCCTGGTCGGACTGCGCCAGCGAAGCGGTGGTTGCGCCGGACAGGATCGCCGCGGCGAGCGCGGCTGCTTGCAGCAGATAGATGGATCGCATTTGACCTCGGTCGTGTTTCGGATCGCGGGCTTGTACCCGAGCGCCGCTGGCAGGTGGAGGCGCGAGCGGACAGGGCCCGGCGATTGCACCACCAGCTCTCCCGCTATAGGGCGAACGACCCCGCCTTGGCCAGACGGCCGTGCGCCGGTCGTGACCCACATCGCTCGCTCACAAACACGCGAACTCGGTCCGCCGCAGTCCGCCGGCCACCACACCGTGCTAGGGTGCGACAAGAGGGCGCGACACGAGACAGCGGGTGAATGAACCTGCAACTTCCGTCCCAGGCCTCCGCCCGGCGGAGCCTCCCACCCGGAGACCCTTCCCTGTGAAAGCTATTCGAACCACCTTGGCGACCGCCTGGCGGATCGCCGTGCCGTATTTCAATGCCGAAGACAAATGGATGGGCCGCGGACTGCTCGCAGCGGTGGTCGTCATCGAACTCGCCGTGGTCGGCCTCACTGTTCTGTTCAACCGCTGGAATAACGACTTCTACAACGCGCTGCAGGAGCGGAACGGCGACGTCTTCACTTTCCAGATCGTCTACTTCTGCGTGCTGGCGGCGATCTGGATCGCGCTCAAGGTCTATCAGCTCTATCTCAATCAGTGGCTGCAGATCCGGTGGCGCCAATGGATGACCGAGCGCTATCTCGGCGGCTGGCTGCACGACGCCAACCACTACCAGATGCAGCTCACCGGCGACGCCGCCGACAACCCCGACCAGCGGATCGCCGAGGACACGCAGTTGTTCGTCGAGCGCACGCTGGCGCTGAGCATCGGGCTGCTCAACGCGGTGGTGACGCTGGCGTCGTTCGTGGTGATCCTATGGGGGCTGTCGAACCAGGCACCGTTGCATCTGTTCGGCCAGGATATCGCAATCCCGGGCTATCTGGTCTGGGGCGCGCTGATCTACGCCGTGATCGGCACCGCTCTCACCCATTGGATCGGCTGGCCGTTGGTCGACCTGAATTTCCGGCAGCAGCGCTACGAGGCCGATTTCCGCTTCAACTTGGTGCGGGCCCGTGAGAATGCC
The DNA here is from genome assembly GCF_900218015.1 of Rhodopseudomonas pentothenatexigens. Classification (GTDB taxonomy): domain Bacteria; phylum Pseudomonadota; class Alphaproteobacteria; order Rhizobiales; family Xanthobacteraceae; genus Rhodopseudomonas; species Rhodopseudomonas pentothenatexigens. The sequence continues at coordinate 93,243 of NZ_UFQQ01000007.1, read as the reverse complement.
GAGCAGATCGCGCTGCTGCGCGGCGAGCCGGCCGAGCGCGGCGAGCTGTCGGAGCGGTTCGGCCGCGTCGCCGAGAACTTCATGCGGATCATGGTCCGCACCAAGCGGTTGACCGCATTCACCGCCAGCTATTCGCAAGCGTCGATCATCTTTCCCTACATCCTGGTAGCGCCGGCGTATTTCGCGCAGAAGATCCAGCTCGGCGGCATGATGCAAACCGCTTCCGCCTTCAACAGCGTGCAGGACTCGCTTTCGTTCTTCATCAGCGCTTATCGCACCCTCGCGGAGTGGCAATCGGTGGTGGAGCGGCTCGATGGCTTCGAGCGATCCGTCGAGAACGCCACAGCCTCCCGCGACAACCCGGGCGTGGCGCGGGTACATTCACCGGCGGCCGGCGGGATCGGATTCAAGGATCTGAATCTGACACGACCGAGCGGATCGCCGCTGATCAGCGCCGATGGCTTCAGATTCAGTGACAACGAACACACGCTGATCGTCGGTCCATCAGGTGCCGGCAAGTCGACGCTGTTCCGCGCGATCGCGGGAATCTGGCCGTTCGGCTCCGGCTCGATTGCGATCCCGGCAGAAGCGACGCTGATGATGCTGCCGCAACGACCGTACTTCCCGGTCGGCGAACTGCGCGCCGCGATCGTGTATCCGGCCGAGGCCGATGCGTTCAGCGACGAGCAGGTGGCCGAGGCGCTCCGCGACGTCGGACTGCCGGCGCTGGCCGAGCAGCTGGATCAGCACGGCCATTGGAATCGGACGCTGTCGCTCGGCGAGCAGCAGCGGCTCGGCATCGCCCGCGCGCTGCTGCACGCGCCGCAATACTTGTTCCTCGACGAAGCAACCGCGTCGCTGGACGAGCCGTCGGAAGCGATGCTGTACAAACTGCTCGACCGCAAACTGCCCGACACCACAATTGTCTCGATTGGCCACCGCTCGACGCTGGAAGCCTTCCACCAGCGCGGCGCGATGCTGACTCCCTCGGACAACGGCTTCGCCTTGCAGGATCGAGTCAGGGCAGCCGCTCCGGAAGTCGGTCTGGCGGGAGGCTGAGCGACGTCGCGTTTCGGCTCAGCTTCCGACAGCGGCAGCAGCGCACGCCGCCGCGATCGGACGACACCAGACCAGCCGGCGCTGAGCGGTCAAAGCCAGTGGGTCCTGCTGATCGGCGCCGACGTATCGACGATGCAACCGATCTACCGAAAGGTGGGATGCCGATCCGTCTGATCGGCCTGCAGGCTTGCTGCAACCACAAGCGCTTTCAAGCTCGCGGAGAACCAACAACGTCGCGAGCAAAAAACAAGGGCGGCAGATCGCTCTGCCGCCCTCAGCCCCCCAAAGGAAGGAATGTCTTACTTCAGCGCGCCCAGCGTCACGTCAGCCGACAGCTTGGCGATGAAACGGGCGCCGCACCAGCCCGAGGTCACGCCGTTCGAAGTGAAGTCGGACGTGATCGCCTGGCATCCGGCCTTCGACAGGTCGCTGTCGGTGTAACGCAGATCGAGGGTGAACACCTTGTAGGTGAAGCCCACGCCGACGTTCCAGGTGTTGTAGTCCGGCAGAGCGGTGAACGCGTAGAACGCGTCGGTGGTGCCGAGCCACTGATGGCCGTATTCACCCGAGATGTAGGAGCCGATGCCGCTGGTGCCGAAGAAGGTGCCCGGCATGGTGATCTTCGCGTTCACCGCGGCGTAGGTGCCCGAGGTGCCGAAGCGGAGGAAGTCCGGCGAGTAGTTCACGCTGGCGCCAGCGGTGAACACGTCGTTGAAGGTGTAGCTCACCTTGCCGTAGACTTCGTAGAACGACACGTCCTTCTTCATCACGTTGCCGTTGGCGATCGCGCTCGAGCCGAGCGGGCACAGGTTGCCGCCGCCCTGAACGGTATCGATGCACTGGCCGCCCGGATAGCCGTAGTACCAGAAGCCGAAGTCGAACGCGGCCGGACCGAAGGTCGGACGGATACCGACGTAACCGTCGATCTCAGCCGCGGCGCGGTTGGCGAACGAAATGCTCGAGGCCGACACACCGGCATAGAGCTGCAGATCCGGATTGATGTTGTAGCGCGGCTCGATGTAACCGCTCACCGACGGCTGGTGGTTCGACTGGGTGATGCCACGGAACACGTAGTCGCTCGAAACCGAGGTACCGAACGCCACGTCCCACGGATTGAACACCACGACCGGCGGAGCCTTGGTGTAGACCTTGGCGGGCAGATCGGCCGCCTGGGCCGAGCCGGCGCCGACTGCGAGCACTGCCGCGACCGACAAGAGTGTCTTCTTCATTTTGATCCCCATCGTTTCCAAGTCAGCCGGACCGAAGTTCAAGGACGCGACATCGACCTGCACAAACCAAATGTGACAGCAATCTGCGGCGCCACACGAAAACCGTGAAGCAAAAAACACATGCAGATGCCGACTTTTTGTGCAATCCCGCTCACTCAACCATTCGTTGTTGGGGAGTGTTGCAGGAAGATCACTACTTTGCGAATGACTCCCAGGCCAAATCCACCAAACATGGTGGTTAGAGCAACACTTTTGGCTAAGTAACAAGTACACCGGCGGGGTCGAATCGCAGCGGCGCGCCGCGGGCCGGATCGCTGCAGCGCCGACGCGCCTCTCCTGCTGTGCTCGATGACCACGACGACAAAGGCCGCGGTCCAGAACCGCGGCCTTCCAGGACAGGATCAGATTACCACCGGAAGTTACATCGGGTCGGGCGCCGGCTTGGCAGGGTCGGCGTGATCGAACTCCTGATCGGGAGCCTCCTCCTCTCCGGCCGGCGCGGTGGAATGCCGCGCGGACTCATCCGACGTCTCGATCGAATCGGTCTCTACGGACGATTCCACCGGCTCGTTGTCTGCGGCCGATGTGGTCCCGTCGGACGGAAACGGCTCGGCCGGCACGGTGTCATCGGTCTCCGGCGCCGCTTCGGCGACCGGCTCCGACGTTGTCTCGCGCTCGGTCTCGTCCGGCTCAAGGACAACGGGTGCCGGTTTCTTGGCGCGCGGCTTGCGAGGCTTCTTCGGGGCAGCGGGCGGTGGCGGCGCAGCCTGCTCTTCTACCGGGGTGGGCGCAGCTTCGATCGGCTTCGGCGCTTTGCGGGGAGCCGGCTTGGTTCTGGCCGGCTTTGCGGGCGCCTTCGCTGACGTCTTGGCGACCGGTGCCTTGGCTGCCTTCTTCTTGGCAGCAGGGCCCTTTGCGGCCGGCGCCTTCGGTGTGTTGACCTTGGCCGGCTTGCCTGTCGCCGACTTGGCGGCGCTCTTTGCGGCCGGCTTGGCTGGTGACTTAGCCGAGGGCCTGGCTGCCGACTTGGGTGCCTTAGCTGCCAGCTTGGCTGCCGGCTTCGCTGCCTTCTTGCCGGGTTTGGCTGCAGCCTTCTTCACGGCCTTTTTGGCAGCTTTGCCGGCGGCTTTGGATTTGGACGCGGACTTGGACTTGGGGGCCGGCTTGGCTTTCGATTTGGCCTTCGGCTTCGACTTGTCCTTCTTGACCGATGCCTTGTCGGCGGATTTGCCCTTCTTCCCCGCCAACAGCAGCTTGGACTTCTTCTTGGCCTTGGACTTTTCGGCCTTCTTGTCGGCCTTGTCCTTGCTCTTGGACTTCTTGCCTTTCGCCATCGTCGTCCTCCTGTTGTGCGGATCGCCGTTCGGCCAGCGATCACGCGCGCAGCGACGAGCGTACCAAGCTCCAATCAGTGCGGAGCAGGACGGGGCCCGCCCGTCGCCCAATCGAGAAGTTCAATCGTGTGCACCACAGGGACTTCCGTTCCGCTGGCGATCTGCACCATGCAGCCGATATTGCCCGCGGCAATCATGTCCGGCTTGACGGAAGCGATGTTGGCGACCTTGCGGTCGCGCAATCTGGTCGCGATGTCAGGCTGGAGAATGTTGTACGTGCCCGCCGAACCACAACACAAATGACCCTCCGGAATATCTTTCACCACGAATCCAGTCTTGGAAAGCAATTCTTTGGGGATCTGCGTGATTTTCTGGCCGTGCTGCAACGAGCAGGCGGAGTGATAAGCGACCACGACATCGTCGCGCGCACGCGGCGACGACAGTTCAAGACCGCCGACATATTCGCTGATGTCCTTGGCGAGCGCCGAAACCTTTGCGGCCGCCGCCGCATACTCCGGATCTTCTCGCAGCAGGTAGCCGTAGTCCTTGATCACCGTGCCGCAGCCGGACGTGGTCACCAGGATGGCGTCGAGACCGCCGCGCTCGATCTCGGCCAGCCACGCCTTGATGTTGGTGCGGGCGTATTCGAGCGTGCGGGTATCGCGGCCGAGGTGATGGATCAGGGCACCGCAGCAAGCCTCGTCGGCCGCGAGCACCACCTCGATGCCGTGGCGCGTCAGCAGATTGATCGCAGCGCGATTGATCCGCGGCGCCAGCACCTGCTGGGCGCAGCCGTGCAGCAGCGCCACCCGTCCGCGCTTGGGGCCGACCGCCGGAAACGTCGTGCCGGAATCCGGACCCGGTTCCGGCAGATGCTTCGGCGCCAGCGACAGCATCGCCTTGACCCGGCTCAGCACCGTCGGATGAGTCAGATCGTGAGAACCGGGCAACAGCGCCGCGACCGGCCGCACGATCCGCGCCGCCCACATCCCGAGCCGGAACATGCCCGGATGCGGCATCATCCACGACAGCGCCTCGCGCACGACGCGGTCCCAGAACGGCCGCTTGTACTGCTGCTCGATCCGGACGCGGGCCTGATCGATCAGATGCATGTAGTTCACGCCCGAAGGGCAGGTGGTCATGCAGGCGAGGCACGACAGGCAGCGATCGATGTGTTTGACGACGTCGGCGGTCGGCGGCTTGTCGCTCTGCAGCATCTCCTTGATCAAGTAGATGCGGCCGCGCGGACTGTCGAGCTCGTCACCGAGCAGCACGTAGGTCGGACAGGTCGCGGTGCAGAAGCCGCAATGCACGCAGGCGCGCAGGATCTTGTCGGCCTCGGCAATGTCTGGATCGGCAAGCTGGGTCGGGCTGAATTCGGTCTTCATGTCGCGGATCCTCGCGACATCCGGCCGCGATTGAGAATGTTGGTGGGATCGAAGCTGCGCTTGACGCGGTCGCCGAGCGCGGCGAGGCCGGCCGGCTGCGGATGGAACACGTCGATCGTCGCCCGTACCGCGTCGTTGCCGCGGATCAGGGTGGCATGACCGGCGATCTTCTCGACGCGCTGGCGCAGCGCTTTGGCGTGGCCATCGGCCGCCGGCGGCAGCGCCGCCCAGATCAGGCCGCCGCCCCAGTCGTAGATCACTTCGCCGCCGCTCTCGCGGGCGAGTTGCTCGCCGAACGCGCCGCCGGACGCCGGCGGGCAGACGATCCGCCACACCGGCCACAGCGCCCGCGGGCCGGAGGCCGCAAACGGTTCGACATCGCGCACCGCGCGCCACAGCGCCGCGGAGGCGTCGTCCTCGATCAGTTCGGCGTCGCCGAAACTCTTCAGCGCCGCACGGAGCGACTGGGCGCGGTGGCTGGCCGACGAGGTGATGCCCTCGAGCCGCAGCAGCGTCAGGGCCTGATCGGGTTGGGCGATGTCGGCCAGTGCGCCGGCGGTGGTGCGCAGTGCCGAGCCCGGCAGATGCGCGGCGCCGGTGATGTCGTAGGGCGAGCCCAGCGCCGCGGTCATCGCCTTGTTGGCGGCGACGTCGCCGAGCCCGCGCAGCACCAGCGTCCGCTCGCTCTCCGGCCGCGGCGTCACCTTCAGCGTCACCTCGGTCATCACCGCCAACGTGCCCCAGGAGCCGGCGAGCAGCTTACACAGATCGTAGCCGGTGACGTTCTTCACCACCTTGCCGCCGGCCTTGAAGCTCTCGCCGAAGCCCGACACCGCATGGGCGCCGAGCAGATGATCGCGCGCCCCGCCGGCCTTGATCCGCCGCGGCCCGGCAAGACCAGCAGCGATCATCCCGGCCACCGTGCCCGCCCCCGGCGCGGTGCCGAGCAGCGCCGCGCTGTCCATCGGCTCGAACGCGAAATGCTGGTTCTTGGAATCGACCAGCGACAGCACGTCCGACATCGGCGCGCCGGCCTGCACGGTGATGATCAGTTCGTTAGGCTCGTAAGCCGTGACGGCGTTGAGCGCCGACAGCTCCAGCACCGCATTGGTCGCCATCGGCTGACCAATGGTGCGTTTGCTGCCATGGCCGACGATCTCGATCGGCTGCTCATTGGCGATCGCGGCGCGCACCGCGTCCTCGACCTCCTGCGCGTCGCGTACTTTCAGCGTGTCCACGGCAAATTTCGTCCTTCAGAATGCGAGGCATTGCCCCTCCCCCGCGTCAATGTGAGGAGGCGAAGCCGACGAAGCAATCCAGGAGCGCCGTGCGCCGAGCCCTGGATTGCTTCGCTTCGCTCGCAATGACGGTGAAAGGCTCTACTTCGTGCATCGGCGATTACACTGCTCGGTCAGAACCGCGGAATGTCCGGGAACGGCAACTGCCCCTTGTGCACATGCATCCGGCCGAGCTCGGCGCAGCGGTGCAGCGTCGGAAACACTTTGCCGGGATTGAGCAGTCCCTCGGAGTCGAACGCGCATTTCAGCCGCTGCTGCTGGTTGAGGTCGATGTCCGAGAACATCTCCGGCATCAGGTCGCGTTTTTCGATCCCGACGCCGTGTTCGCCGGTGAGCACGCCGCCGACCTCGACGCACAGCTTGAGGATGTCGGCGCCGAAGGCTTCGGCGGCGTCCTGCTCGCCCGGCTTGTTGGCGTCGTACAGGATCAGCGGATGCAGATTGCCGTCGCCGGCGTGGAACACGTTGGCGACGCGCAGGCCGTATTTCTCCGACATCTCGTTCATCCGCCGCAGCACGAGCGGCAGCTGGGCGCGCGGGATGGTGCCGTCCATGCACAGATAGTCCGGGGAGATCCGGCCCACCGCCGGGAACGCCGCCTTGCGGCCGGACCAGAACAGCAGCCGCTGCTGCTCGCTGGTGGAGATCTGGCAGGTGGTCGAGCCGCAGCCGAGCGCGATCGCCTCGACCCGGCCGATCAGCTCGTCGACCTCGACCTGCGGTCCGTCGAGTTCGATGATCAGCAGCGCCTCGACGTCGAGCGGATAGCCCGCATGGACGAAGGCCTCGGCGGCGTGGATCGCGGGCCGGTCCATCATCTCCATGCCGCCCGGAATGATGCCGGCGCTGATCACGTCGGCAACGCACTGGCCGGCGGCCTCGACGCTCTGGAACCCGATCATCAGCGCCCGCGCGGTCTCGGGTTTGCGCAGGATCCGCACGGTGACCTCGGTGATGACGCCGAGCAGACCTTCGGAGCCGGTGATCACGCCCATCAGATCGTAGCCGGCGCATTCCGCCGCCTTGCCGCCGATCCGCAGGATCTCCCCGGTCATCAGCACGATCTCGCAGCCGAGCACGTTATTGGTGGTCATGCCGTATTTCAGGCAGTGCACGCCGCCGGAATTCTCGGCGATGTTGCCGCCGATCGAACAGGCGATCTGCGACGACGGATCGGGCGCGTAGTAGAAGCCGGCATGGTCCACGGCCTGGCTGATCGCCAAGTTGGTCGCGCCGGGCTCGACCACCACGGCGCGGTTGTCGAAGTCGATCTCGCGGATCCGCTTGAACTTGCCGAGGCCCAGCAGCACGCCGTCGGCGAGCGGCAGAGCGCCACCGGACAGCGACGTGCCGGAGCCGCGCGGCACCACCTTGATGCCGTTCTGGTGGCAATAGCGCAGCACCTCGGAGACCTGTCTGGTCGTACTCGGCAGCACCACCACCATCGGCGGCTGGCGATACGCCATCAGCCCGTCGGACTCGTAGGGCTTCATCTCGGCGGCGCTGGAGATCACCCCCTCGCCCGGCACGATCTTGCGCAAGGCCGCGATGATTTCGTCGCGGCGCGCCAGCACGGACTGATCCGGCTCCGGCATCAGAATGGTCATGCGAGATACTCCTGCGCGGACTGCTGCGCTCGAGCTGGTCGCGTCTCCGGCGAGCGGGAACGGTCGGATCAGGACACGTGAGTTGTCATAACCACAGCGTTTGCCGAGGGCAAACGGGAACTGATCACGCTCCGACCAGACTACGCGGCGGCACCACCGCCTGCACCACCAAGCCGCGGGCGCGGGCGTCCATCACGCCGACCGCGCGCAGCGCCAGCAGCGTCACCGTTTGCACCGCATCACGCAGCTTCGCCGGGTCGTCGAGATTGTCGGGCGCAAGCGGTCCGACCAGGGATTCGTGGACGGCGCCGAGCAGCGCAGTCGCGGCCAGCGCCGTGTCCTGTGCCGGCAGATGCCCAGCGCGGACCGCGGCCTCGATCCGCAATTCGATCTCACCAGCGATTTCACGACGACTGGCGAGCCGGGACGCCGACACGTCGACATCGACCGGCTCCGCCAGGATTCCCCAGGCCAACTTGCGGTGCGACAGCACGTGCACCGCCACCGTGGTCACGGCGGCGGCGAGCGCCGAAGAGGGCCCGGGCGCTGCATCGGCTGCGCGACGGATCGCAGCGAGTTCGTCGCGCGAGACGTCGGCGATCAGTTCGGAGATCAGGTCGGCCTTGGACGGGAAGTAGCGATACACGGTTCCGGCGGCGACCTTGGCGCGCGCAGCGACCGGCGCGATCTGCACCGCGGCCATGCCGCCCTCCGCGGCGGTCTCACGCGCCGCAGAGAGAATTGCGCTGCGGCGGGCCGCCAAGCGCTTCACGACCTGATGGGTCCGCCGGTAAACCATTGCGCTGTCGTTCCCGGAAGCGAGCTTCCGCAGCCGCTTCACCGGCCTGGAATCGCTCATCAAGCTGCTGGAGTAGCGAGAGAAACCAATGCAACACCCTCGCCAAATCAGTGAAAAAAGTGAACACTTATTCAGAACCGATGGCAAGCCCTTACGGCGATGAAATGAATAGCATTACTGGAAACTAGCCCGGCAACCCGGCCGCGCGGGCCAAAGCCGCTACTAGCATACCAGTCATCACGGCCAGGAAATCGTTGCGGCGCAACACGCTCACTGCGATCGCCGCTCCGAGTGCGACCATCACGATCGGACCGCCATTGACCGCGACCGGCAGCGCCGCCGCCACGATGATGGAGCCCGGAAGCGCCTCGAACATCCGGCGCACCCGCGGCGTGACCTCGACATAGCGCATCAGGAAATAACCGCCGAGCCGCGAGGCCACCGTCACGACGGTCATCACCGCGAAGGCGATCATCACATCGCCGCGGAGCATGTCGGTCATGACGCCTGCCCCGGCTGCGCTGCGTGCGGGGGCGGCTCGTCCATCAGCCCGGCGGTAATCGCGCCGGACAGGGCGCCGGCGATGATGAACCAATATCCGGGCACCAACCAGTGCACAATCAAGGCGACGGCGCCCGATACGACCCAAGGTATCGCGCGGCGTGCTCCCTTCCAGGCCGGCACCAGCAGCGCTGCGAAGAACGCCGGCATCGCGATGTCGACGCCGAATTTCTTCGGATCGGCGAGCTGCTCGGCCAGCAGAAATCCCGGGATCGCCGACACCAGCCACACCAGATACAGCACCACCGCACCGCCGGTGTAGAACCAGGCGTTGGCGCCACCATGTTCGCGATAGCGCATCGCCGCCAGCCAGCCGCCATCGGTGACCAAAAGCAGCGGCGGATAGACCTGCCACGCCGGCAGCGTGCCGAGCCAGGGCCGCATCGACGCCGTCATCAGGAAGAACCGGATGTTGACGGTGGTGGTGAGCAGCGCCAGCGCCGCGATCGTCGACGGCGTCAGCCGATCCGGCCAGGCCTGGACCGCGACGAATTGCGACAGTCCGCCATAGACGGTGGCCATCATCACTTCGACTTCGGCCAGCGTGAAGTTCTTCTGCGCGCAGAGCGCGCCGAACGCCATCCCGAACGCCAGCGTCCCCGGCAGCATCGGGCCGATCGCGACGATTCCGGGCCAGATCGCGTCGCGCGACCAATAGGCGGGAGCTTTCTGAATATGCGTGGTCATGGTCTGGTCCGCGTTGCCGACCATGGCGTGATGGCTGCGCAGCGCCAGGTCAAGCAATCACAGCTCATGGGGCTATGCGACAGCGCCGCGCTCGACCGAACTACACCAGCACATCGGCGATCGGGCGCCGCAGCGACCGGGGCATGTCGGCTCCGTAGCCGAAGCGCACGATGAAATCCGGACGGCGCAACCCGAGACCGAGATGTTCGGCGAGACGGTGTCGCTGCTGCGGCACCTCGACGGGCTGATTCAGGAAGGCATGCTTGATACCGAGCGCGGTCGCGCACAGCGCGAAGCGCTGATACGCCCGCCCGGCGGCGAGCCAATGTCCGCGGTCGTCGTGGTCCGAAACGAACACGGCAAGGCCCGCCGAACTGGCGATCTGGGCCCGGCATTTGGCGTTCTCGGAGTCCGCCGAGACGACGCGGTCGAACAGCAACCGCCCGACCGGGGCGGGCAAGGCGGGATTGCCGGACACGCCTGCAAACAGCCCGTCGCCAGTCGCCACCGCATCGGCGTATCCGAAGCGGAGCCAGTGTTTGAGTTCTGCGAGGAAGCTCGGATCGGCGAATTGGGCGGTGTTGCCGGCGATGACCAGGGACGCAACCGCGTCGACCGCCGCAGGCTCGGTCAGCAACAGAATGTCGACGCCGTCGCCGCGGCCAGCCGAGGCGAGCCTCTGCAGCTCGTCCGCCGGGACCGGCCGCGAGTCGTACAAACCGCGGCAGCATTGCCGCTTGACGATTGCGGCCGCCAACTCCGAGGGCTCGGGGGCGCCCGGCACCAGATCGATCCTCACCCGGCCGTCCTCTCCCACGGCTCTCACCGTCGCAGACAGACCGAACACCGGCGCCGCCTGCACGATGTTCTCGGCAGCCGCACCGAGACTTGCGAACAGATGGTGGTCGTCCGGATCAACCACCGGACAACGCCGGGAAAAATCCGGCGCGATGGTGATGTCGGCATCCCGGGCGACGAACCGCCATGGCTGCGTGTTGTGGCTGTTAGCAGCGAGCGTGGCGCAACGGACCAGTTCGGCGATCGCAGCTCGACCGGTGAGCTCCGGGTTCAAAGGCTGCCTTATCGCATCGGCCGCGGCGCGCCAGCGGCCGATGTCCTGCCTCGCCCACAGGACGGCACCACTGGCGCTCGTCGCCAGCGCGGCAGCTCCAGCCATCAAAACCGACCGGCGATTCATCGCATGTTCCGATCCGCGTCGTCGAGACAACTCGAGGCGGGCTCGTGCGAGCAAAAGCGCTTGGCGCAGCGAGCCGAGGCGGGCTCGGCCCCGATCAGATCCGGACGCGCTCGACGCCGAACAGCAGCACAGTTCATCCCTGGCTGAATTGTCTTTGCTCAATCATGCCGCTCAGCAAAAACGCGGCCCCAAGGGGCCGCGTTTTCAGAACATACGTGATGATCAAGGCCGGATCACGCCTGGGGCTGCGGCTCCAGGCCCGGATCGGGCCGCGGCCGCGGCTTACCGGCGGGCGGCACGGCCGAGGTGCGCGGTCCCGACGGCTCCAGCACCGATTCACGATTCGGCTTCTTGCCGTTGATCAGGTCGGTGATCTCGTCGCCGGTCAGGGTCTCGTATTCGAGCAGGCCCTTGGCCAGCGCTTCGAGGTCGGCGCGGCGCTCGGTGAGGATGCGCTTGGCCTCGTTGTAGCCCTCTTCGACCAGCCGCTTGATCTCGGCGTCGATCTTCTGGATCGTCGCCTCGGACGCGTTCTGGGTGCGCGACACCGACATGCCGAGGAACACCTCGTCCTGGTTCTCGCCATAGGCGACGGTGCCGAGCTCTTCCGACAGGCCCCAGCGGGTCACCATCATCCGGGCCAGTTTGGTGGCCTGCTCGATGTCCGAGGCGGCGCCCGAGGTCACCTTCTCGCGGCCGAAGATCATCTCTTCGGCGACGCGGCCGCCCATCATGATGGCGAGGCGCGAGGTCATCTGCTCGAGCGACATCGACAGCTTGTCGCGCTCGGGGAGCTGCATCACCATGCCGAGCGCACGGCCGCGCGGAATGATGGTCGCCTTGTGGATCGGGTCGGTGGCCGGAACGTTGAGACCGACGATGGCGTGGCCGCCTTCGTGATAGGCGGTGAGGAGCTTCTCCTCCTCCGTCATCACCAGCGACTTGCGCTCGGCGCCCATCATCACCTTGTCCTTGGCGTCCTCGAACTCGGTCTGGGTGACCATGCGCTTGTTGCGCCGGGCCGCCATCAGGGCCGCTTCGTTGACGAGGTTCATCAGGTCGGCGCCGGAGAAGCCCGGGGTGCCGCGCGCGATGTTCTTCAGGTTGATATCCGGCGCCAGCGGCACCTTGCGGACATGCACCTTGAGGATCTGCTCGCGGCCGACGACGTCCGGATTCGGCACCACGACCTGGCGGTCGAAGCGGCCGGGACGCAGCAGCGCCGGGTCGAGCACGTCGGGCCGGTTGGTGGCGGCGATCAGGATCACGCCCTCGTTGGCCTCGAAGCCGTCCATCTCGACCAGCAACTGGTTGAGGGTCTGTTCGCGCTCGTCATTGCCGCCGCCGAGGCCGGCGCCGCGATGACGGCCGACCGCGTCGATTTCGTCGATGAAGATGATGCACGGCGCGTTCTTCTTGGCCTGCTCGAACATGTCACGCACACGAGAGGCGCCGACGCCGACGAACATTTCGACGAAGTCCGAACCCGAAATGGTGAAGAACGGCACGTTGGCTTCGCCCGCGACCGCACGCGCGATCAGGGTCTTACCGGTACCGGGAGGGCCGACCAGCAGCACGCCGCGCGGGATGCGGCCGCCGAGGCGCTGGAATTTGCCCGGGTCGCGCAGAAATTCGACGATCTCCTGCAGGTCCTGCTTGGCCTCGTCGACGCCGGCGACGTCCTCGAAGGTGACGCGGCCGTGCGCCTCGGTCAGCATCTTGGCGCGCGACTTGCCGAAGCCCATCGCCTTGCCGGCGCCGCCCTGCATCTGCCGCGACAGGAAAATCCACACGCCGATCAGCGCGATGAACGGCAGCCACGACACCAGCAGCGACACGAACCACGGCACGTTGTCGCCCGGCGGCTTGGCGGTGATCGACACCTTGCCGTTGTAAAGGCGGGTGACGAGCGATGGATCGTTCGGCGCGTAGGTCTGGAAGGTCGAGCCGTTGGTGAAGGTGCCGCGGATTTCCTGGCCCTGGATTACCACGTCGCGAACGTGGTTCTGATCGATCTCGCTGAGCAGCTGGGAGAACGGAATTTCCTGAGACGCCGTGCGCTGGCCCGGATTCTGGAAGAGCGTGAACAGCGCCAACAGCAGCAGCACGATGATGACCCAGAGGGCGAAATTGCGCAGATTGGCGTTCATCGATCTTCCTTATGGGTCGCGCGGATCGCGACCGGTGGGCCCTGCGGCGCCGAAACGAATGGCCCTGCGGGGAGCTTCCCCGGAGCCGGCCAGCCTAATCTAGGTGTGAGCCGAGCCCCTGCCAAGAGAACCGCACAGGACTATTTGGCGCATTCTAACCGGTTTCTCGCTCAAATCGTGGCAATTCGGTCCGCTCTCTTCCGGTGATTAAACCTAGGTGAGCGCCGATCAGCGGCTGCGGCCGCGCCGCGGCGGAGCCGGAGCGATCACCAGACGATCGCTTGTGAGCGTCACCACCGCGCCCGCCAGCGTCTGTTTCAGCCGGACTTTGCCGGCCGTAGCGCCCCGGGCCATGGCCTGCTGCAGGGACGCGGCCAGCGTTTCGACCTTGCCGAGTTCGGGCGGCCCCTCGTAACCTTGCTGGGTGAGTGTCCGCAGCAACAATCGAATCCCGATTTCTGCAGGCAGGTTCAGGAACGCGGCGGCATCCACGCCTGGCCGCGCCGATCCATGGTCCAACGACCTGAGAAACTGTTCGGCGCCATCCGTCATCCGTTCGAGGGCGGCATCGGCCCGTGCCGCCCGCGCCGCCAGCCGGGTCAAAGCGCGCGCATCACAGCCTTCGGCCGCCAACAGCGGCATCAGCTCGCGCAGCCGCGGCCGGGCGAAGCGCGGATCGACATTGCTCGGGTCGCTCGCAAAGCCGATCCTGGCCTTCGCCAGCGTCGCGATCAGCCGCGCCTTCGGAATCTCCAGCAGCGGCCGCGCCAGCATCATACCGTCGCGCTCGGTTTCGCGCGCCATCGCGGCCAATCCCGCCACGCCGCTGCCGCGCGACAGCCGCATCAGCACGGTTTCGGCCTGGTCGTCGCGGGTATGCGCGGTCATCACATGCGAGGCACCGAATCTCCTGGCGGCCTGTGCCAACAACCGATAGCGCGCGGCCCGCGCCGCCGCCTGGATCCCGCTGGTCGGCTTGTCGCCGCGCCAGCGCAGCGTCCGATGCGGCAGATCGAGCGAGCCTGCCAGAAGCTTGACCGCCCGCGCTTCCTGCGCTGCCGCCGGACGCAGGCCGTGATCGATGGTGACGACCGAGAGCTTCGGGCCGCGCTTCAGCGAACGGCGCCAGCGCGCCGCGAGCCACATCAGCGCCAGCGAATCGGGGCCGCCGGACACCGCCAGCACGATCGCCGGCGCGGCCTTCCAGTCGGCGAACAGCAGGCCGGCTTCACCTCGGGAGATCGGCTCGTCGTCGGTCCCGGACATCGGCACCCGCCTGCCGGTGGTCAAGCCTCGGCGCCGCCGAGGCCGCCAGGGTTCAGCACTTCAACTTCTTCTGCTCGCGGTCGACCGCCTTCTTCACGCCGGACGAGGCCTGCGGATACTTCCGGCCGATTTCGCCGAGCGCGGCACAAGCGGCCTCCTTCTCCTTCAGCGCCGCCAGCGACTGGCCGAGCCGCAGCAGCGCGTCCGGCGCCTTGCCGGCTTTCTCGTGCTTGCTGGTCACTGCGAGAAAGGCTTCGGCGGAGTCGCGATACATCTGGCGCTGGAAGAAGCTCTCGCCGAGCCAGTATTGTGCATCGGCGGCCAACGGATTGTCCGGATACTTCTGGGTGAAGTTGCGCATCGTCTCCTCGGCCAGCGCATAGTCGCGGCGCTGCATGTAGCCGATGCCGAGGTCGAACTCGTCGCGCGGCGACTGCGATGGCGGCAGCGTCGTCAAGGCACCGCCGGTCGCAGCCGCAGGCGCCTGCTGCGTCGCCGGCGCGCCTTGCGGGTAGCCGCCCTGAACGTAGCCGCCGCTGCCGTTCGACAGATCGATCGGCGCTCCCGGCGTGCGACCGGCGGGTGCGCCCCCGCCCTGTTCCATCGGCATCTGCCCGCCGCCGAGCGGCCGCGGCACGCCCGGGGCGTTCGGATTCTGCGACGGATCGAACGCGTCACCGCGGCGACCGCCCTGCTGCGGCGCGGTCGGTTGCGGCTGCACCATCGGCGCCTGCTGGCCGTAGCCAGGCTGCTGGCCGTAGCCAGGCTGCTGCGGCTGACCATAGGACGGCGACGGTTGCGGCGATGGCGGCACCGCGCCGGGCGAGGCCGGCGTCGACGGCTGCTGCGCGCCCGGCGCACCGGCGCTGCCCTGCAACTGCCGGAGCTGTTCCTCGAGCCTGCGATTGCGATATTGCAGCTCTTCATTCTGGCCGGTCAGCATCCGCAGCCGGTCCTCGAGCTGCTGAATGCGGATCTCGGGATCGACCTCGCCACCGTATTGCTGGGCCAGCGCGGGCGCGGCGAAGACGAGCGTCGCCATCAAGGCGAGGCTGCGTGCGGAGACGGCAAAACCTGATGACATGACAGTCCGACGAGTTGGAGGGCGCACCGAGCGAACGGCGCTGGATTGATCGTCGTACTACGCCAAAAATGTGACTGAGGCGACGGCAGAAACCGCCGCGCAAACAAAAACGGTGCCCAGCGGGCACCGTTCGCGAATTCAGGTCGATGCGTTCGCTCAGGCGCCGGCGTTCAGCACCGTGACGGCGCGGCGGTTCTGCGACCAGCACGAGATGTCGTTGCAGACCGCGACCGGACGCTCCTTGCCGTACGAGATGGTGCGCATCCGCTGCGCGTCGATACCGCGTGACACCAGATAGTTGCGCACCGACTGGGCGCGCCGCGCGCCGAGCGCGATGTTGTATTCGCGGGTGCCGCGCTCGTCGGCGTGGCCTTCGATGGTGAAGGTGTAGCGATTGTAGGTCTGCAGCCACTGCACCTGCTTGTCGAGCGTCGCCACCGCCTGCGGAGACAGATCCGACTGATCGCTCTCGAAGAACACACGGTCGCCGACGTTGACGACGAAATCCTGCTGACTGCCGGGCGCCGCCGCGCCGGCCATCGCACCGTCGGCACCACCGAGCCCGTTCTTGTTGGCGCAAGCCCCCATCGACAGGGCCACCGCGAGCACCGCGGCCACCTTCAATCCCTGGAGGATTCGCTTGTGATTGGTCATTCCGGAGCCTCCACGCTCGCGATATTCCGACTGTCTTTTCGGTCTACAGGGCGATGGTTAAGCGAACGTTCCGTCAACCTTGACGAGGTGTTGCCGACATCGATCAAATGCCCCCGGTCGGCCGAAAGCAATCGCGATGGTTAATGAGGTGCAAATGTGGCGCCAGAGTGAAGCCGTGGAGCAATCGGCCCGATCTCCCGCTTCCGTTGCAGCGACGCCACGGATGCGGGCTGAGCCAAAACACAACAACGCGGCCCAGTAGCCTCCGGACCGCAGAGTGGACTCTGATAGCCTTGGGTCAGTCCTTACACGCAGATATGCTCTGCTGCGATCGGAGCGCTGTCAGAGATTTCAGCAAGGTGTAGACTCGCTGCCCGATCATCCGGGCGTTCGAACAGCATTCGTCTCTCGAACAAGGTCGATCGCAAGAACGGATAACGGGCGAACACCTTGTCTCGCATCGCCGGGAAATCGACCGCCATCAGTGCGATCGGCTTCTTCAACCCGGGGTAATCCCTTGGCGCACAGACCGGCTGGTGCATGAACAGACGCCGATAGAATGCCTGATGTTCCGCGCGGACAGTCGCCAACCCGATGTCCGCATTGAAGTAAGCACAAGCGACAAAGGCCAGACGCAACGTGATGTAGGGTAGTTCTGTGACCCGGCCCGCCACCGTCGGATCGGCGACGAAGCGAGTTGGATCGATCACGACCTTGCCCTGATCGAGCTCCGCGCCGAGCTGCTCCGGAAACACGTCCATCGACGGGCAATCGCGGAACTGCGGAGACGCAACCGTTATCCTGAGCGAGCTCACGAGCACTCCGTCGAGATGAACGCCGAAAACCCATGAGTTCGGTAGCTCATCAAAGCGGTCGGTCACCCGCTCGGCCGGATTGGGATCGATCGCGCCTTCCCTTAGGTAAGCGCGATACCGAAGGCGATAGATTTCGTCGCGTTCCTCGGCGGAATTGGCGAGTCGATAGTCGACCTTATCCAGCAAGTCCAGGCCGCGCGACGACACACCTGCGGTACCTTGCTCTTGTCGAGCAGCACTCATTGCCCACCCCGAACGCTGATCCAAGCGACGCGAAGACGTTAATGGACTCTTAATCACGATACAAAGCATTCAAATCATTAAGGTTAATACATTACCCTTTAAATGCTGTCATGTGAATTCCGTATGTCGAGGATGGCTCGGAGAAGAACTTCGCTCAGGCGATCGAACGAATCGGGAGCACGATGGCGTCGCCGTCCTTTGCCCCGCGGCGGCCATGCGAGGCGGCCAACAATTGGCGGATCCGGATCGCCGGCACCGGCCGGCTGAACAGATAGCCCTGCGCTTCGGTCACAGTGCCGTCGGCGCTGATCAGTTCGAGCTGTTCGTTGGTCTCGATACCTTCCACCACCACCGACATGCCGAGATCGGTGCTCAGCCGGGCGACACCGCGCAGAAGAGTCAGCGGCCGATCGCTGTCGATGCCTTCGAGGAAGGAGCGATCGATCTTCACCTTCTGCAATGGGAAGCTGTGCAGATAGCTGAGCGACGAATAGCCGGTGCCGAAATCATCGAGTGAGATCCTGACGCCCTCGGCGTGCAATTGTTGCAACGCATCGTGGGTCCACTGCGTGTTGCGCAGCAACGACGATTCGGTGATCTCGATCTCCAGCCGCCTCGCCGGCAGCCCGGAGACTTCGAGCGCGTAGCGCACTTCGGTGAGGACGTCGCGCTGGTGGAATTGCTGCGACGAAAAATTGATCGCCACGCTCACCTGTTCCGGCCACAGCATGCATTCCATGCAGGCCTTGCGCAGGATCCAGCGACCGAGATCGACGATCAGTCCCATCTCCTCGGCCACCGGAATGATGTCGACCGGAGAGACGGTGCCGCGCACCGGATGGTTCCAGCGCAGCAGCGCTTCGCAAGTGGTGATCTTGCCGGTCTTCAGATTGACGAGCGGCTGGTAGTACAGTTCGAATTCTTCGTTGGCGAGCGCCTTGCGCAGGTCGAGTTCGAGAATGCGCCGGGCCTCGACGGTGTGTGCCATTTCTTCGCGGAAGAAGCAGTAGGTGCCACGGCCGTCGGCCTTGGCGCGATACAGCGCCATGTCGGCGTTCTTGAGCAGAATATCCGCCTTTACGCCGGGGAAGGTCACCGCAATGCCGATCGAGGCGCCGATCTCGACGACGTGGTGATCGATCAGATAGCGATCGCTGAGGCGATCGACGATGCGGCGCGCCAGTGCCGCGGCGTCCTCGTTCGAGGCGATGTTCTGTTGGAACACCACGAATTCGTCGCCGCCGAACCGGGCCACCAGATCTTCCGGCCGCAGCATGTCGCGCAGCCGCTCGGCCACCGAGCACAACAGCCGGTCGCCGCAGGGATGGCCGAGCGTGTCGTTGATCTGCTTGAACTGATCGAGGTCGATGAACAGCAGGGCCGACAGCCGGGTCTTGCCGCCACCATGCTCGGTTTCGAGAATCCGCTCGATCTCGTCGCGGAAGTTGACGCGGTTCGGCAGCGCCGTCAGTTCGTCGTAGCGCGCCAGATGAACGATCCGGGCCTCGGCGTTGCGGCGTTCGGTGATGTCTTCGATCAACACCACCGCACCGCCATCCGCCATCGGCTGGAAGGTCCAGCACAACGACCGCGGCACCGCCTCGTCGCCGACCGTCACGATCTCGCCGGCGAGAGAGTTTTCGATCTCGGCGAGGATCAAGCGGCCGTTCGCCGCCGAGATCGCGCCGATCGCGACGCAAGCGGACACGATTTCGATCGCGGTGGGTGACCCTTTGACGAGCTCGTCGCGCAGCCGCATCATCTCGGAGAAGCGGTGATTCATCACGGCAAGGCGACCGTCAGCGCGGAACATGCACAGCCCATGCGGCATGTTGTTCAGGGCGGTGTCGAACTGGTTGGCGAGCGCGGCCTCGCGCTCCCCGGTCAGCAGAGCTTCGACGAAGAGCGAATGCAGGGTGAGATTGATGGCACGCAGGCCGTGGAAGGACAGCAACAGCAGGCCGGCTAGGCCAATTTAATATGGATTGCCGTGGATCAGAAGCGCCACTGACATCGGACCGCACGAAAACAGCAGATGCAGTTGGACTATCCAGGGCCGGCCGTAATTGCGCGCCGCGCCACCAGCGGCGTAGCCAATGGTGACGGTCGTGCAAAGCATATGCGCAACAGGATCATCGGTGCCGAGCAGCACCACGACGCTCCAGATTCCCAGCGCGCAAGCATAGGCAACGGCGCCAACCAGATACTCCGGCTCCCATTCAGAAGCTTCTTCCGCGGTCAGGGTCGGATGGCGCCTCTCGAACGCCCGCATCTGAAAGGCGCGCAACGTTCCGATGATGATGATGGCCGCCGCGCAAGGCCAGATCCAAACGTCGCCCGTTTTGAGCGCCGTCATCAAGGCCGCGGCTGCCGAGCATACTGCGCCGGACAGCATCGCCCAGAAGTTCTGAGCCATAGAGCGAACGAGCGCCGCGTAAATTTTCGGCGGCAGCTTTTCCCTGGACCGGCTCTTGGCGTATTCGACGAGTTGCATACGGGCGCGGGGTCCTATGTCCATCTACATTTAACGCGATGGAATGAAGTAATTCTGAGCGAACATCGTTAGCGGAAGGTGTTCTTATGCTCAGAATCCAGACGTCTCGGGTTCCATGTCTGGACCCGCCCGGGAAAACGGACGTTGCAACCGCGGTAGATTCCGTGACGATCAGGACAGCAGCGGCGACCAGGCCGGATCCGACGCATAGCCCGGAGTTGGAACCCGCAGCTCGTTGCGGCCCGAGACGTCGACTGTAAACAGCGACGGCCCGCTCTTACCGCCGGGATCGCGGAAGAACATCAGCACCCGGCCGTTCGGCGCGAAGGTCGGCCCTTCGTTGTGGAACCCGGAAGTCAAGATCCGCTCGCCGGAACCATCGGGCTTCATGATCCCGATCGCGAACTGGCCACCGCCCTGCTTGGTGAAGGCGATGTAGTCGCCGCGCGGCGACCACACCGGGGTCGAGTAGCTGCCATCGCCGAACGAGATCCGCTGCGCCTGACCGCCACCCGCCGGCATGATGTAGATCTGCGGCTTACCGCCGCGGTCGCTCTCGAAGCAGATCCGGCTGCCGTCAGGCGCGTAGGACGGCGAGGTATCGATCGCCGGCGTATCGGTCAACCGGGTGGTCGCCTTGGAGCGCAGATCCATCACGAACAGGTTGGAGTTGCCGCCCTGCTGCAGGCTCATGATGATCTTCTGGCCGTCCGGCGAGAACCGCGGCGCGAACGACATGCCGGGGAAGTTGCCGACGATTTCACGTTGGCCGGTCTCGACATTGTACAGATACACCCGCGGCTCGCCCTGGCCGAACTCCATGTAGGTGATTTCCTGGGTGGTCGGCGAGAACCGCGGGGTCAGCACCAGATCGCTCCCGCGGGTGAGATAGCGCACGTTGGCGCCGTCCTGATCCATCAACGCCAGCCGCTTGACCCGGCGCTCCGCCGGCCCGCTCTCGTCGATGAACACCACCCGGCTGTCGAAGTAGCCCTTCTCGCCGGTGAGACGCTCGTAGATCTGATCGGAGATGATGTGGGCGATCCGTCGCCAGTATTCCGGCGAGGTGAAATACTGCTGGCCGGCGAGCTGCTGGCCGGTGGCGACATCCCACAGCCGGAACTCGGCCTTCAGCCGGCCGTCCCCCTGCCGCGTCATCCGCCCGGTCACCAGCGCCTGGGCGTTGATGCTGGCCCAGCTCTTGAACTGCGGCGGCACGTCGATGTTGGTGATCTTTTCCAAGTAGGCCGCCTGATCGATCGGTGCGAACAGGCCGCTGCGCTTCAGGTTGTTGGTGATCACTTGCGAGACGCCGACCCCGACTTCGCCGTCGGAGGGCGTGCCGGCGACGAAATTCGGGATCGCGATCGGCAGCGGCGCGACGTTGCCTTCGGTGATCTGCACCCGGGCCTGGCCAAACGCGTCGCCGGCGCGGCCGAACGCGAGCGCACCGGCGGCCGTCGCGGCGGAGATCATCAATTGGCGGCGGTTGAGATGAAACGGCATGGGCGGGCAATCCATCGGTCTGTCAGGTGATCTGCGCCGCGAGGCGCGTGAAATCGGGACTCCGGCTTCGCATCAGGGACGCCGGTCGGTGAACACGGGTGCGAAGAACTTCCATTCGTCGAAGAACTGTGCCGGCAGATTGTACGGCTGGCATTCGATGATCGCGCGTAGCGCACTCTCCTGATACACGCGCAAATAAGGCGTCGCCGGATGACCTTCCGGCTGCGGCATGGCCTCGAGCGATCCGTCGCGCTTCAGCCGGATCACGAACGCCGCCTCGGCGCGCTGCGCCTCGATGCCGCCATACGGCTTCTTCCAGCAGCGTTCGACCTGCGACTGGAACATCGCACCCCAGGTCGCGGAGTTGTCGGCGGACTTACCCTTAGACAATCCGAGCGCCGCGTTGGAGTTCAACACATCGCCGGCGACAGCGTTGCGGGTCGGGTCGCGCTTGTCGAGCAACGCGGCGATCTTGGATTGGTCGAACACCCGCTCCGCCTTCGGCTTGGTCGGCTCCGGCGGCTTGGCGGCGGTTTCGGTCGGTTTCGGCGGCGGCTTTTTCTTCTCTTCCTTCTTCAGCGCCTCGGCGATCGGGTCGACCTTCGGCTCCGGCTTCTTCTCGGCTTCCTTGGTTTCTTCCTTCGCCGGCTCCGGCTTCTTCTCCGCCTTCTTGGGCTCTTCCTTTTTCGGCTCTTC
The DNA here is from genome assembly GCF_900218015.1 of Rhodopseudomonas pentothenatexigens. Taxonomy (GTDB): domain Bacteria; phylum Pseudomonadota; class Alphaproteobacteria; order Rhizobiales; family Xanthobacteraceae; genus Rhodopseudomonas; species Rhodopseudomonas pentothenatexigens. The sequence goes on along the minus strand of NZ_UFQQ01000007.1, from coordinate 71,175 downwards.
CTTCACCACCGGCTTGGGCGGATCGGGTTTCTTCTCGACCGGCTTCTCCTCGGGCTTCGGCTTGGGCTGAGGCGGCGGCGAGGTGTCCGTCACCACCGGCGCCTTTTCGCTGATCTTGCCGACGGTGTCGTCGACCGGCTTGGCCTCGGCGACCTTCTCGACCAGCGGCTTGGGATTTTCCTTCTTGCCGGTGCGCATCCCGGCCATCACCTTGGCGAGCTGATCTTCGGAGATGGTGTCGACCGCCACCGAATCCTGCGGCTCGAGCTCGAATGCCTTGGAGGTGAACGACAGCATGGCCCAGCCGAGCACGAGAACGTGCAACGCCACCGACGCAGCCCATGTCTTGTCGATCTTCACCTTCAGAATTCCTGCTCCACCTTCGCGGCCGGCGCCAGCGCGGTGCCGGCTCAACTCCCCTGTTCGGGAACGATGACGATGTTCGCCTTGAAGCCGGCGGTCCGGATGTTGCCGAGCAGCTTCATCATGTCCGTATAGCAGACGTCCTTGTCGCCCCGCAGATACACCACGTTGTCGGTCTCCGACCGGGTCTCGCGGATCGCCTTCATCTTGGCCTCCAACTCGGACGCCGCGATCGGACTATCACCCAGATACAACTCGACCTGCGAATTGCAGGTGCCGCCGGTACGCTTCACCGACAGCGTCAACGGCGGCGAGTTGGACTGAATCTGATTGCCGCCGCGGGCGACCGGCAGATCGATGTCGATCGAAGTCGTGAGCAGCGGCGCCGCGACCATGAAGATGATCAGCAGCACCAGCATCACGTCGACCATCGGGGTGACGTTGATCTCCGCCATCACCGGGCGCCGCCCGCCGCGACGCCGGCCGCCTCCGCCGCCAGTGGCTACGTTCATTCCCATGATCGAATGCCCGCTGTGCTCACCTGGCCTCCGTTCACGTGCGCTCGTCGATCTGCCGCGACAGGATCGCCGAGAACTCGTCGGCGAAGCCTTCCAGCCGCTGGGTCTGCCGGTTCACTTCCGACGTGAACTTATTGTAGAAAATTGTCGCCGGAATTGCGGCGATCAGGCCAATCGCAGTGGCGAACAGCGCCTCGGCAATGCCGGGCGCGACCACCGCCAGCGAGGTGTTCTTCGACGCGGCGATCGACTGGAAGCTCGACATGATGCCCCAGACGGTGCCGAACAGGCCGACGAACGGGCCGGCCGAGCCGACGGTCGCCAGAACCAGGAGGCGGCGTTCCAGCCGTTCGACCTCGCGGGCGATCGAGACGTTCATCACCTTCTCGATCCGCATCTGCAGGCCGGCGAACGAGCGCGAATGACTTTCGAACGAGCGCTTCCACTCGCGCATCGCCGCGACGAAGCAGGCCGCCATCGAATGCGTCGGCTTCGCCGACAGCGCGCGGTACAGCTCGTCGATCGACTCGCCGGACCAGAACGCCTGTTCGAAGCGATCCATCGCGCGCTTGGTGCGCGAGAACAACAGCAGCTTGTCGATCGCGATCGCCCAGACCCAGACCGAACAGCCGAGCAGGCCGAGCATGATCGACTTCACGACCCAGTGGGCGTGCCAGAACAGTGACAGCAGCGACACGTCGGTGGAAACCGCCGGAGCAAGCTGTGTCACGTCGGCCGGGTTCATGGTCGCAATCCTCTCACACGTGTCGGCATCGGCCGATTCCGCCAAAGGCTCCGGCTCCCCGCGGCCACGCGCCGCGATCTGGCCAAGCGCCACCGTGGGAGCCTTCAGTTGTCGCAGGGGATGGCCCGTCCGAAGCCGGCCCCTCAATCCCCTGTCAACGTGTCAAAACAAGGGCTGATGCCGCATTTTGACGTCCCTCACCAAACCCTCATCAGGGTTAATAAGGGGTTACTATAACAGGGAAAATACCAATGATCGGCCGGCGGCCGGCTCCCGGGCGGCGGTGATGATCGCGGGTTGCGGTCAGTGCAGACCGGCAAACGGCGGCGCCGGGGTCAGATGCCGGAGCTTGTCGGGGTTTCGGACCACGTAGATCGCAACGATCCGACCATCGGCGATGTCGAGCGCCGTGGTCTGGATCAGTCCGTCCGACTCGCGCGACACGAAGCCGGGGAGGCCGTCGATCACCTGGACGGCGAGCAGCGAACTGGCTCCCGCCGGCATCTTGCGCGCGATCCCGGCGAGCAGCCGCGCCACCCGGTCGCTGCCGCGGACCGGGTTGATCGCCGCCGGCCGTTTGCCGCCGCCATCGCTGACGAACTCGACTTCGTCCGCGAGCAGCGACGTCAGAGCCGCGAGATCACCGCTGCGCGAGGCCTGGAAGAATGCGGCGGCCATCGCCTGCCCCTGCTCGGCCGACACCGGATACCGTGGCCGTTCGGCGCACACATGGGCGCGGGCGCGCGCCGCGAGCTGGCGGCAGGCGGCGGCATCGCGGCCGAGCGTCGCGGCGATCTCGTCGAAGCCGACGCCGAACACGTCGTGCAGCAGGAACGCGGCGCGCTCCAGCGGCGACAGCCGTTCCAACGCCAGCATCAACGTCAACGTGATGTCGTCGCCGTCCGGCTCGGGCTCCGCTGCGATGATCGGCTCCGGCAGCCACGGCCCGACATAGGTCTCGCGCCGCTGCCGCGCCGATTTCAGCACGTCGAGACACAGGCGGGTGACGGTTCGCGTCAGAAAGCCTGCCGGGTCGCGCACCTCGGTTCGATCGGCGCGGTGCCAGCGCAAGTAAGCGTCCTGCACCACGTCTTCGGCTTCGCTGATCGAACCCAGCATCCGATAGGCGACGCGCAGCAGCCGCGGCCGCAGCGGCGCGAAGCTCGCTGCGGCCGCGTCGGACGTTTCTGGATCAGGAGGCCTTGGCATGTGCGACGGCTGCGGTCGGATGCAGCAGCCGGAAGCCGATGGCGATCCTGTTCCAGGTGTTGATCGCACCGATCAGCAGCGTCAGCTTGACCTGCTCGGCGTCGCTGAAATGCTGCTTCAGCGCGGCGTAGTCGTGGTCCGGCGCCTGGGTTTGCGCGACCAATGTCAGGGCTTCGGTCCAGCCGAGCGCGGCGCGCTCCCGATCGGTGTACAGCGGCGATTCCCGCCAGGCGTTGAGCAGATACAGTCGCTGCTCGGTCTCGCCATGGGCGCGGGCGTCCTTGCTGTGCATGTCGAGGCAGAACGCGCAGCCATTGATCTGCGAGGCGCGCATCTTGACCAGTTCGATCAGGCTCGGCTCGAGGCCGCTGCCCTGGATGTAGGTCTCCAGCGCGACCATCGCCTTGTAGGCGTCGGGTGCGGCAGTGGCGGGGTTGAGGCGCGGTGTCATGGTCGTCTCCCTTGGTTGACGAACATAGGACGAGACAGCGTCGCGCGGTGTGACATTGCGGCGAGCAAAGCTCGCAAAAAGAAGCCGCCCGCCTGGGGGCACAGGCGGGCGGCGGTTGGCGCTGAGGGTCGGATCAGGCGCGATCAGCCCTGCGCCGAATTGTCGGGCGACGGCGCCGGCTTGGTCCGGTGCTGCGCCATGAAGGCGTCGAACTCTTCCTTGTCCTTGGCGTGGCGCAGGCGCTCGAGGAATTCCTTGAACTCGACCTGCTCCTCTTCGAGCCGGCGCAGCGTCTCCATCCGGTATTCATCAAAGGCGCGGTTGCCGCTCGACGGCGGGCCGAAGCCGAAGCCGCCGCGATCCATACGGTTGCGCATCCGCTCCATTTTCCACTGCATCCGCTCCATCTTGTTGGCGAAGCGATCGCGATCCCAGCAACCCATGTTTCTGCTCCAGAGTGTGTAGAAGAGAAGTGCGAGTCCGATCGGCCACCAGACGATGAAGCCGGCCACCGTCAGCAGGATCCAGCCTGGACTCCAGGACGACCGTAGCGCGGGCTGGTAGCGCGCCCCGGAAGGACCCCATCGATCATAGTCAGCGGCGTTGGCCATTTGCTTCTCCATCGGCTCGGTGCCGTTGTGAATGTAAATAACATTTACATACTTGGGCGGTTCTATCGGTTTGTCAAGCAAGACCGGATCGGGGTTTGGGTGATTTTTCGCCGCAGGGCGCGGTTGCCGGTGGATGCCGCCGTCAGGTCGAGCTGCCCCACGGCCCGGTGCGCTTCGATTCCTTGGGATTTTCGGCTTCGACCGGATGATCGGTCGGGAACCCGAGCCCACGCAGATAGATCAGCACGCCGGCTTCGAGCAGCTCTTCGGGCGCCATCGGCAGCTTGCGCCGGGCGCCGTCGCCGCGGCCGAACAGCGACGCGATGCCGTGCGACATCGACCAGATGTGCAGCGCCATCATCAGCGCCGGCGGCCGCACCACGCCGGGCGGGGTCAGCGCCGCCAGCCGTTCGGCGGCGGCCCGGATCACGTTGAAGGCGCGTTCCGACGAGGTCAGCAGCATCGGGTTGACGTCGATCGGCACACCGGATTCGAACATTGCGGCGTAGTAGGCAGGCTCGGTGCGGGCGAAAGCGAGGTAGGCGCGGCCGACCCGCATAAAGGCCGCAACCGTGTCCGGACGACCGTCGTCCCAGGCCTTGGCCAGCACCTGCTCGAACAGCTCGAAGCCGCGTTGGGCGATGTTGGAAAGCAGCTCGTCGCGATCGCGGAAATGGCGGTACGGCGCCGCCGGGCTGACGCCGGCCATACGGGCGGCGTCGGCGAAGGTGAAGCCGCCCGGGCCCTTCTCGGCGATCAGGCCGAGCGCCGCCTGCAGCAGCGCTTCCTTCAGATTGCCGTGATGGTAGCCGCGCTCGGCGCGGCGCTCTTCCTTGCGCCAGCTCATGTGAAGGCGTCTTACATGAGCTGGATGTAAAGGTCACTAACACAATTGCCCCCGCAGCGGCGCCCGCCCGGGGGAAGACCACCGCGGCGGGGACGCCCTCCCCATCCGACAGAATGCCTGCCGACTCAGCGCCGCCCGGCCGCCTGCATGGCTTCGAAGCCGGCGAGTTCGCTGCGCACCTCGTCGGGGAAGTCGGCCATCTCCTGGACCTGACGAACCTCGATGATCTCGTTCGGCCCCGCCGGGCAGCGCGTCGCCCAGGCAATGGCATCCTGACGCGAGGCGACGTCGATCATCCAATAGCCGCCGAGCACTTCCTTGACCTCGGCGAACGGACCGTCAGTCACCACCGGCTTGCCGGTACCAAAGCTGACGCGGGCCCCCATCGACGGCGGATGCAATCCGTCGCAAGTAATCAGTACGCCCGACTGCTGCAGCGCCTCGTTGTACTTCATCATCGCGGCGACGGCATCGGCTTGCGGCATCACGCCCGGCTCGGCCGTCTCGTAACCTTTCGGGATCATCAGCATCATGAAACGCATCGTCGCTCTCCTGCTCGATTGGCAGCTTGAAGACGATCGGTGGTGCCCCGCTCCGACATTGTGCAAGAGATTTGCAGCGCAGCGCACGGCAGCGCACAATTTCGCCGACAAATTGCCGCCTCATTAGGCCGTCAGCCTGACGTCGTCACTATTCGCAGAGTGGGGACTCTAAGTGCGAATGGTCGTCGCGGGGTGTTCAGCGTATCTCACCATCGATCGTATTCGGCGATCCGTCGCCAGGTCTGCCTGCGCCAAACAGGCGATCTCCGATCGAGGTGCCCGCGGGCCGCAGCAACGGCTCTGCAGACTGGGGAGAGATTCGCATGAACGACACCACCAAACTCGCCGCCTCGCGCGCGCTCGCGCATCTGCTCGCCGCCGCGGCGCTGCTGACGATCGCGGGCGTGGTGTTCTACGTCCGTTGACGCTGGTCGGGCGCAGCACGATCGAGCGAACATAGCCGAGCGCCGCCGGCAAAGAGATGCCGGCGGCCCTTCTTCACAGAAGTCAGCTGTTGGTCGTGATGCTCGGATCCGACTGGAGCTTGTCGTAGGTTTCCTTCTCGCCCCGAACTTCTTGTTCCGCCTGCAGCCAGAATTCCTCGCTGCGTCCCTCCGGCTGGCCTTGAGCTTCCCAGAGCTCGCGGGCGCGGTGGCGAATTCGCTCTTCGAGTTCGTCTTGCATCCTAAACCTCCCAAACCGCTGAGGCGTGGTCATGCCCGCCTCGACGCGAAGTCGTATTTCAGTTCGATGTAAAACAGATGTCGTCGACTCGTTCCCGCCGTCGCCGCGACGGCGCGCCGCGCTGGACAGCTTTGGCACGGCGCTGGCATGTGGAGGGCTCGACTGTTCGTTCATACCTTCGATGACATTCGCATGACTGGAACACGCATGATCGCATCCCCGACCAATGTCGCGCTGGTGACCGGAGCCGCTCGCGGAATCGGACTCGCCGCCGCCCAACGCTTCCTCGCCGACGGCTGGTCGGTAGCGCTGCTCGATATGGACGACGACGGGCTGCGAGCAGCGATGGAGACTCTGGCGGTGCCGGATCGGACGATCGCGTTGCATTGCGACGTCGCCGATCGCCAGTCGATCGCCCGCGATATCGCCGCGGTCGGCGAACGCTTCGGCCGGCTCGACGCGCTGGTCAACAACGCCGGTATCGCGGTGTTCAAGCCGCTGATGGACACGACTCCCGACGAATGGCAGCGGGTGATGGACGTCAACCTCACCGGACCGTTCCTGATGACCCAGGCCGCGGTGCCGCTGATGCGGGATTCCGGCGGCGGCGCGATCGTCAACATCACGTCGATCTCCTCGCTGCGCGCCTCGACGCTGCGCGTCGCCTACGGGTCGAGCAAGGCCGGGCTGGCGCATTTCACCAAGCAATGCGCGGTCGAGCTGGCGCAGCTCGGCATTCGCGTCAACAGCGTCGCGCCCGGCCCGGTCGACACCGCGATGGCCAAACAGGTGCACACCACCGAAATCCGGTCCGACTATCGCGACGCGATTCCGATGGCGCGCTACGGCCTCGAGGAGGAACTGGCGGAGGCGATCTTCTTCCTGTGCAGCGATCGCGCCAGCTACATCACCGGCCAGATCCTCGCCGTCGATGGCGGTTTCGACGCCGCCGGCATCGGCCTGCCGACCTTGCGCGGCGAACGCAAGAACGGCTAGGCGGTTTCCTGCGGGTGATGGCTTGCAGCGTTGTCGAGCGACGTGGAGCGCGGTCCGCGTGAACGGAACGCGCCCAAGCACAAGGCCAGAGCTGCGGTTCTACTTCGATCGGAACCGGAATTGCCCTACGCGCTCGAACGCGCCGATGCCTCGCTGTCCAGCATCAGCCGGTCGAGATGCATGCGAATATGAGCGGCTTCGGCCGGTGTCCGGGCGAGCGCAATGGCGCGATCGAAGGCGGTGCGCGCGTCGTCGCAGCGCCCCTGCTGCAGCAACAGCGCGCCTTTGGCGCCGAAGTAGTGGAAGTAGCTGCCGAGCCGCGATTCCAGCGGCTCGATCATCGCCAGTGCCGCCTCCGGCCCGCGCAGCTTGGCCACCGCGACCGCGCGATTGAGCGTCACCACCGGCGATGGCTGGAGGATTTCGAGCGAGCCGTACAGCAGATCGATCTGCTGCCAATCGGTGTCCTCGTAGCGGGCCGCGCGCGCGTGCAGCGCCGCGATCGCCGCCTGGATCTGATACGCCCCGGTGCGGCGGTGACGCATTGCCTTGTCGATCAGCGACAGCCCCTCGGCGATCAACGTCGGGTTCCACAAGCTGCGATCCTGATCCTCGAGCAACACGATCTCGCCGCCGGGATCGAATCGTGCCGGCGCCCGGGCGTGCTGCAGCAGCATCAGCGCCGTCAGCCCCATGATTTCCGGTTCGGACGGGAACAGCCGCAGCAGCAATCGCGCCAGCCGGATCGCTTCCTCGCACAGCGGAGCGCGCACCCCCGCGGTCTCGCCGGCTGCCGAATAGCCTTCGTTGAATACCAGATAGATCATCGCTGCGACCGCACCGAGCCGCTCGGCGCGCTCGACCGCGCCGGGTGTCTCGAACGGCATGCCGGCACGCGCGACCTTGGCCTTGGCGCGGGTGATGCGCTGCTCCATCGCGGCGTCGGACACCAGAAACGCCCGTGCGATTTGCGGCACGGTCAGCCCGCTCACGATCCGCAGGGCCAACGCGATCTGCTGGGTCGATGGCAGTTCCGGATGGCAGCAGATGAACAGCAGCCGCAGGATATCGTCGCGGTAGTGCGAGCCGTCGAGCCGTTCGGCCAGCGCATCCTCGGCATCCTCGAGATCGGAGATCGCCGCGTCATCGGGCAGCGGCTGCTGTTTCTTGCCGCGGCGCAGATCGTCGATCGCGACATTGCGGCCGACCATGATCAGCCACGCCGCCGTGTCGCGCGGCGGCCCGTTCTGCGGCCAGGATTTCAGCGCCCGCAAACAGGCGTTCTGGAACGCCTCCTCGGCGGTGTCGAGATCGCGGAAGTAGCGCAGCAGAGCGCCGATCGCCTGGGGCCGCGCGGCGATGATCGCGGTTTCGATCCAGGCGAGGTCGGTCATGGCAGCGCCGTCCCCGGCGTGAACAATCCGATGGGGCGGATCTCGTAAGCGCCGCCTGGATTGACGCGGCCGAGATCGCGCGCGACATCGAGCGCAGCGTCGAGATCGTCGCACTCGACGACGTAGAAACCGAGCAACTGCTCCTTGGTCTCGGCGAACGGGCCGTCAATCACCACCGGCGGTTCCGAATCCTTGCGCAGCGTCGTGGCCGCGGTGGTCGGCAGCAGCCGTGCCACCGGACCGAGCCGGCCGGCCTCGGCGAGCTTGCCGTGGACGGCCTTGAGCTTCTCCATCACGGCGGCGTCTTCTTCGCGGCTCCAAGAACCGACGAAATTTTCGTCGTGATAGCAGAGGATGGCGTAGAGCATGGCGTGCGTCTCCCTCGGCTGTAAGACGATTGTCTTCGTCCCTGGCCGACACCATGCCCAACAAAGTTCGGCTGTCCAAGCCGGAAACCTGAGCGCCTTCCGGAGAACGGTGAGGCGGCGAGACGGAACAGAGGGTGCTCGGGGGTGCGCGCTAGGCCGCGAGCAATCGCGCCTTCAATTCGGACAACGCACGCGTGAACACCGCCGCGTCATTGCGGGCGCGCGCGAGAACCAGGGCGCCCTGAATCGACAGCACCGCATCCTCGGCGCGGCGTCGGGCTGCGACAGCCGACACCCCGCAGCGGCGCAACGCAACGGCGAGCGCCTCCTGCCAGCGGGCGAAGTAGTCGTTCACCTGGGCGGCGAACTCGTCGCGCGCATGGCCGAGTGCGATCACCCCGACGAGGCAAACGCGATGCCCAGAGCGGAAATACGCATCGACGCCCGTGATCATTACCGCGATGGCGGCCATCGGATCGGACGGATCGCGCAGCGGCGCAAAGATGTTCGCTTCGAACCAGCCATCGATTTCGGCCAGCACCTCTTCGGCCATCTGCTTCTTGCCGCCGGGGAAGAAGTGATACAGGCTTCCCTTGCCGAGCCCCGTCGCCTCGGTGATCAGCGCCAGCGATGCGCCTTCGTAGCCGTGGGTCCGAAACACTTCGCCGAGCAGCGGCAGCAGGGCGGCGCGGTCGGTCGTTGCTTTCGCGGCGGATGGTCGGCGGGTGTTCACAACGGCCCATTCCTCAACGATGCAAATGTCCTACCCCAGTCATGGCCGGGCTCGCGCCGGCCATCCACGTCTCGTTGCGCGGTGAGGCCCTGGTCACAGATACCCGGGACAGGCCCGGGCATGGCGGAGTGGTTGTCGCGTCGGTGTGATCAATTCGGGTAGGTCTCAGAACGGCTCCGCGGCAAGACCCGACGCATCGTCAGGACGCGGGCCCGGCGCCGGCCAATGGAAGCGGCGGTCGCTCTCGCTGATCGCGACGTCGTTGATGCTGGCCTCGCGGCGACACATCAACCCGTCGGCGTCGAATTCCCACTGCTCGTTACCATAGGCGCGGTACCACTGGCCGGCATCGTCGCGCCATTCGTACTGAAACCGCACCGCAATGCGGTTGTCTTCGAACGCCCAAAGGTCCTTGATCAGCCGATAGTCGTGTTCCTTGTTCCATTTGCGAGTGAGGAATTCGACGATGGCGTCGCGGCCTTGCAGAAATTCGGCGCGATTTCGCCAGCGGCTGTCCGGCGTATAGGCCAGCGACACCCGGACCGGGTCACGCGAATTCCAGGCGTCCTCGGCCATCCGCACCTTCTGGGCGGCGGTCTCGCGGGTAAAGGGCGGCAACGGCGGGCGCGACATGACAGCTTCTCCACTGCGGCTGAACCGCAGCGACATTGTACCGATTGGTACAACGAGTCAAGCACGCACCGTCGATGGGTCAGCGATCCGATCGCGGCGGGCCGGCAGTGGCGACATCGTCGTCCGCAGCGCGACGGTGATGAGCATGCTCGACCGGCACCGTCGCCGGCACCGAAACCAGACTGGGCAACGTTCGATACCAAGTCGCGAGCCAGGCCACGCCGGTCAGCAGACCGATGCCGCCGACGCTGACCAGGATCTGCATCGCGATGCCGCCCGACACCTGGACCAGAATCCAGTGCGCGGTGAACGCCAGCATCACCCCGATGCAGAACACCGGCAGCGAGCGCTGGCCGCACAGGACGATCGGACGCAGCCACTCCGACCGCAGCGCCGGCAGGTCCGGCGGCAGCAGCTTTACGACGATCGCGAGCAGCGCGAGAAAATGGATCAGCCGCACCGGCGCCAGGCTGGTCTTGTCGATCGGGTACAGAATCTTGCCGATCGATTCCGGCACCAGGCCGTACAGCGGTTCGAAATTCCACGACAGCGCGATCACCAAGGCGACCACCACGATGGTCCAGCTCAGGAGCTGATTGGGCAGCGACTTCACCCACGGGCGGATCTGCGGACCGTGGCCGAAGCCGCACCAGATGCCGAACACGAACAGAAACTGCCACGCGAACGGATTGAAGTACCAGTGGCCGTCCGGAAACGACGGCAGATTCCAGCCGAAGTAGCGGGAGACGACGTACAGCAGACCCGAGCACACCAGCGTCAGATGCGGGCGGCGCAGAAGGCCCCACAAGATCAGCGGCGCGGCGACGACGAGCACGATATACAGCGGCAGCACGTCGAGGTTGACCGGCTTGTAGGTCAGCAGCAGCGCCTGCTGGATCATCACGTCGGGATTGGCGAGGAACTGCGCGACGTTGAACTCGTCCTTGTACATCGGATTGTCGAAGCGCCGCGCGGCGCGCGACACCTGAGCGGTGAAGAACAGAAACAGGAACACGTGCGCGACGTAGAGCTGCGTCGCGCGAGTCCACAGCCGCTTCGTCGCGGCCACCATCTCGCCGGCGCGCGCCGCCGGGCCGTAGGCGAAGCCGATCGAGTAGCCGGAGATGTAGACGAAGAACTCGGCGGCATCGCAGAAGCCGTAATTGCGCAGCGTGAACCAGTTGAGAAAGTTGTACGGGATGTGATCGACGAAGATCATCCACTGGCCGACGCCGCGCAGGAAATCGAGCCGCAGATCGCGCTCGCCCTGCCCCATCAGCGGCACCTCGCGAGACCGCACTCCCTTCGTCACGTCTCGTCTCCCGGCACGCCCGAATCAATCGTCATCGCCGCCAATCTAGCCGATGGCGGCGATGACGGCTGTCCGGGGGACACCGGGGGACGCGAGAGCAGCCTGCGTCCTAATGCAGCTTCACCGTCGGGGTCGGGCGCGTCGCGCCGGACAGCACGCTGAGCAGGGTTCGGCCGCGGCCGTACAGCGCGGCTTCATGCATCTTGTACAGCGAGCGGTACATGAAGCGGGCGAAATAGCCCTCGATCAGGAAGCTCTTGCCGACCAGCGACCCCATCAGATTGCCGACTGCGGAATACTTGCCGAGCGAGACCAGAGAACCGAGATCGCGGTAGCGGAACTCGCCGAGCGGCTCGCCCTTCAGCCGCTTCTCGATCTGCTCCAACATGAACTCCGCTTCCTGGTGAGCGGCTTGCGCCCGGGGCGGCACGCCGTTCTCGTAGCCGGGGATGGCACAGGCGGCGCAGTCACCCATCGCGAACACATCGTTGTCCCGGGTGGCTTGCAGCGTCGGGCGGACGACGAGTTGGTTGATGCGGTTGGTGTCGAGCCCGTCGATGCCCTCGAGGAAGTCCGGGGCCCGGACGCCGGCGGCCCACACCACCAGCTCGGAGGGGATCACTTCGCCGTCGGCGAGCCGCACCGCATGGTCGAGCACTTCCGCCACGCGTGCACCGGTCCGCACCTCGACGCCGAGATCGTCCAGCAGCTTGAGCGTCGCCTCTGAAATCCGCGGCGGCAGCGCCGGCAGGATTCGTGGCGCCGCTTCGATCAGCACGATCTTGAGGTCGTGCTCCGGATCGATCTTGTCGAGCCCGTAGGCGATGATCTCACGCGCGGTATGATGCAGCTCGGCGGCGAGTTCGGTGCCGGTGGCACCGGCGCCGATGATCGCGACGTGGAGCTGGCCGGGCTCGATCGGGCTGTGCTGATGCTGAGCGCGCAGGCAGGCATTGACCATGCGCTTGTTGAAGCGCGAAGCCTGCTCCGGCGTCTCCAGCGGCACCGCATGCTCGCGCGCCCCGGGGGTACCGAAATCATTGGTGACGCTGCCGACTGCGATCACCAGCGTATCGTAGCCGAGCTCGCTTTCCGGATTGATCTCGCGCCCCTCGTCGTCGATCACCGGCGCCAGCTTGATCACCTTGCGGGCACGGTCGAGACCGCTCATCTCGCCGAGCCGGTAGTGAAAGCCGTGCCAATGCGCCTGAGCCAGGTAGTTCAGCTCGTGCTGGGAGCGCCGCAGCGAGCCGGCCGCGATCGCGTGCAGCAGCGGCTTCCAGATGTGGGTGCGGCTGCGATCCACCAGGGTGATACGAACGGCATCCGACTTGCCGTATCTGTCGCCCAGCGCGGTGGCGAGTTCGAGGCCGCCGGCGCCGCCGCCGACGATGACGATCCTGTGGGGCGTTGCTTGAACTGAGTCCATCATGCTCGCGTCGGAGGTTGAAGATCGCTTCCTCGATAACATCAAAACGGAAATATGGATATCGCGAGCTCCGCTGGTAAGTTTGCTGGGCCGGCGCCGCGCCGCCGCGGGACCGCGCGAGGCGCGGCTCAGGCACGCGTGGTCAGGCGGCCGCGGCCGGCTCACCCACCGTGACCAGGACGATCTCCGGGGGCACGCCGAGGCGGAACGGGACGATGCTGCAGCCCAGACCGCCCGATACGATCAGGTCGCATTGTTCGCGGACGTGGCCGTAGGCATAGCGATTGCGGTAGCGGGAGGGGACGACCGGCGACCAGCCGAACAGGCGGACCTGTCCGCCATGGGTATGTCCGCTCAGCACCAGGGCAACCCGGTCAGGAACCTGCGTCATGATGTCGGGCTCGTGCGCCAGCAGGATCACCGGATCGTCCGACGAGATCTTGGCCAAGGTCGCCGGCAGGTCGTCCGCGCCGCCGCGCCGGCCGGGCCGTCGATGTCGCGACGGCCAGAACGCCAACTGGTCGCCGAGCCCGGCGAGCCAGAAGCTTTGTCCGCCCTTGCTCAGGCGCACCACATCGTTCTCGTAGACCGGAATGCCAACCCGTTCCAGCGCCAAGCGGCCATAGGTCGGACCGGCGCCGGCCGCCTGTGCGGTCCGGTCGTCCCACCAATCGTGATTGCCGAGGATCGCATGCACGCCGAGCGGCGCCTGCAGCCCGGCCAGCGCCGACGACCAATCCTGCGACTCGACCGGGCCAAGAATCCAACGATGCCCTGCCGAATAGTCGCCGAGCAGGACGACGAGATCGGCGCCGAGGCCGTTGGTCGTGGCGACGACCGAGCGAATCCGTTCGGCGGTCATCCAGGGATCGCAGGCGTGGATGTCCGCGACCACCGCGATGTTCAGATGCAGGCCCGCGGGCCACCGGCGCGGCGTCACCCGATAACGGGTGATTGCCGGCCAGCGCAGCGGCTCGACAACGAAACCGTAGGCCAGCAGCGCCGCGCTGGACAGCCCCAGCCCTGCCAACCATTTCAGAAACCGACGCCGCGTGATCATCCCGGTCAAATCGCATCGAATGATGACAGCAATTCTATCCGGCTCGAACGCCTCGATCTTGGTCGGGCGCGCAGGATCAGGCGACGTCGGCCTTCATCGCCACGCGAAGCGGGGCCGGAATGGGCTTGGCGCGGCCGCCCGACACGAACGCAACTTTGACCTTGGCCTCCATCAGCACCAGATCGCCACGCTTGATCTGCTGCTGCATGGTAATCGAGGCGCCGCGAACCTCGACCGGCCGGGTGATCACCTCCAGCAGATCGTCCATCTTGGCGGATTTAAGAAAGTCGAGCTGCATCGCCCGCACCACGAAAGCGAAGCCCGGCGTCTCGCTCTCCGCCTCCGCGAACAACTCGCTCTGCGCCGCCCCGAGCAGCCGCAGATAATTGGTCCGTCCGCGCTCCATGAAGCGTAGATAATTGGCGTGATAGACGATGCCGGAGAAGTCGGTGTCTTCGTAATAGACCCGGACCTGCATATGATGCGCGCCATCGATGATGGCGCCGTCGAGGGGGTGGGACAACTCGTCACTCCACTTGGGCGGAGATCGATAGTCGATCGGCCACCGCTTTTAATCTCTTATCGCGCGTCCATAGCTGCGCCTCAGGCGTCAGCAGCGTCGAAGCGACTAGATGTGCATCCACGTAGCCGATTCCCGAGCCGCCCAGCTCGGCGCGCGAAATGAGCCGCAGTACCTCACCAGGCACCGCAATCGTCGCTTGAGGAAGGTCCGAAAGGTCGGCCGCGATCGTCTCAAATTGAACGTTATGGCCCAGCGCTAACTCGCCCAGAACAAAAGCATGGACCAGGACCTCTTCCCGACCAAGAGCGGCGCTGAGCGTCGAGTCTCCCTTGCGGAAATGGTCGATCCAGATCGATGTGTCGACCAGGAGCATCAGTCGTTGGTGAATTTGGGTGAGCGCCGACGCGGGGGCGCCTTGGCATCGGGCATCGACCCACCCATGCGCGCAAGTCGCCTCGCTGCTTCACGTTCGACATAGGCCTGCAGCGCCGTCTTGATCACCGCGGACTTTTCGTCGAGGCCTGCGAATTTCTGAGCTTTCGCAAACAACTCATCGTCGATGGCAATCGTCGTCCTCATGAGGCTCCTCCATCGGCATCAAATATAGCATCATCTGATGCCGATTTCTATGGCGCCTTTATTCCTCCTCCCCGCCGAACAGCCCGAACTGCGCCGGATCGCGTGATGGGGCGGCGAGGCCGAGGTGACGGAAGGCGTGGTCGGTGAGCAGGCGGCCGCGCGGGGTGCGCTGCAGATAGCCGCACTGGATCAGATACGGCTCGATGATGTCCTCGATGGCGTCGCGCGGCTCCGACAACGCCGCGGCCATGGTCTCGACGCCGACCGGGCCGCCGCCATAGTTCAGCGCGATGGTGGTGAGGTAGCGCCGGTCCATCGCATCGAGCCCGGCGCTGTCGACTTCCAGCGCGCCGAGCGCATGATCGGCGATGGCGCGGTCGATCGCTTCGGCATCGGCCGCCGAGGCGAAGTCGCGCACCCGGCGCAGCAGCCGGCCGGCGATGCGCGGCGTGCCGCGGGCACGGCGAGCGATCTCGTTGGCGCCGTCGTCGGTGATCGGCGTGCCAAGCACGCGGGCGCCGCGGCGCACGATGCTCTCCAGCTCGTCGATGGTGTAGAAATTCAACCGCACCGGAATGCCGAAACGGTCGCGCAGCGGATTGGTCAGCAGGCCCGCCCGCGTGGTGGCGCCGACCAGCGTGAACTTCGACAGGTCGATCTTCACCGAGCGCGCCGCCGGGCCCTCGCCGATGATCAGGTCGAGCTGAAAGTCCTCCATCGCCGGATACAGCACCTCCTCGACCGACGGGCTGAGGCGGTGGATCTCGTCGATGAACAGCACGTCGCGTTCTTCCAGATTGGTCAGCAGCGCGGCGAGATCGCCGGCCTTGGCGATGACAGGCCCGGACGTGGCGCGGAACCCGACGCCGAGCTCGCGCGCGACGATCTGCGCCAGCGTGGTCTTGCCGAGTCCAGGGGGACCGACGAACAGCACGTGGTCGAGCGCTTCCTTGCGCTTCCTCGCCGCGTCGATGAACACCTGCAGATTGGCGCGCGCCTGCTGCTGGCCGACGAACTCGGACAGATTCTGCGGCCGCAGCGCCGCATCGCCGAGATCATCGCCGCGGCGCTCGGGGGTGACGAGGCGGGGGTCAGTCATTGGCGGAGTGTACCATGGCGCCGAGCACTGAGCGCTCCCCTCCCCCTTGCGGGGAGGGGTCGGGGGTGGGGGTCCCCGAGCACTGTGCCCGCGTCGCCCTCACCCCAGCCCTCTCCCGCAGGCGAGAGAGGGAGCGGGCCGTGCGGGGAGCGGGCGCAGCGGCTAACATCAGCGCTGCGCTCACAACACCCGCTCCCGGCTGTATTTGTTTGGCAGCAGCTCACTGATGCCGACCGCTTCAACGCCGTCCGGGCCGGGCACTAACACCCGCGCATTGCGGTCGTAGTCCCAGATCAGTTCGCGGCAGGCGCCGCAGGGGGAGACGACGCGGACGGTGCGGTCGGTGTCGTGCGGCTTGGGGTGGCGCACCGCCACGATGGTGTCGATACCGGCGTCGCCCAATTCCATGATCACCTGGCCGAGCGCGACCGCCTCGGCGCACACCGCCATCCGGCCCAGATAGGCGTCGAGATTGACCGCGACGTAGCGTCGGCCGGTGCGCGTCAGCAGCGCGGCACCGACCTCCTGCCAGTCGTTGCGGTAGCGTTTGGTGATCGCTTCGATCGCGGCATCGATCAGCGCGCGGTCGGTGTCGGTGATACTCACTTCGACAGCTCCTTCAGGCCGAGCTTGATCAGTTGCGCGGTCGCCGCATCTTCGCCGGCGGCGCGCGAGGCGGCGGCGACGGCCGCGGCCGCCTGCGGCTGGCCGTAGCCGAGATTGACCAGTGCGGAGATCGCATCCGCGACAGCGCGCGGCGCGGTGTTGTCGTCGATCGCGCCGGACAGATGCACGACAGCCGGATCGACGTTGCCGAGCGCCGGCACCTTGTCTTTCAATTCCGACACGATGCGCTCGGCGACCTTCGGCCCGACGCCGGGCGTGCGCGCCACCGCGGCCTTGTCGCGCAGCGCGATGGCGTTGGCGAGGTCGTGCGGCGGCAGCGTCGACAGCACCGCCAGCGCCACCTTGGCGCCGACGCTCTGCACCGTCTGCAGCAGCCGGAACCACTCGCGCTCGGTGTCGGTGCGGAAGCCGAACAGCTTGATCTGGTCCTCGCGCACATAGGTCTCAATCGACAGCACCGCCGCCTCGCCCGGCGATGGCAGCGCCTGCAGAGTGCGGCTGGCGCAGTGCACCTGATAGCCGACGCCGTGGACGTCGAGGATCACATAGTCCTCGCCATAGCTGTCGATGACTCCCTTGAGTTTGCCGATCATGGCGCGGCTCCGCGGCACGTCGCCTCTTCCCCCCTCCCCCTTGCGGGGAGGGGCCGGGGGTGGGGGGCCCCGAGCACGGTGCCCGCGTCGTTCACAGGCACTGTGCTTGCGTCGCCCTCACCCCAACCCTCTCCCGCAAGCGGGAGAGGGAGCGCGCTGTGCCCTTCTCCCCTCCCCCTTGCGGGGAGGGGCCGGGGGTGGGGGTCCCCGAGCACGGTGCCGGCGTCGCCCTCACCCCAGCCCTCTGCCGCAAGCGGGAGAGGGGGCGGGCTGCAAGCGGGGAGAGGCTGCGCCCCTCTTACACAAGCAAACATCCTCATGCCCCCACCGCCTTCAGCCGCTGCGCGGCGACGCGGTGGTGGGCGTGGGTGATGGCGATCGCCAGCGCGTCGGCGGCGTCGGCACTGTTCGGCTCCGCCTTGGGCAGCAGGATCTTCAGCATCATCTGGATCTGGGTCTTGTCGGCGTGGCCGGCGCCCACCACCGTCTTCTTGACGAGGTTGGGCGCGTATTCGGCGACCAGCAGGCCGTGCATCGCCGGCACCAGCATCGCCACGCCCCTCGCCTGGCCGAGCTTCAGCGTAGCGGCGCCGTCCTTGTTGACGAAGGTCTGCTCGACCGCGGCCTCGGCCGGCGCGTGTTCGGCCAGCACCTTGGTCAGCCCATCGTGGATCGCCAGCAGCCGCTCGGCCAGCGGCAGCGTGTCCTTCGGCTCGACCGAGCCGCAGGCGACATAGACCAGTCGATTGCCCTCGCTCTCGACCACCCCCCAGCCGGTGCGGCGGAGGCCGGGGTCGATCCCGAGAATGCGGACGCTGCGAATCGGCGGCTGGCTCATGGCGCAGTGATAACGCCAGATAGACGTGAACGAAACAGAAACGGGGACGGGGGAAACGCCGTCCCCAGCGTGAGGCACTGCCACAGCCCCACTCTCAGCCGTCATCCCCGCGCAGGCGGGGATCCAGTATTCCAGAAGCACTGGCATTTGGCCGCAGCGACGGCCCCGCTCTATCAGCAACGCACTGGGATACTAGGTCGCCCGGTCGAGCCGGGCGATGACGGGAGAATTTGGGGCGAACGCACCCCGCCAAAGCAAGTCTCAGATGGCAGCCTCACCCCGCCATCTTCGCAATCAGGGCGTCCGAGACCTCGAAATTGGCGTAGACGTTCTGGACGTCGTCGTGGTCGTTGAGGTTGTCCATCAGCTTGAACAGCTTCTCGCCGGTCTCGTCGTCGACCGCGATGGTGTTCTGCGGCTTCCAGATCACCGCGGCTTTGCGGGCTTCGCCGAACTTGGCTTCCAGCGCCTTGGCGACGTCGCGGAAAGTCTCCTGCGAGGCATAGATCTCGTGGCCGGCCTCGGACGAGACCACGTCGTCGGCGCCGGCTTCGATCGCCGCCTCGAGCATGTCGTCGGCGCTAGCCTTGTCGGCGTCGTATTCGATGATGCCGGTGCGGTCGAACATGAACGACACCGAGCCGGTTTCGCCGAGATTGCCGCCCGACTTGGTGAAGAACGAGCGGATGTCGGACGCAGCGCGGTTGCGGTTGTCGGTCAGCGCCTCGACGATCACCGCGACGCCGCCGGGGCCATAACCCTCGTAGCGGATCTCGTCGTAGTTCTCAGAGTCGCCGCCGATCGCCTTCTTGATGGCGCGCTCGATATTATCTTTCGGCATGTTTTCCGCGCGTGCCGCCAGCACCGCGGCCCGCAGCCGCGGGTTCATCGCCGGGTCCGGCGTGCCGAGCTTGGCCGCCACCGTGATTTCGCGGGCGAGCTTGCTGAACAGCTTGGACCGCTGCGCGTCCTGCCGGCCCTTGCGGTGCATGATGTTCTTGAATTGCGAATGTCCGGCCATGCGCTCTCTCTCGCGGGTCGATCCAGATTGAATTTCGGGCTGCGGCGCGGGGTTATAAGCGGCACACCCGCCAAAATCAAAGACTTGCCGCGTTGATCCGGCGCAATACCCGTAATTCCACCAAAAGAAAATTTAACCGTAACTTCACGAGGGAACGCGAGAGTAGCCGGCCAGATTCTAGTTCTGCGGGAGGAACCATGGCCCTCGGCCTATTTCGCAAGCGGCTGCCGGACCCGGCGCCGGCGCCGGACGTCGCCATAGCGGCGCCGGCCGGAACGGAGTCCGCCGCCATTGAGGCCGATTCGGCCCGCGAGATGCTGGAGCTATTGGAACTCGAGCTCGGCTCGCTGATTCGCCAGCTCGAGCGTGCCGCCCATTCGGTGACGACCGGCGTGCAATCCACCACCGCCACGCTGCATACGATCCGCGAGCGCACCGACGCTCTGACGGGCCGGACCAGCGCCGCGCAGGCGACCGCCAGCTCGTTTTCCCAGGCTGCCGACAAGTTCACCCATTCGGCTCATGGCATCGGCGCCCAGGTCCGTCAGGCCTCGCAGCTCGCCGACGACGCCAGCGCCGCAGCGGACGAGGCGACCGCCAATGTCGAGCGGCTGCGCGACTCCTCCGCGGCGATCGGCAACGTCGTCAATCTGATCTCCCAGATCGCCCGGCAGACCACGCTGCTGGCGCTGAACTCGACGATCGAGGCGGCCCGCGCCGGCGCGGCGGGGCGAGGCTTCGCCGTGGTGGCGACCGAAGTGAAGGCGCTGGCGGTGCAGACCCAGGAGGCCACCGAGGAGATCAAGCGTAAGATCGACGCGCTGCAGCGCGACGCCTCCAGTTCGGCCGATGCCGTCCACCGCATCACCAGCGCGATCGCGGCGATCCGGCCGGTGTTCGACAACGTCAACGGCGCGGTGGCCGAACAGAATGCCACCACAGGCGACATCGCCGACAATGCGACCTCGGCATCGACCTTCATCGCCTCGGTCGGCGACAGCGCCGCAGAGATCGACAGCGCCACCCGCGAGGCCGAACAGCACGGCGACGAGGTCGCGCGCGCCGGCCAGAACGTCACCAATTTCGCCGAGAAGCTGCGAGCCAGAACCGCGGTCCTGCTCAAGCTCGGCGACCGCGAGGACGCACGGCGGCGCGAGAAGCTGCCGTGCCACCTGCAGATCGAGCTCGACACCCAGCGCGGCAGGGTCGCCGCCCCGGTGTACGAAATCTCGATGGACGGCGTGCTGATCAGCGGCCCGGCCGCCGCCGCTCTGGTGACGGGCCAGCAGCTCTCCGCCGAGTTGCAGGATATCGGAGCCTGCCGCGTTCGGATCGCCGAGCACGGCAAGGCCGGCGTCGTGGCGCGGTTCGTCGCACCCGACGCCGGCCTGCAGGAGCGGATCGAGGACCGGCTGTGGGCGATCCGCGACGAAAACACCGAATTCGTCACCCGCGCGATCGAAGCCGGGCACGAACTGGCCAAGATCTTCGAACGCGGCATCGCGTCGGGCGCGCTGACGATGGAGCAGATGTTCGACGAGAGTTACGCGGAGATCCCCGGCACCGATCCGAAGCAGTACCGCACGCAATATCTCGATTGGGCCGACCGTGCACTACCGCCGTTCCAGGAAGCGTTCCTGGCCAAGGATCCGCGGATGGCGTTCTGCGTGATGATCGACCGCAACGGCTATCTGCCGGTGCACAACAAACTGTACTCGCAGCCGCAGCGGCCAGGCGACGTCACCTTCAACACCGCCAACTCACGCAATCGCCGGATCTTCAACGATCCGGCCGGACTCGCGGCCGGTCGCAATACCCGCTCGTTCCTGATCCAGAGCTACGCCCGCGACATGGGCGGCGGCCAGACCGTGATGATGCGCGAGATCGACGTGCCGGTGCGGGTCCGCGGTCGCCACTGGGGCGGCTTCCGCACCGCCTACAAGCTGTAACCGCAGTTGCTAATCGCCGCCGGCGGCAGCCGTTGTGCTGGCCGCAGTCCTCCATCGCACGGTAGCGGACGCTGAACGCTCGTCCCGATCCGGCGGGGAACACGGCTCGATCGACCGGCCGGTCAACCGGTGCGCGATGGCGCGGCACCGGACGAACACGCGGATCCAAAGAACTACTTGAACCGATGTCGGTCTTCGGCAGCGCGCGTCGAAACCTGAGCCACCGGCCACGCCCGATTTCGGTCAGCAGCCGCCGCGTCCGAAACTAATCGTCCAAATTGTCGCGACCCCGCACAGGAACGGTGTTCGCGGAGACGATTTGCGGGGTAAGGCGGCCGACCTGACGCAGCCAAGCTGCGTGCAGCTCCGTCTTGTTCTTCTGCAACAAACAAGGAGGTGAGCGATGAGATTGTATCTGATAGCGGCCGTTGCACTTGCGACCAGCGCGCTGGTACCGGTTCATAGCTGGGCACAGCAACAACGAAATACAAACACAGGCAACCCGGCCGCCGAGACCCGTTCGACCAACGATGCCGATCGGCAGCAGTCGTCGGTCCGTCCGCAGGATTTCCTCGACCAGGCCGCCGTCTCCAACATGTTCGAGATCGAATCCAGTCGGTTGGTGCAGGACAAGAGTGACAACGGACGCCTGCAACAATTCGCACGCCGGATGGTGAACGATCACGGCAAGGCAGCCGACCGGATGAAGCAGGCAGCGCAGCAGACGCAGGGGGCCGACCTGTCCGTGCAGGATCGGCTGGACACCAAGCACCAGCGCAAGATCAACCGGTTGCAGCGCATGGACGGAAAGCGGTTCGATCGCACTTACGTCCGGATGCAGATCGAGGCGCACCAACGTGCGGTCGATCTGTTCCAGCGCTTCGTCGATTCCGGCGCTCAGGGCCCGCTGCTGCAGTTCGCTCAGCAGACCCTGCCGACCCTGCGCGAGCATCAGCAATCGATCCTCGAAATCCGAGACGAGATGTTCCCCAACATGTCGGCGGACCGGCGGTCCGGCACCGGCGCTCAGGTCCAGATTCAGCGCACCCCGCCCCAGGTCCGGATCGAACAGGGCTCGCCGCAAGTCACGGTTCGCCAGGCTCGCCCTAACGTCTCGGTCGATCAGTCCCGGCCAGAGATCATCGTGCGGCAGCCGCAGCCCACGGTCAGGATCGACATCCCGCAGCCTGAAATCACGCTCCGCATGCCTGCTCCGCAGGTCGACGTCAGTCAGGCTCAGCCAGAGGTGCAGGTGCAGCAACAGCAGCCTCAGGTACGCCTGCAGCGTTCCGACCAGCAGGCCCAGGTCCAGGTCGAGCGCGACCAGGCGGACGTCAATATCCAGCGTCAGCAGGCCAGAGTGGACGTCCAACGCGCACAGGGCCAGCCCTCGGTGCGTTACGAACGCGAAGATCCGCGGGTCGTCATCAACCGGGCTGAAGGGCAACCGAAGGTCCGGGTCGAGCGGATGGCTGCCGGTCAAGGACGAGCCACCGACCAGGAAGACACCGGACGTGACCGCGCGATGACGGACGAGCAGAGCCGGTCGGCCTCTCGGTCGAACACCTCGCAGCAGACTGCGCGCGGCGAGGCGACCAGTGAGGAACGCGATAACGCCGGCCGCAGGCTCGCCGCCTCTCCGAGCGGGCAGACCGAAGGCTCCGCCGGAGCGACGGACCGTGCGCAACGGCATCCGGTCGCAGTCAGCACGTTGGAGGGAATGCAGGTGTTGAACGTGCGCGGCGAGGATGTCGGTGAAGTCGACGCCGTGGTCCGCAACAGCACGGGCCGCAACTATGTGGTGATCACCGACGGCGGCTTCCTGGGATTTGGCGAGGACAAGGTCGCGTTCCCGACCGACCGCTTCTGGCGACGCGGCGACCATCTGGTCATCCGGGGCGTCACCGCGGACGACCTCGACAACCTCGCAGACTATCGCAACCAGGCAACCAACTACGCCGAAGTCGACGGGACGATCGATCTCCGAAACTGGCAATAGCCCAAATTGGCAACAGCCTTGCGAGCGCCGTGACGGCCGACGAGAGCAGGAGCGCACAGACGATGCGCGCTCCTGCTCGCGCGTCCGATCGACTACGGCTGCAGCCCCGCCGTCAACTCCGGGCCAGCCGATATCGCCCGCTGATCACCGGGTCGCCTTCGGTGGCGACGACGCCGCGCATCACCAGGTCTTCCAGATGCGCCAGCACCGAATAGCCGGCAGCGCCCACCAGCCGCGGGTCGATGCCGATATAGATCGCCCGCACCATGCTGGGAATGTCGGTTTCGCCCTTGCCGAGCCGGTGCAGGATCGAGGCTTCGCGCGCCAGGCGGTGTCGCTTCAGGAAACGCGAGTAGCGCGGCCCTTCGGGAATCTCGGCACCGTGGCCGGAGAGATAGAGTTGTTCGTCGCGGCCGATCAGCCGGTCGAGCGACGCCATGTAGTCCGGCATCGATCCGTCCGGCGGCGCCACGATGGTGGTCGACCAGCCCATGATGTGATCACCGACGAACAGCGCATCGCCCTCGCGCCAGGCGAACGCCATGTGGTTGGCGGTGTGACCGGGGGTCGCCACCGACTCGATGGTCCAGCCGTCACCTTCGATCACATCGCCGTCGCGGATCTCGACGTCCGGCTTGAAACTGCGGTCGGCGCCGGATTCGGTCGATACCGTCTCGCTCTCGAAATACGGCCGCGACGCCCGATGCGGCCCCTCGGCGTAGACCGTGGCACCGGTCGCCTGCTTGATCAGCGGCGTGCCGGGCGAGTGATCCTTGTGGGTGTGGGTCACTAGAATGTGGGTGACGGTCTCGCCCTTCACGGCATCGAGCAGCGCGGCGGCGTGCGCTTCATCCGCCGGCCCGGGATCGATGATCGCGACCTTGCCGCGGCCGACGATGTAGCTGACGGTGCCGGTGAAAGTGAACGGCGACGGGTTGTTGCACAGCACCCGGCGCAGGCCGGGACGGATCTCCTCGACGACGCCCGGCTGCAACGCGAATTCGCGATTGAACGGAACGTCGTCCTCGGGGCGATTCTCGTCGCTCATGGCGTTTCCAACCAGTTTGATTGTTGTTTGTTCTTACCCCTCACCGGGGTGGTCATCCCCGCGCATGCGGGGATCCAGTACTCACCGCCATCGCATATGGCGAACGCCCTGAGATACTGGGTCGCCCGCTTTCGTGGGCGACGACGGCAGAGCGCGGAACGAAGGGCGCGCCGTTACGCCACGCCTTACGAAAACGCCTGCAGACCGGTGATCGCCCGGCCGAGGATCAGCGCGTGGACGTCGTGGGTGCCCTCGTAGGTGTTCACGGTCTCGAGGTTCTGGGCGTGGCGCATCACGTGGTATTCGATCTGGATGCCGTTGCCGCCGTGCATGTCGCGCGCCATCCGGGCGATGTCCAGCGCCTTGCCGCAATTGTTGCGCTTGACGATCGAGATCATCTCCGGGGCCATCTTGCCCTCGTCCATCAGCCGGCCGACGCGAAGCGACGCCTGCAGCCCGAGGGTGATCTCAGTCTCCATGTCGGCGAGCTTCTTCTGCACCAGCTGGGTGGCGGCGAGCGGACGGTTGAACTGCTTGCGATCGAGCGTGTACTGCCGGGCGCGGTGGAAGCAGTCCTCGGCGGCGCCCATTGCGCCCCAGGAGATGCCGTAGCGGGCGCGGTTGAGGCAGCCGAACGGACCCTTGAGGCCCGCAACGTTGGGCAGCAGGTTGTCTTCCGGCACCACCACGCCGTCCATCACGATCTCGCCGGTGATCGAGGCGCGCAGGCTCAGCTTGCCGCCGACCTTCGGCGCCGACAGGCCCTTCATGCCCTTCTCGAGGACGAAGCCGCGGATCTGGTTGTCGTGCGCGGCGGACTTCGCCCACACCACGAACACGTCGGCGATCGGCGCGTTCGAGATCCACATCTTGCTGCCGGTGAGGCGATAGCCGTCGGCGACCTTCTCGGCCTTGGTCTTCATGCCGCCGGGGTCGGAGCCGGCGTCCGGCTCCGTCAGGCCGAAGCAGCCGACCCATTCGCCGGAGGCGAGCTTGGGCAGATACTTCTTGCGCTGGTTCTCGTCGCCGTACGCGTAGATCGGATACATCACCAGCGACGACTGCACGCTGTTCATCGAGCGATAGCCCGAGTCGACCCGCTCGATCTCGCGCGCGACGAGGCCGTAGGCGACGTAGCTGGCATTGGCGCAGCCGTAGTCCTCCGGCAGCGTGACGCCGATCAGGCCGAGCGACCCCATCTCGTTGAAAATCTCGCGGTCGGTCTTCTCTTCGAGATACGCCTGGTTGACGCGCGGCAGCAGCTTGTCCTGGGCGTAGGCGCGCGCGGTGTCACGGATCATCCGCTCGTCTTCGGTGAGCTGATCTTCCAGCAGCAGCGGATCGTCCCACTTGAAGCTCGCCGCAGCCGGCTTGTCCTTGGTTTGCGCGCGCACGCTCATCGATTGTCCTTTCAGACCTTGCCGCATCGGGCGACGTTGATGGGGAGGGTAAGACCTCGGTCAGGTGCCTTCAAGGTGCTCGTTGCCGACGATCTCGATGCCGAAACCGGACAGCCCCTTGTAGTCGATCTGCGACGTGGTGAGATGCCGGATCGAGGTCACACCGAGATCGCGCAGGATCTGCGCACCGACACCGATCTCGCGCCATTGCCGATGCCGGTCGGCTTCGGCGGTCTTCTGCTCGTCGAGCGGCGCGACCGGGACGCCGGCGGCGCCGTCGCGCAGATAGATCAGCACGCCGGAACCGTTGGCCTTGAAATGATCGAGCACCGCCTGCATCCGCCGCGGACCGGTGAAGATCTCCTTGACGATGTTCGGCTTGTGGAACCGGGTCAGCACGTTCTTGCCGTCACCGATGCCGTTGAAGACGCAGGCGACGTGGGCAATCTCGTCGAACGGCGAGCGATACGCATAGCCCTGCATCGGGCCGATCGGGCTGTCGATCGGAAACGTGGCGACGCGTTCGATCAGCTTCTCGCGCGCCTGACGATACGAAATCAGATCCGCGATGGTGACCAGCTTGAGATTGTGCTTCTGGGCGAACTCGACGACCTGGGAGCCCTTGGTGACGGTGCCGTCATCGTTCATCAGCTCGCTGATGACACCGACCGGAGGCAGGCCGGCGAGTTTGCACAGATCGACTGCAGCCTCGGTGTGGCCGGAGCGCAGCAGCACCCCGCCCTCGCGGGCGATCAGCGGGAAGATGTGACCTGGGCGCGCGAAGTCGTTGGCGCCGGCGTTCGGATTGGCCAGCGCGCGGCAGCACGAGGCGCGCTCATCCGCCGAGATCCCGGTGCCGCCATCGGGCTTGTAGTCGATCGAGACGGTGAAGGCGGTGGTGTGATTGGAGTCGTTGTGCGCCACCATCGGATCGAGCCGCAGCCGCCGCGCATCGTCCATGGTGATCGGCGCACAGACGATACCGGAGGTGTGGCGGATGATGAACGCCATCTTCTCAGCGGTGCACAGCGAGGCGGCGACCACCAGATCGCCCTCGCCCTCGCGGTCGTCGTCGTCCGTGACGACGACGATTTCACCGGCGGCAAAAGCTTGCAGGACTTCTTGAATTTGATGCGCCATGGTCGGATCTCGTGGACAAGACCCGACCATATGACGCAGCGCGGGCGACGACGCAAGGCAGCCGGGGCTGCGTGGCGGCCGAGGCGAAACGCTCTACCGCAGAGCGGAATTCACCCGGGGGCCGTCAGCGGTTACTCCGCGGCGGGCGGCGAGGCCGCAGCAGCCTTCTTGGCGACGAACTGATCGTAGGCCTCGACCGCCTGGGCGGCGTACATCACGCTCGGGCCGGCTCCCATGTAGATCGCCATGCCCATCGTCTCCATGATCTCGTCGCGGGTGGCGCCCTGCTTCACCGCGGCCTCGGCGTGGAAGCCGATGCAGCCGTCGCAGCGCGTCGCCACCGAGATCGCGAGCGCAATCAGCTCCTTGGTCTTGGTGTCGAGGGCGTTGGCCTTGAGGGCGGCCTGGGCGATCGCGGAGAATCCCTTCATGACGTCCGGGGCGCCGCCGCGCACTTCGCGCAGCGCCACCGAGAGCTCGCCCGTCATGTCGATCCAGTTCTTGTGCATGATCTCACCTGTGCAAAACAACGCTCCCGGGACCGAGGCTGTGCCTGATCCCGGGAGCTATTCGAGAAAGCCGAGGCGTCAGGACTTGGTCGAGCAGGTCTTGATGCCGAACAGCGTGTAGGCCGGGCAGAAACCGATCGCAGCGGTCAGCAGCGGCACGACGCCGAACCAGGCCCAGATCGGACCGCCGGTCAACGCCCAATAGATCAGGCCGGCGCCGACGATGGCACGCAGCACGCGATCGATCATTCCCATGTTCACAGTCATCTTCGTTCCCCTCGCTCGGTTGAGTGACAGGTTCGTTCTAAGGCGTGCGAGGGTCACGGTCTGTGACCAAGTCACCGGCCGCCGCGCGGTCCATCCAACGTTCAACGGCCAGTCCGCGCCGCCGCTCGCAACGGTGCTGCGTTACGCAATTCGACGCGACCACGGCCGAGGCTGACCCAGCCGCGGCGCTCGAAGGTCTTGAGGTGCCGACTGACGACTTCGCGCGCGGTGCCGATTTCAGCCGCGAGTTGGGCGTGGGTGATCGACAGTTCGCGATCGTCGGCCGCCAGCGCCAGCAGCCGCGATGCCAGCCGGGTCTCGATCGAGGCGAACGCGACGTTCTGGATCACCGCCATCAGATCCGCCATCCGCGCCGCCTGGGCGTGGAAGACGAAGCTGCGGAATTGCGCCGAACTGCCCATCAGCTCGTGGAAGGTCGCGGCGGGGAGACCGATCGCCTCGACTGGACTCTCGGTCACTGCGAACGCGCTGTAATTGTCGGATGCGAGCAGCGCCAGCGTCGTGAGAATGCAGATGCTGCCGGGGCCGAGCCGGTACAGCACGATCTCGTTGCCTTCGGCATCGAGCTGAAACACCCGGACGGTGCCGCGACAGACCAGGATGAACATGCCGCAGGGCTGATCGGGTGCGAACACCGACGCGCCGGCCGGCAGGCTCATCGCCATCGCCGCACCCGCGAGCGGGCTCCGCTCCGCGTCTGGCAACTCGGCAAGCGCCGGGAAGCCCCGCAACCAATCGATCTCTGGCAAGCTCATCGCGACCAACCGGGTTCACGCTGGACCTGCCGAGATATGGGCTCGACCCAGCAGTACACAGTTGATCTTTATCAACCGCCGGGGGCGGCGAACAGCCGCGTTCGGAAGCGTATCTCGAACGCGGCGCAGAATGGCTCGAAGCCAGCTTCGCGCCTCCGATCCGCTCACCCCGTCCGACAAGCCTCAGGGGTTGTCGGTGGCGGTCGAGGGACCGGAAATGACGTCGCCGTCGCGGTGCCGCCAAAACCGCGCACGCAACCGGGGCGCAATCCACCAGGCGATCGGCGCCGCCAGCACGAAGCTCGCCACCACCGCCGCCGGGACCCACGCCATCGCGTTTTGTGCCAGCGCCGGGATGGTCAGCACGGCCACGAGGCCGATGCCGAACAGCACGGCGTTGGTCATCATGTAGACGAGCGAAGCGATGCGAAACCGATTGGACATCTGACCCTCCTGTTGCGGGTTCAATGTCGCGCAAACCGCCTGGTTCCGCGGGAACCGCGTCCAGGCGGCGCCGCAACGGGAAGCCCCGATCGGCTAGCCGCCGAGCCGCGTCAGCCGAACCTCGAAGCGGGCATCGGGCAATTCTGCGGCCCGTGCGCTGCCGGCGATGTGGTCGGCGAACACCCAGCCATCGAGTTGCAGCCGGACCTCGTCGAGCGGAAACACATAGCCGCGTTGCTGCGGGCTGTGACGCCGCCCCAGCACCATCCCGCTGATCGCATCTCCGCTGCAATGATATCGGCCGGTAATCGCGAAAGTTTCCTGACCGCCACGAACCACGCCGTCGAGCAGACTCAGCGTTCCGGTCATCTGCAGTTCGCCCCCTGCAACCTCGACCTTGTACAGGCCGTTCAGCGCCGCCTCGCGCTCGGCAGGGCTCGGCGGGGTCCAGGCTCGGCCCTCGGCATCGACGCGGGCGATCCAATCGCCGCTCCGCCACAACTCGAAGCCGCCGCGCCCACTGATCTGTTTCGACTTCAGCAGCGCGAAAGCATCGTCGGCAGCCCGAAACGTCTCGATCGCGAAGATATTGCCGTCGCGATCGAACAGATAAGCGCGGTAGTCCCTCAGCATCGGTCCTCGGCAATTCGGCAGGAGGGCGACAGGTCCGGGGTCCATCCTGGAACCGGCGGGCAGCGTCCTAGCAAAACTGCCTGCGAACCCGAAACCCGGAATACGCTGCCCGGCAGCAATTTGACCAGCGTCAATCGGCCACGCGCATCGCTCCGGCACCAGCGCCGACCGTCGAGAGTCAGAATTGCGGGAAAATGCCTGTCGGGTCAGGCTGAATGGTCGGAGTGGCAGGATTCGAACCTGCGACCCCTGCGTCCCGAAATAGAATGGCGACCGATATAACACTGTAATTGCAGCACTTTTTGCCACGCTTCGGGTACACCTTTCTTGGTTCGTTCACGTTCATTCTGTACCCAAACTGTACCCGATATTATCTCCGACGGGACCGGCAACGGGCGTTCGAAGTTCCGAACGAGTCAAGTGTTTGCCGCGATGGTTTTAGGAGGCATCTACATGGCGGCCTTTGCGCGCCTCAGACTTTTTCCATACTATCTCAACAGCCGGCGCTTGGGTCTCCTCGCCAACATCAAATTCCCGACCCAGGCGCAAGAACCGCTCGTTCACAGTTCAGGCGAGCGTGCCGATGCCATGAGGGACGTCGCAGCGACGGCCGAAGACCTATTGCGATCTGGCCAGTTTCCGAACCTCACCGAGATTGTTGCCAAGAGAGACGTCGAGGGTGAGCGCATCTTAGGGTTCTTATGGGGCGTCTTTACCTTTTCCGGCGCAGTTGAGGCCCTCAGACGGGCGCAAGAACGAAAGCCCGCTAAAAATGCCACGCTTAGAGCGACCATCCCCCTAGCAGCCGTCGAATACGAAATGGCCGGCGAGTTGAGCAACGATCATTTCTATTCATCAACCTCGATCTCGGTCTTGAAAGGGAGGAAGCGCATGCTTGTTGCCGGCCACTTCGAATTTCATGGCCAAAAGGTTGCGATCTTCCCCTACATTATCGGCGAAGAGATTGAAGGCGCTGGAACGCTTCCAATGCCCATCGCGACCTCAATTCGCGTGTATCCGCAGCAGATTGATGCGTTCGCACGGATCGAGCGCAGTCCTCAGCCAACAGCGGCCGAACTCAAAGCGATCGAGGCCATGCCCGAGGCGGACGTCAAGCAAGCGTTCGCCGACATTGTTGGGGAGCCCTATGTGCCGAAGGATTGGGGCGGCGAAAAATCTGATCTTCAGACCACGCGCCTAACGATCGACGGAGAGCCAACGTCGACGGCGTTCATCTTTAAAGGACCGTCCGTGCCAGGCCCGCTACATCCCGCAAACATGGGCAAGCGTGGTGATCAACTCATCCGCGCGTTCGAAGAACCGGTCGACTTGATCGTCGTGCAGCACTGCAACAAAATAGAGAACACCGTCGTTCGAATGACCGAGGGCCTTGCCTATGATCCGCGCCGGCCGCGGCGGTACTGCATAATCGACGGAGCCGACACCGCGCAAATTCTATCTGCCTACGGCAAGCTGAAAGGACAGCGAGCAAAATCGCGTACGAAAAAGTAGCCTCCGCTCCCCACGCGTGTGGAGCTGTCGAACTGTGCTATATTTGTTTCCGTTATCGTGTGGTCACGCGCTGCGATAGCTCTGGCATGATTGAAAGAGCGCCACGGCACACCCTGTCCAGCGCGATAAACTCGCCAACTTGCGTGCTATCTTGGCAGGCCATCGATATGGATATGGTCGACAATTTTGCTGTCGCCTGGCTGCATCCGTACACCTGAGTGCAGGTTCGTTCGCAGATAATCGGCCACTTCGTCCAATGTGGTGAACCAGACCGGGTCTGTGTTCATCCCCTTAGGAAAGCAGCGAAACTTTCCAGCCTTGCTCGGAACGACACACTTCATCACCTTGCCGCCGACGATTTGTTCGATCCGGGAAACAGGCATTGGCCAATCTTTCAGGCAAAATGACGCCAGCTTTACGTCGGCGGAGCACCAGTCGTAAAACCGAAGGCGCCGGACCGAGGAACATAGTACAGTGTGTAGTCGGTCAACGGCTCGTTGTGATTTAGTTGTGCTTGGATCTTCTTAGGCGGTCGTAGCTTTTCACATACTGATCCACATATTGACGAATGAAGCTGAATAGATTGGCCCCCTTACAAAAGAGGGCATCAAACTCGTTCCAAGAGATAACGCGAGGTTGACCACCGTTCCGCTTCCGGATGCGAACTCCATCTGCAGCTAGAATGTAGTCCGCATGTGCAATCGCGTTTCTCAGGTCGGGATCAAATGCCTCTCTGAATTTCAGACAACTCAAAAAGCTGGATGTCGTAGGCATGACCCATCATGTTCTTCATGATGGCGTTGGCGTTGGGGTCGATAGCTCGACCTGTCTTCTCATGCTTCTTTACGAGCGACTGAAAAGGCCAGATATTGTTGCCCTTCCCTTCCGCGGTAAGCATCAGTTTCTTGGGTATCTCATAGAATCCGCTGCACTCCGAAAGCATCAGGTAGAACGCCAGAATGATGCGAACACGAACGACGCTGTTTTGGTCAAGCGACTTTATGTGGTCCGTGAACTGATCGAACGCTTGCACGGCTTCTTCACCCGTATTCCAGCCGCCGTCCTGCATGCCGCGAAACTCGGGCATCAATGCCATAACGAAATGCAGTTCGTTCTTCGCCTTCGCTTTCTCAAACAGTTCTTGGAGCGCGCGTTTGGCCTTATCGTAATATGCTTGATTAGGGTCTGGCTGTTGTCCCCCCGCTGGCGCCGCCACCATATCCCCTCTCCTAAAGTCTAATCCTGAAGATCATTCTCAAACTGCAATAACTTACAGCCTCTTCTGCATCTCGCGAGGCACAGGACGTATGACGCGGGAGACCACGAAAGAGGCGGAATCATTCACGTAAACGCCAAGGGCTGCTTCGAACCTTTGACGATAAGTGATCTCAACGTCCAGCGCGTCTCCCGAACCCAGTAGATGCTCGCGTCGGTCTAGTTTATCGAGAAACTCCTTATCTGCGACAGGCGCAGACAGGGGCACACCGTTCCATTCAAATGACCATTTGCGTCGCGCGTGATTCAGCCAAGCCTTCAAGATGATAAGGCGAGCGCGCTCTTTTCTAATGCGCTCCAGCGGCTGCTCTTCCAGTTCCACGATAGGTGTCACCACGAATCGAAATTCGGAACGTGGGATCGAGATAAGGGGGCGCGGATCAGAGATGCCGCCGGTGATGCCAAACTCCTTGACGTGAGTATCCGCCTCAAGGCTGTCGAAAGTTTTTCTGACTCCTTCTTGAACCGCAGGATTCTTTTTCACGTTCTCGGTCGCATCATGGACAACTCGTGGGACGATGATCGTGTCGCTCCCGTGCTTAATGATGACTTCTGTCGTGTTGATAATGATCTGGGGCTTTGGATCCGCGCCCTTTAGTGTAGCGTCATAAATGACGTTCGACACGACGTTCCACAGGATGGTGCCAGCAATGCCAGACAGCACACCACCGGTGAAACCCTTCCTCAGTTTCCGAAGTACAGTTCGGTAGCTGCCCGGCCCCGTCGCCTCGACGATGATCTCGATTTCTTGGCCAGGATCGATCGCGGCGTTAACGGCGTAGGCCGTGTCAGCGAAGCCAATTAGAGCGTTCGCCAGCGTGTATGCATCGATGGCCCCCTCCGGACCACCGAAGTGCAGGACAATAGTGTCTTGAGAAAAGGCGTCGAGCCGAATGGTAGCCATCTTCCCCCCGGGAAAAATCCTAGGGGCACAACCAGCGCGCTACAAGACCTACACTCGTCTCATACGAATCGACGCAAGCATGAAAAAGCAAACGGCTTGCTCGAATTCAAGCAAACGAATTCACGTCGGCGGGTTCCGAGCAATTGCAAACTTGGCTCGTTAGACTTCCACGAGATATTTTGGAGAACCTGAGCACCCTGCGTTTTGCGCGCCGAAGTCCGCCTTAACTGCGGCTGGCGGCATAGAGAGAGATGGCCAAATCGAGCAAAACTTTCGATTACGAGACCGTTTTTATGCTCTGAGGAAAGTCCGACGCGGCATTTCTGTACCCAATCTGTACCCCAGAGTCAGGGCAGAAAATGAATGTTTTAAAAAATCCAATGAAATCAGCGGTTTAAGTGGTCGGAGTGGCAGGATTCGAACCTGCGACCCCTGCGTCCCGAACGCAGTGCTCTACCGGGCTGAGCCACACTCCGACAAGCGAGGTCCGGCTTATAGCGTCGACCTTCCGGCTCCGCAAGCGTTCCCGTGTGGATATTGAGCAGGAATGTTGTCCGACCGCCGCCCTCGGTCGGGACGGCGGTCGCGCGCATGAAAGCTCAGCCCTGAACGGGCGTGAAGCCATACAGGCGGTGGGCATTGTCGGTCAGCACACGGTCGCGAGCCGCCGCATCGGGCACCCAGTCGGCGAGCAGATCGAGCAGTTCGCCGACGTTCATCATGTGCGTCCAGGTCGCCACGTGCGGCCAGTCGCTGCCCCAGACGCAGCGGTCCGGCGCCGTCTGGTGCAGCAGGCGGGCGAACGGAATGGTGTCCAGATAAGGAAATCCCTCGACCGTATTCCGATAGGCGCCCGACAGCTTGACCCAGCCGCCGTCGCGCACCAGCGACACCAGCGTCTGGAAGCCGGGATCGTCGATCCCGCGCGACACCGGAAAGTGCCCCCAGTGGTCGACGATGAACGGCACCGGCAGATCGCCGAGCTGCGGCGCCAGCGGTACCAGGTCCTTGGCGTCGATCAGGAACTGCAGATGCCAGCCGAGCTCCTTGGCGAGCGCTGCGTATTCGCCGACGCGCTCGAACCCGATGCCGCCGCCATACAGGATGTTGAGCCGCAGCCCGATGACGCCGGCGTCCTTCAGTGCCGCCAGCTCCTTGTCCGGCAGCCCGAGCGGAATCACCGCGATGCCCTTCAGCCGCTCGCGGTGGGCCTGCAGCGTCTCCAGCATCAGGCGGTTGTCGGTGCCGTGCACGCTGACCTGCACCAGTACGCCGTAGGTCATGCCGGTGGCGTCGAGCATCGCCAGATACGATTCAGGCGTCGCCGCCGGCGGCGTGTAGCTACGGGCCTCGACGAACGGATAGGCCGGCGGCAATCCGATGACGTGGGCGTGGGTGTCGACCGCGCCGGGCGGCACCACGTAGCGGGTCGGCCGGCGCGGGGCGGGATCCGGCCCCGGACACGCCGGAGCCGGATCCTTGGATCGATCAGCGTTACTCATCGGCGCTCAGCACCCTGCCGCGGGTTTCCGGCAGCGCGTAGGCGGCCGCGAAGAACAGCACGTAGGCGAACACCGCGAACAGGCAGATCGCGTTGGCGAGCGTGGTGACCTGCGACAGGTAGCCGACCAGGAACGGAAACAGCGCGCCGACGCCGCGGCCGAAATTGTAGCAGAAGCCCTGACCCGAGCCGCGCAGGCTGGTCGGAAACAGTTCGGTCAGGAACGCCCCCATGCCGGAGAAGTAACCCGAGGCGAAGAAGCCGAGCGGGAAGCCGAGCACCCACAGCATCTCGTTGGACAGCGGAAGCTGCGTATAGGCCAGCACCACCACCATCGCGCCCAGCGAGAACGTCAGGAACAGGCTGCGGCGGCCGAACCGATCGGCGAACCAGGCCCCGACCAGATAGCCGACGAACGAACCGATAATCAACGTCGCCAGATAGCCGGTCGAGCCGACGATCGACAGCTTGCGCTCGGTGGTGAGGAAGCGCGGCACCCAGAAGGTAATGGCGTAGTAACCACCCTGACAGCCGGTCGCGACCAGCGAGGCCAGGATGGTGGTCTTCAGGATCCGGCCCTGGAAGATCGCCAGGATCGAGCGGCTGCCGCCCGCCGCGGTGACCTTGGCGCGGGCTTCGACCGCGACCTGCGGTTCCTTCACGTAGGCGCGCAGATACAGCACCAGCAGCGCCGGCAGCGCGCCGATCGCGAACATCCAGCGCCATGCCTGCTCGGCCGGCAGCAGCGAAAACAGCGCGGCCTGCGCCAGCACCGCCAGCCCCCAGCCCACCGCCCAGCCCGACTGCACCGAGCCCACCGCCCGGCCGCGATACTGCGGACGAATCGTCTCGCCGATCAGCACGGCGCCGGCGGCCCACTCGCCGCCGAAGCCGAAGCCGAGCAGCGCGCGCAGGATCAGGAGCTGTTCGAAGTTCTGCGCGAACGCGCACAACAGCGAGAACAGCGAGAACCAGATGATGGTGAGCTGCAACGTGCGGACGCGGCCGATCCGGTCCGCGAGATAACCGGCGGCCCAGCCGCCGACCGCCGATGCGAGCAGCGTCACAGTGCCGGCAAGCCCCGCCGAGCCGGCATCGACCTGCCACAGCGCGATGATCGTTCCGATCACCAGCGGGTAGATCATGAAATCCATGCCGTCGAGCGCCCAGCCCGTCGCACAGGCCCAGAACGTTCGCTTCTCGGTGACGGTCATGTCCTTGTAGAAGCCGGTCAGGCTGGTGTCCGTGATCGGCGCGACCGTGCTCGAAGATGTCGTCATGCGTATCCTCCCTCGCTCGCCTTCACCGGGCGACCGCTCGTCGGCGACAAATTTCGCAATCGTGAGACGACGTCTGCCGGAAAATTTTCAGGTAGTCGCAGAGTTCGCGGCTGTTTGTCGAAAAATTAGCCGCGCCCGCGCTGCAGCCGGCGATACCGCGCCGGGCTCTCGCCGGTCACCTGCCGGAACGCGACGCCGAAATGCGATTGCGACGAGAACCCGACGCCGAGCGCGATCTCGACGATCGGCAGGTCCGAGCTCTCGAGCAGCCGGCGGGCGGCGGCGACGCGCTGTTCCACCACGAAGCGATGCGGGGTCATTCCGGTGGAACGCTTGAAGCTGCGGATCAAGCAGGACGGACTCATGCCCGCGACCTCGGCCATCGCCGCCAAGGTGATCGGCGCGCCGAGATCGGACCGGACGAACTCGGCGATACGGTCGCGCACCGGCGCCTCCAGCGGCGCGGACTGACCGGCCGTCGCGGCGCGCGGCGCCGAATAGCGATCCGTCAGATGCAGCGCGAGCGTATAGGCCAATTGCTCGGCGAGCAGCGCGTTCGGCCGGTCGCCGCTGTCGCTGGCCTCGACCAGACGTTTGGCCGAGACTTCCAGCAGCGGATCGTCGACCTCCCAAGCGGTGTCGCGTAAACTGATCGGACCGGCTGAGCCGAGTGATGCGCCGACCTCCTTGAGCAACGGCTCGCCGAGATACAGCAGCAGCAGCTTGCCCCACTGAGTGTCCGGAATCGCGTCCACCACCACGCGGCGGCCCGGTTGTCCGATACGGAACCGCCCGGAGCGGACCGGCGCGTCGCGGCGCACCTTGCCGTTTTCCATCAGCACGTGACGGCGGACGTCGTACAGCGTGATCGCGACGGTCGGCACCGGCAGTTCGCCGAACTCGTAGATATGCGGCCCCGTCACCTCGCTCACCGCGGCGGCGAAGCCCGTGGTCGACCACAGATCAATCAGGGCCGATTGCCTTCGGCCGGTGACGCGTTCGGCATGACGGAGGGGATTGAGCTGCATCGGATGGGTCGCCTGTTTGAACGGACCACCTCACTCCATATCAGAGTAGCTTGCAAGCCGCGGCACCGCGGATCAGTTCCAACCCACGATTTTCCTTGGGTTTTCGCGCGCGGAGAGGCCGGTTTCGGAGATTTGCAGGGGCTCGGGCTGCAAGATCGTGCCACGTAGCTGCACCGCGATGCAATACAGCGCGTCGACTTTGCTACTTCGCATCCGCACGAATTGCGATATGAAACCCGAAATGATGCTCGACCTGATCACCAAGAGGCTCGCCGCGACCGACGCGGACGAAGCTGCGCGCGCGCTGCGCGGCGGCGGGCTGGTCGCGTTCCCGACCGAGACCGTGTACGGGCTCGGTGCCGATGCGGTAAATGCGGAAGCGGTGGCGCGGCTCTACGCCGCCAAGGGCCGGCCGTCGTTCAACCCACTGATTGCGCATGTTGCGGATCTGGACGCGGCGCGCGCGATCGCGCGGTTCGACTCGGTCGCGCTGCGCCTCGCCGAGGCATTCTGGCCGGGGCCGCTGACACTGGTGCTGCCGAAGGCGGCAAGCTGTTCGGTGTGCGATCTCGCCACCGCGGGACTCGACAGCGTTGCGCTGCGGGTCCCGGCGCATCCGGTGGCGCAGGCGCTGCTGCGCGCCTTCGGCGGCCCCGTGGTAGCACCGTCCGCCAACCGGTCCGGCCACGTGTCGCCGACCACTGCGGCACATGTCGCGACCGATCTTGGCGGCCGGATCGATGTGATCGTCGACGGCGGAGCAGTGACGGTCGGGGTCGAGTCGACGATCGTCGGCTGCCTCGGCGACCCTGTGCTGTTGCGGCCCGGCGGCGTGCCGCGCGAAGCGATCGAACGGGTGCTCGGCGGCCAGCTGGGCGCGCCGGCGACGACCGACAGAGCCGACCATCACGCGCCAGTCGCTCCGGGGATGCTGGCGTCGCACTACGCGCCGCGCGCGCTGGTTCGGCTGAATGCGGCCGAGGTGAAGCCGGGCGAAGCGCTGCTCGCATTCGGCCCGGATTCGCTGCCGGGCGCCGAAACGGCGGTCGCCGTGCACAATCTGTCGCGGCGCGGCGATCTCACCGAAGCCGCCGCGCATCTGTTCGGCGCGTTACGCACGCTCGACGGTTGCGGCGCGCATCGCATTGCCGTGATGCCGATCCCGCATCACGGGCTCGGCGAAGCGATCAACGATCGCCTGCGCCGCGCAGCGGCGCCGCGCCCATGACCAACGAACAAGCAGATAGCGACGTCGTCGCCAGCGCAACGAACCAATCCAAAAGCGTCTGAGACGCGCTTCGGATTCGTTCGCTTCGCTCCTCGCAACGACAGGGAAGAGGAAACACCATGAACATCGTCAGCCCGCTCTCGCCCGCCTCTCTCTCGCCCGAACTGATCGCGCGCTTCACCGCGATCGTCGGCGACAAGCACGCGCTGACCGATCCTCTGGAGCTCGAAGCCTACATCACCGAGGAACGCAATCTGTATCGCGGCAACTCGCCGCTGGTGCTGCGGCCGGGTTCCACCGACGAGGTGGTTGCGATCTGCAAGCTGGCGAACGAGGCGCGCGTCGCGCTGGTGCCGCAGGGCGGCAACACCGGCCTGGTCGGCGGCCAGACGCCGCACAATGGCGAGGTAGTGATTTCGCTGAAGCGGATGGACAAGATCCGCGAGATCGACACCTCGTCGAACACCATGACGGTCGAGGCCGGCGCCATCCTGCAGCGGGTGCAGGAGAAGGCCGCGGAGGTCGACCGGCTGTTTCCGCTGTCGCTCGGCGCCCAGGGAAGCTGCACCATCGGCGGCAATCTCTCCACCAATGCCGGCGGCACCGCCGCGCTCGCCTATGGGCTTGCGCGCGACATGGCGCTCGGGATCGAAGTCGTGCTCGCCGACGGCCGGGTGCTGAACCTGCTGTCGAAGCTGAAGAAGGACAACACCGGCTACGACCTGCGCAATCTGTTCATTGGCGCCGAAGGCACGCTCGGCATCATCACGGCAGCGACGCTGAAGCTGTTTCCGAAGCCGCGCGCGGTCGAGACCGCGTTCGTCGGCCTGCAGTCGCCGGAGGACGCGCTGAAACTGCTCGGCATCGCGCAGGCCGAAGCGGCCGGCAATCTGACCAGCTTCGAACTGATCGCCGAGACGCCGCTCGATTTCTCGGTGCGTCATGCCAACAACCGCGACCCGCTCGAAGCGCGCTATCCGTGGTACGTGCTGATCGAATTGTCGTCGCCGCGTGACGACGCCCGCGCCGCACTGGAATCGATCCTCGAGCGCGGCTTCGAAGACGGCATCGTGGTCGACGCGGCGATCGCCAGCTCGGTGCAGCAGCAGCAGGCGTTCTGGAAGCTGCGCGAGGAGATCTCGCCGGCGCAGAAGCCGGAGGGCGGCTCGATCAAGCACGACATCTCGGTGCCGGTCGCCGCGGTGCCGCAGTTCATCGAACAAGCCAACGCCGCCGTGGTCGCCCTGATCCCGGGTGCGCGGCCGGTGCCGTTCGGTCATCTCGGCGACGGCAACATCCACTACAATGTGAGCCAACCGGTCGGCGCCGATAAGGCCGAGTTCTTGGCGCGCTGGCACGACGTCAGCAAAGTGGTGTTCGACGTAGTGCTCCGGCTCGGCGGTTCGATCTCGGCCGAACACGGCATCGGCGTGATGAAGCGCGACGAGCTTGCCGAAGTGAAAGACAAGACCGCGATCGAGCTGATGCGGTCGATCAAGGCGCTGCTCGACCCGCACGGCATCATGAATCCCGGCAAGGTCGTGTAGCTTCAGTCGGAACGGTCCGGGTCAAATGGACGTCGCGCCGAATGCCTGATGTGAATGATCCAAACCTCCGCGTTCTCGACCGAATAGTGAACGCGGTAGGGATAGCGACCGACGAGGCAGCTTCGCAGCGCCGGCGCTCTGGCGTTGCGTAGTCCGATATGAGGACGGTCCGCGATCGATCGGACCGTCGCCGCAATGGACTGTCGAACCCGATCGGCCGCAGCAGGATTGCGCGCATTCAAGTAGTCGAGAATTTCACGAAGATCTTCGGTTGCTCGCCGGGTGAACCGGACGGTCACGGGCGGGGCGGCGACAGCAGCGCCGCTATTTCGTCGGCAGAAGCGAATTCGCCGCGGCTGGCTTGCGCCAATCCTTCTTCAATCGCGGCCCACTCGTCGTCGTCAGGCTGATAAAACTCGCCCTCGCGCGCTTCCAAGGCGAGCAGCAACTGCGCCGCATCCTCGCGGCGTTCGCGGGGCCAAGTGAGCACGCGATTCAAAATTTCTTTGACCTGCTCGTCTGTCATAGCCCTATTCTACCATGTTGGATGCTCAGAACAACGAGCCCTGCCCGCTGTCATCCGCCGAAATCTTGGGCCGCGCCGCGCGCTTCGGTGGCGCCGGCTTCGCAACTGGCGACGGAGCCTCGACCTCTTCTGCGGCGACCGGCAGGATCAGTTGCGGATTGTCGTTGGCGGTGCGGTTGACCGCGGTCGACACCGGGTGCCAGACGAACTCGCCCTCTGCCGGTGGCCGCAGCAGCGCCGCCGCAGCTTCGGCATCGGTTTCGTCCGCATCCAACCAGCGCGCGAAGTGATGCGGCGCGATCGTCACCGGAACGCGGTCGTGCAGCTCGGCGAGGCCGCCGCGCGCCGCGGTGGTGACGATCGCCACGGTGTCGAGTTCCTCGCCGTTTGGGCCGGTCCAGGTCTCCCACAGCGCCGCGAATCCGATCGGCCCGCCGCCGGCCGGATGGATGAAATACGGCTGCTTGCGGGCTCCCCGTGCCTTCCATTCGTAGTAGCCATCGGCCGGCACCAAACAGCGCCGGCGCCTGAACGCATTGCGGAACGCCGGCTTGTCCTGGACCGTTTCGGCGCGGGCGTTGATCAGCAGCGAGAACGTCCGCGGGTCCTTCACCCAGGACGGGATCAGCCCCCAGCGCATCAGCCGGAATCGGCGGGCGCCCTCCTCGACGATCACCACGGGAATCGGCTGGGTCGGGGCGATGTTGTAGCGTGACGGAAAATTAGGCTGATCGGCGTAGCCAAAGAGCTGTCGGATAGCGGCGGGAGCCGAGGTGATCACGAAGCGTCCGCACATGCTGTCAGGACCCGGTGGCGTGTTCAGTGCTTGTTAACTTCGGTAAACAAAAATGCCGCCGATGGCGTCGAGTGAATCCACAGCTGCGCAAACTGCGCCCTCCCGTTACGACGAGGCGCGCGCCGCTCAGCTTGCCGCGGCCAATATCAACCCGAAGACCGGCCTCGCGACCGACTATCTGAATCATTTCAACGAAGCCGTGATGCTGCTCGAAATGATCCCGGACATGCCCGAGTGCTCGGAAGACTTCCTGTCGTGGCATCCCCTCTCCTACGCGGAACACTTCAGAGCGTCGAATTTCAAGGCCCGCGATCTGGCGATCGAAGCCTATGACACGGCCGATCCGGGGATTAGATCGGATTTCGACGACATCACCAACAACATGACGACGATTCTCACCGCGATCGGTGAGGCAATGCGCCAGGCCTCGCAGGACGACACCAGGGCCAAGCTGGCGGAGAGCGCGGTCGGCTGGATCAAGCCGCTGATCGGCCGCGCCGGCGGCATCATCAACGGCCAGGGCAGCGAAGCCGACGTCGACTACATCATGTCGCATTGATCGCCGTGACCGAAGCCGCACCGGCGCAGCCGCACCATCCACAGCTCGCCGTCAGCGCCGCGATCTTCCGCGACGGCCGGCTGCTGCTCGTCCGCCGGGCGCGGGCGCCGGCCAAGGGGCTGTATTCGTTGCCCGGCGGACGGGTCGAATACGGGGAGACGCTGGAGCAGGCGGTGGCGCGGGAAGTCGCCGAGGAAACCGGGCTGTCCATCGAGATCGTCGGCTTTGCCGGCCGGCGCGAGGTGCTGCCGTCCGCCGCCAGCGCAGCCGGGCATTACGTGATCATGATGTTCGCCGCCCGCTGGACGGCCGGCGAGCCGCGGCTCAACGACGAACTCGACGACGCCCGCTGGATCGCGCCGGACGAGTTGTCCGACTTCCCGACCACCGAGGGCCTGGCGGAGTTGGTCGCCGGCGCCCGCCCTCTGATCGACCGTTGACCTCGGCAGCCGGCACCGCCTTGCTGCAGCCTCTGAAACGGCCTATCAGGCCGGCCATGCTGAAGCGCTCCATCGCCGTTCTGATCATTCTCGCCTGCTGCGGGCTCGCCCCGGCGCGGGCGCAGGACGGTGCGGCCCCGTTCGACGCCGAGTTGCAGCGGCTGGCCGAAATTCTCGGCACCTTGCACTATCTGCGCGGAATCTGCGGCGGCAACGACGGCCCCAAATGGCGCAACGAGATGCAAGCGCTGATCGACGCCGAAACCCCGTCGGGGGAGCGGCGGACCCGGCTGATCGCGGCGTTCAACCGCGGCTACAACGGGTTCCAGCAGACCTACCGGACCTGTACCCCGGCCGCGACCGTGGCGATTCGCCGGTACCTGGAGGAGGGATCGAAGCTGTCGCGCGATCTCACCGCTCGATACGCGAACTGAGCGCTTGGCGGCTGCGGGTTTATCCCAGGCCGTTAACCTTTCCTAAAGAACTGCCTAGGCGATCGGCAGACGCATGCTAACACTAGCTCACCGCGCTTCGCTGTGGAGCGCGTCCAGCGTGCTGAAGTTCATGAGCCTGACGACGTTCCCCATCGATTGCGACGTTCCATCCGACCGCGAGCAAAAGCAAACGGCGCTCACCTATCTCAGCGAGGCATGGGCCGAGGCCCTGCACGACGGGGTCGACGGCGATTGTCTGGCGCAGGCGAGCCTGTTCACCGCCTTCGCCGAGTTGGTCGCCACCTACGGCGAAGATGCGGTCGCCAAATTCGTCGAAGGCCTGCCCGGCCGCGTGCTCAACGGCGAGTTTTCGGTCGGCCTCGCAAAGCAGTGACGCGAACCGCTCGACTGCGACTCAGGAGCGGGCGAATGCCTGCAGTCCCTTGAACGTGAGTCGCTTCGGATCGCGGACGCCGGCGAGATAAAACCGCCGGATGAATTCGGCCACCACGGCGCGGTCGTAGCCGGTCAACGCGACGATCGCTTCGACCGCAGTCTTCTGAGCTTCCATCTGGAATCCCCTTTTCGGCGTATCGGTCAATCGACGATCCCGGCGATCGTGCGACGTGAAATGCTGCGCCTGTTCGGTTGCTTTCCTGTTAACCACCGCCGGCCGCAGGCTCCGGCGAGCCGAATCGCTCGGCTGCCATCATCGCCAAGGATGATCGCGCAGGGGATACGCGAAATACCCCACCGGAGTTCCACGGAGGCGGGACAAACGTCGCAGAGGTGCGGCAGGTCGCCCGCATGCGGCGCGCGCAGCAGTGCGGCGGTGGTGCGCAAACGTTGCGTCCGTCGCTGTTACGGCTTCAGCGTCTCGAGAAACCGCACCGGCTCGCCGCGCGACGGTGTGGTCAGTTCGCCCTGCCACATCACCTTGGCGCCGCGCACGAAGGTGCCGACCGGCCAGCCGGTGACGCGGACGCCGTCATAGGGGGTCCAGCCGGCGCGCGAGGCGACCCAGTCGTTGGTGATGGTTTCGCTGCGCTTCAGATCCACCACCGTGAAGTCGGCGTCGTAGCCGGCGGCGATGCGGCCCTTGCAGGCGATATTGAACAAGCGCGCCGGGCCGGCGCTGGTGAGATCGACGAAGCGCGCCAGCGACAGACGGCCGGCATTGACGTGGTCCAGCATGGTCGGCACCAAGGTCTGCACGCCGGTCATGCCCGAGGGCGAGGCCGGATAGGTCTTGGCTTTTTCCTCCAGCGTGTGCGGCGCGTGATCGGAACCGAGCACGTCGACCACGCCCTGCGCCAGCCCGTGCCAGATGCCGTCGCGGTGCCAGGCATCGCGCACCGGCGGGTTCATCTGCGCTCTCGTGCCGAGCCGCTCGTAGCACTCCGGCGCCACCAGCGTCAGATGATGCGGCGTCACTTCGACCGACGCGACATCCTTGTGCTCACGCAGAAACTCCATCTCCTGCCGGGTCGAGACGTGCAGCACATGGATACGCTTGCCGGTCTCGCGCGCGATCGCCACCAGCCGCTGCGTCGCCTGCAGGGCGGCAACGTCGTCGCGCCACACCGGATGCGAGCGCGGATCGCCCTCGATGCGCTCTCCCTTGCGGTCGTTGAGCCGGTACTCGTCCTCAGCGTGGAACGCGGCGCGGCGCTGGATCACCGACAG
The DNA here is from genome assembly GCF_900218015.1 of Rhodopseudomonas pentothenatexigens. Taxonomy (GTDB): domain Bacteria; phylum Pseudomonadota; class Alphaproteobacteria; order Rhizobiales; family Xanthobacteraceae; genus Rhodopseudomonas; species Rhodopseudomonas pentothenatexigens. The sequence continues at coordinate 27,119 of NZ_UFQQ01000007.1, read as the reverse complement.
GATGCGCTTGAGGCTCGGATCGTCCTCGACCAGCAGGCTGCCGGTCGACGAGCCGATGAACACTTTGACGCCGGCGCAGCCACGGGCGCGCTCGAGCTTCCGCAGGTCCTCGACATTGTCGCGAGTGCCGCCGATGAAGAACGCGAAGTCGCAGTGCATACGATGCTCGGCGCGCTTCACCTTGTCGGTGAAGGTCTCTTCGGTGATCGTCAGCGGATTGGTGTTCGGCATTTCGAACACCGCGGTGACGCCGCCCATCACCGCACTGCGCGAGCCGGTTTCGAGATCTTCCTTGTGGGTCAGGCCGGGCTCACGGAAATGCACCTGGGTGTCGATCACGCCCGGCAGCACGTGCAGGCCGCGGCAATCGATGGTCTCGCCGGCTTTTTCGGCGCCGAGCGAGCCCAGCGCGGCGATGCGGCCGTCCTTGATGCCGATATCACCGACGCCTTCGCCGTCCTGGTTGACGATGGTGCCGCCCTTCAGAATGGTGTCGAATGTGCCGGTCATGACGTCCTCGGGTGCCCGTTTTGGAGCGAAGCGGCGCGAGTCTTGCAAAGCCTTGTTGACCAGCGCCCGGCCGCCTAACTTGGGATGTCTTAGTCGGCCGGACCGTTAACGCAAGGATGTTTCCGGCCGGCGTCACGAGAGAGATCAATGAAGGCAGCCTTCCTCGCCGACCGTGGCGTTCTCAAGATCAGCGGACCGGATGCGCGGCACCTGCTGAACGGCCTGGTCACCACCGATCTGACCAGGCTCGAGCCCGGCGCCGGCCGATTCGGCGCCCTGCTGACTCCGCAGGGCAAAATCGTCACCGATTTCCTGATCACCGAGCTGCCGGCCGAAGACGACGGCGGTTTCCTGCTGGATTGTCCGAAACCGCTCACCGAAGCGCTCGCCACCAAGCTGAAATTCTACAAGCTGCGCGCCAAGGTGCTGATCGAGAACCTGTCCGACCGGCTCGGCGTGCTGGCGCTGTGGGGCGGCGAACCGCCGCAGCCGCCGGAGATGGGTTTCCGCGATCCGCGCGGCGAGCAGCTCGGCTGGCGCATCCTGGTGCCGGAGATCCTGGCCACCGCGACCGCCGAGGCGCTCGGTGCCACGATGGTCGCGGCGGACGACTACGAGACGCATCGCATCGCCTGCGGCGTCCCGGCCGGCGGCCTCGACTTCGGTTATGCCGACGCGTTTCCGCACGAAGCCAACATGGATCGCCTGTCCGGCGTCGATTTCAACAAAGGCTGCTACATCGGCCAGGAAGTGGTGTCGCGAATGCACCACCGCGGCACAGCGCGCACCCGGATCGTGCGCGTCACCTTCGACGGTGCAGCGCCGCAGCCCGGCAGCGAGATCACTGCCGGCGAAAAGAGCGTCGGCACGATGGGATCGTCGGCGACCGGCCGCGGGTTGGCGCTGCTGCGCATCGACCGCGTCGCCGAGGCGCGCGAGGCGTCGGTACCGCTCAGTGCCGGCGGCGTCCCGCTGCTGATCGCCGATCCGAACGAGCTGACCCCGACGCAACGGAAAACCGGCACATGAGCCGCGGACCTCGCGTCGGTGCCGACGGACTGATGCGCTGCCCGTGGCCGGGCGACGATCCGCTTTACGTCGCCTATCACGACACCGAATGGGGCGTGCCGGAATACGACGACCGTGCGCTGTACGAGAAGCTGATCCTCGACGGTTTCCAGGCCGGGCTGTCGTGGATCACCATCCTGCGCAAGCGCGACAATTTCCGCCGCGCCTTCGACGATTTCGATCCGGCCAAGATCGCGCGCTACGACGCCGGCAAAGTTGCGGCGCTGATGAACGACGTCGGCATCGTCCGCAATCGCGCCAAGATCGAAGGCACGATCGGCAGCGCCAAAGCGTGGCTGAAGATTCAGGAAGAAGGCCCGGGCTTCTCGAAACTGCTGTGGGACTTCGTCGGCGGCGCGCCGAAGGTGAACAATTTCAATACCACCGCGGGCGTGCCGGCGTCGACGCCCCTGTCAGTGAAGATCTCCAAGGAGCTGGCGGGACGCGGCTTCAAGTTCGTCGGCCCGACGATCGTGTACGCCTTCATGCAGGCGGTCGGGATGGTCAACGACCATCTGGTCGACTGCCACTGCCACGCGACCTGCGGGCAGATCAAGAAACCGGCGCGGCGAAGGCAGCCGAGCCGGCAGCTTTAGTCGCCACCCCCTCCGCTGCCGTCGCCGCAGCTATCGCCCGAGTCACTTTCGTTGGTGCTGCCGAAGTCGATGAACGGTGTGCCGTCGCCGCGCCTGAAGACGAACCAGGCGAACAGCACTGCGGCTGCGATCAGCAGCAGCGGACCGACGTTTTCGATCGCCCATCCGGCAAGCGGCGCGTCTGCATTGGGAAGCAGATTGAACATCGCCGACAGGGTAGACCCGGACCGCCAACAAAGGCTTAGTACGACCGCCCAATCAGAAGGTATTCCTCCGCCCGCGAGCCTGCCAGGTCAGCGCGGGTCGGCGATACGTTTGATCACCAGCGCGGACAGGCTGACGACCAGTTCCTTTAACGATTCGTTTTCCTTTTGCAGATCCTGCAGCGCCATCGCGGGGGCGGCTCGATCGTCCGCATCACCGCACTGCAACCGCTCGCCATTGCGACGATCCGATATCCCCATCGCGCGTCCCCCTTGCATCACGCCCACCAGCACAAGGTCGCTCATCGTACCCACGAGATCGTACAGAACTGGGCCGAGACGGTGGCTTAGTTCGGGCAAGGCTGCCCATATGGCGCTCACATCGTCCGCCTTGGCGGCCCTCGCTTCAGCTTCATCTCGTTCGAATCATGCAGTCTTCGCCGAGTAAATTGCCGCAAGCCTCTCCCGGCGTCTGGCAGCGGATGCTGTCCGGCCGCAGGCTCGATCTGCTCGCCCACCGCCGCTCGACGTCGAATTCGCCGCCACGCCGGCAGCCCCGCGCGGCTCGTCCGAAAGACGACCTCAGAAATGCGCGTTGCGCACGACTTCGACGTCGCTGATCGCCAGGATGCCGATCTGGCGCTGGACGATCGGGTAGATGCCGTCGAGCAGCAGCGGCAGGTCGGCGGATCGAGGATACAAATCACCGCCATCATCTTGCCGGCGTCGCCCACGAGGCCGTTCGCCTCCCAGCGCCTTCGTGACCGTTACCTGCCAGCACCGGCAATACGCTGTAGCCCGAGACGCGCAGCGAGTCGAAGCGCGCCACGACCCGCCGCAGCAGCGGCGCCTCGATGAAGATTTCGACTCGCTTCTTCAGATGGGTCTGCATCGCAGCCTCCTTCACTTCGTCAGATGAGTCGCCAGCGCGATGTAGAGCGGGATGCCGACGATGAGGTTGAACGGAAAGGTGATGCCGAGCGACAGCGTCAGCGCGATCGCCGGATTGGCGCGCGGCAGCGCCAGCCGCATCGCCGCCGGCGCTGCGATGTAGGACGCCGACGCGGTCAGCGTGATCAGCACCGCGGCGCTGCCGCTGGACAGCCCCAGCGCCATCGCCACCACGCTCGCCAACGCCGCACCGATCAGCGGCATCACCAAGCCGAAGGCCGTGGTGGCGGGCGAGAGCTCGCGCCAGCCCCGCGCCAGCCACCGGCCGGCGACGAGACCGAGGTCGAGCAGGAACAGGCAAAGCAGGCCCGGGAACAGATCACCGACGAACGGCTTCAGCAGCGTCATGCCTTTCGGACCGCTGATGGCGCCGATCGCGAAAGCGCCGATCAGCATCACGATCGAGCCGTGCAGCGCGATCTCGCGGAACAGGTTGCGCTGCTCGGAGGCGCCGGCATCTTTGTTGCGGCCGTGCGCGATCATCAGCGCGGTGAAGATCGCCGGGGTCTCCATCGCGGCGGCGACCGCCACCAGCCAGCCGTCGAACGGGATCGACAACTGGGTGAGCGCGCCTGTGACGGCGAGGAACGTCACCGCCGAGATCGAGCCGTAGTGTCCGGCGACCGCGGCCGCGTCGATCTGGTTCATGCCGCAGACCCGCCGCAGAATCGCGTAGGCGATGAACGGCACCGTGGCCGACAGCAGCACGCCCGCCGCCATGGTGAGCACGAGCTGCGAGCTCATGCCGTGGTGGGCGACTTCGGCGCCGCCGCGAAAGCCGATCGACATCAACAGATACAGGGCGAGAAATTTGGTGATCTGCTCGGGCAGGCCGAGATCGGAGCGCAGCAGCGCGGCGATCAGGCCGAGCCCGAAGAACAGCACCATCGGCGACAGCAGGTTGGCGGAGGCGAGGTCGAAGATTTGCACGCGGCGATCCCCTTTGTTGTCCGGCACGGCGGGAGGCCGCGACCGGAGCGTCCTTAAGGGCGGCGCTATGATTTTTGAAATTGATATTGTAAACTTGTTCCATTGTTGAATTTGATGATGAGCCATGCCCCGCCGACTGACCAATCTCGACCTCGACCTCGTCCGCACCTTCGTGGCCATCGCAGGGATGGGAAATTTCACCCGCGCCGCGCAGTCGCTCCGCCTGCAGCAGTCCACCGTGTCGCTGCAGATGCAGCGGCTCGAGGACGCGCTCGGCCAAAAGCTGATGGAGCGCAGCCCGCAGGGCGTGCGACTGACCGCGGAGGGCGAGATCTTTCTCGGCTACGCGCGGCGGATGCTCGAACTGAACGACGAAGTGGTGGCGCGCGTGGTCGAGCCGCAGATGCGCGGCGTGGTCCGGCTCGGCGCACCGGAGGATTTCGCCACCCGCCATCTGCCGGACGTGCTGGCGCGGTTCGCCCATGCCTATCCGGCAGTGGCGCTCGAGGTGACCTGCGACCTCACGCTCAATCTGCTCGACAAGTTCGGCAAAGGCGCGTTCGACCTCGCGCTGGTCAAGCGCGAGCGCACGGGCAACGGCGGCGGCATCCGCGTCTGGCGCGAGCCGCTGGTCTGGGTCATGGTCGATCGCCAGGCGATCGATACCGACCGGCCGCTGCCGCTGGTGGTGTCACCGACGCCATGCGTCTACCGCAAGCGCGCCGTCGACGCGCTCGATCGCGCCCGGCGGCCGTGGCGGGTGGCCTATACGTGCGGTTCGCTCGCCGGTTCGCTGGCCGCCGTCAAGGCCGGCCTCGGAGTCACCGTATTGCCCAAGGACATGGTGCCGGCCGATCTCGACACGATCGACGGCGCGCCGCTCCCGAATCTCAAAGACACCGAGATCGCGCTGCTGCATGCGCCCGATCTGTCGCCGCCGGCGCAGCGGCTGAGCCAACACATCGTGCGCTGTCTCGGCTGACAGCGTAAGAAGCGGCGAACGGCACGCCACCTGCTGCAAGGAAACCATGACGAAGTCGTCTTCCGCCACGCTCTCAGCTTCCCCGCGCGTCTGGCAGCGCATGCTGTCCGGCCGCAGACTCGATCTGCTCGACCCCTCGCCGCTCGACGTCGAATTCGCCGACATCGCCCACGGTCTCGCCCGGGTGGCGCGGTGGAACGGACAGACCTCGGGCGCGCACATTTTTTCGGTGGCGCAGCACACCCTGCTGGTCGAGGCGGTGATGCGCGAGAAGAACCCGCGGATCGACGCCAGACTGCGGCTCGCCGCGCTGCTGCACGACGCCCCGGAATATGTGATCGGCGACATGATCTCGCCGTTCAAGGCGGTGATCGGCGAATCCTACAAGCGGGTCGAAAAGCGCCTGCTCGGGGCGATCCACATCCGGTTCGGCCTGCCGGCGGTGCTCGACGAGGCGATCGAACGCCAGATCAAGGCTGCCGACCGCGGCTCCGCCTACCTCGAAGCGACCCATTTGGCCGGTTTCACCAAGGCCGAAGCCAAGCGGCTGTTCGGCAGCGATCCGGGCCTGCCGGAGGCGATGGTCGAGGACTATCTGACGCCGTGGCCGGCCGGGAAGGCCGAAAAGCGGCTGCTTGCGCGATTCCAGAGCCTGCAGGATTGAGCCTCCGTCATCGCGCTTTCACCGCCCGCGGCGCAGGATTAAGATCGTGCCAACCTCGGAAAGGCCCATGATTCACGTCTGCTCGCTTGCAGCCTTGCATCCGACCGTTGCGGCGACCGAGGCCAGCCATGTGCTCTCGGTGATGGCCAATGTCCGCCAGGTGCAGCGCCCGGCCACCGTGCGGGAAGCCAATCACCTGCGGATTGAGATGGACGACATCACCGAGGCGATGGACGGTTTCAACGCGCCGAACCTCCAGCATATCAGCCAGGTGCTGGATTTCGTCCGGAGCTGGGATCGCGCGGCCCCGCTGGTGGTGCATTGCTACGCCGGGATCAGCCGCTCCACCGCCAGCGCCTTCGCGGCCGCCTGCGCGCTCAATCCGCATCGCGACGAGGTGACGATCGCCCGCCAGATCCGGCGGGCCTCGCCCTGCGCGTCGCCGAATCGGCTGATCGTGGCGCTGGCCGATCGGGCGCTGGGGCGGCAGGGCCGGATGCTGCGCGCGCTCGACGTGATCGGGCCCGGCGATCTCAGCATCGAGGGCGTGCCGTTCCGGGTCGACCTGGAATGAGCCTGGCTGCCGAGATGAGCGACAAGGCGAAGGTTCCGATCGAGATCGGCCTGACCGCGGCGATCGTCGCGATCGAGGCCAACGAGCCGATGATCCTGACCGCCTCGGGCGATGGCGGCGGCGGCCTCGCCGGCCTGCCCTACGGTCCGTTCGACGCCATCACCCACCGCACGCTCGAAATCGGGCTGCGCGCCTGGGTGGAAGAGCAGACCGGGCTGCGGCTCGGCTATGTCGAGCAGCTCTATACCTTCGGCGATCGCGGCCGCCACGCCCGGCTCGGCGACACCGAAGTCCACGTCGCCTCGATCGGCTATCTGGCGCTGACCCGCGCCGCCGACAACGCGGCCCGCGCCGCGGGCGCCACCTTCGAGCCGTGGTACCGCTTCTTCCCCTGGGAAGACTGGCGCGAGCAGCAGCCCGCGATCATCGCCCGCGACATCATCCCGGAACTCACCGCCTGGGCGGTCCAGGCCGAGGAGCCGGGGACGGCGCGGGCGCTGGCGCGCAGGGATCGGGTGCGGCTGTTCTTCGGGGTCGACGGCGCGCCTTGGGACGAGGAGCGCGTGCTCGACCGCTACGAGCTGCTGTACGAAGCCGGCCTGATCGAGGAGGCACGTCGCGACGGCCGCCCGGCGGCGCTGTCGCGCAGCAAGATGCCGGCGCTCGGCGTGGCGATGCGGTTCGACCACCGCCGCATCCTCGCCACAGCGATCGCGCGGCTGCGCGCCAAGCTGAAATACCGCCCGGTGGTGTTCGAACTTCTTCCCCCCGAGTTCACACTCACCGAATTGCAGCACACCGTCGAGGCAATCTCCGGCCGGCATCTGCACAAGCAGAATTTCCGCCGCCTGGTGGAAGCCGGCGCGCTGGTCGAACCGACCGGCGAGATGTCGACACGAACCGGCGGGCGCCCCGCCGCGCTGTTCCGCTTCCGCCGCGAGGTGCTGCAGGAACGCCCCGCCCCCGGCCTGCGCGTGCGCGGCCGGCGGTAATTGGTCAAAGCGAAACGCCCCACGATCCGGGCCGCTCGCCTGGAGGTTGGATGTTCGAGCTACTCGCTTTCGCACTCGCCGTTGTCGCCTTGATCATCGCGCGCAAGGGGCAGACCCAGATCGCCGAGCTCCGGGCCCGGCTCGACGCCCTGGCTGTAGGCCCCCCCCTCCCCGCATCGCCCGAAGCCGCCACGGCTCCGCCCACCGCGAGCAAAGAAGCTCCGCTGGCTCCTGCGGCCGAGCCAGTGCCGGAGATTGCGGCGACAGTTACGGCCGAAGCACCAGCCGCCGAAACGACCGCCGCCGCCGCCGTCGAGGCGGCGCCGGAAGCCGCCAAGCCCGGCTTCGAGGAACGGATCGGCACCCGCTGGGTGGTGTGGGTCGGCGGCCTGACGCTGGCGCTCGGCGGCTTCTTCATGGTGCGCTATTCGATCGAGCAGGGCCTGCTCGGCCCCGGCGTGCGGGTGCTGCTCGGCGGGCTTTTCGCGCTGGCGCTGCTGATTGCCGGCGAAGCCACGCGTCGCAAGGAGAGCGTCGCGCAGCTCGCCGCGCTGCCGATCGCCAACATTCCGGCGATCCTTACCGCGGCCGGCACCGCGGTGGCGTTCGCGACCGTCTATGCGGCCTACGCGCTGTACGATTTTCTCGTCCCTGCGACCGCATTCATTCTGCTCGGCCTGGTCGCGCTCGGCACGCTGGCCGCCGCACTGCTGCACGGCCCGGCGCTGGCCGGGCTCGGTGTCGTCGCCGGCTTTGCGACGCCGGTGCTGGTGTCGTCGGGCGAGCCCGACTACTGGGCGCTGTACATCTATCTTGCCGTGGTAACTGCCGCCTCGTTCGGGCTTGCGCGCATCCGGCTGTGGCGATGGCTGGCGGTGACGACGGTGGTGCTGGCGCTGTTGTGGACGCTGCCGGGCCTCGAAGGGCCGCAGACGCTGGTGGCGCCGCACGCCTTCCACGTCATCGCCGGCTTCGTGCTCGCGGCCCTGTTGGTCGTCTGCGGCCTGCTGTTCGGGCCGCCGATCGAACCGGGCCGGATCGAGCCGGTGTCGTCGGCGGCACTCGCCACCTATCTGCTCGGCGCCGCGCTGATCGTCATCGCAAGCTGGCATGCCGACGCGGCGATGGCGGCGTTCGCGCTGCTGATCGCCGCCACGCTGGCGATCGCCTGGCGCGCGGCGGCGGCGACCGCGGCCGTCGGTGCGGGCGCGGTGCTGGTCGCGCTGGTGTTCCTGTCGTGGGTACTCCGCAGCGATCCCGCCCTGTTGGTGCTGCCGGGCGGCGCACTGCCCGGCATCGGCGCCGATCCGCTCGCCGGGCCGGTGACCACCCATCTGATCGCCGCCGCGGTGTTCGCGATCGGTTTCGCCGGCGGTGGCGTACTGATGCAGGGCCGCGCGGTCAGCGCCTCGGTGCCTGTGATCTGGGCGGCGGCCGGCGTGTTCACGCCGCTGGCGCTGCTAATTGCGCTGTATGCACGGATCGCGCATCTCGACCGCTCGATCCCGTTCGCGATTCTCGCGGTCGTGCTGGCCGCTGCGTTCGGCCTTGCGACGGAACGTCTCGGCAAGCGCGACAACCGGCCCGGGCTGCAGATTTCGATCGCGCTGTTCGCCACCGGAACGCTCGGCGCGCTGGCGTTGGCGCTGACCTTTGCGCTGGAGAAGGGCTGGCTCACCATCGCGCTGGCGCTGATGGCCGCGGCCACCGCATGGATCTCGCTGCAGCGGCCGATCCCGTTCCTGCGCTGGCTCGCCGCGATCCTCGCCGGCATCGTGGTGGCGCGGATCGGCTGGGAGCCGCGGATCGTCGGCGACGCGGTCGGCACCACGCCGGTGTTCAACTGGCTGCTGTGGGGCTACGGCGTGCCGGCGGCCTCGTTTTGGCTGGCGAGCTGGTGGATGCGCAAGCGCGGCGACGACGTTCCGTTGCGGATGATGGAATCCGCCGCGATCCTGTTCACTGTGCTGCTGGCTTTCATGGAGATCCGCCACGCCGTCAACGCCGGCGACGTCTATCGCGACAGCGCCGGCCTTACCGAAGTCGCGCTGCAGGTCTGCGTCACGCTGGCGATGGCGATCGGCCTCGAACGGCTGCGGCTGCGCAGCCGCAGCCCGGTGCACAACGTCGCCGCGGTCCTGCTGGCGGTGTTCGGAGGCCTGGGCAGCGTGTTCGGCCTGCTGTTGTGGGAGAATCCAACGTTCTGGGCCACTGATGTCGGCGGGCTCGTGATCAATAGCCTGCTGCTCGGCTACGCGCTGCCGGCCGTGCTGGCGCTGCTGCTGTCCTACGCGGTGGCGGGCATGCGGCGCCCGGCCTACGGCAACGGCTTCGCCGCATTGGCGCTGATCATGGGATTGGCCTACGTGACGCTGCAGGTGCAGCGCGTGTATCACGGCCCGATCCTGGCGTACGGGCCGACCACCGATGCCGAACAATACACCTATTCGGTGGCGTGGCTGATCTGCGGCGTGTTGCTGCTCGGCGCAGGTCTGCTGTTCAACTCGCAGCGCGCACGGCTCGCCTCCGCCGTGGTGATCGGCCTCACCATCGGCAAGGCCTTCCTGATCGACATGTCGACGCTGACCGGCGTGTACCGGGCGCTGTCGTTCATGGGCCTCGGCGTCGTGCTGGTGACGATCGGCTGGCTGTATCAACGCATTCTGTTCCGGCCGCCCGCATCGCGGACGAGCGACGCAACCGTCGATTTGAATCGTTAGATTGGTTCTACGCGTTTGCGCACGCATCTATACACTTTCTAATCCGCTTCGATTGTCATCTCGTCAGGCGCCCCCTAGTCAAAAGTCGAATGTTACGACTGGGGGAACGACGTGCGTATCGACCACACCGACAGGACCAGACTACTCGCCGGCGTCGCCACAACCGTGCTGTCGGCGGTTCTTGTCGGGACCGGCGCGTCCGAAAGCCGCGCGCAGCACGCAAACCCTCACGAGCTGCCTTCGATCTCGGTCGATCAGCCGCGTCAGCGCGCAAAGCCCGCGCAAGCCGCGCGGTCGCAAAGCGCGCCGCAGCGATCCACACGCACCGTCCGGCGGCGCTCGGCCGAACCGCCGTCACCGCCCCAACCCGTCACTGCGGCGCCGAACTCGGCGACGCAGACGATTGGGACGCTGCCGGCCGCATTTCCGGGCGGTCAGGTCGCGCAGGGCGCGCGCATCGGCATGCTGGGAAATCGCAACTTCATGGACACGCCGTTCGCGGCGACCGCCTATACGTCCCAGATGATCCGTGATCGCGGCGCCCAGACCGTCGCCGACGTGCTCGATGCGGATCCATCGGTGCGTAGTACGCATTCGTCAGGCGGACTGCTGGATTCGTTCTACATCCGCGGCTTTCCGATCGGCGAAGGCAATTTCGGCGAGATCGCGTTCGACGGCATCTTCGGCATCGCCCCGACCTATCAGGTGTTCACCGACTACGCCGAACGCATCGAAGTGCTGAAGGGACCAACGGCGTTTCTCTATGGGCTGTCGCCCAACAGCGGCGTCGGCGGCACCATCAACATCGTGCCGAAGCGGGCCGGGGACACCGATCTGACACGTCTCACCACCGACTTCGCCACCAAGGCCCAGGGCGGAGCCAGCGTGGATATTTCCCGCCGCTTCGGCGACCACAAGGAATTCGGCATCCGCTTCAACGGCAGCGCTCACGGCGGACAACCGCCAGTCGACAATCTGCAACAGAGCAATTTCGTCGGCTCGCTCGCGCTCGACTATCGCGGCGAACGTCTGCGCGCCACGCTCGACTTCATCGGTCAGCGGGAGAACCTCGACGCGCCGCAGCGGCCGTTCTATCCGTCGTCGGGCAATTTCGCGGTTCCCGCCGCACCGAACGGCGCGCGCAACGTGCAAGCTCCGTGGGAGTGGTCGAAGAGCGAGGACAAATCGGTTCTCGGCAAGGTCGAGTACGATCTGACCGACAACGTCACCTGGTTCGGCGCGGTCGGCGGCGGCAATTCGCGCGTGCATCGGCTGTTCGGCCTGCCGACTCTGCTCAACTCGTCCGGCGACGTCAGCATCCGCACCGAGAACGCGCTGTTCGACGTCGGGCGCATGACCGCCGAGACCGGCGTCCGCTCCCGGTTCGAGACCGGCGCGATCTCGCACACGATGACCTTGCAATCGAGCTATCTGAACCAGACGCTGGATCGCGGCTCGGTGGCGGGCACGACCCAGCTCAGCAACATCTACAACCCGGCGTATCGCCCCGAGCTGTCGGTCGCCGACCCGACGCTGATCGGCAGGGCCTCGGAAAACACCCTGTCGGGCGTCGCGCTGTCCGACACGTTGTCGATGCTGAACGAGCGCGTGCAGCTCACCGTCGGCGGCCGGTTCCAGCAGATCGATTCCAAGAACTACAACTTCACGACCGGCGCCCGCACCTCGTCGTCCGACGAATCCGCAGTCACGCCGCTGGTCGGCCTGGTGATCCGGCCGTGGAGCATGATGTCGATCTACGCCAACTACGCGGAAGGATTGAGCATCGGCGAGACCGCTCCGGCGAACGCCGTCAACGCCGGCGAGACGCTGGCTCCCTACAAGACCAAGCAATATGAGGTCGGCACCAAGTTCGATCTCGGCCGCATCGGCCTGACGCTCAGCGCCTTCCAGATCGAAAGGCCGTTCGGCCAACTCGAAAGCAACGGCACCAACCTGGTGTTCGCGAGAGGCGGCGAGCAGCGCAATCGCGGCCTGGAACTGGGCGTGTTCGGGGAAGTCACCCAGACCGTTCGCGTGCTCGGCGGCGTGACGTTGATCGACGGCGAACTGACCAAGACCAACAGCGCGGCGACGCTGGGCAACAGACCGGTCGGCGTTCCGACGGTGCAGACCAATCTCGGTGCGGAATGGGATACGCCGTTCGCGACGGGCCTCACGCTCTCCGCCACCGCCATCCATACCGGCCAGCAATACGTCAATGCGGCGAACACGCAGATGATCCCGGCATGGACACGGCTCGATCTCGGCGCGCGCTACCGCACCACGATCAACGCACGGCCGGTCACCTTCCGGGCAGCCGTGCAGAACGTGTTCAACGAGGACTACTGGTCCGGCGTCGCGAGCTACGGCACCATCGCCCAGGGCAGACCGCTGACGTTCCGATTCTCGATGACGACCGATTTCTGAATCGGGCCCCGCAACGGGTGACCGCCCCCCGACACGCGGGGCGGCAACATCCGGTCGACGCGCCAGGGGGCCGAAGCTACGACTGTCGTGTCGCCTCGGCTGCGGACGAGCACGCGGCCCGTGCGACCGGCGCATGATCGACGTCATCGCTGGCCGAGCTTCGCCACATAGATCCCGGTCAGGCAGACCGCGACGCCCAGAAGCTCGACAGGTCCCAGGGACTCGCCGAACAGCATCCAGGCGTAGAGCGCCGCGACGACCGGCTGCATCAACACCAGCACCGAAGACAGGCCGGCCGGAATGTAGCGCAGGCACGCTGCAAGCAGTCCCTGCCCGCCGAGATGCGCCAGTAGTGCGAGCCCGATCAGAGGCCAGAGGTCGGAGAGGCGGACAGGAAACAGGCGATGCTCGAACAGCAGCGCCAGCGGCACCAGGATCGACAGGCTGCCGAAGCTCGTCAGGTACATGATCCGGCCGGACGAGATCGTGCGTCGTAAGCCGCTCACCAACAGCAGATAGGAGCCGTAGAACAGCGCCGTCATCAGAGCCAGCGCGTCGCCGAACAACGCGCCGCTGCTGGCGCCTAACTTGGGAGACAGCAGGATGGTGACGCCGCAAAGAGCGATCGCGAACCCGGCGACGAACAGCCGACTGATGGTCTCGCGATAGACCAGCCACGCCACGGGCACGACGACGAACGGAACCAGATTGGCAAGCAGATTGGCATTCGCCACGGTCGTGTAGTGGAAAGAGACATTCCAGAGCGCCAGATCGAGACCGAGGCAGGCACCCGCCAGCCACAGCAGCAGGATCTGCCTGGCGTCGCGTGCGTGCTCGGGAGCGTGGTCACGTCGCCGTTCCAGTGCCTGCCATGCATAGGCGATCGGCAAGGCGAGACCGATGCGCCAGGCGCCGGTCGCGATCGGATCAAGAGCGCTGAGCTTGACGAATATTCCGCCGGTCGCCAGACAGCAGACCGCCACGATGATGCCGATGAACGCGAGCGCGACGCTGGATCTTGTCGCCTCGATTCGAATACTGGTGATGGTCGCAGAAGCGATCTCGAACAGAGTCATTGGTGAACCGTCGAAGTGGGTTGAGGTCGGACCGTCCGCGTTGCGGACCATCGGGTTCGTTGCAGTCGGGTCTTACCGCCGGAGACAACAGGATCAGCTCACCGACCCGCGCCGTGGTCGCCAGGCAAGCGACAGCCGTGCTCTGGCGATATCGCGCAGAGTGCGGTCACCGCCGGAGATGCAATCCTGCTCCGGATCTCGTTGTGCTCAGATCGTTGGTGTCAGTGGCGGGTCAGACCGGGACTACCCGCGAACGCCGCTCGAGCGTGGTAAGTGTCTTCTCGTCAGAAGACGGCCAGGATGTTGCCATGCGACCTCCTGCTCATCGGTCTCGTCACCACGCATCCCTCTCGGCCGAACTAACAATGCGGCCAGAGGTTGATTTGCATCATCTGCAGGCGCATTGTTTGGGTCAATCGAAACATTGTCTGGCAAACAATGTGGACGCCCGACCTTACCGGCAGAAATCCCGTTCGCTACGTCGCCATCGTCGAAGCCTTGGCCGAGGCGATCGCGACCGGCGTGTTGCGGCCGGGAGACCAGCTCCCCACCCATCGTGAGCTGGCTTGGCGCCTCAAGGTCAACGTCAGCACCGTGTCCCGGGCTTATGCCGAGGCAAGCCGGAGACATCTGGTTTCCGGCGAGGTCGGCCGCGGGACCTATGTGTTGTCCGAGAGCCGCGAAGCGGTCCTGTTCGTGCTGAAGGAGCCGATCGATAACTCCGCTCTCCGCTTCATCGACCTCTCCACCAACGTTCCGGCAATCGATCCGTCGAGTGCCGATCTGGATCTGGCCCTCGCGGACATCGCGCGCGATGGAGGACTCGCCGCCGCACTCGACCATCCGACACCGGCTCTGATTGCCCGCACCCGCGCGACCGCAGCGAGCTGGGTCGCTGCGCGCGGTCTCGCATTGCGTCCCGCCGACATCGTACCGACGGCAGGCGCGCAGCAGGCGCTGCTGGCGGTGCTGCTCGCGATCCGTACGACCGGCGAGCCGGTGCTGGTCGAAGAGCTGACCTTTCCGGGTATCAAGGCGTTGGCTCGCCAGCTCGGCCTGCCGCTACACGGCGTCGCGATCGACGCGCAGGGAATCGTCCCAGAGGCGCTCGACCGTGCGGCGCGGGCGACGTCGGCGCGGGTCGTGGTGCTGGTTCCTGCGCTGCAGAACCCGACCGGCGCGACGATGAGCGAAGCACGGCGCGCCGCCGTGGCCGCGGTCGCCGAGCGGCGCGATCTGCAGATCATCGAGGACGACGTCTACGGCGCCCTGGCGGCGACGCCGCCCCTCGCGGCGCTGATTCCGAACCGCTGCACGCTGGTGACGAGTTTCTCGAAGTCGGTCGCCGCGGGCTTGCGCTTCGGATTAGTTGCGGGGGCCGGACCGGTCGCACGCGCCGTCGCGGCCGAGCCGCAGACGACACTCTGGCCTTTGGCGCCATTGATGGCGGAGATCGCCTGCCGCTGGATCGAAGACGGCACCGCCGCGCGCCGGGCGAAGTGGCAGCGCGATGAGGTGGCGGTTCGTCACCGGCTCGCCTGCCGACTGTTGCCGAATGCTCGGACGGGGCCTTCCAAGCCGTCGCCGCACGCGTGGCTCGCCGTGCCGCCGGAGATGGCGGACCCGATCGCGGCATGCCGAGCAGTCGGCGTCGATATCGTCTCGGCCGCGACCTTCGCGGTGACCCGCGAGCCGCCTGCCCGGATCCGGATCAGCCTGACAGCAGCGGAAACGCGCGCCGAGCTCGGCCGCGCATTACAGCGACTCGCAGCCATCGGCGTGACATGGCCGGCGGATTCGGAAACTTGACGTGGACGGCGCGACGCGATCCGACTTAGTCCGTGGAGCGGCGCAGCTCGGGCGCGGCCTCGACCTTGGGCGGATCGAGCCGGGCCGATTCGACGCGCGGCACCGGCACGCTGGCGGTGACTTCGGCGCGCTGCTGGGTGCCGGGCGGATGCAACGACCGCGGGCGGGAATGCGAATGCGAGATCGCACGGGCGAGCTGGATCCGGCCGGAATGGCGGAAGTCGCAATACGCGAAGCCCATGCCGGACACCGAGCCGCGGAAGCTGCGCTCGCTGGTCTTGGTGAGATTGAAGCAGGGCTCGAACGGAATGCCCTTGATCGACGCGCAGATCGCCTCGCCGCGGACCTGCAACGTATTGCCCGGCAGACGCATGAAGCGGTTGGGGCCGGAGCCGGAGAACTGGACCTGGCCGGCGGCACCGCCGTCGTCGAACACGCGGCCTGCGCCGCGGGTTCCGTCGAAGCAGGTGAAGGCGAACACCTTGTTGGCGACGAATCTGCGTGCCTCGTCCGCATTCATCGAACCGGCCATCGCCGGAAGGACCGCGGCACCTGAAACCAAGGCGCCGAATACGAAGCGCGCAAACATGCCTGTACTCCTACTGGGAGCGGGTGGAACTCGTTTAACCCGATCCTTACCATACAAACTGAGGCAAGAATGGCGCAGCTTGGTTGGTAAAGTCTGAACGAACTAACCGATCCCCTACGTAATTTTCACCACGATCCGGCCGCGGACCTGGCCGGCCAGCACCTTGGCGCCGGCGTCGATGACCTGGTCCAGGCTGATTTCCTGCGTGATTTCCGCCAGTTTTGCCGGATCGAGGTCGGTTGCGAGCCGTTCCCAGGCACGCTTGCGCTCCGGCAGCGGGCACATCACCGAGTCGATGCCGTAAAGACACACTCCGCGCAAAATGAACGGGGCGACCGAGCTGGGCAGATCCATGCCGGCGGCGAGGCCGCAGGCCGCGATCGCGCCGCGGTACTTGGTCATCGACAGCAGATTGGCCAACGTGGTCGAGCCGACGCTGTCGATGCCGCCGGCCCAGCGTTCCTTCGCCAGCGGCTTGGCTGGACCGGACAGCTCGTTACGGTCGATGATCTCGGCGGCGCCGAGCTGGCGCAAGTAAGCCTCTTCGGACGCCCGGCCGGTCGAGGCGATGACCTGATAACCGAGCTTGGAGAGCAGCGCGATCGCGACCGAGCCTACGCCGCCGGCCGCGCCTGTGACGACCACCGGGCCGTCCTTCGGGGTCAGGCCGTGCTTCTCCAGCGCCAGCACGCTGAGCATCGCGGTGTAGCCGGCGGTGCCGATCGCCATCGCGTCACGCGCGCTGAGCGACTCCGGCAGGCGTACCAGCCAGTCGCCCTTGACGCGGGCCTTTTCCGCGTAGGCGCCGAGATGGGTTTCGCCCATGCCCCAGCCGTTGCACACCACCTTGTCGCCGGCCTTCCAGTCGGGATGCGAGGACTCGATCACGGTGCCGGCGAAATCGATCCCGGCGATCATCGGAAAGCGGCGCACCACCGGCGCCTTGCCGGTGAGAGCGAGGCCATCTTTGTAGTTGAGGGTCGACCATTCCACCGCGACGGTGACGTCGCCGTCCATCAGCTCGGCGTCGTCGAATTGCGTCAGCGCCGCAACGGTGCCCTTTTCGGCCTTGTCGATCCTGATCGCCTTGAACGTCGCCATGTCGCGCCCCCCTTGAATTGTGCTTGTCGGTGCCGACCTGAGTTAGAGAACCAGAGGGCCGGCTGTAAAGGTCACGGTGCACTGCAGCGATGCAATTGCGTGACTCTGCTGTGACGATTTAGCCCTTTCGACCTCTGGCGGAACAAAGAGCCGCGTGTTATATTAGATTTGCTCTTAATGAGGATAAGTCGTGTCCTCTTGAGTTCCTGACAGCGGAAGCGATCGACGCAGACGGCTCAGGGAAGCGGTTCAACGCAGCACATTGAAAGGTGCCGGCCGTTCTGGCCGGATTTCTCAAATCCGACATATGCTCAAATTGAGTATATTTCGGATCGCGTACCAGGGGAGGCGTCGATGCCGCTTGCTGAACTCTATGGCCCGGAGAATTTCGGCCTGCCGCCGCACGCACGCCAGGGTGCGCTGGCCCGCGCCCCGCTGAGCGTTGCGGAGAAGGCGCGCGCACTGCCGATGCCGTCGCTCGACTGGACCCCGGAGGTCGAGGCGGCGACCGCGCATCTTTATGCCAAGGTGCAGAACGTCATTCCGCCCGTCGAGTGGCCGTTCATGGCGCCCTACGTCAAGGCGATCAACGAGCTGAAGCGCGAGCGCGATGCCGTGATCCTGGCGCACAACTATCAGACGCCGGAAATCTTCCACTGCGTCTCCGACATCGTCGGCGATTCGCTGCAGCTCGCGATCGAAGCCACCAAGGTGAAGGCGTCGACCATCGTGCAGTGCGGCGTGCACTTCATGGCGGAGACCTCGAAGATCCTCAACCCGGAGAAGCGCGTGCTGATCCCGGATTCCCGCGCCGGCTGCTCGCTCGCCTCCAGCATCACCGGTGCCGACGTCCGCCTGCTGCGCGAAAAGTTCCCCGGCGTGCCGGTGGTCGCCTACGTCAACACGTCGGCCGACGTGAAGGCCGAGGTCGACATCTGCTGCACCTCGTCCAACGCGGTGCAGGTGGTCGAAAGCCTCGGCGTCGACCGCGTGATCATGGTGCCGGATCAGTATCTGGCGAAGTACGTCGCGTCGCAGACCAAGGTGAAGATCATCGCCTGGAAGGGCGCCTGCGAAGTGCACGAGCGCTTCACCGGCGACGAGCTGCGCCTCTATCGCGAGGCCGATCCGAGCGTGAAGATCATCGCGCATCCGGAATGCCCGCCGGACGTGCTGGCCGAAGCCGACTTCACCGGTTCGACCGCGCACATGATCAACTGGGTGAAGACCAAGCACCCGAAGCGGGTGGTGATGATCACCGAGTGCTCGATGGCCGACAACGTCCAGGCCGAGCTGCGCGACGTCGAGATGGTGCGGCCGTGCAATCTGTGCCCGCACATGAAGCGGATCACGCTGGCGAAGATCCTCGACAGCCTGGTGTATCTGCGCGAGGAGGTCACGGTCGATCCCGCCATCGTCGCGCCGGCCCGGCGCTCGGTGGAACGGATGATCAACCTGAACAACTGAGCCCTCGCGGCTCGTGACCGATGACGGCGTCCGTGCCGCCATCGCTGTGCATCGAAGGCGTTCGCGGACATCGCGTGAGAGTTGGATCGCCGCATGAGCACCACGCCCGAGTTCGCACATCTTGGCGTCCATGGTGACGTCGTCATCGTCGGCGGCGGTCTCGCCGGCCTGTTCTGTGCATTGAAACTGGCACCACGTCCGGTGACCGTGATCAGCGCCGCGCCGCTCGGCGAAGGCGCCTCCAGCGCTTGGGCGCAGGGCGGCATCGCCGCCGCGGTCGGCGAAGGCGACAGCGCCGAATCGCACGCGGCCGACACCATCGCGGTCGGCGCCGGCCTGGTCGACGAGGCGGTGGCGCACCGCCTCGCCGGCGAAGCGGCCGCGCGCATCCACGATCTGCTCAGCTACGGCGTACCGTTCGACCGCGACCTCGAAGGCCGGCTGGCGGTCGCCCGCGAGGCGGCGCATTCGGCGCGGCGCATCGTTCACGTCCGCGGCGACATGGCGGGCCAGGCGATCATCAGCGCGCTGACCGAAGCGGTGCGCGCCACACCGTCGATCAAGGTGATCGAAGGCTGGTTCGCCGACGGGCTGCTGATGCACGACGATGCGGTCGCCGGACTGCGGCTGCGCAAGGTCGGCAACGCCGCCGGCGCGCCGATGCACATCGCGGCGCGCGCCGTGGTGCTCGCCACCGGCGGCATCGGCCATCTCTATGCCGTCACCACCAATCCGATCGAAGCGCGCGGCGTCGGGCTGGCGATCGCGGCCCGCGCCGGCGCGCGAATTGCCGACCCGGAATTCGTTCAGTTTCATCCGACGGCCATCATGGTCGGCCGCGATCCGGCGCCGCTCGCCACCGAGGCGCTGCGCGGCGAAGGCGCGATCTTGATCAACCGCCAGGGCAAGCGCTTCATGCTCGCCGCGCACCCACTCGCCGAACTGGCGCCGCGCGATATCGTCGCCCGCGGCGTATTCGCCGAAGTCGCCTCCGGCCGCGGCGCCTATCTCGACGCCACCAAGGCGCTCGGCGCGCATTTCGCCGAGCATTTCCCGACCGTATACGAGAGCTGCATCTCCGCCGGGATCGATCCGGTGACCCAGCCGATCCCGATCGCGCCGGCGGCGCACTACCATATGGGCGGCATCGCGGTGGACATGCACGGCCGGAGCTCGCTGCGCGGGCTATGGGCGGCAGGCGAAGTGTCCTGCACCGGCGCGCACGGCGCCAACCGGCTTGCTTCCAACTCGCTGCTGGAAGCGGTGGTGTACGCGGCGCGGATTGCCGAGGACATCGCCAACACCGAATTCGTCACCACAAAGTCGCGGCTCGACGTGCACGAGACGCCAAGCACGCCGATCGATCCGGCGCAGGAGCAGCTGTTGCGCCAGACCATGGCCGGCAAGGTCGGCGTGATCCGGGATCGTGAAGGGCTCACCGAGGCGGTGCGGACGTTCGCGGCGCTCGAAGCCGAGACCTCCTCGACCACCCTCGCCAACATGGCGACCAGCGCGCTATTGGTCGCCACCGCGGCGCTGGCGCGCAGCGAAAGCCGCGGCGCGCACTACCGCGCCGACTTCCCGGCCGAGAACCCGGCGCTGGCGAAACGCACCACCACCTCGCTGGCCGAGGCCCACGAGCGCGCCGCTGCGCTCGGCGGCGGTGCCGCGCGTGCGCCCCGCTCCTCTGCGCAATCCGCCCTCGCCTGATCAGGACCACCTTTATGTTGCCGTCTGCCTTGCTGCATCCCGATGCATTCCTGTCGCCATTGGCGATCACCGACGCGGTGCGCCGCGCGCTCGACGAGGATCTCGGCCGCGCCGGCGACGTCACCTCGATCGCGACGATTCCGGAAGCAACCCAGGCCCACGCCACTCTGGTCGCGCGTCAGGCCGGCGTGATCGCCGGGCTGCCGCTGGCGGTCGAGACGTTTCGCCAGCTCTCGCCGGACATCACCATTGCGGCGCATGCCCGCGACGGCGACACGGTCGCGGCGGGGATTCAGGTGCTGACGATCTCCGGCCCGGCCCGCGCCGTGCTGACCGGCGAACGCACCGCGCTGAATTTCGTCGGCCGGCTGTCGGGCATCGCGACGCTGACCGCGGACTACGTCCGCCACACCGCCGGCAGCAAGATGCGGATCTGCTGCACCCGCAAGACCACGCCCGGCCTGCGCGCGCTGGAGAAATACGCCGTGCGCTGCGGCGGCGGCTTCAACCACCGCTTCGGTCTCGACGACGCCATCCTGATCAAGGACAACCACATCGCGGTCGCCGGCGGCATCCGGCCGGTGCTGGAAGCCGCGCGGGCCAAGATCGGCCATCTGGTCAAAATCGAGATCGAGGTCGACACCCTCGATCAGCTCCGCGAGGTGCTGGATACCGGCCTCACCGACGTCGTGCTGCTCGACAACATGGATCTCGACACGCTGAAGCAGGCGGTAGCGATCAGCGCCGGCCGCGTCGTGCTCGAAGCCTCCGGCGGCGTCACCCGCGAGTCGATCAGCAGCATCGCCGCCACCGGCGTCGACTACGCCTCCTCCGGCGCGCTGACGCACTCGGCGCCCAACTTCGACGTCGCGCTGGACATCGACGCTTAGGCAGACGGTTAGCCGAGACGCTTTTGGCAAAAGCCAGACAGCGACTATCTGAAGGCGCTGCGCCCAAAGCGCCGCCTTCAAAACCGCGAGATTCCGGGTTCGCGCTACGCGCGCCCCGGAATGACTGCTTGGGACATGTGGAAGATACCACCGACCGCGGGGTCGATGCCCACGCGCCATTGTCCTGTTAGTTGCCCTTCGCCTGAATCTCCGCGGAGCTCCTGGCGGCTTCGGCGAGTTGGGCGGTGATCGAGGCGGTTTCGGCGGCGGTGCCCCAGCTCGGGGCGTCGCTGCCGTCGCCCCAGGCGCGCGGGCGATAGAAGGTGTGCACGCCGGTCTTGTACATCTTCTTCATCTCATGGACCCAGGACGGCCGCACCCAATAGGCGTGGTAGTGCGTCGACTTGCCGACCTCGGGCAGCCACAGCTTGCCGTCGAGCATGGCACGGGCGATCTTGCGGGCGCGGTCCCACATCTCCGGCTCGCGGACCACGTCGGCGACGTTGTCGCAGGCGAAGGTGAACTGGCAGGCGTAGCGGCGGTGCTTGTTCTGATAAACCACGCCGCAGACGTTGGTCGGATAGAAGCCGGAGAACGCGCGGTTGAGCACCACCTGCGCCACCGCGATCTGGCCGCGCACCTTCTCGCCGCGGGATTCGAAATACACCGCCTCGGCGAGGCACTTCTCGTGCTTGGCGCGCAGCTTGGCATCCGCGGCCAGGCCTAGCCGTTCGGCCGGCGTCTTGACGTGGTGATCGGTGTTGACCTGGCCCTTACCCGCCACCGTCTCTCCCGGCGCCGATGGATCGAGCGACGCCGATCGCGACACCGGCGATTTCAGGTCCGGGTCGGCGGCGTTCGGCGACACGATGATCGGCTCTTCGCCGGGCTGCCACTGTTCCAGCGATTCCTCGGCGCCGCCGAGCGACCCGGTGCCGAAGAACAGGCTGGCGGTCTTGAACGAAAACGGATCGCGCGGCTGCGCAGCGGTGGTGGGTGTGGCTGCTTGGTGCGGCGCATCCGGCGGCAGCGAGCCGTCGTACTGTGGCAGCGGCTCCGACTGCAGCGCCTCGGCGAGCTCGGGATCGAGCGCCGGCGAAGCATCAGGCGAGGCTGCCGCGCCATGGACATCGACATCCGAGACCTGTTCGGCGGTCTTGGCGCCGGCGACACTCGAAGGAGTTGGCACCGTCTCGTCGGACGCGGGAGCGACTTCGAGATGTGGCGCCTGGTCGGGCCTGGCGAGCGCGAGCCGGTCGCCCTTCAGGGTGCGGTCGACCTTGGGATAGTCCGACGCCTGGTAGCGCGACGGCGCCCGTAGCAGCGGATTGCCGGTGGCTCCGAGACCGCCGCTGCGGCCCTCGATACTGACGAGGCGCGCGGCGCCGAGCTGCGGCATCCAGGTTCCGATCGGCCGGCCGAACGAGAATGTCGCGACCTGCACCGAGCCGAGCGAGGACGCGAACATCCGCTTCTGCCAGCGCTCGGTGACGCCGGTCTGCCGAACCAGCAGCGACGCGATATCCTGGTGTCCGATTTCGTTGGGCAGCGTCGCGAAGACACAGACCCCGAGGCCGAAGGACGCAATCCGCGCGCCCTTCGACCGGTTACGCATGACTGACATCGATACGCTCACGCAACGCTTACTCGCGATCAAGTCCGAGGGCTTCGGACAAGTTGATCGTTTCCGTTGTTATCCGATTAAAGTTGCCCGTGCGTTAATGGCCGATGCACGCGCGCAACACGCAATGCCAAGCTGTTAGTTCGCGGAACTACGCGACAGCATGGTGAATCGCGGCTTCACGGCGGTGGTAAAGATTGCGTTGGGAAACGTCGTTAACGACACGTTGCGCGTGGAACCGGGAACGGATCGGGAGCAGCCCTAAATACCAATGGCCGGGACGATGCCCGGCCATTCGAAGTTCGACCGATTTGAGCAGTGCGGCTTACGCCTGGCTGGCGATCGCCTTGCCGAGTGCGGCCTGCGCGGCGGCGAGCCGCGCGATCGGCACGCGGTACGGCGAGCACGACACGTAGTTGAGACCGACCTCGTGGCAGAACGCCACCGACGCCGGATCGCCGCCGTGTTCGCCGCAGATTCCGACCTTCAGGTTCGGTCGGGTCTTGCGGCCGCGATCGACGCCGATCTTGACCAATTCGCCGACGCCGTCGCGATCGACCGAGACGAACGGATCGACCGTGAAGATGCCCTTCTCGATATAGGTGCCGAGGAAGCTGGCGGCGTCGTCGCGGCTGATGCCGAATGTCGTCTGGGTCAGATCGTTGGTGCCGAACGAGAAGAACTCGGCGCTCTCGGCGACGTCGCCGGCCATCAGGCAGGCGCGCGGCAGTTCGATCATGGTGCCGACCTGATACTTCAGATCGCTGCCGGTCTCGCGGTTCACCGCCTGCGCGGTGGCGTCGATCCGCGCCTTGACGAGGTCGAATTCGGCGCGGGTCGCGATCAGCGGCACCATCACTTCGAGACCGACCTGCTCACCGGTGCGCTTCTCGGCCTCGACCGCCGCCTCGAAGATGGCGCGGGCCTGCATCTCGGCGATCTCCGGATAGGCGATCGCCAGCCGGCAGCCACGGAAGCCGAGCATCGGATTGAACTCGGCCAGTTCGCGGGCGCGGTCGGCGAGCCGGCGCGGATCGGCGTTCATCGCCCGCGCCACTTCCTCGATCTCGGCCTGGCTGTGCGGCAGGAACTCGTGCAGCGGCGGATCGAGCAGGCGCACCGTCACCGGCAGGCCCTTCATGATCTCGAACAGCTCGACGAAGTCGGCGCGCTGCATCGGCAGCAGCTTGGCGAGTGCGGCGCGGCGCGACTGCTCGTCCTCGGCCAAAATCATCTCGCGCACCGTGCGGATGCGGGTGTCCTCGAAGAACATGTGCTCGGTGCGGCACAGGCCGATGCCTTCGGCGCCGAACTTGATCGCGGTGCGGGCGTCGACCGGGGTGTCGGCGTTGACCCGGACCTTGAGCTTGCGCACCTCGTCGGCCCAGCCCATCAGCGTGTTGAAGTCGCCCGACAGTTCCGGCTCGATCATCGGCATCTTGCCGGCCAGCACCTGGCCGGTGCCGCCGTCGATGGTGATGATGTCGCCGGCCTTGAAGGTGCGCGAACCGATCATCATGGTGCCGCGGCCGTAATCGACGCGGATCGCGCCGCAGCCGGAAACGCAGGGCTTGCCCATGCCGCGCGCCACCACCGCGGCGTGCGAGGTCATGCCGCCGCGGGTGGTGAGGATGCCTTCCGAAGCGTGCATGCCGTGGATGTCTTCCGGGCTGGTCTCGATCCGGACCAGGATCACCTTGCGGCCGTCGGCGTGCAGCTTGGCGGCCTCGTCCGACGAGAACACGATTTCGCCGGAGGCGGCGCCCGGCGAAGCCGGCAGGCCGGTGGCAATGACGTCGCGCTTGGCGTTCGGGTCGATGGTCGGATGCAGCAGCTGATCCAGCGAGCCCGGCTCGATCCGGGTCACCGCGTCCTGGCGATTGATCAGGCCTTCGTTGGCGAGCTCGACCGCGATCCGCAGCGCCGCCTTGGCGGTGCGCTTGCCGCCGCGGGTCTGCAGCATCCACAGCTTGCCCTGCTCGATCGTGAACTCCATGTCCTGCATGTCGCGGTAGTGCTTTTCCAGCAGGGTGTAGATCCGCGTCAGCTCCTTGAAGGCGTCCGGCATCGCCATTTCCATCGATGGCTTGTCGGAGCCGGATTCGATGCGGGCGTATTCGGTGATGTCCTGCGGAGTGCGGATGCCGGCGACGACGTCCTCGCCCTGGGCATTGATCAGGAATTCGCCGTACAGCCGGCTTTCGCCGGTCGACGGATTGCGGGTGAAGGCGACGCCGGTCGCCGAGGTCTCACCCATGTTGCCGAACACCATCGCCTGGACGTTGACGGCGGTGCCCCAGGATTCCGGAATGTCGTGCAGACGGCGATAGGTCATCGCGCGGGCGTTCATCCACGACGAGAACACCGCGCCGATCGCACCCCAGAGCTGGGCGTGCGGGTCTTGCGGGAAGTCCTCGCCGGTCTCGCGCGCCACCGCGTCCTTGTACTGGCCGACCAGGTCGACCCAGTCGTCGGCGTCGAGATCGGTATCGAGCGTGAAGCCCTTGGCATCCTTGTAGGCGTCGAGGATTTCCTCGAAGTGGTGGTGTTCGAAGCCGAGCACCACATCGGAATACATCGTGATGAAGCGGCGATAGCTGTCATAGGCGAAGCGGCGGTCGCCGGACTTCTCGGCCAGCGCCTCGACGGTCTCGTCGTTGAGACCGAGGTTGAGCACGGTGTCCATCATGCCCGGCATCGAGGCGCGGGCGCCGGAGCGCACCGACACCAACAGCGGATTCTTCGGGTCGCCGAACTTCTTGCCGGTCAGCTTGCCGACGTGTTCGAGCGCGCGCTCGACCTGCGCCTGCAGCTCCTTCGGATAGGTTTTGCCGTTGGCATAGAAGTAGGTGCAGACCGAGGTCGGAATCGTGAAGCCGGGCGGCACCGGCAGGCCGAGATTGGCCATCTCGGCGAGGTTGGCGCCCTTGCCGCCGAGCAGATCGCGCATGTTGGCACGGCCTTCGGCCTTGCCGTCACCGAAGGTGTAGACCCACTTGCCGGCCTTCGGCGCGGCGACCGCCTTGGCGGCGGGCCTCTTGGCGGGCTTGGCAGCGGCCTTGGCCACCGCCTTCGCGGCCGGCTTGGTCGCTGGCTTCGCTGCCGCCTTGGTGACGGGCTTGGCCGCAGCCTTGTTCACCGTCTTGGTCACGGCTTTGGACTTCGCGGCAGGCTTTGCAGCGGACTTGGCGGCCGGCTTGCTAACTGCCTTCTTGGCCGGCTTCGGCGGGCTCTTCGCCACTGCCTTGCGTGCGCTCGACGCGGCAGCGCCCTTTCCACGCTCAGTCTTGGCAGACTTGGATTTCAGGGCGGTCTTCTTCTTCGAAGCGGCTTTGGCCATGGCTCTCAACGGTCCGCGAAAGAGGAACAGAAAACGGGCGCTTTAGACCACGTTTTGGCGGTCGCAAGCAAGGCGGCGGAACCCGAGACGACTAAAGATGCAGGAAACGCAGCGCACCGAGGCCGATCAGTCCGACGCAGATCAGGTAGATCGCGACGATGAAGTTCAAGAGCCGCGGCATCACCAGAATCAGGATACCGGCGATCAGCGCAACGATGGCGGGAATGTGGGCAGTGGTGATTGTCATGGCAGACGGTCTCCGGAGGGGAAGCGATCGACATCGAATCGCATGAGGATTGGTAACCGACACGGGCGGGTAGCGATACCGGCGGCTGATGACGCCGCGGCCCGCGCCGGGGTTCCCTGTGCGCAAAAATCCGGATCGCTGCGACATCCTTGCACGGAACATCGCCGACGCCGCGGCATTGCCTTCACAGAACGTGCGGCGCAGCGCCTCGCCAATTCCGCCGCCGATCGTGATCGTTCGAGTGGACGTCGAAGTCGCTTGAACGTGGGTCCGGGCGCTACCGACGCGACCGGATCGGAGAGCCCCGTCCCGTCCCCCGCCGGGCGGGGCTCTTCTCCGTCTGCCGCCTGCTCAGCCACATTGGTCCCCGAACCGTCTGCCCCAGCCTGTTCGGGCTGCGAGAAAAGCCGGTTTGCGGAGGAAAATGCCGCGACGCGCGCATCGGGAGCTGCGCTTGTGATTCTATCAGCCCCGGAAATGCTTTAGAGTTCCGCTGCGGCGCGGTTGGCGTGCCGTCGTCCGCGGCTTTCCCCGCCGCGACGTTTTGTGCAGCTAGCTGTGGAGCCTCAACAGGTTGTCCTCGGACAGGCCGAGGCGGCTGATGGGTATTTGTGACTTTATGCCGCCGTGGGGCCGGTGCCAATTGTATCGA
>NZ_UFQQ01000026.1 GCF_900218015.1 Rhodopseudomonas pentothenatexigens | reverse complement strand
CTCGCGCACCTCGGGGGAAAACTTGTTCGTCGTCTTGCTCGTCATGGCTCCATCCTCTCAGGAGTTGGAGCCTCCGGCAAACCCGGGGCGGTTCAATTCGTCCTGTCTTAAGTTTGGACTTGAACGCGTTTAGCTTAGCTATCTTCGATGGATCTGAGTCGGTTTTCCCCGCTGTAATATTGGCAGGATCGGCTGGAAGAAAGGCTAGAATAGGCAGTCCCTTTGAACGTGCATAGTCACATTCATTTTCGGTAAAGCTGAATCCATTCGAAGCCTCGGACCCATATCGTCCGCCGACGATCACGACATAGTAATCCGAGCGGTCGATTACGCGTTGAATGTATTGCAACTGCTGCTGATCGGTAGCTGGAAACAACTCCATCCCGGCCGCTATGTGTCCCGCCTTCGCGAGCGCGTTTGTCACTTGCTGCCGTTCATCCTTGAGATCATCAAAAGTCGAGCTAACGAACACCTGGTGAACTTTGTCCAAAGCTCCCTCCCGCGATGACATCATGTGGCCGAGGCGCAACTTCACCCGCAATGCGTTCGGAATTTGAATACTGCTCTTGGTCATCAACAAGGGGGCACCTCATGGATATCGAACAGATCTTCCCCGCTGCGGTCCTGAATGCCCGAGGCAAGCCCGACGCTTCCGCGCTGGTGGACATGGCGCTTTGCTATCTGCACCAGTTCGACCGGACGCGAGCCGAGGACATTGCGGCTCGGTACGTCGCCTGGAAAGACGGCCAGCCGTTCCCGCGCGACGCTATCGCGACTGGCGGCGTGGTGGCTTTCTCGACGCGCGCGTAACCGCCTTTCCGTAGATATGCCGTACAACGATCCAAGCTATTTATCGACCATCCGCGGTCGCTGGGAGGCGCGCAACAGCATAGGCTTGCCGCTTAACCTCTTCTGGCGCGACCGGCTCGGTGAAAAATTGGACTTCGCGCGGAGACAATGATTCTTCACCTCGCGCTCCCAATCGGAGAAATTCTGTCCCTTTACATCGCGGCCTTCCGCGAAGGCATCGGAGTTTGATTTCCATATGATAGAGATCGATGTATCCGCGCGCGGCAATCGGATCCGAAGGGATCTTCGATAAGTCCATCACGGGACTTCTCTCAACTACTGAGACGGGCAGGAACAGAGGCCGCGAACCGTGCGAACGGCAACCGGAGACCACTATCATCTAGTGCCGCATATTAGACGTCTGTTGGATGGCAGGAAAGGGTAGTTGAGCTAAGTCATTGAAATGACTGGCGCTCCCTAGCGGAATCGAACCGCTCTCTCCACCGTGAAAGGGTGGCGTCCTGACCGATAGACGAAGGGAGCGAAGCCGCCGGAAGTCCCCGCGATCGAACGATCGCGGTCAGGCGGAAACGCACGGTCTTACCCGAAACGGCCGCTTCAGCAGCCTCCGAACCGGGGCCGCAGCGAAGCAGCGGCGAACGTATAGTGGCGTTTTTCCGGGTGGGCAAGCGCCGTGCGCGGCGATCCGCCGATACCCCGACTTTTCGCTAAAGCTTGCAACGATTTTTCAACAGCCGCGGACCTAGAGCAGGACGGACGGTTCTGGACGATCGGAACCAAGTGCTCTCACTTCCTGATTCGCCGCTGCCTTGGTGGCGTCGCCCGGATCAGGTCTAGGACGTTGCCATGGCGAAGGACAAGACCAAGCGCGAGCCGCGCAAATCGGTGCGCCAGAACGGCTGGATCACGCTCGACGGCGGTTTTGCCGCGCGGCCGTGCGAGGTGCTGGATCTGTCGAGTTCCGGCGCCAAGCTGGTGCTGGCCGAGGCGGAATCGCTGGGCGCACGGCTGCGGCTCGGATTCTCGCGCGATGCGCGCCAGGGCCGGTCCTGCGAGGTGGTCTGGCGCCGCGGCACGACGCTGGGCGTGAAATTCGTCTCGTAAGCGAGCCGCCGGCCGCGACGTCAAGCCGCCAAAGGACAACGGGCTCCGCCGATCGCAGAGCCCGTCACGATGTGGTCGGCCGTGGCGGAGCCGTCAGCTAAAAAAACAGCCACAGCAGAATGATGATCGGGATCGGAATGCCGATCAGCCAGAGCAATAGTCCTCGTGCCATTGATATCCTCCGTTGGTTGTTCGACCAACGCGAGGCTGTGCGTGTCGTTCCGCCGTCTCGTTGCCCCGCTCGCGCGAGTTGGTGATCGGCGGCTCGAGCTTCGGAGGCTACCAATGGCCGGTGTTCGGCATCGAGGCCCACGGCTCCTGCGGCGGCAGCGCGTCACCCTTCTGCAGCAGTTCGACCGAATGCAGATCCGGTGAGCGGACGAACGCCATCTGGCCGTCCCGCGGCGGGCGGTTGATGGTGATGCCGAGCTTCATCAGCCGCTCGCAGGTCGCGTAGATGTCGTCGACCTCGAAGGCGAGATGGCCGAAGAAGCGATCCTCGCCATAGGTCTCTTCGTCCCAATTATAGGTCAGCTCGATGGTCGGAGCGGGGCGTCCCTTCGATTGCCGCACCAGTTCAACGTCTTCCGGTGCGCACAGGAACAGCAGCGTGAACTTGCCTTTGTCGTTGTCGATGCGGCGGACCTCCTCGAGGCCGAGCGCTCCGCTGAAGAACTGCAGAGCGGTATCGAGGTTGCGGACGCGCAGCATGGTGTGCAGGTAGCGCATGAGATGATTGTCTCCAGGGGAAAGGCGGGCGGACTTTGCGACGAAATCGCCGGGATGGAAAGCGGCGGGGAACGAGCCGCCGTGTCGCCGTCCTCGCGCTCGCAGGCGACAAGCTTCGGCGGCGAGACAGCGGTCCGGAGCCGTGGGGCTCCGGACCTTGTCGCTCGGGGAGGTGTGACGAATGAGGGGCCCGGATGCCGTCGCGGCTGTGGCATCCGCGTGCATCGGGAGAGCCGCCGACGAGCAAGCCGCCGACGGAGAAAGAGCCCCGCCTTGGAGGTCGCGCGGGGCTCTTTCAGAGGAGGTCATCCGTTGAGACGGCTTCAACTATCCGACCTGAACGGCCCTCTTGCAATTCAAAAAAATGTGGCTTCGAATCTAAGCACGGAACCCGCCACTTCTCGGCGACGGCGGCATTGATGGCGGTGCCGCGCCGTCGACGTTCGGCTCGACGTGCGTCGTCGCGGCGAGAGGACAGCTCTTGAAATGACCCAACCATGATCGCTCGCAGCCTCACCAGCGGAGTCGAACAGCTCGGTGACATGATCGCGCAGGCCTCCTCGATCGTGCCGTTCACCGGGGCCGGTATTTCGACCGAATCCGGCATCCCCGATTTTCGATCGCCCGGCGGATTGTGGAGCCGCAATCAGCCGATCCCGTTCGACGAGTTCGTCGCCCGGCAGGACGCCCGCGACGAGGCCTGGCGCCGGCGCTTCGCGATGGAGCACACCTTCGCCAAAGCCAAGCCTGGCCGCGGCCATCGGGCGCTGGCGTCGCTGTACCGCGTCGGCAAGGTGCCGGCGGTGATCACGCAGAACATCGACAATCTGCATCAAATGTCCGGCTTCGCCGAACCCGATGTGGTCGAACTGCACGGCAACACCACCTATGCGCGCTGCATCGGCTGCGGCAAACGCCACGAACTGGATTGGGTGCGGGAGTGGTTTCACCGCACCGGTCACGCGCCGCATTGCACCGCCTGCGATGAGCCGGTGAAGACCGCCACAGTCTCGTTCGGCCAGTCGATGCCGCCGCAGGCGATGCGCCGCGCCACCGAGCTGGCGCAGCATTGCGATCTGTTCATCGCGATCGGCTCTTCGCTGGTCGTCTGGCCGGCGGCTGGCTTTCCGATGCTGGCCAAAGAGTGCGGCGCCAAGCTCGTCATCATCAACAACGAGCCGACCGAGCAGGACGAAATCGCCGACCTGGTGATCCGCCACGACATCGGAGAAACGCTGGGACCGTTCGTCGGCAACTGAAACCTCGTAAGATTCGCAGGCTTTCAAGGCTGTTTATAGTTGTCGCGTAACGTTTTTTTTGTCTTTGCCATCAGGGCCACGATGTTATCTTCGAATCAACAGATTCGCGGCGGCGCAATCCTGAGTAGTTCGAGGCAACGCTCAGCGAATCGTCGTCGCCGCAGAAGCGGCGAATTCGTTGATGACGTGCGGGGTCCGGGGTCATGGGGTCGGACGGATTTGAGTCCAAAAGGCCGGGCGGTTCGCCGACGGTCGGCGTTGCGAAGCCGAGGGCGGGAGAGTTTCCCGCCGGCGATTATTCGTCCCGGGACTTCGGATCTGGTGCGCACCGCGACCTTGTGTCTGGTTCGCACCGCGACCTTGTCGATGCCCGCGAGCTGAGCCCGCGCGACGCCTTCGCAGGGCTCGGCGAGACCGCGAACCTGGTCGAGATCAGCGGCGTCATCAAATGGTTCGATGCCTCGAAGGGCTACGGTTTCGTGGTGCCCGACAACGGCTGGCCCGACGTGCTGCTGCACGTCACGGTGCTGCGCCGCGACGGCTATCAGACCGCCTATGAGGGCGCCCGCATCGTCGTCGAATGCGTGCAGCGCGCCAAGGGTTACCAGGCGTTCCGCATCGTTTCGATGGACGAGTCGACCGCGATCCATCCGGCGCAGATGCTGCCGGCGCGCACCCATGTCAGCGTGACACCGACCAGCGGCCTCGAGCGCGCCCAGGTGAAGTGGTTTAATCGGCTGCGCGGGTTCGGCTTCCTGACCTGCGGCGAGGGCACGCCGGACATCTTCGTGCACATGGAAACGCTGCGCCGCTACGGCATGACCGAGCTGCGGCCGGGCCAGTATGTGCTGGTGCGGTTCGGGCCGGGCTCGAAGGGCATGATGGCCGCCGAGATCCAGCCGGAGAACGGCGTACCGGCCCTGTCCTCGCATTGAGGCTCTCTCGAGCTTCGCCTACCGAAGCTCGAACCTCGATCTCGAGGAGCGGTTCTTGAAGCCTCCGGTCTTGAGTCCTCGGGTCTCGAGGCTCGGGTCTTGAGGTCTTAAGTCTCGAGCCTCGCACGCACGCAGGCGCTGGTCGCCGCGACTGCGCCACCCTTGATCGCCATGTTGTGAATCGTCCCGGCCACGCCAGCATGCTGTTTGCGCGGCGGGCCGGCGGTCGGCATGATCCGGCCGGGGTGGGGCGAGGCAGGAACAGGTTTTTCGGTCTGATGCAGGTCTTTGGGACGTTGAAGGTTCGCCGGCTGCAGTGGTTCGGCGTGGTGGCGCTGGCGGTGATGCTGTGCGGCGTGGCGGCGCAGCGCGGATTGGCCGCCCAGATGCAGACTCTGGAAATCGTCGGCAAGACCGGCGTCCATGTGTTCAATGTCGAGGTGGCGACCACGGAGAAGGAGCGGGAAGTCGGTCTGATGTACCGTAAGAGCCTGCCGGACGGGCAGGGCATGCTGTTCGATTTCCGGCCCGAGCAGCAGGTGGCGATGTGGATGAAGAACACCTACATCCCGCTCGACATGATCTTCATCCGCGGCGACGGCACCATCCTGCGGATCGCCGAGAACACCGAACCGATGTCGACCCGGATCATCGCTTCCGGTGGTCCGGTGAGCGGGGTGCTGGAGGTGGCGGGCGGCACCGCCAAGAAGCTCGGGATTGCCGCCGGCGATCGGGTGGCGCACCCGCTGTTCAAGTCGCGCTGAGGGCGGCTTGCTGGGCTGGCTTGCTGGGCTGGCTTGAACCGTGTATCGACGGGCGGCAGCCGATGGAACGGGGTATAGCGCAGCCTGGTAGCGCGGCAGTTTTGGGTACTGCAGGTCGTTGGTTCGAATCCAGCTGCCCCGACCACCCGCCTTCTTTCATCCTGCGTTGGCTTCGGCACGGCTGCTTCGGGCGCGCGGAGCCGCGTCACAATTGAATTAGAGGCCGCTGGGGAGTTCGGACGATGAAGATCGCGCTGGCGATCGTGTCGCTGTTCCCGAGCGGAGGCCTGCAGCGGGACTGCATGGGCATCGCCCGGCGGCTGATGGGGCGCGGCCACGAGGTCACCATTCTGGCGTCGCGGCGGCAGGGCGAGCTTCCGACCGATCTGACCATCGAGCTGCTGCCGGTCAGCGCCTGGAGTAACCACGGCCGCGACCGGGCGTTCGCCGCGGCGGTGGCGCGGCGCAAGGCCGAGTTCGACCGCCTGGCCGGCTTCGGCAAGCTGACCGATCTCGACGTGCTGTACTGCGCCGACGGCTGCGACAAGGCGCGGCCCACGCGGTGGTCTGATCGCTTCACTGCACGACGGCGCATCAAGCTCAGCCTGGAGGCGGCGAGCTTCGCACCCGGTCGACCGACCCGGTGTCTGTTGCTGAGCCAGAACCAGCTCGACGACTTCGCGCGCGCCTGGGGCACCGAGCCGGAGCGGCTGGCGCTGATGCCGCCGACGATCGATCGCACCCGCCGGCACCCGGAATTTCGAGCCGATGGCACCCGCGAGCGGATCCGCCGCGAACTCGGCATCGCTGCCGATGCCGTCGTATGGCTGGCGGTGGCGGCGCATCCATCCACCAAGGGGCTCGACCGGGCAATCGCGGCGCTGCCGGCGTTTCCGGACGCCAGGCTGGTCGTCGCTGGCGTGGCCGAAGGCGCCAAGCAGGGCCGGCTGATCCGGCGGCTCGGCGGTGATGCCAAGGTGTCGGAACGGATCGGACTGCTGGGGATGCGGCGCGACATCCCGGAGCTGATGGCTGGCGCCGATCTCCTGGTTCATCCCGCCCGGGTCGACACCACCGGCACGGCGATTCTGGAAGCGGTGGTCAACGGACTGCCGGTGATCGCCACGGCGGTGTGCGGCTATTCGGTGCATGTCGCCGCGGCCCAGGCCGGCGTGGTGATGCCGGAACCGTTCGGGCCTGGCAATCTGATCGAGGCGCTACGCCAGGCGTCCGCGCCGGCACGCCGGGCGCAATGGAGCCACAATGGCGCCGACTACGGCGCCAGCCACGATCTCTATTCGGGGCTGGATCGCGCGGCCGACATCATCGCCGGGGCCACCGCAGGCACGCCGGAGCCCTGACTGGCGGGCCGCGCCGGTCCGCTGTCTACGCCCGAGGCCGCCACCGTCGTCGCCGAAGCGGCCATGCCGGCCGGCTGCGGCGCCGGTTTCGCTGCCGGCTTCGCGGGCTTGTCCTGCTTCTTCGACCAGGAGATGTAGTAGGCCACCACCGTCATCAGCGCGATGCCGGCGGCGCTGACCAGGATCTGCGCCAGCAGCGAGCCGGAGCTCATCATCAGTTCGAAATGCGCCACGAACGACAGGAACACGCCGACGCAGAACACCGCGAGCGACTGCTGGCCGCATTTGATCAAGGGATCGAACACCCGCCACTCCAATCCCTTCCAGTCCTTCGGCACGAACCGGATCACCAGCACCACGATCACCGCGAAATGCAGGAAGCGGTAGGGCGCGAGGTTGGTCTTGTCGTTGGGATTGAACGCATCGTACAGCCAGCGCGGGAACAGATCGCCGAAGTCCTGGAAGCGGCCGGCCATCGTCATCACCAGCGCGAACACCAGATACGCCAGGCAGAACCACAACATGCCGCGCGAGTCGATGATCGAGCGCGACCGCACCGTGCCGCCGAGCGCGCACCAGGCGCCGAACACGAACAACAGCTGCCAGCAGAACGGATTGAAGTACCAGGTGCCTTCCGGAAACGCCTGCAGATTCCATTCGAAATAGCGGGCGGCGAAATACAGCACCAGCGAGCCGATCATCACCGCATCGGGCTTGCGCAGCATCAGCCACAGCACCGGCGGGAACAGCCCCATCAGCACGATGTACAGCGGCAGCACGTCGAGATTGACCGGCTTGAACTTCAGCAGCAATCCCTGCCGCAGCGTTTCGATCGGGTTGGCGATCAGACCGGCGACGTTGAATTCGTTGATGATCTCCGGATCGCTGAAGCGCTGCGCGACGTAACCGATCGCCACGATGTAGATCACGAACAGCACGATATGCGCGACGTAGAGCTGCCACACCCGCTTGGTCAGCCTTGTGCCGCCGACGATGAAGCCGCGCTCGAGCATCATCTTGGCGTAGACGAAGGAGGCGGTGTAGCCGGAGATGAACACGAACAGGTCGGCGGCATCGCTGAACCCGTAGTTCCGCGTGGTGATCCAGTTCACCACGTTGTTCGGGATGTGATCCAGGTAGATCGCCCAGTTGGCGACGCCGCGGAACAGGTCGAGCCGGAGATCGCGCCCCTTGCTGGGCAGAATGGCCTGAATTTCCATAGAATGGACCGTCCGTATCGTTGCCAAATCGTCGCCCGGGCTGTGATTGTCACGATGCCGGGGACGGAATATAGGAATTCAGGAAACTGAACCGCCGAGCGACGGAATCACGAGTGGCCGGGACCGACCGTACACCTCTACGCAAATCCGGCATGGTCCGTTACGCTCGGGAACGATACACCAGGACCGCCGCTTCCACCAAACCGGCACACCGCCATTCCTCGATAGGTTCGACCCTTCCATGACCGCACGGATCTTCAAGCCCGCCAAGAACGCGATGCAATCCGGGACCGCCAAGACCCGGGAATGGCAGCTCGATTACGAGCCCGAGAAGCCGCGCATGATCGAGCCGCTGATGGGCTGGACCTCGTCCTCCGACATGCAGCAGCAGATCAGCCTGCATTTCCACACCCGCGACGAGGCGATCGCCTATTGTGAGCGGGAAGGCATTCCGTATCAGGTGATCGAGCCGAAGGAGCCGGCGCGCCGCCGCGCGGCCTATGCCGACAATTTCGCCTTCCGCCGTCCCGAGCCCTGGACGCATTGATCCGACCATTGCCCGCGGCTTCTCGCGGACGCCGCGGCGAGCCGCACGACCGCTCGGCGCAAGCCTGAGGCTGCGGCGAACGGCTATGCGCGTCCTGCACTGCGCTGGGTCAGGTTAGGGTTGCGCCTGGCGCCCCGGCGATGACACGATGTCTTCAACGCTTCGGTTCCGAAGCGAGTCAGAACCTGCCGGAAACGCCATGTCGCTGCACTCCAAGATCGATCCCGGTTCGGCCGATTTCGCGCGCAATGCCGATGCGATGCGGACGCTGGTCGCCGAACTGAACGACAAGCTGGCGGCGGTCGCCGCCGGCGGCGGCGATGCGGCCCGCGCCAAGCACACCGCGCGTGGCAAGCTGCTGCCGCGCGACCGTGTCGACCTGCTGCTCGATCCCGGCACCGCGTTTCTCGAACTGTCGCCGCTCGCCGCCAACGGCCTGTATGGCGGCGACGTGCATTCGGCATCGATCGTCACCGGCATCGGTCGCGTGATGGGCCGCGAATGCATGATCGTCGCCAACGATGCGACGGTGAAGGGCGGCACCTATTATCCGCTGACGGTGAAGAAGCATCTGCGCGCGCAGGACATCGCGCGGCAGAACAACCTGCCGTGCATCTACATGGTGGATTCCGGCGGCGCCTTCCTGCCGCAGCAGGACGAGGTGTTTCCGGACGAGCGGCACTTCGGCCGGATCTTCTTCAACCAGGCCAACATGTCGGCTGCCGGCATTCCGCAGATCGCGGTGGTGATGGGGTCGTGCACCGCCGGCGGCGCCTATGTGCCGGCGATGTCGGACGAGAGCATCATCGTCCGCAATCAGGGCACGATCTTTCTCGGCGGCCCGCCGCTGGTGAAGGCGGCGACCGGCGAAGTGGTGTCGGCCGAAGAACTCGGCGGCGCCGACGTGCATTCGCGGCAGTCCGGCGTCACCGATCACTACGCGCAGAACGACGCCCACGCGATCGGCATCGCGCGAAAAATCGTCGGCACGTTGAAGCCGCCGCAGCGGCCGGCGCTGAACATGCGGCAGCCGCGCGAGCCGCTGTATCCGGCCGAGCAGCTCTACGGCATCGTACCGGCGGAAGCGCGCAAGCCGTTCGACGTGCGCGACATCATCGCCCGGATCGTCGACGGCTCCGAGTTCGACGAATTCAAGAAGCTGTACGGCCAGACCCTGGTGTGCGGCTTCGCGCATATCTGGGGCTTTCCGGTCGGCATCATCGCCAACAACGGCATCCTGTTCAGCGAAAGCTCGCTGAAGGGGGCGCATTTCATCGAGCTGTGCTGCCAACGCGGCATTCCGCTGGTGTTCCTGCAGAACATCACCGGCTTCATGGTCGGCAAGAAATACGAAGCCGGCGGCATCGCCCGCGACGGCGCCAAGCTGGTGACCGCGGTCGCGACCGCCAACGTGCCGAAATTCACCGTGGTGATCGGTGGCTCCTACGGCGCCGGCAATTACGGGATGTGCGGACGGGCGTATTCGCCGCGGTTTTTGTGGATGTGGCCGAACGCGCGGATCTCGGTGATGGGCGGCGAGCAGGCCGCGATGGTGCTGAGCCAGCTCCGCCGCGACAATATCGAGGCCAAGGGCGGCAGCTGGAGTGCGGAGGAGGAGGAGGACTTCCGCTCGCCGATCCGTGCGCAATACGAAACCCAGGGCAGCCCGTACTACGCGACCGCACGGCTGTGGGACGACGGCGTGATCGATCCCGCCGATACGCGGCTGGTGCTCGGTCTCGGCCTGTCGGCGTCCAGTAACGCGCCGATCGAACCGACCAGGTTCGGCCTGTTCCGGATGTGATGATCAGGATCTGATGATGACCAGCACCGCCCTGTATCGTCGCTTCCGCACGCTGCTGATCGCCAACCGCGGCGAGATCGCCTGCCGCGTCATCCGCACCGCGCGCGCGATGGGCTTGCGCACTGTCGCGGTGTATTCCGAAGCCGACGCCGGCGCCCAGCACGTCGCCGAGGCCGACGAGGCGATGCTGCTTGGCCCGGCGCGGGCGCGCGACAGTTACTTGAACATCGAGCGGATCATCGCGGCCGCCAGACAGAGCGGTGCCGAGGCGGTGCATCCCGGTTACGGATTCCTGTCGGAAAGCGCCGAATTCGCGCAGGCCTGCGCCGACGCCGGACTGGTGTTCGTCGGGCCGACGCCGGAGATGATCACCGCGATGGGCTCGAAGTCGGGCTCCAAGGCGCTGATGGAGAAGGCCGGTGTGCCGCTGGTGCCGGGCTATCACGGGGCTGCGCAGGACGACGCCACGCTCGCCGCGGCCGCCGACAAGATCGGCTTCCCGGTGCTGGTGAAAGCCTCGGCCGGCGGCGGCGGACGCGGCATGCGGGTGGTGCGCAAGGCCGACGAACTTGCCGCCGCGATCGTCAGTGCCAAGCGCGAGGCCAAGGCGGCATTCGGCGACGATACGCTGCTGATCGAGCGCTACGTCGACAATCCGCGCCACATCGAAGTGCAAATCGTCGGCGACAGCCACGGCAATCTGGTGTCGCTGTTCGAGCGCGAATGCACGCTGCAGCGTCGCCACCAGAAGGTGATCGAGGAGGCGCCATCGCCGACGCTCGATGCTGCGCAGCGCGAGACGGTGTGTGCCGCGGCGCGGCGCGCGGCAGGCGCGGTGAACTATGTCGGCGCGGGCACCATCGAGTTCGTCTCGGACGGCAAAGACGTGTTCTTCATCGAGATGAACACCCGCCTGCAGGTCGAGCATCCGGTGACCGAGCTGATCAGCGGCGTCGATTTGGTCGAATGGCAGCTTCGCGTCGCGTTCGGCGAGGCGCTGCCGCTCAAGCAGGATCAGCTCCGGCTCAATGGCCACGCCATCGAGGCTCGGGTTTACGCCGAGAACCCGGCGAAGAATTTCATGCCGTCGGTCGGCCAGATCACGACCTGGCGGACGCCGGCGGAGACGGACGGTCTGCGGATCGACGCCGGCTATCGCGCTGGCGACAGCGTGTCGCCGTATTACGACGCGATGCTCGCCAAGGTGATCGCCTGGGCGCCGACCCGTCAGGCTGCGATCGACCGGCTCGACCGTGGTCTCAACGACACCGACGTCCGCGGCGTCGTCACCAACATTCCGTTCCTGTCGGCGCTGGTGACGCATTCCGAGGTGCGGGCCAACGCCATCGACACCGGCTTCATCGAGCGCAATCTCGCAGCGCTCACCGCCGCGCCGAGCGCGCCCGGCGATCTCGAACTCGCCGCCGCGGTCGCGGCGATCCTGCGCGGCGAGGACGAAGCCGCCAAGGCCGAGGGCCCGTCGCCGTGGCGGACGTCCGGCTGGATGCCGGTCGGCCGGCGCAAGCGCGCCTTTTTGTTCCGGCGCGGGCAGGGGCCCGACCACACCGATCACAAGGTTGAGCTGACCTATGGCGGGGGAGCGTCGTCGCTGACGATCGACGGCCGCGAGCTTGCGTTCGCTTGGGTGGCCAATGGCGACGGCATCGACGTGTCGCTCGGCGATGCCCGCGCGCGCATCCATGCCGTGGTCGACGGCCACGAGCTTTATGTGCGCACCCGCAACGGTCGGTTCGAGCTGCATCTGGTCGATCCGTTCGGCGGCGAGAGCGAGGAGGCGGTCGGCGAGGACAAGATCGTGGCGCCGCTGCCCGGCACCGTGGTGGCGCTGCTCGCGGAAGCCGGCGCCAAGCTCGACAAGGGCGCGCCTATCCTCACGCTCGAAGTGATGAAGATGGAGCAGACCCTGCGCGCGCCGTTCGCCGGCACGCTGAAGGCGATCAAATGCAAGGTCGGCGACATCGTCCAGGAAGGCGCCGAGCTCGCCGAGATCGAGCCGGACGCGGAGTCATAATTCCCCGTCATGGCCGGGCTCGTCCCGGCCATCCACGTCTTCGGGCGTTGATCCGCTGAAAGGCGTGGATGCCCGGCACAAGGCCGGGCATGACGGAGTATACTACTTGGAGGGCGCATGACCGACACCATCCGCATCGTCGAAGTCGGCCCGCGCGACGGGCTGCAGAACGAGAAGACGCCGGTCAGCGTCGCCGACCGCGTCGCCTTCGTCGAGGCGCTGGTCGCGGCCGGCCTCACCACTGTCGAGGTCGGCGCCTTCGTGTCGCCGAAGGCGGTGCCGCAGATGCAGGGCTCCGACGAGGTGCTGCGCGCGGCATTGAAGCTGCCCGGCGAATTCCACGTGCTGGTGCCGAACGAGAAGGGCTACGAGGCTGCGCGCGCCGCCGGCGCGCAGGTCGTCGCGGTGTTCGCCTCGGCGTCGGAGGGCTTTTCGCGCGCCAATATCAATTGCTCGGTCGCGGAATCGATCGAGCGCTTCAAGCCGGTGATCGCCCGCGCCCAGGCCGACAGTGTCAAAGTGCGCGGCTACGTGTCCTGCGTGCTCGGCTGTCCGTTCGACGGCGAGGTGCCGGTGCAGGCGGTGGTCGATGCCGCGACGACGCTGTGGGATCTCGGCTGCTACGAGATCTCGCTCGGCGATACCATCGGGGTCGGCACGCCGAGGAAGGTGCGCGAGCTGCTGCGCGCCTGCGCCGAGGCGATCCCGATGGCCTCGCTGGCGATGCACTTCCACGACACCTACGGTCAGGCGCTCGCCAATCTCTATGCCGGCCTGGAGGAGGGCGCCCGCGTCATCGACAGCGCCGCTGGCGGCCTCGGCGGCTGTCCCTATGCGCCGGGCGCCACCGGCAACGTCGCCACCGAGGACGTGGTGTACATGCTGGAAGGCATCGGCGTGTCGACCGGCATCGACATGGACAAGCTCGTCGCCGCGACCAACAGCGTCGCCGCACTGCTCGGCCGTCCGCCGGTGAGCCGCGTGGTCAATGCGCTGAACGCGAAGAAGAAGCGCGGCAGTTAGGCAATTCGCGTTCGGACCTGGCGCAGATACACCGTCATCTCGTGAGCCAGAATGGCAATCCAGGCCGCCAAATCAATTAGGCTATCCCTTGATTGAGAGCAAAGCGTAGCAATCCAGAGGCGCCGAGCATGGGACTTCTGGATTGCTTGGTCGCTTCGCTTCTCGCAATGATAAACTCGACAGCCTGATCTTGTTGCTCTCAGTTCGAGTCGATCACGGCCGCCCGAGGCCAAGCAGCGGGTCGAAAGCCGGCGTACCTGCTTCGATCAGCCGGCCTTTGGAACCGGGGTGTTGAGGAGCTGCTGTTCCCACAGGAAGGCGATGCCGCTGCCGCCGGCGTGCTCGACGATCACCTCCGTGAGCTTGGCGGCCTGTTCGAGCCGAGCCCAATCGCGCTGCCATTCGGCGGCGATCGCCATCCAGGTCATCATGTTGACGCCGGCCGCGATCATGCGCTGGATCGCCACGTGGTGGGCCTCGACCGACGTGCCGCCGGACGCATCGGTGATGACCGTGACGTCCCAGCCTTCGCCGGCCGCCTGGATCGCCGGCATCGCGACGCAGACTTCGGTCCACAGCCCGGCGATCACCAATTGCTTGCGGCCGGTTGCCTTGACGGCGTCGACCACCTTGCGGTCCTCCCAGGTGTTGATCAAGGTCCGGTCGATCACCTCCTGGCCGGGGAACACGTCGGTGATCTGCGGGAACAGCAGGCCGCCGCGCTTGGCGATCACCGTGGTCAGGATTGTGGGAACGCCGAACGCTTTGGCGACCTTCGCCAGACCGGCCGTGTTGTTGATCACCATCTGCGGTTCGTGACTGTTCACGTTGGCGAGCTGATAGGGCTGGTGATCGATCAGCACGAGCACCGAATCCTCGGGGCGCAGAAGCGACGCAAGACCATTACGAAGGGGCATCATTCATCCTTTGCTGTTGTGGGTGGCGCGAGTTCCGGAACAGGACCGGGCGTGGCGCTGCCTGGACGCGCGGAAACTGGCATTCGGAGGTGTGATGCGGTAGCGCTGTAGGGCGCGAAGCTGTGTCGCCATCCGG
Source organism: Rhodopseudomonas pentothenatexigens (assembly GCF_900218015.1). Lineage (GTDB taxonomy): Bacteria > Pseudomonadota > Alphaproteobacteria > Rhizobiales > Xanthobacteraceae > Rhodopseudomonas > Rhodopseudomonas pentothenatexigens. The sequence continues at coordinate 54,725 of NZ_UFQQ01000026.1, read as the reverse complement.
GGAACGCTGAATTGGACATCGAAGACCTGGCGACCTTCGTCGAGGTCGCCGACTCCGGCGGCGTATCGGCCGCAGCGCGCCGGCTCGGCGTCGCCAAGTCGGTCGTCAGCCGGCGGCTGCTCCGGCTCGAGGCGGAGCTCGGTGTGCAGCTTCTGGCGCGGACCACACGCGGCGCGGCACTCACCGAGGCCGGCACGACGCTACGCAATCATGCGGCCCGGGTCGGCGCCGAGATCGACGCGGCCAGGGAAGCCATCCTGCCGAGCGGCGAGCTTCGCGGGCGCCTGCGTGTTTCCGTGCCGCTGTCGTTCGGTCCGAACCACTTCGCTCCCGCATTGGCCGAGATGGCGCGACGTCATCCGCAGCTTCAGATCCACAGCTCCTACAGCGATCGCTTTGTCGATCTGGTCGCTGAAGGCTTCGACTGTGCGATCCGTGTCGGCTATCTGCAGGATTCCAACCTGGTCGCGCGACGTATCGGCGCGATCACCGGAAAACTCGTCGCCAGCCCGGACTACATCGCAGCGCACGGGGCGCCGGAAACGCTCGACGACCTCGCCGCTCATCAAGCCCTGATGCAGGGGACCGAAAGCTGGCAGTTCGTCGACGGCAACCAGATCGTCACGGTGCATCCACGCGGCCGCTTCAAGGCGGACAACGGCACGGCGCTTGCGGTCGCCGCGGCTGCCGGACTCGGCATCGCCTGGCTCCCGGATTGTGTGATCCATGAGTATCTGGAATCCGGCGAACTTATCGTGGTGATGACCCGCCATCCGCCCCCGGCGGCCGGCGCCTATGTGGTCCGCCCCGCAGGGACTCATCCCGATCGGAAGGTGCGGGCGCTGATCGAGATGCTGCTCGATTACTTCGCGGAAGATCCGCGGCTTGCGGATGTGGACGCCGGCTGAGCGGCAGAGCCGGACCGTTCGACATCCGTGCCGCACGGCAGCAGCCCGGCGCGCAGCTTGACCATCAGGTTCCGGGCCGCCAGCGGAAAGGACGTGCTGCGACGCACGCGGCGCGATTGCGCGCATCGCTGCTCGAAATGAAATTTCCGGCGGTCGCGTAACAACCGTACCGCGGGCTGCGTCTCTCTCTTGGCGGCCATCGCCGCATTGGATCGACGTCAACAGGATGACAGCACCATGACTCTGCGCACCCGCTTCGTTTTCGCTCTCGTCTTCGCCGCCTTCTCCGCCAGCCTCGCCGCGGCGCCGGCCGCCTATGCCATGGACAAGATGGAGAAGAAGGACGGCATGGCCAAAGACTCGATGTCCAAGGACTCCATGTCCAAGGACGGCATGAAGAAGGACACCATGGCCAAGGACGGCATGCACAAAGACGGCATGCACAAGGACGGCATGGCGAAGGATCAGATGAAGAAGTAGTCCGGCCGCAACCGGAGCCGGACGGCGCGCGAGCGCCGTCCGTTCAGTCGGCGGCGAGCAGCCGGAGCGTGGCGCGGAACGCGACGCTGCGGCTGCCGACCAGCGAGGTGCCGAACACTTCCGACCAGCCGCCTGTGAAACTGCCGGAAAACCCGGTGGTGACCTCGTGTCCGGAGAACAGCGGCCGGCCCGGCGTTTCGCTGTAGGGCGTGTGCTGTCGTGTCACCAGTTCGCCTTTCCAGCGGCCATCGCCGACGTCGTAGTGACCGGTGGTGAAGAAATACGGATCGCCGCCCAGCAGGTGGCCGTCGCGCAGGATGATCACGCCGTTCGAGCGGGCGCGAATGCCGTCCAGCATTCGGATGTGGATCGAATACAGGCCGTTCTGCATCGGATTTCCGGTCTCCGGCCGGGCCGCCCTGCAGCGGGAACCTGACAGCGCCGATCAGGCAGCTTAGCGTTGCGAGCCGTTCGCGCAAATTGGGGCGGCGACGGCGCGGCGTTCCGTCACGAGCCGGTTCCGTGCCGATGGTTGTGAGCCCGGCCGCATCTGGCTACAACCGGGCCTCACCCTGCGACCGACGTCGATCTTCCCAAAGGACAATCCGATGCGTTTCGCTTTTCCCGCCGGCGCTGTGCTGGCTTTGGCCGTCGCTGCGCTGTTTCCGGCGGCGGCCCTGATGTCGAGCACCCCCGCCATGTCCGAACCCGCCAACACCGTGACCACACCGTCGGGCCTCCAGATCGTCGACACCCAGGTCGGCACCGGCGCCTCGCCGAAGCCGGGCCAGATCTGCGTGATGCACTACACCGGCTGGCTGTACGAGAACGGCGCCAAGACCCGCAAGTTCGACTCCTCGGTCGACCGCAACGAGCCGTTCGAATTTCCGATCGGCATGGGCCGCGTGATCAAGGGCTGGGACGAGGGCGTCTCGACCATGAAGGTCGGCGGCAAGCGCACGCTGATCATTCCGCCGCAGCTCGGCTACGGCGCGCGCGGCGCCGGCGGCGTGATCCCGCCGAACGCGACGCTGATCTTCGAGGTGGAGCTGCTCGGCATCAAGTGATGCCGATCGCGCGATGGCCCGGCGATCGCCGGGCCGTCGTCACCGGCTGCCGTTACGGCCGGCCGCAATACATCAGCACGCTGCTGGCGCCCATGCCGCAGGTTGCGGTCAGCTTGCCGCCGGCGAGCTTGATCGTATCGGCGAAGCGGGCCTTGGTGCCGCTGACGCAGAACGCCGACAGCAGCGTATCGTCGTCGGCGCAGGACACCGGGCAGCCGTCCGACGCACAGGAGGTCGAGGTCACCGTCTTGATCGGACTCACCGGGACCGCCGCGGCGGTCGCCACCGCTTGCGCATCGGCGTCCTTGGCCGGATCGGAGTCGGACTGGAAATTGCGCACGCCGAACACCACCACGGCGACAGCGATGCAGGCGACGATCAATGTCGATAACTTCATCTTCAACCCCATTCCTCGTGATCGGCGGCAGTAGAGGCCGTGCTGAGCATAGACCTGCATTGCGGAATTGGAAGAGTTCAACGCCAATGGCGTTAACTCGTCACTGATGGCGCGCAAATGGTAAGATGTGACCGCGATTACTTGCGTGGTGGTATCCGCTTCGCGCACATCCTGTACTAATCCCGCTTTCGCCCACCTTCGACCTGTATAGCGATCCAGCATGACGATGATTCAGCCCGATCCCGCCGACCTCGAACCGATTCACCCGTATTCGCTGGCGCGAATCTCGCACGTCGCGCTGCAGGCCGGCGCGGTGCTGGCGCAGAGCGGGGCGTCGGTGCGCGTGGTGCATGAAGGCGCGCGGATGGTGGCGGAGGGGCTCGGCGTCGAGGTGCTGGGGATGCGCTCCGGCTACGCCTCGTTCGAGATCACGCTGGCGCGCGGCCATCACAGCTTCACCCGCATGATTCAGATCGGTCCGCACGGCGTCAACCACCGGCTCGACTTCGCGGTGCGCGAGCTGCTCGAGCGCGCCTCGCGCGGCGACATGACGCCGGATGCGATCGAGGCCGAACTGAAGCGGCTGCAGAGCGAGACGCCGCGGCATCCGCCGTGGCTGGTGGCGATCGCCACCGGTGCCGCCTGCGCGGCGTTCGGCCGGCTGCTCGGCTCCGACTGGCTGTCGTTCGGGCCGGTGCTGGCGGCGGCGAGCATCGGGCAGGGCGTCCGCCATCTGCTGCTCGGCCGCCGCGTCAACGTGTTCGTGGTCGCGGCGATCGTCGGCTGCGTGTCGGCGGCGCTCGGCGGGTTCGGTGCCCGGCTGGTCGGCAGCGCGACCACCGAGCTGGCGATGATGGCGTCGATCCTGCTGCTGGTGCCGGGCGTGCCGTCGACCAACGCGCAGACCGACGTGATGGACGGTTACCCGACCATGGGCAGCGCCCGTGCCGTCACCGTGATCATGATCATGGTGTTCGCCGTCACCGGGCTGTGGCTGGCCGAGTTCGTGCTGAGGGTTCACGCATGAGCGCGAGCTGGATGGCGATGCTGCCGTATCTGGCGCATCAGGCGGCGTTCGGGGCGCTGGCGGCCGCCGGCTTCGGCGTGCTGTTCAATTTCGGCTGGCGCTCGCTGGCGTGGTGCGCGGTCGCCGGCGCGTTGGCGCTGGCGGTGCGCACCGTGGTGCAGCAGACCGGCGGCAGTATCGAGGCCGCGACCTTCGTCGCTGCGCTGGTCACCTCGTTCACCGCGATCCTGGCGCTGCGCTGGCTCGGCCCGGCGTGCAACGCCGTTGCGCTGGCCGGCTGCATCCCGATGGTGCCGGGCGCATTCTTCGGCCAGGCGATGCTCGGCTATATGGCGGTGGCCGCCGACACCACCGGCTCCTCGACGGCGCAGATCGTCGCCGCCTCGCAGGCGTTCGTGCGGGTGCTGTCGATCGTCGGCGCGATCGGGGCGGGGCTGGCGATCCCGGCGTATCTCTTGAAGAGCCGGCAGTTCTGATCAGCGCCCGATGCCGGGCCACGCCACCGAGCGCGCCACCCCGCTCGCCAGCCGTCCGGCGTTGCGGCCCTCGACGATGCTGCCGTCGTGGCTGCTGGCCTGGATCAGCGACACCCGGCCGCCGGGATCGATCCGGAATTTGCGGCGGTCGCGATAGCCGGTGCCGTCGAGCAGTCCGTAGTCGGTGCTGAGCCACACCGTCGATGTGGTGGTCGCGCCGTCGGTCCACAGCGGATCGGTGATCTCGTCGACCTTGAAGGCCCAGAACTTGTAGCGGTGCGACTGGCCGAACGAGCGGACGCGGACGATCTCCGCCTTCAGATGCAGAATCGCTCGGGCTTGGGACTGGTCCACGAGATCTCAATGGTTTTCCGGTCAGGCGATCGGTATCCGATTCGGTCGCTGGTCCGCTGCCGCGTCGTGTTTGCAGGACGCGGGGGCAGTCGGCCGTCGCCGGTGTCGATCCCGCGGCGTGGGGACATCCTGCAGATAGCGTTGTCTCTGCGTCTCAGTTGCGGCTTTGGCGGGCCGCCGCGGCTTGAAATCCCCCTCGAACACGGTGCTCTGAAGGCATGGGTATCAGAGGGATTGTGATGCGGTCATGGGGAGGCGCGGCGCTGGCCGCGTTGTTGCTGTCGGGGTGTGCGTCGGTGACGCGCGGCACCACGGAGAACATTTCGATTGCGAGCACGCCGGCCGGCGCCAAGGCCGATGTATCCGGCACCGAGGCGCCGTTCTCCTGCGTCACGCCGTGCGTGGTCGAGGTCAACCGCAACGCCGACATCACCGTCAGCCTGAGCAAAGAGGGCTATGAGCCGCAGATCATCCCGCTGACCCGGGAAATCTCCGGCAGCGGCGGCGCCGGCTTTGCCGGCAACCTGCTGCTCGGCGGCGTCGTCGGCATGGGCGTCGACGCCGCCACCGGCGCCGCGATGGATCACAAGCCCAACCCGGTCGTGGTGACGCTGCAGCCGGTGCCTGCACCGGCGGCGCCGGCACCGGTCGTTCGGCGTCATCGCAAGCCGCGCGTGCCGGTGAGCTAAACTCTGAACGTAATCTGGTGAGGACTATATTCGCTCAAGGGGCAATACCATACTGCGATACAAAGAACGCCGTTTGTCGACTTAAGATTTCTCTGTTTGGATAGTCAGAGGGATCGGAGCGGGAGTGGCGATATTAAGCGACCGAGACCGAATGTCTCGTCATCGCTTGGGGGGCTTTGACCCAACGCCAATGAAGTACAAGTTCTGACTGGTCTCTTCAGTGCCTCTTCCATTTAGAAGAGCCGGGTCGATCACGGACGCTAGTGCTTTCCCCAATTCCATCGCGTGCGTGCCCCGACCATATTCTACGCCGGATTCGAACCCACCGCCGGTGCTGAATCTCACTTCCCACTGTGCTGCGCGAAACGCGGTAGCTATGCTTTGTGCAAGAGACTTGCCAAGCGCATTCAAGTACATCACTTGAATGGTTCCCTTGAAAGGTATTCTTGTAACCGCTACTCGCAGAGTTTCAACCTGTTCTGTGTCGAGTGGGCTCCATTGTTCTCCGATAACAACTTCGAGCCGCTCAATGATTTCAACGGCCCGCTTGAGATCGGCATTCGACTTATCTGCGAGTTGCGAACTCGCGACACTTGATATGATGCCGATTATTACGCCAGCGGCGGCGAAGAAGCCGGCGATTATCGATCCGTATGTGGAAAAGAACATTTGCCAGTTCGACATGTCATATCGCAACTAAATTGGTGAATCTGTCTGCGTTCTGCCGCAAGAATCGAAAACTGGCGATCCCAGCAGGATTCGAACCTGCAACCCGCGGAGTAGAAATCCGCTACTCTATCCAGTTGAGCTATGGGACCGTTGGGGGCTTTATAGCACCACCGGATACAAAAAATCCGCTTCCGCCACAACCGCCCCGAACCATTTGCCACCATGTTGCGTCCAACGCATGCGGCGCGTTGTCATTGGGGCGCGCGCGGGCGAGGATGCGAGTCCCGGGCGGGCCGGCGGCCGGCGCGGGGCGGAAGATGAAGGGCGAGCAGGGCGGTAGGTCCTCTGCAAGCCATCACGGCGTCATCTTCGTCACGGCATGACGTGGGTCTAAAGCGCAAGGGTCTAACGCGACGTTCGTTCGCGGCAGGGGAGTTCGACATGATCGGTTGGGTTCGTGCGGTTTCGCTTTGCGCCGGTTTGGCGCTCGGGCTCGCATCCGCGCAGGCGGCCGATAAGGCGTTCCAGCGCGACGAGCTGGCCGACGCCGCGATCAAGCTCGAAGCCCAGATCAAGAGCGAAGCGGCGGCCACCAACAAGCCGACAGCGTCGCTGCGCGGCGAGGCCGACGCCGCGTTCCGGCGCGGCGACTACCGCACCGGCCTCCAATATATGGGCCAGATCGCCTCGATCGACCCCGCCGACAGCGACAATTGGCTGCGGCTGGCCAAGACCGTGTTGCAGATCAAGGGCGCCACCAGTTCCGAACAGACCTTCCTGCGCGAACGTGCCGCGACGGCGGCCTATATCGCCTATCAGCGCGCCAAGAGCCCGGGCGAGGAAGCCGACGCCCTGGCGCTGCTCGGCCGCGCGATGGCCGATCGCAGCCTGTGGCGGCCGGCGCTGGACGCCTTGCGGCTGTCGCTGGATCTGCGCGAGGTCGCCGACATCCGCGGCCAATACGAGAAGCTGCGCGCCGACCACGGCTTCCGGCTGCTCGACTACACGGTGGATTCGGATTCGGCGTCGCCGCGGGTGTGTTTCCAGTTCTCCGAGGAACTCGCCAAGCGCACCGATTTTGCGCCCTATGTGGCGCTGGCCGGCACCGACAAGCCGGCGCTCAGCGCCGAAGAACGCCAGCTCTGCGTCGAGGGGCTGAAGCACGGCGAGCGCTACACGGTGAATTTGCGCGCCGGGCTGCCGTCGACGGTGAAGGAGGCGCTGGCCAAGTCGGCCGAGTTCAACATCTATGTCCGCGACCGCAAGCCGTTCGTCCGCTTCACCGGGCGTGCCTATGTGCTGCCACGCACCGGGCAGCGCGGCATTCCGCTGGTCAGCGTCAACACCCAGACCGTGAAGGCGCAGGTGTTCCGGATCGGCGACCGCAATCTGATCAACACCGTGGTCGACAGCGACTTCCAGCGCACACTGAACAGCTATCAGCTCGGCGATCTCGGCAGCGAGCGCGGCACCAAGGTGTGGGAGGGTGAGCTCGACACCGCCGCTGCAGCGCTGAATGCCGACGTCACCACCGCGTTCCCGGTCGACCAGGTGCTCGGCGATCTGCAGCCCGGCGTCTATGTGATGACCGCGGCGCCGAAAGGGCCGATCCCCAATTCCGACGATGACGGCCAGATCGCAACCCAGTGGTTCATCGTCTCCGACCTCGGCCTGACGGCGTTCTCCGGCAACGACGGCATCCACGTCTTCGTCAATTCGCTGGCCTCGACCGATCCGCTCGCCAATACCGAGGTGCGGCTGATCGCGCGCAACAACGAAGTGCTGGCGACCCGCAAGACCGACGCCTCCGGCCATATCCTGTTCGAAGCCGGGCTGGCGCGCGGCGAGGGCGGGCTGTCGCCGGCGCTGCTCACCGCGAGTCGCGACAAGGCCGATTACGCCTTCCTCAGCCTCAAGACCAACGCCTTCGACCTGTCCGACCGCGGCGTCGCCGGGCGCGCGGTGCCGGCCGGCGCCGACGCCTTCGTCTATGCCGAGCGCGGCGTCTACCGCTCCGGCGAGACGGTGCATCTCACCGCACTGCTGCGCGACGGGCAGGGCGTGGCGATGACCGCCAGCCCGATGACGCTGGTGGTGGAGCGCCCGGATGGTGTCGAATACCGCCGCGCCGTGCTGTCCGATCAGGGCGCCGGCGGCCGCAGCCTCGATGTCGCGCTCAACTCGGCGGTGCCCACCGGCACCTGGCGGGTGCGGGCGTTCACCGATCCGAAGGGCAGCAGCGTCGGCGAAACCACCTTCATGGTCGAAGACTATGTTCCCGATCGGATCGAATTCGACATTTCCACCAAGGACAAGGCGATTAAAGCTGATGCTCCTGTGGAACTTCAAGTCGATGGCCGCTTCCTGTACGGCGCGCCGGCCTCGGCGCTGCAGCTCGAAGGCGACCTGCTGATCTCACCCGCCGAAGCGCGGCCGGGCTATGCCGGCTATCAGTTCGGCGTCGCCGACGAGGAGACCACCAGCAACGAGCGCACGCCGCTGGAGAACCTGCCCGAGACCGACGCCAATGGCGCCGCCACTTTCGAGGTGAGCCTGCCGAAGCCGCCGTCTTCGACCCGGCCGCAGGAGGCGCAGGTGTTCATCCGGATGGCGGAAGCCGGCGGTCGCGCGGTCGAGCGCAAGCTGGTGCTGCCGGTCGCGCCGGCGGCGGCGATGATCGGCGTCAAGCCGCTGTTCGCCGACCGCAACGTCGCCGAGGGCGATGTCGCCAAGTTCGACGTCGCGTTCGTGGCACCGGACGGCACCTCGCTGGCGCGCAGCGGCCTGCGCTACGAGCTGCTCAAGGTCGAGTCGCGCTATCAATGGTACCGGCAGGATTCGTCGTGGAATTACGAGCCGGTGAAATCCACCAAGCGGGTCGCCGATGGCGATCTGTCGATCAAGGCCGGCGAGCCGGCGCGGCTGCAGTTCAACCCGGAGCCCGGCCGCTACCGGCTGGACGTCAAGACCGCCGATGCGGCCGGTCCGCTGACCTCGGTGCAGTTCGATGTCGGCTGGTATTCGGACGGTTCGGCGGATACGCCCGACCTGCTGGAGACCTCGATCGACAAGCCGGAATACGCCTCCGGCGACACCATGACGGTGACGGTGAATGCGCGGACCGCGGGGCTCCTGACCGTCAACGTGCTCGGCGACCGGCTGCTGACGACGCAGTCGCTGCAGGTCAAGCCGGGCAGCGCTCAGGTCAAGCTCGCGGTCGGCAAGGACTGGGGCTCGGGCGCCTATGTGGTGGCGACGCTGCGGCGACCGCTGGATTCGGCGGCGCAGCGGATGCCGGGCCGTGCGATCGGGCTGAAATGGTTCAGCATCGACAAGGCGGCGCGGACGCTCACCGTCGAGCTGTCGCCGCCGGCGCTGGTGCGGCCGTCCACCACGCTGAAGCTGCCGGTCAAGCTCGGCGGCCTGTCGCCCGGCGAGGACGCCAAGATCGTGGTCGCGGCGGTCGACGTCGGCATCCTCAATCTCACCGGCTACAAGCCGCCGGCGCCGGATGCCTATTACCTCGGTCAGCGCCGGCTCAGCGCCGAGATCCGCGACCTCTACGGCCAGTTGATCGACGGCATGCAGGGCGCGGTCGGCGCGATCCGCTCCGGCGGTGACGCCTCGGCGGCGGAGCTGCAGGGCAGCCCGCCGACGCAAAAGCCGCTGGCGCTGTATTCCGGCATCGTCACCGTCGCCGCCGACGGCACCGCGACGATCGATTTCGACATCCCCGAATTCGCCGGCACCGCGCGGGTGATGGCGGTGGCGTGGACCGCCACCAAGGTCGGGCGCGCCAATACCGACGTCACCGTGCGTGACCCGGTGGTGCTGACCACGACGCTGCCGCGTTTCCTGCGTAACGGCGACCGCGGCACCATGGCGTTCGATCTCGACAACGTCGAAGGCGCGCCGGGCGACTACACCATCAAGGTCAGCGCCGGCGGTCCGGTGAAGCTGAGCGGCGAGGCGGCGACGACGCTGAAGCTCGCCGCCAAGCAGCGCGGCTCGGCCAAGCTGATGCTGGACGCGGGTGGGGCAGGCACCGCCACGCTCGACGTCGCGATCCAGGGCCCGAACGGTCTGTCGCTGGCGCGGCACTATGCGCTCGACATTCGTCCCGCCAACCAGACCCTGGCGCGGCGCTCGGTCCGCACGCTCGCCAAGGGCGAAAGCCTGACGCTGACCTCGGACGTGTTCTCGGACCTGGTGCCGGGCACCGGCGGGCTGTCGCTGTCGGTCAGCCTATCGACCGCGCTCGACGCCGCCACCATTCTCAAGGCGCTCGACCGCTATCCGTTCGGCTGCTCCGAGCAGATCACCAGCCGGGCGATGCCGCTGCTCTACGTCAACGATCTCGCCGCCGGCGCGCATCTGGCGATGGACGGCAGCGCCGACGAGCGGATCAAGGGCGCGATCGACCGGCTGCTGTCGCGGCAGGGCTCGAACGGCTCGTTCGGGCTGTGGTCGACCGGTGGCGACGATGCCTGGCTCGACGCCTACGTCACCGACTTCCTGACCCGGGCGCGCGAGAAGCGGTTCGTGGTGCCGGACGTCGCGTTCCGCAGCGCGCTCGACCGTATCCGCAACTCGGTGGTCAATGCCGACGAGCCGGAGAAGGACGGCGGTCGCGATCTCGCTTATGGCCTCTATGTGCTCGCCCGCAACGGCGCCGCGCCGATCGGCGACCTGCGCTATCTGGCCGACACCAAGCTCGACAAGCTGGCCACCCCGATCGCCAAGGCGCAGCTCGCCGCGGCGCTGGCGCTGGTCGGTGACCGCGCCCGGGCCGAACGGGTCTATGCGGCGGCGGCCGACAGCCTCAATCCGAAGCCGTCGCTCGTGTTCGGCCGGACCGACTACGGCTCCGCGCTGCGCGATGCCGCGGCCCTGGTGTCGCTCGCCAGCGAAGGCAGCGCACCGCGGCCGACGCTGACCACGGCGGTGCAGCGGGTCGAAGCCGCGCGCGGACTGTCGCCCTACACCTCGACCCAGGAGAACGCCTGGCTGGTGCTGGCGGCGCGCGCGCTCGCCAAGGAGACGATGGCGCTCGACCTCAACGGCGACGCGGTGAAGACCGCGCTGTATCGCAGCTACAAGGCTGACGAGGTGAAGGCGCAGCCGCTCCGGATCGCCAATGCCGGCGATAATCCGGTGCAGGCGGTGGTGACGGTGAGCGGTTCGCCGGTCACCCCGGAGCCGGCCGCCAGCCACGGCTTCAAGATCGAGCGCAACTACTTCACGCTCGGCGGCGAGCCGGCCGACATCACCAAGGCAAAGCAGAACGAGCGCTTCGCGGTGGTGCTGACGATCACCGAGCCGAAGCCCGAATACGGCCACGTCATGATCGCCGACTACCTGCCGGCGGGCCTCGAGATCGACAATCCGCATCTGGTGTCGTCGGGCGACTCCGGCACGCTGGGCTGGATCGCCGACGGCGCCGAGCCGGTGAACACCGAGTTCCGCGACGACCGCTTCACCGCGGCGATCGACCGCAAGGCCGACGACAAGGCGGTGTTCACGGTCGCCTATGTGGTGCGCGCGGTGTCGCCCGGCAAATACGTGCTGCCGCAGGCCGTGGTCGAGGACATGTACAACCCCTCGCGCTACGGCCGCACCGGCACCGGCACGATCGAGGTGCGGGCGGCGAAATGAGCGTGGCGCCCACACCACCACGATCGTCATGCCCGGGCTCGTCCCGGGCATCCACGCCTGACTCGTCGACGGCGAAAGACGTGGATGGCCGGGACAAGCCCGGCCATGACCGGCGGAGAGGATGGGCGTGGCTCAAGCGGGGCGCGATCGTGTCGGCGGTTGCGGTCGTTGTAGCGGTCGGCGGCCTTTTCGCTTACGCCGTCTCGCTCGGCCCGTTGCCGCTCGACGAGGCGCGGCAGACCTCGGTCACGGTGGTCGACCGCCACGGCAAGCTGCTGCGGGCGTTCGCGATGGCCGACGGGCGCTGGCGGCTGCCCGTCGACGCAGCCACCGAAGTCGATCCGCGCTACCTCAAGCTGCTGTTCGCTTACGAGGACAAGCGGTTCTGGTCGCATCATGGCGTCGATCCGCTGGCGGTCGGGCGCGCCGCGCTGCAGCTCGTCAGCCATGGCCGGATCGTGTCCGGCGGCTCCACCATCACCATGCAGCTGGCGCGGCTGATGGAGCCGCGGCGGCAGCGATCGCTCAGCGCCAAGCTGCGGCAGATGGTGCGGGCGGTCGAGCTCGAGCAGACGCTGTCGAAGCAGCAGATTCTCGATCTGTATCTGGCGCTGGCGCCGTATGGCGGCAATCTCGAAGGCATCCGCGCCGCGTCGATCGCCTATTTCGGCAAGGAGCCGAAACGGCTGTCGCTGGCCGAAGCGGCGCTGCTGGTGGCGCTGCCGCAATCGCCCGAACATCGCCGGCTCGACCGCCATCCGGACGTGGCCCGGGAGGCGCGCGACCGGGTGCTGGCGCGGATGGTCGAGGATCGCGTGGTCAGCGCCGAGGATGCGGCCCAGGCGAGGGCGGTGCCGGTGCTGCGCCAGCGCAAGCCGATGCCGATCCTGGCGCCGCATTCCGCCGACCAGGCGGTGGCGACCGACAAGGAGTCGGCGCTGATCCGGCTGACGCTCGACGCCGGAATGCAGCGCGCGCTGGAGACGCTGGCACGCGACCGCGCCGCGGCGCTCGGGCCGGAGATCTCGATCGGCATCGTGGCGGTCGACAATGCCAGCGGCGAGGTGCTCGCCCATGTCGGTTCGGCCGATTATTTCGACGATCGCCGCGCCGGCCAGGTCGACATGACCCGGGCGGTTCGCTCGCCTGGCTCGACCTTGAAGCCGTTCATCTACGGCCTCGCCTTCGAGGACGGCTTCGTTCATCCGGAAAGCCTGATCGACGACCGGCCGGTGCGGTTCGGCGCCTATGCGCCGGAGAATTTCGACATGACGTTCCAGGGCACCGTGCCGATACGCAAGGCGCTGCAATTGTCGCTCAACGTCCCGGCGATCTCGTTGCTCGACCGTGTCGGTGCGGCGCGCCTGACCTCGCGGCTGAAGCAGGCCGGCACCGAGCTGGTGCTGCCCAAGGACGAGGTGCCGGGTCTGGCGATGGGGCTCGGCGGCGTCGGCGTCAAGCTGATCGACCTGGTGCAGCTCTACAGCGGGCTGCCGCGTCTCGGCAGCGTGCTGCCGCTGCGCGAAATCGCGAGTTCCGGCAACGACAAGCGCGAGAGTCTGCGTCTGATGGATCAGGTTGCGGCGTGGCAGGTCGGCAGCGTTCTGCTCGGCACGCCGCCGCCGGAGAACGCGGCGCGCAGCCAGATCGCATTCAAGACCGGCACGTCTTACGGCTACCGGGACGCCTGGTCGGTCGGATTCGACGGCCGGATGACCATCGGGGTCTGGGTCGGCCGGCCCGATGGTGCTCCGGTGCCCGGCATGATCGGCCGCGTCGCCGCGGCGCCGGTGCTGTTCGACGCGTTCGCCCGCAGCGGGCATCTGCGGGCACCTCTGCCGAAGGCGCCGCGGGGAACGCTGGTCGCCAGCAATGCCAAGCTGCCGCTGCCGCTCCGCCGGTTCCGGCCGGCAGGCGACCTGATGCAAGCCGGCGACGACAAGGCGCTGCGGATCCAGTTTCCGCTGAACGGATCACGGATCGACGCGGTCAGCGAAGCGTCGATCGGCGCGCTGCCGGTGAAAGTCGCCGGCGGGGTGCTGCCGATGACCGTGATGGTCAACGGACTGTCGGTCGGCGAGCTCGACGGACGGCGACAACGGCTGATCGCGCCGCCCGGTCCGGGGTTCGTCCGGCTCACCGTGATGGACGCCGCTGGCGCCGCGGACACAGTTGTCGTCAGAATTCAATAGTGCCCGGCTAACCGGTTGTCGCTGTATCGGTTTCAGCGTATGCGAAACCGATGATCGAGACCTCTGCCAGACCCCGTTTCGGCGCGCCGCGCGAACCTAAAACCACCGTCGATCCCGGCCGCGGGCTGGTCGCGGTGCTGGATTTCGTCACGGTGAGCCATCTGCGCGCGACCGCGTTTTTGGTGGTGGTCGGGCTGCTGTTCTTCCTGCCGGGATTCTTCAACATCCCGCCGATCGACCGCGACGAAGCGCGGTTCGCGCAGGCGACCAAGCAGATGGTCGAGACCGGCGATTTCATCGACATCCGCTATCAGGACGAGGTTCGCTACAAGAAGCCGGTCGGCATCTATTGGCTGCAGGCCGCCGTGGTGGAGACCGCAGGCAAGCTCGGCTTGCCGCGCGCGCAGGTCCGGATCTGGCTGTATCGGGTGCCGTCGCTCGCCGGTGCGATCGGTGCGGTGCTGATGACCTATTGGGCGGCGCTGGCGTTCGTCGGCCGGCGCGGGGCGGTCGTCGCCGGCCTGCTGCTGTGTAGCTGCATCCTGCTCGGGGTCGAGGCGCGACTCGCCAAGACCGACGCGGTGCTGCTGCTGGCCGTCACCGCGGCGATGGGCGCGATGGCGCGGGCCTATCTCGGCTGGCAGCGCGGCGACATCGGGCCGGAGCGGTCGTTGATCGTGCCGGCGGTGTTCTGGACCGCGCTGGCGGGCGGCATCCTGCTGAAGGGCCCGCTGATCCTGATGTTCATCGCGCTGACGGTGATCCCGCTGGCGATCCTCGACCGTTCGGCCGCCTGGCTGTGGCGGCTGCGGCCGCTGCTCGGCCTGCCGTGGATGCTGGTTCTGGTGCTGCCGTGGTTCATCGCGATCTATCTGCGCGCCGGCGACACCTTCTTCGCCGACTCGGTGGGCGGCGACATGCTGAGCAAGATCGCCAGCCCGATGGAGTCGCACGGCGCGCCGCCCGGCCTGTATTTCCTGCTGTTCTGGGCGACGTTCTGGCCCGGCGCGCCGCTGGCGGCGATGGCCGCTCCCGCGGTGTGGCGGGCGCGGCGGGAGCCGGGCGCGCAATACCTCCTGGCCTGGCTGATTCCGTCCTGGATCGTGTTCGAACTGGTGATCACCAAGCTGCCGCATTACGTGCTGCCGCTGTATCCGGCGATCGCGATCATGACGGCCGGGGCGATTGAGCGGAAAGTGCTGTCGCGCTCCTGGCTGGCCCGCGGCTCGGCGTGGTGGTTCGCGATCCCGGCCATCATCCTGCCGCTGGCGGTGATCGGCTCGGTGTATCTGACGCGTCATCCGATGTTTCTGGCCTGGCCGTTCGCGGCGGCGTCGCTGATCTTCGGCCTGTTCGCGTGGCGTCTGTTCGACGACAACCGCGCCGAAGCCTCGCTGTTGAACGCCGCGCTGGCGTCGCTGTTTCTCGGCGTTGCGGTGTTCGGCGTGGTGGTGCCGACGCTGCGTCCGGTGTTTCCGAGCGTCGAGATCGCGCGTGAACTGCGCAAGGTAGTCTGCGTCGGTCCGAAGGCAGCCGCCGCCGGCTATCACGAGCCGAGCCTGGTGTTCATGACCGATACCCGGACTTTGCTGACCGACGGTTCCGGCGCCGCCGACTTCCTGCTCGGTGGCACCTGCCGGTTCGCGATCGTGGAGTCGCGCAGCGAACGCGCCTTCGCCGGCCGGGCCGAGGCGATCGGGTTGCGCTACAACGTGGCGGCGCGGATCGAGGGCTACAACTTCTCGCAGGGCAAGCCGGTGTCGATTGCGATCTTCCGCTCCGAGGGCACGCAATAGCATGGCCGGCAGGAACAGCGTCGGCAGGCCCGGCTATATGGTGGAGCTGCCGCGCGCGATCGGCTGGTCGCTCAAACGGCTGGTGCGCGAGCCGTCGCATTCGCGACGCGCGGCGGCAGCCCGGCGGGCGGCGCGGCAGGCGCTGTTGCTGGCGGCGCTGCTGTCGCTGGTGGCGGTAGCCTTGATGTTTGCCGTCGATGCGGTCGTGATCTCCGCGATGTTGCCGCGCGGCACGCCGTCGCTGTGGCCGATCAGGATCCTGACCGAATTCGGCAAGTCGCGTTACGTGCTTTGGATTTTGGCGGGGTTGGCGGTGGCTGTATGGCTGCTGCTGCCCCGGCTGCACGGGGCGTCGCGCGCGGTGCTGATCGGTGTCGGCACCCGGGTACAGTACCTGCTGCTGGCCGTCCTGGTGCCGGTGCTCGCCGGCGAGGTGTTCAAGGGCGTGATCGGCCGCGGCCGCCCGTTCGTCGGCGGGGCCGCCGACCCGTTCAACTTCACTTTGTTCGCCTGGAACGAAGCCTATGCCAGCCTGCCGTCCGGCCACTCGATCACCGCGGCCGCGCTGGCGTTTGCGGTCTCGGCGCTGTGGCCGCGGCTGACCGGTGTGATGATCGTCTATGCGCTGACGATCCTGGCGACCCGGCTGGTGCTGCTCGCCCATCACCCCAGCGACGTGGTCGCCGGGGCGCTGCTCGGCATCGTCGGGGCGATGGCGGTGCGGTATTGGTTCGCCGCCCGTCGGCTGGCCTTCACCATCCGCCCCGACGGCGGCATCGACCCGCTCGACGGGCCCTCCTGGGACCGCCTCAAAAGGGTTGCCCGCGACGCTGTGGCCCCATAAGAAGCGGGGCGCGCGCCAAGTTCGCGCCCCGGCCGCGAGTTCCCGACGGCCCCGGATTGTCCCGAAGCATGCCTGAACCGATGACCCAGTCCGGACCGCAGCCCGCGGTGTCCATCGTCGTACCGGTGCGCAACGAAGCCGAAAACGTCGCTCCGTTGATCGCCGAGATCGCTGCGGCACTGGACGGGCGCTGGGCTTACGAGATCGTCTATGTCGACGACGGCTCGACCGATGCCACGCCGCAGCGGCTCGCCGCGCTACGCGCCGAGCGGCCCAATCTACGCCAGATCCGCCATCGCTCGTCGTGCGGCCAGTCGGCCGCAGTGCGGACCGGAGTACGGGCGGCGCGCGGGGCAATCGTGGCAACGCTCGACGGTGACGGCCAGAACAACCCGGCGTTCATTCCCGATCTGATCTTCGCGCTGGAGCAGGGCGGCGCCCGGGTCGGTCTGGCCGCCGGCCAGCGGGTAGGGCGCAAGGACACCGGGTTCAAGCGGCTGCAGTCTCGGGTCGCCAACAAGGTGCGCAACGGCATCCTGCGCGACGGAACCAGGGACTCCGGCTGCGGTCTCAAAGCGTTCCGCCGCGAGGTGTTTCTGTCACTGCCGTATTTCGACGGGCTGCACCGGTTCCTGCCGGCGCTGGTGCGCCGCGAAGGTTTCGACATCGTCTATGTCGACGTCGCCGATCGGCCACGGTTGTCGGGCAGGTCCAACTACGGCTTCTTCGACCGGCTGTGGGTCGGACTGATGGATCTGGCCGGGGTGTGGTGGCTGATCCGCCGCAAGAAAGCAACGCCGGTCGCCACCGAGGTGAACTGATGCTGATTCAATATGGCCAGGAACTGGGCGATTATCTGTACGACGTGTTCGTCGCCAAGTTCGATTTCTGGCTGGCGTTCGGGCTGGTCGCGCAACTGCTGTTCACTGCGCGCTTCCTGGTGCAGTGGATTTCCAGCGAGCGCGCCGGCAAGAGCGTGGTGCCGATCGCGTTCTGGTTCTTCTCGATGGGCGGCGGCCTGATGACGCTGGTCTACGGCATCGCCAAGCGCGAGCCGGTGATCATCGTCGGCCAGGCGATGGCCACCATCATCTACGTCCGCAACATCATGCTGATCATCAAGACGCACGCCCGCGGCTCGGAGAGCCTGCCGAACTGATCGGCGGCGGACCGTCTCGATGCTGCTCGGCGGCGATCGGAACGAAGACGATCCCCGCCGTTGCGAGCGCAGCGAAGCAATCCAGCAGCTCAGTGCACGGCGCTGGATTACTTCGTCGCGGAGCCTGTGCTCGGACGGCGCGAAGCGCCGATCCGGGTACTCCTCGCAATAACGGAGAGAACGGTTACCGCGCCGCGTTGAAGGCGGCGAAGCCGCGGTCGAGATCGGCCTTCAGATCGTCGGTCGATTCCAGCCCGACATGCAGACGCAGCGCCGGACCGCCGGGGTTCCACGCCGTCGCCGTCCGGTACGACGCGCAGTCGAACGGGATCACCAGGCTTTCGAACCCGCCCCACGAATAACCCATGCCGAACAGCCTGACGGTATCCAGCAGCGCGTCGACCGCGGCCTGCGGCGCATCCTGCAGCACGATCGAGAACAGGCCCGACGCCCCGGTGAAGTCGCGCTTCCAGATCGCATGGCCCGGGTCGGTTTCGAGCGCCGGATGCAGCACGCGCTGCACTTCGGGACGCGCGGCGAGCCAGCGGGCCATTTCGAGGCCCGCCTGATAGTGCCGGGCGAGCCGCACCTCGAGGGTGCGCAAGCCGCGTAGGGCCAGGAACACGTCGTCCGGCCCGGCGCAGACGCCGAGCAGCCGGATCGCCTCCGACACTTTCGGCCACGCTGCCGCGTTGGCCGAGATGGTGCCGAACATGATGTCGGAATGGCCGCCGATATATTTGGTGGCGGCCTGGATCGAGATGTCGACGCCCTGTTCCAGCGAGCGGTGATACAGCGGCGTCGCCCAGGTGTTGTCGTCGATCACCAGTGCGCCGTGCTGCTTGGCGACCGCGGCGATCGCCGGGATGTCCGGTATCTCGAACGATTGCGAGCCCGGCGCTTCGACAACCACCGCCGCCGTGTTCGGGCGAAGATGGTCGGCGATGCCGGCTCCGATCAGCGGATCGAAATAGCTGGTCTCGACGCCGAGCCGCTTCAGCATCTGGTCGCAGAACAGCCTGGTCGGGCGATACGCATTGTCACAAACCAGGACATGGTCGCCGGCCTTCACCACCGCGAGCAGGGCGGTCGAGATCGCCGACACCCCGGAGGGGGTGATGCCGACACCGGCACAGCGCTCGCCTTCCAGCGCCATCAGCGCCTGCTGCAGCGCCTTGGTGGTCGGCGTGCCGTGCCGGCCATAGGAGTACTCGCCGCGATGGGCGTGCAGGTCGGCCGCGGTCGGGTACAGCACCGTCGAACCGTGCACCACCGGCGGATTGACGAAACCCTTCTGGGACGCCGTGTCGCGGCCCGCGGTGACGAGACGGGTCTGCGTGCTGAGCGGCGATGATGTCCCGTGGGAATCGGAAGAGTCCATGACGGCTCGCTGATGGTTGGACCGCTTAACACTGCGTGCGAGGCGCACGAAACGGCCGGTTCGACGAATGGGCGTAATAGCAGCTTCTGGAAGACGGCCGTCAACCCCTTGACCCGGCGCGCAACTCGTTCTGTGATGCATACCGGTCTGTCTGGACGCCGTGCTGAGGGGCTCGCGAATGCCGGGGCGAGTGTTACGCATGCGCGGCGCCGGAATGACGGCTGCCGCGCGCGGGCCTTCGGGCGATCGAACGGCGGATCCAATCGGAACGCATCGCCTACGAAGCCGATTGAAGCGGCCAGGACATCCCTTGAAAGGTCATTGCATGAAACGTGTATCGCTCGTCGTCACCCTTGCTGCCGCTGCCGTGTTTTCGGTGTCGTCGGCGGATGCGCAGACTCTGAAGACCGTCAAGGATCGCGGCATGTTGTCCTGCGGCGTCAGCCAGGGACTGCCGGGATTCTCGTCTCCCGACGACAAGGGCAACTGGACCGGACTCGACGTCGACGTCTGCCGCGCGATCGCCGCGGCGATCTTCGACGATCCGAGCAAGGTGAAGTTCGTGCCGCTGTCGGCCAAGGATCGCTTCACTGCGTTGCAGTCGGGCGAGATCGACGTGCTGTCACGCAATACCACCTGGACGCTGTCGCGGGACACCTCGCTCGGCGTCAACTTCGCCGGCGTCAGCTATTACGACGGCCAGGGCTTCATGGCGAAAAAGGCCCTGAAGGTGAACTCCGCGCTGGAACTGAACGGCGCCTCGATCTGCGTTCAGACCGGCACCACCAACGAGCAGAACGTTGCCGACTATTTCAAGGGCAACAACATGAAATACGAGGTGATCGCCTTCGCCAATGCCGACGAGGCGGTCAAGGCCTATGAATCCGGCCGCTGCGACGTGTTCACCTCCGACGTGTCGCAGCTCTACGCCCAACGCCTGAAGCTGGCGGCCCCGATGGAGCACGTCGTCCTGCCGGAGGTGATCTCGAAGGAGCCGCTCGGCCCGCTGGTCCGCCACGGCGACGACCAATGGTTCGACATCGTCAAGTGGACGCTGTTCGCGATGATCAATGCCGAAGAGCTCGGCATCACCCAAAAGAACGTCGACGAGAGCGCCAAGTCCGACAAGCCGGAGCTGAAGCGGGTGTTCGGCACCGACGGCAATCTCGGCGAACAGCTCGGCCTGACCAAGGACTGGGTGGCTCGCATCATCAAGGCCACCGGCAATTACGGCGAGTCGTTCGAGCGCAATGTCGGGACCGGCTCCAAGCTGGAAATCGCTCGCGGCCTCAACAAGCTGTGGAACAAGGGCGGGATCATGTACGCCCCGCCGATCCGCTGATCGCCTGAAGATCCGCGCCGATGGCGATCGACGCCCGCCCACCGCCGCCGCAGCTCGTCGCGAAACTGCGACGGGCGCTCGGCGGTCGCTCAGGCTGGAAGGGGCTGCTCGCCCAGGTGCTGTTCGTCGCCGCGCTGGTCTGGATCGGCTACGAGATCTTCGACAATGCCCGTGAAAATCTCGCCAACCAGCGGATCGCCTCGGGTTTCGGCTTCATGTCGCAAACGGCGGGATTCGGCGTCAGTCAGACGCTGATTCCGTATCAGGAGTCGGATAGTTATACGCGGGTCTTCCTGGTCGGCCTGGTCAACACGCTGCTGGTGTCCGTCGTCGGCATCTTCTTCGCCACGCTGATCGGATTCGCGGTCGCGCTGGCGCGGCTGTCGCCGAACTGGCTGATCTCCCGGATCGGTGGCGGCTACGTCGAGATCGTCCGCAACCTGCCGCTGCTGTTCCAGATCCTGTTCTGGTATCTCGCCGTGCTCGGGGCGCTGCCGTCGCCGCGCCAAAGCGTGTCGGTGTTGGACAGCTTCTTTCTGTCCAATCGCGGCATCGTGGTGCCGCGCCCGGTCGGCGAGGCGGGGCTCGACGGCTTCCTGATTGCGATGCTGGTGGCTCTGGCCGCCGCGATCGTGCTGCCGCTATATGCCAGGCGCCGGCTGTTCGCGACCGGCAAGCCGATGCGGGTGTGGCCGATCGTGCTCGGCCTGCTGATCGGATTGCCGCTGATCGCGTTTCTCATCTTCGGCAAGCCGTTTTCATTGGAAGTGCCGGTGCTGCGCGGCTTCAACTTCGCCGGCGGCGCGCGGCTGGCGCCGGAGTTCGTGGCGCTGACGTTGGCGCTGTCGACCTACACGGCGGCGTTCATCGCCGAGGTGGTCCGGGCCGGCATCCTGTCGGTGCACAAGGGGCAGATGGAGGCGGGGGCCTCGCTCGGCCTGTCGCGCGGCCAGACGCTGCGGCTGATCGTGATCCCGCAGGCGCTGCGGGTGATCCTGCCGCCGCTCACCAACCAGTATCTCAACCTGACCAAGAACTCGTCGCTGGCGGTGGCGATCGGCTATCCCGACCTGTTCTCGGTGTTCGCCGGCACCACGCTGAGCCAGACCGGGCAGGCGATCGAGGTGATCGCGATCACGATGGGCGTCTACCTGCTGATTTCGCTGGTCACCAGCGCGCTGATGAGTCTGTACGCGTGGCGGATCAACCGGAGCATGGGCGCATGAGCGAACTCGGCTCCGTCACCCCGGTGTTCGTCCGCGGCGAGATGGTGCCGCAGCGGCCGCCGCCGGTCGATCGGCCGGGCGTGCTCGGACTGATGCGGCAGCGGCTGTTCAACTCGCCGACCAACATTCTGCTGACCATCGTCGGGGTGCTGCTGCTGTATTTCACCATCGTGCCGACGGTGAAATTTCTGCTGGTCGACGCCGTGTGGACCGGCTCGAACCGCACCGACTGCCTCGCCGACCAGGCGGGGCATCCGGTCGGCGCGTGCTGGCCGTTCGTCCAGGCCAAGTTCTCGCAATTCATCTACGGCTTCTATCCGACGCCGGAGCGATGGCGGGTCGACCTGGTGTTCGCGCTTGGTGCGCTGCTGCTGCTGCCGCTATTGATCCCGCGGGCACCGGCCAAGACGTTGAATGCCGGCCTGTTCTTCATCGCTTTTCCGGTGCTGGCGTTTTTCCTGTTGTACGGCGGCGGGCTGCAGGGCTTCGGGGTGACCTGGAGCGCCGATCTGGCAAGCAGCCTGGCGGACAGCGTCGGCAGCGCCGGACGGAAACTGGCGGCGGGCGGGGCGATCGGCCGTACGATCGGTCCAGTGCTGCTCGGCCTCGGCACCGTCCTGGTCTGGCTGAGCTGGCCGCTGGTGGCGCTGCGCGATTGGATTCAGGCCTCGTCGCAGCCGCTGTGGCTCGATCTTCTGTGCACGGCCGTCGCCGTCACCGCGCTGGTGTTCGTGCTGACCGGGGTGCGCAACGGCTGGCGGGCGCTGGCGACCACGGTGGCGACCTTCGTCGGCATCGCGATCGTGATCGCGGTGCTGCGGCTGGATCGGGGAGGTCTGCCGATCGTCGATACCCGGATGTGGGGCGGCCTGCTGGTGACGCTGGTGGTGTCGGTGACCGGCATCGTCGCCTCGATGCCGATCGGCATCGCGCTGGCGCTCGGCCGGCGCTCGACAATCCCCTTGATCCGGATCTTCTCGGTCGCCTTCATCGAGTTCTGGCGCGGCGTGCCGCTGATCACGGTGATGTTCTTCGCCACCTACATGCTGCCGCTGTTCCTGCCGGGCAATTTCACCATCGACAATCTGATGCGGGTACTGATCGGCATCGCGCTGTTCGCCGGCGCCTACAATGCCGAGGTGGTTCGCGGCGGCCTGAATGCGATTCCGCGCGGCCAGGCCGAGGCGGCGAGCGCGCTCGGGCTGTCGTATTGGAAGACGACCGGACTGATCGTGCTGCCTCAGGCGCTTCGCCACGTCATTCCGGGCCTCGTCAACAGCTTCATTGCGCTGTTCAAGGATACCTCGCTGGTGTCGATCGTGGCGCTGTTCGATCTGCTCGGCCAGCTCCGCGCCGCCTTTGCCGATCCGACCTGGTCGACGCCGACGACGCTGTTCACCGGCTTCGCCTTCACCGGGCTGATCTACTTCGTGTTCTGCTTCGGGATGTCGCGCTATTCGCTGTCGGTCGAGCACCGGCTCAACGCGCACCGGCGGACCTGACGGAAGGATCGATTGATGGCTGATACTCCGATCGTCAGAATCGCGGGTCTCAACAAATGGTACGGCGAGTTCCATGTGCTGCGCGACATCAGCCTCGACGTCGGACGCGGCGAGCGCATCGTGATCTGCGGGCCGTCGGGCTCGGGCAAGTCGACGCTGATCCGCTGCATCAACGCCCTGGAGGAGTTTCAGGAAGGCGACATCGTGGTCGACGGCATCGATCTCGGGCCGAGCCTGAAGCACGTCGATGCGATCCGCCGCGAAGTCGGGATGGTGTTCCAGAGCTTCAACCTGTTTCCGCATCTCACCGTGCTGGAGAACTGCACGCTGGCGCCGATCTGGGTCCGCAACGTGCCGAAGAAGGACGCCGAAGCCACCGCGATGAAATATCTCGAGCGGGTGCGGATCCCCGACAAGGCGGACAAATATCCGGGGCAGATTTCCGGCGGTCAGCAGCAGCGCGTGGCGATCGCGCGGGCGCTGTCGATGAACCCGAAGGTGATGCTGTTCGACGAGCCGACCTCGGCGCTCGACCCGGAAATGGTGAAGGAGGTGCTCGACACCATGGTCGACCTCGCCGAGGAGGGCATGACCATGCTGGTGGTGACGCACGAGATGGGCTTTGCCCGCGAGGTCGCCGACCGCGTCGTGTTCATGGATGCCGGCCAGATCATCGAGGCGAACGAGCCGGAAAAGTTCTTCGCCGATCCGCAGCACGCGCGGACCAAGCTGTTCCTCAGCCAGATCCTTCGCTGACGTGCCGCGTCGGGCCGCCGGCTATCGGATGATGGTGGCGCGGGACGAGTACCGCCTGGGGCTGCTGACGCTGAACTGGCTGAACGTCTCCCGGATGCGCTCGGCGGGCGTCATCGCCTGGTCGAACTCCAGCGTTGCCGCCGTGCTCGGCACGTGACGCGGCGCGTACAATGCGCTGTCGTACAGCGACCGGTCGAAACGGTAGCTGTCGTTGCCGAACAGGGCATCCGACACGAATAGCACAGCAACCGCCGCCACCAGCGTGGCGCCGAACGACCTGAACCCGGACATGAGCCGACGCGCTCCTTGTTTTGCGCAAGGATCGGCCGGCGCCATGAAGTTTCAGTTTAATGCGCCGCGTGCTGTGACGGCACGGTTGGCGGCGGGTTAATGCGGTCGCTCAGGATGTCGCGGCCGCGCCCGTGGTTGGTGATCTTCAGATCTGCTCGAACGGCACCTGGATCGTGCTCTTCGTCTCCATCCAGTCCGGTACCGGCAGGTTCTTGCTACGCATGAAGTCCGGGTTGAACAGCTTGGACTGATAGCGGCTGCCGTAGTCGCACAGGATGGTCACGATGGTGTGGCCGGGACCGAGATCGCGTGCGAGGCGGATCGCGCCGGCGACGTTGATGCCGCTGGAGCCGCCGAGGCACAGGCCCTCGTGCTCGAGCAGATCGTAGATCAGCGGCACCGCTTCATCGTCGGGGATCTGGTAAGCGTCGTCGATCTGCGCGCCGTCCAGATTGGCGGTGACGCGGCCCTGGCCGATGCCTTCGGTGATCGAGGAGCCTTCCGCCTTCAGCGCGCCGTTCTTGTAGTAATTGTACAGCGCCGAGCCCATCGGGTCGGCGAGCACGGCGCGGACCTTCGGACTAAACTGCTTCAGGCCGATCGAGACGCCGGCCAGCGTGCCGCCGGAGCCGACCGCGGCGACGAAGCCGTCGACCTTGCCTTCGGTCTGATTCCAGATCTCCGGCGCGGTGGTCTCGATGTGGGCTTGGCGGTTGGCGACGTTGTCGAACTGATTGGCCCAGATCGCGCCGTTCGGTTCGGTCTCGGCGAGTTGCGCGGCGAGCCGGCCGGACAGCTTCACGTAGTTGTTGGGATTGGCGTAGGGCACCGCCGGAACTTCGATCAGCTCGGCGCCGCACAGCCGCAGCATGTCCTTCTTTTCCTGGCTCTGGGTGTTCGGGATCACGATCACGGTGCGGAAGCCGAGCGCGTTGGCGACCAGCGCCAGCCCGATGCCGGTGTTGCCGGCGGTGCCTTCGACGACGACGCCGCCCGGACGCAGCGCACCGCGCTTCACCGCGTCCTGGATGATGAACAGCGCGGCGCGATCCTTCACCGACTGGCCCGGATTCATGAACTCGGCCTTGCCGAGAATAGTGCAGCCGGTCTGTTCCGACGCGCGCTTCAGTTTGATCAGGGGCGTGTTGCCGATGGCGTCGACGACGTCGTTCTTGATGTTCATGCTGTCCGGCTGGTGACGTTGCGGGCCCTCAAGTTAGGAGACCGGACGGCGCGAGACAAGGCATCGATGCCGCTGCATTGAGCAACTGCGACGGCGAAGCTGTCGCTGCATCAGCCTGTTTTGGCGAATACCACCTGGCGGACGTCGATGTTGCCGGACAGGAAGCCCGCCTCGCAATACGACAGGTAGTATTCCCACAGCCGGCGAAAGCGCTCGTCGAAGCCCTGCGCGGTCAGGTTCGGCCAGGCGGCGCGGAAATTGTCTCTCCAGGTCGCGAGCGTCTTGGCATAATCTTCTCCAAACACCCGCTCGCGCACCACCGGCACGCCGAACGTCTCGCCGAGCGACTTGAGCACGCCGGGCGAGGGCAGCATCCCGCCGGGGAAGACGTAGCGCTGGATGAAATCGACCTCGCGGCGGTAGGCTTGGAAGAAGCGGTCCTGGATGGTGATGGCCTGGATGCCGACCAGCCCGCCCGGCATCAGCCGATCGCGCAACTGTGAGAAGTATTTCGGCCAGAATTCCTCGCCGACCGCTTCGATCATCTCGATTGAGGCGATCCGGTCGTAGCGACCGCGTTCGTCGCGGTAGTCCTGCAGCTTGATTTCGACCTTGTCGGCGAGCCCGGCCTCGAACATCCGCCGCTGGGCGAAGTCGCGCTGTTCCCGGCTGATGGTCAGGCCGACGATGCGGACGTCGAAGGTCTTGGCGGCATATTCGGCAAAGCCGCCCCAGCCGCAGCCGATCTCCAGCACCGACTGGCCCGGCTTCAGGTCGATCGCTTCAGCCAGCCGCTGATATTTGTTGATCTGCGCCGCGGTCAGATCGTCGGTGTGGTCTTCGAACAGCGCCGACGAATAGGTCATGCTCGGATCGAGCCAGGCCGAGTAGAACGCGTTGCCGATGTCGTAATGGGCGTAGATGTTCTTCTTCGCCTGCCGCTTGGTGTTGCGGTTGAACCAATGCCGCACCATCTGCACGAACCGCATCAGCGGATTGTCGCCGAGCATCGCCTGGATCATCTCGTGGTTGACGCAGAACAGGTACAGGAACTGCGTGAGATCGGGCGTGTCCCAGTCGCGATTGAGATAGGCCTCGGCGATGCCGATGTCGCCGCCATTGATCAGGCGCGTGGCGAACGCGTAGCTGTGCAGCCGCATCTCCGCGGCCGGGCCGGGCTCGGCGCCGCCGAGCCGGAAGCGGCGGCCGTCGGGCAGGGTGACGTCCAGCGTTCCGCGCCGCAGCCGCGCACCAAACGCCAGCGCCATCCGCACCACGCGGGGCAGATCGGCCACCGCAGCATCGACGTTGTCGGGGGTGAGCGCTACCAACTCGGGCATTGCTGTTCCATCGCTCGCGCCCAGCGGAACCGACGGCGGCGCCGGGCACACACTTTAGGGATTATAAGCATCGGGGCCGCGGGCTGCAAAGCCCGGCGGGGGCGGCGGCGAGGCGGGACGTGGAACGAGCTTGGCGCCCTTGATCCACAGTCTCAGCGCTTCCCAATGGATCGCCGCGATCACCTTCAACGTCATCAGCGGCAGCGCGAAAAATTGCCGGAGCAGCGACGCCGTCGACAATGCGCGGCGTGTGCCGGCAAAAGTGGCAGCAAGCACCGGGCCTTCGGCGTCAGTTTCGAGAATTCGCAAGCGCACGATCTCGCCCGGCGGCACGATGCGGAAGTGATAACGCATCGCCATCTCGATGAACGGCGAGACGTAGAACAGCTTGTCCTGCTCCTGCCGCAGACCGGCGGGACCGAGTTCGCCGGCTCGCACCGGCAGCGCGTAGGGATGGATGTCGCCGAAGGTGTTGCGGACTTCGTAGATCACCAGCACCAGCGCGCCGGATGCATCGTAGCAGAAATACACCGACAACGGGTTGAAGGTGTAGCCGGCGATGCGCGGATAGGTCAGCAGCAGCACGCGGCCGCCGCTGAGATCGACGCCTTGCGCCGCGGCGCTGGCCTGAGCGTAGGCGCGCAGCGAGGAGCCGTCGCGCGGGCCGTGATCGGCCTCGTGGAAACTGTACAGCGCGCGGCGGTTGACGCCGAACAGCGGCGACATCCGGTCGGCGTCATCCAGCCGGTCCAGATCGATCAGCAGCGACATCACCCGATATTGGAAACGGTGTCCGACCGGCTTCAGACGCGCGTGCATCACCTCGCCGACATACAGCGCCGCGGCCGCTGCGGGCGGCGTGGCGCTGGTCGATGAGGTGGGAGCGGCGAGGGCGGCCATGGTCATTCGGCCGCTTCGCGGAATTCCGACGGCGGGCCGCGCCACGGCACCGGGGCGCCGAGATGTTCGGCGACCGCGAGTCCCGAACGCAGCCCGTCCTCGTGGAAGCCGTAGCCGGTCCAGGCGCCGCAGAACCAGGTGTTGCGGTGGCCCTGGAGCTCGCCGACGCGGCGCTGCGCGGCGAACGCCTTGGCGGTGTATTGCGGATGCTCGCATTCGTAGCGGCCGAAGGTCAGCTCGGGGGCGGGTTCGAACGGCGGGTTGAGGCTGACGAACAGCGGCTTGTCGGCGTCGATGCCCTGCAGCCGGTTCATCCAATAGGTGACGGCGACGTCGTTGACCGGCGAGCCTTCGCGCTGCCAGCGCAGGAAATTCCACGACGCCCAGGCGCGCTTGCGCTTCGGCATCAGCCGCGGGTCGCGGTGCAGATACACGATGTTCGGCGCGTAGCCGATGCTGCCGAGAATGTCGCGCTCGACGTCGCTGGCATCGGCGAGCATCGCCAGCGCCTGATCGCTGTGGGCGCCGATCACGACGTGATCGTATACGCCGAGACCGCCGAGGCTGTCGCGGACGATCACGCCCTTCGGCGAGCGTTCGATCGAGGTGACGGCGGCCCCGAGCCGCATGTCGTCCTTGAAGGCGCCCGTCAGCTTCTCGACATAGCGCGCGCTGCCGCCCTTCACCGTGCGCCAGATCGGGCGCTCGTAGTGCAGCAGCCGATGGTTGTTGAAGAAGGCGACGAAATTCTCGGCCGGGAAGTCGAGGATCTCCGACGCCGGCGCCGACCAGATCGCCGCGCCCATCGGCGCCAGGTAGTCGGTCAGCAGCCGCGGCGCGAATTTGCGGCTGGTGAAATAGTCGCCGAGCGACAGCCCGGCGAGGGCACCACTCTTGAAGTCTTCGACGCTCTGCTCGTTGAAGATCAGGATGTGGCGCAGCATCTTCAAATAGGACGGCGACAGCAGGTTGCGGCGCTGCGCGAACAGGCCGTCCGCGGTCTCCAGCCAGTTCGAGCCGCCGCCTTTCCATTCGAATCGTCCGGCGTCGGCACTGACCGAAAAGCTCATGCAGCTTTCGACGGTCTCGACGCCGAGATGCGCGAACATCGCGGTGAGGTCGGGATAGTTGAGCTGGTTGTAGACGATGAAGCCGATGTCGACCGGAATTTCGGTCCCGTCATAGTCGACGGTGACGGTATGGCTATGGCCGCCGGGGCGCGGCTCGCGCTCATAGACTGTGACGGGATAACGCTGCGACAGCGCCCATGCGGCGGCATTCCCCGCGATTCCCGTTCCGACGATAGCAACGCGCATTCCAAGCCCCCTCTACCCACCGGCGACCGAGCTACGGCATCGAGGGGCGAGAGTTTCAGCACGTCCGGCAGCGAAAAAATTCGAAGGGCGGGCAGGGAATCGTCCTCGGACGGCCGTATCACCAGATGAAATCTTCGTAAGCTTTGCCGCAATCCGGGAGGCCGTCAAGCTGAGGGAACACCGATGGAATCGGGAGATTCGCGATCGCGTCGGCGGCGCCGCCGCCACACTGGAAACAACTTGTAGCGAACTGTGCCCATGACGGCTCTGTCCGTTACCGAATCCGCCGGTTACAATGGCATCTGGCTTGAGACAGCATTCTTCCGTGATCGAGTTGCAAGTGGCTGGCAGAAAACATCGTGCGCCGAAACGGTCTGTGGCGCGGGGTGCGCGGCGTTACGCCGCGCCGGGAGATGGATCGCGCCCGGCATGAGCACCACACTTCGCTACCTTGGCCGCGCAGCCCGATTGGTGGTGGCCTCGGTGTTGGTCACGGCCTCGGGCGGCTGCATCCTCACCCAAGACCTGCCTGATCCGGCGCTCGACCTGCCGAATCGCTACAAGGCTGCCGCGTACACCACGGCCGAGAAGCCGCCGGCGCTGGATTGGTGGCGGGGCTTCCGTTCGGCCGAACTGACCCAGCTGATGGAAGAGGCGCAGACCGTCAATCTCGACGTCGCCGCCGCTGTCGCGCGCATCCGCCAGGCGGACGCGCAGGCGCGGATCACCGGCGCGGCGCTGCTGCCCAGCCTCAGCGGGACGGGCAACGGCTCTCAAGTCAAGACCTCCGGCTCGAACATCTCCAACACCACGATCGCCGGCCGCCGCTACAGCACCTATTCGTCGTCGCTCAGCGCGTCCTACGAAATCGATTTCTGGGGCAAGAACCACGACGCCGCGCTCGCCGCCGAGGAGACCGCCACCGCCAGCCGGTTCGACCGCGACACCGTGATGCTGACGACGATGGCGAGCGTCGCCAATGCGTACTTCCAGGTGCTGGCGGCGCAGGACCGGATTCGCACCGCCGAAAGCAACATCAAGAGCGCCAGCCGCATCCTCGACGCGATCAAGCAACGCCTCGGAGCCGGCACCGGCACCGATCTCGACGTCGCCCAGCAGGAGAGCGTGGTTGCGAATCAGCGTGCCGCGCTGCCGCCGCTGCGGCTGACGCTGGCCCAGAACGTCAACGCGCTGGCGACGCTGGTGGCGCGTCCGCCGGAGAGCGTGAAGATCGCCGGCGGTTCGCTGACCCGCCTGGCGGCGCCGCGGGTGACACCAGGGCTGCCGTCGGATCTGCTCACCCAGCGGCCCGACATCCGCCGCCAGGAGGCTCAGCTCGCCTCGGCCACCGCCAATGTCGGCAGCGCGCGGGCGCAGTTCTTCCCGACCATCCAGCTCACCGCCCAGGGCGGATACCAGAGCGCGGCGCTGGCGTCGCTGTTCACCCCGCAGGCGACGTTCTCGAACATCGCCGCGGGGCTGACCCAGCCGATCTTCGACGGCGGCCGCATCCAGGGCAATTTCGACCTGACGCGGGCGCAGCAGGAAGAACTGCTGCAGACCTATCGCAAGACCGTGGTGTCGGCGTTCGCCGACGTCGACAACGCCCTCGAATCGATCAAGCAGAACACCGACCGGCTGCGGCTGCAGCGCGTTGTGGTGGCGTCGTCGCGGCGCGCGTTCGATCTCGCCGAACAGCAGCTCCGCGCCGGCACCAGTGACATCGTCACCGTGCTGAATACGCAGCTCACGCTATTCCAGGCCGAGGACGCGCTGATCCAGACGCAGCTTGCGCGCTTCCAGGCGATCGTCAGCCTGTTTCAGGCACTCGGGGGCGGCTGGGAGCCAAAGATGGAAAGAACGGCCGATGCTCTTTAAGCCGGATGCGAAGGATACGTCCGACGCCGGAAAGGCACGGAGCGGCTGGGGTGCGCGGCTGGGACGCCGTGGCGTCTCGCTGCTGCTGGTCGTGCTGATCCTCGGCGGACTCGGCTTCGTCGCCTGGCGGGCGATGCAGACCAAGCAGGCGGAGCGGCGGATGCCGCCCGACCTCGCGGTGCCGGTTCTGGCGGCGGTGCCGAAGGTCGCGGACGTGCCGGTGTATCTCGACGGCGTCGGCTCGGTGAAGCCGCTCGCCACCGTCACGGTGCGGGCCCAGGTCGACGGCAAGCTGATCGCGGTGAATTTCACCGAAGGTCAGGACGTCAAGGCCGGCGACGTGCTGGCCGAGATCGACCCCGCAATCTATCAGGCGGCGTACGACCAAGCGGTCGCCAAGAAGGCGCAGGACGAGGCGCAGCTCGCCAACGCCCGGATCGATCTGGCGCGCTACCAGCAGCTTGCGGCCTCGAATGCCGGCTCCAAGCAACAGGCCGACACTCAGAAGGCGACCGTCGCGCAGCTCGAGGCGCAGGTGCGCTCCGATCAGGCGGCGATCGACAATACGGCGGCGACGCTGAGCTACACCAAGGTGGTGGCGCCGATCTCCGGCCGCGCCGGCCTGCGCCAGGTCGACAAGGGCAATCTGGTCAAGTCCGCCGACACCACCGGCATCGTGGTGATCACCCAGTTGCAGCCGATCGCCGTGCAGTTCAGCCTGCCGCAGCAGGAGATCGTGCGGGTCAACGCCGCGGCCGCCGAGGCTCCGCTGCCGGTCGACGTGTTCGGCAACGACGGCGTCACCGTGATCGACACCGGGGTGCTGAAGGGCATCGACAACCAGGTCGACCAGACCACCGGCACGGTCAAGCTGAAGGCGGAATTCCCCAACGCCAGAATGCAGCTCTGGCCGGGCCAGTTCGTCAACGTCCGGCTCAAGGTCGATACGCTGAAGCAGGCGATCGTGGTGCCGGTGTCGGCGGTGCAGCGCGGTCCCGCCGGCACTTTCAGCTACGTTATCGGCGACGACAACATCGTTCATGCCCGCCCGGTGAAGGTGACGCAGCAGAACGAAAGCGAGGCGGTGGTCGCCGAAGGGCTGACGCCGGCCGACCGCGTCGTCACCACCGGCTTCGCCAATCTGGCCGAAGGCGCCAAGGTGACGGTCGGCGACGCCAGCCAGACGCCAGCCGCCGATCTCGCCCCGCAGAAGCGCCGGCGCCCGCCCGGCGCGCAGAGCAGTGGCGGAGATGCGGGCGAGGGGCAGGGCAAGCGTCGCCGCGGCGAGGCCGCACAGCAGGCGCCGACGTCCGGCGCGGCGCCGGCGTCCGGAGCGCCCAAGGCGCCCTGATGCCGTTCGCTGCCGGCGGCGCGGCGGCGAAGGCCGGAGTGCGAGACGTCAGTACGCAACGCTGAGGTGAGTTTCATGGGCGTATCCGAGCCGTTCATCCGACGTCCGATCGCGACCTCGCTGCTCGGCGTGGCGCTGATGATCGGCGGTCTGCTCGGCTATCTGGCGCTGCCGGTGTCGGCGCTGCCGCAGGTCGACTTTCCGACCGTGCAGGTGACGACGCAGCTCCCCGGCGCGAGCCCGGACGTCGTTGCCTCGCTGATCACCGCGCCGCTGGAGCGACAGCTCGGCCAGATCCCGTCGCTGACGGCGATGACCTCGACCTCGTCGTTCGGCGTCAGCCAGGTTTCGCTGCAGTTCGACCTCAACCGCGACATCGACGGCGCCACTCAGGACGTCCAGGCGGCGATCAACGCCGCCGCCGGCATTCTGCCGAAGAACCTGCCGTATCCGCCGGTCTACGCCAAAGTGAACCCGGCCGATGCGCCGGTGATGACGCTGGCGCTGACGTCGACCACGGTGTCACTGCGCAACATGAGCGATCTCGCCGACACGCTGCTGGCGCAGCGGCTGGCGCAGATCTCCGGCGTCGGGCGGGTCTCGGTGCTCGGCGGCTTGAAGCCCGCGGTGCGGGTGCAGGCCGACCTCGCCCGGCTCGCCGCCTACGGCATCTCGATGGAAGACCTGCGCACCGCGATCGCCAACGCCAACGTGTCGGGGCCTAAAGGCTCGCTCGACGGCGCCCAGCAGGCCTACACCATCGCGGCGAACGACCAGATTGCTGCCGCGGATGCTTATCGGCCGATCATCGTAGCGTACCGCAACGGTTCGCCGGTGACGATCGGCGACGTCGCCCAGATCATCGACGGGCTCGAAAACGAGCGCACCGGCGCTTGGTACCAAGGAACGCCGGCGGTGATCCTCGACATCCAGCGCCAGCCCGGCGCCAACGTCATCGACGTCGTCAAGGGAATCCGTGCGGAGATTCCGCGAATCCAGCGGCTGGTGCCGGCCGGCGTCAAGCTCACCGTGGTCAGCGATCGCACCGAGACGATCCGGGCGTCGGTGCACGACGTGCAGTTCACGCTGCTGCTCAGCGTGGTGCTGGTGACGCTGGTGGTGCTGCTGTTCCTGCGCTCGATGCGGGCCACCATCATCGCCGGGGTGGCGCTGCCGCTGTCGCTGATCACCAGTTTCGGGGTGATGTATTTCGCCGGTTTCAGCCTCGACAATCTGTCGCTGATGGCGCTGACGATCGGCACCGGGTTCGTGGTCGACGACGCCATCGTGATGATCGAGAACATCGTCCGCCACATGGAGGACGGCGAGAGCCCGATGCAGGCGGCGCTGAAAGGCGCCAGCGAGATCGGCTTCACCGTGATCTCGCTGACGATGTCGCTGATCGCGGTGTTCATCCCGCTGCTGTTCATGTCCGGCTTGGTCGGCCGGATGTTCCGCGAGTTCGCGCTGACGCTGACGATCGCGGTCGTCACCTCGGCGATCGTGTCGCTGACGCTGACGCCGATGATGTGCTCTCGGCTGCTCAAACACGCCCGCGAGGAGCGGCAGGTGCCCGGGCTCGCCACCATCACCGCTTGGATCGACCGCGGCGCCGACGCGTATCACCGCAGCCTGCTGTGGGTGCTGAAACATCAGCGGGCGACGCTGGTGGTGACGTTCCTGACCATCGCGGCGACGCTGGTGCTTTATGTGATCGCGCCGAAGGGTTTTCTGCCGCTGCAGGACACCGCCTCGATCACCGCGGTGACCGAAGCCGGACCGGCGGTGTCGTTCGCCGAGATGAAGGCTCGCCAGACCGAAATCGCCAAGGCGATCGAAGCCGATCCCGACGTGGTCGGCGTGGTGTCGGTGATCGGCGCCGGCTCGGTCAATCCGACGCCGAATGTCGGCCGGCTGGTGCTGACGCTGAAACCGCGCGGCGACCGTGCCTCCGACGTCGGCGAAGTGATCGTGCGGCTGAAGCAGCGCGTCGCGGCGATCCCCGGCATGACCGTGTATTTCCAGGCCGTGCAGGACGTGCAGATCTCGACCCAGGCCAGCCGGTCGCAATATCAGTACACCCTGACCGCGACCGATGCGGCGTTGCTGTCGCAATGGACGAACCGGCTGCTCGGCGAACTGCGCCGCGATCCGCTGTTCCGCGACGTCTCGACCGAGGCGCAGGAGGGCGGCCTGCGCGCCGCGCTCGACGTCAACCGCGAACGCGCCGGACAGCTCGGCGTCAGCGTTCAGGCGATCAACGACACGCTCAACGACGCCTTCGCGCAGCGGCAGATTTCGACGATCTACGGCCAGGCCAACCAGTATCGCGTGGTGCTGGAGGCGATGCCGATCTATCAGCAGGATCCGTCGATCCTGTCCAAGCTGTACGTGCCCGGCAATGCCGGCGCGCAGGTGCCGATCTCGGCGGTGGCGGAGTTGAAGCGCACCATCGCGCCGCTGGCGATCTCACACCAGGCGCAGTTCCCGTCGGTGGCGATGAGCTTCAACCTCGCGCCCGATGCCTCGCTCGGCGAGGCGTTGAAGCGGATCGAAACCATCGAGAAGCAGATCGGGATGCCCGGCAGCATCGTCGGGGTGTTCTATGGCGACGCCGCCGAATTCTCGAAGGCGCTGGCCGGGCAGCCGTGGCTGATCCTGGCGGCGATCGTGGCGATCTACATCGTGCTCGGCGTATTGTACGAGAGCTACATCCACCCGATCACCATCCTGTCGACGCTGCCGTCGGCCGGCGTCGGTGCGATCCTGGCGTTGATGCTGTTCGGCCAGGATCTGTCGGTGATCGGGCTGATCGGCATCATCCTGCTGATGGGCATCGTCAAGAAGAACGCCATCATGATGATCGACTTCGCGCTCGACGCCGAGCGCGGGCAGGGGATGTCGTCCTACGAAGCGATCGTGCAGGCCTGCCGGCTGCGGTTCCGGCCGATCATGATGACAACGCTGGCGGCGCTGTTCGGCGCGCTGCCGCTGGCGGTCGAAAGCGGTACCGGCTCCGAGCTGCGGTTTCCGCTCGGCATCTCGATCATCGGCGGTCTGCTGCTCAGCCAGTTGC
This sequence comes from Rhodopseudomonas pentothenatexigens, assembly GCF_900218015.1. Lineage (GTDB taxonomy): Bacteria > Pseudomonadota > Alphaproteobacteria > Rhizobiales > Xanthobacteraceae > Rhodopseudomonas > Rhodopseudomonas pentothenatexigens. The sequence goes on along the minus strand of NZ_UFQQ01000026.1, from coordinate 19,470 downwards.
TGACGCTGTACACCACGCCGGTGATCTATCTGGCGCTCGACCGCATCAACCGGAAGCTGGAGCGGGCGCTGCCGCCGGTGCCGCCGGCGACACCGTCGCCGCCGCTGGCCGGCGCCGGAGAGGGGCTGTAATGGCCTCGATGTCCGACCCGTTCATTCGCAGGCCGGTCGGTACCACGCTGCTGGCGATCGGGTTGTTTCTGGTCGGCATGGTGGCCTATGCGGTGCTGCCGGTGGCGGCGCTGCCGAACGTCGATTTCCCGATGATCATGGTGCAGGCGTCGCGGCCGGGCGCGGCGCCGTCGGTGATGGCCTCGACCGTTGCGGCGCCGCTGGAACGGCGGCTCGGCGAAATCGCTGGGCTCGACCAGATCACCTCGACCAGTTCGCTCGGCAACACCCGAATCCAGTTGCAGTTCTCGATCGGCCGCAACGTCGACAGCGCCGCGCGCGACGTCCAAGCGGCGATCAATGCGGCCGTCAGCGACCTGCCGACCGACCTGCCGACGCTGCCCAAGTTCCGCAAGTTCAACTCCGCCGCCGCGCCGGTGTACATCCTGGCGCTGACCTCGAAGACGATGCCGGCGAGCGCGATCTACGATGTCGCCGACACCGTGCTGGCGCAGCGGATTTCCCAGGTGCCGGGGGTCGGCGACGTCACGGTTTCGGGGGCCGACCAACCGGCGGTGCGGATCGCGCTCAATCCGGTCGCGCTGTCCAACGCCGGCATCTCCACCGACGACGTCCGCACCGCGATCGTCAATGCCAATCCGGTCGGCCCGGTCGGCGCGTTCGACGGGCCGCATCTGACCGAGACGCTGTCGACCAATCCGCAGATGCGCACCGCGGCGGAATTCCGCAGTATCGTGATCAAGAGCGACGCCAACGGTACGGTGCGGTTGTCCGACGTCGCCACGGTCAGTGACGCCACGCGCAATGCCCGCACCATCGCCTGGTACAACAAGCAGCCGGCGGTGATCATCCAGATCACCAAGCAGGGCGACGCCAACGTCATCGAGACCGTCGACCGCGTCAAAGCCCTGCTGCCCGAACTGAAACAGTGGATTCCGGCGGGCGTCGAGATCTCGGTGCTGGCCGACCGCACCGGAACGATCCGCGCCAGCGTCGACGACATGCAATGGACGCTGCTGGCGACCGCGGTGCTGGTGATGGTGGTGGTGCTGCTGTTCCTGCGCCGGTTGACGCCGACCATCGCCGCCGGCGTATCGGTGCCGCTGGCGCTGGCCGGCACCTGCGCCGGGATGTGGATCAGCGGGTTCTCGATCAACAATCTGTCGCTGATGGCGCTGGCGATCGCGGTCGGCTTCGTCGTCGACGACGCGATCGTGATGATCGAGAACATGTATCGCAATCTCGAACGCGGCATGGCGCCGCTGCCGGCGGCGATCGATGGCGCCCGGCAGATCGGCTTCACGGTGCTGTCGATCAGCCTGTCGCTGGTCGCCGCGTTCGCGCCGCTGATCTTCATGGACGGCCTGATCGGCCGGCTGCTGCGCGAATTCTCGCTGACGCTGACCTTCGCCATTGCGGTGTCGACCGTGGTGTCGCTGACGCTGACGCCGATGATCTGCGCGCACTACATCCGCGCCGGGGCGGCGCCGAAGCAGACCTGGTTCGATCGCCTGGTGGAAGGCACGCTCGGCCGCATGGTCGGGTTCTACGCCTGGACGCTGCGCGCCGTGCTCGGCGTGCCGTGGCTGACGGTGGTGGTGTTCATCGCCACCATCGCGCTCACCATCACGCTGTATATCAAGGTGCCGAAGGGTTACTTCCCGATCGACGATTCCGGCTTCGTGATCGGATCGACCCGGGCCTCGGCCGACATTTCGTTCCAGTCGATGCGCAAGCTGCAGGAACAGCTCGCCGACATCGTGATGGCCGATCCGGCGGTGGCGGGCGTCGGCTCGGTGCTGGGAGGCGGCGGGCCGGGCGCCGGCGGCTCCAATCGCGGCACGATGTTCATCAACCTCAAGCCGAACGCGGAGCGGCCGGGCGTCACCACCCAGATGGTGATCGACCGGCTGCGGCGGAAGCTCAGCCAGGTCGCCGGCATCCGGCTGTTCATGTTCGCCGCGCAGGATCTGCGTGGTGGTGGACGCTCCAGCGAGTCCAACTACCAATACACGCTGAGCAGTCCCGACCTCGACCTGTTGCAGAAATGGGCGCCGATCGTCGCCAAAAGGATGCAGACCGTCGAGGGCATCACCGACGTCACCAGCGATCGCGACGACGGCGGCCTGCAGCTCACGCTGTCGATCGACCGCACCATGGCGTCGCGGCTCGGCGTCAAGGTTCAGGACATCGACAACGCGCTCAACAACGCCTTCTCGCAGCGCCAGATCGCCACGATCTACACCCAGCGCAACCAGTATCAGGTGGTGCTGGAGACCGACCCGGCATTCCAGACCGATCCGACCGATTTGAAGCGGATCTACGTCGACAGCTCCAGTGGCGAGCAGGTGCCGCTGTCCGCCGTGGTGCGCGCCGAGCGCGGGCTGGCGGCACTGGCGGTCGCCCACACCCAGGGCGTGCCCTCGACCACGGTGTCGTTCAACACGCTGCCCGACGTGCCGCTGCAGGAGGCGACCGGAAACATCCAGCGCGCAGTCGACGAACTGCACATGCCGGAGGGCATCCGCGGCTCGTTCGACGGCAATGCTGGCGATTTCCGCGCCGCGTCCAGCAAGCAGCCGCTGCTGATCCTGGCGGCGTTCATCGCGATGTACATCGTGCTCGGCGTGCTCTACGAGAGTCTGGCGCATCCGCTGACGATCATCTCGACGCTGCCCTCGGCCGGACTCGGCGCGCTGCTGGCGCTGCTGGTCACCGGGACCGAACTCTCGGTGATCGCCTTCGTCGGCATCATCATGCTGATCGGCATCGTCAAGAAGAACGGGATCATGATGGTGGACTTTGCGCTGGAGGCGGAGCGCGACCGCGGACTGTCGTCGGCGGACGCGATTTTCGAAGCCTGCATCGTGCGGTTCCGGCCGATCCTGATGACCACGCTGGCGGCGCTGTTCGCGGCGATCCCGCTGGTGGTCGCGGTCGGCCCTGGCACCGAGCTGCGCCGGCCGCTCGGTATCACCATCATCGGCGGGCTGTTCGTGTCGCAGGTGCTGACGCTGTATACCACGCCGGTGATTTATCTTCTGATCGACCGCGGACGGCAGTGGCGCTGGCGCCGCGGCGCGCGAGCCGCGGTGCCGGCGGAGTAGGGACAAGATGACGACCGAACACGAGACGCACACGGCAGAGCTGGGCGCCCCGGAGCCGGAGTGCGACCGCTGCGGCAAGCCGCTGCCGCTGTGCATTTGCGACACCGTCGAGCCGATCGCCAGCCGCATCCAGCTTCTGATCCTGCAGCACCCGCAGGAGCAGGATCGCGCACTCGGCACCGCCCGGCTGACCGCGCAGCATTTCAACAACGCCGTGGTTCGAATCGGGCTGTCGTGGCCGAGCCTGTCCAAGGCGCTCGGCCGCACCGTGCACGATCCGTCGCGCTGGGCGGTGCTGTATCTCGGCTCCGCGCGCGCCGCGGAGCTCGCGGAGGGGCGCGACATCGTCGCGGTCGACGCCAAGGGGCAGCCTGAGCCGCACCAGGACATGATCCTCGACGACATCGAGGGCGTGGTGCTGCTCGACGGCACCTGGAGCCAGGCCAAGGCGCTGTGGTGGCGCAACGCCTGGATGCTGAAATGCCAGCGGGTGATTCTCGATCCCGCTGCGCCGTCGCGCTACGGCCGGCTGCGCAAGGAGCCGCGCCGCGACGGGCTGTCGACGCTGGAAGCCGCCGCGATGCTGCTGTCGCGGCTGGAGCACCGCCCCGAGATCGAGACCGTGCTGCTGTCCGCGTTCGACCGGATGCTGGTGCGGTTCAAGCAGGTCCAGGCCGAGCGCCCCGACCTGGCGCCGAAGCCGAAGAAGCGCGACTGGCGGCGCAAGCGGCGCGGGTGAGGGCGACTCTCGCGGCGGGGAGAGGAGGATCTTCTCAGGCCTCGATCGGTTGTCCGACGCGTCGCCGACCTTAGCCGGCGCGGGGGCCCCGCGGTGAAGATCGCCACCTTCAACATCAACGACGTCAACAAGCGGCTGCCGGTTCTGCTCGGCTGGCTGCGGGCGGCGAAGCCGGACGTGGTCTGCCTGCAGGAGCTGAAAGCGGCGCAGGCCGAGTTTCCCGAGGTGGCGCTCCGCAAGGCCGGGTATTCGGCGGCCTGGGTCGGGCAGAAGAGTTGGAACGGCGTGGCCATTCTGGCGCGGGGCAGGGCCCGGATCGTGGTCACGCGGACCAGGCTGCCAGGCGATCCGAAGGACAGTCAGAGCCGATATATCGAGGCCGCCGTCGCCGGGATGATCGTCGGTTGCCTGTATGCACCGAACGGCAACCCGCAGCCGGGACCGAAGTTCGACTACAAGTTGGCTTGGTTGAAGCGACTCAACCGCCACGCCGCCACGCTGCTCGAGAGCGGCGCGCCGGTGGTGCTGGCCGGCGACTTCAACGTGGTGCCGACGCCGGACGACATCTATCCGACGCGGTCATGGGACAAGGACGCGCTGGTGCAGCCTGCGCCCCGCGCGCTCTACGCCAAGCTGCTGAAGCAGGGCTGGAGCGACGCGCTGCGCGCGCTGCATCCCGCTGGCCCGCCCTATACCTTCTGGTCGTATTGGCGAAACCGGTTCGAGCGCGACGCCGGGCTGCGGATCGATCATCTGCTGCTCGCCCCGGCGCTGGCAAACCGCCTCATCCGCGGCGGCGTCGACCGCGACGTCCGGGCCGGGCCGGGCGCGAGCGATCATGCTCCGGCCTGGATCGTGCTGCGCAAGCCTTGAACCCGACCGGGGCCGATCCGCGCTGGAGCGGGCGGCGTCTCGGTTGTTGCCTCGCCGACGGATCGCCTATAGAAGGTCGCCGTGTGGGGCCACGTGGCGGAGTGGTTACGCAACGGTCTGCAAAACCGTGTACACCAGTTCAATTCTGGTCGTGGCCTCCACTTTCAATTCCAACGCGTTAGTGCATTGTCTTGGCTCGCTGCGCGAGCCCAGCGCCGCTCGCCGCCGGCCTGTCTTTGGGCTGGGCGACAGCTTGCGCCCGGGGGCGATCCGGCCCGCGGTCGAGGCGATTTGGCCGTGACGCGCCGCTTCTCTGGAAGCTCTTCCCAACCTCGAATCGTGACGGCGGCGTTGCCGGCAGTGTGATCCGCCGCGACCTGCGCAGTTCGGCGTCGCGGCGCGTCCGGACGGTGAACGGCGGCACCGCATCTCGGCTCCGGCGGTCTTGAACATTCAGAAACAGTCGCGCAAGGAGGGGAAACACCAGGGGACACGATGGCGATGCCGGATCGCGACTGCAGGGGCCGGAACGGCACGAGGACGACGGCCTGATGCTGTTCAGTTCGCCGGTCTTCCTGTTCCTGTTCATGCCGCTGCTGCTCCTGGTCTACTGGAGCGTGCCGCGTCCGCTGCGCAACAGCGTGCTGCTGGCCGCCAGCCTGGTGTTCTACGCCTGGGGCGAGCGGTTCTTCGCGCTGGTGATGCTGGGGTCGATTTTCGGCAACTGGCTGCTCGGGCTGGCGCTGGACGGCCTCGCCGATCCGCGTCGGCGCAAGCTGGTGGTCGCTGCCGCGGTGGTGCTGAACATTGGCCTGCTCGCGGTGTTCAAGTATTCCGAGTTCCTGATCTCGAATCTCAACGCCGTGCTCGGCGCCGTCGGGATTGCCCCGATCACGGTGGTGGCGCCGCATCTGCCGCTGGGGATTTCGTTCTTCACCTTCCACGCGCTGTCCTACGTGATCGACGTGTATCGCGGCGTCGCGCGCGCGCAGCGCCGGCCGGTCGACTTCGCGCTGTACATCGCGTTCTTTCCGCAACTGATCGCCGGCCCGATCATCCGCTATCACGATATCTCCGACCAGCTCCGCCGACGGCCCGTGACGCTCGAACTGGCGACGTCCGGGATCGAGCGCTTCCTCGCCGGCTTCGGCAAGAAAATGCTGCTGGCCAATCCGCTCGGCGAGGTCGCCGACCGGATCTTCGCGCTGCCGGCCGCCGAGCTCAGTCCGGGTGCGGCCTGGCTCGGGCTGGTCTGCTACACCTTGCAGATCTATCTCGACTTCTCCGCCTATTCGGACATGGCGATCGGGCTGGCGCGGCTGTTCGGCTTCACCTTCCTGGAGAATTTCAACTATCCGTATCTGTCGCAGTCGCTGCAGGAATTCTGGCGGCGCTGGCACATCTCGCTGTCGAACTGGCTGCGCGATTATCTGTACATCCCGCTCGGCGGCAATCGCATGCCGCCATGGCGGGTGTATTTCAACCTCGCCACCGTGTTCCTGCTGTGCGGGCTCTGGCACGGCGCCAACTGGACGTTCGTGGTCTGGGGGCTGATCCACGGTCTGTTCCTGATCCTGGAGCGCCTCGGTCTGGCGGCGCTGCTGGCGCGGATGCCGAGGCCGGTGCGCCACCTCTACACGCTGGCCGTGGTGTCGCTGGCCTGGGTGTTCTTCCGCGCCGCCGATCTGCCCCACGCGATCGGCTATCTCCAGGCGATGGCCGGTCTCGGCGCCGGCTGGTCGCTCGACTTCCTGTACGAGATCGATCCGCTGGTGGTGATCTGTCTGGTGATGGGCAGCCTGGCGAGCGCGGCGCTGTTCAGCCCGCTCACCTCGGACTGGCGGCTGCGCCGAAACCAGCGGGAGGGCCGCGTCGAACCCGGGATCGGCTGCCTGCAATTGGGTCGTGACGGCGCCGTGGTGCTCGGCGCGCGTCTGATGGTGCTATTGACCACCGGGCTGCTGGCCGCCAGCCAGGTCGCGGCCGGCACCTACAATCCGTTCATCTATTTCCGGTTCTAGCGATGCGGCGATCACCGTTCTACGCTCGACTGTACGGCGGCGCTCTGGTCGGGTTGGTGCTGGTGTTTCCGTTCGCCTCGCTGATCGCCATGGCGTTCAAGCACGCCGAGATCAGCAGAGTCGAGAACCGGGCGCTGGCGCAGATGCCCGGATGGCCGCGCACGCGTGCCGAATGGGACAGCTTTCCGCAGCGGTTCGACGCGTTCTTCAATGACAATTTCGGGTTGCGGACGCTGCTGCTGCGGCTGAACTCGAATTTCAGCACCGTGATGCTGGGGCGCTCGCCGTCCGACAAGGTGGTGTTCGGCCATAACGACTGGCTGTTCTACGCCGGCGACAATTCGATCGAACTGTATCGCAACCAGCGTCCGCTCAGTTCGCTGCAGCTCGACAATACCCGAACGGCTCTGCAGCGCCGGGTGGGCGCGATGCAGGCCGCGAACCGGCCGTATCTGTTCGTCGTCGCGCCGGACAAGCACACGATCTACCCGGAGATGATGCCGACCTACATGTCGCGGCGCGATCCGCCGTCGCAGCTCGATCAGGTCGTCGCGATCGCCGGTGCGGCGGGATTGCCGGTCCTCGATCTGCGCGCCGCGTTGCGGGCCGGAAAGGCGGACGGGCAGGTGTACTTCAAAGACGACTCGCATTGGAGCGATTGGGGCGCCTATCTCGGCTATCGTCGCATCATGGCCGCGCTGCCGCTGCCCGGTCTGCCGGTGCTCGATCTCGATGCGCGGCAGTTCGCGGTCCCGGCGGACCATGCGGGCGATCTCGCCGGCATGGCGGGTCTGTCGCGGCGCGAGCCGACCCGGGTTGCGCAGGTGCCGGCCGATCGATGCGCTTTCACCGCCACTGCCTTCCAGCACGTCGGCGACGACATTGCGGTGCGGCGGACGTTCTGTCCGCAGGCGAAGTTCAAGATCGTATTCGTCGGCGACTCCTTCACCGACGGTCTGGTGAAGTATCTGTCGCGCAGTTTCGGGGAAGTGGTTTACGTCGCGCGTTCGGGCTTCAAGCCGTCACGCCAGATCGTGCCGCTGATCGAGCGGGAGGCGCCCGACATGGTAATCGAAGAGCTGGCGGAGCGGCATCTCGACTCGCTCGCCGACACCGTCGCGCCGGACGGGCGGTAGGCCGGCGAGGGCCGTCAGCAGGAAGCGTACCAGTCCGATGGGAACGGCAGCAGCGGCCATTCGACCGAGTTGTCGTTGGCGGCGCGTCGCATCGTCGCCACGGTCGAACGTGCGACATTGTCCTGCGCGCTTTCGGCGACGGCACCGCTGATCGTTTCCAGCATCAGATCGTATTCGGCTTCGCTCATGGTTCGGCTCCCCTGTCCGAACCGGAGTCTGGCAAAAACAGCTGTGAGCGCGGTTGAGCGGATCGCTACAATTTTAGCGATCGGCCGATTGGTACCGGATCGCCCGCTGCCGATGCATCGGTCGCCATGAAAAAAGCCGCCCCCGAACGGGAGGCGGCTCGATTCAGACGCGTTGCTGAATGCAACGTTACTGGCACAGATGCATCCGGCCGTCTTCGCCGCGGAACGTGGTGCCCGGCAGACAGACGAAACCGTTGCGCTCGGCATAGCTGCGCATGTCGTAGTCGCCCTGATAGCCGGCCTGGAACGGCGCGGTGGCGATCGCACCGGCCGCGCCGATCGCGCCGCCGACCACACCCGCGGCGACCTGACCCGGCCAGAACGCGTTGCTGTCGCGCCAATTGCGCTGCTGATAGCCGCGGTCCTGATAACCTTGATGGCGATAGGTCTCGCCGTAGTGCTGGCCACGCGTCTGCATCGGTTGCTGCGCCGAAGCGGCGCTGCTCAGGGCCACGGCGCCTGCGAATACAGCGGCCGCAAAGGTCGTCGGCTTCAACATCTTCGGTCTCCCTCATTGTCTCCGATGCGGACGCAACGTGCGGCGACGCGAGAACGTTCCGGGAGCGGGGGGAGGCGGATTCACAGCGGCGTGAAGGGCACGCGGCCTTGGGCGCGAAGCCGGGTGCGCGAACAAGGACGCATCCTCGGAAGCCCACGAACTGTCGTGGACGTCACGATCTGCAATGATGGAAAATGGAAATGGCTCCCCGGGCCGGATTCGAACCAGCGACCAACCGGTTAACAGCCGGTTGCTCTACCACTGAGCTACCAGGGAACATGCGAAGCATCGCTTCGCGGGGCAGCGTATAACAAAGCCGTTCGGCGTTGGAAAGCGGAAATCGGTCGATCGGGATCGTCCGTTCCGCCGCCGCAGCGCGGCGCAGCCGCCGTGGCGGCGCGGGTCGTATGTAGGGGATGTGAAGCCCGGCGTGAAGCCCCCATCACGCCAATTCTGTGGACCGCCCTTGGCCAGTTGCGTTTTGAACCGCGTTGCAGCATGGATGGCGCCGGGTTTCATCGCAGGGGATCGGGGATGTTGAAATTCGAGCGCGCGCGGCAGAACATGGTCGACGGCCAGATCCGGCCCGCCAGCGTGACGGATTGGCGAATCATCGACGCGATGCGCGCGCTGCCGCGCGAGGCGTTCGTTCCGGACTCGAAGCGCGAACTGGTTTATCTCGATCTCGACCTTGAGATCGACGGCGGCGATGGCCGCAAGCATTTCCTTCTCAACCCCATCATGACGGCGCGCCTGATCCAGGCCGCGGAGATCCAGCGGGACGATCGCGTCCTCGTGGTCGGCTGTCCGACCGGCTACGTCGCCGCAGTGGTGGCCAAGCTCGCCGATCGTGTCGTCACGACCATCGACGACGAGACGCTGGCGCAGCGCATGCGTGCGACGCTGCCGGCGCTCGGCTTCGCCAATGTCGATGTCCGGGTTGCCGAGGCGGCGCGCGGTGATCTGCACGGCGCGCCGTTCGACGCGATCCTGCTGTGCGGTGCCGCCGAGGTGGAACCGACCGCGCTGTACGAGCAGCTCAAGCTCGGCGGGCGTCTGGTCGGCGCGTTCGCGACCGGCAGGCCGCAGCGGGTCACGGTGGTGACGCGGTCGCACTGCGACTTCGGCACCCGCATCCTGTTCGATGCCTCGGTGCCGGTTCTGCCCGGCCTGGAGCGTGTTCCGGCCTTCGAATTCTGATCGGAATCGTCCGAATTCTGCTGGGAAATCATACCTGTGGCGCGAATGCCCCAGATTGGAAGTTTCGACGCGGGACCGGGGCAGGGGGTTTCTTCGGCCAGTTCGGTGTCCTATGGTGAGGATGGACTTACCGGACATTGTTCGGCTGGGCGCGCGTCATGGTGCACCGGTGGGTTCGGTGTGGGGAAAAGTTCAGGATTGGATTGCCAGAATGGATGGGCTTAAGCGGATTTCCGGCCTCGCGGCTGCCGGCATCGTTTTGGCGTGCGTTTCTCCGACCGTGGCCGGGGCCGAGACGATCGAAGCGGCGCTGATCCGAGCCTACCAGAACAATCCCCAGCTCAACGCGCAGCGCGCATCTGTCCGTGCCACCGACGAATCGGTGCCGCAGGCTCTGTCCGGTTACCGGCCGAAGGTGTCGATCACCGCGAGCGGCGGCTATCAGTACACCGATGCGATCTCGAGCGTCGGCGGCAATCAGTTTCATCTCAACGGCACGCAGATCCCGCGCTCGGTCGGCGTGACCGCGTCGCAGACGCTGTTCAACGGCAATCAGACCGCGAACCGCACCCGTGCGGCGGAGAGCCAGGTTTCCTCGGCGCGCGAGGGCCTGCGGGTGCTGGAGCAGTCGGTGCTGCTGTCGGCGGCCACCATCTACATGGACTATCTGCGCGACTCCGCGACCCTGGAAGTGCAGCGGTCGAACGTGCGGGTGCTCGAGCAGACGCTGCGGCAGACCAACGATCGATTCAACGTCGGCGAGGTGACCCGCACCGACGTCGCGCAGTCGCAGGCGCAGCTCGCCGCCGGCAACACCCAGCAGCTCGCCGCCGAGTCGACGTTGACCACCACCCGGTCGAACTACCGGCGCATCATCGGCAACGAGCCGGGCAATCTCGCACCGGGCTCGCCGGTCGATCGGTATCTGCCGAGCACGCTGGCGCAGGCGATCAATCTGGCGCTGGTCGAGAATCCGAACGTCACCGCCGCGATGTACGGCATCGACGTCAGCTATCTCAACGTGAAGATCAACGAAGGCGCGTTGTTCCCGACCCTGACGCTGCAGGCCAGCGCGCAGCAGTCGTGGGAACCGTCGATCTCGTCGCCGCGGCAGTTCCTGGCGTCCGGCGTGGCGCAGCTCTCGATCCCGATCTATCAGGGCGGCGGCGAATACGCGCTGATCCGGCAGTCGAAGGAAAGCCTGGCGCAGCAGCGTCTCAATCTCGAACAGGTCCGCGACCAGACCCGCGCCAGCGTGGTGCAGGCGTGGGGCCAGTTGCAGGCGGCGAAGGCGCAGGTGTCCTCGGCGCAATCGCAGGTGAAGGCCTCGGAGATCGCGCTCAACGGCGTCCGCGAGGAAGCCCGCGCCGGCCAGCGCACCACGCTCGACGTGTTGAACGCGCAGCAGGCGCTGGTGAATGCCCGCGTCGCGCTGGTGACCGCGCAGCATGATCGCGTGGTGGCGTCCTACGCGGTGCTGAACGCGGTCGGCCGTCTCTCGCCGCAGGTGCTCGGCCTGAAGACCAACGTCTATGATCCCAGCGTGCACTATCATCAGGTGCGCGACAGCTGGGGCGGCGTGCGGACTCCCGACGGCCGCTGATTGCGGTCGCGCCGGCACCCGTGGGCTTGCCGCGGGTGCGTTTGCTTGCAAACAACTAACACGGTGCCTACCGTTCGACGGAATCGTGGTAGCGATTCGAGTCGGAGATGCGCCGCGTCGTGGTGCGTAGCGCCGTTCGCTGCCGAGCCTGACCTCGGTGAGAACCGCAGTTGAAGCTGGGGACAAGTCCTGCTTCGAACGCGAAACCCAGCGCCGCCTGTTCGGAACCGGTCTCTCCCGCAGAGTTTGATGTTACAACGCCGGGAAGGGCGTGATGATGTGGAGTCGGAGATGACGCAGCCTGCAAAGGCCCAAGAGCCTTCGATGGAGGAGATTCTGGCGTCGATCCGTCGCATCATCGCCGATGACGAAGCCAAGCCCGCGACCCCGGCCCCTGCGCCGGCGGCCGTTGCCCCGAAGCCGGAGCCGCCCAAGCCGGCTCCCCCGCCGAGCAAGCCCGCGGCCATGACCCCACCTCCGTCTGCACCCAGTCCGGTGTCGCAAGCTGCGCCGCCGAAGCCCGCTGCCGCGCCGAAGCCGGCGCCTCCGCCGATGCCGGCCGCAGCCGAGAGCAACAGCCAGGACGACATCGACGCGCTGCTGGCCGGCCTCGACGCCGGCACCACCGAGGAAGAAGTCCGGCCGCCGCAGCCGGACGGCGACGTCCTCGAGCTGACCGACGAGATGGCGCTGCCGGAGCCCGAACCGGAGCCTGAGCCGACTCCGCCGCCGCCGCCACCGTCGCCGGTTCAGAAGGCGCCGGTCGAGGACGACATCGAATTCGCCGAAGCCGCGCCGAAGCCGCGCGCGCCGGAGCCGGCTTACGAGCCGCCACCTGCAGCGGCCTGGAGCGAAGAGCCGCAGCAGCCGATCCTGTCGCGGACCACCGCCGCGGCGGTCGAGTCCGCGTTCAATTCGCTCGCCACCACCGTGCTCAGCAACAATGCCCGGACCCTCGAGGACCTGGTGAAGGAGATGCTGCGGCCGATGCTGAAGGCCTGGCTCGACGACAATCTGCCGACGCTGGTCGAGCGGATCGTCCGCCAGGAGATCGAGCGGGTCTCGCGCGGGCGCTGAGCGGCGGACCGCGGCTGCGCCTGCCGGCGGCCTGATCGAATGGATCGGCCTTCCATTGTTGACTTGCGGCGCGCCGGAAGGTTTCTAGCGACGTCCAGCGAGCGCGTCCGCAGCCCGGCGACGCGCCTTTTTTGATTGCAGCGCCATGATCGAGAAAACCTACCAGCCTGCCGACATCGAGGCCCGCATCGCGCGCGCCTGGGAAGACGCGGAGGCCTTCAAGGCCGGTCGTCCGGACCGCCGTGACGCCATCCCGTACTCGATCGTGATCCCGCCGCCGAACGTCACCGGCTCGCTGCACATGGGCCATGCGCTCAACAACACGCTGCAGGACATCCTGTGCCGGTTCGAGCGGATGCGCGGCCGCGACGTGCTGTGGCAGCCCGGCACCGACCACGCCGGCATCGCCACCCAGATGGTGGTCGAGCGCCAGCTGATGGAGCGCCAGGAGCCGAGCCGCCGCGACATGGGCCGCGCCAGGTTCCTGGAGCGGGTGTGGCAGTGGAAGGCCGAGAGCGGCGGCGTCATCGTCAACCAGCTCAAGCGGCTCGGCGCCTCGTGCGACTGGTCGCGCGAACGCTTCACGATGGACGAGGGGCTGTCGCGCGCCGTCGCCAAGGTGTTCGTCGAGCTGCACCGCCAGGGCCTGATCTACAAGGACAAGCGGCTGGTCAATTGGGACCCGAAGCTGCTCACCGCGATCTCCGATCTGGAGGTCCAGCAGATCGAGGTGAAGGGCAATCTCTGGCACCTGCGCTATCCGATCGAAGGCAAAAGCTTCGACCCGGCCGATCCTTCGACCTTCATCGTCGTCGCCACCACCCGGCCCGAGACGATGCTGGGCGACACCGCTGTGGCGGTGAATCCGGAAGACGAGCGTTATACGCATCTGGTCGGCAAGCACGTCATCCTGCCGCTGGTCGGCCGGCGAATTCCGATCGTCGCCGACGAGTACTCCGATCCCGAGAAGGGCTCGGGCGCGGTGAAGATCACGCCGGCGCACGACTTCAACGACTTCGAGGTCGGCAAGCGGCATCATCTGCCGCAGATCAACGTGCTCGACATCGAGGGCAAGATCTCGGTCGCCGACAACAGCGCCTATCTCGAAGGCCTGCCGGAGGGCGCGCGTGAATTCGCCGAGGAGATCGACGGCACCGACCGCTTCGTCGCCCGCAAGATGATCGTGGCGCGGCTCGACGATTTCGGCTTCCTGGAGAAGATCGAGCCCAACGTCCACATGGTGCCGCACGGCGACCGCTCCGGCGTGGTGATCGAGCCGTTCCTCACCGACCAGTGGTACGTCGACGCCAAGACGATGGCGCAGCCGGCGATCGCCGCGGTGCGTTCCGGCGAGACCAACTTCGTGCCGAAGAACTGGGAAAAGACCTATTTCGAGTGGATGGAAAACATCCAGCCGTGGTGCATCTCGCGCCAGCTGTGGTGGGGCCATCAGATCCCGGCGTGGTACGGGCCGGACGGCAAGGTGTTCGTCGCCGAAACCGAAGAAGAGGCGGTCGGTAACGCGCTCGGCTACTACGTCGAGCAGGAAGTGCTGACGCCCGCCCAGGCGCACGACATGGCGGAAGATCCCGTCAAGCGCGAGGGCTTCATCACCCGCGACGAGGACGTGCTCGACACCTGGTTCTCCTCGGCGCTGTGGCCGTTCTCGACGCTGGGCTGGCCGGACGAGACGCCCGAGCTCGACCGCTACTATCCGACCAACGTGCTGGTCACCGGCTTCGACATCATCTTCTTCTGGGTCGCCCGGATGATGATGATGGGCCTGCACTTCATGGACGACGTGCCGTTCCCGACCGTCTACATCCACGCCCTCGTTCGCGACGAGAAGGGCGCCAAGATGTCGAAGTCGAAGGGCAACGTCATCGATCCGCTCAACCTGATCGACCAATACGGTGCCGACGCGCTGCGCTTCACGCTGGCCGCGATGGCGGCGCAGGGCCGCGACATCAAGCTCGCGACCAGCCGCGTCGAAGGCTACCGCAACTTCGCCACCAAACTGTGGAACGCCTGCCGCTTCGCCGAGATGAACGGCTGCGTCGCGCCGGCGGATTTCGACTACACCGCGGCGAAGGAGACGCTGAACCGCTGGATCGCGCACGAGACCGTGCGCGCGGTGCGCGAGGTCACCGAGGCGATCGAATCCTATCGCTTCAACGACGCCGCCGAAGCCGCATATCGCTTCGTCTGGAACGTGTATTGCGACTGGTATCTCGAACTCGCCAAGCCGGTGCTGATGGGCGAGGACGGCGCCGCCAAAACCGAGACCCGCGCGATGGTGGCGTGGGCGCGCGACGAGATCCTGAAGATCCTGCATCCGTTCATGCCGTTCATCACCGAGGAACTGTGGGCGGTGACGGCATCCCGCGACGGCCTGCTGGCACTGGCGCCGTGGTCGCGCAAGTCCGGGATGTCGGACGAAGAGGTCTCGGTGCTGGCGGGCTCAGCCGCGACCGACCCGATGGCCGGGCCGGCGATGCTGGCGATTCCGGAGCCGCAGGAGCCGGACTTCACCGACGAGGCCGCCGAGGCCGAGATCGGCTGGGTGGTCGATCTCGTCACCGCGATCCGCTCGGTGCGCGCCGAGATGAACATCGTGCCGTCGACCCTGACGCCGCTGGTGTTGGCCGGCGCCTCGGCGGCGACCAACGCCCGGGCCGGGCGCTGGAGCGACGTGATCAAGCGGCTGGCGCGGGTCGGCGAAATCTCGTTCGCCGACGCAGCCCCGCAGGGCGCCGTGCAGCTCCTGGTGCGCGGCGAGGTCGCGGCCCTGCCGCTGAAGGGCGTGATCGATTTCGCCGCCGAACAGGCGCGCCTGGAGAAGGAGCTCGGCAAGGCCGAAGCCGACATCAAGCGCGCCGAGGCCAAACTGGCGAACGAGAAGTTCGTCGCCAACGCCGCCGAGGAAGTGGTCGAGGAAGAGCGCGAAAAGCGCGAAGCCGCGATCGCCCGCAAGGTCAAAATCCTCGAAGCGCTGTTGCGGATCAAGAACGCGAGCTGACCCTTGCTCGACCACGTCTCGATCACCGTGTCCGATATTGCGGTGGCCGAGCCGTTCTACGACGCGATCATGGCGGCGCTCGGCGTCGTCAAGGTCGGCGCCCGCGGCGATTGGCTCGGCTATGGCGAGCGGGCGCGGCCTGAGCATCCGGACCGCGTCTATCTGTCGATCCGCAAGGGCGACAGGCCGGAGCCGGCCTATGGCCGGCACTGGTGCTTCAAGGCGAACAGCCGCTCGGTGGTCGATGCATTCTGGCAAGCCGGGCTCGCTCACGGCGGCGTCGATCAGGGCGCGCCAGGACTGCGCGATTATCATCCCGGTTACTACGCGGCCTTCATCACCGACCCTGACGGCAACCGGCTCGAAGCGGTGTGCCACGCGCTCGATTGAGCTCTTTCCTTGCACCTGCTGTCCGTCGCCGCGGCGTTGATCGGCGCCAAAGTATGACACCGCGGCAGTCGCGTAGGATCGGGCATCAACGGGGCTGTGCCGATGCTCGCCTTCCTCAAGCTACTGATCTCGTTTGCGCCGTGGCTGTCGTTCCTGATCATCGCCCGTGACACGTTGCTCCGGGTCGAGATCGGCCTCTGCGTTGCACTGGCGCTGACGGTCGTGATGGGCGTGTTGAAGCTCCATCGCGGTATCATTCTGTGGGTCGGCGTGGTGTTCTTCGGCGCCGCGACCATCGCGGTGATCGGCTTCCACGACACTTGGACGCTGCGCCATCTCGGCGTGCTGGCCAACGGCGCGCTGGCGGCCGGCGCCTGGCTGACCATCCTGCTCGGCAAGCCGTTCACGCTCGACTACGCCAAGGAGCATGTCGATCCGGCGGTCTGGAACGATCCGAAATTCATCCGCATCAACGTGCTGATGACCGGCATCTGGGCGACGGCTTTCACGATCAACGCTGTGCTGGCATTCGGCAAGATGGAGCAGTTCGCGCTTCCCGAACTCGCTTACGAGCTGATCTCCTACGCGGTGCTGATCGGCACCGCGATCTTCACGGTCTGGTACCCGGACCATTTGCGGAAGGCGCGGGCGGCGGCAAGCTAAGTCCGCGGCGCTGCGCCGCAAACACACGTCACCCTCCGCGAAAGCGGAGGGTCCAGTATCCCAGAGCGGTCGTTGGTAGTTGAAGCGCTCTGGAATACTGGGTCGCCCGATCAAGTCGGGCGATGACCGGAGAGGTTGGAGAAGCGCTGCCCGAGACATTCAACCTGGGAATGGCTTGCTCAAAAACCGCGACCCCTTCAGCCCATAGCGCCACGGATAGTCGGCCGCCTTGGTGATGCCGATGCGCGGGCCGGTGACGACCTCCGGAGTCCTGGGTCGGCGATGGATCGCGAACGGTGCGGCGTCGAGCGGCAGGCCGTTGTGGGCGATGGTGATGCCGAGCGCCTGCGCCAGCTTGCCGGGGCCGGAACACAGGCTGCGCGGCTCGTCGAGGCCGCGGCGCTTGCGCATCGCCGCGAGGCCGTGGGTCGGCTCCAGCGCGCGGATCAGGACGGCGCTGGCCGAGTCTTCGGGCTCGCAGACGACGTTGACGCACCAATGGATGCCGTAGGACCGGTACACATAGGCGAAGCCCGGCGGGCCGAACATCACCGCGTTGCGCGGGGTCTGGCCACCGAAGGAATGCGCGGCCGGGTCGGTGTGGTGATAGGCTTCGACCTCGACGATGATGCCGCCCGTGCCGCCGAACAGCAGCGTCGCGCCGATCAGCTCGGGCGCGACCTCATGGACGCTGCGGGCGAAGAACCGGCGCGTCAGCAGCGGGCCGAGAGCTGGATGTGTTCCGTCCGACGAGGGCTTCGGAACGCGGGGCTTGGTCATCTGTGGGACAAGGATCGAGGCGCCGTGAGGGGGCGGCCGGCGGCGCGCGTTATGCTTACAATTCGAGCATTATTCCAAGGGATAACGGCCTGCAAGCCGCCCGGGTTGCGGGACGGGGACGGCCGGATTAGGTAGGGTTCTCGCGCAAACCCCAGGCAGCTCATGGTCGTTCTCGTCGATACGGTGTCCGCCAATCCTGTCCGCCCCCGGCATCCGGAGAAGGCGGCGCGGCCGGATGCGCTGTCGCCGAAGAAGCCGGACTGGATCCGGGTCAAGGCGCCGACCACCCGCGGCTACGGCGAGACCCGCGGCATCGTCAAGGAAAACGGCCTGCACACGGTGTGCGAGGAGGCCGGCTGCCCGAACATCGGTGAGTGCTGGGACAAGAAGCACGCCACCTTCATGATCATGGGGGACACCTGCACCCGGGCGTGCGCGTTCTGCAACGTCAAGACCGGGCTGCCCGGCGCGCTGGATCCCAATGAGCCGGCTTACGTCGCCGAGGCGACCCGCAAGCTCGGGCTGCAGCATCTCGTGATCACCTCGGTCGATCGCGACGATCTCGTCGACGGCGGCGCTGCGCATTTCGCGGCGACGATCCGTGCGGTGCGCGCGGCGTGCCCGACCACCACGATCGAGATCCTGACCCCGGATTTCCTGCGCAAGGACGGCGCGCTTGAAGTGGTGGCCGCTGCCAAGCCGGACGTGTTCAACCACAATCTCGAAACCGTGCCGTCGCGCTATCTGTCGGTGCGGCCGGGCGCGCGTTACTTCCATTCGATCCGGCTGTTGCAGCGGGTGAAGGAACTCGACCCCGGCATCTTCACCAAATCCGGCATCATGGTCGGGCTCGGCGAGGAGCGCCACGAGGTGCTGCAGGTGATGGACGATCTGCGCTCGGCGGAGGTCGATTTCCTCACCATCGGCCAGTATCTGCAGCCGACCCGCAAGCATCACGCGGTGATGCGCTACGTCACGCCGGACGAGTTCGCCGGCTATCAGACCACCGCCTACGCCAAGGGCTTTCTGATGGTGTCGGCGTCGCCGATGACGCGCTCGTCGCACCACGCCGGCGACGATTTCGCCAAGCTCAAGGCGGCGCGCGCGGCGCGAGCCCGCTGAGAGCCAAGATCTGAAGCCCGAGACGATGCCGCAGTTTTCCAACAGGCGCCGAGTGCCGCACAGTGCCGAGAAGATGTTCGACCTCGTCGCCGACGTCGAGCGCTATCCGCAATTCGTGCCGCTGTGCAAGGCGTTGAGAATCCGCGAGCGCAACCCGCAGCCGGACGGCACCGAAGTGGTGATCGCCGACATGACGGTGTCGTTCAAGCTGGTGCAGGAGACCTTCACCAGCCGCGTCACTCTGGACCGCGCCAATCTGACGATCCTGGTCGAGTATCTGAAAGGCCCGTTCTCCAACCTGGAGAACCGCTGGACCTTCACAGCCAAGACCGAGCGCGCCTGCGAGGTCGGCTTCTTCATCGCCTATGAATTCAAGAGCCGGATGCTCGCCACGCTGATGGGCGCGATGTTCGACACCGCGTTTCATCGCTTCGCCGAAGCGTTCGAAACCCGCGCCGACCAGATCTACGGCACCGGCCCGAAACTGTCCCAGGTGTAGTTCACGCCTCCGTCGTCATTGCGAGCGAAGCGAAGCAATCCAGCCCCGTGCTCCGGCACTGGATTGCTTCGTCGCTACGCTCCTCGCAATTGTGCGAGTTCACTAATTCGGTGATCGGATTTTTTTGTCGGCGGCGAAGTCCTTCGGGGTTTTGCCGCCGAGGGCCTGGTGGGGCCTGAAGTTGTTGTAATAGACCATGTATTCGAACAACTCGTTGGCGAAGTGGTCGAGGTTGTCGAAGGTGGCTCCGTCGATCACGTCGTCGTCCAGGGTCCGCCAGAAGCGCTCGATCTTGCCGTTGGTCTGGGGGCGGTAAGGCCGAGTGTAACGGTGCACGATGCCGAGCTCGCGCAGCATTGCCTC